>NZ_KL647095.1:597321-979719 GCF_000725445.1 Pseudomonas sp. AAC | reverse complement strand
GGAACGTTGTCCCCCACTACCAGGCAGATTCCTAGGCATTACTCACCCGTCCGCCGCTGAATCAGGAAGCAAGCTCCCCTCATCCGCTCGACTTGCATGTGTTAGGCCTGCCGCCAGCGTTCAATCTGAGCCATGATCAAACTCTTCAGTTCAATACTGATCGGGTTTTGAGAAAACCCTAAACTTGGCTCAGCAATCGCAAAAAACTCTCGAATTCACGAGTGTTACTTGTGATGCTGATAATCTTGCGATCACCAGTCTTAACTCACAAGCACCCACACGAATTGCTTGATTCAACTTGTTAAAGAGCAGTTGGTTAAGGCTTTCGTCTCAACCGAGGCCGCGCATTCTACGCCAACCTCTTATTTCGTCAAGCGTTATTTTCAGAATTTTTCGTTCCTACTCAACCGCTTGCGCTTTCGATCGGCCGGAGCTTCTCGTCAGCGGGAGGCGCATTCTACAGCGATCAGGCTCGCTGTCAAGCACCTCGGCGATCTCCCTTTTGGCTCGCTGCCGGAGCAGCTGTCGAACCCAAAGGCGGCGAGTGAACCACCCGCCTGATCACCACTCTCAACTTCGAACCTGCTTAAGTGCTTGATTTTCAAGCTCTTTCAGCGCTTCATCGCTGGGAGTGGTGCGCATTATAGGGACTTCAGAATGCCCGTCAACACTTTTCTGAAAGTTTCTTCAGCGGGATGCGAAACGGGCCCGCAGCGCCGGCAATTGCCGCGCCACCGGCGGCAGGCGCAGCAACAGCAGGAATACGCCTATGGCTGCATATAGCGACCAGCGCTCGATGTCCGAACGCACCACCCACAGCATATGCAGGAGCCCCAGGGCGAGGATGACATAGACCAGCCGGTGCAGCTTCTTCCAGCCGCTGCCCAGTTTGCGCATGCTGTATTTGTTCGAGGTCAGGGCCAGCGGCAACAGGCCCAGGAAACCCAGGGTCCCGACGATGATATAGGGCCGCTTGCGTAATTCGACGCCCAGTTGCGTCCAGTCCAGACCGAGGATGAACACCAGGTAGGCGCACAGATGCAGGCATATATAGGCGAAACACCACAGGCCGAGCTGCCGGCGCACCAGGATCCAGCCGTTCCAGCGCGTCAGCTTCTGCAGCGGGGTCATGGCCAGGGTCAGCAGCAACAGGACCAGGCCGCCCTGCCCCAGGTTGTCGACCAGCGCCTTGCCCGGGTCGGGCCCCAGGGCGAAGATCCAGGCCAGGTACAGCCAGTAGAGCGGCGGTATCAGCGCCAGCAGGAATACGCTGGCGCGCCAGATGGGATTGCGCATCTGCATCAATAGTTCTTCCTCAGGTCCATCCCCGCGTACAGCGAGGCCACTTCGTCGGCGTAGCCGTTGAACATGAGGGTGGGACGAACATTGGGGCTGAATAGTCCGCTGGGCAGGCGCCGCTCGCGAGCCTGGCTCCAGCGCGGGTGGTCCACCGTCGGGTTGACGTTGGCGTAGAAGCCGTACTCGTCGGGCGCCAGGCTTTCCCAGGTGGTCTTCGGCTGCTCGGCAACGAAGCTGATGCGGATGATCGACTTGGCGCCCTTGAAGCCGTATTTCCACGGCACTATCAGGCGCAGCGGCGCGCCGTTCTGGTTGGCCAGGATGCGGCCGTACATGCCCACGACGAGAATCGCCAGCGGGTGCATGGCCTCATCCATCCGCAGGCCCTCCACGTAGGGCCAGTCGATCAGGGCGAAATTGGATTGCACGCCGGGCATGCGCTCGCGATCGACCAGGGTTTCGAAGCGCAGGTACTTGGCGTTGCCCGTCGGCTCGACACGCTTGATCAGCTCCGACAGCGGGAAGCCGATCCAGGGGATGACCATCGACCAGGCCTCCACGCAGCGCAGGCGGTAGATGCGCTCTTCCAGCTGGTAGGGCTTGATGAAGTCCTCTAGGGCGTACTTGCCGGGCTTCGCCACCTCGCCATCGATCACCACCGACCAGGGCTCGGTCCTCAGCGCGCCGGCGTTGGCGGCCGGGTCGCCCTTGTCCGGGCCGAACTCGTAGAAGTTGTTATAGGTGGTCGCATCCTTGAAGGGGGTGATGCTCTCCCCCTGCACGGTGACGGCATCCCATTTGATCGCCGGCAGCTTCTCACTGAACCAGCCCGGTGTGCTCGCAGCGGCTTCCACATCGGCATAGCGGGAAGGATCAGCCAACCCCATGGCCGGCAGACCGGCAAGGGCGGCACCTGCCGCACTGGCGGCGAGGAAACGGCGGCGGGAGAGATAGAGGGTTTCGGGGGTGACTTCCGACTCGTGGCAAGCGGAAGGTCGGGCAATACGGATCAGCATGGCGGGCTCCGCAACGACTGGCTATGTGCGCCAATAGACTGCGGAGCCCGGGGGAAATTACATCAGCTCGGACGGCGGCGACGGCGCAATTGCAACAAGTATTGCACCGGACCGGACGCGGCATAAGCGAGGAACAGCAGCAGCAGGATGCGCGGCGGGTCGGTGAAGACCACGGCGAAGGCCAGCACCACCACCAGGATCGCCACGAAGGGCACGCGGCCGCGCAGGTCGAGATCCTTGAAGCTGTGGTACTTGATGTTGCTGACCATCAGCATGCCGGCGGCGGCGACCATCAGCGCGACCAGCAGGGAGACCTTGGCGCCCTGGATGTCGAAGTCGGCGAAGGCCCACACGGTGCCGGCCACCAGGGCGGCGGCGGCCGGGCTGGCCAGGCCGATGAAGTAGCGCTTGTCGGCCTTGCCCACCTGGGTGTTGAAGCGCGCCAGGCGCAGCGCGGCGCCGGCCACATAGATGAAGGCGACCATCCAGCCGACCTTGCCCAGGCTGCTCAGCGCCCACTCGAAAGCGACCAGCGCCGGGGCCACGCCGAAGGCGACCATGTCCGACAACGAGTCGTACTCGGCGCCGAAGGCGCTCTGGGTGTTGGTCAGGCGCGCGACGCGACCGTCCAGGCCATCCAGGACCATGGCGACGAAGATGGCGATGGCGGCGTTGGAGAAGTCGCCGCTCATGGCGTTGATGATGGCGTACAGGCCGGTGAACAGCGCCGCGGTGGTGAACAGGTTGGGCAGCAAGTAGATGCCGCGGTGGCGCACCTTGCGGCCGTCGGCGTCGTGCCCTTCCTCGACGTGCTCGTCGATGGGCAGCAGGCTTTCGGTTTCTTCGGAGGCCTTGTTCGGCTCCTCGGGACCTTCACTCATGGAGACTTCCTTAGGGAACTCAGCGGAAAAAGATCGAGCGCGGGGCACGGACGCCCGGGCGCACAGGCTTTATACCAGAACCCCGGGCAAGAACGAAAAAACGCGGCCGGGGCCGCGTTTCTTCGAGTGTCGCTAAGCCCTTAGTTCTTGGACTTGTCGACGATCTTGTTGGCGGCGATCCAGGGCATCATGGCGCGCAGCTGCTCGCCGATGACTTCGATGCCATGGGCCGCGTTGTTGCGGCGGTAGGCGGTCATCGACGGGTAGTTGGTGGCGCCTTCGCTGATGAACATCTTGGCGTATTCGCCGTTCTGGATGCGCTTCAGGGCATTGCGCATGGCAGCACGGGATTCGGCGTTGATGACTTCCGGGCCGGTCACGTACTCGCCGTACTCGGCGTTGTTGGAGATCGAGTAGTTCATGTTGGCGATGCCGCCTTCGTACATGAGGTCGACGATCAGCTTCAGTTCGTGCAGGCACTCGAAGTAGGCCATTTCCGGCGCGTAGCCGGCTTCGACCAGGGTTTCGAAACCGGCTTTCACCAACTCGACGCAACCGCCGCAGAGAACGGCCTGCTCGCCGAACAGGTCGGTTTCGGTCTCGTCCTTGAAGGTGGTTTCGATGATGCCGGTACGGCCGCCGCCGACGCCGCAGGCGTAGGACAGGGCGACGTTCTTGGCATTGCCCGAAGCGTCCTGGTAGATGGCGATCAGGTCGGGGATGCCGCCGCCCTTGACGAACTCGGAACGCACAGTGTGGCCCGGAGCCTTCGGCGCGATCATGATCACGTCGAGGTCGGCGCGCGGTACGACCTGGTTGTAGTGGATGGAGAAGCCGTGGGCGAAGGCCAGGGTAGCGCCCTTCTTCAGGTTCGGCTCGATCTCGTCCTTGTACAGGCGGCCCTGGAACTCGTCCGGGGTCAGGATCATCACCAGGTCGGCGGCGGCGACGGCGCTGGCCACGTCGGCGACTTTCAGGCCGTGGTTCTGCGCCTTGACGGCGGACGGCGAGCCCGAACGCAGGCCGACGGTGACGTCGACGCCGGAGTCTTTCAGGTTGCAGGCATGGGCGTGGCCCTGGGAACCGTAACCGATGATGGCAACTTTCTTGCCCTGGATGATGGAGAGGTCACAGTCTTTATCGTAGAAAACGCGCATTTGGGTAATCCCCTGGTCTAGTGGCCTCGTGGGCCGTCTTTCAAATTCAGATGCTGAGAGTCTTGTCGCCGCGGGCGATGCCGGTCACGCCGGTGCGCACCGTCTCGATGATCGCAGCGGTACCGATGGCCTGGATGAAGCTGTCGAGCTTGTCGCTGGTGCCGGCCAGCTGCACGGTGTAGACGCTGCTGGTGACGTCGACGATCTGCCCGCGGAAGATGTCGGTGGTGCGCTTGACCTCGGCGCGCTGGGCGCCGGTGGCCTTGATCTTCACCAGCATCAGCTCGCGCTCGATGTGGGCGCTTTCCGACAGGTTCACCAGCTTCACCACCTCGATCAGCTTGTTGAGGTTCTTGGTGATCTGCTCGATGACTTCGTCATGCCCGGCCGTGGTCAGGGTGAGGCGCGACAGGGTCGGGTCCTCGGTCGGCGCCACGGTCAGGGTCTCGATGTTGTAGTTGCGCTGGGAGAACAGGCCGACCACGCGGGACAGCGCGCCGGGTTCGTTTTCCAGCAGCAGGGAAATGATGTGTCGCATGATCAGGTACGCTCCGTCTTGCTCAGCCACATGTCGCGCATCGCACCGCCGCGGATCTGCATCGGATAGACGTGCTCGCTGGTGTCGACCTGGATGTCGAGGAAGACCAGGCGGTTCTTCATGGCGAACGCCTCTTCCATCTTCGGCTTCAGGTCCTTGAGGTCGGTGATGCGCATACCGACGTGGCCATAGGCCTCGGCCAGCTTGACGAAGTCAGGCAGGGATTCCATGTAGGAGTGCGAGTAGCGGCTGTTGTACTGCATGTCCTGCCATTGGCGGACCATGCCCAGCGCACCGTTGTTCAGGTTGACGATCTTCACCGGCAGGTCGTACTGCAGGCAGGTCGACAGCTCCTGGATGTTCATCTGGATGCTGCCTTCGCCGGTCACGCAGGCCACGTCGGCCTCCGGGAAGTTCAGCTTCACGCCCATGGCCGCGGGGAAACCGAAGCCCATGGTGCCCAGGCCGCCGGAGTTGATCCAGCGATTGGGCTTGTTGAAGCGGTAGTACTGGGCGGCGAACATCTGGTGCTGGCCCACGTCGGAAGCCACGAAGGCGTCGCCGCCGGTGACTTCCCAGAGGGTCTCGATGACGCTCTGCGGCTTGATGATGCTGCCGTCGCCCTTGTCGTAGGGGAACAGGCCGCGGTTGCCGCGCCACTCGTCGATCTGCTTCCACCAGGCGGCGAGGGCTTCCTTGTTCGGCGTCTCGCCGATTTCCTTGAGGATGGTGGCCATCTCGGCCAGCACGCTGTCCACCGGGCCGACGATCGGGATGTCGGCCTTGACGGTCTTGGAGATCGAGGCCGGGTCGATGTCGACGTGGATGATCTTGGCGTTCGGGCAGAACTTGGCCGCGGTCTCGCCGTTGATGACGCGGTCATCGAAGCGCGCGCCGACGGCGAAGATCACGTCCGCGTGGTGCATCGCCAGGTTGGCGGTGTAGCTGCCGTGCATGCCGAGCATGCCGACGAACTGGCGGTCGTTGCCGGGGAAGCCGCCCAGGCCCATGAGGGTGTTGGTCACCGGGACGTTGAGCAGGCGCGCCACTTCGGTCAGCGGCTCGGAGGCATTGCCCATGATGACGCCGCCACCGGAATAGATGATCGGGCGCTTGGCCGACAGCAGCAGCTCGGCGGCCTTGCGGATCTGGCCGGAGTGGCCGCGGACCGCGGGGCTGTAGGAGCGCAGCTTGACCTTCTTCGGGTAGGCGTACTCGAACTTCTGCGTCGGGTCGCCCATGTCCTTCGGAATGTCGATCACCACCGGGCCGGGACGGCCGGACTGGGCGATGTAGAAGGCCTTCTTGATGACCTCGGGGATTTCCGAAGGGTGCTTGATGATGAAGCTGTGCTTCACGATCGGCCGGGAAATGCCGACCATGTCGGTTTCCTGGAAGGCGTCGGTGCCGACCATGTTGCTCGACACCTGGCCGGAGATCACCACCATCGGGATGGAGTCCATGTAGGCGGTGGCGATGCCGGTGATGGCGTTGGTCGCGCCGGGGCCGGAGGTCACCAGGACCACGCCGGGCTTGCCGGTGGCGCGCGCATAGCCGTCGGCCATGTGGGTAGCGGCCTGCTCGTGACGCACGAGAATGTGGGTCACGTCGTTCTCTTTGAAGAGAGCGTCGTAGATGTGCAGGAGGGCACCGCCCGGGTACCCGTAGATGTACTTAACGCCTTCGTCACGCAACGAGCGGACGACCATTTCAGCGCCGGATAAAAGCTCCACGTTGTCACCTCTAGAACGCTAAACGATCTCCCAGGGGCGGGGGACCGAAACTTGGTTGGCTGCCCGGCAGACAATTGGGCGAATGTAATCGCCGGCTACGTCGACTGCCGAATGAGCAGAACTTGGAGGCGCACCTGGTGTGTTACGGAGGGCCTCCACCCAGCGCGAGGTAACGCGAAGCAGGGTGAAACTTAGCGGCGCGGGTAGCGCCTCTTGTCTGCCGAGTAAAACCAGCTTGCGGCCGGCCCACTGCAGCGAACCTTGGATTCTTCTGATTCGGCCGCGTCAAGTCAAGCCATATATGGATTTGTGTCTAACGCAGGTTGTGATCTTTCTCTGCGGACGCATCGACACTTTTGGTTATAGTTACCCGCAGTTTCCGCATCCAAGGACCGAAACCGCATGCGACGGACGATTGTGATGGGCGCCCTGATGTTCGCCCTGAGTGCTCCGCTGATGGCCGCCCAGGTATACAAGTGGGTCGACGCCCAGGGCGTCACGCATTTTGGCGCGCAGCCGCCGCAGGGCGCCGAAGCCGCCACCGTGGACACCAAGGTCGCCCCGCCGCCCTCGGGCTTCCCGCTGCCGCCCAGGCCGGCTCCCGCGCCAGCGCCTTCGGCCAGCGACAAGCAGAAGGCCGCCGACGAGAAGGTGCGCCAGGAGGTCGCCCAGCAGGAGGCCGAGCGCGCGCGTTACTGCGACACCCTGCGGACCAACCTGGCGCAGCTGAAGAACAACCCGCGGGTGCGGGTGGCCGACGACGACGGCGAGATGCGGCGCATCCCGGAAGAAGAGCGGCAGGCCCGCATCACCCAGACCGAGCAGGACCTGCAGAAGAACTGCAACTGACAGGCGCGTAGGCGCGGCTCAGGGCGCCTCGCCGATCAGCCGGTCGAACTCGCCCAGGGCCTCGAACAGGGCGTGCATGTGTTCGCCCTCGTCCACGTAGACCATTTCGGCGATGGCGCGAATGCCCGAGGCGCGCGGCAGCTGCGCGCCCGTCTCGATGATCAGCTTCATGCGCGGCAGGAAAATCCACTGCAGCCATTCCTCCAGCTCCAGCGTATCCACGCAGAACGGCTCCTGGCTGGCCAGCGCCTCCTCCGAGGGCGGCTGCTCCCCCCACAGCGACAGCGCGCGCAGCTCCCGCTCGATCAGCAGGAGCTGGTCGGCCACGGCCGGCAGGCGATCGTCCATCACAGCGTTGCCTTGGCGTTCTGCCGCGCGGTAGCCGCGCCGGCCGCGTCACCCTGGGCCTCGCGGGCCTTGGCAATCACGTCCCACAGGCTGGCCTGCAGCGTCGGCCGGCCATTGGCCAGCGACAGGCCGCGGCGCGCCACCTGTTCGGCCTGGGCGGCGTCGCCCTGGGCCAGGCGCACCTGGGCGAGCTTGTAGAGCACCTGCGGCTCGCGCGGGGCGATGCGCTGGGCGCGCTCCAGGCTGGCCGAGGCGCCGTTGAGGTCGCCGCCGCCCTGCTGTTGCTGGGCGGTGGTGAGCAGCGCCAGGACCGGGCCATCGAGTTGCTCGTCGGCGGCCAGCGGCGCGTTGCGCGAAGGAATGCCCGACGGCGCCTGCACCGGCGCGGCCGGGGCCTGCTGCTGGTAGCTGGGCTGTTGCTGCTGGTAGACCGGCTGCTGGTAGGTCTGCTGGCTGAAACCGCCGGTGGCGCTGATGTTGCTCGGTGCGCTGGCGGCGGGGGCCGCGGGGACGCTGCCGGATGTGATCGGGCCGGTGGACAGCGGCGCCGCGCCGCTCTGCGCCGGGAAGGTCTGGATCGGTGCCATGCCGGCATCCTGGGGCACCATCACGGTCACGCCGGAATCACCCGCTGGCTGCGAGGCCGCGCTCGGCGCGGTGCTGGCATTGGCCGGGCGGTTGGCATTGGAATAGCCGACCCGCTCCTGGTTGGACACCGAGGTGCCGGAATCCCGTACCGGGATGGCGCCCTGCTGCGGGGAAGCGCAGCCGGACAGCACGGCCGCGGCGGCAGCCACGGCAAACCACGCGTTTTTCACTTCGAATCCTCTCGCCTCAGTTCAGCCAGCCACGGACCCAGTCCATGACCTCGCCGGCCGGCGTCTGGTTGTTGCCACAGCCGGCGCCGGGCGCCGGCTCGCTTCCGCGAATATAGGGCATCTGCACGGCGCCCGGACAATTGGCGTCGCTGCCCTGGCCGGTACGCGGATCGACCCAGGCCATGCTGACATTATCCGGCATCGGCATGTCCAGCGGCAGGGGGTCGGCCTTGCGCATGAAGCTGGTCCAGATCTGCAACGCGCCGGTGGCGCCGGTGAAGGGCGTCTTGCCGTTGTCGTCGCGGCCCAGCCAGACCACCGCCAGCAGGTCCTGGCCGAAACCGGAGAACCAGCTGTCGCGGGAGTCGTTGGTGGTGCCGGTCTTGCCCGCCAGGGTCAGGTTCGACGGCAGTTGGTTGTAGGCCGAGCGCGCGGTGCCCTCGCGCATCACCCGCTGCATGGCGTTCTGCAGCAGGTAGATGGAGCCCGAGTCGAAGCGCTGCTGGACCTGGAACGGATAGCGCTTGAGCGGCTGGCCGTCGGCGGCGACCACGCTGCGGATGCTGCGCAGCGGGGTGTTGAAGCCGCCGCTGGCGATGGTCTGGTACATGGTCGCCACCTGCATCGGCGTCATGGCGCCGGCGCCCAGCAGCATCGACGGGTAGGCCGGCCAGTCCACCTGCACGCCCAGACGTTCGAGGGTCTTGAGCACGTTGGGCACGCCCAGGTCCAGGCCCAGCTTGGCGGTGGACAGGTTCAGCGAACGCGCCAGCCCCTGGTAGAGGAAGATGGTGCCGTTGGAGCTGCCTTCGTAGTTCTTCGGCGTCCACACCTGGCCGTCCTTGCCCTTGATGGAGAACGGCTGGTCCTGGATCCAGGTGGTCAGGGTGTACTGGCTGGGCCGTTCGAGGGCGGTCAGGTAGACCGCCGGCTTGACCAGCGAGCCGATCGGCCGGGTGGCGTCCACCGCGCGGTTGAAGCCGGCGAAGCGCGAATCGCGGCTGCCGATCAGCGCCTGCACCTCGCCGGTCTCCGGATTGGTCACGACCATCGCGGTTTCCGTCTGGTCCAGGCCCTTGCGCCCGGCGAAGCGCTTGAAGGTCTCGCTGACCGCGGTTTCCGCCTTGTACTGCAGGATGGGGTCGAAGCTGGTGAAGATGCGCAGACCTTCCTCGGTCAGGTCTTCCTCGCGGTAGTCCTGGCGCAGCTGGCGCTTCACCAGGTCGAGGAACGCCGGGTACGAGCTGTTGGCCATGCTGCCCTGGCGCGTCACGCCCAGGGGCGCCTGCTTGGCCGCCGCGGCCTGCTCGGGGGTGATCACGCCCTGCTCGGCGAGCACGTCGAGCACCACGTTGCGCCGCTCCATGGCGCGCTCCGGGTTGCGCCGCGGGTTGTAGTAGGACGGCCCCTTGACCATGCCCACCAGCAGCGCGATCTGCGGCAGCTTGAGCTCGGCCAGCGGCTGGCTGAAGAAGTACTGGCTGGCCAGGCCGAAGCCGTTCACCGAACGCTGGCCGTCCTGGCCGAGGAACACCTCGTTGAGGTAGCCCTCGAGGATCTCGCGCTTGTCGTAGTGCAGCTCCAGCAGCACCGCCATCATGGCTTCGGTGAGCTTGCGGCTGAGGCTGCGCTCGTTGGTCAGGAAGAAGTTCTTCACCAGCTGCTGGGTCAGGGTGCTGCCGCCCTGGCGCAGCTGCCCGGCGCTGGCGTTGACCCAGACGGCGCGGGCGATGGACTTCAGCGAGACGCCGTGGTGGGACCAGAAGTCGCGGTCTTCCACCGCCACCAGGGTGTCGACCAGGTACGGCGGCACCTCGTCCAGCTTGATGAGGATGCGGTCTTCGTTGTGCGAGGGGTACATGCCGCCGATCAGCAGCGGCTCCATGCGCGCCACGTCCAGCTTGGAACCGTCGGCGCGGGACAGGCCGGCCACGTAGTCGCCCGAGAAACGCACGCGGATGCGCTGCGCGGGCTCGGCGCCCTCGTAGAACTGGAAGCCGCGGGTATTGAGGTCGACCGTGCCGCCGGACACGGCCACCATGCCCGGGCCGCTGACCGTGCCGTCGCGGCGGTAGCCCAGGGCGCCGAGTTCCTGGAGGAAGTCGTCCTTGTTCAGCTTCAGGCCGACGAACAGCTCCAGCGGCCGGGCATAGACCTTGGCCGGGATGGTCCAGCGCTTGCCGGAGAACTTCTCCTGCACGACCGCATCGAGGTACACGGCGAAACCGGCCAGCACGACCAGGCCGACGAGGCTGAGCTTGAGCAGCCAGCCCAGCCACTTGCGCGACGGAGCTGCTTTTTGATTCTTACGGGAACGGGGGGATCGGGGACGCGTCATGGCGGCGCATTATACGTACTTTATCCACAGGGGACAGACGCCGCGCGAGGCGGTGTCCGGGCTCTGTCGCAGGCGCGCGGAAGTGCCCCGGCCAAAGCGACGCAGCTTCGACCAGCGGGCGGCCGATTGGTTGCCTGCGGCGCCAGGCAAGTTTGCAGCCACCGGCGATGCCGCCATAATGCCTGCCTCCCGAATCCGGACAGCCAAGGACAATATCCCGTGAGCCAGACTCTGATCGCTGCCCTGCAGAACCCTGCCCTGTACCCCCACCCGGTGGAGCAGGTGCGGGTCATCGAAACCCACATTTCCTGGGTCCTGCTCACCGGCCAGTACGTTTACAAGATCAAGAAGCCGGTGAACTTCGGCTTCCTCGACTTCACCGACCTCGCGGCGCGCAAGCACTTCTGCGAGGAGGAACTGCGCCTGAACCAGCGCCTCACCGAAGGCCTGTACCTGGAAGTGCTGCCGATCACCGGCAGCGAGGCCGCGCCACAACTGGGCGGTGAAGGCCCGGCGATCGAATACGCGCTCAAGTGCCGCGAATTCCCGCAGAACGCCCTGCTCAGCGAGGTGCAGACGCGCGGCGAGCTGAGCTCCGAGCACATCGACGCCCTGGCGAAGCAGATCGCCGGCTTCCACCTGCGCACCCCGCAGGTGCCGCAGGACAACCCGCTGGGCTCGGCCGAGGCGGTGATGGCACCGGTGCGGCAGAACTTCGAACAGATCCGCCCGCTGCTCAGCGACAAGGCCGACCTGCTGCAGCTGGACGCCCTGGAAGCCTGGGCCGAAAGCTCCTACGACCGCCTGGAAGCGCTGCTGCAGGCGCGCAAGGCGAACGGCTTCATCCGCGAATGCCACGGCGACATCCACCTGGGCAACGCCGCGCTGATCGACGGCCAGGTGGTGCTGTTCGACTGCATCGAGTTCAACGAGCCGTTCCGCTTCACCGACGTCTGCGCCGACTACGCCTTCCTCGCCATGGACCTCGAGGACCGCGGCCTGAAGTGCCATTCGCGGCGCTTCGTCAGCCAGTACCTGGAGCAGACCGGCGACTACCAGTCCCTGGAAATCCTCAACTTCTACAAGGCCTACCGCGCCCTGGTGCGGGCCAAGATCGCCCTGTTCAGCCTGGCCCACCAGAACGACGCCGTGCAGAAGGCCGCGACCCTGCGCCAGTACCGCAACTACGCCAACCTGGCGGAGAGCTACAGCGCCATCCCCTCGCGCTTCCTGGCCCTGACCATGGGCGTTTCCGCAGTGGGCAAGAGCTCGGTGGCGCTGCGCCTGGTCGAGGCCCTGGGCGCCATCCGCCTGCGCTCGGACGTGGAGCGCAAGCGCCTGTTCGGCGAACAGCAGCAAGCCCAGCGCGGCGCCCTGCAAGGCGGCATCTACAATGCCGAATCCAGCGCGGCCACCTACGAGCGCCTCAACGCCCTGGCCGGCGACATCCTCCGCGCCGGCTACCCGGTGGTGCTCGACGCCACCTTCCTCAAGCACGCCCAGCGCCAGGCCGCGCGCCATATCGCCGACGACACCGGGGTGCCCTACCTGATCCTCGACTGCCAAGCGCCGGAAAGCGTGATCGCCGGCTGGCTGGCCCAGCGCCAGGCGCAAGGCGGCGACCCGTCCGACGCCACCCTCGAAGTGGTGCAGGCCCAACAGGCCGGACGCGAAGCCCTGGACGCCGACGAACAGGCCCACAGCAAGCGCGTCGACACCCAGGACAGTGCCAGCCTGGATACCCTGGTGGAAAGCATCCGCCAGCGCCTGCCGGGCATCTGACCCCCTCGACGCGGCCCGGGCACGATCGATGCCCGGGCTGCCGTTCGTCATGCCGAGGGCGCTTTGGCGCCTGCCGATATCACAAAGCCACATTGCCCCGCCAAGGGCCCGCTACACTTCATCGTCAAGTGAGCCGGCCGTCTCCAGCAGTTCACGGCCCTCGCCGCCATGCATGACCCACCCCGAGTGCCGCATCGCAAGGACCGACGATGAACGACGAACTGCTGCATCTGAAGAATCTCGGCAAGACCTCGGCCCAGTGGCTGCACGCCGTGGGCATCCACAACGCTTCCGACCTCCGCCGCCTGGGGGCGGTCGGCGCCTACCGCGCCGTTCGGGCCCGCGGCTTCCGGGCCTCCAAGGTGCTGCTCTATGCCATCGAGGGCGCCCTGCTGGACGTCCACTGGAACGACCTGCCGCCGGCGCACAAGGCCGAACTATTGGGCCAACTGGAGACTTTTCCTCAAAGGAATCAGAGTTAGCTCACAAGCCTTCCAGGAAATGATTTACGGCCGCGGGCCAGAACCCTATCGTTTCAGGGCCCTTCGTGCGCCCCGACCGCCAACGTCCGTCCAAGGAATTACGGCCCATGTACCTACTCGGTGAACAACCGGCCTATGCCGACCAGCTGATCAGCCGTCTGCAGGGGATTCCCGCCCAGCTGCTTTCCGGCCTCGCCCCCTGCGCGGAGCCCATCCGCCTGGAACGTACCGACGACCTGTCGGCCGAGCTGCCGAACCAGCAGCTGTTCCTGATCGAGAACGGCCTGCTCCACGCGCTGGTCGACGAACGCCCGCTGTTCTACCTGCAGGAGGGCGACCTGGTAGGCCTGCGCCAGGGCATCGACCTGCCGCCGTGCCGCTACACCAGCGACGAGCCGCTGTGCCTGGTGCCCTACTCGCGCAGCGACGTGTTCCGCCACATCCACGCCGACGAGCAGCGCCAGGAACTCTTCCTGCACTACCTGATCGGCCACACCGCCCTGCTTTCCGATGCCCTGGCGCACCTCAAGCAGCCGGACATCCGCCCGTCTACCGGCTTCCGCCACTTCGCCGCCGGCGACCAGTTGATACAGCAAGGCGACGACGCGGAGCATGTGTTCATCATCATCGAGGGCCATGCCGAGGCCTTCGTCGACGGGCAGAAGGTCGGCGACGTGCAGAAGGACGAGATCTTCGGCGCCATGGCCGTGTTCACCGGCGAGAAACGCAGCGCCAGCGTGGTCGCCAGCGAGCCCTGCACCGTGATGGTGATCCCCAAGGACCAGTTCCTCAGCCTGATGCAGAGCAACCCACGCATCGCCCACAGCCTGATCGAGGGCATGGCCCGGCGCATCGACCTGCTCAACCGCGAGGTCACCCAACTGCGCCTGCAGCTCGGCGCCGGCTAGCCGAAGCCCGGTCCAGACGAAGCCCGGCCATGTGCCGGGCTTCGTCATTTCTGCAGGGCGGACTTTTTTTGCGAAATGCTGTTGACTCACAAATGATAATAGTTATTATTACCACAGCTGGCCGCGAGGTCGGCGGGTAAGCTGAGAGCCCTACCGCAGTCGGACACTCAGGTTATCTCCTCATCAGGCTAATCACGGTTTTCGACCCGGCTCATCGCCGGGTCTTTTTTTTGCCCGCGTTTTTTCCAGGGCCCTTTCCTCTGACCGTTCGCCGGAAATTGCCGGGGCGATGAAAAAAACATTGACTCGCGAATGATAATTGTTATTATTAACTCAACTGGTCGCGAGGCCAGTCGGTAAGCTGAGCGACCACGCAGTCGGACGATCAGATTATCTCCTCATCAGGCTAATCACGGTTTCGACCCGGCTCATCGCCGGGTCTTTTTTTGCCTGGAGGAAAGTCATGGGCGGGGGATTTCTTTTCGTAGGAGCGAGCTTGCTCGCGAAGGGTGTTCTACCGGTGGCTTCGGCGCCTGTTCTGAAGAACGCCCTCTCCCTAACCCTCTCCCTGAAGGGAGAGGGGACCGTTCGGTGCGGTCTGGTTTTCCTGAGTCAGCCGGCAAAAGCGGCGGTTTCTGGCTGAAACCACGCCTTCTCTCGGCACGGACTAGCCCCCTCTCCCTTCAGGGCGGGGCGCGCAGTCGAGGGCTGGGGAGAGGGAACGGAATACCACCGAAACACCAACGCAGCCGGGAGCGCTGTTCGCGAGCAAGCTCGCTCCTACAAAAGAGGAGCCCTCCCGTCAGGCTATGCCCGCATCAACGCAACTTCGCACAATGATCCTGCGGCGGCAGCGCCGGCGTGTACCAGACGTAATCAGCCTGCTGCGGCGACACCGTCTTGCCGACCTCGGCCAGCATCAGCACCTGCATGCCCTCCCCCGCCCCCAGGTCTTCCAGGTGCAGGGGCACGCCCAGGTCACGGCGGACGTGGAAACCGCCGGCGATCAGCACGGCGGGCGCGGGCGCCGCCTTCAGCCGTTCGGCCATGCGCCGGTCGCGCTGCTGCTGTACCGCCAGCATGGCCGGCATCTGGCTCTCCGGCAGCAGGCCGCAGTGGGATTCGCGGATGTCGTCGAGCAGCACCCGGCGGACTTCCTCGGCCGTCGAACGAGTACCGGCGAGGGCCGGTTGCTCCCCGTAGATGCGCTTGATCTCGCTGCGGTCCAGATTGGCCGCCAGCAACGGCGCCGGCTGCTTGACCAGCCAGGTCACCATCGGGCCGTAGAGCGACCAGTCCCAGCCCGGCTGCCAGGCCAATGCGGCGTACAGGTCCTGAGGCGCCTTGCCGGCAGCGCTGGCCTCCTGGGCTGCCGTCACCCGTTGCTGTTGGTTGGGGTTGAGCATTTCCAGCAGCACGCTGCCCTGCTCGCGGCGCTGGGCCAGGGCGCGCACCAGCCACAGCTCCAGGGCGTGGTGGTCGGGGTTGTCGTGCTGTTCGCCGACCAGCACTCGGGGCGCGCCACTCAGGCGTTCCAGCAGTTGTTCCGGGGTCAGTGCCTGGCCGCTGCGCAGGTCGCGGATGACGCCCAGGTCGGCGCTGTCGCGGCCCTCGGGGCTCTGCCAGGCCGGCAGGGGCGGCGCGGACGGCAGGCTCTGGCAGGCTGCCAGCAGAGCCACCAGCGGGATCAGCAGGTATTTCATGCGAACTCCTTTCAACGGGCGACGATCAGCGGATGGCCGCGCTCGGGGTGACGTTGCACCAGCACGTCCAGGCCGAACACCTGGCGCAGCGGCTCTGCGCGCAGCACTTCGTCCGGGGTGCCGAACAGGTGCGGGCGGCCGTCGTGCAGCAGAAGCAGGCGGTCACAGTAGCGCGCGGCGAGGTTGAGGTCGTGCAGGATGACCAGCACTGCGGCGCCGCGGCCGGCGAATTCGCGCACCGCATGCAGGGTGGTGTGCTGGTGCAGGGGGTCGAGCGCCGAGGTCGGCTCGTCCAGCAGCAGCACCTGCTCCGCGCCGCCCGGCCACAGCTGCGCCAGGACCCGCGCCAGGTGCACGCGCTGGCGCTCGCCGCCGGACAGCGCCAGGTAGCTGCGCCCGGCCAGGTGCGAGGCATCGGCTGCAGCCATAGCTTCGGCGATGATCTGCAGGTCACGCTGGCGGCCGCTGTCGTGGGGCAGCCGGCCGAAACCCACCACCGACTCGACGCTGAAGGCGAAATTCAGCGACGAGGACTGCGGCAGCACCGCCAGGCGCTGCGCCCGCGCCGTACCCTGCCATTGATCCAGCGCGCGGCCATCGAGGTTCACGCTGCCGCCGGCCAGCGGCAGCTCGCCGTTGAGGGCGCCCAGCAGGGTGCTCTTGCCCGCGCCGTTGGGCCCCAGCACACCGAGCACCTCGCCCGGCTGCAGCGCCAGACTCACGTCCTGCAGGACCACCTGATGCCCACGCTTCACCGTCAGGTTCTCCGCCGTCAGCATCAGGAACGCCCCCGGATCAGCAGATAAAGGAAGAAGGGCGCGCCGATCAGCGCCGTGACGATGCCGATCGGCAGCTCCGCCGGCGCCAGCGCCAGGCGCGCCACCAGGTCGGCGAGCAGCAGCAGGATGGCGCCGCCGAACATCGAGGCCGGCAGCAGCACCCGGTGATCGGGGCCGACGATCAGGCGCAGCAGGTGCGGCACCACCAGGCCGATGAAGCCGATCAGCCCGGCCGCGGCCACCGCAGCGCCAACACCCAGCGCCGTGCAGAGGATCAGTTCGACCTTCAGCCGCTCGACGTCGAAGCCCAGGTGACGCGCCTCGGACTCGCCCAGCAGCAACGCGTTGAGTGCATCCACCCGGCGCGGCAGCCAGCAGGCCACCAGCAGCGTGACCAGCAGCAGCGGCCACAGCCGCGGGTAGCTGGCGCCGTTGAGGCTGCCGAGGTTCCAGAAGGTCAGGGTGCGCAGCGTGGCGTCGTCGGCGAGGTAGGTGAACAGGCCGATCAGCGCGCCGGCCAGCGCGGTGAGGGCGATACCGGCGAGCAGTATGGTGGCCACGCTGGTCTGCCCATTGTGGCGGCCGAGCCGATAGACCAGCGCGGTCACCAGCAAACCGCCGCCGAAGGCGCAGGCGGACAGCAGGTAGGGCGCGAAGGCTTCCGGCAGGCCACCCATGGAGGCGCCGAAGACGATAGCGATGGCGGCGCCCAGCGCGGCACCGCTGGACACCCCGATCAGCCCGGGGTCGGCCAGCGGGTTGCGGAACAGCCCCTGCATGGCCACCCCGGCCAGCGCCAGCACGCCGCCGGTGGCGATGCCCAACAGGGTGCGCGGCAGGCGGATCTGCCCGACGATCAGCTCGGCCTGGCCGAGGTCGTCGGCGGACACCGGCAGGCCGCACAGACGCGCCAGCGCCCGCAGCGTGTCGCCCAGCGGCAGGCTGACCGGCCCCAGGGCCAGGGACAGCCAGAGGACCAGCAGCAGAAGAAAACCAAGGAGCAGGAACAGCGGTCGGGCAGCGTGCTTCGCAGTCAAGGACGACCTTCCGGGTTCAGGGCCTGCGCGGAAGGATAAAAGGCCTTGGAGAGGCTGGCCAATGCGTCCGGAACGCGCGGACCGAGACCGCCGACCAGCAGCGTCGGATCGAGCACCAGCACGCGGGCCTCACGCGCCGCGCGGGTAGCGGCCAACCCGGGGTTCTGGCGGATCAGCGCCTCGCGGGCCTTGTCGCCGTCCAGGCTGCGGTCGGCCAGCACCACCACCTGCGGGTCGAGGGCGGTCAGGGCTTCGCCGGACAATGCCTTGTAGCCCCTGTGGCTGGCCAGGTTGCGCCCGCCGGCGTGCTGGATCATCCAGTCGCCGGCAGTATCCTGCCCGACCACCAGCAGGCTGCCGCCGGCGGCGCCGACCAGCAGCACCACGCCCGGCGCGGCCTGCCCGGCCTGGGCTTTGCTCACCCAGGCCTGCTGCGCCGCCAGGCGCGCCTGGAAGTCCGCCGCCGCCTTGCCGGCCTGCTCGGGCGCGCCCAGCAGCTCGCCCAGGCGTAGCAGGTTGTCGTGCACGGTCTTCTCGTCGGCCTTGGCCGACAGGGTTTCGATCCGCACACCCGCCGCGCGCAGTTGCTGCAGCACCGGCGGCGGCCCCATCTCCTCGCTGCCGAGGAGGATGTCCGGCTTCAGCGCCAGGATGCCTTCGGCTGCCAGCTGGCGCTGGTAGCCGATCTTCGGCAACGCCTTGAGGCTGGCCGGGTGCAGGCTGGTGGTGTCGACGCCGACCAGTCGCGACTCGCCGCCCAGGGCCACAACCCACTCGCTCAGCGAGCCGCCGGCGCTCACCCAGCGCTTGGGCAGGCTGTCGGCGATGGCGCTGGAGGCGGCGAGGCACAGCCCGGCGAAGAGGCCGATCAGCAGGGGACGCGCAGTCATGGTTGCCTCCTCAGATGGCCGCGAAGGATTCGGCGAGGCTACGCCATTCTTGCAGTTCCGGCACACCCGGCTTGCGCGCGCCGAACACCTGCAGGACCAGCTCGCCGTCGGCGTCGAAGGCTTCCCAGCTGGTGACGATGCCGTCGCTGCTCGGCTTGCGCACGCGCCACAGCTGGCGCACGCCGGAAGTCTTCAAGTGCAGGTTGAACTGCGGGTCGAGCACGTTGAACCAGTCGTCCAGCCACTTCAGGTTGTCCACGGTGCCGGTGTGGATCTGGATGCAGTGGGCGTTGCCGACGAAGATCATGATCGGCAGGCGGGACTGGCTCGCGGCCTCCAGCAGGCGCGGCAGCTCGGCGACGTCCAGCGGCTCGGCCCATTCGCGGCCGGCTAGGCGCAGCGCCTGGGTGCGTCCGGTCTTGTGCTTCTTCAGCAGGGCGAAGAAGTGGTGGGTGTCCTTCAGCGCCGCCCAGCCCTGGCGCAGGGAGGCGACGTCGATCTCGCCGTCGGCCAGCGGCGCGGCTTTCGCCTCGGCCGGACGCAGCTCCAGGCGCTCGCTCTGTTCCTCGGCGCGGAAGCGCTCCACCAGCGGTGCCCAGGCGGCGACGTCGCTGTGCTCGGTGAGGAACACCTTGTGCACCGCGGTGCCCTGGCGGTCGAACACCTGGATGCTGCGCTGGGTGCCGTGGGCGGTTTCCTCGCCGATGGCGAACACGCTGTCCCAGCCGCCGAGGAACAGGCGCAGGTCGATGTCCGGGGACACCACCAGGCCCATCTGCCCATTGCCCGATACGGTGACCTCCTGGTACGGCCCCTTGCGCTCGTGCACGCAATGCTCGTTGCGCGTCAGCGCCATGATCGGGCCCAGCTCGCCGAGGGCCGGCAACAGCGCGGCCCATTCCGGGCGCAGGCGCACGGCATCGACGCCGAGGCGGCTGGCGGTCAGCTCGGCCTCGCTCACATCCAGGTGTTGCGCGGCATCGCGGGCGCGCAGGCGCGGTTTCTCGGCACGCAGCGCCTGCCAGGCGCGGTACAGCTCGGAAGCCGGCGCGGAAAGGGTAGTCATCGCAGAAATCCTCGTTCGCAAGGGGACCTGCCGCATCGCGGCGGCACCGACGAACTGTGCCACAACAAATTTAATAAATCTATTTGATAATAATTTGCATTTAGATTTGAGAAGAATTATGGTCTGCGCCGCCTTCTGCCAACGGCCATTTGCCATCTGCCATTTCCAAGAAAAACAGGTATCCCATGTCGATCACGCCTCCGTTCGCCCGCCGACACTGGCTGGCCTTGCTGCTGCTGAGCCCCTCCCTCGCCCTGGCGGACAACGCGGTTTCCCTCGGGGAGACCACGGTCACCGCGACCCGTAGCGAGCAACCCGTGGATGCGGTGCCGAGCACCGTGAGCGTGCAGACCGAGCAGGACATCGACCGCAACAACGCCAACGACATCAAGCAACTGGTGCGCTACGAGCCCGGCGTGTCGGTGAGCGGCAGCGGCAGCCGCTTCGGCCTGTCGGGCTTCACCATCCGCGGCATCGGCGGCAACCGCGTGCTGACCCAGGTGGATGGCGTCGGCGTGCCCGGCGCCTTCGCCTTCGGCCCCTTCATGGACGCGCGGCGCAACTACATCGACCTGGACACCGTGAAACGCGTTGAAATACTTCGCGGCCCGGCCAGCTCGCTGTACGGCAGCGACGCCCTGGGCGGCGCGGTGAGCTTCCTGACCAAGGACGCCGCGGACTACCTGGAGGACGGCAAGGACTTCTACGCCCGCTTCAAGACCGGCTACGACGGCTCCGACGACAGTTGGCTGGGCAGCGCCACCTTCGCCGGGCGCCAGGGCCCGGTGGACGGCCTGCTGACCATCAGCCGCCGCGAAGGCCACGACAGCGAGACCTTCGGCGGCCAGGGCGGCATCGGTAGCAGCCGCGGCGAAGCCAACCCGGTGGACTTCGACACCGACAACCTGCTGGCCAAGGTCGGCTGGGACTACGCCGAAGGCAGCCGCCTGCAGTTGGCCTACGAGCGCTACGCCGACGACGCCGACACCCGCCTGCTCAACGAATACAGCGCCACCGGCACCACCCGCACCTCCGATGCCAGCGACAGCACCGACCGCGAGCGCATCAGCCTGCAGCACCGCTTCCGGCTCGACAGCGCGCTGGCCGACCTGGTGCAGTGGCAGCTCAACTATCAGGACAGCCAGATCCGTCAGCAGACCTACCAGGAGCGCTTCAGCGGCGGCCGCCTGCGCGACCGCACCCGGGATTCGCAATACCAGGAAACGCTCTGGGGCCTGAATAGCCAGTTGGACAAGCGGTTCGCCCTGGCCGACACCCAGCATCACCTGATCTACGGCTTCGATCTCAAGCGCCTGGAGAGCAGCGACCTGCGCAAGGGCGGCGAGACCT
The DNA here is from genome assembly GCF_000725445.1 of Pseudomonas sp. AAC. Lineage (NCBI taxonomy): Bacteria > Pseudomonadati > Pseudomonadota > Gammaproteobacteria > Pseudomonadales > Pseudomonadaceae > Pseudomonas > Pseudomonas sp. AAC. The sequence continues at coordinate 958,745 of NZ_KL647095.1, read as the reverse complement.
TCCAGAGCAACGGCCAGCCGGTGCCGCCGGCCTTCGGTAGCGAGACCTTCCCGCTCAGCGACTTCCCCGACCCGGTCACCCACGAATACGCGGTCTTCATCCAGGACAGCATCGACATCGGCCGCTGGACCCTGCTGCCGGGCCTGCGCTACGACTACTACGAGATGCGCCCGGAGGTCAGCCAGCGCTACCTGAACAGCAACCCGCTGGATACCAACCCGTCCAACTTCAGCGATCACGCGCTGTCGCCCAAGTTCGGCGTGACCTACCGCATCGACGACCACCACAGCGTCTACGGCCAGTATGCCGCCGGCTTCCGCGCACCCGAACCGGTGGATATCTTCGGCGAATTCGTCAACACCGCCATCGGCTACCAGACCATCGCCAACACCGACCTCAAGCCGGAAACCAGCGACAGCTACGAGATCGGTCTGCGCGGCAAGTACGCCATGGGCAGCTTCGGCGTCGCCCTGTTCTACAACCGCTACGACGACTTCATCGAGCAGGTCACCCTGCCCAACGACCCCACCGGCAACGGCCGCCTGACCTACCAGTACACCAACCTGGACAAGGTCACCATCCGCGGCGCCGAGGCCCGCGGCGACCTCGACCTGCACCTGGCCGCCGGCCTGCCCGACGGCACCCGCCTGCGCGGCGCCGTGTCCTACGCGCGCGGCAAGGACGAGGAAACCGGCGAGCCGATCAACAGCGTCGACCCGCTCAAGGGCGTGTTCGGTTTGGGGTATGATGCGCCCGGCGGACGCTTCGGCAGCGAGCTGACCTGGACCCTGGTGCAGGCCAAGCAGCGCATCGACGACAACGAAGTCCCCAGCCAATTCAAGCCCGGCGGCTATGGTCTGCTCGACCTCAGCGGCTGGGTGCGGATCACCGACGGCGTGACCCTCAACGCCGGCCTGTTCAACCTCACCGACAAGAAGTACTGGCAATGGGGCGACGTACGCGGCCTCACCGAGAACAGCCCCAGCCTGGATCGCTACACCCAGCCCGGCCGCTACGCGGCGGCCAACCTGATCTGGGAGATCTGACCGGCTTCAGCACAAGGACGTGCACCCTATCCCGACGTCAGAGGGCGCCCTGCGCCCTGCTGTCGGCGCCGGGAGCGTCCGGATGATCCTGCTGTGCCATCCGGGCGAGCTGGCCGAGGGGCGGACCCGCGGCTTCCAGGTCGAAGGCCTGAAGGTCTTCGCCGTGCGCTGCCAGGGCCGCGTCCATGTCTACCGCAACCGCTGCCCGCACCGCGGCGTGCCCCTGGAATGGGAGGCCGACCGCTTCCTCGATGCCAGTGGTGCGCTGCTGCAGTGCGCCCACCACGGCGCGCTGTTCCTCATCGAATCCGGCGAATGCATCCAGGGCCCCTGCCTGGGCGAGGTGCTCGACAGCCTGCCGTGCCGCGAGGACGGGCAGGGGCTGTGGATAAGCCTGTCCGAGGATGACTGAGAACCAGTCTACGACCTGCTGCGCGTCGGCATAACTGCGTTAAAAACAGGCGAGCGATGCTCATTTGGCGGACTAAACCGCGCGCTCTCGCCTGTTTCAGCCTTGTTCTGCTCCAGCTCGCGAGATCGTAGACAGGCTCCGAGCGCCCTACAGCTCGATGCGCAGCGGCCGGCTCAGGCGGATTTCGCTGACGTCGATGTCCGCGCCATAGGCCAGCATCTCGACGCCGGCGTCACGCGCCTCGCGCAGCGCCGCGGCATAGGCCGGGTCGATTTCCTCCGCCGGGCGCACCGCCTCGATGCCGGACAGGTTCACGCAATACAGCAGCACCGCGCGGGTGCCCTGCCGCGCGAGCGCCGCCAGCTCGCGCAGGTGCTTGGCCCCGCGGGTGGTGACCGCATCGGGGAAGGCCGCCACCGGCGTGGCGTCGAAGCCCAGGGTGACGCTCTTCACCTCGACGAACACCGGCCCGGCGGCGAACTCCAGGCGGAAGTCCGCGCGGCTGCTCTCCACGCCGTAGGCGACTTCCCGGCGCAGCGCGGCGAAGCCGGCCAGCTCGGCGACGCTCCCGGCCAGCAGGGCCTCCTCCACCAGGCGGTTGGCGCGCCCGGTGTTGACGCAGGCCAGGCGCCCCTGGGGCGTCTCGCTCAGCTCCCAGGTGCCCGGCAGCTTGCGCCTGGGGTCGTCCGAGCGGCTGAACCACACCCGGCAGCCCTCGCTCATGCAGTTGAGCATGGAACCGGTGTTCGGGCAGTGGATGGTCAACTGCTCGCCGCCGGCGGTTTCGATATCGGCGAGGAAGCGCTTGTAGCGGCGCAGCAGGCGCGCCTCTTCCAGTTCCGGAGCGAAGCGCATCAGGGCCGCCAGCTCTTCAGGCCGCGGGCGATGCGCTCCACCGCCTGTTCCAGGCGCTCCAGGTTCTGGGTGTAGGCGAAGCGCACGTGGTGGTCGGCCTGGTAGCGGCCGAAGTCCACCCCCGGGGTGAAGGCCACGTGCTCGGTCTCGATGAAGTGCTGGCAGAAGCGGTAGGCGTCGCCGCCGAAGGCGCTGATGTCGGCGTACAGATAGAAAGCCCCTTCCGGTTCCACGGCGATGCCGAAGCCCAGCTCGCGCAGGGCCGGCAGCAGATAGTCGCGGCGACGAGCGAACTCGGCGCGGCGCTCTTCGAGGATGGCCAGGGTGCCCTCCTCGAAACAGGCCAGCGCGGCGTACTGGGCCATGCTAGGGGCGCTGATGTAGAGGTTCTGCGCCAGCTTCTCCAGCTCGCCCACCGCCTCCGGCGGCGCCACCAGCCAGCCCAGGCGCCAGCCGGTCATGCCGAAATATTTGGAGAAACTGTTGAGGACGAAGGCCTCGTCGTCCACTTCCAGCACGCTGCTGGCGTCCACGCCGTAGGTCAGGCCGTGGTAGATCTCGTCCACCACCATGTGCCCGCCGCGGGCCTTCAGGGCCTGCGACAACGCGGCCAGTTCATCCTTGTGCAGCAAAGTGCCGGTAGGATTCGCCGGCGATGCCAGCAAAGCGCCTACACTGTCCTGATTCCAGTGCGCATTCACCAGCTCCGGGGTGAGCTGGTAACGGCTCTGCGGGCCCACCGGCACCAGTTGCGCGGCGCCCTCCACCAGGCGCAGGAAGTGACGGTTGCACGGGTAGCCGGGGTCGGCCAGCAGCCAGTGGCGGCCCGGGTCGACCAGCAGGCTGCTGGCCAGCAGCAGGGCGCCGGAACCGCCCGGGGTGACCAGGATGCGCTCGGGGTCGATGGCCAGGCGGTAGCGCGAGGCGTAGAAGCCGGCGATGGCCTCGCGCAGCTGCGGCAGGCCGCGGGCCGCGGTGTAGCGGGTGTGGCCGGCGGCCAATGCGGCCTGGCCGGCGGCGACTATGGGCGCGGCGGTGCTGAAGTCCGGCTCGCCGATCTCCAAGTGGATGACGTCGTGGCCGGCGGCCTGCAGCTCGTTGGCTCGCGCCAGCAACGCCATGACGTGGAAAGGTTCGATGGCGCGGCTGCGGGCACTGAAGGAAGAAACCATGGGAAATACCGAACTTTGCGACGAAGAGGCGATTCTAACCAAGCCATCGGCGGGTGGCAGCAGGCTCGACAACCGGGAGTAGCATCGCGATTATCGATCTGGTAAGTTCGCCCGCTTGCGAGCGCGGGGCCGGCGTCGACCGGAGAGGGACCATCCGCGACAGGATTAGCGAGAGTGAGAGGCGGCCACACATGCCCACCAATGCAAAACAGCAGAGCAGCCAACTGATTCGTGGCTTCGAGCCCTACCAGGAAACCAAGGGCGAGGAGTACATGAGCGAGCGCATGCGCGCCCACTTCACCTCCATCCTCAACAAGTGGAAAGTTGAGCTGATGGAAGAAGTCGATCGCACCGTGCACCACATGCAGGACGAAGCGGCCAACTTCCCGGACCCGGCCGACCGCGCCAGCCAGGAAGAGGAGTTCAGCCTCGAACTGCGCGCCCGAGACCGCGAGCGCAAGCTGATCAAGAAGATCGACGAGACCCTCCAGCTGATCGAGGACAACGACTACGGCTGGTGCGACTCCTGCGGCGTGGAGATCGGCATCCGCCGCCTCGAAGCCCGCCCCACCGCGACCCTCTGCATCGACTGCAAGACCCTCGCGGAAATCAAGGAAAAGCAGCTCGGCTCCTGATGCCGGCGGCTTTTCGCGAACGGGGCGCCTAGGCGCCCCGTCGCGTTTGTGCGGCGCTCCCCGCCCCTGACCACAAGCCTGCGCCATGCCCGACTCCCGCTACACCGGACGCTTCGCCCCCACCCCCAGCGGCTACCTGCATTTCGGCTCGCTGGTCGCCGCCGTCGCCTCCTACCTGGACGCCCGCGCCGTTGGCGGGCGCTGGCTGGTGCGCATGGAAGACCTCGACCCGCCGCGGGAAATGCCCGGCGCCCAGGCCGCCATCCTGCAGACGCTGGAGCGCTACGGCTTCGAGTGGGACGGCCCGGTCGAACGCCAGAGCGAGCGCGGCGAAGCCTACGCGGCGGTGGTCGAGCAGTGGCTGCGCAGCGGCCTGGCCTACGCCTGCACCTGTTCGCGCAAGCAACTCGAAGGCTCCGGCGGCATCTACCCCGGCACCTGCCGCAACGCCGGCCACGACTGGCATGGCGAGGTGGCCATCCGCATCCGCGTGCCGGAACTGGAATACGCCTTCGTCGACCGCATCCAGGGCGAGTTCCGCCAGCACCTGGGCCGCGAGGTGGGCGACTTCGTCATCCGCCGCCGCGACGGCCTCTATGCCTACCAGTTGGCGGTGGTGCTGGACGACGCCTGGCAGGGCGTGACCGACATCGTCCGCGGCGCCGACCTGCTGGACAACACCCCGCGCCAGCTGTACCTGCAGGAACTGCTCGGGGTGGCCCATCCGCGCTACCTGCACGTGCCGCTGATCGTCCAGCCCGACGGCCACAAGCTGGGCAAGTCCTACCGCTCGCCGCCGCTGGCCGCCGAGCAGGCCGCCCCGCTGCTGCTGCGCGCCCTGAAGGCCCTGGGCCAGGCCGCGCCGGCGGAACTGGCCGGCGCCACCCCGGCCGAGGTGCTGGCCTGGGGCGTGGCGCACTGGGACGCCGCGCGCATCCCCCGCGTACTGACGCTGGAAGACGCCCGGCTCTAAGATGATGGGAGGGGCCATGCGCCCCGGCTTGCAGGCGCCCATCGGCTGCCTGTAGCCTGCCGTCCGCACAACGAGAGGCATGACATGTACATCTACCGACTGGTGCTGCTCCTGGTCGTGGGCATCTACCTGTTCTCGCCCGCCATCATGGACTGGTGGATCGACCCCAACGGCGCCTGGTATCGCCCTTACCTGCTGTGGCTGATTCTCATAGTCGTGACCTTCATCCTGCAGAGCCAGCGCGATGCTGACGAGCTTTAGCCTCACCCAGCTGATCCTGATCAGCGCCGTCTACCTGACCACCCTGTTCGGTGTCGCCTGGATCACCGAGCGCGGCTACGTGCCGCGCCGCCTGGTGCGCCACCCGCTGGTGTACACCCTGTCGCTGGGCGTCTACGCCAGCGCCTGGGCCTTCTATGGCACCGTCGGCCTGGCCTACCAGTACGGCTACGGCTTCCTGGCCATCTACCTGGGGGTGTCCGGGGCCTTCCTGCTGGCGCCGGTGCTGCTCTACCCGATCCTGCGCATCACCCGCGCCTACCAGTTGTCGTCGCTGGCCGACCTGTTCGCCTTCCGCTTCCGCAGCACCTGGGCCGGCGCGCTGACCACGCTGTTCATGCTGATCGGCGTGCTGCCCATGCTGGCCCTGCAGATCGAGGCAGTGACCAACTCCATCAGCCTGCTGACCCGCGGCGCCGACGCCAACAGCGCGGCGCTGGCGTTCTGCGCGCTGATCACCCTGTTCGCCATCCTCTTCGGCGCCCGCCACATCGCCACCCGCGAGCGCCACGAAGGGCTGGTGATGGCCATCGCCTTCGAATCCCTGGTCAAGCTGATCGCCCTGGGCTCCATCGGCCTGTTCGCCCTCTACGGCGTGTTCGGCGGCCCCGACGGCCTGGAAGTGTGGCTGCTGCAGAACCAGGAGGCCCTGAGCACCCTGCACACGCCGCTGGCCGAAGGCCCCTGGCGCACGCTGCTGCTGGTGTTCTTCGCCTCGGCCATCGTGATGCCGCACATGTATCACATGACCTTCACCGAGAACCTCAACCCGCGCGCCCTGCTCAGCGCCAGCTGGGGCCTGCCGCTGTTCCTGCTGCCGATGAGCCTGGCGGTGCCGCCGATCCTCTGGGCCGGCCTGCACCTGGGCGCCTCGACCAACCCGGAATACTTCACCCTCGGCCTGGGCATGGCGGTGGACAGCCCGGCCCTCGCCCTGGCCGCCTTCATCGGCGGCATCTCGGCGGCCAGCGGGCTGATCATCGTGATGACCCTGGCGCTGTCGGGCATGGTCCTCAACCACCTGGTGCTGCCGCTGTACCAGCCGCCGGCCGAGGGCAACATCTACCGCTGGCTGAAATGGACGCGGCGGGCGCTGATCGCCACCATCATCCTGCTCGGCTACGGCTTCTACCTGCTGCTGGGCTCGGAGCAGGAACTGTCGAACCTGGGCATCGTCTCCTTCGTCGCCACCCTGCAGTTCCTCCCCGGCGCGCTCTCGGTGCTCTACTGGCCGGCGGCCAACCGCCGCGGCTTCATCGCCGGCCTGCTGGCGGGCATGCTGGTGTGGGGCGCCACCATGCTGGTGCCGCTGATGGGCAACGTGCAGACCCTGCACATCCCGCTGTTCGACTCGCTGTACGTGCTCGACGAGGCCAGCTGGCACCTGGCCGCCCTCGCCTCGCTGGCGGCCAACGTGCTGGTGTTCACCCTGGTGTCGCTGTTCAGCGAGCCCAGCGACGAGGAAAAGGGCGCCGCCGAAGCCTGCGCGGTGGACAACGTGCGCCGCCCGCAGCGCCGCGAACTGCTCGCCGTCTCGCCGCAGGAATTCGCCAGCCAGTTGGCCAAGCCGCTGGGCGCCAAGACCGCGCAGAAGGAAGTGGAGCAGGCCCTGCGCGACCTGCACCTGCCCTTCGACGAGCGCCGCCCCTATGCCCTGCGCCGCCTGCGCGACCGCATCGAGGCCAACCTCTCCGGGCTGATGGGCCCAAGCGTGGCCCAGGACATGGTCGAGACCTTCCTGCCCTACAAGGCCAACAGCGAAAGCTACGTCACCGAGGACATCCACTTCATCGAGAGCCGCCTGGAGGACTACCACTCGCGGCTCACCGGCCTGGCCGCGGAACTGGACGCCCTGCGCCGCTACCACCGGCAGACCCTTCAGGACCTGCCGATGGGCGTGTGCTCGCTGGCCAAGGACCAGGAAGTGCTGATGTGGAACCGCGCCATCGAGGAACTCACCGGGGTGCCCGCGCAGCGCGTGGTCGGCTCGCGCCTGTCGGCCCTGCCGGATCCCTGGAAGGGCCTGCTGGAAGGCTTCATCGAGGCCCCCGACCAGCACCTGCACAAGCAGCGCCTGGCCATCGACGGCCAGACGCGCTGGCTGAACCTGCACAAGGCGGCCATCGAGGAACCCCTGGCGCCGGGCAACAGCGGCCTGGTGCTGCTGGTCGAGGACCTCACCGAGACGCAGTCCCTGGAAGACAAGCTGATCCACTCCGAGCGCCTGGCCTCCATCGGCCGCCTGGCCGCCGGCGTGGCCCACGAGATCGGCAACCCCATCACCGGTATCGCCTGCCTGGCGCAGAACCTGCGTGAAGAGCGCGAGGGCGACGGCGAACTGACCGAGATCAGCGCGCAGATCCTCGAACAGACCAAGCGCGTCTCGCGCATCGTCCAGTCGCTGATGAGCTTCGCCCACGCCGGCGGCAAGCAGGTGGCCGCCGAGCCGGTATGCCTGGCCGACGTCACCCAGGAAGCCATCAGTTTGCTATCGTTGAACCGGCGCAGCGTCGAAGTGCAGTTCTTCAACCTGTGCGACCCGGACCACTGGGTGGAGGGCGATGCCCAGCGCCTGGCCCAGGTACTCATCAACCTGCTGTCCAACGCCCGCGACGCCTCCCCGCCCGGCGGCGCCATACGGGTACGCAGCGAAGCCTCGGAGAACACCGTCGACCTCATCGTCGAAGACGAAGGCAGCGGCATTCCCAAGTCCATCATCGATCGCCTGTTCGAGCCCTTCTTCACCACCAAGGACCCCGGCAAGGGGACCGGCCTGGGCCTCGCACTGGTCTATTCGATCGTGGAAGAGCATTATGGGCAGATCACCATCGACAGCCCGGCCGATCCGGAACGCGAATGCGGCACCCGCATCCGCGTGACCTTGCCGCGGCATCCTGGCCCGACGGCCGAGCAGTAGACGAGCACGTCGAGAGAGCTGAATACATGGCACATATCCTCATCGTCGAAGACGAAACCATCATCCGTTCCGCCCTGCGACGGTTGCTCGAGCGCAACCAGTACCAGGTCAGCGAGGCCGGCTCGGTCCAGGAGGCCCAGGAGCGCTACAGCATTCCGTCCTTCGACATGATCGTCAGCGACCTGCGCCTGCCCGGCGCCCCCGGCACCGAACTGATCAAGCTGGCCCAGGGCACCCCGGTGCTGATCATGACCAGCTACGCCAGCCTGCGCTCGGCCGTGGACTCGATGAAGATGGGCGCGGTGGACTACATCGCCAAGCCCTTCGACCACGACGAGATGCTCCAGGCCGTGGCGCGCATCCTCAAGGACCGCCAGGAAGGCCGTGGCGCCAGCGCCGAGGCACGGGGTAACACCCGCGCGGCGGGCGAGCGCGGTAACGGTAACGCCGCCCCGGCCGAGGGCGAGATCGGCATCATCGGCTCCTGTCCGCCGATGCTCGAGCTGTATTCGAAGATCCGCAAGGTCGCCCCCACCGACTCCAATGTCCTGATCCAGGGCGAGTCGGGCACCGGCAAGGAACTGGTGGCGCGCGCCCTGCACAACCTGTCCAAGCGCACCAAGGCGCCGCTGATCTCGGTGAACTGCGCGGCCATCCCGGAAACCCTGATCGAATCCGAACTGTTCGGCCACGAGAAGGGCGCCTTCACCGGCGCCAGCGCCGGCCGCGCCGGCCTGGTGGAAGCCGCGGACGGCGGCACCCTGTTCCTCGACGAGATCGGCGAACTGCCGCTGGAAGCCCAGGCCCGCCTGCTGCGCGTGCTGCAGGAAGGCGAGATCCGCCGTGTCGGCTCGGTGCAGTCGCAGAAGGTCGACGTGCGCCTGATCGCCGCCACCCACCGCGACCTGAAGATGCTGGCCAAGACCGGGCAGTTCCGCGAAGACCTCTATTACCGCCTGCACGTCATCTCGCTGAAGCTGCCGCCCCTGCGCGAGCGCGGCAGCGACGTGATGGAGATCGCCCGCGCCTTCCTGGCGCGCCAGTGCTCGCAGATGGGGCGCGCCCCGCTGAGTTTCTCCCACGAGGCCGAACAGGCCATCCGCCATTACCCGTGGCCGGGTAACGTGCGCGAGCTGGAGAACGCCATCGAGCGCGCGGTGATCCTCAGCGAAGGCCAGGAAATCCCCGCCGACCTGCTGGGCATCGACATCGAGCTGGACGATCTGGAGGACGACTTCGTCGACGAGACGGAGGTGCGCAACGCCGTGGCGGCCAACAACCACGAGCCCACCGAGGACCTGTCGCTGGAGGACTACTTCCAGCATTTCGTCCTCGAGCACCAGGACCACATGACCGAGACCGAGCTGGCCCGCAAGCTGGGTATCAGCCGCAAATGCCTGTGGGAACGGCGCCAGCGCCTGGGCATCCCGCGGCGCAAGTCGGGGGCCTCGGCCGACTCCTGAGGTGCGCACAGCTGTTACCGCGGACATCCCGCGTAACAAAAGCCGGGTTCATCGGTAACGATAACCCGGCTTTTTTGTGCCTGCCCGAAACCCCTTCCTACAGCTAAACCCTTGAAAAATAAGGATTCTCAAAAGTTGGCACGGCATCTGCTTTGTTATTGGCACAACAACAATAACAAGCACGAAACCACAGAACAAAAACAACACGTAACGACTCCAGCACAACAAAAACAAAATCGCGGAGGCGCAGCTAACTGATTCTTTTGGAGGAGAGTAGCTGGCGGGAGAAATCCCGCAACCGATCGAAGAACAATAAAACTGCCTCGAGGCAGCGGCGAAATCGGTTGGATCGAAAGATCACTGCTCACTCAGCGACCAAAGCAATCCGTTTGCTCTTGTCGATCCCGAATGGGAATGCCTCGAAGCGGCTAGCCTCGAGGACGGGTCTACAAACAAAAACAACAAGCCCGGCATCATAACAAGAACAAAGCACGCACCTACTTGGGGGGGAGCTTCGGCTCCCCCAGTAGCTTTCCCCGCTCTCCCCTGCTTCCCTCTCCTTCCTTCGTTCCCCATCTCCTGCGCCCCGATGCTAGAATCCGAACCCGTTCGGATATACAACGCATCAGAATTACCGCCGATTGTTTCCGCTGGCCATGCTTTTCAAGCATGATGGGCTGCCTGCCGACTGCGACCACCGGCCAGGGCACGCTGCGTTGCGCGACGCAATCCACCCCAACCTGTTAATAGTGCCTCCATGCTGAAAAAGCTGATCTCCTCCCTTCGCTCTCCCTTGCGCCGCAAGCGCGCAGTCCGCACCACTCCGGAAATCGTCGGCAGCAACCAGCATCCGCTGCGTCGCGAGCAGTTCAGCCGGCATGCGGTGAGCGTGGTGGACCGGCTGCAGAAGGCGGGATACCAGGCCTACATCGTCGGCGGCGGCGTCCGTGACCAGTTGCTGGGCATCGCCCCCAAGGACTTCGACGTGGCCACCAGCGCCACCCCCGAGCAGGTGCGCGCCGAATTCCGCAACGCGCGGGTGATCGGTCGGCGTTTCAAGCTGGTGCACGTGCATTTCGGCCGCGAGATCATCGAGGTGGCCACCTTCCGTGCCCACCACCCGCAGGAAGAAGGCGAAGGCGACAGCAACCAGGCGTCGCGCAACGAGGCCGGGCGCATCCTGCGCGACAACGTCTACGGCACCCTGGAAGACGACGCCCAGCGCCGCGACTTCACCATCAACGCCCTGTACTTCGACTGCAGCGACGAGCGCATCCTCGACTACGCCCACGGCGTGCACGACATCCGCAACCGCCTGGTGCGCCTGATCGGCGACCCCGAGCAGCGCTACCTCGAAGACCCGGTGCGCATGCTGCGCGCGGTGCGCTTCGCCGCCAAGCTGGACTTCGAGATCGAGAAGCACAGCGCCGCGCCGATCCGCAAGCTGGCGCCGCTGCTGCGCGAGATTCCCTCGGCGCGGCTGTTCGACGAAGTGCTCAAGCTGTTCCTCAGCGGCCGCGGCGAGCGCACCTTCGAGCTGCTGCTCGAATACGAGCTGTTCGCCCCGCTGTTCCCGGCCAGCGCCAAGGCCCTGGCCCGCGACCCGGAGTACACCGGCAAGCTGATCCGCCAGGCCCTGGCCAACACCGATCTGCGCATCCACCAGGGCAAGCCGGTCACTCCCGCCTTCCTCTTCGCCGCCCTGCTCTGGCCGGCCCTGCCGGCGCGCGTGGCGCAGTTGCAGGAGCGCGGCATGCCGCCGATCCCGGCGATGCAGGAAGCCGCCCACGAACTGATCAGCGAGCAGTGCCAGCGCACCGCCGTGCCCAAGCGCTTCACCATCCCGATCCGCGAGATCTGGGACATGCAGGAACGCCTGCCGCGACGCCAGGGCAAGCGCGCCGATCTGCTGCTGGAGAACCCGCGCTTCCGCGCCGGCTACGACTTCCTGCTGCTGCGCGAGAGCGCCGGCGAGGAAACCGGCGGCCTCGGCGACTGGTGGACCGACTACCAGGACGCCAGCGACGGCGAACGCCGCGGCATGATCCGCAACCTGGCGGCCAGCCCGGACGATGGCGGCGCTGCCCCGCGCAAGCGTCGCCGCGGCGGTGCTAGCCGTCGCCGCCGTGGCCCGCGCAGCGAGGGGGCCGGCAACGAGTGAGCGAGCGCGTCTATCTCGGCCTGGGCAGCAACCTTGCCGATCCCCTGGGCCAACTGCGCGCCGCCATCGAAGCCCTGCGGGCCATCCCGCAAACCACGCTGGCCGCGGTTTCGCCCTTCTACATCAGCGACCCGCTGGGCCCGCCGGACCAGCCGCGCTACGTCAACGCCGTGGCCGCGCTGGACACCGAGCTTGCGCCCCTGGCCCTGCTCGACGCCCTGCAGGCCATCGAGCTGGAACAGGGCCGCGTGCGCAAGGACGAACGCTGGGGCCCGCGCACCCTCGACCTGGATATCCTGCTGTTCGGCGAGCGCCAGCTCGACGAGCCGCGCCTGACCGTGCCGCACTACCACATGCACGCCCGCGCCTTCGTCCTCTACCCCCTGGCGGACCTGGCGCCGCAGCTGCGCCTGCCCGACGGCCGCAGCCTGTCGGAACTGCTGGCGGATTGCCCATTCGCCGGTCTCGAACGGCTATCCTGATCGTCACCCCAGTTGGCGGTAACGCCGTAACAGTCCGGTAACACCTGCGATTGACTTCGCTCCGCCCCATCCGGACTATAGGTGCCCCGCGCCGGCGCCAGCCGGCCCAACGAGGACCGTTTTCATGCCTGATGTCACCCTGACCACCCTGCAAGGCCTGAAGCAAAGCGGCGAGAAGATCGCGATGCTCACAGCCTACGATGCCACCTTCGCCCAGGCGGCCAGCGCCGCGGGCGCGGAGATGCTGCTGATCGGCGACTCCCTCGGCATGGTGCTGCAAGGCCACGACAGCACGCTGCCGGTCACGGTCGAGGAAATGGCCTACCACACCGCCTGCGTGAAGCGCGGCAACCAGGGCGCGATGATCGTCACCGACCTGCCCTTCGCCTCCGGCACCTCGCTGCAGCGCCTGCTGGACGACGCGGTCAAGGTCATGCAGGCCGGCGCCCACATGGTCAAGCTCGAAGGCGGCGCCTGGCTGGCCGAGCCCATCGTGCGCCTGGCGCAGATGGGCGTGCCGGTGTGCGCGCACCTGGGCCTGACTCCGCAATCGGTCAACCTGTTCGGCGGCTTCAAGGTCCAGGGTCGCCAGGAAGCCCAGGCCCGCCAGCTGCGCGCCGACGCCATCGCCCTGGAGCAGGCCGGCGTGGCCATGCTGCTGCTGGAGTGCGTGCCCAGCGCCCTGGGCCAGGAGATCAGCGAAGCGGTGAAGATCCCGGTGATCGGCATCGGCGCAGGCCCCGGCACCGACGGCCAGGTGCTGGTGATGCACGACATGCTCGGCCTGTCGCTGTCCGGCCGCGCGCCCAAGTTCGTGAAGAACTTCATGGAAGGCCAGGACAGCATCCAGGGCGCCTTCGCCGCCTACGTCAAGGCCGTGAAAGACGGCACCTTCCCCGGCCCCGAACACGGATTCTCCGCATGAACACCGTCAAGACCGTCCGCGAACTGCGCGCCGCCGTCGCCCGCGCGCGCGGCGAAGGCAAGCGCATCGCCCTGGTGCCGACCATGGGTAACCTGCACGCCGGCCACGCCGCCCTGGTGGCCAAGGCCGGCCAGCGCGCCGACTTCGTGGTCGCCAGCATCTTCGTCAACCCGCTGCAATTCGGCCCCAGCGAAGACCTGGACAAGTACCCGCGCACCCTCGCCGCCGACCAGGCCAGGCTGCTGGAAGCCGGCTGCCACCTGCTGTTCGCCCCGGGCGTGGAAGAGATGTACCCCGACGGCATGCAAGGCCAGACCAAGGTCAGCGTGCCCGGCGTTTCCGAGGGGCTGTGCGGCGGCAGCCGCCCGGGCCACTTCGACGGCGTCGCCACCGTGGTCTGCAAGCTGCTGAACATGGTGCAGCCGGACATGGCGCTGTTCGGCGAGAAGGACTTCCAGCAACTGGCGGTGATCCGCAAGCTGGTGCGCGACCTGAACATCCCCGTGCAGATCTTCGGCGAACCCACCGTGCGCGCCGAGGACGGCCTGGCGCTGTCCTCGCGCAATGGCTACCTGAACGAGGACGAGCGCGCCCGCGCGCCGGTCATCCAGCGCACCCTGCGGCAGCTCGCCGAGGCCCTGCGCGGCGGCTCGCGCGACTTTCCGGCGCTGCTCGAAGAGGGCCGCCGGCAGATCGAGGCCGCCGGCCTGCGGGTGGACTACCTGGAGATCCGCGAGGCCCTGAGCCTGCGCCCCGCCGACGCCGGCGACCGGCAGGTGGTGGTCCTGGCCGCCGCCTTCCTCGGCAAGACCCGCCTGATCGACAACCTGCCGCTGCAGCTCGACTGACCCGCCGTTACCCGCCCAGGCCGCGCCGCACGCGGCTTGAGGCCGGGTAACAGGTTGGGCATACTCTGCCGCCGTCCGCGCCAAGCCCCACAACAACAGGAGCGCCCGCCATGCACAGCATCATGCTCAAGGCCAAGCTGCACCGCGCCGAAGTCACCCACGCCGTCCTCGACTACGAAGGCTCCTGCGCCATCGATGGCGAGTGGCTGGACCTCGCCGGTATCCGCGAGTACGAACAGATCCAGATCTACAACGTCGACAACGGCGAGCGCTTCACCACCTACGCCATCCGCGGCGAGGAAGGCTCGCGGATGATCTCGGTCAACGGCGCCGCCGCGCACAAGGCCAAGGTGGGTGACCGGGTGATCATCTGCGCTTATGCTCAATACAGCGACGCCGAGCTCGCCAACTACCAGCCGCGCATGCTCTACATGGCCCCGGGCAACCAGCTCAGCCACACCAGCAACGCCATCCCGGTGCAGCTCGCCTGAACCGTCAAAGCCCGGAACCCCCGGGCTTTTTCACGCTCCAACGCACGTCACACCCCCGAAGGTACCGCATGGAACACCACCTCACCCCGCTGGATGCCACTCGCCTGCCGAGCTGGCAGGCATTGGCCGAGCACCGCAAGGATCTGCAGGACTTCAGCATGCGCCAGGCATTCGCCGGCGATCCGAAGCGTTTCGAGCGTTTCTCCCTGAGCGCCTGCGGCCTGTTCCTCGACTTCTCGAAGAACCTGATCCGCGAGGACACCCTCGGCCTGCTGGTCAAGCTGGCGGAAGAAGCCCAGCTGGGCGAGGCCATCCAGTCCATGTTCCGCGGCGAGGTGATCAACGCCTCCGAGCGCCGTCCGGTGCTGCACACCGCGCTGCGCCGGCCGATCGGCGACAAGGTGCTGGTGGACGGCGTCGACGTGATGCCGGAAGTGCACCGCGTGCTGCACCAGATGACCGAGCTGGTCAGCTACGTGCACAACGGCCTGTGGCGCGGCTACACCGAGAAGCCCATCACCGACGTGGTGAACATCGGCATCGGCGGCTCCTTCCTCGGCCCGCAGCTGGTCTCCGAGGCCCTGCTGCCCTTCGCCCAGAAAGGCGTGCGCTGCCACTACCTGGCCAATATCGACGGCAGCGAGTTCCGCGAGCTGACCAGCAAGCTGAACGCCGAGACCACCCTGTTCATCGTCTCCTCCAAGTCCTTCGGCACCCTGGAGACGCTGAAGAACGCCCAGGCCGCACGCGCCTGGTATCTGGCCCAGGGCGGCAACGAAGCCGAGCTGTACCGCCACTTCATCGCGGTTTCCAGCAACAAGGAAGCGGCGGTGGCCTTCGGCATCCGCGAAGAGAACGTGTTCCCCATGTGGGACTGGGTCGGCGGGCGCTACTCGCTGTGGTCGGCCATCGGCCTGCCGATCGCCATGTCGGTGGGCATCAACAACTTCAAGGAGCTGCTGTCCGGCGCCTACAGCATGGACCAGCACTTCCAGAGCGCGCCCTTCGCCCGCAACATCCCGGTGCTGCTGGGCCTGCTCGGCGTCTGGTACGGCGACTTCTGGGGCGCGCGCAGCCACGCCATCCTGCCCTACGACTACTACCTGCGGAACATCACCGACCACCTGCAGCAGCTGGACATGGAGTCCAACGGCAAGAGCGTGCGCCAGGACGGCACCCCGGTCAGCGCCGGCACTGGCCCGGTGATCTGGGGCGGCGTCGGCTGCAACGGCCAGCACGCCTACCACCAGTTGCTGCACCAGGGCACCCAGCTGATCCCGGCGGACTTCATCGTCCCGGTCTCCAGCTACAACCCGCTGGCCGACCACCATCAGTGGCTGTACGCCAACTGCCTGTCGCAGAGCCAGGCGCTGATGCAGGGCAAGACCCGCGCCGAAGCCGAGGCCGAGCTGCGCGCCAAGGGCCTGGACGAGGCCGAGGTGCAGCGCCTGGCGCCGCACAAGGTGATCCCCGGCAACCGCCCGAGCAACACTCTGGTGCTGGAGCGCATCAGCGCCCGCCGCCTGGGCGCGCTGATCGCCATGTACGAGCACAAGGTCTACGTGCAGAGCATTCTCTGGGGCATCAACGCCTTCGACCAGTGGGGCGTGGAGCTGGGCAAGGAACTGGGCAAGGCCGTCTACGGGCGCCTGGTCGGCAGCGAGGAAAGCCCGGCCGAGGACGCCTCCACCCAGGGCCTGATCGACTTCTTCCGCGGCCGCCACCGCGGCTGATTCCCGCCCTAACGTAGGGCGAATAACCGTTCGCGGTTATCCGCCGATACACCGAGGCCGCAGCCAACGCCCAGCTCAACCCCGGAGCCGCCGGGGACCAAGGCCAAACGGCGGATAACGCCGTAGGCGTTATGCGCCCTACGCCAGGCCCGACCATGACGTAGGGCGAATAACCGTTCGCGGTTATCCGCCGATACACCGAGGCCGCAGCCAGCGCCCAGGTCAACCCCGGAGCTGCCGGGCACCAAGGCCAAACGGCGGATAACGCCGTGGGCGTTATCCGCCCTACGCCTCCCCAACCGAACTGCCGGCCATCCCTCCAAGGCTTGAACCGGGCCGCGCATTGGCCCAGTCTTGAACCAGACGCCTTAGCAAAACATCACAACAACAAGGATATCGTCATGTTCGAAATCACCGCTCACCCGGTGCCGGACGCCGTTCGCCAGCGTGCCTACCTCGACGAGGAGGGCTACCGGCGCCTCTACCGCCAATCCATCGAACAACCGGACGTGTTCTGGGGCGAGCAGGCCAAGGCCCTGCTCGACTGGTTCAAGCCCTGGCACTCCGTGCACCACGGCGACCTGGCCCGCGGCCAGGCCAGCTGGTTCAAGGGCGGCCAGCTCAACGTCGCCTACAACTGCATCGACCGCCACCTGGAACAGCGCGGCGAACAGGTCGCCATCATCTGGGAAGGCGACAACCCCGCCGAGTCCGCCCACATCACCTACCGCAAGCTGCACAGCCATGTCTGCCGCCTGGCCAACGTGCTCAAGAGCCGCGGCGTGGAGAAGGGCGACCGGGTGTGCATCTACATGCCGATGATCCCCGAGGCGGCCTACGCCATGCTGGCCTGCGCGCGCATCGGCGCCATCCATTCTGTGGTGTTCGGCGGCTTCTCGCCGGACTCCCTGCGCGACCGCATCCTCGACGCCGACTGCCACACCGTGATCACCGCCGACGAAGGCGTGCGCGGCGGCAAGTACATCCCGCTCAAGCAGAACGTGGAAAAGGCCCTGCAGGACTGCCCGAACGTCTCCACCGTGGTGGTGGTGCAGCGCACCCAGGGCAAGGTGCCCTGGGTCGAGGGCCGCGACCTCTGGTACCACGAGGCCCTGCACGGCGTCAGCGAGGACTGCCCGCCCGAGCCCATGGACGCCGAGGACCCGCTGTTCATCCTCTACACCTCCGGCTCCACCGGCAAGCCCAAGGGCGTGCTGCACACCACCGGCGGCTACCTGCTGGGCGCGGCCATGACGCACAAGTACGTGTTCGACTACCACGAAGGGGACATCTACTGGTGCACCGCCGACGTCGGCTGGGTCACCGGGCACAGCTACATCGTCTACGGCCCGCTGGCCAACGGCGCCACCACCCTGATGTTCGAGGGCGTGCCCAGCTACCCGGACGCCTCGCGCTTCTGGCAGGTGATCGACAAGCACCAGGTGAACATCTTCTACACCGCGCCCACCGCCATCCGTGCCCTGATGCGCGAAGGCGAGGAACCGGTGAAGAAAACCTCGCGCGCCAGCCTGCGCCTGCTCGGCTCGGTGGGCGAGCCGATCAACCCCGAGGCCTGGGAGTGGTACTACCACGTGGTCGGCGAGACGCGCTGCCCGATCGTCGACACCTGGTGGCAGACCGAGACCGGCAGCATCCTCATCACCCCGCTGCCCGGCGCCACCTCGCTCAAGCCCGGCTCGGCGACCCTGCCGTTCTTCGGCGTGCAGCCGGTGCTGCTGGACGAGCACGGCAAGGAGATCGACGGCCCCGGCGCCGGCGTGCTGGCGATCAAGGCCAGCTGGCCGAGCCAGATCCGCAGCATCTACGGCGACCACCAGCGCATGGTCGACACCTACTTCAAGCCCTATCCCGGCTACTACTTCACCGGCGACGGCGCGCGCCGCGACGAGGACGGCTACTACTGGATCACCGGGCGCGTCGACGACGTGATCAATGTCTCCGGCCACCGCATCGGCACAGCCGAGGTGGAAAGCGCCCTGGTGCTGCACGACGGCATCGCCGAGGCCGCGGTGGTGGGCTATCCCCACGACCTCAAGGGCCAGGGCATCTACGCCTTCGTCACGCCGATGAACGGCGTCGAGCCCAGCGAAGAGCTGAAGCAGGAACTGCTGGCGGTGGTCAGCAAGGAGATCGGCAGCTTCGCCAAGCCGGAAGTGCTGCAGTGGGCGCCGGGCCTGCCGAAGACGCGCTCGGGCAAGATCATGCGGCGCATCCTGCGCAAGATCGCCTGCAACGAGCTGGACAACCTCGGCGACACCTCGACCCTCGCCGACCCCGGCGTGGTCCAGGGGCTGATCGACAATCGCCTCAACAGGTGAAGGGCGGCTGCAAGCTGCAAGACAGAGCGCCTGCGGTTAAGCTAACCGTATGCACCACTTGTAGCTTGACGCTTGAGGCTTGCAGCTCGTCGACATGGAAACCGTTCGCCGTCATATCGAAAGCCAGGTCCTGAGCCTGACCGGACTCGCCCTTGGGGGCGTCGATTTCGAATCCCCCAAGGGCGACCCGGGCCTGTTCGGCCCCGACTCGGCCTGCTGGAAAGTCCATGGCGACTTCAGCTCCATGCTCATCGGCGGCATCAGCGCCCTGCTCCTGCAGATGCTCCATCCCGCCGCCCTGGGCGGCGTCTGGGACCACTCCAACTTCCGCGCCGACATGCTCGGCCGCCTGCGCCGCACCGGCCAGTTCATCTCCACCACCACCTACGGCTCGGTGGCCGACGCCGAAAAGCTGATCGCCCGGGTGCGGCGCATCCACGACAACGTCAGCGGCACCCTGCCCGACGGCACGCCCTATGCGGCCAGCGATCCGGACCTGCTGACCTGGGTGCACGTCGCCGAGGTCAGTTGCTTCCTCAAGTCGCACCTGCGCTACCTGAACCCCGAGCTGCCCGGCAGCGAGCAGGATCGCTACTACGACGAGATCGCCCTGGTCGCCGAACGCCTGGGCGCCCGCGACGTGCCGCGCTCGCGCCTGGAGGTGGCCGAGTACCTGGAGCGCATGCGCCCCCAGCTGCGCTACAACGAGCGCACCCGCGACGTGGTCGAGGTGCTGCTCGACGCCCCGGCGCCCAGCTCCCTGGCCAGGCCCTTCAGCGCGCTGATGATGCGCGCCGGCATCGACCTGCTGCCGGACTGGGCCGCCGACATGCTCGGTTTCTCCCTGCGCCCGCTGCAACGCCAGTTGATCCGCACCAGCGTGAAGCGCAGCGTGCCACTGCTGCGCTGGGCGGTGCGCAACGGCTCGCTGCATCGCGCGCGCCGGCGCATGGGCCTGCCGCCGCTGCGCTGACCGGCCGATCCCGCGCCTGACTCAGCGGTTCGGAGAGTGGTCGGCCATGCCCGCCTGTGCAACCATGCCCGCTCGTTCGCCGCGGCCCGCGCCGCCCCCATGCTGAGGATTCGTGTCATGCAAGATGTCGTCATAGTCGCTGCCACCCGCACCGCCATCGGCAGCTTCCAGGGTTCCCTGTCGGCCCTGCCGGCCCATGAGCTGGGCGCCGCGGTGATCCGCCGCCTGCTCGAACAGACCGGCGTCGCCGCCGAGGCGGTCGACGAAGTCATCCTCGGCCAGACCCTCACCGCCGGCGCCGGGCAGAACCCCGCGCGCCAGGCCGCCATCGCCGCCGGCCTGCCGAACAGCGTACCGGCGATGACCGTCAACAAGGTCTGCGGCTCGGGCCTCAAGGCCCTGCACCTGGCCGCCCAGGCCATCCGCTGCGGCGATGCCCAGGTGATCATCGCCGGCGGCCAGGAAAGCATGAGCCTGTCGCCCTACGTGCTGCCCAAGGCCCGCACCGGCCTGCGCATGGGCCATGCGCAACTGCTCGACAGCATGATCGTCGACGGCCTGTGGGACGCCTTCAACGACTACCACATGGGCATCACCGCCGAGAACCTGGTGGACAAGTACGGCATCAGCCGCGAGGAGCAGGACGCCTTCGCCGCCGAGTCCCAGCGCAAGGCCGCCGAAGCCATCGCCGCCGGGCGCTTCGAGGCGGAGATCACCCCCATCGAGATTCCCCAGCGCAAGGGCGAACCGCTGCGCTTCGCCACCGACGAACAGGTCCGCGCCGGCACCAGCGCCGAGTCCCTGGCCAAGCTCAAGCCGGCCTTCAAGAAAGACGGCAGCGTCACCGCCGGCAACGCCTCCAGCCTCAACGACGGCGCCGCCGCCGTGCTGCTGATGAGCGCCGCCAAGGCCGCCGAACTGGGCCTGCCGGTGCTGGCGCGCATCGCCGCCTACGCCAATGCCGGCGTCGACCCGGCGATCATGGGCATCGGCCCGGTCTCCGCCACCCGCCGCTGCCTGGACAAGGCCGGCTGGCAGTTGGCCGAGCTGGACCTGATCGAGGCCAACGAAGCCTTCGCCGCGCAGTCCCTGGCGGTGGGCAAGGAACTGGGCTGGGACGCCGCCAAGGTCAACGTCAACGGCGGCGCCATCGCCCTCGGCCACCCCATCGGCGCCTCCGGCTGCCGCGTGCTGGTCACCCTGCTGCACGAAATGCTCCGCCGCGACGCGAAGAAGGGCCTCGCCACCCTCTGCATCGGCGGCGGCCAGGGCGTCGCGCTGGCCCTGCAACGCTGAGCCTCGCCGGGCGCGGCCGCAAGGTCGCGCCAACTGGGCTATCTTCATTGGGCGGATCGCGCCTTAAAGGATTGCCCATGAACAAACGCGTCATCGTGGTGGAGGATCACCCGGCCATGCGCCTGGCGATTCGCTCGCTGCTCGCCCAGGACCCCCAGTTCGAAATCGTCGGCGAGGCCGACGATGGCAACGCCGGGCTCAACCTGGTGCGCCAGCACAAGCCCGACCTGGTCATCCTCGACCTCAACCTGCCGGGCATGGACGGCATGGACCTGCTGGCGCGGGTGCACATCTTCGACGAGAACATCCGCCTGCTGGTGCTCAGCTCCCAGGACGAGCGGCTCTACGCCAGCCGCGTGGAAGCCGCCGGCGGGCACGGCTTCGTCAGCAAGAACAAGGACACCACGGCCATCCTCAACGCCGCGCGCATGCTGGTCGCCGGCTACCGCTGCTTCCCCGAGCGCCCCCTGGGCGCGCCCGGGCAGCCCGGCGACGACCCGGTGGCGGCGCTCACCCCGCGCGAGCTGGTGGTGCTGCGCAGCCTGGTGCGCGGCCAGAGCAACAAGCAGATCGCCGAGGAGCTGTTCCTCAGCCAGAAGACCGTCAGCACCTACAAGACGCGCATCCTCGAGAAACTGCAGCTGAACAGCCTGGTGGACCTGGTGGAGTTCGCCCGCCAGCACAACCTGCAGGCCTGAGCGCCGCGGCCGCGCTGCCACGGCTCAAGACTTGGAACTTTGCACGCGTGCCATACTCCGAGGTACGCCACGACGGAAAATGACTCCCGCTATGCCCAAAGGATTGATTCGCGCGATCGGCACCCTGGTGCTGCTGTTCCTCCTCTATTGCCTGCTGGGCTTCCTGATCCTCCCCGGCATCGCCCTGCGCGTGGCCAACCAGCAACTGGCCCAGTACGCCACCGTGCCGGCGCACATCGAGCGCATCGAACTCAACCCCTTCAGCCTGGAGCTGAACGTCTGGGGCCTGCGCATCGGCCAGCCCGGCCAGGAGCAGGTGGCCTTCGAGCGCCTGTACGCCAACCTGCAGCTCGACAGCCTGTGGACGCGCCAGCTGCACCTGGCCGACGTGCAACTGGACAAGCCCCATGGCGAAGTGGTGTTCGCCGAGGACGGCAGCCTCAACCTCGGCCGCCTGTTCAAGCTGCCGCCCAGCGAGCCCAAGCCCGAGCAGCCGGACAGCAAGCCCTTCCCGCTGCGCATCGAGCGCGTCGCCCTGAGCCAGGGCAGCGTGCACTTCCAGGACAACCGCCCGAGCGAGCAGGTGGATTTCGTCTTCGACCCGCTGGGCTTCGAGCTGCACAACCTCAGCACCCTGCCCGACAGCGGCGCGCAGATGACCCTGAGCGGCGCCGGCCCCCACGGCGGCAAGGTCGACTGGAAGGGCGACCTCAGCCTGACTCCGCTCGCCTCCAGCGGCAGCCTGTCGATCCAGGGCATTCCGCTCAAGGCCTGGTGGCCCTACGTGCGCGACAACGCGCCGCTGGAGTTGCAGAAGGGCATCCTCAGCGTTGCCACCGAGTACAAGCTGGACCTGAGCAAGGACACCCAGCTGCAGTTGGAAAAGACCAGCGCCAACCTGCGCGACCTCGACCTCAAGAGCCCGGCCGGCAAGCCGCTGGTCACCCTGGCCAGCCTCGACGTGGCCGAGACCAGCCTGGACCTGGCCAAGCGCGAAGTGCTGGTCGGCCAGATCCGCAGCCAGGGCCTGGAAACCTGGGCCGCCCGCGAGAAGGACGGCCAGCTCGACTGGCAGAAACTCTTCGCCGACTTCCAGAAGCCCGCGCGCAAGCCGGCCCCTGCCCCTGCCGAACAGCCGGTGCCCACGGCCGATGCCGCGGCGAAACCCGCCGACGCCACTGCGGCCGCCAAGCCCGTAGCGGACGCAGCCAGCCCTGCGCCCGCCAAGACCGATGCGGCCCCGGCGGACAAGACCGAAACCCAGGCCGCGGCGAAGCCCGAGGCCAAACCTGAAGCAGAGGCCCAAGCCCAAGCCCAAGCCCAAGCCCAAGCCCAAGCCCAAGCCCAAGCCGACCAGGCTGCGGCCGCCGCCGACAAGCCGGCAAGCCCGCCGCCGGAACCGGCCAGGCCGACCGAGCCGCAGAAGCCCTGGCACGTGGTCCTGCGCGACACCCAGCTGCGCGGCTACAAGGTGCACCTGGCCGACCGCGTGCCGGCCAGGTCGGTGGCCCTGGACGTCGGCCCGCTGGACCTCGACCTGCAGGACCTCGACAGCTCGCTGACCCAGGCGCTGCAGCTCAAGCTCAAGACCGGCATCGGCAACCGCGGGCTGATCGAGGCCAGCGGCAGCGTCATCCCCAACCCGGTCAGCGCCAGGCTCAAGGTCGCCACCCGCGACATCGACCTGCGCCTGGCGCAGTCGTACCTGGAGCCCTTCATCCGCCTGGAGCTGCGCAGCGGCTTCCTCGCCAGCAAGCTCGACGTCGACCTCAAGAGCACCGAGCCGCTGGCCTTCAGCGTCGGCGGCAGCGCCGAGGTCAGCCAGTTGCACACCCTGGACACCCTCAAGAGCCGCGACTTCGTCAAATGGCAGAAGCTCACCCTCGACGGGCTGGCCTACAAGCATGGCGACAGCCTGGTGATCCAGAGCGTGTCCTTCGAGCAGCCCTACGCGCGCTTCATCATCAACGAGGACCGCAGCACCAACGTCAGCGAGCTGATCATCGCCCAGCCCGAGCAGCCGGCGGCCAAGGGCGCCGCCAGCCCGGCCAAGGCCGGCAGCGACAAGCCCCTGGGCATCCACATCGGCGGCATCCGCATCAACGACGGCTCGGCCAACTTCGCCGACCTGACCCTGCGCCCGGACTTCGCCACCGCCATCCAGCAGCTGGGCGGCGAGATCGGCACCCTCGACAACCGCAACCCGCAGCCGGCCAGCGTCGACATCAAGGGCAAGGTCGACAAGTACGCCCCAGTCACCATCAAGGGCAGCCTCAACCCCTTCTCGCCGCTGGAAAAGCTGGATATCGCCACCAGCTTCAAGCGCGTCGAGTTGACCACCCTGACGCCCTACTCCGGCAAGTTCGCCGGCTACCGCATCCGCAAGGGCCGGCTCAACCTCGACCTGCACTACCAGATCACCAAGGGCCAGCTGAAGGCCGACAACAAGGTGCTGGTGGAACACCTGCAGCTGGGCGAGAAGGTCGACAGCCCCGACGCCGTCGACCTGCCGGTGAAGCTGGCGGTGGCCCTGCTCAAGGACACCAACGGCAACATCGACATCCAGCTGCCGGTGGAGGGCGACCTGAACAACCCGCAGTTCAGCGTCATGCCCATCGTCTGGCAGACCCTGCGCAACCTGGTGCTGCGCGCCGTGCAGGCGCCCTTCAAGTTCATCGCCGGCCTGGCCGCCGGCGGTGGCGACGAGGACCTGGGCAACGTGCCCTTCGCCGCCGGCTCCAGCGAGCTGACGCCCGCTGCGCAAGGCAACCTCGACAAGCTCGCCGCCGCGCTCAAGCAGCGCCCGGCGCTGAAGCTGGAAGTCGAGGGGGTGAGCGCCGCCGCGGCCGATGGCCCGCTGCTGGCCGAGCAGCGCCTGCAGCAGGAATTCCGTAGCAACTACTACAAGATGCTGCAGCGCCGCGGCGACAAGGTGCCCAGCGACGCCAGCCAGCTGGAGGTGCCGGAAGACCTGCAGCCGGCCCTGCTCGAAGGCATCTACCGCACGCGCCTGAAGAAACAGCCGCCGGCCGAGTGGCAGGAACTGGGCAAGGACGAGCGCACCGCCAAGCTGCGCCAGGCGGTGGTCGACTCCTGGAGCGGCAGCCAGTTGCTGCTGCGCAAGCTGGCCCAGGAGCGCGGCGCGCACATCAAGGACTATCTGGTCACCAAGGGCGGACTGGGGGATGATCGCATCTACCTGATCGACGTCAGCCAGGCCGAGGTGGAAAAGGGCGGCGAGGTCGTCACCCAGCTCCACCTCGACAGCGAATGAGGCACGCCCCGATGAAGTCCCTTCCCCTGCTGGCCGGCGCCCTGCTGCTGGCCAGCGCCGGCGCCCAGGCCGACAGCATGCGCTGCGGCAGCGCTCTGGTCAGCGTCGGCGACCGCGCCTGGGAAGTGGAGCAGAAGTGCGGCGCGCCGGACCATCGCGACGACGTCGGCTACACCCTCGGCGGCTACGACCGCCGCGAGTTCAAGGTCGAGGAATGGGTGTACGGCCCGCGCAACGGCGCCACCTACATCCTCACCTTCGAAGCCAACCGCCTCAAGCGCATCGAATTCAAGCGCGACTGACCGCAGCGGAGCCGCCATGCGCCTGTTCGTCCTCCCCCTGCTGCTGCTCGCCGCCGCCCCGGCGCTGGCCGACAGCCTGCGCTGCGGCAGCCGCCTGATCAGCAGCGGCGACAGCAGCAGCGACGTGCTCGAACGCTGCGGCCAGCCGGTGGACCGTTCCTACCTGGGCAACCGCATCGTCGTCGGCGACTGGGGCCATCGCGAGGAGGTGCGGGTGGAGGAATGGATCTACGGGCCCTGGAACGGCATGCTGTATTTCGTGCGCTTGCGCGGCAACCGCGTCGACGCCATCCAGAGCAAGCGCAGCAACTGACAGACAGCGCCCGATGCCGGTGATAGTCTCGCGCCATCACCGCCAAGGACAGGTCGCCCATGCTCATCGTGCCCGCCGAACACCCGCTGGACTGGAAGAAGCCGCCGCTGGTCACGCTGCTGCTGATCCTGCTCAACTGCCTGATCTTCTTCGTCTACCAGGGTGGCGACCGGGCCCGCCAGGAACAGGCCGTCGGCGTCTACCTGGAGCTGGACCTGCTGGGCCGCGAGCGCGCGCTGTTCGGCGAATCGCTGGCGCGCCGCGAGAAGCTGGACGACAACCAGAAGCGCGCCATCGAGGGCCTGCGCCGCCAGGACCTGGCGTGGCTGATCCTCCGCGACCTGGAGTTCGGCCATGAACTGCGCGGCCAGCCGGCCTTCCAGCAGGACCCGGCCTGGCAAGCGGCGCGGGCCAGCGCCGAGGCCGCGCGGGACCGCCTGAGCTCACTGCGCTTCGGCTTCATCCCCGCGCAATTCAGCCTGCAGGGGCTGTTCGGCTCCATGTTCCTACACGGCGACTTCTGGCACCTGGCCGGCAACATGGTGTTCCTGTTCATCTTCGGCTTCGCCCTGGAAATCGCCCTGGGCCGCCTCAAGTACCTCGCCCTGTACCTGGTCAGCGGGCTCTGCTCCGGGCTGCTGTGGTGGGCGCTGGACCCGGTATGGGTCACCGGCATCGGCGCCTCCGGCGCCATCTCCGGGCTGATGGGCATGTACATCGGCGTCTACGGGTTGCGGCGCATCCGCTTCTTCTACTGGCTGGGGCCGCTGCTCGGCTACTTCAGCGCGCCGGCACTGTGGATACTGCCGCTATGGATGGGTAAGGAGCTCTACGGCCTGCTGCGCGCCGCCGACCACGTCAACTACTACGCCCACCTCGGCGGCCTGGCCTCGGGCTTCCTGCTGGTGTGGCTGCCGCGCCGCTTCGGGCGGCTGAAGGTCGACGAAGCCTACCTGGCCAAGGAAGACCCCGACGCCGGCTTCAAGCGCGACCTGGCCGCCCTCGACGCCCTGATCGGCCGCTTCGCCCTGGACCAGGCGGCAAGCCGCGGACAGGACCTGCTGCTGCGCCACCCCGGGCGCCTGCTGCTGATCGAACGCCTGTACGGCGTGGCGGTCTCCCGCCAGGATGCGGCGCTGCTCGGCGCCGTGCTCAAGCAGCTGTTCGCCCTGCCGCCGAGCGAGGCCGCCGCCCTGTTGCGCCGTCTGGCCGACGACAGCGCCGCGGAGAAACAGCGCCAGTTGGCCCACCCCGCGGTGCAGTTGCACCTGCTGCAGAGGCTCCTGCAACTGGAAGACGGGCCGCGCGCCCTGGGAGCCTGGCGGCGCCTGGCGAAAAGCGGCCAGCATCCGGCGCAGCTGCCGCAGATGACTCTGCAACTGGCCAAGCGCCTCGGCGCCCAGCGCGACAGCCAGGGCCTGCGCGAACTGGCGCAGTTCCTTCGCCAGCGCTACCCCGAGGCCGAGCAGACGCGCCAGCTGGCGCTCTACCAGCAGCAACTGGCGCGCTGACGAAAAGGCCCCGCCGGCTTTCACCGGCGGGGCCTGGCGCAACGCTATGCGGGGTTACAGGCGGTCGCTGAAGTCGCGGACTTCCTGCTCTGCGCGGTCGCGGCTCCAGCCGTAGCGCTCCTGCAGCTTGCCGACCAGGTATTCGGCATGTCCGTCGGCCACCTGCAGGTCATCGTCGGTCAGCTTGCCCCACTTTTCCTTCAGGGTGCCGGACAGCTGCTTCCACTTGCCCTTGATCACGTCGGAATTCATCACGCTATTCCTCGTTCGATGGGCAGGCCCGGCGCGAGCCGGGCCGCCATTGTCAGTCCACGGCCTTCAGGCCGTCGGCGGAAACCGCCTTGACGCCCTTGATGCCCTTGGTGGTTTCGATCGCCAGGTCACGCTCGGCGTCGGTCTTCACGGTACCGGACAGGGAGACCACACCCTGGTTGGTTTCCACCTTGATGCTGGTGCCGCTGATGTCCTTGTTGGCGATCAGGCTGGATTTCACCTTGCTGGTGATCCAGGTATCGGAAACCGCTTCCTCGGTCTTCTGCACGGTGTCATTCGCAGCGAGGGTCGTCGGTTGCGCGAACACCGGGCTGGCGAGCGAGAAGCTCAGGGCGGAAGCGGTGGCAGCGGCAAGGGCCAGTTTGCTGAAACGGTGTTTCATGGCGATCTCTCCTGTACTTTGCAAGGAACTGCGACCATGCCTGGCGGCAGTTTCACAAGGGATATCGCAAGCTCCGGGCCAGTTTTTCCGCGAAGGCTAATTCCTTTTAAATCAAACACCTAGCAAAATCGCCCGGGGCCCCTGGACCGGCAAATTGCACACTGGGGGCCAAGGCGCCGTGCAATTTGCACGGGCTAACCGCCCTGGCGGGCCATCTTCTCCAGCACCTGTTCCAGGCTGGCCACCTCGGCGAGCAGCGGCGTGTCCGGGTAGCGCTGGCGGATGAACGCCAGCAGCTTGCCGGCCGGCTCCAGTTGCCCGAGGCCTTCGGCGAAGCCGCGCGCGGCCAGCAGGTACGCCCGCGGAATCTGCGGGTACTGCGGGAAGCGCTGGTGCAGGTTGCGCAGCAGGCTCAGGGCCTCGCGGGCCTTGTGCCGCTGCAGCAGCACCTCGGCGATGCGTTCGCACACCAGCGGATCGTCCGGCAGGTAGTCGGCCTGCAACTGCCGGGCATCGAGCAGCGCGCCGGCCGCCAGTTGCGGGTTCAGCCGCGTCGCCAGGGGCAGGTAGCCCGCCAGGTGGGCCAGGCAGGCCTCGCGCTCGTTCAGCCCGTACAGCAGTTGGTGGTAGCGCTCGTTCAGGCGCAGGTCCTCGGGGTCCTGGCGCAGGGCCGCGGCCAGGGTTTCCACGGCGGCGCCGCCCTGCCCTTCCTTCACCCGCACTTCGGCTTCTGCCAGCGCCCGGCGCCGGCGCCATTCGGCCTCGGGGAAGCCCTGCACGAGGTCATCGCCAGCCACCGCGTAGCCCAGCGCGCCCTGGTACTGGAACACGGCGTAACCCATCATTGCGCACATCACCACGCCGAAGTAGCCGAGCAGCGCCACCATCACCGGCATCAGCACCACCTTGGGCAGGCCGAAGCCGAGCAGCCAGGCCAGGTAGTTCGGCGATTGCCAGAGGATGAACAGGAACACGCAGAGGATCAGGTAGCGCCAGCCCATGGCGCCGATCACCTGGCCGACTTCCACCGGGCTGAGCGCCGCGCCCAGGCTCTTGTCCAGGGCCAGGCGGATGACGCTGGCCGGCAACACCAGCACCAGGGCGACGTTCACCGCCCAGAACAGCGAGGGATTGTCGAAGTCCGCGGCCAGCCAGAGCAGCACCGCGGCCACGACGAACACCGCCAGCTGGCGCAGGAAGGCGCCCAGGCTGGAGAGGTCGAAGGCCTCGCCCAGGCCGGGCGCATCGTTGCTGCCCAGGCTGACCGCCTCGATGACGCTGTGCAGGTACTTGGTGGCCACGCTCAGCAGGGCCAGCCACAGCAGCAGCATGCTGGGCATGAACAGGCTGGCCAGGGCCAGCGCCGCGGCGAACATCAGCGGGCCCGGTTGCAGGGCGTAGGCGAAGAACTTCGGCAGGCGCTCCCAGAACGGCTGGGCGCTGTTGGCCGCGCCCAGGTACTGCAGGCCGTTGCGGCACAGCGGGCAGGCCGGGGCGTATTCCGGCGCGTCGGCGTTCAGCGGCACGCAGCAGTCGCCGTAGTGGCGCTGGCACGGCAGGCAGAACCAGGTGGCGGGCTGCGCCTGGTGGTAGTGGCAGTAATGCTTGTCCATCGGCCTGGCTGTCCTTGCGTGCTGGCGAGGCGCCATTTTCCAGGCAAAAAAAGAGGGCCCGCAAGGGGCCCTCTTTCATTTTGCTACCGCTTAGACGCCGGAGGCTTCTGCGGCGGCTACATCCTTGATGGACAGCTTGATGCGGCCACGGTTGTCGACGTCCAGAACCAGGACCTTGACTTCCTCGCCTTCCTTGAGCACGTCGGTGACCTTGTCGATGCGCTTGTCGCTGATCTGCGAGATGTGCACCAGACCGTCCTTGCCCGGCAGGATGTTGACGAAGGCGCCGAAGTCGACGATACGCTCGACCTTGCCGACGTAGATCTTGCCGATCTCGGCTTCCGCGGTGATGCCCAGGACGCGCTGCTTGGCGGCCTCGGCGGCTTCCTTGGTTTCGCCGTAGATCTTCACGCTGCCGTCGTCCTCGATGTCGATCGAGGCCTTGGTCTCTTCGCAGATGCCGCGGATGGTGGCGCCGCCCTTGCCGATGACGTCGCGGATCTTGTCCGGATCGATCTTCATCGACAGCATGGTCGGGGCGTTTTCCGACAGCTCGGCGCGCGGCTGGGCGATGACCTGGTTCATCTGGCCGAGGATGTTCAGGCGCGCTTCCAGCGCCTGCTCCAGGGCGATCTCCATGATCTCTTCGGTGATGCCGTTGATCTTGATGTCCATCTGCAGGGCGGTGACGCCCTTGGCGGTACCGGCGACCTTGAAGTCCATGTCGCCCAGGTGGTCTTCGTCACCCAGGATGTCGGTCAGGACGGCGAACTTGTCGCCTTCCTTGACCAGGCCCATGGCGATCCCGGCAACCGGAGCGCGAACCGGCACGCCGGCGTCCATCAGCGCCAGGGAGGCGCCGCACACGGAAGCCATGGAGCTGGAACCGTTGGATTCGGTGATCTCGGAAACCACGCGGATGGTGTAGGGGAACTCGTCCTGCGACGGCAGCATGGCGGCGACGCCACGACGGGCCAGGCGGCCGTGGCCGATTTCGCGACGGCCCGGGCTGCCCATTCGGCCGCACTCGCCCACCGAGAACGGCGGGAAGTTGTAGTGCAGCATGAACGGGTCCTTGCGCTCGCCTTCGAGGGTGTCGAGCAACTGGGCGTCGCGGGCGGTGCCGAGGGTGGCGACGACCAGGGCCTGGGTTTCGCCACGGGTGAACAGGGCCGAGCCGTGGGTCTTGCCGAGCACGCCGACTTCGATCTTCAGCGGACGCACGGTGCGGGTGTCGCGACCGTCGATACGCGGCTTGCCGTTGACGATGTTCTCGCGAACGGTGCGGTATTCCAGCAGGCCGAAGACGTCCTTGACCTCGCTGGCCGAGTACTGGCCTTCGCCTTCGCCGGCGAACCTGGCGACGATCTCTTCGCGCAGGGCGTCCAGGGCGGCGTAGCGCTCCTGCTTGATGGTGATGGTGTAGGCGTCGGAAATGGCGGCGCCGAACTCGGCCTTGATGGCCTCGATCAGGGCGGTGTTCTCGGCCGGGGCGCTCCAGTTCCAGCTCGGCTTGCCGGCTTCGGTGGCCAGTTCGGCGACGGCGCGGATGACCGCCTGGAATTCTTCATGGGCGTACAGCACGGCGCCCAGCATCTGGTCTTCGGTCAGCTCGTCGGCTTCGGACTCGACCATCAGCACGGCGTCGGAGGTGCCGGCCACGACCATGTCGAGGCTGGAGCTCTGCAGTTGCTCGTAGGTCGGGTTGAGGATGTAGCCGACTTCCGGGTGGAAGCCCACGCGGGCGGCGCCGATCGGGCCGGCGAAGGGAATGCCGGAGATCGCCAGGGCGGCGGAGGTGCCGATCATGGCGGCGATGTCCGGATCGGTCTTCTTGCCGGTGGAAACGACGGTGCAGACGACCTGCACTTCGTTCATGAAGCCTTCGGGGAACAGCGGGCGGATCGGACGGTCGATCAGGCGCGAGGTCAGGGTTTCCTTCTCGGAAGGACGGCCTTCACGCTTGAAGAAACCACCGGGGATGCGGCCGGCTGCGTAGGTCTTTTCCTGGTAGTGGACGGACAGCGGGAAGAAGCCCTTGTTCGGGTCGGCCTGCTTGGCGCCCACGACGGTGACCAGCACGGTGACGTCGTCCATGGTGACCAGCACGGCGCCGGTGGCCTGGCGGGCGATGCGGCCAGTCTCGAGGGTTACGGTCGATTGACCGAACTGGAATTTCTTGGTTACCGGGTTCACGGTGTCTTTACCTTCACTTAGTTGCCTTGGGGGAAATCGTGGAAATGCCGGGAGTCGGACCCAAAATCATTCCCTAAAAAAGCCGAAAGCTGGAAGCCGAAAACCGGAAGCAAGAGCAACGCCCCACTTCCAGCTTCCCACTTCCAGCTTCCGGCTCGCTCACGTCTTAGCGACGCAGGCCCAGGCGACCGATCAGGGCGCTGTAACGAGCAGTGTCCTTGTTCTTCAGGTAGTCCAGCAGCTTGCGGCGCTGGTTGACCATGCGGATCAGGCCACGACGGGAGTGGTGGTCTTTGCCGTTGGCCTTGAAGTGGTCCTGCAGCTTGTTGATGTTGGCGGACAGCAGGGCAACCTGCACTTCCGGGGAACCGGTGTCGCCTTCAGCTTGCTTGTACTCGTTTACGATCTGGGCTTTCTCTTGGACGCTCAGTGCCATGATGGGCTTTCCTCTGAGGTAACAGGCCAGGGACTTTTCCCTGTGTTCATAAAGGAGGTGTGACCGTGCCTGTTGACAGCCACCCTCGGGTTTCCGGCCTTACGACCGAATCAGTCGACGCGGCGCGATGCGCCCGTCGTCGGTCACCTCACCGATACCGATGAAGCGACCTTCGTGATCCTGTACCCGCAGCATGCCGAACTTCGGCGCCTCGGGTGCGCGTACCGGCTGCCCGTGCAGCCAATAGTAGGCGCTGTGCTCGGACAGCTGCAGCAGCGGCCAGTGTTCCAGGCCGGCGTCCACCGGCAGCAGGAAGCGGTCGAGGGCCTCGTTGCCGCCCTCGGCATGGACCTGCACCAGTTCCTCCAGCGTCACCGCCTGGGCCAGGCCGAAGGGGCCCGCCTGGGTGCGCCGCAGCGCAGCCACGTGGGCGCCGCAGCCCAGCTCGCGGCCGATGTCCTCGACCAGGGTGCGGATGTAGGTGCCCTTGCTGCAGGAAACGGCCAGGGTGGCGCAAGGCGCCTCGAAGGCCAGCAGTTCCAAGCGCGCAATAGTAACAGAACGCGCCTCGCGCTCCACTACCTCTCCTGCGCGGGCCAACTTGTACAGCGGCTGGCCGTCCTTCTTCAGTGCCGAATACATCGGCGGCACCTGCTCTATTTCGCCGCGGAAGCGCGGCAGCAGGGCCTCCAGGGCCTCCCGACCGACGGTCACCTGGCGTTCCTCGAGCACCTCGCCCTCGGCGTCGCCGGTGGTGGTGGTGACGCCCAGCTGGGCCAGGGTCTCGTAGCCCTTGTCGGCATCCAGCAGGTACTGGGAGAACTTGGTGGCCTCGCCGAAGCACAGCGGCAGCACGCCGGTGGCCAGGGGGTCGAGGCTGCCGGTGTGCCCGGCCTTTTCCGCATTGAGCAGCCAGCGCACCTTCTGCAGGGCCTGGTTGGAGCTCATGCCGCGCGGCTTGTCGAGCACCAGCACGCCGTTGACCGCACGGCGGATACGTTTCACCTGGGCCACGCCTTACTCCTCGGAACCGCCACCGTGACGACGGTCTTCCGCCACCGCCCGCTCGATCAGCGCCGACAGCTCGGCGCCGCGGCGGATGCTGGCGTCGTAGCTGAAATGCAGCTGCGGCACGCTGCGCAGCTTCATCGCCTTGCCCAGGTGCATGCGCAGGAAGCCGGCGGCGTCGTTGAGGATCGAGACGTTCTGCTTGATCAGCTCGGCGTTGTCGTCCTGCCCCATCACGGTGATGAACACCTTGGCGTGGGACAGGTCGCGCGCCACGTCGACGCCAGTGATGGTCACCAGGCCCAGGCGCGGGTCCTTGACCTCGCGCTGGATCAGCAGCGCCAGTTCGCGCTGCATCTGATCGCCGATGCGTTGGGTACGGCTGTACTCTTTTGCCATTTTCCTAACCTGCTTCCGGTGGCCCAGGGGCACCGGACGAATAAGCGGCAAACGCCCGGATCAGCAAGGCTGACCCGGGCGCTGCGTTTACGCTCGTCGGCCCTTACAGGGTACGAGCGACTTCGACCTTCTCGAACACTTCGATCTTGTCGCCGACGCGGACGTCGTTGTAGCTCTTCACGCCGATACCGCACTCCATGCCGGCACGGACTTCGGCCACGTCGTCCTTGAAGCGGCGCAGCGATTCCAGCTCGCCTTCGAAGATCACCACGTCGTCGCGCAGTACGCGGATCGGACGGTTGCGGTGCACCAGGCCCTCGGTGACCATGCAGCCGGCGACCGCGCCGAACTTCGGCGAACGGAACACGTCACGCACTTCGGCGATACCCAGGATGTTCTCGCGGACATCGCTGCCGAGCATGCCGGTCAGGGCTTTCTTGACGTCTTCGATGATGTCGTAGATCACGTTGTAGTAACGCATGTCCAGGCCTTCGGCCTCGACGATCTTGCGCGCACCGGCGTCGGCACGGACGTTGAAGCCGAACAGCACCGCGTTGGAGGCCAGCGCCAGGTTGGCATCGGATTCGGTGATGCCACCGACGCCGCCGCCGACCACGCGGACCTGCACTTCTTCGTTGCCCAGGCCGCTGAGCGAGCCCTGCAGGGCTTCCAGGGAACCACGCACGTCGGCCTTGAGGACGATGTTGAGGGTCTTCTTCTCTTCCTGGCCCATGTTCTCGAAGATGTTTTCCAGCTTGGCCGACTGCTGGCGAGCCAGCTTGACCTCGCGGAACTTGCCCTGGCGGAACAGCGCGACTTCGCGGGCCTTCTTCTCGTCGGCGACCACGGTCACTTCGTCACCGGCATCCGGCGTGCCGTCCAGGCCGAGGATCTCGACCGGGATGGACGGGCCGGCTTCCTTGATCGGCTTGCCGTTCTCGTCGAGCATGGCGCGCACGCGGCCATAGTTCACGCCGCAGAGGATCATGTCGCCCTGGCGCAGGGTACCGTCCTGGACCAGCACGGTGGCTACCGGGCCACGGCCCTTGTCCAGGCGCGACTCGACCACCACGCCACGGCCGGGGGCCGACGGGGTGGCTTTGAGTTCCAGGACTTCGGCCTGCAGCAGCACGGCTTCGAGCAGCTCGTCGACACCGGTACCCATCTTCGCCGAGACCGGCACGAAGGGTGCGTCGCCGCCCCACTCTTCCGGGATCACGTCGAGCGCGGCCAGGCCGTTCTTGATGTTGTCCGGGTTGGCGTCGGGCTTGTCGATCTTGTTGATCGCGACCACGATCGGCACGCCAGCGGCTTTCGCGTGCTGGACGGCTTCCTGGGTCTGCGGCATGACGCCGTCGTCGGCCGCCACCACCAGGATGACGATGTCGGTCGCCTGGGCGCCACGGGCACGCATCGCGGTGAACGCGGCGTGGCCGGGGGTGTCGAGGAAGGTGACCATGCCGCGGTCGGTTTCCACGTGGTAGGCGCCGATGTGCTGGGTGATGCCGCCGGCTTCGCCCGCGGCCACCTTGGCACGGCGGATGTAGTCGAGCAGCGAGGTCTTGCCGTGGTCGACGTGGCCCATCACGGTCACTACCGGCGCACGGGCTACCGCCTCGCCTTCGAACTTCAGCGACTCGGCCAGTTGCTCTTCCAGTGCGTTCTCGCTGACCAGCTTGACCTTGTGGCCGAGTTCCTCGGCGATCAGTTGGGCGGTCTCCTGGTCGAGTACCTGGTTGATGGTCACCGGGGTGCCCATCTTGAACATGAACTTGACGACTTCGGCGCCCTTCACCGACATCTGCTGAGCCAGCTCAGCAACTGTGATGGTCTCACCGATACTCACTTCACGCACAATCGGTCCTGTCGGGCTCTGGAACCCGTGCTGGTTACGCTTCTTCAGCTTCGACTTGCCGCGACCGCCGCCACGGCGACCAAAACTGTCGTCGTCATCCACACCGGTGCGAACAACGCGCGGCGCGGAGGTCTTTTCCTTTTCCTTGATCGACGGGCGATGCTGGGCATGCTTGCGATCGCGACGCTCGTCTTCCTCTTCGCGCTTGGGCGGACGGCGTACTTCGGCTTCCTTCTTGCGCTCCTCGCCAGCAGCCGGAGCGGCGGCGGGCGCGACAGGCGCGGCAGTCGGAGCCCCGGCAGCGACAGCGGGGGCCGCAGGCTGGGGAGCCTGGTCAGGCTGGCGACGAGCCGCTTCCTCGGCCTGACGGCGGGCTTCGGCTTCGGCCTTCTGACGGGCTTC
The DNA here is from genome assembly GCF_000725445.1 of Pseudomonas sp. AAC. Taxonomy (NCBI): domain Bacteria; kingdom Pseudomonadati; phylum Pseudomonadota; class Gammaproteobacteria; order Pseudomonadales; family Pseudomonadaceae; genus Pseudomonas; species Pseudomonas sp. AAC. Next base: position 923,083 of record NZ_KL647095.1, on the reverse strand, counting down.
TTCCTCGGCCTTCAGGCGAGCCGCTTCCTCGGCGGCGCGCTGCTCTTCCAGCTCGCGCTGGCGCTCGGCCTCGATCTCGTCGGGGCTGCGCTTGACGTAGGTCTTCTTCTTGCGAACCTCGACGCTCACCGTCTTGCTGCCGGCCACCCGCAGGGTGGAGGTGGTCTTACGCTGCAGGGTGATCTTGCGCGGTTCTTCCAGGCGGTCGCCATGGGCACCCTTGAGGTGCGCCAGCAGAGCCTGCTTTTCGTTGTCGGTCACTACCTGCTCGGCACTGCTGTGCGGCAGGCCCGCCTCGCGCATCTGCTGCAGCAGGCGCTCGACCGGCGTATCGACCGTTTTGGCCAGTTCTTTCACCGTGACTTGCGTCATGCATTTCTCTCCTCAGGCCGCGAATGCTTACTCGAACCAATGGGCCCGGGCGGCCATGATCAACTTGCCGGCACGCTCTTCGTCCATGCCGTCGATGTCGAGCAAGTCGTCGATAGACTGCTCGGCAAGATCTTCACGGGTGGTTACGCCACGCAGCACCAGGTCCAAGGCCAGCTCTTTGGTCATGCCATCGAGGCTGAGCAGGTCTTCGGCCGGTTGCGCGTCGGCAAGTTTTTCCTCGGTCGCGATGGCTTTGGTCAACAGACGGTCCTTGGCGCGCGAGCGCAGCTCGTTGACGATGTCTTCGTCAAAGCCGTCGATGTTGAGCATCTCTTCCATCGGTACGTAGGCGATTTCTTCCAGGGTGGTGAAGCCTTCCTCGACCAGCACCTGGGCCAGCTCCTCGTCGACATCCAGCTCGTCGATGAAGCGCTGCAGGATGTCGCCGGTCTCGGCCTGCTGCTTGGCCTGGATGTCGGCCTCGGTCATCACGTTCAGCGTCCAGCCGGTCAGCTGGCTGGCCAGGCGGACGTTCTGGCCGCTGCGGCCGATGGCCTGGGCCAGGTTGTCCTCGGCGACGGCGATATCCATGGTGTGGGTATCTTCGTCGACGATGATCGCCGCCACTTCGGCCGGAGCCATGGCGTTGATGACGAACTGCGCGGGGTTGTCGTCCCACAGGACGATGTCCACGCGCTCGCCGCCCAGTTCGCCGGAAACGGCCTGGACGCGCGAACCGCGCATGCCGATGCAGGCGCCCTGCGGGTCGATGCGCTTGTCCTTGGAGCGTACCGCGATCTTGGCGCGCGAACCCGGGTCGCGGGCGGCGGCCATGACATCGATCAGCTGCTCGGCGATTTCCGGCACTTCGATGCGGAACAGCTCGACCAGCATTTCCGGCGCGGTCCGCGAGAGGACCAGTTGCGGGCCGCGGTTCTCGCTGCGGATTTCCTTGAGCAGGGCACGCACGCGGGTGCCGACGCGGAAGGTCTCGCGCGGGATGATCTGGTCGCGGGCCAGCAGCGCTTCGGCGTTGTTGCCCAGGTCGACGATGACGTTGTCGCGGGTGACCTTCTTGACGGTGCCGGAGATGATCTCGCCGACCTTCTCGCGGTAGGCGTCGACCACCTGGGCGCGCTCGGCCTCGCGGACCTTCTGCACGATGACCTGCTTGGCGGTCTGCGCGGCGATGCGGCCGAACTCGATGGACTCGATCTTCTCTTCGATGACGTCGCCGGCCTTGGTGCCCGGGTGGCTTTCCTGCACGTCCTCGACGGTCAGCTCGGCGGCCGGGTTGGAGTAGTCCTCGTCCTCGACCACGGTCCAGCGGCGGAAGGTGTCGTAGTTGCCGTTGGTGCGGTTGATCTGCACGCGCAGGTCGACCTCGTCCTCGAAACGCTTCTTGGTGGCGGTCGCCAGAGCCAGTTCCAGCGCCTCGAAAATCACGCCGGGCGGTACACCTTTCTCGTTGGATACCGACTCAACAACCAGCAGTACTTCTTTGCTCATCGTACGCCTCGCCTTTCAATCCATTGGAATCCGCTTGATCCGCGGCTCACTCAAATCGGGGAATGATGTTGGCCTTATCGATCGAATCGATCGGCAGCAGGTATTCATGGTCGTCCACCAGGACCACCACGTCCTGCTCCTCCACACCGCGGAGGACGCCCTGGAAGTTGCGGCGACGCTCGAAGGGCACGCGCAACTTGATCTTCACTTGCTCGCCAACGTAGCGGGCGAACTGCTCGAGGGTGAACAGCGGGCGGTCCATACCCGGGGAGGAAACTTCCAGGGTGTATTCGCCGCTGATCGGGTCCTCGACGTCGAGCACGCCGCTGACCTGACGACTGACCGTCTCGCAGTCCTCGATCAGGATGCCGTCGGCCTTGTCGATATAGACCCTCAGCAGGGAATGACGTCCCTGGGACAGGAACTCGAGGCCCCAGCACTCGTAGCCGAGCGCCTCTACCACAGGGGCCAGCAAGGCCTGCAACTGTTCTAGCTTGCTCGACACCTGATCGCCTCGCGTATGCCGTAGAAACGAAAAATGGGCGAAACGCCCATCCCTAAAGGGCCGCCCAGCAACGGCGGCGCGGACTGTCCAGCTAGCAAAAAGCCCCTGAAAAGGGGCTCTGCCATAACTGGTTGCGGGAGCTGGATTTGAACCAACGACCTTCGGGTTATGAGCCCGACGAGCTACCAGACTGCTCCATCCCGCGTCAAAGCTGGTGCGAAATTATACGGTTACACCCTATCCAGGTCAACCGACACACCGGAAACGAAAGCCCCGCATGCGGGGCTTCGTATATGGTACCGAGGAGGGGACTCGAACCCCTACAGCCTATGGCCACTACCACCTCAAGGTAGCGTGTCTACCAATTCCACCACCTCGGCAAAAACCTTTGCCTTACTTCTGCTCAGGAGCTGCCGGAACGTCACCGTTGCCAGCTGCCGGGGCTTGTTGCTGCCCCTGGGTCGCCGGCACGTCGGAGGTTGCCGGGACCTTCTCCTGATGCTGCTCCATCACTGCCGGATCAGGAAGTCCGATGTGACGTATCATATCAGCTTTTTCTTTAGCGAAATACGCTAAACCCAAGCTGGTAATGAAAAAAATTGCAGCCAGTACAGCAGTAAAACGACTGAGGAAGGTTGCGGAACCCTGGCTACCGAAAACGGTACCCGAAGCACCAGCGCCAAAGGAGGCACCGGCATCCGCACCCTTGCCATGCTGAAGCAGGACCAGTACAACCAGACCCAGCGCCATCAGCAGGTGAATCACGATTACAACTGTTTCCAGCATCTTCAGCTTCCCGCGGCGCGACAGATCGCACCGAACTCATCCGCATTCAGGGAGGCACCACCAATCAGCCCCCCATCGATGTCCGGCATGCCGAACAGTTCGACCGCATTCGCTGCCTTGACGCTACCGCCGTAAAGCAGGCGAACCCCGCGGGCGACCTCGGCTTTCTCTGCCGCCAATTGCGCACGGATGGCCGCATGTACTTCCTGGGCTTCTTCAGGCGAGGCGGTAAGCCCCGTCCCGATTGCCCACACCGGCTCGTAAGCCACTACGGCGCGGGAGAAAGCCCCGACGCCCAAATCTTCTATCACCGAGCTCAACTGACGCCCGACGACCTCGAGGGTCTTGCCGGCTTCGCGCTGTTCGCGGGTCTCGCCCACGCACAACACGGGAACCAGGCCACAGGATTGCGCCGCGGCGAACTTGCGACTGATGACACCGTCGCTTTCGCCCAGCACCTGGCGGCGCTCGGAGTGCCCCACCAGAACCAGGGAGCAACCGGCATCGGCCAGCTGGCTGGCAGCAATCTCGCCCGTGAGGGCGCCCTGCATCGGCTCGATCGCGCAATTCTGCGCACCGACCGCAACCGCCTTGCCATCCAGGCCCTGAAGAACCTGGTTGATGTACAGACAGGGCGGCAGAACCGCCACGTCGACACCTGTAGGCAGAGCCAGTTGTCGCAAGCCTTTGATCAGCTCCGCAACACTGGAGCGGGTACCGTGCATTTTCCAGTTCCCGGCCACTAAGGGTCGACGCATGCTGTACCTCGCTGAGCAAAGTGGGCGCAGATGTTACTCGACAAAAATCGGACTGACAAGAGAAATCAAGCACATACCTCGGTTACGACCTTCGCCAGCTGTTCGGCGTAGGCACGCACCCGGGTCTCTTCGTCGCCCTCGACCATCACCCGCACCAGCGGCTCGGTGCCGGACTTGCGCAGCAGCACGCGGCCACGGCCGGCCATGCTTTCGGTGACGCGGGCGCAAGCCTCCTTGACCGCCGGATGCTCGATGGGATCGACGTCCTTGCCCTGGTAGCGCACGTTGATCAGCACCTGCGGGAACCTGCGGATGCCCTGGCGCGCCTCGGCGAGGGTCTGGCCGCGGCTCTTCAGCGCCATCAGCACCTGCAGCGCGGCGATGATGGCGTCGCCGGTGGTGGTGTGCTGGGCGCAGACCACGTGGCCGGAGTTCTCGCCACCCAGCTGCCAGCCGCGATCGAGCATTTCCGCCATCACGTAGCGGTCGCCGACCTTGGCCCGGGTGAAGGGGATCTGCAGGTCGGCCAGGGCCAGCTCCAGGCCCAGGTTGCTCATCAGGGTGCCGACCACGCCGCCCTGCAGGCGGTTGCGCTCCTGCATGTCGCGGGCGATCAGGAAGAGGATCTCGTCGCCGTCCACCACCGCGCCGGTATGGTCGACCATCATCACGCGGTCGCCGTCGCCGTCGAAGGCGATGCCCATGTCGGCCTGCTCGGCGATGACCGCCGCCTGCAGCGCGGCGACGTGGGTGGAGCCGCAGTTGTCGTTGATGTTCAGGCCGTTGGGCTGCGCGCCGATCACCGAGACCTGGGCCCCCAGCTCGCGGAACACGCTGGGCGCGACCTTGTAGGTGGCGCCATGGGCGCAGTCGACGACCAGGCGCAGGCCGGAGAAGTCGGTGCTGGTGGGCACGCTGCTCTTGCAGAACTCGATGTAGCGGCCGGCGGCGTCGTTGATCCGCGAGACCTTGCCCAGGCGCGCGGAGTCGACCACCGTCATGGGCGTGTCGATCAGTTCTTCGATCATCAGCTCGACGTCGTCGGGCAGCTTGGTGCCCTGGCCGGAGAAGAACTTGATGCCGTTGTCGTCGTGGGGATTGTGCGAGGCGCTGATGACGATACCCGCCTCGGCGTGGAAGGTCCGCGTCAGGTAGGCGATGCCGGGGGTCGGCATCGGGCCCAGCAGCATCACGTCGGCACCGGCGGCCGACAGGCCGGCCTCCAGGGCCGATTCGAACATGTAGCCGGAAATCCGCGTGTCCTTGCCGACCAGCACGCGGCACTTGCCCTGCTGGCGGAAAGCCATGCCCACCGCCCAGCCCAGCTTGAGCACGAAGTCCGGCGTGATCGGCGGCGTGCCGACACGGCCACGGATGCCATCGGTACCGAAATATTTCCTGCTCATGCTGTCATTCCTTCTTCCTTAGCCTGTTCCACCGCATCGATCATGCGGACCACATCCACCGTTTCGGCAACGTCGTGCACGCGAATGATGCGCGCCCCCTTGGCCACGGCCAAGGCCGCCAGCGCCAGGCTGCCATACAGACGGTCACCGACCTCGCGCCCCAGGGCGCGGCCGATCATGCTCTTGCGCGACACTCCGACCAGCAGCGGGCAGCCCAGTTCCAGCAGACGCTCCATGCGCCGGAACAGCACCAGGTTGTGCGCCTGGGTCTTGGCGAAGCCGAAGCCGGGATCCAGCAACAGGCGCTCGCGCGTGATTCCCGCCGCCTCGCAGACGGCGATGCGCTCGGCGAGGAAGTCATGCACCTCGGCCAGGATGTCGGGGTAGCGCGGGTCGTTCTGCATGGTGCTCGGCTCGCCGCGCATGTGCATCAGGCACACGGCCAACCCGGCATCCACCGCGGCGTCCAGCGCGCCATCGCGCTGCAGCGAGCGCACGTCGTTGATCAGCCCGGCGCCCAGGCGCGCGGTCTCGCGCATCACGGCGGGGGTCGAGGTGTCGACGGAAATCACCACGTCCAGTTCGCGGGCGATGGCTTCCACCACCGGCGCCACGCGCTCCAGCTCCTCGGTCGGCGACACCAGGCGCGCGCCCGGGCGGGTCGACTCGCCGCCCACGTCGATCAGGGTGGCGCCGGCCTCGACCATCGCGGCGGCGTGGCGCAACGCGACGTCGCGCTGGCTGAAGCGGCCGCCGTCGGAGAAGGAGTCCGGGGTGACGTTGAGGATACCCATGACATGGGTACGCCCTAAATCAAGAACCCGGTTGCCGCAAGGCAACCGGGTCGGGTACAGCTCGAAACTCATCTAGTGCTCTCAGTGCTCGCCGGCGGGCCCACCGATGGGGTTTTCCTTGCGGCCACCCTCGTCGCGGCTGGCGGTCGCCGAGCCGGAGGAACCGGAACCGCCGCCCTGCCAGTCGCGCGGCTCGCGCGGCACGCGGCCGGCCATGATGTCGTCGATCTGGTCAGCATCGATGGTTTCGTACTTCATCAGCGCGTCGGCCATCATGTCCAGCTTGTCGCGGTTCTCTTCCAGCAGGCGCTTGGCGGTGCCGTAGCAGTCGTCGATGATGCGCCGCACTTCCTGGTCGATCAGCTTGGCGGTCTCGCCCGAGACGTTGGCGTGCTGGCTGCCGGCGCTGCGGCCGAGGAACACCTCGCCCTCCTCTTCGGCGTACATCAGCGGGCCGAGCTTCTCGGACAGGCCCCACTTGGTGACCATGTTCCGCGCCAGCTGGGTGGCACGCATGATGTCGTTGGAGGCGCCGGTGGTGACGCCTTCGAAGCCGAGGGTCATCTCTTCCGCGATACGGCCGCCGAACAGCGAGCAGATCTGGCTTTCCAGGGCGCGCTTGGACAGGCTGTAGCGATCCTCCTCGGGGAGGAACATGGTCACGCCCAGGGCGCGGCCGCGAGGGATGATGGAAACCTTGTAGACCGGGTCGTGCTCCGGCACCAGGCGGCCGACGATGGCGTGGCCGGCCTCGTGGAAGGCGGTGTTCTTCTTCTCCTTCTCGGACATGACCATGGTCTTGCGCTCGGCGCCCATCATGATCTTGTCCTTGGCCAGCTCGAACTCACGCATGTCGACGATGCGCTTGTTGGCGCGGGCGGCGAACAGCGAGGCCTCGTTGACCAGGTTGGCCAGGTCGGCGCCGGAGAAGCCCGGGGTACCGCGGGCGATCACCGCCGCGTCGACGTTGTCGCCCAGCGGGACCTTGCGCATGTGCACCTTGAGGATCTGCTCGCGGCCGCGGATGTCCGGCAGGCCGACCACCACCTGGCGGTCGAAGCGGCCCGGGCGCAGCAGCGCCGGGTCGAGCACGTCCGGACGGTTGGTCGCGGCGATGACGATGATGCCGTCGTTCATCTCGAAGCCGTCCATCTCCACCAGCAGCTGGTTGAGGGTCTGCTCGCGCTCGTCATGACCGCCGCCCAGGCCGGCGCCACGATGGCGGCCGACGGCGTCGATCTCGTCGATGAAGATGATGCACGGGGCGTGTTTCTTGGCCTGGTCGAACATGTCGCGCACGCGGGAGGCGCCCACGCCGACGAACATCTCGACGAAGTCGGAACCGGAGATGGTGAAGAACGGCACCTTGGCTTCGCCGGCGATGGCCTTGGCCAGCAGGGTCTTGCCGGTACCGGGCGGGCCGACCATCAGCACGCCGCGCGGGATGCGGCCGCCCAGGCGCTGGAACTTGCCCGGGTCGCGGAGGAACTCGACCAGCTCGCTGACCTCTTCCTTGGCCTCGTCGCAGCCGGCGACGTCAGCGAAGGTGGTCTTGACCTGGTCCTCGGACAGCAGGCGCGCCTTGCTCTTGCCGAAGCTCATCGGGCCGCCGCGGCCACCGCCGCCGCCCTGCATCTGGCGCATGAAGAACATGAACACGGCAATGATCACCAGGATCGGGAAGCTGGCGACCAGCAGTTGCGTCCAGATGCTCTGCTGCTCGGGCTGCTTGCCCTCGATGACCACGTTGTTGTTGACCAGGTCGCCGATCAGGCCGTTGTCCTGGATCGCCGGACGGACGGTCTTGAAGGTATCCCCGTCCTGGCGCTTGCCAGTGATCACGTAGCCGTCGACGGTAACCCGCTCGACCTTGCCTTCCTTCACCTGTTGGATGAAGTCCGAGTAGTTGAGCGTCTGCGGCTCGCTCGGACTGGAGAAGTTGTTCATCACGGTGACCAGCACCGCCGCGATGATCAACCACAGGATCAGGTTCTTTGCCATGTCGTTCAATTGATTACCCTCTGAAGCCGGCTCCGCCCTGGAAACCGCTTCACACGACGGCCAGACTCCTGCCGGCCAAATTACTACACAACCCCTAGCGACGTAGGAGGCGTCTGTAACCCTTTATGAACCCCGGCGCGAGCCGGGACAAGCCCTACTTGCGTGCAGTGGACGGACAGACGGCCCATTCGTCGCAGTCTAGGCCCCGCGGAAGCCCCGCGCGAGCAGATATTGCTCGCGGGAGCGGTCGCGGGAGGACAGCGGCTTGCGCATCTGTACCTTCTCGAAATTCTCGCGGACCGTCTTCAGGTAGGTGTCGAAGCCCTCGCCCTGGAAGATCTTGATCAGGAAATCGCCGCCCGGTCGCAACACCCGGGTGCACAGGTCCAGCGCCAGCTCGCAGAGGAACATCGCACGGGGCATGTCCACGGCGGGCAGTCCACTCATATTGGGGGCCATATCGGAAATCACAAGGTCTACCGGATTTTCTCCGATGGCCGCGAGCAACTGGGCGAAGACCGCGTCCTCGGTGAAGTCGCCCTGGATGAAGGTGACGTCCGGGATGCTGTCCATCGGCAGGATGTCCGAGGCGATCAGCGTGCCCTTGTCGCCGATCACCCGGCTGGTGACCTGCGACCAGCCGCCCGGCGCGGCGCCGAGGTCGACCACGGTCATGCCCGGGCACAGGATGCGATCCTTCTCCTGGATTTCCAGCAGCTTGTAGCTGGCGCGCGAGCGGTAGCCGTCGCGTTGCGCCATCTTCACGTACGGATCGTCGAAATGTTCTTTCAGCCAGCGATGGCTAGTCTTGGAACGGGCCACTTGTTACCTCGTCTGAGCGGGCACCCGGTAGAACCTAAACTCGGGTAAGATATCCGCCTTTTTTCCCAGGGGTCTGATTATGGCGCTCACTCAGGAGCAGAAGAAACAGTTCAAATCTATCGGCCACCACCTGAAGCCTGTATTGATCGTTGCCGAAAACGGTCTCACCGAAGGCGTCATGGCCGAGCTGGAGCGTGCGCTCAACGATCACGAACTGATCAAGGTGCAGTTCCGCATCACCGAGCGCGACGATCGCCGCGCGCTGATCGACGAGCTGTGCAGCAACGGCAGCTGCGAGCTGATCCAGACCATCGGCAAGATGGCCCTGGTCTATCGCCGCAACCCCAAGCCGAACCGCAACCTGTCGAACGTCAGCCGCTACAGCGGCCTGTGACAGCGCAGGCCGGGCGCCACGGCGCGCCTGGCCAGGTTCCCGCGCCGGCGCTCAGCGCGCCGCGTCCCGCCCCGGCACCGGCTGCAGCACCAGCAGCACGCCGCACAGGGCCAGCACCAGGTAGTTGAACAGCAGCCAGCGCTGGGCATCCGGCGCCAGTTGGTTCACCACCAGGTAGCTCGCCACCATCGCCAGCACCGTCAGCAGCAATTGCCCGCGCATCTCGCGCCAGAGGCTCGACAGCCCCTGCGCAGTCACCAGCACCAATACCTGGAGCAGCGCGCAGAAGCCGGCGAACCCCACCAGCAACGGCGTCAGGGCGTCGGCCACCGACTGCACCAGCAGCGGCGCCAGGCCAACCTTCTGCAGCGCCGGCAGGACCACGAAACGCAACAGCCAGAGGCCGCCGACCCAGAAGGTCTGGGCCAGCAACCAACTGGCTGCGGCGGCTTTCAGCGGACGCGACTCAGGCGTGGCGGACTTCAACGATCTCGTACTCGACGTCGCCGCCCGGGGTCTTCACCAGCACGGCGTCGCCCTCGGTCTTGCCGATCAGCGCGCGGGCGATCGGCGAGTTGACCGAGATCTTGCGCGCCTTGATGTCGGCCTCGTCGTCGCCGACGATCTGGTAGGTCACGGTCTCGTCGGTCTCGACGTTGGCGATGTCCACGGTGGTGCCGAAGATCACCTTGCCGGTGTGGGGGATGGTGGTGACGTCGATGATCTGCGCGTTGGACAGCTTGGCCTCGATGTCGCGGATGCGCGCCTCGGACATGCCCTGCTGCTCGCGGGCGGCATGGTACTCGGCGTTTTCCTTGAGGTCGCCCAGCTCACGCGCTTCGGCGATGGCCTGGGTGATCTGCGGGCGCAGAACGGTCTTCAAGTGTTTCAGTTCTTCTTCCAGGGCGCGGGCGCCCTGGACGGTCATCGGGAATTTGCTCATGCGTTGATTCCTGCATGCAGGTCCTGCAGCCGACGAACGGTCTTCTCGGGACCGAACTTGAGCGCCTCGCAGATCGCCTGCCCCGCCGCGATGGTGGTGGTGCAGTAGATCTTGTGCTGCAGGGCGTTACGACGGATCGAATAGGAATCGGCGATCGACTGGCGGCCTTCGGTGGTGTTGATGATCAGGGTGACTTCGTCGTTCTTGATCATGTCGACCACGTGGGGGCGGCCCTCGGTCACCTTGTTCACGCGACGCACCGGCAGGCCGGCCGCCTCGATCACCTTGGCGGTACCGGCGGTGGCGACCACCTCGAAGCCCAGCGCGACCAGGTCACGGGCGACCTGCACGGCCTGTGGCTTGTCGTCCTCGCGGACGCTGATGAAGGCGCAACCGGCGTTCGGCAGGATCTCGCTGGCGCCCAGCTGGGCCTTGGCGAAAGCCTCGCCGAAGCTGTCGCCCACGCCCATGACCTCGCCGGTGGATTTCATTTCCGGGCCGAGGATGGGGTCGACGCCAGGGAACTTGGCGAACGGGAACACCGCTTCCTTGACGCTATAGTACGGCGGGATCACCTCTTCGGTGAAGCCGACTTCGGCGAGGCTCTTGCCGGCCATGACGCGCGCCGCGATCTTGGCCAGGGATTCGCCGATGCACTTGGAGACGAAGGGCACGGTACGCGAGGCGCGCGGGTTCACCTCGATGACGTAGATGTCCTCGCCCTGCACGGCCATCTGCACGTTCATCAGGCCGACGACGCCCAGCTCCAAGGCCATCTTCTTGACCTGTTCGCGGATCTCGTCCTGGATGTGCCTGGGCAGCGAGTACGGCGGCAGCGAGCACGCGGAGTCGCCGGAGTGCACGCCGGCCTGCTCGATGTGCTGCATGATGGCGCCGATCACCACGGTCTCGCCGTCGCAGACCGCGTCGATGTCCACCTCGATGGCGCAGTTGAGGAAGCGGTCGAGCAGCACCGGGCTGTCGTTGGAAACCTTCACCGCCTCGCGCATGTAGCGCTTGAGCTCTTCTTCCTGGTAGACGATTTCCATCGCCCGGCCGCCCAGTACGTAGGACGGGCGCACCACCATCGGGTAGCCGATGTTCTTCGACAGGCTCAGGGCCTCGTCTTCGCTGCGCGCGGTGGCGTTGGCCGGCTGGCGCAGGTTCAGGCGCTGGACCATCTGCTGGAAGCGCTCGCGGTCCTCGGCGCGGTCGATGGCGTCGGGGCTGGTGCCGATGATCGGCACGCCGGCCTCTTCCAGGGCGCGACAGAGTTTCAGCGGGGTCTGGCCGCCATACTGGACGATCACGCCCTTGGGCTGCTCGACGCGGACGATCTCCAGCACGTCTTCCAGGGTCACCGGCTCGAAGTACAGGCGGTCGGAAGTGTCGTAGTCGGTGGAGACGGTCTCCGGGTTGCAGTTGACCATGATGGTCTCGTAGCCGTCTTCGCGCATCGCCAGCGCCGCGTGCACGCAGCAGTAGTCGAACTCGATGCCCTGGCCGATGCGGTTCGGACCGCCGCCGAGGATCATGATCTTGTCGCGGCCGGACGGGTTGGCCTCGCACTCTTCCTCGTAGGTCGAGTACATGTAGGCGGTGTCGGTGGCGAACTCGGCGGCGCAGGTGTCCACGCGCTTGTACACCGGCACGACCTTCAGCTTGTGGCGGTGGCTGCGCAGGTTCTTCTCGGTCACGCCCAGCAGCTTGGCCAGGCGCGCGTCGGAGAAGCCCTTGCGCTTGAGCTTGCGCATCAGGTCGGCGTCGATGCCGGACAGGCCGAGGGTCTTGACCTTCTCTTCTTCCTTGATCAGGTCCTCGATCTGCACCAGGAACCATTCGTCGATCTTGGTCAGGGCGAAGACTTCTTCGATGCTCTTGCCGGCGCGGAAGGCATCGGCCACGTACCAGATGCGCTCGGCGCCCGGCACGGTCAGCTCGCGGCGCAGGATGCCCTCGGCTTCCGGGTCGGCCAGGTCGAGCTTCGGATCGAAGCCGGCGACGCCCACTTCCAGGCCGCGCAGGGCTTTCTGCACCGACTCCTGGAAGGTACGGCCGATGGCCATGACCTCGCCCACGGACTTCATCTGGGTGGTCAGGCGGGCGTCGGCCTTGGGGAATTTCTCGAAGGCGAAGCGCGGCACCTTGGTCACGACGTAGTCGATGGCCGGCTCGAAGGACGCCGGGGTGCGGCCGCCGGTGATGTCGTTCTGCAGTTCGTCGAGGGTGTAGCCGACGGCCAGCTTGGCGGCGATCTTGGCGATCGGGAAGCCGGTGGCCTTGGAGGCCAGGGCCGAGGAGCGCGACACCCGCGGGTTCATCTCGATCACGACCATGCGCCCGGTGTCCGGGCAGATGCCGAACTGCACGTTGGAACCGCCGGTTTCCACGCCGATCTCGCGCAGCACCGCCAGGGAGGCGTTGCGCATGATCTGGTATTCCTTGTCGGTCAGGGTCTGCGCCGGGGCCACGGTGATGGAGTCACCGGTGTGCACGCCCATGGGGTCGAAGTTCTCGATGGAGCAGACGATGATGCAGTTGTCCTTCTTGTCGCGGACAACCTCCATCTCGTATTCCTTCCAGCCGATCAGCGATTCGTCGATCAGCAGCTCGTTGGTCGGCGACAGGTCCAGGCCGCGGGCGCAGATCTCTTCGAACTCCTCGCGGTTGTAGGCGATGCCGCCGCCGGTGCCGCCCATGGTGAAGGACGGACGGATGATGCAGGGGAAGCCGACCTGCTCCAGCACGCCGTAGGCTTCTTCCATGCTGTGGGCGATGCCCGAGCGCGGGCAGGCCAGGCCGATGGCCTTCATGGCCTTGTCGAAGCGCGAGCGGTCCTCGGCCTTGTCGATGGTGTCGGCGTTGGCGCCGATCATCTCGACGCCGAACTTCTCCAGCACGCCGTGGCGCTCCAGGTCCAGCGCGCAGTTCAGCGCGGTCTGGCCGCCCATGGTCGGCAGCAGCGCGTCGGGGCGCTCCTTCTCGATGATCTTGGCCACGGTCTGCCACTTGATCGGCTCGATGTAGGTGGCGTCGGCCATGGCCGGGTCGGTCATGATGGTGGCCGGGTTGGAGTTCACCAGGATGACGCGGAAGCCTTCTTCCTTCAGGGCCTTGCAGGCCTGGGCGCCGGAGTAGTCGAATTCGCAGGCCTGGCCGATGACGATGGGGCCGGCACCGAGGATCAGGATGCTCTTGATGTCTGTACGCTTGGGCATGGGACTCTCGTTGCAATATTCAGGAAAGGGTTGCGCTGGCCAGCTTCACGCCGAAACCGACGAACAGGGCGCCGACGCCGCTCGAGGCGCCGGCCGCCAGTCGTTGCCGGCGGCGGAACCAGGCCGCCAGGCGCACACCGGAAAAGATCAGGAAGCTGAGGTAGAGGGCGCTGATGACCTCGAGGATCGTGCCCAGCACCAGGAACGACACGCCGGGGTAGGCATAGCCCGGGTCGACGAACTGGATGAAGAAGGACACGAAGAAGAGGATCGCCTTGGGGTTCGACAGGCTCAGCAGCAGCGCCTTGCGGAACGGCTGGGCGACGTCCACTTCCTTCGCCGGGGCGGCCTGTTCCAGCGGCTGGCGCAGCTTCTGCAAGCCGCCGCGGAGCATGCCCAGGCCCAGGTAGAACAGGTAGGCGGCGCCGGCGTACTTCAGGCCGAGGAACAGCACCGGCTCGGCCTTGAGCAGCGAGGCGATGCCCAGGGCCGAGAGCAGCATCAGGATGGCATCGCCCAGGAACACCGCGCTGGCCGCCCGGTAGCCGGCGCCGACGCCACGCTGGGCGGCGGTGGCCAGCACGAACAGCGAGTTCGGGCCCGGCAGCAGGACGATGAACAGCGTACCCAGGACGTAGGTCCACAGGTCGGTGATTCCCAGGGTCGGCATCATCTTCGCTTACCTCTTCGCAGCTCTCAGCGACGCTCGGCCATGGCCGAGATGAAACGGTCGAACAGCGGCGCCACGTCGTGCGGGCCGGGGCTGGCTTCCGGGTGGCCCTGGAAGCTGAAGGCCACCTTGTCGGTGCGCTCGATGCCCTGCAGGGTGCCGTCGAACAGCGACTTGTGGGTGGCGCGCAGGTTGCCCGGCAGGGTTTCCTCGTCCACCGCGAAGCCGTGGTTCTGGCTGGTGATCATCACCACGCCGGTATCCAGGTCCTGCACCGGGTGGTTGGCGCCATGGTGGCCGTGGCCCATCTTCATGGTCTTGGCGCCCGACGCCAGGGCCAGCAGTTGGTGGCCGAGGCAGATGCCGAAGACCGGAATCTCGGTGTCGAGGAACTCGCGGATGGCCTGGATGGCGTAGTCGCACGGCTCGGGGTCGCCGGGGCCGTTGGAGAGGAAGATGCCGTCCGGGTTCAGCGCCAGCACTTCGCTGGCCGGGGTCTGCGCCGGCACCACGGTCAGGCGGCAGCCGCGGGCCACCAGCATGCGCAGGATGTTCAGCTTGACGCCGAAGTCGTAGGCGACCACGTGGTAGGGCAGCTCGGCGGCGGGGATTTCCGGGTGGCTGTCGGTTTCCAGGTTCCACACGCTGGAGCGCCACTCGTAGCGCTCGGTGGAGGACACCACCTTGGCCAGGTCCATGCCCTTCAGGCCCGGGAAGGAACGCGCCAGTTCCAGCGCCTTCTCTTCGGTGGCGTCGTCGCCGGCGAGGATGCAGCCGTTCTGCGAGCCCTTCTCGCGCAGGATGCGCGTCAGGCGGCGGGTGTCGATACCGGCGATGGCGACGGTGCCGTTTTCCTTCAGGTAGTCGGGCAGCGACTGCTTGTTGCGCCAGCTGCTGGCCAGCAGCGGCAGGTCGCGGATGATCAGGCCGGCGGCCCAGACGCGGTTGGCTTCGGCGTCTTCCGGGGTGGTCCCGGTGTTGCCGATGTGCGGGTAGGTCAGGGTGACGATCTGTTGGGCATAGGAAGGATCGGTAAGGATTTCCTGGTAGCCGGTCATGGCGGTGTTGAACACCACCTCGCCGACGGTCTGGCCGTCGGCACCGATGGCTTCACCGCGAAAAATGCTGCCGTCGGCAAGTGCAAGTATGGCTGGCTTAGTCAAGAAGACCTCCCGTGAATCAAGCCTGGCTGGGCGTGCGCAGGTTGTAAAAAAGCGGGATGACATCAGAAGAGGTCATCCCGCTTTTTATATGGTTCATGCTGCGCTGCTTTTAGTGGACACACTAAATCTGTAGTTTACAGAAACGCGACATAATGGTCCACCTTTTGCACGACGCGTGGCGCTACCGCTGGGTCATTTTTGCCCCGTCATGCCGACGCGCGGCAGGCGCTCAGCGCAGCCCGAGCACGTCCTGCATGTCGTACAGGCCGCTGCCCTGCCCTTCCAGCCACAGCGCCGCACGCACCGCGCCACGAGCGAAGGTCATGCGGCTGGAGGCCTTGTGGGTGATCTCCACGCGCTCGCCCTCGGCGGCGAACAGCACGGTGTGGTCGCCGACCACGTCACCGGCGCGCACGGTGGCGAAGCCGATGGTCTCGCGCTCGCGGGCGCCGGTCTGACCCTCGCGACCGTAGACCGCCACCTTCTCCAGATCACGCCCCAGGGCATTGGCCACCACTTCGCCCATGCGCAAGGCAGTGCCGGACGGCGCGTCGACCTTGTGCCGGTGGTGGGCCTCGATGATCTCGATGTCCACTTCGTCGCCCAGCACGCGGGCGGCGGTGTCCAGCAGCTTCAGGCAGAGGTTGACGCCGACGCTGTAGTTGGCGGCGAAGACGATCGGGATGTCCTTGGCGGCCTCGGCCAGCAGGGCCTTCTCTTCCACGGAGAAACCGGTGGTGCCGATGACCATGGCCTTGCCGGCCTTGCGGCAGACTTCCAGGTTTTTCAGGGTCACGGTGGGATGGGTGAAGTCGATCAGCACGTCGAACTCGTCGACCACCTTCGCCAGATCGCCCGACAGCGGCACGCCGATGCGCCCCAGGCCGGCCAGTTCACCGGCGTCGGCACCCACCAGGGTGCTGTCCGGGCGGTCGATGGCGGCGGTCAGGCCGGCGCTGCCGTTGGTCTGCTGCACCGCCTCGATCAGGTTCTTGCCCATGCGCCCGGCGGCGCCCATTACGGCTATACGTCGCATAACAGAAAGCTCCAAGCTGGAAGCCAGAAGCCGGAAGCCCGAGCCGGCCCGCTTCAAGCCTCCAGCTTCGAGCTTCCAGCCCATCACTTATAAATCGTCGAAGAAGCGCTTCATGCCTTCGAACCAGCCACTGGCGCGGGGCGAGTGGGAGGTGTCGCCCTGCAGGCTGCTGCGGAACTCCTCGAGCAGTTCGCGCTGGCGCTTGTCCAGGTTCACCGGGGTCTCGACCACCACGCGACACATCAAGTCGCCGGCGCCACCGCCGCGCACCGGGGCCACGCCCTTGCCGCGCAGGCGGAACAGCTTGCCGGTCTGGGTGCCTTCCGGGATCTTCAGCTTCACCCGGCCATCCAGCGTCGGCACTTCCAGCTCACCGCCCAGGGCGGCGTCGGCGAAGCTGATCGGCACTTCGCAGTACAGGTGCTTGCCGTCGCGCTGGAAGATGTCGTGCTCGCGCACGTTGACCACCACGTAGAGGTCGCCCGCCGGGCCGCCATGGGCCCCGGCCTCGCCCTCGCCGGTGAGGCGGATGCGGTCGCCGGTGTCGACGCCGGCCGGCACCTTGACCGACAGCGTCTTCTGCTCTTCCACGCGGCCCTGGCCATGGCAGGTGCCACAGGGGTCGCTGATCATCTTGCCGCTGCCATGGCAGCGCGGGCAGGTCTGCTGCACCGAGAAGAAGCCCTGCTGCATGCGCACCTGGCCGATGCCGCCGCAGGTGGTGCAGGTGACCGGCGAGGTGCCGGGCTTGGCGCCGCTGCCGCTGCAGGTCTTGCAGCCGACCAGGGTCGGCACGCGGATGGTCACGGTGGTGCCGCGGACCGCGTCTTCCAGGTCCAGGTCCAGGGTGTAGCGCAGGTCGGCGCCGCGCTGCGGGCCGCCGCGGCCGCCACGGCCACCGCCGCCGCCACCGAAGAAGTCGCTGAAGACGTCGCCGAAGATGTCCGAGAAGCTCGCGCCGCCGAAGCCGGCGCCACCGCCGCCCATCTGCGGGTCGACGCCGGCGTGGCCGTACTGGTCGTAGGCCGCGCGCCTGCTGGCGTCGGACAGGATCTCGTACGCCTCGTTGGCCTCCTTGAATTTATCCTCGGCTTCCTTGTCGCCGGGATTGCGGTCCGGGTGGTACTTCATGGCCAGCCGGCGGTAGGCCTTCTTCAGGTCCGACTCGCTGGCGCCACGCTCGACACCCAGTACCTCGTAGAAATCACGTTTGGCCATAAATTCTTTGCACCTTGAAAACCTCTCCCCCAGACACGCCGACGCGGGAGCAAGCCCCCGCGTGACGTTTCATGCGCACCGACACGCTGGTCGGTGCGCCGGAGCGCAAGCTTGCACGAGGCTTACTTGTTCTCCTTGACCTCTTCGAACTCGGCGTCGACCACGTCGTCGCCGGCCTTGTGGTCAGCATCGCCGGACTGGGCTTCGGCGCCCGGCTGCGGTTGCTCGGCGTACATCTTCTGCGCCAGCGGGGTGGACGCCTGGGACAGCGCGTTCATCTTCGCTTCGATCTCGGCCTTGTCGTCGCCCTTCACGGCGGCTTCCAGGTCGGCCAGCGCCTTCTCGATGGCAGCCTTCTCCTCGGCGGTGGCCTTGTCGCCAGCCTCGGTGACCATCTTGCGAGTCGCGTGGACCAGCGCATCGCCCTGGTTGCGGGCGGCGGCCAGTTCCTCGAACTTGCGGTCTTCCTCGGCGTTGGCCTCGGCATCGCGCACCATCTGCTGGATCTCGTCCTCGGACAGGCCCGAAGAGGCCTTGATCACGATGGACTGCTGCTTGCCGGTGGCCTTGTCCTTGGCGGACACGTGCAGGATGCCGTTGGCGTCGATGTCGAAGGTCACTTCGATCTGCGGCACGCCGCGCGGCGCCGGCGGGATGTCGGCCAGGTCGAACTTGCCCAGCGACTTGTTCTGCGCGGCCTGCTTGCGCTCGCCCTGCAGCACGTGGATGGTCACGGCGCCCTGGTTGTCGTCGGCGGTGGAGAACACCTGCGACTTCTTGGTCGGGATGGTGGTGTTCTTGTCGATCAGCGCGGTCATCACGCCACCCAGGGTCTCGATGCCCAGGGTCAGCGGGGTGACGTCGAGCAGCAGCACGTCCTTGACGTCGCCGGCCAGCACGGCGCCCTGGATGGCGGCACCCATGGCCACGGCTTCGTCCGGGTTGACGTCCTTGCGCGCTTCCTTGCCGAAGAACTCGGCGACGGTCTTCTGCACCAGCGGCATGCGGGTCTGACCGCCGACGAGGATCACTTCGTCGATCTTCGACACGTCCAGGCCGGCGTCCTTCAGGGCCACGCGGCAGGGCTCGATGGTGCGCTGCACCAGGTCTTCCACCAGGGACTCCAGCTTGGCGCGGGACACCTTGACGTTCAGGTGTTTCGGGCCGCTGGCGTCAGCGGTGATGTACGGCAGGTTGACGTCGGTCTGCTGGGTCGAGGACAGCTCGATCTTGGCCTTCTCGGCAGCCTCTTTCAGGCGCTGCATGGCCAGCGGGTCGCCCTTGAGGTCCATGCCGGTCTCTTTCTTGAACTCGTCGACGAGGTAGTCGATCAGGCGCAGGTCGAAGTCTTCGCCACCGAGGAAGGTGTCGCCGTTGGTGGCCAGCACTTCGAACTGGTGCTCGCCGTCGACTTCGGCGATCTCGATCACCGAGACGTCGAAGGTACCGCCGCCCAGGTCGTAGACGATGATGGTGTGGTCGCCCTTGGCCTTGTCCAGGCCGTAGGCCAGCGCAGCCGCGGTCGGCTCGTTGATGATGCGCTTGACGTCCAGGCCGGCGATGCGGCCGGCGTCCTTGGTGGCCTGGCGCTGGCTGTCGTTGAAGTAGGCCGGCACGGTGATGACCGCTTCGGTGACCGGCTCGCCCAGGTAGTCCTCGGCGGTCTTCTTCATCTTCTTCAGGACTTCGGCGGAAACCTGCGGCGGGGCCATCTTCTGGCCCTTGGCTTCGACCCAGGCGTCGCCGTTGTCAGCCTTGACGATGCTGTACGGCACCATCTTGATGTCTTTCTGCACGACGTCTTCTTCGAAGCGACGGCCGATCAGGCGCTTCACCGCGTACAGGGTGTTCTTCGGGTTGGTGACCGCCTGGCGCTTGGCCGGCTGGCCGACCAGGATCTCGCCATCGTTGGCGTAGCCGATGATCGACGGGGTGGTGCGAGCGCCTTCGGCGTTCTCGATCACCTTGACGCTGCCGTTTTCCAGGATGGAGACGCAGGAGTTGGTGGTCCCCAGGTCGATACCAATGATTTTGCCCATATTCACTCTCCAGAAATTAGATTCCGTGCTGATCCCGCTGCGGACCTTGTGCTCGGTTGATTACCCAGATGGGGACCGGGTGGCGGATTTCAAGCCTTCTCGTCGATCGAAGGCGGGGTTTGCTCGGGCGCCTTGCTGACCACGACCATGGCCGGGCGCAGCAGGCGACCGTTGAGCAGGTAGCCCTTCTGGAACACCTTGACCACGCTGCCGGGCTCCAGGTGCACGCTCTCCTCCATCGCCATCGCCTGGTGGTGCTCGGGGTTGAACGGCTCGCCGTGGGGGTCGACCGGCTCCAGGTTGTAGCGCTTGAGGGTGTCGTGGAACATCTTGAGGGTCAGCTCGATGCCTTCGCGCATCGGCTTGATCGCCTCGTCGTCCGGGCTGGACATCTCCAGCGCGCGCTCCAGGGTGTCGACCACCGGCAGCAGGTCGCCGGAGAATTTCTCCAGGGCGAACTTGTGCGCCTTCTCGATATCCTGCTCGGCGCGGCGACGCACGTTCTGCAGCTCGGCGGCGACGCGCAGGCTCTGGTCCTTGGCCGCGGCCAGCTGTTCCTCGAGGTCCAGCACGCGGGCGTTCAGGTCGTCGCCGGCAACCTGTTCCGGCTGCTCGTTCAGGTGCGAATCCTGAGTCTGTTGCTCGTCAGACATGCCACTCTCCTAAAAAAGAAAAAGCCTTTGAAAACAAAGCGAACCCAATGGCTCGCGGCTCTGCCGGCTATATGGGGGCCATTTGCGCCGGTTCAAGGGGCGGGCGATGAATTGCCAGCGGCAAAAAATACTGTATAAATAAACAGACCTTTTCACCGGAGCCGCCTCCATGCTGGTTCATCTCTCCGTGCACAACTACGCCATCGTCGAGCACCTCGATCTCGAGCTCGCCGCCGGCATGACCGTGATCACCGGCGAGACCGGCGCCGGCAAGTCGATCATGCTCGACGCCCTCGGCCTGGCCCTGGGCGACCGCGCCGACAGCGGCGTGGTGCGCCCCGGCGCGGACAAGGCCGACATCCTCGCCAGCTTCGACGTCGGCGCCATCGCCGAGGCCCGCGACTGGCTGGCCGAGCGCGACCTGGAGCAGGACGGCCCGTGCATCCTGCGCCGGGTGATCACCGCCGAGGGCCGCTCGCGGGGCTACATCAACGGCACGCCCTGCACCCTGGGCGACCTCAAGGCCCTGGGCGAACTGCTGATCGACATCCACAGCCAGCACGAGCACCAGTCGCTGCTCAAGGCCGACACCCACCGCCGCCTGCTCGACGAATACGCCGGCAGCCAGGACCTGGCGCGCCAGGTGCAACTGGCCGCGCAGCGCTGGAAGCAGACGCGCCAGGAACTCGACCGCCTGTCGCGCAGCAGCGACGAACAGCGCGCCCGCCACCAGTTGCTCAGCTACCAGTTGGACGAACTGGAGAACCTGGCCCTGGGCGAGAACGAACTGGAGGCGCTGGAAGCCGAGCACAAGACACTGAGCAACGCCGGCGCGCTGCTCGGCGCCTGCCGCCAGGTGGTGGACATGTGCAGCGAAAGCGACGCCGGCAACGTGCTGTCGGTGCTGACCGCCAGCCTCAACCGCCTGACCGCCTTCCAGAGCCAGCCCGCGGCGCTGGCCGAGGCGGTCAACCTGTTGTCCAGCGCGCAGATCCAGGTAGAGGAAGCGGTGGGCGAGCTGAACCGCTTCGTCGACAACTTCGACGCCGACCCCAGCCGCCTGCAGCTACTGGAAGAGCGCATGGACGCCATCTACAGCCTGGCCCGCAAGCACCGCGTGCAGCCCCACGACCTGCAAGCCCTGCAACAGCGCCTGCTGGAGGAACTGGAAGCGCTGAACGCCGACGACGAAGCCGCGGAACGCCTGGGCGAGGAACTGGCCGCCTACGAGCGCCATTACCAGGAAAAAGCCGCGGAACTCAGCGCCCTGCGCCGCCAGGCCGCCCCGCAGCTGGCCACCCTGGTGGAAACGGAAATGCAGCGCCTGGGCATGCCTGGCGGGCGCTTCGCCATCGAACTGAGCGACGCCCCCGCCGACGAGCCCCAGGCCAACGGCCTGGAACAGCTGGAATTCCTGGTCAGCGCCAACCCCGGGCAGCCGCTCAAGGGCCTGGCGCGGGTAGCCTCCGGCGGCGAACTGTCGCGCATCAGCCTGGCCATCCAGGTGATCACCGCGCAAACCTCGCGCACGCCCACCCTGGTCTTCGACGAAGTGGACGTCGGCATCGGCGGCCCCACCGCGGAAGTGGTCGGCCAACTGCTGCGCCGCCTGGGCGAAGGCGGCCAGGTGCTGACCGTCACCCACCTGCCGCAGGTCGCGGCCCAGGGCCACCAGCACCTGTTCGTGCACAAGGAACGCGGCAGCAGCGAAACCCGCACCGCGGTGGCCAACCTGAAGAAGGCCGAACGCATAGAAGAGATCGCCCGCATGCTCGGCGGCGTGGACATGACCAAGGAATCCCTGGCCCACGCCCGCAAGATGGTGGACCGGGCGCTGCAGGGCTGAACGATCGCGAACAAAGCCCTACGAACACGGCGGCTTCTCGTAGGAGCAGGCCCTGCCTGCGATTCGCGCGCAGGGCGCGCTCCTACAAGGGCACGGCGCATGGGCAACCTGTAGGAGCGGATCTCATCCGCGAATCGCGCCGAGACCTCCGACTATCGCGGACAAGGTCCGCTCCTACCGCATGAGCGAGCATGGCTTTTCGTAGGACGGTGTTGAGCGAAGCGATACCCATCACCGCAACCGCATGGGTTTCGCAAGCTCAACCCATCCTACGAAAAGCGCCTCGGCGCAGACAGTTGCGCCTACGCGCCAATCTCACCTGAAATTCCCCTGAAAATGAAAACGGCGGCCCCAGGGCCGCCGTTTTCCGTTCGTTGCAAGGCTACTTATTTCTTCTTGCGCACGTACAGGACCAGGTTGTGGTCCACCAGCTCGAAGCCGCGCTCCTTGACGATTTCCTTCTGGCGCTTCTCGATCTCGCTGTCCATGAACTCGATGACCTCGCCAGTATCCACGCAGACCATGTGGTCGTGGTGGCCGCTGTCGGCCAGCTCGAACACGGCATGGCCGCCGTCGAAGTTGTGGCGCACCACCAGGCCGGCTGCCTCGAACTGGGTCAACACGCGGTACACGGTGGCCAGGCCGACATCCTCGCCAGCCTCCATCAGCGCCTTGTAGACGTCCTCGGCGCTCATGTGGCGTTGCTCGGCGGAATCGAGCATCTGCAGGATCTTGACGCGCGGCAGGGTGACTTTCAGGCCGGCCTTGCGCAGTTCGCTATTTTCAACCATGTGTGCTTTCTCGGCGCGGAATGCTTCGCAGCATCCTTCAATGCGGGTATGATCGGGGTTTCGTCGCCCAGCCAAGATAGTGGAAGTCACCCCCCGATGCAAAACACCAAGCTCATGCTGACCAGTCTCGCATTCGCAATGGGACTAGCCGCACTCGCCGGTTGTTCGTTCCCGGGGGTCTACAAGATCGACATCCAGCAAGGCAACGTCGTAACACAAGACATGATAGACCAACTGAAGCCGGGAATGACCCGTCGGCAGGTGCGTTTCATCATGGGCAACCCGCTGATCGTGGATACCTTCCACCCCGACCGCTGGGACTACCTGTACAGCATCCAGCCCGGCGGCGGCCAGCGCCAGCAGGAGCGCGTCAGCCTGATGTTCAACGGCAACGACCAACTGATCGGCCTGAACGGCGACTTCCGCCCGGGCGTCAGCCGCGACGAGGCCATCCTCGGCAAGGAATCCACCCCCGCCTCGCCCGAGCAGCCGCAACAGCAGAAGCCGGAGCAGCCCAAGGAAGAGCCGGCCAAGCCGGGCTCGGTGGAAGAACAGCTGCAGCGCGAAGTCGACGAGGCCAAGCCGGTCGCCGTGCCCACCCCGGAACCGCTGGAAACCAATCCGCAGTAATCGGCACATCCATGAAAAAAGCCCGGCATCGACCGGGCTTTTTTCATGTCCGCGTGTTTCGCTCAGCCCTTGCTGGCCTTGGCGCGGGCGGCACGCTGCTTGCGCACTTCCTTGGGGTCGGCGATCAGCGGCCGGTAGATTTCCACCCGCTCGCCCTCCTCCAGCACCCGGCCGTCCGGGTCGGCGACCGCCTTGCCGAAGATGCCCAGCGGGCTGTCGAGCACGTCCAGTTCGGGGAACTGCGCAGCGATGCCGGACAACCTCACCGCCTCGCGCACCCGCGTGCCGTAGGGCACGCTCAGGCGCAGCAGGCGCTGGCGCTCGGGCAGCGCGCAGACCACCTCGATGACGATGCTGCGCTCATCAGCCATACAACTGCTTGGCACGCTGGCAGAAGGCGTCGACCATGGTGTTGGCCGCCTGGGTGAACAGCGGCCCGAGGGTCGCCTTGACCAGGGCGCCGGCGTAATCGAAGGTCAGGTCCAGGGTGATCTTGCAGGCCTTGTCGCCCAGGGCCTTGAAGGTCCACACGCCGTGCAGCTCGGAGAACGGGCCGTCCTCGAGGTTCATCTCGATGCTCTGCCCGGGCACCAGCACGTTGCGCGTGCTGAAGCGCTGCGACAGGTTGCCCTTGGCCACGCTGAGCTCGGCGCGCATCGCCGTTTCGCTTTCCTCCAGCACCTTGCTCGCCGAGCACCAGGGCAGGAACTCCGGGTAGCGCGCCACATCGTTGACCAGGTCGTACAGCGCCTTCGCGGGATAGGGCAGCAGGGCCGAACGCTGGATATGCGTGCTCATAGGGGTCTCGCTTCTTCAGTGGCGGACGCCGGCGAACCGGCCTCCAACGGTACGAAAAACAGCGCGCATTCTCCGAGATTAGCCACCCACCCTCAAGCGCGCATCCCGCCGCACCCGGAATTGGTCGTCCCCGATGGCGGCGCGACGAGCGACTCCCTATAATGCGCGGCCTATGGCTAAACAGAAGAAACACCCCCAGGGGACCATCGCGCAGAACAAGAAGGCTCTGCACGACTACTTCATCGAGCAACGCTTCGAGGCGGGCATCGCCCTGGCCGGCTGGGAGGTCAAGAGCCTGCGCGCCGGCAAGGCCCAGTTGGTCGACAGCTACGTCCTGCTCAAGGACGGCGAGGCCTGGCTGCTGGGCAGCCACATCACCCCGCTGACCACTGCCAGCACCCACGTGATCGCCGACCCGGTGCGCACGCGCAAGCTGCTGCTGCACAAGCGCGAGCTGGGCAAGCTGTTCGGCGCGGTGCAGCAGAAGGGCTACGCCTGCGTGGCGCTGTCGATGTACTGGAAGAAGCACCTGATCAAGTGCGAGATCGCGCTGGCCAAGGGCAAGAAGGAATACGACAAGCGCGACACCGAGAAGGAACGCGATTCCAATCGCGAGATCCAGCGCGCCATGCGGCACGGCAAGGACGACTGACGCCAGGCTTTTCGTAGGATGGGTGGAGCGGAGCGATACCCATCACCACGACCGCATGGGTTTCGCCAAGGCTCAACCCATCCTACGAAGCTGACGCCAGCCCCCGCTTTTCGTAGGAGCGAGCTTGCTCGCTCCTATTACAGGTTCCTGCCGTCAAACCCCCAACCTGCGCTGCGCCCGCTCCAGGCGCCGCACTTCGTCCTGTGCCTCCTCCAGCACTTCCCGCACATAGGAAATGTGCCGGTGGGAAATCTCCCGCGCCTCTTCCGCCCGGCCCTGCATGATCGCGTCGTACAGCTCGCGGTGCTGGCTCATCAGTTGCTCGCGGGTTTCCGTGCGCTGGGCGTACATGCCGCCGATGTTGGTCACCACGTTGTGCTTGAGCAGGTCGAACAGGCCGCGGATGGTGTGCAGCAGCACGGTGTTGTGGCTGGCCTCGGCGATGGCCAGGTGGAAGCTGGCGTCGGCCGCCCCCTCCTCCTCGCTGACCTTGTCGTTGCGCTGATAGCAGGCCTGCAGCGTCTCGAAGGCGCTGGTCAGGCGCTGGTGGTCCACCTCGGTGGCGCGCAGCGCGGCGTAGTAGGCGCAGGAGCCTTCCAGGGTGTGGCGGAACTCCAGCAGGTCGCGCTGCGCCTCGGGGTTGCTCTCCAGCAGGTGCAGCAACGGGTCGCTGAAGGTCGAGCCCAGGGACTGCGCGACATAGTTGCCGCCGCCCTGGCGGCTGACCAGCAGCCCCTTGGCCACCAGCTTCTGGATCGCCTCGCGCAGCGATGGCCGCGACACGCCGAACTGCTCCGCCAGCACGCGCTCGGCCGGCAGGCGTTCGCCCGCCTTGAGCGTGCCCTCGAGGATCATCGCCTCGAGGCGCTCGACGATATCGTCCGACAAGCGGCGCTGCCGTACCTGATTGAAAGCCATCTTTTCCCCACCTCTCGGCCCGCCTGGCGGAAGGCCCCGTTTCGCAGGGGCGGCAGCCTAACCAGCGGCACCCGACACAACAAGTCCGACGATCGCCGGGATCGCCCGGTCCGACAAAAGTTGTAGCGCCGCAAATTGACAGCCTACAGGGATGCTTTTACTCTGAGCGCTCGCTTTTGTAAATTGGTATTACCAATTTTCGCGAGATCCGCCGAGACGGTCGTCCGCCTGCCGCCAACCCCGCCCGGGGCGGCGCCAAACCCACGACACGGCGCAAGACTAGACTCCAATCAAAAAACAATTAGGAGCCAAAACAGCATGCAAACCTGGCAGCAGATCTATACCCCGCTCGGCAGCCTCGGCCTGTCCGCGCTGGTCGCCGTGATCCCGATCGTCTTCTTCTTCCTGGCGCTGGCCGTGTTCCGCCTCAAGGGCCACGTCGCCGGCACCATCACCCTGATCCTCTCCATCGTCGTCGCCATCGCCGCCTACGGCATGCCGGTCGGCAAGGCCCTGGGCGCCGCGTTCTACGGCTTCCTCTACGGCCTCTGGCCGATCGCCTGGATCATCGTCGCGGCGGTGTTCCTGTACAAACTGACGGTCAAGAGCGGGCAGTTCGAGATCATCCGCAGCTCGGTCCTGTCGATCACCTCCGACCAACGCCTGCAGGTGCTGCTGATCGGCTTCTCCTTCGGCGCCTTCCTGGAAGGCGCGGCCGGCTTCGGCGCGCCGGTGGCGATCACCGCCGCCCTGCTCGTCGGCCTGGGCTTCAACCCGCTGTACGCCGCCGGCCTGTGCCTGATCGCCAACACCGCGCCGGTGGCCTTCGGCGCCCTGGGCATTCCGATCATCGTCGCCGGCCAGGTCTCGGGCATCGACGCCTTCAAGATCGGCGCCATGGCCGGCCGCCAGCTGCCGCTGCTGTCGCTGCTGGTGCCGTTCTGGCTGGTGTTCATGATGGACGGCCTCAAGGGCGTGAAGGAAACCTGGCCGGCCGCCCTGGTCGCCGGCGGCAGCTTCGCCGTCAGCCAGTACTTCACCTCCAACTTCATCGGCCCGGAACTGCCGGACATCACCTCCGCGCTGATCAGCCTGGTGTGCCTGACCCTGTTCCTGAAAGTCTGGCAACCGGCCAACGCCGTCGAAGTGGTTGGCGTCTCCGGCGGCGCAGCCGTGGTCGGCGGCGGCAACGCGCCGCGCTCCGAACCCTCGCCCTACAGCACCGGCGAGATCATCAAGGCCTGGTCGCCGTTCCTGGTGCTCACCGTACTGGTCACCATCTGGACGCTGAAGCCGTTCAAGGCCATGTTCCTGCCCGGCGGCGCGCTCTACAGCCTGGTGTTCAACTTCCCGATCCCGGGCCTGGACCAACTGGTATTCAAGGGCCCGCCGATCGCTGCCGCCGCCACCGCGCTGCCGGCCGTGTTCAAGTTCGACCCGCTGGCCGCCACCGGCACCGCGATCCTGATCTCCGCGATCGTCTCGATGTTCATCCTGCGCATCGCCGCGAAAACTGGTCTGACCACCTTCAAGGAAACCCTGGTCGAGCTGAAGTGGCCGGTGCTGTCCATCGGCATGGTGCTGGCCTTCGCCTTCGTCACCAACTTCTCCGGCATGTCCACCACCCTGGCCCTGGTCCTGGCCGGCACCGGCGCGGCCTTCCCGTTCTTCTCGCCGTTCCTCGGCTGGCTGGGCGTGTTCCTGACCGGTTCGGACACCTCGTCCAACGCGCTGTTCGGCGCCCTGCAGGGCACCACCGCGCACCAGATCGGCGTCAACGACACCCTGCTGGTGGCCGCCAACACCACCGGCGGCGTGACCGGCAAGATGATCTCGCCGCAATCCATCGCCGTGGCCTGCGCCGCCACCGGCATGGTCGGCAAGGAATCCGACCTGTTCCGCTTCACCCTGAAGCACAGCCTGCTGTTCGCCGCGGTGATCGGCGTGATCACCCTGCTGCAGGCCTATGTCTTCACCGGCATGCTCGTTCACTAAGCTGTACCTGCCGGGCCCCAGCGCTACGGGGCCCGGCCTTCACCGTCCACCCCAACCGGTGCCCTGCCAGATGATCATTTCCGCCTCCACCGACTACCGCGCCGCGGCCCAACGCAAGATTCCGCCCTTCCTGTTCCACTACGCCGACGGCGGCGCCTACGCCGAGCACACCCTGCGCCGCAACGTGGCGGACCTGTCGGACATCGCCCTGCGCCAGCGCGTGCTGAAGAACATGTCCGAGCTGAGCCTGGAAACCAAACTGTTCAACGAGACCCTGGCGATGCCGGTGGCCCTGGCCCCGGTCGGCCTGACCGGCATGTACGCCCGCCGCGGCGAAGTGCAGGCGGCGCGCGCCGCGGCCTCCAAGGGCGTGCCCTTCACCCTGTCGACCGTCTCGGTGTGCCCGATCGAGGAAGTGGCGCCGGCCATCGACCGGCCCATGTGGTTCCAGCTCTACGTGCTGAAGGACCGCGGCTTCATGAAGAACGCCCTGGAGCGGGCCAAGGCCGCCGGCTGCTCGACCCTGGTGTTCACCGTGGACATGCCGGTGCCCGGCGCCCGCTACCGCGACGCGCACTCCGGCATGAGCGGCCCGAACGCCCCGCTGCGGCGCATGTGGCAGGCCATGACCCACCCGCAGTGGGCGCTGGACGTGGGCCTGCTGGGCCGCCCGCATGACCTGGGCAACATCTCCAAGTATCGCGGCAACCCCACGGGCCTGGCCGACTACATCGGCTGGCTGGGCGCCAACTTCGACCCGTCGATTTCCTGGAAGGACCTGGAGTGGATCCGCGATTTCTGGGAAGGCCCGATGGTGATCAAGGGCATCCTCGACCCCGAGGACGCCAAGGACGCGGTGAAATTCGGCGCCGACGGCATCGTCGTCTCCAACCACGGCGGCCGCCAGCTCGACGGCGTGCTATCCAGCGCCCGCGCCCTGCCGGCCATCGCCGACGCGGTGAAGGGCGATTTGACCATCCTCGCCGACTCCGGCATCCGCAACGGCCTGGACGTGGTGCGCATGATCGCCCTGGGCGCCGATAGCGTGCTGCTCGGCCGCGCCTTCCTCTACGCCCTGGCGGTGGACGGCGAGGCCGGCGTGCGCAACCTGCTGGAGCTGATCGAGAAGGAAATGCGCGTGGCCATGGTGCTCACCGGCGCCAAGTCGATCGGCGAAATCACCCGCGATTCGCTGGTGCGCGAACTCGGCGCCTGAAGGCGCCCCTGTAGGAGCGAGCTTGCCCGGCTCCGAGCCCGCCGGGTTCGCGAGCCAGCTCGCTCCTGCAAAACCAAAAGAACACCGATGGGCCGTCCAGCGGTCCACGCTCACCGATGATGACTGGAGCCGCCATGAGCCTGCCCGCCGCGTTCCTCGACACGGTAGAACACCTGATCCCCCGCGAGCGCCGCTTCGACGACCCGCTCTCGACCCTGGCCTTCGGCACCGACGCCAGCTTCTACCGGCTGATCCCCAAGCTGGTCATCCGCGTGGAGAGCGAAGACGAGGTGCGCACCCTGCTGCGCGCCGCCCACGCCCAGCAGGTGGCGGTGACCTTCCGCGCCGCCGGCACCAGCCTTTCCGGCCAGGCGGTCAGCGACTCGGTGCTGCTGGTGCTGGGCGACAACTGGAACGGCCGCGACATCCGCGCCGGCGGCGGGCAGATCCGCCTGCAACCCGGCGTCATCGGCGCCCAAGCCAACGCCTGGCTGGCGCCCTTCGGCCGCAAGATCGGCCCGGACCCGGCCTCGATCAACGCCTGCAAGATCGGCGGCATCGTCGCCAACAACGCCAGCGGCATGTGCTGCGGCACCGCGCAGAACAGCTACAACACCCTGGCCGGCCTGCGCCTGGTGCTGGCCGACGGCACCCTGCTGGACAGCGAGGACGCAGCCAGCATCGAGGCCTTCCAGGCCAGCCACGGCGAGCTGCTGGAACAACTGGCCGAACTGGGCCGGCAGACCCGCGCCAACACCGAGCTGGCGGCGAAGATCCGCCACAAGTACCGTCTGAAGAACACCACCGGCTTCTCGCTCAACGCCCTGGTGGACTACGACCAGCCGCTGGACATCCTCACCCACCTGATGGTCGGCTCCGAAGGCACCCTGGGCTTCATCAGCGCAGTGACCTACGACACCGTGCCGGACCACCCGCACAAGGCCAGCGCGCTGATCGTCTTCCCCGACGTGGAAACCTGCTGCAAGGCCGTGCCGGTGCTCAAGCAGCAGCCGGTGTCCGCCGTGGAACTGCTGGACCGCCGCAGCCTGCGCTCGGTGGAGAACATGCAGGGCATGCCGGTGTGGGTGAAGAGCCTGTCCGCCGGCGCCTGCGCGCTGCTCATCGAATCCCGCGCGGCGACGCAGACGCTGCTGCACGAACAGCTCGCGCAGATCATGGCCTCCATCGCCGAATTCCCGGTGGAGAAGCAGGTCGATTTCAGCGAAGACCCGCTCGTCTACAACCAGCTCTGGCGCATCCGCAAGGACACCTTCCCGGCGGTGGGCGCGGTGCGCGAGACCGGCACCACGGTGATCATCGAAGACGTCACCTTCCCCGTCGAACAGCTGGCCGAGGGCGTCAACCGCCTGATCGAGCTGTTCGACAAGCACGGCTACGACGAGGCGATCCTGTTCGGCCACGCGCTGGAGGGCAACCTACACTTCGTCTTCACCCAGGGCTTCGACTCGCCCGAGCAGGTGGCGCGCTACTCGGCCTTCATGGACGACGTGGCGCACCTGGTGGCGGTGGAATACGGCGGCTCGCTGAAGGCCGAGCACGGCACCGGGCGCAACATGGCGCCCTTCGTCGAGCTGGAATGGGGCCACGACGCCTACCAGCTGATGTGGCAGCTCAAGCGCCTGCTCGACCCCAAGGGCATCCTCAACCCCGGCGTCATCCTCACCGACGACCCGCAGCTGCACCTGAAGAACCTCAAGCCGCTGCCGGCCGCCGACGAGATCGTCGACAAGTGCATCGAGTGCGGCTTCTGCGAACCGGTGTGCCCGTCCAAGGGCCTGACCTTGAGCCCGCGCCAGCGCATCGTCATGTGGCGCGACATCCAGGCCAAGCGCCGCAGCGGCGTCGACACCACGCAACTGGAGCGCGACTACCAGTACCAGGGCATCGACACCTGCGCCGCCACCGGCCTGTGCGCCCAGCGTTGCCCGGTGAACATCAACACTGGCGAGCTGGTGAAGAAACTGCGCGGCGAGCAGGCCCACCACGCCGGCACCGCCACCTGGCTGGCGCGCAACTTCGCCACGGCGATGAAAGGCACGCGCTTCATGCTGCATGCCGCCAACGGCGCGCGCAGGCTGCTCGGCGCGCCGCGCCTGGCCAGCCTCAGCGCCTCCATCAGCCACGCCAGCAAGGGCCGCGTGCCGCAGTGGACGCCGGCCATGCCGCAGCCGGTGCGCTTCAGCCTGCCGGCGGCCAGCGACGCCACCGACAAGCCGCGGGTGGTCTACCTCACCGCCTGCGTGTCCCGCGCCATGGGCCCGGCAGCCGGCGACGAGGAACAGGTGCCGCTGATCGACAAGACCCGCCAGTTGCTGGAAAAGGCCGGCTACCAGGTGGTGTTCCCGGACAACGCCGACAACCTCTGCTGCGGCCAGCCGTTCGCCTCCAAGGGCTACAAGCAGCAGGCCGACGACAAGCGCGACGAACTGCTGGCCGCGCTGCTGCAGGCCAGCCGCGGCGGGCTCGACCCGATCTACTGCGACACCAGCCCCTGCACCCTGCGCCTGATCCAGGACCTGGCCGACAACCGACTGCGGATCTACGACCCGGTGAAGTTCATCCGCACCTTCCTCGTCGAACGCCTGGACTTCCAGCCGCTGGACAAGCCGGTGGCGGTGCACGTCACCTGCAGCACCCAGCACCTGGGCGAAAGCCAGGCGCTGATCGACCTGGTGCGCCGCTGCGCGAACGAAGTGGTGATCCCCGAAGGCATCCACTGCTGCGGCTTCGCCGGCGACAAGGGCTTCACCACCCCGGAGCTCAACGCCCACTCGCTACGCAGCCTGAAAGACGCGGTGCAGTACTGCGAAGAAGGCATCTCCACCAGCCGCACCTGCGAAATCGGCCTGAGCGCCCACAGCGGCATCGACTACCACGGCGTGGTCTACCTGGTGGACCGGGTAACCCGCCCCCGCGCGCAGGCGCAACGGATCGACGCACCGTAGGGCGAATAACCGTTCGCGGTCATCCGCCGTTGCCCCGGCACGCAACCACCCGGCGAGCTCCCCGTAGGATGGGTTGAGCGAAGCGATACCCATCACCACCACCGCATGGGTTTCGCAAGCTCAACCCATCCTACGAAAAGCGCCAGCCTTAACCCCACGTTAAGCGAGCCCTGCCAGCCTCTGCCGCGAAACCGCCGCTGCGGCTATCCTGCTCGGCGACAGCATGCGAATGGGGGCGAAGATGAGAATCCTGCTGGCTGAAGACGACCCGCTGCTGGGCGACGGCATCCGCGCCGGGCTGGGCCTGGAAGGCGACACCGTGGACTGGGTGACCGACGGCGTGGCCGCCGACCAGGCCCTGGCCACCGACGAGTTCGACCTGCTGGTGCTCGACCTCGGCCTGCCGCGCCGCGACGGCATGGAAGTGCTGCGCGGCCTGCGCAAGCGCGGCGACATGACCCCGGTGCTGATCCTCACCGCCCGCGACAAGGTGGCCGACCGCGTGGCCGGCCTGGACGCCGGCGCCGACGACTACCTGAGCAAGCCCTTCGACCTCGACGAACTGCTGGCCCGCGTGCGCGCCCTCACCCGCCGCCACACCGGCCGCGCCCAGCCGCTGCTGGAACACGGGGAGCTGCGCCTGGACCCGGCCACCCACCAGGTCAGCCTGGGCGGCGAGCCGGTGGAACTGGCCCCGCGCGAATACGCCCTGCTGCGCCTGCTGCTGGAACAGCGCGGCAAGGTGCTCTCGCGCACCCGCCTGGTGGAAGCCCTGTACGGCTGGGACGGCGAGCTGGAAAGCAACGCCATCGAAGTCCACGTCCACCACCTGCGGCGCAAGCTGGGCAACGAGCTGATCCGCACCGTGCGCGGCATCGGCTACGGCATCGACCGCCCGGCCAAGGACGCGCCTTGAGCGCCACGCCCGGCCGCACGCGCCGCGCCGGCTCGCTGAGCCGGCGCCTGCTGCTGCTGCTGATCGGCGGCGTGACGCTGTGCTGGCTGCTGGCCGGCACCCTCACCTACCACCTCGCCTCGCGCCAGGTGGACCGGCTCTACGACGAAGACATGATCGACTTCGGCGAGGCCGCCCTGCGCCTGGTGGACGTCGCCGGCGGCCAGGGCGAGCTGATCGCCCGCAGCCGCAAGGCCATCGAGGGCCTGCCGCTGATCAAGCGCGAATCCGCCCTGGGCTACAGCCTCTGGTACCAGGGCCAGCCGCTGTTCGCCACGCCCGGCCTGCCCACGGGCCTGGAAGCCCTGGAGACCGGCTTCTCCGAAATCAGGCACGACGGCATCACCTGGCGCATCCTGCAACTGAGCACCCGCGACGAAAACGCGCGCATCTGGGTGGTGGAAAACCTCCACCACCGCAGCCACACCCTGCACCTGCTGCTGCTCAGCGCCCTCTTCCCGCTGCTGCTGGCCCTGCCGCTGCTGGCCCTGCTGGTGTGGTTCGGCGTCAACAACGGCCTGGCGCCGCTGCGCAGCCTCACCGCGCAACTGCACCAGCGCAGCGCGCGCAGCCTGCAGCCGCTGGCGCTCAACCGCGCGCCGGTGGAAGTGCACAGCCTGGTCAACGAACTCAACCTGCTGCTCGAACGCCTGGGCACCGCCATGGAAGCCGAGCGCCGCCTGACCAGCGACGCCGCCCACGAAATCCGCACCCCCCTGGCCAGCCTGCGCACCCACGCCCAGGTGGCGCTGCGCTCCTCCGACCCGGCGGTGCTCGCCCACGGCCTGCAGCAGGTCAGCCGCAGCATCGAGCGCATCGGCACGCTGATGGAGCAGATCCTCCTGCTGGCGCGCCTGGACAACGAGGAACTGCACGAGACCTTCACCCCCGTCGACCTCGGCCAGCTCAGCGAGGAAACCATCGCCGACCTGGCGCCCCAGGCCATCGACAAGGGCATCGAGCTGACTCTGGAGAGCCAGGGCGCCGTGGTCATGGGCGTGCCGGTGTGGCTGGGCATCATGCTCGGCAATCTGGTGAGCAACGCCCTGCGCTACACCCCCGAGGGCGGCCGCGTGGAAGTGCGCCTGGGCACCGAGGGCAGCAAGGTGCAGCTGTGGGTGCTGGACTCCGGCCCCGGCGTGGCCGCCGCCGAGCAGGCCGCCATCTTCACCCGCTTCTACCGCAGCCCCGGCGTCGCCTCCGGCACCGGCGGCAGCGGCCTGGGGCTGCCCATCGTCAAGCGCGTGGTGGAAATCCACCAGGGCCACATCAGCCTGCACCCCGGCCTGGACGGGCGCGGCCTGGGCGTGCGGGTGGAACTGCCGTCCGCGCAACTTTCCTGAACCCCGGCACCTGCGGCGCAGTCCACCGTGCAGGCCCCGCTCGCCTGGCGAGTCGCCGCCTGTGACATGTTCAGCCGTACAGGTACAGCATCATGAAAACCACCATCCTGTTCATCAGTGCCGCGCTGCTCGCGTCGCCGGTGTTCGCCGCCGACCGCTGCAGCGACAACCTGCAGAGAATCGACGAGAGCATGCAGAGCACCAACCGCAGCGACAGCGTGCAGGAGCAGGCCATGCGGCTCCAGGAAAAGGCCGCCCAGGCCCAGGAACAGGGCAATACCCAGGCCTGCGTGGCCATGACCGAGAAGGCCCTCAAGCTGCTGAAAGCCTCGTCCAGCAGCTGAACCGACGCCCGGCGGGCGCCGCCGCGAGCGGGGAAACGCGGCGGCCCCGGGCCGCGGCAATCGACACATGAGGAAACAACCCCTTGAGCGCGCCGGGCAATCCGCTAGAATGCCCGGCGTCATTGGGGAGTAGCCGCCCGCCCGGAACACCGGCGGGGACCACGTCAACATCCTTGGCCGGCAGGCCATGGCGTGGCCAGCGCAAAGCCTGGCAAGACCTTTGACCATGCAACCTCCGCAACGGCCGGGGAGGCGCATGGTCATGGGTACTACACCGGCCGGGAGTTCCACCGTGATGCACCGCCTCCGTCCCGAATCGCCCTCCATCCGCGAGGAGCGCGCGCCATGCTGACCTTCGTCCTCGAACTGCTCGGCATGCTGTTGCTGATCCTGATCGCCGCCGAACTCTTCACCAACGCCCTGGAACACCTGGGCGAGCGCCTGGGCATCTCCGAAGGCGTCACCGGCTCGCTGTTCGCCGCCATCGGCACCGCCCTGCCGGAAACCCTGGTGCCGCTGCTGGCGCTGGTGGCCGGCACCAGCAACGTCTCGCTCAACGAAGAAGTGGGCGTGGGCGCCATCCTCGGCGCGCCGCTGATGCTCTCCACCCTGTCCACCTGCCTGATGGCCTGCTTCGTCCTCCGCGGCCGTGGCCTGCGCGGGCGCCTGGTGCCCGAGCGCAGCGGCCTGCTGCGCGACCTCAACTTCTTCCTCCTGGCCTTCTGCCTGGCCACGGTGGCGATGTTCGTGCCCTCGCAACTGCACAGCTACCGCATCGGCCTGAGCCTGCTGCTGGTGCTCACCTACGTCGGCTACATCACCCTCACCCTGCGCGCCTCCCGCGACCTGGTGGAAGACGGCCACGGCACCGCGGCGGAAAACCCCATGTGGCTGTCGCGCCTGGGCGTGCCGACCAACGCCTTCACCATCCTCCTGCAACTGGTGCTGGGCCTGGCCCTGCTGGTGCTCGGCGCCAAGGGCTTCATCCACGGCGTGGAGGGCCTGTCCGACCTGCTCGGCATCTCCGCCCTGCTGCTCTCGCTGCTGATCATCCCCATCGCCACCGAGCTGCCGGAGAAGGTCAACAGCATCCTCTGGGTGCGCCGCGGCAAGGACACCCTGGCCTTCGGCAACATCACCGGCGCCATGGTCTTCCAGGGCACCCTGCTGCCGGCCATCGGCATCCTGCTGACGCCCTGGCAGCCGCGCATCGAAGTGCTCACCGGGGTGCTGGTGACCCTCGGCGCGGCGCTCTGGCTGCGCCTCAACGCCCGCCACAATGGCATCGCCGTCTGGGTGCTGCTGGGCAACGGCGCGCTCTACGTCGCCTACCTGGCCATCACCCTCGGCCGCTGAATGCCGGCGCCGCCGTGCAAGCCACGGCGCAGCGCCTAAACTGACGGTTCCGCCAGGCGCCCGGCCGGCGCCTGCCGACACACCGCTGCATGCAAGGAGAGGCCATGAAGATCCTGGTAGTGCTCACATCCCACGACCAACTGGGCGACACCGGCAAGAAAACCGGCTTCTGGCTGGAGGAGTTCGCCGCGCCCTACTACGTGTTCAAGGACGCCGGCGCCGAACTGACGCTCGCCTCGCCCAAGGGCGGCCAGCCGCCGCTGGACCCGAAAAGCGACGAGCCCGACGCCCAGACGCCGGCCACCGAGCGCTTCCGCAAGGACCCCGAAGCCCAGGCCGCCCTGGCCAGCACGCGCAAGCTGGCCGAGGTGAACGAAGCCGACTACGACGCCGTGTTCTACCCCGGAGGCCACGGCCCCCTGTGGGACCTGGCCGAGGACAGGTACTCCATCGCCCTGATCGAATCCTTCGCCAGCGCCGGCAAGCCGGTCGCCGCCGTCTGCCACGCCCCCGGCGTGCTGCGCCACGTGAAGAACGGCGACGGCAAGCCGCTGGTCGAGGGCCGCCACGTCACCGGCTTCTCCAACAGCGAGGAAGAAGCCGTGGGCCTGACCAACGTGGTGCCCTTCCTGGTGCAGAGCGAACTCAAGGCCAAGGGCGGCCGCTACGCCAAGGCCGACGACTGGCAGAGCCACGTGGAAGTGGACCGCCTACTGATCACCGGGCAAAACCCCGCATCGAGCGAAGCGGTGGCCGCCGCCGTGCTGAAACTCCTGGCCTGACAGGGGCTTGCAGAGCCCCCGGTGGACTCGCCGGGGGCTTTGCCGTACACTGGCCGGGACCTTCAAAGGTTCTGGGGCCGATTAGGATTCGACGCCGGTAACAAAACTTGAGGGGCATGCCGAGTAGGTGACAGTTCTCGTAAATCCGCTGCCACAATTCATAGTTGCCAACGACGACAACTACGCTCTGGCCGCCTAAGGGCGCCAGCAGACCCTAGGGGATGCCTGTAAACCCGAAGATTAGGTCTGTCAGATAGAACAGGATCGCCGCCAAGTTCGCTGTAGACGTAACGGCTAAAACTCATACAGCTCGCTCCAAGCGCCCTGCCACTCGGGCCGCGCGGAGTTAACTCAGTAGAGATGGCTAAGCATGTAGAACCGATAGCGGAGAGCTGGCGGACGGGGGTTCAAATCCCCCCGGCTCCACCAAATAACCATCTAAAGACGTCCTCGGACGTCTTTTTTTGTGCCTGAAACCTAGTAAATACGGGGCCTCCAGCATCATCACGATCTGATAGCGTCCAGCAGGATCTATGAGATTCGGTATTCCAAGTGGTATTCCAAGCCATCCACTGGTAATTTTTGGAATACCGAAACCGTCCCTGGAATACCCCATGTGCGCCCAAGCTACCCGCCTATCTGATCTCAAGGTCAAAGCCGCCAAACCTCAGGAGAAGGACTATGTCCTGAGCGATGGTGACGGCCTACAGATGCGAGTGAGAAGCAATGGCTCCAAGCTCTGGAACTTCAACTACCGGCACCCGGTGACGAAGAACCGGATCAACATGGGCCTCGGAACCTTCCCCGAAGTTTCTTTGGCTCAAGCTCGCAAGCGCACCGTTGAGGCACGTGAACTTCTCGCCCACGGCATCGACCCCAAAGAGAAACGGGACGCCGTGCAGCAGGCCAAGAAAGCGGCAACCGAGCACACACTCCAGAACGTAGCGACGTCCTGGTATGAGCTGAAAAAGGATGCGGTGACACAGGCCTACGCCGAGGACATCTGGCGCTCCCTCACGCTGCACATCTTCCCGGATTTGGGCAGCACGCCGATTTCCGCCATCAATGCCCCCAAAGTCATCAACCTGCTCCGACCGCTCGAAACCAAGGGCAGCCTTGAGACCGTTAAACGGCTGACGCAGCGGCTCAACGAGATCATGACCTACGGGGTCAACTCGGGACTGATTCACGCGAACCCGCTCAGCGGGATCCGCTCCGTCTTCAAGAAACCAAAGAAGAAGAACATGGCGGCGCTCCCCCCCGATGAGCTGAAAGAGCTCATGGTGGCGATCGCCAATGCCAGCATCAAAAGAACGACCCGCTGCCTGATCGAATGGCAGCTTCACACTATGACCCGGCCAGCCGAGGCAGCGACCACCCGCTGGGTGGACATCGATATCGAGAAGAAGATCTGGACGATCCCTGCAGAACGCATGAAGAAACGCCGTACGCACATTGTCCCGCTCACAGAGCAGGCGCTCGCGCTCCTAGAAGCGATCAAACCCTACAGTGGGCACAGGGAATACGTGTTCCCCGCAGACCGGAACCCTCGCACCCACTGCAACAGCCAGACCGCCAACATGGCACTCAAACGCATGGGTTTCGAAGGGCGCCTGGTCAGCCACGGCATGCGCTCGATGGCGAGCACCATCCTCAACGAGCATGGCTGGGATCCTGAACTGATCGAGGTGGCGCTGGCTCACGTAGACAAGGACGAGGTTCGCAGCGCCTACAACCGGGCGGACTATATCGAGCGCAGACGTCCGATGATGGCGTGGTGGAGTGAACACATTCAGGAATCAGCTACCGGCAACCTTTCGATGTCAGCCATCAAGGAGAACCTGGACAGAAAAGTCGTGTCGCTTCGTTGAGCAATCAGATTAAAAGCAGGTTTTTCGCGGTACTGAAGGACTGACTGATGAAGCTTCCTCATTCCGCCAGATGCTCAATGCCCTAGGCTGGGGGCAAGTACAGCCCGTATGCCACACGGACAACAGGGAGTACCAGGCTCAATGAAATCGACTGGATCGAAAGACAACTGGCACATACCGAGTAGAACGCCGTTCGCCGCACCTACAACCATGCCGAGTACCTAGCCGACAGAGCGAAGATGATGCAACATTGGGCCGACATTCTGGATGACTGGAAGAAAGATAACCAATAGCATCTCTGATAATGCGGTAGTGGGGCTCGTTCAGTAAAAACGCAATACCAAGCGGCTTCAGACAGCTTGTAGTCAAAAACGCATGAAAGGAAAGGATGTCCAAAGTGAGAAGTAGAAATAGTGTACTGACAGAGGCTCAACGAAATGAATTGGTGGTTGAAGACTTCATCTACCATATCCTGAAATCAAGCGAAGATGAGCCCGACTACCTTGATGAAGTAGTTCTTTCTAGCGAGTCGCAGCGAAACTTCTTCAAGAAGATAATCGCCGAGACTGGCCGAGGAACCCAGTACAATTTCATCGACAAGGAAAACTCCCACCTTGTTGCCGCATGCAACTCTATAATTATAAATCCAAGCGCCGACTTTATTGATCAGTCGAAAGAAATAGCCCGACTTTTCCTCAATCAACACTCCGGGAAAACCGCCGACGGCGTACTAATTATTGCCAGAGTAACAATCAGCGCAAACACACAACGACAATCACTTATTGCGCTAATAAAGCTTGATTACTCAACAGTACTTAGACAACAACGGGACGCCAACCAATCCACAAAAGTTCGCTTAGAAGAGATTATAGAGGCCCTTTCCGAGCAGGCCGCCTCTGTTCAAAAGCGTGCTCTAATACAGCTTGACAACACCTTCTCATGGGACGTTCTCGCAGTTGAAAGAAAAAAGTCAGGAGCAGTTCTCGACACCGAGGATGCAATAACCGACTACTTTAAACGATTCTTAGGCGTCCGCCTTAAACAGAATGACTCTGCAATTACGAAGCAAGTGGTTGTAGCATGCCACAAATGGGCGAAGCAGTATGATGGAGATCTTGGCGGAAAAACCCCGGCAGACATCCGACACTCTGTAATTAGCTTGCTTGATGCATACTCTGAAGCTGAGCTATCGTTCGAAGAAATCAAAAACCAAATCTGTCGCCACTCCGATGCGGCGGAAGCAGAGAAAATGTCTTCCAGCTTCGACAGTTACATGGACGAGACTGGGCTGGGAGGAATTGTTTTCTCTCCAAAATCTGGATCCATCCCAAAAAAAGACAGAAAGGGCGAGTGGATTACTGATGCTGGCATCAAAGTAATTTGGGAAGGCGAACGCAACCCCAATATCTTGGACAAAAAGAAACAAGCCGACGGGTCATTCATAATCACTATTAAGGCCAGCACGATTGACGAGCGAGAATAGAAATGGCTCTAGATCTCTATCACACCTGCGCCATAATTACGAGCCTTGGAAAAAGCCCTGACTCACAATATTCCGAGAACTCTTTTGCTGTTAACTGCAGTGGAAAGATCACGAAAAAAACTCGCGAACTCCTACAGTCACTTGCAATGCTGATCACCACTGAAAATCTAGAGGCAATTAGACTTAAAGTGGATGATTTTGACGAATCCTGGGATGAAATTGACTTCTCCACATCAGAAGCCTCTGAGTGGACAATAAATTTAACCGATAAAAGCAAGCTTCTTCAGGCGGCACTAGTTACTAGTGTCGACCTAGAGTCATTACTATTCCTTAGCTTGGATTACTTCACAAAAACTTGGCTTCCCAATGTTTCCGGCTTGCTAGGCGGAGAGCTTGAATCTGCATTCAAAGCCGAGCGCCCGCTAAAAATATTTATCCATGGATTGGAAGCACCATTTGGCGGACCTAGAACAGCCATTATCCCCACAAAAGATTTTACTCAACCTCTACCAGCAGAGTGGCTTTCATCTACAAAACTTCCCCAACCAGAAAAAATACTAAAGCAGGTTCACTTCGTCTCCAACAATACTTTTACGACCTCCCCCGAGAAATTTCTTCTATCCTGGGGAAGAGTCAATCCTGAAATTGCATCCTATTTTGACAATGCTTTTTCCACGTACGCACTAATTTCTTTATGTCAAGAATTTTACAACTGGGAAAAAGTCATATTAAAAGGAAAAAGAAAACTTGAGATATCCGCACAAAACAAAGAGCTAAAAGCATTAAAGCCCACCGAAAAAGAAACCCTCATAAATTGCGTAGAATGGTGCTATGCGGAAAGCGACGAGGAAACACGGATATTACTTGTCATTGATCGGCTCAGCCTAGACATCAAGGAAGGCAGCTCCCTAATAGATGCCGTAAGACTAATACCTGCAGCTTTCACCGAAGCCAGGTCACGATACAAGTATGTCGTACTCGATAGAAAAAAAGACTATACCAAAGAACTCTCTGACATCCAGAAAGACCTATCTGGAGTCGTCGACAAATTCGTATCCACAAGCAATAATTTTGCAGGAAGCCTTCTTGCTGACATTCTAGCGCTTGCCTTTGTATTAACTGCCGGCGTGGTTTCACGAAGATTTATTGCCGAAGATGCACTCAGAAGCCCCGAAGCTGTAATACTCTTCAAATCGTTTTCTGTATATCTTGCCATAGCCATGCTATTGAGAGTCTGGGGCGCAATTTCAGTAAGCCTCATATCCACAAGGCTCTTCACCGACTGGAAAAAGATTGTCAGATCTCACATGTCAGCAGACGAGCTTCAAAGCATGATTGACAACTCTTTATTTCCCGTAAAAGTCAACTTCTGGATTTCATGCGGCGTCATCGTTTCAACCTACATTTTAATGGCATTAGCATGCTGGAATGCAGAACTTACGCTCAGTCTATTTGGAGTGCTGGAGAGAAGCTAAGCCCCTTACCCCCTTCAAATTGGTGTCCTTCCATCGCACCATGGAAGTCAGCTCTAACCCAATC
This sequence comes from Pseudomonas sp. AAC, assembly GCF_000725445.1. Taxonomy (NCBI): domain Bacteria; kingdom Pseudomonadati; phylum Pseudomonadota; class Gammaproteobacteria; order Pseudomonadales; family Pseudomonadaceae; genus Pseudomonas; species Pseudomonas sp. AAC. The sequence goes on along the minus strand of NZ_KL647095.1, from coordinate 881,311 downwards.
GGAACACTAACCACGGCCGGTGGCTACCAGCAAAGTAGATATCTCCCGATGATTAATGGAAGTGATCGACTCAAATCTTGCCGTACACAGCGGGATCCCCTTCAGTGCATGAAGAAATGCGATCGGCGCGATGGTCAGAGTTTCCGAAGTCGACAGCCAAGCTGTCATGCACCGGACAGGTCGTCTGGTCCTAAATAGACAACATCGATTTTGCTGACATCCCGGGCGACCTGAGCGCGCGCAAGTCCAGTTCGTGCGATATTCAGCACGGCCTGGACCGTACCGAGCGGTGCACCGTCGGCCGCAAGCACAAGTGGTTGACCAACCCAATCGTGAATATGGACAGGGGTGCCCGGATGGGGTGGCGCGCCAAACCATTGCACGTTTGCTTGGTAGTGGCGATGTGTCCAGGTACGGTTCTCCCGCGGAGTGAGACTCTGCACAAACTCGGTCCACATCGCCTTCGTTTCGGCGGTTGGCCAATCGTTCTGAGCGCTCCACGCGGCAATGGCTGCCGAATTAAGCCATTGTCTAAGCTCATGTCCCGTTCGGAACGTCGCGTCTGTGTCAGCAACAGCTTTGATAGCAGCTAGCCTCGAGTTGAAGCCTGCTTGGATGAGAATCGAGGCCGAACGGTTCAGCGTCCCGGTTTCAACGGCGGGTACAGCCAAACCAAGTTCGAAGTCGTCGAGCAGGACGTCGTAGACGGTATCGCCATTGGCGACAGCACGAACTCGGATAGCCTCCATCGCCCAGGGCAGGCGATATACAACTCCCCCCTCAATAAACTGCAGCGTCTCCGACTCCTGCCCGGCGGCAATAGCAGCAAGAGGCTGGCCAAGAAGCCAAGTGCGCAGGATGTCGCGCCAATTTGTCGGCATGGGGTCGGGCGTGAAGGGATTGAAGGCAAAGACGAGTTCGGCGATACGTGTGATTGCGGTGATCGCCCCCTCGGCGTCGGCGTCGGCGTCGGCGTCGGCGTCGGCGTCGAGCATGCAATAATTCGCCTGAACGAGCAGGAGGTTTGCCTCCGCTGCAATGGCGTCTAACGCATGCCCTGTTTCCAGTCCGACACCCGCCAGGAAATATCCACGGCGCTGCTCCGCCGTTGACTTGTTCCAGATGTGCCGGGTGCGTGAAACCAGAGTAGCTTTGAGTACCTGCTGCACAGGTTCGCTCTGCCGAAGCAAACGACGGTGCCAGAGAGAAGACTGGAGAATATTGTCCAGTGCCACCTCGATACCGTCGTCGGGGATATCATTTTCTCCCATGAGGCTGAGGATGGCGGTATCGAGCGTTGCGACGTGACGCTCCCACTTGGCCAAGGCGACTTCGCGGTCCGCAGGCTGCTCGTTCGCGACATCGGGGAAGGCCCACGCTACGGCGTTGTTGACGACATATTCAATGAGCTGATTTAGATCGCCGCCGATATGGGCATGCATACGAGACAGCAGCGCTCCGACAAGCTGAACCAGGCCGCTCTCCATATCACGCGCACCGAGATCGCTGATCAATTCTACCCAGTTACGTCGCTTCTTTGCGATGCTGTCGAAAATGGGGAAAAGCACAACTCCCTCGACGTCGACATAGGCCCGCCCAGCACGCCCGACCACATTCTTGAACTCAGAAACTTCAATCCTTTCGCCGGCGCGATGGAGAGAATGCATGACGACGGCCGTGGCTGACAGGTTAAGGCCTTGCGCCAACGTTGGCGACGAGACGGTGACCTTTAGGATGTTGTCGCGCAGTAGCCGCTCCACCTCCTTGCGATAGGCGGTTGGTAACGCTCCGTGGTGCAACGCTACGCCGAGGCGAAGGCATTTGAGAATGGCGCTGTCCGGTCCCAGCCATTCCTCACCGAGTGCGATAGCGACGCTGAGAGCGGCGGGGCCAGCTTCAAGCAGGGAGCGAAGTGCACCGCGCTCATGGAGATCGACGATTACATCCGCATAAGGCTCAACGCTGCGCCGCTCAGGGCAGAAGATCAGGACAGTTTGCCCATCCTCGACAAGTCGCCATGCAGTCGCGATACACATCTCGCGCTGATCGCACGGGAATAGTTTGGTTCGACGACGTTTCGGCGACACCCAGTTAGGTGGTACTACTCCCGTGAGAAATCGTTGAACCCACGGGCGTTCATCACCAATGCGCAGATCGAGGCGCGCTGTGGACGTAGCGGAAGACCAGGTAACTTCACCGAACCGTAGCCGTGTGGGTCGCCAGTCATGTTTGATTAGGCCACCCGGATGATCCCGGCGCAGCCATCCGGCGAAGTCATCGAGCTGGTCACCATCAGGCAGGATGGCCGATAAACAGACGATTCGCCGCTCATGCGCATCTGGTCGGCGAAGCAGTCGTTGAATCTGTACTTCGTAGCGAACCTCGCGCTCGTTGGGCCCGATCATGTGCCCTTCGTCAAAGACGAGCAGACCGACGTCATTGAGAAGAGAGGGATCACTGCGTAGCGCAAAGTCGAGCTTCTCCGGCGTCGCAACGACGATGTCGCGTTCTCGAATCGTGTCCTCATCGAAACCGCTTACCCCAATGCTGCCGTAAAGCGTCGAAATCGTCTTACCGAGCGGACCAAAAGTCCTCTGCAGGGTAGTTTCGGTCTGGGCCGATAGCGCGCGCAGCGGTGTGATGAATGCTACGCGCCTGCCGCTGGCTAAACAGCGCAAGATGCACAATTCGGCAATGCGCGTCTTGCCGGCGCTAGTGGGTAACGAAACTACGAGATCATCAGTTTGATCTGCCGCGCGAGCCGCCGCCTCGATTTGAGAAGGCCACAAATCGACCTCGGCTTTAGGGCGCCGTTGTAATAGCGCAATGAATAGCTCACGAAGGCGCGGCCAGTCCGCTGCCTCGCCTCCAACGGGTTGGAGCGGTACTTTCTCGTGGAAGGTATTCGACCAGAAGTCCGTGAGGAGGTGAATCGCAACTCGGTGGCCCCACCACTGCGGCAGCATGTTCAGCTCACTGCAAATGGCGAGGCTTTTCCGAAGCCGTTCCAGCGCCTGGTCGAGTAGCGATCGCTCGCCGCGCTCTAGCGCGAGGAGGAATATAGACATGGCTGCCATGAAGGCATCGGTCAGTGCGGTGTCGAGCCCGTTGTAAAGGAAGTCGTTTCCACCGTCAGCGAGGCCCTCCGCAGCCTCCCCTTGATCTAAATTCTCCTTGATTTCGGCAGCGATGCGGATGTCGCTGCCTTGCTCAGAGGCCCGATAGTTGAGGACGCCGGAGCGAAGCGCGTTAAGGTTTCGCCGCATTAAAAGAGCGAGCACGCGTTCTGTAAGCGAGAAATTTTCGTCTGCTTCGACAATCGCCAGAAGTGAGTATGCACGAGCGGAGAGGTGCGCGAGATGATAGCTCGCCGCCGCCATGATGAAGTGGAAATCACGATCGACTTCCTGGCGATTTCCCTTGGCAATGACCGCCTCAAGAGCAGTGCCAGCCTGCTCGAATGCGATACGGGCTTGTGCAGGATCACCTCCGAATTCGCGCAGGCGAAGGCCAAGCCCGAGTAGCGCATATCCGTACGAATGTAGATCGTAGCTTAGCTGCTGCGCAAACGCGGGCGCGTCCGGCGGGAGTTCACCATCACGCCAAATGATCGCGCGCGCCTGTCCGCGCGCTATTAGGCGGCCACGAAATCCGGCGGTCGCCGCATCTAAAATGTCGGCAGCAATTGCTTCAGGCGTTGTTGACATTGGCAATCACTCGATCATAGACCGCGGCGATGAAGGCGGGATGGCCATTCACGTGCAGGCCAATCCCCCATTGAATAATGGTGCCGGTATAGGTCTGGAGAGCGGCAGTTAACAGGGCTTCCGGCGCATTGCCTGAAAAGGTGAAGAGCAGGTGCTGTACGTTCTGTATAGGTATGCCGTGCTTGAGCAGCGCGTCATCGATTGCGTCGGCGAGGGGCAATTCGTTCAGCTCGAGCAGGCGTTCTGAGATGAAGGTCAACGCGTGAGCTGAGGGTAGGCCTCCATCCTTATCCAAGCCGGCCCGAGCTTCGGCAAGGACCTGGGCGGTGAGTTTGGCTCGGCTCTTGGCTTCGGTCTTCAGAAAATGAAGCTGCTGGGTACGGGCGTCTTGGCGAATACCGATGACATCATCTCCGCGCATCGCCATATTGCGATGGTCCTTCCAGCGCAAGCGTTTGATCGGCGCGCGATAGCCACCGCTACACGCATCGATCCATTCCGTCGCATAGATCTCACCCAGATCGCCGGATCGGATCGCTTTGGTGTTCGGCAACTTGCCTTGGATAAGTGCAGCCGCTGCAGGTTTGCCGAGACGGGCGAGCGCACGAGCGACGTGCTCCTCTGAAGCATAATGCCCCGGCACGATGGCTGCCGTTACCTCGATCCCTGTGGGAAGGTTGGCGGGCTGGCCGGTCATCACTCGACGGAAGTGACTCCCTACCGGCTGATCGACCGAATCGCACCAATCGTTGAACTGCGCCACGCTCCTCCTCCCAGTCAGTGATAAAAAAGATCTCGGACGAGAGCGAATGGTAATCCAGTGTCAGTGGTACGGCGAACCTTGCGCTTACGAACCAGCGCAAGGGGGTATTTGTTGCTCAAGCATCTCGGAGAGATTGTGGCCGTCCATGCAGATCACGCACTTGCCTTTCCCGAAGGGAGCGAGACCGTCATCGGTGAAGCCCCTACTATTGACAGAGCAGGCACGGTGCCACGCCGCTTTTTTTGCTCGATATTGCCATAGAAAAGATGCAGCTCCACAACGTCTACGGGTGGGCCTTCAGGCATTCGATTATCTGGCACTTGCTCTCCTGAACACCCCGGATGCTAAAGGTGGAGAGAGCACTCTATAGCTCCACCAGAAAGTCGACTCGAAATAATTTCAGTCCTACATCACTGCTTTGACATACCCATCATGGAGGCTCTCCAGCCATGTCATTGCAGTGTCCTCGCTGTAACTCCCCCAAAATCGCATCTCTGCATCCCGCCATGAAGATCGGCGCCCTGGTCGGCACGGTCGGTGGCGCAGCGCGTGGCGCTTCCGCCGCTCTTGCTGGTGGTCAGGCCGGCGCAGCAGTCGGCGCCATTGCCGGCCCGCTGGGCATTACCCTCGGCTCGTTGTCCGGCGCCATTCTTGGCGGCCTGGCAGGCGGTGTCGGCGGCTGTGCGCTCGGCGCCCAACTCGGCGACCAGTTGGATCGCCACGTGCTCGCCAACAACCTCTGCCTGATTTGCGGGCATCGCTTCAACCTGCCGACCTGATCGGCTTCGTTCTTCGCTTCCCTTCCCTTTCATCCCTTCCGCCGGTGCTGCGCGTGGCGCAGCGCTTTATGCCGGCTATTGCTCACAGGAAACTCATCATGGCTCATCTCATCGAACGTATGGCCTATGTCGGCGAAGCCCCTTGGCATGGCCTGGGCAGCCGTCTGTCCCCGAAACAGCCGCTGGAAGTCTGGCAGCGTGAAGCCGGCATGGACTGGCAGATTCAGGAAAGCCCGGTCCATTTCAAAGCGGATGCGGTTGGCCACCTGGGCAGCATTCACTCCTTCCCTGAACAGAAGGTGCTCTACCGCTCCGATACCAAGGCACCGCTCTCGGTAGTCTCCCAGCGCTATCAGGTAGTGCAGCCGCGAGAGGTGCTGGAGTTCTACCGCGACCTTACCCAGGTTTCCGGCTACGAGTTGGAAACCGCGGGCGTGCTCAAAGGTGGGCGCAAATTCTGGGCGCTGGCGCGCACCGGACAGAACACCTCGCTGAAGGGCAACGACCTGGTCAACGGCTACCTGCTGCTGGCCACCTCCTGCGACGGCACCCTGGCCACCACGGCGACACCGACCACCGTGCGGGTGGTGTGCAACAACACCCTGACCATCGCCGTCGACGGTGCTACCCGGGCGATCAAGGTGCCGCACAGCACCCGCTTCGATGCCCTGGCTGTGAAGAAGCAACTGGGCATCGCCGTCTCGCAATGGGACGAGTTCATGTACCGCATGCGCCACCTGGCCGAGCGCAAGGTGCAGTGGCATGAGGCGATGGGCTACTTCATGCAGGTGCTCTGCGATGCTCAGCCCAACAATCCGCTGCCGGATGCCTTGCCGAATGAACGTGCGCTGCGTCGGGTGCAAAGCCTGTACGAAGGCCGTGGTCGTGGTTCGCAACTGGAAGCCGCCAACGGTACTGCCTGGGGCCTGCTCAATGCCGTCACCGAGTACGTCGACCACGAACGCCGGGCGCGCAGCAACGAGTACCGCATGGACTCGGCCTGGTTCGGCCAGGGGGCAGTGATCAAGCAACGCGCCCTGGATGCGGCCCTACAGTTGGTGGCCTGACGGCCGTTCCCTCCTCTCGTTATCCCTATTCGCCCAAAAGGTTCTGCGGCTGCTCCAGTAGTTCTTTAGCAGCCGCAGCTTTGGGCGTTCTCTTCCACCCGCCGGGGTTCCGCTCCTGTGGAGTGGGCTCCGGTGTTTCATTGGAGGCCTCTCTCATGGGCTGGCTGTTCTCATCCCGTACCCGGTCAGAACTCATCCAAGATCTGATCCGCCCCGAAGACACGGCACGAGCCAGTGTTCGTGTGCTTGTGCATACCTTGCGTGGCAATGTGCTGTGGTCCGTCAGCGAAGTGACGGCGAAAGCTACCGGTGTCCACCCAGACCTCGCGCCTGGCGAGTCGATGCGTTACATCCGTTGTGATCTGCTGCAACGCAGTGGCGGTGAGTGGGGTTACAAAGCCATGGATGAGTCCATGGCGCCGTACTACTACAGCTGTCCGCTGCGCTATCTCGACATGGCCAAGGAACTCTCGCCCGGCTGGCGCGAGAAAGTGCGCGCCCATCACGCACGGCAACGGCAGCCGGCGGCCTCCACAGCCGTTGCTGTAGCCCGGTAAGAGGGAGTGATCGCAGCACCACCTGGATGTGGTCCTCCCATTGATGGCCTGACGGCCGCCCATTCCCCGATGCCCGACCGGCTCTGCCGGCCGGGCATTTTTATGTCCGGAGAAAAACCCTCATGACTCACGCCCATTCCACATCCAACAGAACACGGCAGCGCCCTGCCCTGCGCCTGGTCGGTACCAAGGACCTGTCCCGCGATGACTGGCTGGCGGTACGCAAGCACGGTATCGGCAGTTCGGACGCGGCCGCCGCAGTCGGCCTCAACCCCTACAAGTCGCAGCTGGAGCTGTGGCTGGAAAAAACCGGCCGCGATGCCGGGCTGCCCAAGAGCGATCCGAACGACGAGGAAAGCCCGACCTATTGGGGCAACATCCTCGAGCCCATCGTCGCCAACCACTACTGCCGCCGTACCGGTAACCGGGTACGGCGGATCAATGCCGTGCTACAGCACCCTGATTCCAAGTTGGACTGGATGCTGGCCAACATCGACCGTGAGGTGATCGGCGCAAGCGACGTACAGATCCTCGAATGCAAGACCGCCGGCATCAACGGTGCCCGTCTCTGGAAGGAAGGCATGCCGGTGTACGTGCAGTTACAGGTGATGCACCAGCTAGCCGTCACCGGTAAACAGGCAGCCGACGTGGCCGTGCTGCTCGGTGGCCAGCACCTGGAGATCCATCGCATCGAGCGCGACGAGGAGCTCATTGGCCGATTGATCGAGCTGGAGCGCGACTTCTGGGCCTACGTGCAACGCGATACGCCACCGCCGGCGGATGGTTCCGACTCGGCGGAGCAGGCCCTGCGCTGCCTGTATCCCGAGGACCACGGCCACACCCTGGACTTCACTCAGGACCGGGGGCTGTCAGACGCCTTCGATGAATTGCAGACGGTACGCGCCAGCCTGGAGCTGCAGGGCAAGCGCGAGGCCGAGTTGAAGCAGCAACTACAGCAGGCCATGGGCAATGCCAGCCGGGCCCTGTTCGCCAATGGCACGGTGTCCTGGCGCAAGGCCAAGGACAGCGTGGTGCTCGATGTGCCCCTACTGCTCAAGGAAAAGCCCTACCTACTGGCGCGCTATCCCACCACCAAGGTCGGCAGCCGGCGTTTCCTGATTACCTGATTTCGCTTCCCCCCTTGACCACCCTGGCGTCTCCCCTGCGCCGGAGTGGTCCTTTTTATTCATCCACTGGAGAACCACCATGCTCAAAGGCTTGGCCATTACCCCGCCGGTGCTCGGGCGGATTTCCATCGGCAAGGTCGTCGAGAAGAACGGCAAGCGTCTGCCGGAGAAGGACGATCAATTCACCCTGACCTCGCAGGTGCAGTTGCGCGACGGCTGGCTGCCCCATCCCCTGGACGAGGAACTGCGTAAAGCGCAAGGCGGCAAGATCCGCAGCATTCCGATTCGTCTGTTGTTCAACGCGCCAGAGCTGAACTTCCGCGCCGAGTACTGCCTGTTCGATCGGCAGTCCGGGCGACCGGTATGTGTTGGCAATGGCGAGACCTGCAAGCGTCGTGGTCAGGACGGTATCGCCTCGCTGCCCTGCCCTTCACCGGATGGCTGTCCGCTGGCTAAAGGCGGTGCGTGCAAACCCTACGGTCGCCTCAACGTGGCCATCGGTGATGAGGATCCGTTGGGCAGCTTCGTGTTCCGCACCACCGGCTTCAACAGCATCCGCACCCTAGCAGCGCGGCTGCAGTACCTGCAGGCGATTTCCGGCAACCGCCTGGCGTGCCTGCCGCTGGAGCTGCGTCTGCGCGGCAAGTCCACCCGGCAAAGCCACGGCTCGCCGATCTTCTACGTCGACATCACGGTGCGCAGTGGCCTGTCGATGGAGGAAGCGCTGCTACAAGCCCGGGAACTCGATGAAGCGCGCCAGGCCTCCGGCTTCGACCAGGTGGCGCTGGATGCCACGGCGCGGCTGGGCTTTGCCAATGGCGCGTTCGAGGACAGTGACGAGGAAACCGGTGCCATCGCCGAAGAGTTCTTCCCGGAGCCAACTCCCGAATCGCCACCTTCAACCGCTCCAGTAGCGGAACCGACCACCACGCCGAAACCCACCTTGTCGACGCTACTGAAAGCCCGCGCCGAAGCACGCACTCAACAAGCCGCGGACTGATGTCCGCGGCATCACCCATCACTCAATCTACGAGGAGGATTGCGCCATGAACCTGGTGCGCTTCATTGGTTTGCTGTTCGTGTTCATCGGCGTGCTGGCCAGCTGTGCAGTGGCCGTTGCGCTGCTGGTGCTCATGCTGCGTTTCTGGCCACTACTACTAGTGATCAGTGCAGCCTGCGCAGTCTTCAATGAGTTCTTAGTAAGGAGGCACGCCGGCTAATCAACCGGGGCAATTGAAGGAGCCAGTCTAACTAGCAAGCAATTCGTCGAGGTATCGCAGCAGTTGCATACGCTTCGAAGCCTCTAACTGATGAAACTTGGTCAGAAGCTCAGCCTCGTCTTCCTCAGTCGAATAGAAGTAGGCCGCCGGAACCCCGAGAACCAACCCCAAACGCTCGACAAAGTCGGGAGTGGGAATGCGCTTCCCCAGTTCGTAGCGGTTCATGCGCGCGCTAGCAGACATCGCGTCCAATCCAGCCTCTAGCCCGAGACGCTCCTGCGAGAGCCCCACTCGCATCCGGGCCTGCTTGATTCGGCTTCCCAGCACCGACATCCCGATAACTCGCTGCAAAAGCAGCATCGTGCATGTTGGTACTTCACCAAATACTACCGTTTTGGTAGTGTCGCAATGACACTAGGACCCGAACGGATACCTGCGCCCTAAACCACAAGGACCCGTCCCCATGCGTAAACACTTTTTCGCCGCCACATTACTCAGCCTGATGTCCATTACCGCCGCTCACGCCGGTACCTACGAATGGACTTCCAGCTATACCCAGGGCGTTGAGGAACACCTGGTCGACGACGGCAACGGCAACCAGTTGAACATCACCTGCCCAGACGATGACGAGAGCTCCGTCTCCGCCTACGCCACCATCGCCGGTAAGCGCTACTCCTCCGAACATGACGGCTTCGACGTCATCGTCGACGGCACCACCTTCAGCAACCCCTTCTACACCGACTGCGAAGCCTGCAGTGCCAGCTTCCCGGGCTTCTGGGCTGCGCTGCGCAAGGCCAACTCCCTGCAGCTCAGCGTCGGCGGACAGACGGTGAAACTCCCAACCCAGAACCTTCCCCAAGTTCTCCAACCCCTGACCAGCAAGAAGAACCTCTGCCGCTCCGGCTGGTAACCCTTCCCACACGACATAGAGACAACACCATGGAACAAGAACACGAAACGGCAGACGCGCCGAATGATCTGCCCGCCAGTCCGGAAGTGATCGGCTGGGGCGCCGCCTCGCTCGTCCTCACCATCATTTTCCTGACCGTGAACACCTCAGCAATGGTGTTGGGCGCCAGCTTCATGCTGAAGCTGCTGGCCGGCCTCGTTGGTTTGATAACAGGCTGGATCGGCGCCCTGGTGGGCAACGCGATCCGCAAGTTTGCCCAACCCGATGCGATCTACACCAACGGCGGCGCGCTTCACCTGATCTGGTTGAAAGTGTTCTGGCTGATAGGCCCGCAAGTCATTGGCCTGGTAGTTGGCATCGGCCTCGGATGCTCCCTGGTATTGCGATAAGGAAGACCGATGAAGAGCAAGTTCTATCTGGTGCTGGGCCTGTTGGTCCTGGCGGGCTGTTCGGATGACAAGTCCAAGCTACGCGGACAGTTTCTCTCAGGCTGCGTGCAAGGTGGCTCTCCCAAGCCAGTTTGCACATGCGTCTACGACAAGCTGGAAAAGACCTACTCGACCGAGCAGTTGAAGCAGATTCAGGCAGGGCGAAGCCCGCTGGTATCGAACTTCATGCAGGACAGCATCACGTATGCAAAGGCCTGTATAGCGGAGCAGTGACAGCAACCGTGCCGCTCCCGATCACCTCGGAACCGTGAGCACCAACTAACAAGCATCACGCCCCAAACATAACCAACCCCGCACACGGCCATAACTGGTCGTGTGCGGGGCAGGGGTTCTTTTGTTTTTTGAAAACCCAGGAGCTGCCCGTCGAGACACATCCCAGAAGAGCAAAGCACCACAGCCACACACACTCAAGGACCTGAACCCATGACCCCGACGTACCGCAAAACCCTGCTCGCCCTGGCGATTTCCGCCAGTGCCCTGCCCCTCGCCGCACACGCCCTGACGCTGACCAACAGCGGCCTGGACAGCGAAGGCAACACCTACACCGACAGCACCGAAGTGACCGGCGTTTTCACTGGCAGCGACCAGCCTCTTCGCTTCTACAGCGACACTTTCAATCACGACCTGGTGCTCAACGCCCAGGTGCAGGCCACGGGCGATGACCTCAACGGTATCGACCTGTCCTACGCCGGAGACGATGACAGTCCCTCGCCCATCGGCGCGCCGACCGAGGTGCTCGGCAACCTGCAAAACAAGGGCAGCATCACGGTGAATGGCGCGGGCGTCACCGGCCTGCTGATCGATCCGGCCATCATCCACGGCAACCTGGTCAATGAAGGCACCCTGCAGGTGGCCGGCGGTGTCCTCGAGGGCGATGGTATCCGCGGCCTCAAGTTCGCCGGTCAGTCGGTGTTGCAGGGCGACCTGGTCAATGCTGCCAGCGGCAAGATCCTCGCCGATGGCGAAGAGGCCACGGGCATTCAGCTCAAGGGCGGCACCATCGGCGGCAAGCTGATCAACGATGGCCTGATCCAGGTCAGCGGTACCGGCTCGACAGCGGTCCTCGCCACCTATGACGATGACATGGGGAGCCCGAATCGTGTGGACCTCGGCGGAATTGAGAACCATGGCAGCATCCTGGCCAGCGGCGATGATGCAACCGCGTTGCGTCTCGACGGCGTGAGCTTTGCCAATGCGCCGGTGCAGGTGCTCAACACCGGCACCATCCAGGCTGACGATGCCGCCATCGAGGTGGGGGCCTTCGACATCGACGGTGCGAATGCCGGCAACACGCTGGTCATCCAGAACAACGGCAACCTGATTTCCCAGGACGAAGCCATCGATGCCTCCCAGGCCAGTGGCGGGGTGCACCTGGTGTGGAGTGCCGGCAGCATCACCGGTAACTTGATCGACCTGTCCAACATCGAAGTGAACGGCGACGTGACCTTCAGCGGCACCGACGCCAGCACCGATGGCGCGAACATCCGCCTGAAGGACGGCGGTTGGCTGGATGTTGGTAGCGATGCCGGCAACACGCCGGCACACTTGGAATTCGCTCAGCCGCACACCACGATCCAGGGCAACCTGGATGTGGCGGCCAACTCCTCGCTGGGGCTCAACCTGAGTTCGGCCACGGATCCGAACAAGGCCGTGGTTGCGGTCTCCGGTACCGCGGAGTTCGCCAAGGGCTCGCAGATCCAACTGGCGGCCCAGGGTAATGACTTCAAGGCTCAGGGCACGACCTATACCCTGGTCCAAGCCGGCACCCTGCAGGATGACGGCGTGAGCGTGACCAGCCGTTCGGCCCTGCTGAACGTCAACACCTACAGCAGTGGCGACAATCAGATCGTGGCCAAGGTCAGCACCAAGAGTCAGGATGAAGTCGGCGAGGTGATCGGCCAGGTCGGTGGTTCGGCCAATGCCCAACGTGCGGGCGCAGCTTTCAGCCAGGTGGTAACCGGGCTGGCGCAGAGCAATCCCAACGATCCGGTGTTCCAAGCCTACGTGAATGCCTCGCAGGATCCGGTGGCGCTGAAGAAGCTGACGGAGCAGTTGGCCCCCGAGGTGAATGGTGGTGCAACCCAAGCGGCCACCAGTGGGCAGACGCTGGTGAGCAACGTCACCGGCAATCGCACCAGCAGCCTGCGCGGTGCGTCCTCGGGCGATGTGCTGCAGAACACCGGCATCTGGGCCCAGGCACTGTACAGCGATGCCAACCAGGATCTGCGTAACGGCGTGGCCGGCTTCAACGCTTACAGCCGCGGCATCGCCATCGGCGCCGATGGCAAGCTCACCGACCAGTTGACCCTGGGCGTGGCCTACAGCTTCCTGCACACCAGCGTGAACAGCGACACCGGCAATACCACCGATGTCGATGGCAATGCGCTGACCCTGTACAGCGGCTTCGAACAGGGCAACTACTTCGTCGACGCCAACCTGAGCTATGGGCTCAACGACAACGAGAGCAAGCGTCGCATCGCCGGCACCACGGCCAAGGGTGACTACGACAGCCAGGTCCTGGGCGCCAACGTCGTCGGTGGCTACACCTACCACCTGAACCAGCAGTTCCTGATCGAGCCACGCCTGGCCGCCCGCTATGCGCGCGTCGATATCGATGGCTACCACGAGAAGGGTTCGTCGGCGGCGCTCAAGGTGGATAGCCAGCGCTACGAGGTGGCGGAACTGGGGGCTGGTGTGCGAGTGGCGGGCGACTTCCCGGTCGGCAACGGCAACCTGCAGCCGCAGGCCAAGTTGATGGCCTACCATGACTTCGCCGCGGACGAAGCCCAAAGCACTTCGGCCTTCACGCTGGGTGGCACCCCCTTCGTGAGCCAGGGCGCCAAAGCCGTACGCAACAGCTACGAAGCCGGTGTCGGTGCGGACTACCATCTGGGTGCGGTTACCGTTGGGGTCAGCTACGACTACACCGGCAAGACCGACTTCAACGCCGACACCTTCACCGCCAAGGTCCGTTACGACTTCTGATGAAGCACTACCTTTCCGGCCCACGCGCGTGGGCCGGTTTTCTTCGAGTCCTAGTGGCACTGTTGATCGGCGCCCTCCTCGCCGGCTGCCAATCACCACGCGAAGCGCTGCAGCAGTTGGCATATGGGCATGGGAGGAAACTGGAAATCCTGCCGGGGCAGCCGTTCCCGTTGGCCATGCTGCCACCGCAAGGCACAGAGAAAGCCAATCGCCTGCGCGTCTACCTGGAAGGTGATGGCCACGCCTGGGCCACGGCAACACAACCCAGCCTGGATCCGAGTCCGCACAACCTGCTGGTGGCGCGGCTGGCCGTGGACGATCCGACGCCAAATGCTTATCTGGCGCGGCCTTGCCAGTTCGTCATGACGCCAGCCTGCGACCCCACTTTCTGGACCGATCGGCGCTTTTCGCAGGAGGTGGTCACCAGTCTCAGCCAAGCGCTGGACCATTTGAAACAGCGCTATGGCAATCGGGAGTTTGAGCTGGTGGGATATTCGGGAGGCGCGGCACTGGCACTGCTGCTGGCGGCACAGCGGGAGGACGTCACCCAGGTCCAGACCCTAGCGGGCAATCTCAGCCCACGGCTTTGGGCGGAAATGAAAGGACTATCGCCTCTCGGCGGCTCATTGGATCCATTGGACTATCGGGATCGCCTGGCATCGATACCACAGCGACATCTGGTGGGAGACGTAGATGACGTTGTCCCTGCCTCTCTGGCCAAGGCCTACCTGGAACAGCTAGGGCCATACGCCTGCAGTCAGGTTGTAATCTCTCCGGCTACGGATCACCAGCAAGGCTGGGAGACCGCTTGGAGAAAATGGCGGGGTCAACCGCTAAATTGCAAGAACAATTGAGTCCACAGCCGCAAGCCGCCGGTGACCAGGATTCGTTCTTAGCAAACGAACCACGACCCGTTATCGGCCCAGGCTGTGTAAAAATATGGCCAGTGCTCTTGCTATTCTGCCGTCGGCGGTCATAGCGGGGGTAGTCCATGAAGCGTTTCATCCAAGGTGAGCATCGAAGTCAATGCACTCTGCTGCTCGAGAGCCTGGATAATTACGTCGCGGACACCAACCCTGTTCGAGTAGTCGATGTGTTCGTCGATGAACTCGATCTCGGCCGCTTGGGCTTTGACGGTGTGGTTCCCGCCGAAACAGGCCGCCCTGCGTACCACCCTGCCGTCCTGCTGAAGATATACATCTACGGCTATCTCAATCGCATCCAATCCAGTCGCCGGCTGGAGCGTGAGGCGCAACGCAGCATCGATCTGATGTAGCTGGCCGGACGCCTGACACCGGACTTCAAGACCATCGCCAACCTCCGCAAGAACAACGGCAAAGCCATTCGTGGTGTCTGCCGGCAATTCGTGGTGCTGTGCCAGCAACTCGGTTTGTTCTCCGAAGCACTGGTGGCCATCGACGGTAGCAAGTTCAAGGCGGTCAACAATCGCGACCGCAACTTCACCAGTACCAAGCTGCAACGGCGAATGGAGGAGATCGAATCCAGCATCAGCCGCTACCTCACTGCGCTGGACACTGCCGACCGGCAAAAACTGCCGTGGCGCGGACTAAATCCGAGCGTTTGCACAGCAAGATTGCCACCCTGAAAGCCAAGATGCAGGAGCTCAGGGATGTTGAGGCTCAGTTGGAGACCACCCCGGACAAATAGATTTCTCTTACTGATCCCGACGCACGTTCGATGATGAGTCGCGGCACTGGCATGGTCGGTTACAACGTCTAGGCAGCGGTTGAGACGAAGCATCACCTGATCGTGACGCACGAGGTCACCAGCAATGGCATCGACCGCGATCAGTTGAGTGCGATGGCCAAGCAAGCGCGGGCGGCAATGGGGACGCAATCGCTGTCGGTGGTTGCCGATCGCGGCTACTTCAAAAGCGAGGAAATGCTCGCCTGCCACGAGGCTGGCAGCCCCATCAATCCTCGCCGGCAAGCTTCAGCCAATCCTTTCAACTCTCTGTAACGCGCACCGACCACGATGGTCCTCCCTCAACGAACCGTGACTAGGTACTTCCTCAAGATCCGGCCTTCAATGACGTAGCCGTCGCGCTAGTCCTACAGCGCCTTGCGGCGTGTCAGCGCAAAGCTGGCAACGATCCAACGGCGACCAGCATTTCATCAAATACCGCTCGAACCCTTCCAGGAATGGGGCCACGCTGAGGCCGATAGACGTACAAGCCCCATGCCGGAGGCTCTTCGTCCTGCAACACCTGCACGAGTTGCCCGCTGGCAATATAGGGAGCCGCCATGTAGTCCGCTAGTTGGGCGAATGCGATCCCGGCCAGTGCGGCTCCTATTTCCATTTCGGCATTGTCGGCGATGAGGGTGGGGGCCGCGGGTGTCCACTGCTGTCCCGCTTTGAAGTGCCAAGGCCAGGGGCGGCCGGTATTGATATCCAGGGCTACGGCGATCGGTAGCCCGGCCAACGCATCGATATCGTCAGGGGTGCCCACTTTCTCGATAAGACGTGGAGCGGCAACGATTGGCAGCCTCATGTCGGCTGCCTTGCGCGCGACGAAGCGGCTATCACGCATGAATCCGACCCTGATGCCAACGTCGATCCCATCGTCAACCGTATTACTGATGCGATCGGACAGACGCACATCCAGGGTGATCCCAGGATGACGCGCGGCAACGCGCTCCAATGCAGGTAGAACGGCTCTGGTACCCAGGCTGTACGGTGCGGTGATGCGGACCGTGCCCGACAGTGCAGCCTGCTGGTCGGCAGCAGGCGTTCGCCACAGATCGTCGACCCGCTCCAGTACAGGGCGGACCTGTTCCAGCAGACCTTCGGCAAAGGCGGTGATGCGAACCTGGCGCGTGCTGCGATGAAACAACACCTCGCCGTAGTGTCTCTCCAGTTGCTGAATGGCACGCGTGACACCTTGAGGGGAAGTCCCCAAGCGGACAGCTGCGTCGCGAAAACTGCTGCTTTCAGCCGCCACCCGGAATATATGCAGCAGTTCGATGTCCTTGTTCATTCTCCATGCTCCTAGGCCATCTTCGTTGTGCACTTATTATTCCATATTTTGGAATTCCAAAATCGCAACAATTCCATATACGGCAACCGAGTCATTTCCCAAACTGACAACTCAGCGGAATGCTCCGCTCCGAACCACCAGATGAGGAAACGACATCATGAAATCACGTGCAGCAGTTGCCTTCG
The DNA here is from genome assembly GCF_000725445.1 of Pseudomonas sp. AAC. Classification (NCBI taxonomy): domain Bacteria; kingdom Pseudomonadati; phylum Pseudomonadota; class Gammaproteobacteria; order Pseudomonadales; family Pseudomonadaceae; genus Pseudomonas; species Pseudomonas sp. AAC. The sequence continues at coordinate 864,564 of NZ_KL647095.1, read as the reverse complement.
GGCCTGGAAAGCCGCTGGAAATCGTCGAGATCGACGTCGAGCCGCCGCGCAAGGGCGAAGTACTCGTCAGGATCACCAATACCGGCGTTTGCCATACCGACGCCTTCACCCTGTCGGGCGACGACCCTGAAGGCCTCTTCCCGGTCGTGTTGGGTCACGAGGGGGCGGGAATCGTTGTGGAGGTGGGTGAAGGTGTGACCAGCGTGAAGCCAGGCGATCACGTCATTCCGCTCTACACCGCCGAATGCGGGGAGTGCCTGTTCTGCAAGTCTGGCAAGACCAACCTGTGTGTCGCGGTTCGCGCAACCCAGGGCAAGGGGCTGATGCCCGATGGTACGACCCGCTTCTCGTACAACGGTCAGCCGCTTTACCACTACATGGGCTGCTCGACCTTCAGCGAATACACCGTGGTCGCCGAAGTCTCGCTGGCCAAGATCAACCCGGACGCCAATCCCGAGCATGTCTGTCTGTTGGGTTGCGGTGTGACCACCGGCATCGGTGCCGTTCACAACACAGCCAAAGTGCAGCCGGGCGACTCGGTGGCCATCTTCGGCCTCGGCGGCATCGGTCTCGCTGCGATTCAGGGGGCACGCCAGGCCAAGGCAGGTCGAATCATCGCCATCGACACTAATCCGGCGAAGTTCGAGCTGGCTCGTACCTTCGGCGCGACCGAATGCCTCAACCCGAAGGACTTCGACAAGCCGATTCACGAGGTTCTCATCGAGATGACCGGCTGGGGTGTCGATCACACCTTCGAGTGCATCGGTAACGTCAACGTGATGCGGTCGGCCCTGGAAGCTGCCCATCGTGGTTGGGGCCAATCGATCGTCATCGGCGTCGCCGGTGCTGGTAAGGAAATCTCGACCCGTCCGTTCCAGCTGGTCACCGGCCGGACCTGGAAGGGCTCTGCTTTCGGCGGAGTTAAGGGACGCACCCAACTCCCGGGCATGGTGGAAGACGCAATGAGAGGCGAGATCGATCTCGCTCCGTTCGTCACCCACACCATGGGCCTCGACGACATCAACAAAGCCTTCGACCTGATGCACGAAGGCAAGTCGATTCGCACAGTGATCCACTACTGATCACTCACGATCCACTCAACACCAACCATCAAGGAAATTAACCATGTCCAATCCTGTCATTTCCGGCGACGGTATCTTCTCGCATGTCTTTATCGGCGCCGCCGACGTTCAGAAGTCGGCTGCGTTCTATGACGCCGCTCTCGGTGCTCTCGGCATCAAGAACCTCGGTCCTTTCGGCAACGGGTGGGTGCTTTTCGGTCGCGAAAAGCCAGCCTTCATCATCGCCCGTCCGGGCAATGGCGCAGCGCCCTCCAGCAACGGCGTGACCATCGGCTTTGCGGCCGCTACTCCCGCCGAAGTGGATGCCTTCCATGCCGCCGGTCTTTCCGCAGGTGGCACCGACGAGGGCCAGCCTGGCCCGCGTGGTCACCTGCCGGGTGCCTATGCGGCCTACCTGCGTGATCCGGCGGGCAACAAGGTTTGCTCGTACACCTTCGTTTGAAAGCAAAGAAGCTGAGGATGCTCTGAAAGGGTCAGCACAAGCCTCTATCCGGCGAGCCTATTAGACAGACCGTGTAGGACGGTGCCTGCTCATGAAGGTCGGCCCGCAGCCATGTGCGAAACGCATGGCTGCGGGCATTTACCTTGAAGCGTGTTTTTCCAACCAATGAGAAATGAGGTCGTTATGAAAGAGCCGGCCAACATCAATACGACGACCGTACAACCCGCCTCGACCGCCACCGTGTACGGCATGCCGGCCTATGCCGATCGTGCTGCCGCAGCGGGTGAAGTGCACGCGCGCCCGCATCTGTTGATTCAAGCCCCACACGGCATATTGCAGATCGCTTTCATGACCGAAGGCGACCTTGCCAAGGACCAGATGGCGATGAGCGAGTTGTCTCATCGCTTCGGTGTTGCCGAGCCCGACCATGCCACGCCGCTTCACGGCGTGACATGGGATGAGGGAGACCTGCACTGTGAAAAGCACACCGAGTTCTCGACGTATCTCTGGTGCGCTTCGCTGGATTCCGAGACAGGAGAGCCGTGCGGCGAAAACCCGTTCAAGCATGGATTTGTCCCGTCGGGCCAAGTTGTATCCGGCATCCGTTTGAGACTTCTTCCATGGACGCCGGAAACAGAAAAGGAGGCCGATCGCTTCGATTCCGCCAGTCTGTGTTACTCGCTGGTGGAGAAAGGTTCTGCCGCCATCCTAACCGACTTCTAGCAGGATGAGGACGGCCTGACGCAGATCCTCGTCCTTGCCCGCGATTTGACCCCGGCACGGGGGATGCCGTCGGATGTGTTCTGCTTCTATCGCGTCAGCAAAGCGGTCAGTCATCGAGAGGACGACTCTTCGCCAGTATTTCCAATAAAAGCACAATGATCTACATCAATAACACCAACATCAAAGCATGCAAAAGTTTGTTTCAAAAACCGCAACAAAAACACCTTATCGATTCCAGGAATCACTTCTAGCTTCTTTTTGCCACCCATGAAATGGCGCTCCCTGATCTATTTGCAAAAAGGAATTAGCAGAACATGAAACTTGTACTGAACTTCGACGGCTCCGCCCTCACTGCCAACAACCTCCAGCAAGCAATGACTGCAGCAGGAGCAAATACCACAATCAACATCGACACGGCGCAGGCCGTCAATATTACCACGCTACTGCAAGTGATCGGCATCGCGGGGAATACCAAGCACCTGAACGCAACATTCAATGGGGCGCAGTTGACCTCGAACAACTTGCAACAGGCTGTAAATGCATCCGGCAGCAACACCAGCATCGCCGTCAACACTGCGCAGGCGGTCAACATAAACACCTTGCTGTCGATAATCGCCTCAGCAGGCACCATCAAACACTTTAACGCTGACTTCAATGGTTCTCAGCTCACTGCGAACAACCTCCAGCAGGCAGTAACCGCCGCTCAGTCGGGTACCAGCATCAGCGTAAACACCGCTCAAGCGGCGAACATCACCGCCCTCCTCGAAGCGATTAATGACGCGGGCAATAGCAAGGTCTTTAGCGCCAATTTCAACGGTGCACAACTCTCCGGGACAAACTTGCAACAGGCACTGACCGCTGCCGGCACCAACACGTCCATTGGCGTGAATACCGCCCAAGCTGTCAACATCACTACCTTACTGCAATTGCTGAGCATCGCAGGTAACACTAAGAAGTTCAGCGCTGATTTCAATGGCGCACAGCTGACCTCGAACAACCTTAAGCAGGCTATCAGCGCAGCAGGCACCAATGTCAGCATCAGCGTCAACACCGCCCAGGCAGCGAACATCTCGGCCCTGCTTCAGGCGATCCAAAACGCTGGCAACACGAAGAATTTCAGCGCCGATTGCAACGGTGCACAGTTGACAACTTGCAACAAGCGTTAACTGCCGCAGGAAGTAAAACCAAGATCAGTGTCAACACTGCCCAAGCGGTAAACATTAGCACCATGACACAACTGCTTTCTATTGCCGGAGCTAGCAAGCTCTTCAGCGCCACCTTTAACGGTGCACAACTAACGGCCAACAACTTGCAGCAAGCAGCTAGCAACGCGGGGGCGAATACTACGATCATTGTCTCAAGCGCACAAAGCGCTCCCATAGCGACCATACTGGATATCATCGGCACGGCCGGCTAACGGATATACGCAGGTACTCACTGAGCACCTGCGTTCATCGCTCAATTCATTCGGGTACGGATTTCTACCAATCTTCCATCGACAAATCGAAGATATTGATACGCACCATTACTAGGTCCATAAACCCAATTCTCAATAGTCGCGGCACCTTTTGCAACGTAACCATTGGCATCAACAGCCGGCCCAACAACTTGACGCTGCGACGGATCACCACACTTTCTAATAACATCGACTATCAGCTCGCCTTCACTTACCAGGTTACTTCCGCAACGCATTGTGGCAGCCTGAGCAGACGATGCCGCAAGCGCGAGCACGCCAAAAATTGAAACGGCGCAAACTCCCCTAAACTTCATAATGGACTCCTTGAGACCAAATTCATCAGATATTCGACCATGACACTATCACACCCCTGTGTCGGACAGTCATCTTAAGCCCGTCCAATTTAGCGCACATTCTCAGTTAGAGCAGCTTAGGAATCGGCACTTAAAATGCTTGGCTGTGGATCCCCCCACATGGAAGGTCTTCCTGGAGGAGTTTATCTGGTCATGCGATACACGGAAAAAGGCCGAGAAATGGGCTGCACAAGCAGAGGCGCTGAGCTGACTTATTCAGCTTATCACTTGCCGTCGCCGTACCCCGCACGCCAGCCCAGAAAAGGTGATCATCTGTTGATCGATGAAAGTCCATCCTGCAGGAAGCTGATTGCCAAAAAATCCCAGCAGATTCAGTAAGCATTTATTGCTGCCTCGGTAGCCCACTTACGCGAGGGTGTCCTCAGCTTCGAGAGGACACCCACGAACCTGCGCCCTACCCGATCATCGCTGCTCATCACGATAGGATTTCTTGCCCTCGGGGGTCTTGTGACTTACCAGCAGTACCAACTGGTAAACATGCGAGGCCCCCTGGAAGGTGCTACCGAGAAAACGTCAATCGACTCCCTTCTCGGCCGGATAGGAAAGCTCGACGAGCGAGTCGACACCTTCGCCGGCCAACACCTGGCCAGTAACGAGGATTTCCGAACGGCCCAACAGGCGCTATCCAATCGGATTGACGCGGCGCAGGCATACGCCAAGCAGGCCAATGACAACGTGAGCTAGATCGTGCAGTCCGCACTGTCAGCCGGCGACATCGTAGCACTGAAGGCCGACCTGGAGACGCCACGGCCATCCACGACTCCGCCCACGACGACAACACCCGCAAGAAGCTGTTTCCGGGCCGCAATGCCGTCGGCCAGACCCTACTGCTGGGCAACGTGCCGGTGCGGATCGTCGGCGCGCTCAACCCGATCCAGAGCAACTTCAGCAACAGCGAACAACTCAAGGTGTACCTGCCCTACACCACCGTCATGCACCGCACCCTCGGCCAGTCGTACCTGGCGAGCATCACCGTGCGGGTGGGCGACAGCGTCACCCTGGCGCTCGACGACGAGCCGCAGCGACTCACGCAGACCGGGTTGCCAGCGGTGGATGCCGGGATGCAGGTCTCCTTGCTCGCACGCCGGCCCGAACTGAGCGCGGCCGAACTGCGGCTGCGCAGCACGCTCAGGAGCGCCGATGCTACCCGCGCCAGCTACTTACCCGGACCTCAGCCTCACCGGTACACTCGGCTACTCCAGCACCGCTCTTGGCGAGTTGCTGAAGAATCCGGTGGGCGCCTTGGGTGCTGGACTGAGCCTACCGTTCCTGCAATAGCGCCAGATGAAATACGACATCGCCATTTCCAAGGTGGATTACGAACTGGCCGTGGTGAACTTCCGGCAGACGCTCTACGCCCCTTGGGGGATGTGGAGAACAACCTGGCCGGCCGCCGCCACTACACGGAACAGGAAGCCATGCGCGAACGGGCACTTGCCTCCGCGAAAGAAGCGGAACGCATTTACCGCATCCGCTACGAGTCCGGCGCGGAAAGCCTGCAATCCTGGCTCACCGCCCAGGAGACCCGGCGCAATGCAGAAATCACCCTGGCCGAGAACCGCCTGAACAAGTTGCTCAACTATGTCGCGCTGGTCCAGTCCCTGGGCGGTGATGCGAAAGCCGGAACCCATCCGGACACTTGAAGCGGCGAGAGACGCTCATCGGCTGATCTTGCCAATCATGAGGGGGCGTGTCGCCAACTGCCGATGTCCGCCGCCATGGGTTGAACCGAGTCCGGATCGCAGTCGATCAGGGCCGCCAGCCTGCTCGAGAAACTCATCCGTAGCAGGCGCCTCGCACCGGCGGCTCGCGTCACAGGGGGCATCATGCCGAAGTGCGCCCTTCCCCTGACCGAACAGATCCAGATAAGCCGCTAGGACCTTGGGATTGCTGATTTCCAGCTTGCGCCGCGTGATCTGCTGCAGGTCTTGCCAACGTTCCTCATCGCAGCGCCCGGAGCGCAACTCGCGAGTGAGCAGGCTCTCGCCCGCAGTACCGTCACCCTCGCGGTGCGCTTCACGCACGGCGATGGCCAAGGCATTGGCGATCATCCTCGCCAGGTAATGAACATCGGCAGACAGCCGGGGCAGCCGTTCCCGTTGGCAATACTTCATCAGCCTCAAGGCAAAACGAAAGCCCCTCGCCTGCACATTTATCTGGAAGGCGATGTCTATACCTGGGCCACGACGACGCAGCCCAGTCTGGATCCGAGTCCGCACAACTCGCTGGTAGTGCGGCTGGCCGTGGACGATCCGAAGCCGAATGCCTATCTGGCTCGCCCCTGCCAATTCGCTCTGGCGCCAGATTGCGAACCTGCACTCTGGACCCATCGGCGCTTTTCCCAAGCGGTGGTCACCAGCCTTAGTCAGGCGTTGGATCAGCTAAAGCAGCGCTACGGCAATCGATAGTTCGAACTGGTGGGGTATTCAGGAGGGGCTGCACTGGCGCTGCTGCTGGCTGCTCAACGAGACAACATTACTCAGGTCCAGACCCTGGCCGGCAACCTCAGCCCGCGGCTTTGGGCAGCAAGGAAAGGGTTATCGTCCCTCAACGGCTCGCTGGATCCGTTGGACTATCGGGATCACCTGGCATCGAACCGCAGCGACATCTGGTGGATGACGCAGATGACATAGTCCCGGCATCGCTAGCCACAACCTACTTGGTACGGCTACATCCATATGCCTGCAATCAGGTTGCAACCTCTCCTACTACAGATCACCGGCAGGACTGGGAGGCTATCAGGAAAATATGGCAAGACCAGCCATTAAGATGCAAAACACTTCAATCCATCCCCAAAGCAGAATAGGTTTCTAATGCTGCCAGACGTAAAGCGCAGCGGGTACACGGGATAATGTCCATTGGGCCTCCTACAGTGCATAGAGGCGCCTTGGAACCGTATCACCCCAGCCGGTAGACGGCGAAAACCGGCTTCAGCGTTCTGCTTGCGAAACGCTGGAAAACCGGTGGACGGAAATGAAAGGACCGGGACCGACGGGCTATGAAATCTTCATGCGCGAAGTCAGGTTCTGCTGCATGAAGTCCAGGAAGCGTCGCTGGAACAGCATGGCGTGCTCGTGGGCGGCCTTCTCGATGAAATGAAAGAGCTTGCAAGAGGCGGGAACCAAAAGTTGACCGGCAACATAAAGCTGTCAGATCCAGCCACGTTTGAGCGCACATTTGTAGCTTCGGCAATTACAGACTTTTGCTAATTACACCTGAGGGTTGGACTTGACCTGCGCCTTTCCGACCAAGTTCAAGATCTCTACAGCGGCGACCTGGGTCCAGCAACGAGTGGGTGGCTCTGATCGCGCAGACGCAGAGCGGGGAGCAAACTGCGAGCAGCCGCACTGCCGGTCCCAGGAGCGCTCCCCGACAACTAGGCCTTGACGCACAGGCAATCGATAACCTCTGCCATACCGTACACTTTCTGGTGCCTGTGCTGAACAGTTCCAGCATGCCTCCATCTCACTCACATCATTTTCAGCACAGAAGGACAAGCAATCATGAGCACATTCAATAGTATCCATTGTAAGGTCTTGGCTATCACCGGTGGCAGCGACGGACAGGGTGAGGCAACTGTGCGCCATCTAGCCAAACTGGGCGCCAGGCTGGTGCAATGATCCACTTGCATTGCGCGACTACCCAGGCACGGCAGCCAACACCAAAGGAACAGCCCTCATGACAAATGCCACAACAAGCCGCTACCGCGCAAACCTGCAGGGCGAAGTGGATGGCACAGCCATCTACACGGCGCTTGCCGAGGGCGAGTCCAACCCTGACCTGGCGGGTGTATTCCGACGCCTCGCAGCCGTAGAGGCCGCCCACGCGGAGTTCTGGCGCCAACGGATGACGGCAACCGGCGACCATTTTTCGCCCGGGCCATCGCGCCGCGCCCGCCTGGTGGCCTGGCTGGTACGAAGGTATGGCAGCGCCATTCTGCTGCCGGTGCTCGCCGCTGCAGAGAGCTTCGGCAGCAGGACCTATGACGACCAACCCGAGGCTCGCGTGGCCGGGCTCGCACGTGATGAACGCTCGCACGCGCTATTGATGCAGCAGGCCGCCGGAACCGGTGGCTTGCCCGGCCCGTTTCTTGCCATGCTGGAAGGCCGGCATCGCGGTGGTGGCAACACGCTGCGGGCTGCGGTGCTGGGTGCCAACGATGGGTTGGTGTCCAATCTCAGCCTGGTCATGGGTGTGGCCGGAGCCGCCGCCTCAGAACATGCCATCCTGCTGTCGGGCCTGGCTGGGCTTATCGCCGGCGCAGGCTCGATGGCCATGGGCGAATGGCTGTCAGTTACCAGTTCACGCGAACTCTATCGCAGCCAGATTGCCATCGAGGCCGACGAATTACGCGAGCTCCCGGATGAGGAACGTGAGGAGCTCATTCTTATTTACCAGGCCAAGGGCATTGCCGAACCCCAGGCCCGCGCACTCGCCGGCAAACTCCTGAGCACGCCAGCGACTGCGCTTGACACCCTGGCTCGGGAGGAACTGGGGATAGACCCGGAGGGGCTGGGAGGTTCGGCTGTCACCGCTGCGGTGTCCTCCTTCATGCTGTTCGCGGTGGGGGCCATCATCCCGGTCCTGCCCTTCATGTTTCTGTCGGACACTCCGGCACTACTTACCAGTCTGGCGGCCAGCAGTGCAGTGCTCGGCCTGCTGGGTGCGGGGACCAGTCTCTTCACGGGACGCGGTGCATGGTTCTCCGCAGCTCGCCAGATCACCATCGGGCTGGTCGCTGCCGCAGCCACCTATGGTATCGGCACGCTTTTCGGCGTGACGCTCGGTTGAGCCGCCTGCAACTGCCACGCAGGTGGGCAGAGCGCGAACGCACAAAGCGATTATGCAAAGGCAGATTTCCGCCTGAAGTATGCAGAAAACGACGGCAACACGCGCATGAGAAAGCTGGAGACTCGATGAACAAGGCTCCGGTGCTCTCATCAGACCGGCGCTATGTCAACGCAAGTGCAACGGCATATATACCCTCGTCGCCAGCTATCTTGAGGATTTTCGGCTCCACACCACTCGCCGTCTGCAATTTTGCAAAGCAAGTTTTTTGAGAACCTATTCATTGCGGAGAACCCACCCATGATTACCGTATACCATCTGGGCATTTCACAGTCTGAGCGAATCGTCTGGCTGTGCGAAGAACTTGCGCTTGCCTATGAGCTTCATCGCTTCGATCGCGATCCCGGGACAAGGCTGGCCCCGCCCGAATACAAGTCCATCTCGCCGACCGGGACGTCACCAGTCATGCGCGACGGGGACATCGTTCTGAGCGAGTCGGGAGCCATTATGGAATACCTCATTCACCGGCACGGTGATGGTCGTCTGGCCGTTGCTCCAGATCATGCAGACTATCCCACCTATCTGTTCTGGTTCCACTTCACCAACAGCTCGCTCATGGCGATGGAGATGGCCAGGACGACGTTGGCCGCGGCGGGGAAGGGTCATGGTGGAGGGACTTCACCGCTCGTAGAGGAGCGCATCGATATGGCCTTCAAATTGATCGAAGAGCAACTCGGGCGTACTGCTTACATTGCCGGCGATTTCTTCACGGCTGCTGACATCATGCTGCTGTTCCCGCTCACAACCATGCGCTATTTCATGCCCATGGATATTGCCGGGTATCCCAACCTCCTCGGCTACCTGCAGCGGATAGGCAATCGGGAAACCTACCGACGGGCCATGGCTAAGGCAGATCCGGGGATCGCCCCTCTGCTCACCTGAAACCGTGCAGGAAAAAGAGGCGTAAAAGCATTGTTGTACTGCGGACACGGACGACTTCCCGTTGTGCGGAGGTGTATGCCAAGCTATATCTGATAAATAGACGACTGGTCTGAATGGCGCTTACTTAGCCCGCCTAGGGTGACCGCTTCGCCTGATTTTGGCGCGCTCAGATTGGCGTGTATGGGTCAGCAATGGATAAGGTTTCGACCTTCGCTTGAGAGCTCGTGGCTCAACCCGCCCAGGCCGCCTGCCAACGCGCTGCTGGGCGATTAAAATGAGTAACCTCTGAAGGCTTTCGTCCATATCCGGACCATCGAACTGTCGCCACGCCAGCCATAGCTGCAGGCTGTGCTTGAAGCTCAGTTCACGCGGCAAACAGTCCGCCATTAATGCCGATTGCACCATGAGTAGCCGGATCAGGTTGTGTGCCAGCAGGTAAACCCAGAGTTCTTTCACGGCCATCGTCGGCGTTTTACAACTCAGCATCACAAGCCCCATCGTGCTCTTGAGATTGCGTAAGTCCAGTTCGACATGCCACCGGCTTTTGAACAACCCTTTCAATGCGGCCTTGGGCGTTTGATTCGCGCAGCGCAATGTTGTGACCAGGATCTTGTCGCCTGCTTTCAACTCCCGAACCACCAACCTCTCAGGCGCTTGCTCGTAGTGTGCCTGGCTCATCCAGAGCGGACGTTTCGGGGGCTTTTCCAGAGCAATCAGATGATCGCGCGCGCCCAAGCGCTTGCCGCGTCGGAAGTCGGTACTGCGTCGACGAGCACCATACTGTTCGAATACGCCATCAATGCCTCTGCGCTGCAACTCGCACAGCAGAAAGTAGGTGGCGTAATAGGCGTCGCCCACCAATACATCCCCCGTGTTCAACGTATCGAGCATCGACCGCAACAGGGTTTGTTCATCACCGCCTTTACCTCGAAAACGCCCCAATGCCGCATCCAGCACTGCCCCGCTGGAAAGACAGACAATGCCGACCAACCGGCAAATCGGAAATCCAAGCCCTGGCTTTTGTCCACGCGACTGCGGATAGGCAGCCTGATTGGCTTTGGTATCTGGCATCGCCACTGTCGTCCCATCGACCAGCCGAACCGGTCTGCCCATCCACTGCCCAGTCTGAGCAGAGCAGGTGCTGATCAGATTACCAGCGCCGCGAACCAGGCTGGAAACCATCTCCACCGGCAATCGCTGACGAGCACGACAGTAGCCGCCGGTGTGAGTGCTGCACGGCATCAAACCACCGTGTACCTGCTTTACAGCCAGGTCATTGACCGCTCTTTGGCAGGACCGGTCGGCACTCAAGGCTTGAGCCATGAACATGGACAGCGTCTCCGTCGGTGGGAACAAGCGCTCCCGATGAGCCGGCAACAACAACTCGACCCGGTCAAGTAATTCAGGGCCGGTTAGCAAGTTGAAGAAGGCGTAGGCATCTGCGCTTGATGCATGTCGGCGGGCACGTTGCTGTTGATGAATGGCAGCTTGATGCCTAGGATTCATGTGGGCTGCTCCTTGGGTTCGGTGTGTGTTCGCAACTATCACCGTAGACCAAGAGAAGCCTTTCCTCTTCAGGATCAACCAGTTAGCGCTTAAGTAAGCACCATTCACGACTGGTCTAATTTTGTTTTCGAGTGCGACACATGAACGTCATTCAAACCACTAACGATGTCCGTACCCATATCATTGCGACGGCCGGGTTCTACCCTATTTCCACAGACGGTTTGAAAAAGGCTGAAAACTTCAGATCCTGGCGGTCGACTCTACGACGCATTCGTGGATTGTGAAATCGCTCGATGTAGTCGAATAGATCTGCCCGTGCCTCATCGCAAGTTCGATACGATTGATGGGCAACACGCTCCCGTTTGAGCAGGCCAAAGAAGCCTTCACAGGCAGCGTTATCGCCGCAATGCCCGACGGCACTCATGCTACAAACCAACGTGTTGCGACGGCCGATTGAATCCACCGTCCCCCGGCAACAGGGGGAGTGCGCAATCCATTTTCGCGAGCGGGCGATCTCCACCGCTTCCTTGAGGATCTCGGCCTCCATGATCTTCTTGCCTAGCATCCGTTGCAGCTCGCGGATCTGCTTGAGGGCATCGGCCAACTCGGAAGCGGGCACCACCGCCTCACCGGCACTGACTGCCGAGAGGCTGCCGTCCTGGTAGAGCTTGCGCCAGTGGAACAGTTGGTTGGGATTGATACCGTTGCGCCGGGCCACCACCGAGACGCTTTGCCCGGGCTCCAGGCTCCCGCGCATCATGGCCAGTTTCTCCTCGACGCTCCAGCGGCGACGCCGCTCCTAGCCAAGCACTTCGATGCTTTTGTCTTTGCTGGTAGTCATAAACACAGTCGTTTGCCTATCCCTTATGGTAAGGGGGAAACGGTGTCCTGTGTTTCAAGGGGCTCGTTCACAGGTTAGCTGTACCTTTTTTGGATACGACGGCCTTGTACCTATAAAAGGTACAGGTGACCAAAAGCATAAATACCCCGGGAATGTTGGCCTTAACCTGCTGGCTGCGCGATATGCGCAAGAAGCAGGGCTTGACGATGCGCGACCTCGGAAAACGGTTGGGCGTCACACACTCTTACATTCAGAAAGTCGAGACTGGAGAACGTAGGTTGGACGTTGTTGAGTATATCTGGTACTGCAAGGCTCTTGATGTGCAGCCGCATGAAGGATTGAACATTGTGATGGCATTTGGACAAGGCGAGCACACGCAGCAAAAGAAATCATGACCAGAGGACACGTCGATGAACCATGATGTTGAGAATCAACCTCATTGCTCATCACCTCAAACAGCACCTGCCCCTATCGCCTCTCTATAGCCCCCACCAAGCGTTAGCCGGCCTGCGCTCCAACCTGTCGGCATCTGGCTTTCAGGAAATAAGCCATTTCTGAAGGCCAAGATGCCGATTCAGAGGAGCCTGCCTAATGAGCTCGGCAGGAGGCTGGGAGTCTGTCCATGACTCCCCACTCCGGCGATTCCTCGCACCACCTTTTCCTGCGCACGCCTGTCTGCACACCAAGAAACATGGCATGCATCTGCCCTCGGCCAGCTCCAAGGCTAGCCCCCACCCACTGCACTATGCCACCGCATGGCAATGAGCCATTGGTCTTCCTGCTGCTTGTGGTACGCTGTACCTGAATTAGGTACATTGCAGATGTATCTTGGACGAATATGGCGATCTAATTAATGGATACTATGGACTGGGCGATCGAAGAAGCATGATTTAATGCTTCTTGGCATCTCAGAGTAGGAGCACCCAGTTGGTTCAACTAGCTATCCATAATAGAGAGAATATCCATAAGCCTAGCCAAGCATGTCGGGATGACGAGGGGGAAACCCATGGCGTTTTCGAAGGAATCACTCCTTTGTACCTTACGGGATACGGTACTTGATGCACTACCTTTTGCTGTCTCATGGGCTACCCTGCCAGAAGCACACATTCAGCACTGTAACTCATATTTTCATAATCTTTTCAGGTACCCACCAGGTCACTTCAAGACAGTGAGTCAGCTAATAGAGGAAACCTATATCCATGAGTGGCAGCGCGAGCAAGCCTGCAAGCACTGGAATAAATCAAAATCGCGACCTGGATCTACAAAGGTATCCGTCACCCCCGATATCGAGCTTGAAATTCTAGATGGCGACGGAAATATCCACAACGTCCTATACTGCTGTCTAATCCTACATGAGCAGCAGTTGGCAATAAATCTTTACAAGGATATTTCCAATCTCAAGCAGGATGTAAAATTATTAAAGGAGCATGCTTATCTTGACCCTTTGACTGGCATTGCCAACCGTAGAGGACTGCGAGAGCATTGGCATAAAGAGACCTCTGGGAGGAACCAAACACGCCTAGCTCTACTTATGGTGGATCTAGACAACTTCAAACCGGTGAATGACACCTATGGTCATTTGATTGGGGACGAAGTACTACGCACTCTTGCACACCGATTTAAAAGCGCCATAAGAGATTCAGACTTCATATGCCGCTTTGGTGGCGATGAGTTTTGCCTACTACTCACCGTGCCCGAGAGGTTTGAGTTACTGGAAGATATCTGTCAGCGAATTATCACTACGGCAAGCGAGCCTATAGCCATCCTCAATAGGAAGATAAAAATATCTGCAAGCATTGGCGGCTGTATCTATCCTGATCACGCAGCAGACAAGCGCAAACTGTTGGAACACGCAGACTCGGCACTATACCAAGTCAAGAAATCAGGAAAAGCGCGATGGAAATGGTTTTCACCCAACACTATTTGACTGGCCAGACACCTTATAAACAGAGCACGCATAAACAACTTAAAAATTATTCCACCTTAGATAGCCCACTAAAATCCAGCACGTTACGGAAACATTAGAGAAGGCTAGAGCAGACGCTAGAAACTCTAGCATGTAGATTTCTCGCTACGGCAGTAGCGTATTGCGAATAGAAAAATCAGGAGCACGCTTTCTCGCTGGCGACAAAACTCTCTATAACGCTCAGCGGGTCACTGACTGACAAGGTACTTAGGAAGCTCTATTGATAAAATATGCGGCTAGCAATATAATTGCTAAACACATAAAGGCATGGCCAAAGGAAATCCATGAGCACTCCCCATTCGAAAGTCTTCGCGTTTGGCGGTGGCGACAATAGTGCACTCCGTAAGGAGCCCCTTACCAACGTCATTCAGACACGGGACAAAGCTGTCGTGGCAGAAGCATCCATGGCCAGCCCCCCCAGCAGCACCAACGCCATAGCCCTCTTGATCAAGGAGGGCTGAAGCTACTATGGCCATTCCGGAAGACGATCCGTTGCTGCTTGACCGACAGCTTTGCTTTCCCCTCTATGCAGCCTCCAACCTACTGACGCGAGCCTATCGGCCGGTACTGGCGCCACTCGGGCTCACCTATTCGCAATACCTCGTGATGTTGGTGCTCTGGGAACATGATGTGGTCAGCGTTGGTGATCTGGGAGAACGCTTGCATCTAGACAGCGGCACGTTAACACCACTGCTCAAACGTATGGAGCGTGACGGTTTCGTGACTCGCCGCCGCGACCCTGAAGATGAACGACGCGTATTGATCATGTTGACACCCCATGGACACGAACTCCGCGCTGCGGCACTGAACGTGCCACAAACCCTGGCGGGCCAGCTTGGAGTCGATCCGGCTTCCGTCGAGGACCTACGCGACGCGGTGCAGGCCATGGTTCGCATACTCGCTCGTCGCTACACCTAACCGTTATCTCCCTCGACAGGAGGCTAGTCATGGCTACCGCTACTTGTACTGGCTACGCAGTCCAAGATGCCAATTCCCCATTGATTCCATTTTCGTTCTCACGCCGGTCACCTCGCCCTTTGGATGTTGTGATCGACATTCTTTATTGCGGCGTCTGCCATTCAGACTTGCATACAGCTCGCAACGAATGGGGCAACACCCTATATCCCTGCGTACCTGGCCATGAGATTGTCGGGCGGGTGAGAGGGGTTGGCTCCGGCGTCACCCGCCACCAAATCGGGGACTTGGTGGCTGTGGGCTGTATGGTCGATGCCTGCCGTGAGTGCCCGAGCTGCCGCGAAGGGCTCGAGCAGTATTGCCAAAAGGGCATGGTTGGTACCTACAACGGAGATGACAACGTTCTCGGCGGTCATACCTTCGGAGGTTATTCTAGCCACATCGTCGTGCCCGAGGACTTCGTACTGCAAGTTCCAGACAGCCTCGATCCAGCTGGCGCAGCACCGCTGCTGTGCGCTGGAATCACCACGTGGTCGCCCCTGCGCCGCTGGGGGGCAGGTCCGGGCAAGAAAGTCGGGGTCGTCGGGCTAGGGGGGCTGGGGCACATGGCAGTCAAGCTGGCCCATGCACTGGGCGCCCATGTAGTGCTGTTTACTACCTCCGTATCCAAGGTTGCCGATGGTAGGCGGCTCGGTGCAGATGCGGTTGTGCTATCGAGCGACTCGCAGGCAATGCTCACCTACCAATCCAGCCTGGACCTGATCATTGATGCGGTATCCGCACCACATGACATTGACCTTTATTTGGACTTGCTTGGCCGCGACGGCACATTGGTGCAGATTGGCGCACCAGACGAACCGCTACCAGTCAGTGCCTTCAGCTTCATCACGGGACGACGCTCTATCGCCGGCTCGGCGATCGGAGGCATTGCCGAGACCCAGGAAATGCTCGATTTCTGTGGTGAGCACGGCATCACTGCCGACATCGAGATTATTCCCATCCAGCAGATCGAACAGGCCTATGCGCGAATGTTGCGCAGTGACATCAAATACCGCTTCGTCATCGACATGGCTTCGTTGAAGACCGCCTAGGAGATAGAGCCATGTATGAACTGTTGAGCCAGACCCACAAAGGGTTAGCCATGCTCTCAGTGCTACTGACGCTGGGTTGGGTCAGCATAGTACTGACAGCGCCGCGGATCGCTGGCGAGCTGGGAGGACCACGAAAGCTTGTTTATACGGGAGCGATGGCCATGACCGGCTTAACTGGCCTGTCCGGCCTGGTATTGGTCGTCGTCGCACAAGGCACCTGGCTAAAGCTGATATTTCCCTGGCTTGGTCTGATCGCGGTCGCAGGCCATGGTTTTTCCGGGACATCCAGCCGGCGCGCCCTGGTAGCGGGCAGCAAAATGCCAGCGTTGGTGGCAGCCTCGCTCCAACTCCTGTTTCTCATTACAGCTTACGGCCTGATGACGCTTAAACCATTCTAACATGTAGCGATCGAGATCTATCCCCTGGAGCCCGAAAGTAACGGAGTCGAGGATTTTTAAAGTCTGAAGGTTTTTTCGATGCAACGTATGCGCCCGGCGAACACACACCTTCAGAGTCCCGACATGAAGAGCAATGGTGTCAACCTAAAATACGTGGACACCATCGTCCATAATGCAAGGATCACCATGCACCAGTGCAACTCTTATCCCAAGCACTTCAAGGCAAAAGCCGTTCAGGAATGCCTGCAACCTGACGTGAGCGTTAGGGCAGAAACACCAATCTGATTCGCAAGTAGATAGCCCTCTTCCGTGACCGCCTCCCCGGGCTGCTGGGTTTCCCCTTTTCCCAGGCGACCACTTTGGGCACCTTTCAGCAAAACCATAACCTACAGTCAAAAAGATACCTACGGATAGGTATCATCCGCTAAATTCCAACCAACGACAGAGAAGTCTTTAAGGCCGCACCAAAATGAGGGTTTCTCGTTACTGAAAGCGGCTTAAAGTTACCTTCAGACTAGCCAGCAACCAGAGCACGCCAACGCTTCGCCGCCAACCATTGGCTATAGGAAAAGAAGAGCCCTCATTGCCGAGGGCTCTTAAAGTGATACTCAGCGCTCGATCAACTGCTTAACGCTGCTCTGTGGAATTTGCTGTTTCTTGCCTTGGCTATCTTCGAACTCAAGCATACCCGTCTTACTATCCAGCCGAGGTTTATCTGTGGTAGTAAGCACCTGACCATCCCTTGTCATGATCAGGTACTCAGAAGAACAACCGACCAATACAAATGCACAAATCGCAGCGACAAAAATGCTTTTCATCTTACTCCCCATAGAGATGCTGGTCTGAAGGAGGCCTATCCTTAAGAGGGCCCGTACGGATTTTAACTCGTATAGTCTCTCTCTATAACCCCAGGATAGAGGCTTTTCTCTACAAAATCGTGATAGCCTAAGCCAGTCAACAGAATCCCCGCGAAGGAATCTCTTGACTGGCCGCCCAACTGGGCGGCCTTCTTATTACAATCAAACACTTAGCAGCTGCTTGGGCTTGCCCCATCCCGCTAGACAGATTGGTTGACCTAACAAGCCACCGCCTCACACTGCATGGAATTTACATATTTCAGTGCCAAGTGCCGGCGCCGTGCGTTTTAGAACCGCTCGATGTAGTCGAACACCTCGGCCCGGCGCTCATCAAGGGACCGGTAAATCCGCTGGCTCAGTCGTTCGGTTTTCAGCGTGGAGAAGAAACTTTAAGGCACCTATGCCAACTGAAACTCGAGGTGTTCGCCAGATCAACCAGGACCTGGGCATATAGCACCCTGACGAGATAGCGCTGCAGGCGGCTATGGATCTTCTTGATGATAACGCCCCTTTCCCGTGCGCGTGCTCCACGTAGGCCCTAGTACGCAGATCGCTGCGCATCCGTACTAGGGCGATCTCTCACAAGGCGTTGCTGGCAGCGCAATCAACACCTCGATTCAGTCGGTGGTTGAATCATTTACCAGATGAGGCTGGCAACAAACTTGTCCCGCACAGGACCGCCAGTACGGCCTCACCTCGCAACCGCTCGGGATTATCGCCGGACACTACCGGGAGGGTTGCGGTAGTTTGCGGACCAATCAATACCTAATCCGCTCAACAGGCACTTGGCATGCTGCTATGTCAGGCGCTCAAATATGGCATCGAGTACACAACCTACGATTTAGTAACAGCCAACGCCTGACCAATAGGCGCAGCGTTGCCACCGGATTCTGCAGTGAGAAAATCACCGTTCTCGTACGCCGGGCAGCAGTAGTAGTAGCACCTGTTTTTTGCTCATAGGAAGAAAACAGAAGCATCGCCATACTTGCTCTCCTTTCCCTTGGGCGACGAGAACCAGGGTAAGCATTCAGGCCTGACACAGCCCAACTCCATCAGAGTGCTATGGTTTAAGTGCTTGCCGCTGATATGCCGCCCATAGATAGATCGCACCTACCAATACAGACATGCAACTCGTACAGTAGGTGCGAAGTAGCTCTCAGCGAGTTGTAATTGAGAGGGAAACGTCGATATTGCCACGAGTTGCATTAGAATACGGACAGACTCTGTGAGCTTCTGCCACAACCTCTTCGGCCAGTGCCTGATCGACGCCGGCAAGTATCACTTCGAGCGCGACGCTCAGAGCGAAACCACCACTGCCGTTGGGAACGAGGCTTACTCTAGCACTGACCTCCACATCATCATCCTTGATTTTTTGTTCCTTATTGCGCGTCACATGGATGACCGCATTACCGAAGCAAGCTGCATAGCCCGCGGCAAACAGTTGTTCGGGGTTGGTCGCGTTACCCTTGCCGCCCAAGGCGTTGGGCAGCGCCAGTTGCAGGTCAAGCAAGCCATCATCGCTATGGATCGTGCCGTTGCGACCGCCAACAGCAGTGACTTTCGTGGAATACAGGGTGGTGCTCATGGTGCCTTCTCCTTAGATGGTTTTTAAAAACTATATTTCTAGGGAATAAATTGCTATCAATCTATTTACGCCTCCGTGTCCTGCACTATTCAAATTTTCCAGCTCTTACTGTAGTTATACCTCCTCAATGGTTTTGTCAGGACCGCACTCCCTTGCTGCAGATAAAACCCTACGGTAGTTTCTGCTATTCATGCCTGCACTCCCGTACTGGAAACGGATGTCTTGTACCGGTCGAACAACGAAACGATCAGTACGAAGAACAGCGGCACGAAGAACACGACAAGAATGGTTGCGCTGATCATGCCACCAACCAGACCGGTCGCAATTGAGTGCTGACTTCCAGAGCCCGCCCCAGATGCAATAGCCATTGGCAATACGCCGAAAGTGAATGCGAGGGATGTCATCAAGATAGGACGTAGACGTAATTTCGATGCCTCAACGGCTGCCTGAACGACAGACCTCCCCTCCTGCTCATACAAGCTCTTGGCGAACTCGATGATCAGGATCGCATTCTTTGCAGTCAATCCGACAGTAGTCATCAGACCAACCTGAAAGTAAACGTCTGCCGTCAAATCTCTCCAAAGGGTCGCCACGACAGCCCCCAAGATACCTAGAGGTACTACAAGAACAACGGCAATAGGCACCGACCAACTTTCATACAATGCCGCTAGGCAAAGAAACACTATCAGCACTGTCAAGGTATAGAGCATAGGTGCTTGGTTGCCTGTCTTGATTTCCTCATAGGACAATCCGCTATAACTCAGCGAAATTCCATTTGGCAGTGCTTTCATGATCTCGGAAATGGCGACCATTGCTTCCCCAGTGCTGTATCCAGATGCGGGCTGCCCTAGTATCTGTACAGCCGATATCCCGCTAAAGCGCTCTAGTTTTGGAGAGCCGGAAACCCATTCTCCCGAGGCAAATGCCGAGAAGGGGACCATCTGCCCCAGGGCATTGCGCACATACCACTTATCGAAGTCTTCAGGGCCGATACGCGAACTGTCATTTCCTTGCAGATAGACACGCTTCACGCGTCCCCGATCAATGAAATCATTGACGTACAACGAGCCCCAGGCAGCGGACATGGTGTCATTGATCGACTGAATGCTGACCTGCAATGTCCGCGCCTTTTCATCGTCGATGTCCACCCGATACTGCGGCTCATCATCCTTGCCATTAGGGCGAACCGCTTGTAATACAGGGCTCTCTTGAGCGAGTTCCAGGAATCTATCACGGGCAGCCATCAAGGCTTCGTGGCCGAGGCCCGCCCTGTCCTGAAGGTAAAGATCGAACCCCATTGCATTGCCCATTTCAAGAATCGCAGGCGGAACGATAGCCAATACGGTTGCATCCTTGATTTTTGAAAAATGAACATTGGCTCTTTCCACCAAACTGAAAATGTCCTGTCCTTTTCTTGTTCTTTCCTTCCAGTCCTTCAGCATTACGAACCCTATCCCTGCGTTCTGCCCCCGGCCAGCAAAATTGAAACCATTGACCGTCAGGATGGAACTGGCGACGTCACCTTCCTCCTCCAGCAAATAGCGTCTTATTTCATCGAGCACTGCCGAAGTTCTCTCCGCGGAAGAGTTGGCTGGCATACGCACCTCCACGAAAACTACCTTCTGGTCTTCTCCCGGCAAGAAAGCACTGGGAATTCTGCTGAACAGATACCCGGTGCCAATAGTGATCAACAGAAATATCAACAAATAGCGACCGCGATGTATAAGCATCCCAGCGACGCCGCGCTCAAAGCGTTGGGTATTACTGTCGAAACAGCGGTTGAACCAGCCGAAGACCCCTTTCTTCTCAACGTGCCCCCCCACTTTCGGTGATTTGAGAATAGTGGCACAGAGAGCCGGCGTGAAAATCAGCGCAACCAGTACGGAAAGCCCCATGCACACGACGATGGTCACGGCGAACTGCTTGTAGATGATCCCAGCTGAACCACCGAAGAAAGCCATGGGAACGAACACTGCCGACAGAACCATGCCGATGCCAACCAGCGCCCCTGAAATTTGGCCCATGGACTTTCGGGTAGCTTCCAGTGGCGAGAGCCCTTCTTCATGCATCAGGCGCTCGACGTTTTCCACTACTACGATGGCATCGTCCACCAGCAACCCGATCGCCAGAACCATGGCATACATGGCCAGGGTGTTGATGCCAACCCCGAACAGCGGCAGAACCGCGAATGCCGCCAGTAGCACGACCGGTATCGCCAGGGTGGGAATCAGTGTTGCACGCAAGCTCTGCAAGAACAGATACATCACAATGAACACCAACACGACGGCTTCGAAGATGGTGTGTATCACCGACTCGATCGACGCCTCGACAACAGGCGTAGTGTCATACGGGTAGATAACTTCTACACCGTCCGGCAGGCTTGCCTTTTGCTGCTCTATCACCCCCCTGATGGCATTGGCCGTCTCCAGCAGGTTTCCACCTGGAGCCAGTCGTAACGCCAAGCCGGCCGAAGCCTTGCCATTGTATTGGGTACTGAAAGAAAAATTGTCCGCCCCCAATTCCACGGTAGCAACATTTTTGAGCCGCACCTGTGAGCCATCGGCATTCACCTTGACCAGTATTTCCTCGAACTCTTCTGGAGTGGTCATACGTGTCTTGCCAATTACCGTCGCATTCAGCTGGACACCGCTGCGGGTGGGTAGCCCACCCAATTGGCCAGACGACACCTGGACATTCTGCTCGCGAATCGCGGTAGCTACATCAGAGGGCATCAGTTGGTAGCTATTCAGTTTGTTCGGATCAAGCCATATGCGCATCGCATAGGGGGAGCCGAAGAGCAGGACATCACCAACCCCATCGACACGCGAGATTGGGTCTTGCAGGTCGGAGGCGATGACGTTGCTCAAGTCAGAACTGTTCATCTTGCCGGTGGTATCCACCAGTCCAACGAACAGAAAGAAGTTCTGCTGGTATTTGACAACACGCAAGCCCTGACGCTGGACCTCTTCCGGTAGGCGAGGAGTGGCCAGTTGCAGTTTGTTCTGCACCTGCACCTGAGCGATGTCAGGGTCGGTGCCCTGCTCGAAGGTGACGATAATGCTCATGCTACCGTCGGAGTTGCTTTCCGCCGACATGTAGCGATAGCCATTCAGACCGCTAAGTTGCTGCTCAATGACCTGCACGACCGTATCCTGAACCGTTTTGGCCGAGGCGCCAGGGTAGGTCACCTGGATAGATACCGCAGGCGCTGCGATGTTCGGATACTGGCTGATCGGAATGTTCAGCAACGACAGCGTCCCGGCAAGCATCGCGACAATGGCCAACACCCAGGCGAAAATAGGCCGTTCGATGAAAAAACGTGACATGCCCGGAGTTCCTCAGTGCACGGTAACTGTTTGCTGACCGAAGCTGAGGGCCAACTTGACATTCGATGCGTCTACAGGCTGGACCCGGATACCTTTACGGGCACGCTGCACCCCCTCTACTACGATCCGGTCACCCTCCTGCAATCCCTGTTCGATCAACCAGGCATTACCAACGGTGCGAAGAGTCTGTACTTCGCGTCGCTCTACGGTGTTGTCCTTCCTGACCAGCCAAACGTAGGGCGCTCCTCTGGCATCCCTGAGCAAAGCCTGCTGAGGCACCAACAATGCTGAGTTGCGAGTCCCCTCTTCCAGTTGAGCGCGCACAAACATGCCAGGTAGCAGCTTGCGCTGGGGATTGGGAAACTCGGCGCGAAGAGTGACTGCACCAGTACTTGGGTCCACATGCACTTCGGAAAACTTCAGCGTACCGGGCAGCGGATAACGACTACCATCGTCAAGGATCAGGCCAACCCGAGCCAGAGCCTCACTATCGCTGCCCTGCAATTGTCCTGACTCCAGTGCTTGTTGCAGGCCGAGCAGTTTGGTAACAGGTTGAGTAACGTCGACATAGATAGGGTCCAGTTGAGTCACAGTGGCGAGCGCCTGCGTCTGGCTATCGGTGACCAACGCACCTTCGGTCACGGTAGACCGACCTATACGCCCAGAGATCGGAGCAAGCACCTTGGTGTATTGGACATTAATACGAGCCACCCGCGCTTCAGCCTGTGCCTGTTTCCAGTTCGCCACAGCATCATCATGCTGCTGCAGGCTCACGGCATTAGCTTGCAATAGCCGCCCATAACGGCGAGCCAGGTTCTCCGTCGTGATCAAATTGGCTTCGGCCCTGGCCAATTGCGCCTCATAGGTCCGCGGATCGACCTGATACAACTGCTGTCCCTGCCTAACTTCGTTGCCCTCGATGAACAGACGCTTCTCGACAATTCCCGAGACTTGGGGGCGTACCTCTGCAACCCGGTAGGCCACTGTTCTACCTGGTAGATCACGCGTGAGGGTCAGAGTCTGGGCTTGCACCTTGTATACCCCTACCTCTAGGTCTGAACCGGCCGTTGCCTGCCCCTCCCCTCCACAACCAGCAATGCTTGTAGCGACAGCCAGAGAGAGCAGCCCTTGCAGGATGCGTCGTGAATTTCTCATAGCCACAGGTCTCACCTCCCAATGCTCCTCTTGCTGTGGACCCAGGGAAAACACTTGCCTACGATCCGCCTGCCCCGCTGACTCAAGTGCGGAGCCCATCGAGAATCGGTAGACAGAACAGGCCCAACGGTTGGAGGGCGTCCATCCATGTGCCGCCCCTCTTTTCGGAAACCGCTGCCGACGATGCCTGAGGACTGCTGGCAGTCCCTTCGGGATGGCCTCGGAGAGGTTACGGTTCTTGAGCAGCGAATCAGTTTTTAGCAATTATATTGCTAACAATTGAATTTGAGAACCTGAATTTTCCTTACCCCCACCAAGTGCAAGTTATTCCCTTGCCACCCTCCCAGGTGAACTCACTACCACCGGAGCACTCTGGACTGCCCTTGGCAGTACTGACTGTGTCTGACCTCTACTAGATTAATCAACATTCCTGAAACGCCGAGCCAATGCCTGCAAGTCGCGCCCCAGGCACACGAGTCTCCGGGTAGCACCATTGATCTGGCGAGTGTTTTCCACTGTCGACGGTGCCATTTCCTGTACCCGTACGGCACTATCGTTTACCTGCTCAGCAACCACGCTCTGCTGTCCCGTTGCCGTAGCTATCTGACTGACGCGCACCTCGATGGCAGCATTGAGCTGCCAGCAGGTTGGTCTGCTCGGCCAGAGTTTTCACCTCGACAGCAACCGTGGATTCCTGAGCGCGAGCTTGGCGTGGGTCAGCACAAGCAAACTGGTACAGACCGTGCCAAAATCACGTTCACCAGCACGGATGGCTCTCGCCAGGCTGTGCCCGTCCAGCACAGCCGCGGCAGGTGTGCAAACACCTGCCAGAACACCAGATCGGTGGCGCCGATGGCCCCTCGCAGCGTGGTGCAGTGAGGCGCCAGCAGCACGCACTGAACCAGCCCAGGTCCTCGCGCGGGTCGCCGACACTGGTGCACTCCCTGTCGAAGGTACCGCTCAGCCGGCCCTGGTGGACGAGGTGGTTGCCTGTATGGAAATAACGACGCATCCCCGAATGCGGGCGCGCCCCTACACGTCGACCTGTCCGGCCAACTCACCCTGGTCACCGGCGCCGGCGCCGGCAGCGGCCTCAGCCAAGGCTTCGCCCTGGTGCTGGCTGCGGCCGGCGTCGCGAACGCCCGTCGGACAACGATCACCACCGCCGGCAGTCAGCCCCGATCAAGATCCTCGACCTACGTGATGCCGCCTCTCTACCGGTACGCATTCCGCGAGCTGCCCCAGCCCCACGGGGCCATCGGCTTCTTGGTCAACAATGCAAGAGCGGTAGCGCCCTGGACTGAAACCGGAGGCCATGGACGAGTTGCTCACCACCGATGATCCGGCACACAACTTCTCCGTCACTTCTTCAGCCAAACCTTTCCGTCCCAAAAGCGCAGAGGGAATACACTGTGCCGACACCACCTAGTGATCCAAAAGAAACGGCATCACGAAGTGCTACGCATAGCAGCGACTGAAAGAGCTGCACCATACGCCCCAGGAAACTCTCGGAGCTTACTCCACCCCGTTGTATGTTGAGCTAGACAAGATCAAAAAGGAGAAATCGATGAGGCAAGTCAGCCTGCTCACACTCTTCTGCCAGACCATACTGGCCTGGAGCTTGGTCTTGTCCCTAGGCAGCGGGGCCAGGGCCACAGAATCGGACGTGCAGGCGCCCGTCGAGCTAAGTCAACTCAGCGCACAACTTGATCTGATCCGCCAGAGCGTCACCGCCGACACCAGTGACGACCTCCTCGCCGAGTTACGCCAGAGCGCGCTGCAGGTCCAGCGCCAGGCCGACGCCCTGCTCGCGCTGCGGGTCGACGACATCGAGCGGGTCGACGACCAGTTGAAAGTGATCGGCCCACAGCAGCCCGACGAGGCGGAAAGCCTCGCCGCCCAGCGCCAGACCCTGACCCGGCAGAAGAACACCCTGCTCGACGACGAACGCCAGGCCACCCAGCTCGGCCAGTCGTCCCGCGACCTGGCGGCACAGATCGTCAACCTGCGCCGCAGCCTGTTCAACTCGCAGATCAGCAGTCGCGCGGCGACACCGTTTAGCCCGAGCTTCTGGTCGACCTTGATCCGTCCCAGCGACGACGACCTGCGTCGGCTGGACAAGCTGAAGGCGGAGGCCCTGGTCGCCTTCGACAGCGCCATCGCGCCCGGACACCGCTGGGCCTTCGCCGGAACCCTGCTGGCCACCGTGCTGGTCTGGAGCTTCGGCCGCCGCCTGCTGGAGCGCATGCTTACCTGGGCGATGATCCGCTGGCTACCGGAAGGCCGCCTGCGGCGCAGCGCCCTGGCCCTGGCAGTCGGGCTGGCGACCATCCTGACCATCGTCGGCGCGGTGTCGCTAATGCGCTGGGGCCTGGAAAACAACGCCAGCCTGAGCCCCGACATGGCCAGCCTGACCGATCAACTGGTGAGCCTGGCGAGCTTCTGCGCCTTTATTGCAGGCCTCGGTCGTGCCCTGCTGATGCTGCCGAGGCCATCCTGGCGGCTGCCGGGGATTCCTGACCGGATCGCCAGCGCCCTCGGCCCGTTCCCGGCGACCCTCGCGATGGCACTAATGCTGATGGCTACCGAGGAACGGATCAACAGCGTCATTGGCGCCAGCCTGGCCCCGACCGTCGCCCTCAACGGCCTGACCGCGCTGGTCACCGCGCTGATCTTCGCCGCCGCTTTGCTGCGCTATCACCGGGTGCGGCGCAAGTTCGAACTGGAACGGCCAAGCGGAATCTCCGGACTGATTCCCTTCCTCGCCTCGGTCTGGGTCGCGGCAATCCTCCTCACCCTGTTCACTGGCTACCTATCGCTGGCTTACTTCCTCACCGTCAAGCTGCTCTGGATCAGCGTGGTCGCGACCACCAGCTACTTGCTGATCGCCTTCTTCGGCGACATCTGCGAGACACTACTCTCACCCAAGCACCCCAGCGGCCTGGCCCTGGCCAACGCGCTCGGCCTGTCGCCGCGCCATCAGGCTCAGGCCAGTACCGTTCTGGCCGGCATCGGTCGCACCCTGCTGCTGCTCGCCGCGTTGCTGCTGGCCTTCCTACCCGCCGGCTCGAACCCCAGCGAACTGCTGCAGGGCTTCACCCAACTAGGCGAAAGCAGCAAGAGCCTAGGCAACCTGAACATCGTCCCACAGGACATCTTGGTCGCCCTACTGCTTTTCGTCGGCGGCCTATTTGCCCTGCGCATCGTTAAGCACTGGCTGAGCGAGCGGCTGCTACCGGAAACGAACATGGATGCCGGCATGCGCGCCTCACTGGTGACTCTGGTCGGCTACCTCGGCTTTGTGTTCCTGGCGATGCTGGTGATGTCTGCCCTGCGGATCAACCTGACCAACCTGACCTGGGTGGTCAGCGCCCTCTCAGTGGGTATCGGCTTCGGCTTACAGGCCATCGTGCAAAACTTCATCTCCGGACTGATCCTGCTCACCGAGCGGCCAGTAAAGGTCGGAGACTGGGTCAGCCTGGGTGGGGTCGAGGGCGACATCCGGAGGATCAATGTGCGCGCAACCGAAATCCAGATGTCCGACCGCTCGACGGTGATCGTACCCAACTCGCAGTTCATCTCGCAGAACGTGCGCAACGTGACCATGGGCAACGCCCTCGGAGTGGTCGGAGTCAACCTGACACTGCCGTTGGACACCGACGTGATGAAGGTCCGTGAGCTGCTCTTGCAGGCGTTCGCCGAGCACCAGGCGATCCTCGACGCGCCGGTGCCCTCGGTGACCTTCAAGGACCTCGCTAGCAACGGCCTGGTCCTCACCGCCAGCGGCTACGTCAACAGCCCACGCTCAGTGTCCGGGGCGCGCAGCGACTTGCTCTTCATCGTCCTTGATCAGCTCAGAAACGAGGGCATCGCGCTGTCCTCACCACAGAGCCTGGTGATGATCCAAGATGTTGAAACGGCCGAAACGGCCCTACCGTCACAGGGCCAAGCCTATAATTGAGGCCCTGACAGAAGGTTCCGGAAAGTAGCGCGTTCGCTGAGATGCTTGACTACAACCTCAAGAACTGGATGGCTCTGATGCGTTACGTGGATGACGGCAACCTATCCATCAACAACGGATCGAGACCAGACCCAGGCCCTGGTGCAATCTAACTGGCTACTTGCTGGCTCACGACACAGTGGCCAGCAAAGTGTGGCGTTGATGGCACTGGTCCAGTCAGCTCGCCTGAAAGGACGCGTCCATATGCCTACTTAAGGGACGCGCTTACACGCCACCGAATCAGATGGCCTATACACCGGCCGAATTGCCTTCCGTTCAACTGGACACTTGTCGACACGGTGGGTGCTGCTTATTCGCCGACACCAACTAAATCTAAAAAAGCGTTTTATTTCTCCGACACCATATTCAATACTCGCTTCGTCAACGGAGTCCCCGCGAAGGAAACCGAAGACGGGCCTCGTTTCGACGAGGCCTTTTGTTCTCACCCCGAACCTGCAGGTCTTTACCTAAAACTCCGCTACCAGCCCTAAGAATCTAGCCCTGAGGGTGATCCCATGAACGAATCGCGCACGCTCCATGAACTACTCTCTGGCGATGCTGGCGCTTGGCTTGCCCTGGCGATATGGGCTGTCAGCATATGTACTGCAGCCGCCATTTGGCACATATGTGATCTAGGCTAGTTTCAAATGGGTGTAACCATAAGCGCCAGTACGAACAGCAAGGTGACGATGCCTTTCCGGGTGACGGTAAGCCGAGTGGTGAGAGCCCGGAACCGTGTCGCCTACACCAGCAGCCGGCCCAGGATGGAACGAGGCATTTTAAAAGTGCTCACCATCTTCTTGCAGCCCACGAAGTGCTGTTGAGGCTTCACGCTGGTGACGCGCAGGCCGGCCGCTACAGATATCACGCAGCGGTTTCTATATTTGGCAACCGCCGCCTCCCTCGGCGAGGGGGATGACGAATCGGTGCCTGAGCAAAGAGACCCGCACCATTCACCATGAGGTGAATGGGATCTATGGCCATCGCCGCATTAAGCCTGATCTGGCAGCCATTGAGCATGTGCATGACAGCAGCGGGCCCTCGCCTGCTCCACAGAGCCGGACTGCACGTTCAGCGGCTGATTTCCAGCAGTCGCCACGCACAGCCGATTGCCCCGAATCACCAGGCTCGCCAGCTCGCCTTGGATCGTACCGATCAGCACTGGGTCTTGAACACGACCTATGCGTGAACGACCTAACGTTAGTTGTATCTGGCTGTCGCGCTTGGTCTCTAATCACGCGCCTAGGGGATCATGGAGACTAAAACTCTCAAGGGAACGATAAAGATCGCCCGCCCATGGAAATGAACTGCCCCCTTGGCCGCCAGAGAGAACTAGCAAGGCTGGTGGTTAGTGAAAATCCCAATGTAGTGACTCGCAATTGGCCGCTTGAACGCCCCGTCGACACCGGACGCCCAGCGATGTAGTACTGATCGAGTAAATCCGTCGGGCAGTCAGCGCGCCGTCCAGCTACAGCTATCACCAGGCTGGGGTCCTGCTGCGTCGACTGCATGAGCAATAGGTCAGCCCTAAAATGCAAAGCGGGCTCACCGCGTCATGCGTGACCACTATCTGTTGCTGGAACGGCAGCCCAAACAATTAGTGTGGCGACGATGCTAGCGACGTGAGGCTGGAAGCTGTCGAGCAACGCTTCAGCGGCGAACGACCTGCATCGCCGGCAATGGCTGAGCGATAACAGCTCGGTCTATGCGACTGAACAGACTTGGGCCCTTTGCCCGGCAGATCAGCCTCCCCCTTAACAACGCCGGCGTGCAGCCCTCAGAGCAATGGAATGGCAGAGTGTTTCGTGAAGATCATGAACTACCACTACATCCGCCATCTGCCCAAGCCCCCCAAACTCAATCGATCGCCCCCTGTGCAATCCGACCAACGCCTTCAAGCATTACAGTGAGGAGCATCCTCACAGAGCACTACTGCCCACCTCGAGGAGTTCAGGTCAAGCAGCCTAACAACGTTCGGAGATTCCTGAGCTACAGGGGCAACTGCACCAAATGATACTCCCGTGTCGTCAGCAGTCCCTGTTTAGCTCGTTCAACTGTTCGGGCTTAGGTCAGAGGGAAGACGGGAGGCAGCTTGGGCTCCTACTAGTGCTCGCGACACCGCGCGACCTGCAGCTTGCCTCTCGTCGCTCTCACCTTCGATCCTATCGAAAGTCGCAGACACAAGCGGGCCACGCCCACGAAGCGCAGGGCAACAGAGCCCGCTGCGCGCCCCCTCTCGCGCCGATCACGGCGGCGCACGCCCACGCCAATCAGCGTTCTTGCCGTGCTGGATGCCCGCTGGGTATGCTCCGCGCACCATACGGAGATAGCTGTACGCCATCACAGGCTGCCATTCAGGGAAGAGGCCATGAAGCATCTGTTTCGCTGGGCGATCTGGCTCGCTGTCGTCGTTGCGCTGGTACAGACGGCGCGCCATACGCTGGACATGCGCAGTTGGCCGAAACCCCAGGCCCGGGTCGTGCGCACGGAAGTGGAAGAGTCCATCGACGACACCCGCCCCAGGTCGCAGAGCGAGCGCGAACGCCAGCGGCAACGCCTGTACCCTCCGATGAAGTATGTGGCCATCGTCTACTACACCTTCGATGCCAACGGCATGCGCTGGACCGGTCATTCGCGCGGCAGCCGGTACAGCACCCGGGACAGCGCCATGGGCCAGGCCGCTGAGTTCCCGGCCGGGCGTACGGTTTCGGTGATCTACAACCCGAAGGACCCCAGCGACACCGACATGAAATTCTGGTGAACGGCCACCCGCCACCCCGTCCGGACGTCTGATATCTCCTACAAGGTCAAAGGGCATATACTCCTGCGCTTTCATCCAGGCGAGCCACGAGCGGCCATTCCGTGCCTGGCGACCATGCCCGCCCCCGCAGGCCCAGGACACCTCGTTCAGCCCATGACCGATACCGGCGTTGTCCCTACCATCCTCGTTGTCGACGACGAGTTGCGCTCTCGCGAAGCCCTTTCACGGGTGCTCGCCGACGAGTTCCAGGTGCTCCTTGCCGAATCGGCGGAGCAGGCACGCGAGCAGCTCGAACAGCACCCGGTGGCGGTGATCCTCTGCGACCAGCGCATGCCCGGCGTGCAGGGCATCGACTTCCTCAGGGAAGCCCGCGAGCGCTGGCCCGAAGTCGTGCGCATCGTGCTCTCCGGCTATACCGACTCCGAAGACATCATCGCCGGGGTCAACCAAGCCGGTATCTACCAGTACCTGCTCAAGCCCTGGCTGCCCGAGCACCTGCTCAGCACCGTGCGCAACGCCGTGGAGAGCCGCGCGCTGAACAACCATCTGCAGCGCCTGGACCTGGACCTGCGCGCCGCCACCCCGGTGCTGCGGCGGCGCAACCAGCAGGCGCTGGACAAGGTCCGCGAGGCCTTCGACTTCGCGCGCATCGTCCGCGCCCCGGGCAGCCCGCTGGATGCCCTGTGCGAACTGGCCGCACGGGTGGCGCGCTTCGACCTGGCGGTCCTGCTGCTGGGTGAATCGGGGACTGGCAAGGAGCTGCTGGCGCGCGCCATCCACTACGCCAGCCCGCGCGCCGGCAATGCCTTCATCATGGAAAACTGCGCCGCCCTGCCGGACTCGCTGCTCGAATCCGAGCTGTTCGGGCACAAGCGCGGCGCCTTCACCGGCGCGCACCAGGACCATATCGGCCTGATCCAGCGCGCCCATGGCGGCACGCTGTTCCTCGACGAGATCGGCGACACCTCGCCGGCCTTCCAGGTCAAGCTGCTGCGTGTGCTGCAGGAAGGCGAGCTGCGCCCGGTCGGCGCCACCACCGCGGTGCGCGTCGACGTGCGCGTGGTCGCCGCGACCCATCGTGACCTTGAAGCCGAGGTCCAGGCCGGGCGTTTCCGCAGCGACCTCTATTACCGCCTGGCCGGCGTCTCGCTGGCCCTGCCACCCTTGCGCGAACGCAGTGGCGACCTGCTGCCGATCGCCAGCAAACTGCTCGCCGATGCCAGCCAGGAACTCGACCTGCCCGGCCTGCGCTTCGCCAGCGATGCACTGGGCAGCCTGCTCGGCTACCCCTGGCCGGGCAACATCCGCGAACTGCGCAACGAAATCTACCGCGCGGCGGCCCTCTGTGATGGCCAGGAAGTCGGCGCCCGAGCGTTTTCCTGGAAAGTCCTGCAGGGCCAGGCACGCAGTGCACTGCCCAGCGCGGCACCTGGCGAGCGCCCGGCCGGCACCCTGCAGGAGCAGCTCGATGCCATCGAGGCCACGCTGCTGCGCGAGGCCCTGCTGCGCCATCGCTGGAACAAGACCCACACCGCGCGCGAGCTGGGCCTGTCGCGCGTCGGCCTGCGCCAGAAGCTGCGCCGCTTCGGCCTGGAGGAAACCCCATGAGCGCAATGTTCCGCGTGCTCTGGCTGCAGTCCGGTGGCTGCGGCGGCTGCAACATGTCACTGCTGTGCGCCGACACCCAGGACTTCGCCGGGCTCTGGCGCAGCGCCGGAATCGAACTGCTCTGGCACCCCTCGCTGTCGCTGGAAAGCGGCAATGAGGTGCTGACGATCCTCGACGACTGCCTGAGCGGGCGCACCCACCTGGATGCGCTGTGCATCGAAGGCGCGCTGCTGCGCGGGCCCAATGGCACCGGGCGCTTCCACGTCCTGGCCGGCACCGGCATCCCGATGATCGACTGGGTGCGGCGCCTGGCAGCCGTCGCCGACTACACGCTGGGCATCGGCACCTGCGCGGCCTACGGCGGGATCACTGCAGCCGGCAACAACCCCACCGACGCCTGCGGCCTGCAATACGACGGCGAGCGCCCCGGTGGCCTGCTCGGTGCCGACTACCGCTCGGCCCGTGGCCTGCCGGTGATCAACGTCGCCGGCTGCCCGACCCACCCCGGCTGGGTCACCGATACGCTGATGGCCCTGGCCGCCGGGCTGTTCGCCAACCAGGACCTGGACGCCCTCGGCCGCCCGCGCTTCTACGCCGATCAACTGGTCCACCACGGCTGTACGCGCAACGAGTTCTACGAGTACAAGGCCAGCGCAGTGAAGCCCTCGGACCTGGGCTGCATGATGGAAAACCTCGGCTGCAAGGGCACCCAGGCCCACGGCGACTGCAACAACCGCCTGTGGAACGGCGAAGGCTCGTGCACCCGCGGCGGCTACGCCTGCATCAACTGCACGGCGCCAGGCTTCGAGGAGCCGGGGCATGCCTTCCACCTCACGCCCAAGCGTGCCGGCATCCCCATCGGCCTGCCCACCGACATGCCCAAGGCCTGGTTCGTGGCCCTGGCCGCGCTGTCCAAGTCGGCCACCCCGGAGCGCGTGCGGCAGAACGCCACCGCCGACCATGCGCTGATCGCTCCGGCCATCCGCCCCACCTCGCGACGCTAGGGAGCCCCGCGCATGACCCGTCTACTGGTCGGCCCGTTCAACCGCGTCGAAGGCGACCTCGAAGTCCAGCTGGACATCGAGGACGGCCAGGTGCGCTCGGCCCAGGTCAACGCCACGATGTACCGCGGCTTCGAACAGATACTCCGCGAGCACGCCCCGCTCGATGCGCTGGTCTACGCGCCGCGCGTGTGCGGCATCTGTTCGGTGTCGCAGTCGGTCGCCGCGGCGCGGGCCCTGGCCGGGCTGGCCGGTATCCAGCCGCCGGCCAACGGGCTGCTGGCCATCAACCTGATGGCGGCGACGGAAAACCTCGCCGACCACCTGAGCCACTTCTACCTGTTCTTCATGCCCGACTTCGTTCGCCCGCTGTACGCCGAGCGCCCCTGGTACGCCGATGCCGTGGCCCGCTTCACCCCGCACAGCGGCAGCCAGCAACGTCTGGCCCTGGCCGCGCGCAAGCGCTGGCTGGACCTGATCGGCACCCTGGGCGGCAAGTGGCCGCATACCGGCTCGGTGCAGCCGGGCGGCTCCACCCGTGCCATCGATCCGGCCGAGCGCCTGCGCCTGCTGACGCGGGTGCGCGAGTTCCGCCAGTTCCTCGAAAGCGAACTGTTCGCCGCACCGCTGGCGCGCATCACCGGGCTGGCCAGCGAAGCGCAGCTCTGGGAGTGGTACGCCGAAGCACCGGAGCACGGCGACCTGCGCCGCTTCCTGCGCATCGTCCTGGATGCCGGGCTGGAACACCTGGGCCAGGGGCCGGGGCTGTACCTGTCCTATGGCGCCTACCCGCAACCCGATGGCCACAGCAGCTTCGCCCAGGGGCTGTGGGATGCGGCGCGAGCCGAGGTGCGCCCACTGGCCCTGGAGGGTATCCGCGAGGACGCCAGCCACGCCTGGCTGGACGACCATGGCGGGCCGCTGCACCCGGCCCACGGGCAGACCGAGCCGAACCTGGACAAGCCCGCCGCCTACACCTGGAACAAGGCCCCGCGGCTGGCCGGCGAGGTGCTCGAAACCGGCGCCCTGGCGCGCCAGCTGGTCAGCGCCCAACCGCTGCTGCGTGACGCCGTGGCGCGCTGTGGCGGCAGCGTCTATACCCGTCTGCTGGCCCGCCTGGTGGAACTGGCACGGGTTGTGCCACTGATGGAAGACTGGTTGCTGGCGCTGCGCCCCGGCGAGCCCTATTACCTGGATGCGCCATTGCCCGACGACGGCAGCGCGGTGGGCCTCACCGAGGCTGCTCGCGGTGCGCTCGGCCACTGGCTGCGCATCGAGCGCGGGCGCATCGCCAGCTACCAGATCATCGCGCCGACCACCTGGAACTTCTCGCCGCGCGACGCCCAGGGCCGCCCCGGTGCCCTCGAACGGGCCCTGGAAGGCGCCCCGGTGCGCCCCGGTGAGCAGACCCCGGTTGCGGTGCAACACATCGTGCGTTCGTTCGACCCCTGCATGGTCTGCACCGTGCACTGACCCGGAGTGATGCCATGCAACGCCTGACCATCTCCCTCGACGAGCGCCTGGCCGAGGCCCTCGACCAGCTCATCCGCGCCCAGGGCTATGGCAACCGCTCCGAGGCCCTGCGCGACATCCTGCGTCGGCACATCGAGCAGGAGCGCCTGCGCCAGGACGCCGACGCGCTGCACTGCGTGGCCAACCTGAGTTTCGTCTACGACCACCACGCGCGCACCCTGGCCGAGCGGGTCATGACCCTGCAGCACGAACACCATGACCTGACCATCGCCAGCCAGCACGTGCACCTGGACCACGACCACTGCCTGGAAAGCCTGATGCTCAAGGGCCCGGTGCAGCACGTGCAGGCCTTCGCCGAACGCCTGAGCGCCGAGCGCGGCGTGCGCCACGCCCGCCTCAACCTGATCCCGGTGGCGGCCGCCGAGGGCCAGCACAGCCACGCCCACCCGCACCTGCATCCCACGAGCTGACGCGATGGCCCGCAAACCGCCCGCACCGCCGCTGGACGAAGACGCCTGGCTGGAAGTCATCGGCAAGATGGACGAGGTCTACTCGCAACTGGTCCAGGACGAGATCGCCCTGGAACAGAAGAACACCGAGCTGGAGCAGTCGCAGCAGTTCATTGCCGGGCTGCTGGCGTCGATGTCCGACATTCTCCTGGCCTGCGATCCGCAAGGGCTGATCGAGGAAACCAACCACGCCCTGCGCGAGAGGGTCGGCGGCGACGAGCAGAGCCTGCGCGGCCGTCCGGTACACGCCCTGCTCGCCGACGCCAGCAGTGGCGAGCGCCTGCGCAGCCTGCTCGCCAGCCTGCGCCAGCCCGGCGCCAGCGCCAGCCTGGAGGTCGACTTCCGCGGTGCCGATGGCGAGCCGCTGCCGGTGGACCTCAGTTGCACCGTGCGCAGCGGCGCCCACGGGCGCTGCCTCGGCCACGTGCTGGTCGGCCGCCCGCTGGGCGAGCTGCAGCACGCCTACCGGCAACTGCACGAGGCCCACGAAGCGCTCAAGCGCACCCAGCAGCAGTTGCTGCACGCCGAAAAGATGGCCTCCCTCGGCCGTCTGGTGGCCGGCGTGGCGCATGAACTGAACAACCCGATCAGCTTCGTGCTGGCCAATGCCCATGTGCTGGGCGGCTATGGCCAGCGTCTGCAAGGCTACCTGCGCGCAGTACACGAAGAGCTGCCCGCCGAGCAGCGCGCGGCGCTGCGTCAGCAACTGCGCATCGACCCGTTGCTGGCCGACCTGCCGTCGCTGATCGACGGCACCCTGGAAGGCGCCCAGCGCACCGCCGATATCGTCAGCGCGCTCAAGCGCTTCTCCGCGATGGACCGTGGCCAGCCGGGCGAGGTATCGCTCAATGAGGTGATCGAGCGCGCCATCCACTGGATCACCCGGGGCACCGCCCCGGACCTGCGCGTGCACTGGCAGCCCGGCGCGGATGTGCGTGTGCACGCCAATGCCGGGCAGTTGCTGCAGGTACTCATGAACCTGATGCAGAACGCCTACGACGCCGCTCGCGCGGGCGGCAACGCCGCGCAACTGTGGATCGCCCTGAGCCACGCCTCGGGCTGGGCCGAGCTGGCCCTGCGCGACAACGGCCCGGGGATCGCCGAGGAACACCTGAGCCAGGTCTTCGAACCCTTCTTCAGCACCAAGCCGGTGGGCCAGGGTACCGGGCTCGGCCTGTCGATCAGCTACGGCATCGTCGAAGGCTGTGGCGGCACCCTGCAGGCCGGCAACCACCCCGATGGCGGTGCGCTGTTCCACCTGCGCCTGCCCGCCCTGGGCTGACGCGCGCAACGCAAAGCGCCTGACCAGTACGTCCAGCGTGCTGGCAAGCGCCTGACCAGCTGCAGCGCGCCCAGGCCCGCCGAGGCTGGCGGCAGCGGGTTGGCACAGGGCTTGTATGAAGTTTTTCGGTTTTTTCATACACCCCGCTGGAGTTTCCATGCCTCGCCCGGCTGCCCCCCGCCCACCGACACCCGCCCCCTATGGCCTGTTCATCGGCCTGATCGCCTGCAATGCCCTGGCCTGGCTCTGGGCCCTGCTGGCCTTCCACGACTACCCGCTGCTGCTCGGCAGCGCCGTGCTCGCCTACAGCTTCGGCCTGCGCCACGCGCTGGACGCCGACCATATCGCGGCTATCGACAACGCCACCCGCAAGCTGCTCCAGGAGGGCCAGCGCACCACCCATGTCGGCCTGTACTTCTCGCTCGGGCACAGCAGCGTGGTGATCATCGCCTCGGCGCTGATCGCGCTCAGCGCCCGCCGCCTGCAAGGCGCGCTGGAGGCCTTCCACGGCATCGGCGCACTGATCGGCACCTCGGTGTCGGCCGCCTTCCTGCTGCTGGTGGCGCTGATCAACCTGGTGATCCTGCGCTCGGTGTACCAGGCCTTCCGCCGGGTGCGCCGTGGCGAGCGGATCGGCGAGGCCGAGCTGCACGGCCTGCTGGCCGGCAGCGGACCGCTCGCGCGCCTGGCCCGGCCGCTGTTCGGGCTGATCCGCCGTGGCTGGCACCTCTACCCGCTGGGTCTGCTGTTCGGCCTGGGCTTCGACACCGCCACGGAAATCGGCCTGCTCGGCATCGCCGCCAGCCAGGCCGCCCAGCAGTTGCCGATGCTCTCGATCCTGGTGTTCCCGGCGCTCTTCACTGCCGGCATGGCGCTGGTCGACAGCGCCGACAGCGTGCTGATGACCGGCGCCTACCGCTGGGCCCAGGTGCGCCCGGCGCGCAAGCTCTACTACAACCTGACCATCACGTCGGCCTCGGTGCTGGTCGCGCTGCTGGTCGGCGGCCTGGAAGCGCTGAACCTGCTCGCCGGGCAACTCGGCCTGGAAGGCGGCCTGTGGGACGTGGTCGCCCGGCTCAACGAGCAGTTCGGCCTGATCGGCTACCTGATCGTCGCGCTGTTCGTCAGCACCTGGGCCCTGGCCTGGGTCGTCTACCGCTACAAAGGCTACGACCGCCTCGACCCGACGCCAGCCTGAGCCGGCACCGGTCAGCGGTTTTCCAGCACGCCCCTCGCACTGGAAACCTGCTGACCAGTTGCCGCCGAGCCAGCTGCCCCGGCCGCCTGTGCGGCCGGCGCAAAAGCCCCCGTGCCGGGGCCTGGCGGGCCTAGACCAAGGTCGAACACCGGCATGCGACGCAATGGCACAGGTCTTGTAATGACCCGGCATGCCCTTCGAATGCCCCACCGCATTGCTCCGCCCCGTCCGCCCGCCATCGCTTGCGCGGGCCGGCACCCCTTCCCGTGAGTCCACGACTGCGCCGGCCTACCCGTCCGCCGTGGTCGCCCCGTACGCCACGCCAGAAGCGCAGGCGCACGCCATTCGAAAGAGAAAGACAAGCCTGGCCGAGGAGAAATCAGGTGACCGAAACATTCTATGAGGTGATGCGCCGGCAAGGCATATCGCGGCGCAGCTTCGTCAAGTTCTGCTCGCTGACCGCCACGTCGCTGGGCCTGGGCCCGGCCTTCATGCCGAAGATCGCGTGGGCCATGGAGAACAAGCCGCGCACCCCGGTGCTCTGGCTGCATGGCCTGGAGTGCACCTGCTGCTCGGAGTCGTTCATCCGCTCCGCGCACCCGCTGGCCAAGGACGTGGTGCTGTCGATGATCTCGCTGGATTACGACGACACCCTGATGGCCTCCGCCGGGCACCAGGCCGAGGCCATCCTCGACGAGGTGATGACCAAGTACAAAGGCAATTACATCCTCGCGGTGGAAGGCAACCCGCCGCTGAACCAGGACGGCATGAGCTGCATCATCGGCGGCAAGCCGTTCATCGAGCAGCTCAAGCGCGTCTCGCGCGATGCCAAGGCGATCATTTCCTGGGGCTCCTGCGCCAGCTGGGGCTGCGTGCAGGCGGCCAAGCCCAACCCCACCCAGGCAGTGCCGATCCACAAGGTGATCACCGACAAGCCGATCATCAAGGTACCCGGCTGCCCGCCGATCGCCGAGGTGATGACCGGGGTCATCACCTACATGCTGACGTTCGACCGCATCCCCGAACTGGACCGCCAGGGGCGGCCGAAAATGTTCTACAGCCAGCGCATCCACGACAAGTGCTACCGCCGGCCGAACTTCGACGCCGGCCAGTTCGTCGAGGCCTGGGACGACGATTCGGCGCGCAAGGGCTACTGCCTGTACAAGGTCGGCTGCAAGGGCCCGACCACCTACAACGCCTGCTCCACCGTGCGCTGGAACGGTGGCACCAGCTTCCCGATCCAGTCCGGCCACGGCTGTATCGGCTGCTCCGAGGAAGGCTTCTGGGACAAGGGTTCGTTCTACCAGCACCTGACCGACATCAGCGCCTTCGGCGTGGAAGCCAATGCCGACCAGATCGGCCTGGCCGCCGCCGGCACCGTAGGCGCGGCCATTGCCGCGCACGCTGCGGTGACCGCCATCAAGCGGGCCGGCAGCGGCTCGGCACGCACCTCCACGCACGACGCCTGAACGCAGTACAGGAAGCCTGAAGCATGAGCAATTATTCGACCCAGGGGTTCGACCTGGACAACAGCGGCCGGCGCATCGTCGTCGACCCGGTGACCCGCATCGAGGGCCACATGCGCGTGGAGGTCAACCTCGACGCCAACAACGTGATCCGCAATGCGGTGTCCACCGGCACCATGTGGCGCGGCCTCGAAGTCATCCTCAAGGGCCGCGACCCGCGCGACGCCTGGGCCTTCGTCGAGCGCATCTGCGGTGTCTGCACCGGCTGCCATGCCCTGGCCTCGGTGCGCGCGGTGGAGGATGCGCTGGATATCCGCATTCCGCCCAACGCCCACCTGATCCGCGAAATGATGGCCAAGACCCTGCAGGTGCACGACCACGCGGTGCACTTCTACCACCTGCACGCGCTGGACTGGGTCGACGTGGTATCGGCCCTCAAGGCCGACCCCAAGGCCACCTCGGCCCTGCAGCAACTGGTTTCGCCGGCACATCCGAAGTCTTCGCCGGGCTACTTCCGCGACGTGCAGAACCGCCTGAAGAAATTCGTCGAGAGCGGCCAGCTCGGGCCGTTCATGAACGGCTACTGGGGCAACCCGGCCTACCAGTTGCCGCCGGAGGCCAACCTGATGGCCGTCACCCACTACCTCGAAGCCCTCGACCTGCAGAAGGAATGGGTGAAGATCCACACCATCTTCGGCGGCAAGAACCCGCACCCCAACTACCTGGTCGGCGGGGTGCCGTGCGCCATCAACCTCGATGGCGACCTCGCCGCCGGTGCACCACTGAACATGGAGCGCCTGAACTTCGTGCGGGCGCGCATCGACGAGGCGCTGGAGTTCTGCCGCAACGTCTACGTGCCCGACGTGCTGGCCATCGGCACCCTCTACAAGGACAAGGGCTGGCTGCACGGCGGCGGGCTGTCGGCGAGCAACGTGATGGACTACGGCACCTACGCCAAGGTCAACTACGACGAGCGCACCCACCAGTTGCCCGGTGGCGCCATCCTCAATGGCAACTGGGACGAAATCCACCCGGTGGACGTGCGCGACCCGGAACAGGTGCAGGAGTTCGTCACCCACTCCTGGTACCAGTACCCGGACAACGACAAGGGCCTGCACCCGTGGGACGGCATCACCGAGCCGCACTACGAGCTGGGCGCGCGGACCAAGGGCACGCGCACCGCCATCGAGGAAGTCGACGAAAGCGCCAAGTACTCCTGGGTCAAGTCACCACGCTGGCGCGGGCATGCCATGGAGGTCGGCCCGCTGGCCCGCTACATCCTCGGCTATGCCCATGCGCGTCAGGGCAACCCGCACTGCCAGCGCGTCCGGCAGCAGCTGGAAAGCTCGCTGCAGGCGGTCAACCTCGACCTGCCCAGGGCCCTGGGCCTGAACACCACCGACTACAGCGCCAGGCAACTGCTGCCCAGCACCATCGGCCGCACCCTGGCCCGCGCACTGGAAGCCGAGTACTGCGCCGAGATGATGGTCGACGACTGGAACGAGCTGATGGGCAACATCCGCAACGGTGACCGCGCCACCGCCAACGTCGACAAGTGGGACCCGAAGACCTGGCCCGCCGAGGCCAAGGGCGTGGGCAGCGTGGCCGCGCCGCGTGGCGCGCTGGGCCACTGGATACGCATCAAGGACGGGCGCATCGAGAACTACCAGTGCGTGGTGCCCAGCACCTGGAACGGCAGCCCGCGTGACAGCAAGGGGCAGATCGGCGCCTTCGAGGCGGCGCTGATGAACACCCCGGTCGCCGTCGCCGAGCAGCCGGTGGAAATCCTCCGCACGCTGCATTCCTTCGACCCCTGCATGGCCTGCGCGACCCACGTGATGAGCGAGGACGGCGCCGAACTGAGCACGGTCACGGTGCGCTGAAGCGGCCCGCAGCCAATCGCCGGGCGCCTGCGCGCGCCCGGCGCATCCGAGGTGACGACTATGTCTGAACATCCGGCCCGCGCCAGCGGGCATTCCGAATACGTCTACGAGGCGCCGGTGCGCCTGTGGCACTGGATCAACGCCGCGTGCATCGTCGTGCTGGCGATCACCGGCTACTTCATCGGCTCACCGCTGCCGACCCAGCCGGGCGAGGCCAGCGCCAACTTCCTCATGGGCTATATCCGCTTCGCCCACTTCGCCGCCGCCTACCTGTTCGCCGTGGGCCTGATCGGCCGCACCTACTGGGCGCTGGTCGGCAACCACCATGCCCGCGAGCTGTTCTGGGTGCCGCTGAGCCGGCGCGCCTACTGGCGCGAGTTCGCCGACTGGTTGCGCTACTACCTGTTCATCGGCCCGGTGCCGGCGCCGACCTTCGGCCACAACCCGCTGTCGCGCTTTGCCATGGTCTTCGTCTTCCTGCTCACCTCGCTGTTCATGCTGGTGACCGGCTTCGCCCTGTACGGCGAGGGCGCGCAGATGGGTTCCTGGCAGCAGCGCGCGTTCGGCTGGGTGCTGCCGCTGCTCGGCCAGTCGAACAACGTGCACATCCTCCACCACCTGGGCATGTGGCTGCTGATCCTGTTCATCCTGCTGCACGTGTATGCCGCCGTGCGCGAGGAAATCTGCGGCCGCCTGAGCCTGATCGGCAGCATCGTCTCCGGCTACAAGGCCTTCAAGAAATGAACGCGACCCTGCCTGACACCCCGCCGCGCATCACCGTGCTCGGCATCGGCAACCTGCTCTGGGCCGACGAAGGCTTCGGCGTGCGCTGCGTCGAGGCACTGCAGCAGCGCTACCAGTTCGCCGACCACGTGACCCTCATCGATGGCGGCACCCAGGGCCTGTACCTGATCCAGCACGTGCAGCAGGCCGACTACCTGCTGATCTTCGATGCGGTGGACTACAACATGGCCCCCGGCACGCTGAAATTCGTCGCCAACGACGACGTGCCGCGCTTTCTCGGGGTGAAGAAACTGAGCCTGCACCAGACCGGCTTCCAGGAAGTGCTGATGCTCGCCCAGCTCACTGGCCAGTACCCGCAGCGGGTGCTGCTGATGGGCTGCCAGCCGGAGTACATGGACGACTATGGCGGCAGCCTGCGGCCCTGCGTGAAGGCCGCCCTGGAACTGGCCCTGGAGGCTGCCCTTGAAGTCCTGCAGGACTGGGGCGGCGCGCCACGGCCGCGCACGCAGGCGCTGCCCGAGGACGAAGCGGTGACCCTGCTGCACCTGGAGCTGGCGCGCTACGAGCGCGAACGCCCCAGCGAAGAGGACGCCTGCCGGGTCGGCGACGAGCGCATCCTGGCGCGGCGCAACTGACATGTGCATCGGCCTGCCCATGCAGATACTCGCCACCCGCCCGGGCGCGGCACTGTGCATCGACCGCCATGCCCGCCAGCGCTGGATCGACACCGCGCTGGTCGGCGAATGCGCGCCCGGCGACTGGCTGCTGGTGTTCATCGACGCCGCCCGCGAGCACCTGGATGCCGCCCGCGCCGCGGAAATCGACGCCACCCTGGCCCTGCTCGACGCCGCCCTGAACGGCGAGGCACAGACTGACGCCGCGTTCGCCCTGCCCTCGGCCATGAGCGCCGAGCAACTGGCCGGGCTGCTCGGCCAACCCGTTTCCAAGGAGCCCGCATGAGCGAATCCGCCGCCTTCATAGCCCCCCTGCCCGCCCCCCCGGCAGTGCCGCCGCTGATCGCCCGCCTGGTCGAACAGCACGCCGCCAACTGGGTCGGGCTGGACACCCTCGACGCCTGGCTGCACGCGCCCGGCGAGGCCCTGCTGCTGCTCTGCGGCGACCCGCAACGCTACCCGGAATGCCTCGACGTGGCGGTCATCCTGCCGGAGCTGTGCCGGGCCCTGAGCACGCGTCACGCCTGCCACCTGCGCCTGGGCGTGGGCCGCCGCGACGACGAAGCGGCGCTGGCCGAGCGCTTCGCCCTGCGCCGCTGGCCGAGCATCATCTGGCTGCGCGACGGCCACTACGTGACCCAGATCGACGGCATGCGCGACTGGGACGCCTACCTGCACCTGGCCGGCGCCGCCCTGCAACAGCGCCAGGCGCTGATCCCGCTGCGCGCCGACGAGCCGCCGCGCGCCCCTGGAGGTTGCCAATGAACGGAGCCACACCCATGGACCCGCTGCTGTACATCCCCCTGACCGACATCGGCCCCGGCTCGCAACCCGAGGACGACGCGGTGCTGGAATACATCAGCATGCCCCAGGGCATGTACACCCATTCGCTGCCGGAACTGCCCGAGCCCGAAGTGCTGGATGCCGCGCCCGGTGCGCGGCAGATGCTCGGTGAAATCCTCCATATGCTGCGCAGCCGGCATGCCGGTGACTGCCCGCCGAGCCTCGACCTGCGGCGCTGCAGCGCGGCCGACCGGACGCTGCTCGACCAGTTGCTCGGCGAAGGCGAAGTGAGTGCGCGCATCGGTGCCGGGGTGCGTATCCAGGAATCGATCTTCGCCGGGGTGTGGCGGGTCTTCGGCGACGAGCATGACCATATCGACGTGGCCCCGGCGCCGGCCGTGCTGCACCGCGCGGCGCGCATCGACACCTGCGCGCGAGCCTTCGCCACGTGCCTGCCGCTGCCGGACGGGGTGATGAACGCCCCGGCCATCCTCACCGAACTGCAGGACCGCAGCGCGCGCTGGCAACCCGGCGACGCCGCCCATGTGCTCAACCTCAGCCTGCTGCCGCTCTCCGAACAGGATGTGCCGTTCCTCGATGCGCGCCTGGGCGAAGGCCCGGTGCTGGTGCTGGCGCGCGGCTACGGCAACTGCCGGATCAACAGCACCGAGGTGGCCAACTGCTGGCGGGTGCGCTACTTCAACTCGCAGGATGCGCTGATCCTCGACACCATCGAAGTCACCGACCTGCCCGAAGTGGTGCTCGCCGCCCCGGAAGACATCGCCGACTCGCTGGAACGTTTCGAAGACATCATCCAGTGGTTCGAAGGCGAATGCGCGCAGGTTCCGCGATGAGCGCGCGCGCAGGTTTCGAAGGCAGCTACCTGGGCGACCGCGCGCGCCTGGCCGACGACACACGCCTGGAATGCAAGATCTGCTGGTGGGTGTACGACCCGGCCGAGGGCGACCCGGTGTGGCAGATTCCTCCGGGCACACCTTTCGCCCAACTCCCCGAGCACTGGCGCTGCCCACACTGCGACGGCGAGGCCGAACAGTTCATGGTGCTCGATGACTGACCCGACCCCGCGCGCCGAGGCGCTGGCCCGGCGCTTCAGCGAGATCGCCGCGACACGCATGCGCGGCCTGCCGCTGCTCAACCCCGCGCTCGGCGTGGAAGCCGTCGGCTTCGCCGCGCAGAGCCTCGGCACAGAGGCCGGCAGCGGCCTGCTCGGGGTGCTCGTCACGCCCTGGTGCATGAACCTGATCTGGCTGCCCGACCCGGGCCAGCCCCGGCCACGCGAAGGCGAGTCGCGCGAATACCGCATCGGCGACCAGCAACTGGGCTTCATCGCCGCGCATGACGAGGTCTTCGGCGCCTACCAGAGCTGCTCGCTGTTCTCGCCGATGTTCGAATTCGCTGACCCGCAGAGCGCCCGCGACACCGCGCTCCAGGTGCTCGCCCTGCTGCGCCGCGGCACCCCGGCCGAAGGCCCGGCGCTGGGCCGCCGGCGCCTGCTGTTCGGCCACCTGCGCGAGGCCGCGCGATGAGCCTGGAGCAGGCGGTGTCGCGCCTGGCCGGGTCATTGCAGGTGCGCCCCGGCCAACGCCCGGCGCTTTCCGGTGGGCGGCCGCCGCTGGCTGGCCGGCTGCTGCGCGGGCAACCCTGGCAGGCCGCGGCGCAGCGCCTGCCGCTGCTCTACAGCCTGTGCGGGCAGGCCCACCGGCTCAGTGCCGAACTGGCCGTGCAGGCCGCGCGCCACGGCCACGCCGAAGCCAGCGAGGCGGCGCGCCAGGCGCTGCACGCCGAGGTGCGTCGGGAGCACCAGCGGCATATCGTGCTCGACTGGCCGCGCCTGCTGGCCAGCCCCGGCAA
The DNA here is from genome assembly GCF_000725445.1 of Pseudomonas sp. AAC. NCBI lineage: Bacteria > Pseudomonadati > Pseudomonadota > Gammaproteobacteria > Pseudomonadales > Pseudomonadaceae > Pseudomonas > Pseudomonas sp. AAC. The sequence continues at coordinate 819,863 of NZ_KL647095.1, read as the reverse complement.
TCACAGCGCCGCGCTCGGCGCCCACCTGGGCGAAGACCCGCGCGCCTGGTTCGGCGTATCGCCGCAGGCCTGGCTGCGCGCCTGGTACGACGACCCGCGCGGCGCCTTGCAGACCTTCAGCGACGGCCGCGAACACTGGCTGGCGCGCCTGCTCAGCGCGTGCCGCCAGCGCGCCGAAGCCCTGGCCCTGCCGCTGCGCGCCCTGCCCCTGGAAGCCGGCAGCCTGCGCAGCATCGCCCACGACCTGCAACGCCGCGAAGGCTTCGTGCGGCGCCCGGAACTGGCCGGGCAGCCCTGCGAAACCGGCGCCTGGACCCGCGCCCACGCGGCCTCGTCGCCGGTCTGCGACAACGCCTGGCTGCGCCTCGGGGCGCGCCTGGCCGACCTTGCCGAACTCAGCCTGGAACACCCGCGCCCGCTGGCCCTGGGCGCCCTGGCCATTGCCGAGGGCCAGGCCCTGGCCTGGTGCGAGACTGCGCGCGGCCTGCTGCTGCACCGCGTACACGTGGAAACCCATGGCCCGCAACCGCGCATCTGCGACTACCAGATACTGGCGCCCACCGAATGGAACCTGCATCCTCGCGGCGCACTGGCCCGTGCCCTGGAGGCACTGCCCTGCGACAGCTCGGCACGGCGCCAGGCCGAACTGCTGCTGGCGGTCTACGATCCGTGCCTGGCCTACCAGATCGAGGTCGGCGCGCCCGAGCGGCCCGCCCCTTCGGCAAGCGACTCAGGAGCCTATCCGCATGCATGAAGTCAGCCTGGCCGGCGGCATACTCGCCGCCGTCGAAGACGCCGCACGCCAGGACCCGTTCGTCCGCGTCAGCCGCCTGCGCCTGGAAGCCGGCCAGCTCGCCGGGGTGGAAGTCGAAGCCCTGCGCTTCGCCCTCCAGGCCATTGCCCCCGGCAGCCTGCTCGATGGCGCGCACATCGAGATCGAACAGCCCGACGGCCAGGCCTGGTGCCTGGATTGCGCCACCCACGTCGCCCTGCCGCAGCGCGGCGCTGCCTGCCCGCACTGCGGTGGCTTCTGGCTGCAGCCCACCGCCGGCACCGAACTGCGCATCCTCGACCTGCAGGTCGAGGACTACTGAATTCGCCACAGGAGAAACGCCATGTGCGTCGTCTGCGGCTGCTCCGGCGGCCCATCCCACTCCCACACTCCCGCAGCGCCCGACGCCGGCCTGAATGCCAGCGCCGACCTGCACTACGGGCAGGGCGCCGCCGGCGTCTCGCTGCCCGGCGTGAGCCAATCGCGCACCATTCGCCTGGAGCAGGACGTGCTCGGTGAGAACGACCGCCACGCCGCGCGCAACCGCCAGGACTTCGACAGCCATGGCGTGCTCGCACTCAACCTGGTCTCCAGCCCCGGCTCGGGCAAGACCACCCTGCTCTGCGCCACCCTGCAGGCCTTGCGCCAACGCCAGGCGCAGTTGCCGCTGGCAGTGATCGAAGGCGATCAGCAGACCAGCCACGACGCCGAACGTATCCGCGCCACCGGGGTGCCGGCGATCCAGGTCAATACCGGCAAGGGCTGCCACCTGGACGCGCGCATGGTCGCCGAGGCCTATGCCCGCCTGCCGCTGCACCATGCCGTGCACGCCCGTGGGCACGGCCATGGACAGCCGACCGCACGCCTGGCGCCACCGGCGGCGGGCAGCCGGCTCGGCACCCTGCGGCCGCTCACCGCGGCAGGGCCGGCCGGCATCCTGTTCATCGAAAACGTCGGCAACCTGGTCTGCCCGGCCCTGTGGGACCTCGGCGAGGCCGCCAAGGTGGCGATCCTCTCGGTCACCGAGGGCGAGGACAAGCCGCTGAAGTACCCGGACATGTTCGCCGCCGCCAGCCTCATGCTGCTGACCAAGACCGACCTGCTGCCGCACCTGGACTTCGACGTGCAGCGCTGCCTGGACTACGCCCACCGGGTCAACCCGCGGCTGCGCGTGATCCAGCTCAGCGCCCGCGATGGCAGCGGCATGCCGGCGTGGCTGGAATGGCTGCTCGACGGCCGGGCCCGGCACCCTGGCCAACCCGGCGAACACGTATCGCTGGGGTGCCGGCATGACTGAGCTGCACACGCAACGCCTGCCGCTCGCGGCGGTCTGGCCGCCGGTACTGGCCTGTGGGGCCTGGCTGAAGAACAGCGCCTGCCTGCTGCAGGGCGACCGGGTGCTCTGGTCGCCGGTGCATGGCGACCTTGGCGAGGCGGCCAACTGCCTGGCCCTGGAAGCCTCCGTGGAGCAACTGCTGGCGCACGCCGAAGCCCCGCCCCGGCTGATCGCCCACGACCTGCACCCGGACTTCCACAGCACCCGGCTGGCGCTCGACAGCGCCGCACGCCTGGGCATACCGGCACTGGCGGTGCAGCACCACCACGCGCACATCGCCGCCGTGCAGGCCGAGCACGGGCTGGCCGGGCCGGTGCTCGGCCTGGCCCTGGACGGGGTCGGCCTGGGCTGCGATGGCCAGGCCTGGGGCGGCGAACTGCTGCGCGTCGAGGCCTCCTCCTGGCGTCGCCTCGGCGCGCTGCGGGCGCTGCCGCTGCCCGGTGGCGACAGCGCCGCCCGCGAACCCTGGCGCCTGGTGGCCGCCAGCCTGCACCTGCTCGGCCGCGGCGAGGAGATCGAGGCACGGCTGGCCCCGCAGGTCGGCGCGCCGGCCGCCGCGACCGTGGCACGCATGCTCGAACGTCGGCTCAACTGCCCGCCCAGCAGCGGTGCCGGGCGCTGGTTCGATGCCGCCGCCGGAATCCTCGGCCTGAGCCTGCGCCAGGCCTTTGAAGCCGAAGCCGCCATTGCCCTGGAACGCGCGGCCAGCGACTACCTGGCCAGCCACCCGGCGCCAGCGCCCGAGGGCCTCTGGCAGGTCTGCGACAACGGCCGCCTGGACCTGCTGCCGCTGCTCGCGCGCCTGTTCGAACTGGCCGACCAGGGCCGCGCCGCCGAAGGCGCGGCGCTCTTCCACCTGGCGCTGGCCGCGGCACTGGCCGACTGGCTGGCACGCCAGGGGGGCGACCTGCCGGTGCTGCTCGGCGGCGGCTGCTTTGCCAACCGTCTGCTCAGCGCCCGGCTTGGCCAGCATCTGGCCGCCCAGGGGCGGCGTGTATTCACTGCGCAGAGCGTTTCCTGTGGCGACGCCGGGCTGGCCCTGGGCCAGGCCTGGGTCGCCGCGCACTGGGCTGCCCCGAGCGGCCACGCGGCGCTGCCGCTGGAGGATATTCCCGCATGTGCCTAGCCATCCCCGCCGAAGTGGTCGAGTTGCGCGACAACGACCAGGCCCTGGTCGACCTGGGCGGCATCCGCAAGGAAATCTCGCTGGCGCTGGTCAGCGGCGCACAGGTCGGCGACTACGTGATCGTGCATGTCGGTTACGCCCTCGGCCTGATCGACCCGGAGGAAGCCCGCCGCACCCTGGCAATGTTCAACGAACTGGGCCTGGCCCCGGCGCAGGACCTATGAAGTACATCGACGAATACCGCGATGGCGAACTGGCCCGACAGATCGCCGCACGCATCGCCCAAGCCGCCCGGCCGGAACGCGACTACCGCTTCATGGAGTTCTGCGGCGGGCACACCCATGCCATTTCCCGCTACGGTGTGAGCGACCTGCTGCCGGGCAACGTGCGCATGATCCACGGCCCCGGCTGCCCGGTCTGCGTGCTGCCGATCGGGCGCATCGACCTGGCCATCCGCCTGGCCCTGGAGCAGCGGGTGATCCTCTGCAGCTACGGCGATACCCTGCGCGTGCCGGCCTCCGACGGGCTCTCGCTGCTGCGCGCCAAGGCCCGCGGCGGCGACATCCGCATGATCTACTCCCCGCAGGATGCGCTGAAGATCGCCGAGGCCAACCCCACCCGCGAGGTGGTGTTCTTCGCCGTCGGTTTCGAAACCACTACCCCGCCCACCGCGCTGGTGATCCGCGAGGCGGCCCGGCGCGGGCTGGACAACTTCAGCGTGCTCTGCTGCCACGTGCTGACCCCGCCGGCCATCGCGCACATCCTCGACACCCCGGCCAGCGAGGCGGTGGCCCTGGACGGCTTCATCGGCCCGGCGCACGTCAGCGTGGTGATCGGTGCGGCGCCCTACGCCGAGTTCGCCCGGCGCTACCGCAAGCCCGTGGTGATCGCCGGCTTCGAACCGCTGGACGTGCTGCAGGCCATCCTCATGCTGGTGCAGCAGGTCAACGACGGGCGCGCCGAGGTGCAGAACGAATTCATCCGCGCCGTCAGCGAGGCCGGCAGCCGGCCCATGCAGGCGCTCATGGAAGAAGTCTTCGAGCTGCGCGAGAGCTTCGAGTGGCGCGGCCTGGGCGAGATGCCGGCCAGCGCCCGGCGCATCCGCCCGGCCTTTGCCCGGCACGACGCCGAAGCGCGCTTCGCCCTGCACTACCAGTCGGTGCCCGACCACAAGGCCTGCGAATGCGGGCCGATCCTGCGCGGGCAGAAGCGGCCCATCGACTGCCGCCTGTTCGGCAGCGTCTGCACCCCGGAAAACCCGGTCGGCTCGTGCATGGTCTCCAACGAGGGCGCTTGTGCAGCGCACTACGCCTACGGGCGCTACAAGGACATCGAGGTACACGCCGTATGAACGCTCGCGCCCCTGTCAAACGCGGCTATGTGCGCCCGCTGAACCTGCGCGACGGCCAGGTCGAGATGGCCCACGGCGCCGGTGGCCGCGCCTCGGCGCAACTGATCGAGGAACTCTTCCTGCGTGCCTTCGACAACCCCTGGCTGCGCCAGGGCAACGATGGCGCCACACTGCCGGCCCCCGGGCCCGGCGAGCGCCTGGTGATGGCTACCGATGCGCACGTGATCTCGCCGCTGTTCTTCCCCGGCGGCGACATCGGCAGCCTGGCCGTGCACGGCACCCTGAACGACGTTGCCGTCTGTGGCGCCCGGCCTCTGTACCTGGCCGCCAGTTTCATTCTCGAAGAAGGCTTCGCCCTGGCCGCGCTCAAGCGCATCGCCGACTCCATGGGCCGCGCCGCCCGCGAGGCCGGGGTGGCCATCGTCACCGGCGACACCAAGGTGGTCGAGCGCGGCAAGGGCGATGGCGTGTTCATCAGCACCACCGGGGTCGGTGCGCTCGCCGCCGGCATCGACACCGGCGGCCATCGCGCCCGCCCTGGCGACGTCATCCTGGTGTCCGGCAGCATCGGCGAGCACGGCGTGGCCATCCTCTCGCAACGCGAATCGCTGGAATTCGAAACAAAGATCGCGTCCGACAGCGCCGCCCTGCACGGTCTGGTCGCCGAACTGCTGGCCGTGGCACCGGGTCTGCGCGTACTGCGCGACCCGACCCGCGGCGGGCTGGCCACCACACTCAACGAGATCGCCGGACAGTCCGGCGTAGGCATGCTCCTCGACGAGGCCGCCATTCCGGTGCTGCCCCAGGTCGAGGCCGCCTGCGAGCTGCTCGGGCTCGACCCGCTGTACGTGGCCAACGAAGGCAAGCTGGTGATCATCTGCGCCGAGCCGGACGCCCGGGCCCTGCTCCAGACCCTGCACGCCCACCCGCTGGGCACCCGTGCCGCGCGCATCGGCCAGGTGGTCGAGGACAGCCACGGCTTCGTGCAGATGCACACCCGCTTCGGCGGGCGGCGCATCGTCGACTGGCTGGCCGGCGAACAACTGCCGCGCATCTGCTGACCCAGCCACAATTCGCGGGCTCTGGTATTCGAAAACAGCGGGCGTACGCCCAAGGGCGATACCTCCCCATCTGAAATGTATCCCCCCAGAACCCCCGACGCGCGAACCGTCCCATCGGTCGGCCGAGTGCAGGTAGCACGCAGAGGGGCGAGCGGCAGGAATGCCACGAGAGCGTTAAGATTCTATGCCAACGCTGCCTCCGGTTCGGGGCGTCGATAGGCTGTTTGCGTCTGCATCAGGGCAAAGGCAATACGGGCTTATTTGCGGGCGAGAATGGTCAGCGCCTCAGTCTTTTTCAGGCCGCGCGCCAGGTAGCTTTGATAGATCGATTGCCAGCGCTGCGTGCGGGCTGCGGACATGGCGATGCTGTGCAATAACCGGCGGATTTCCGGGTCTCCCTGCCTGGTCAGCTTGCGCCGGCCACTGTAGCGACCCGATTCCTTCAGGTGCACATCCAGACCTATGAAGGCGATGAACGCATCGCTGTTGCGGAAGCTCCCGCGCAGGAATGCCATGCTCAAGGCGGCTGCGGTCAGCGGCCCGATACCCTCGACTTTCTGGCAGCGCTTGCTCTGGGCTGTCAGTCCGGCTTCGTCCAGCGTTGACTGGATCGCGTCTTCCAGCCTCCTCTCCAGGGTGGCCATGCGCTTGAGCACGGGTTTCAACTCGCTGGCCAGCTCTCGGTCCTGAGAGAAGCTTTGGCGCAGAGAGGTCGCACTACGAACGACGACGGCACGCCGATGCAACATGGCCTGCAGCCGGCTGTATACCTTGCTCGGCGGCTGCCAGGGACCCAATTGCGCCTGCTCGTGGGCCAGATAGCGGGCCAGCAGCTGAGCATCGCTGCGATCATCCTTGTTTCGACCACCAATTCCCTGGCGGTAATTGCTCAGGCGATAACCATTGATGACGTAGATCCGATGGCCCCGTGCATGGGTCAGAGTCGCGACCAGGACATGGTAGATCACCGTCGCTTCGATCGCGATCGAACAGCCAGAAGGCAGGGTCTTGAGCCAGTTCCTGATTGAACACGACTCGTTGGGCAGCTCGAACACTTCGCCCGCAGGGGCACCACAGATGCTCAGCGACTCCTTGGCCACATCAATTCCAATCACCGCAGTTTGGCTTGTCATAGAGCTCTCCGACGCTGAAGATGGAGCGACCTGTCGGGGGCTCACATAGCGCAGGCTTACCGGTATTGTCGGTTTGAGCGGCTACTCAACCGAAGGATTCCTTATCGGCGCTTGTGGTGAGCGCGTGGGCGGGGGAAGTCTCCTACCGTCTGTCTGGCTTGCAGAAGAGGGCCTTGTCCCTCCACCCTCGACAGGTTCCTACCCTAACGCCATACAAGTGGGCCATGCCCACGATCTTTTCCCCCGCGCAACTCGTTGCCACTGCGACGTGGAGACTGGGATACTTGCCAAGGCTGGTCAGGTGAGATGAGAATGTGACGCAATTGATAGTAATTCGCCACAATCATGCCCGACTCCTCCACGTCCCGCGACACCTTCCAGCAGCTCTATGCCGACAACCACCGCTGGCTGCATGGTTGGCTGTGGCGGCGGCTGGGCTGCCATGCCGATGCCGCCGACCTCACCCAGGACACCTTCCTGCGTACCTGGACAGCCCCGCAACGTGATGCCCTGCAAGAGCCCCGGGCCTTTCTCTGCCTGGTGGCCAAGCGGTTGCTGTGCTCCTTCTGGCGGCGCAACGAGTTGGAGCGCGCCTACCTCGATGCCCTGGCCGGCCTGCCGGAAGTCGTATCGCCGTCGGAAGAAGACCTGGCTGTTCTGCGCGAGGCCATCGCGGCGGTTGACCACATGCTCGACGGCCTGCCGGAAAAGGTCCGCCATGCCTTCCTGCTCAATCGCCTGGAAGGCCTCACCCACCCGGAGATCGCCGAGCGTCTGGGCGTGTCGGTGGCGACCATCGAACGCTGGATACGCCGCGCGGTGACCCAGTGCTACCTGGCCAGCCTCGGCGGGCAGCCATGAGCCAGGCAGCCGCAGGACGGTTGCCCGAGGCGATCAAGGCGGCCATCGACTGGCTGGTGCTGCTCGACTCCGGTACGGCCCAGCCGGCTGACCGTGGCGCATTCGAAGCCTGGCTGGCGAGCAGTGCCGAACACCGCCAGGCCTGGGCCTCGGTCACCGGCGCGCTGGCCCAGCCGCTGGACAGGCTGGCCGATGCGCACCGGCAGATACCCGGCAGCGAGCAGGTCGCTACCGGCGTGCTGCGCCAGTCCGGCGTGTCGCTGGAGCGTCGCCGGTTGCTGCGCGGCGGTACAGCGCTGCTGCTGCTCGCCGGGCTGCCCGGCGTGCTGACGCTGCAACGGCGCATGCCGCTGGAGGGATTGATCCGCGACTACTACAGCGGCACTGCCGAGCGTCGGCGCATTACCCTGGCCGACGGCAGCCTCCTCACGCTCAATGCGCGGACCACGGTCGACGTGGACATCAGCGCAACGCAGCGCCAGGTGCGCCTGCATCAGGGCGAGTTGTGCATCGAGGTGGCGGACGACCCACGCCGGGCCTTCGTCGTGCAGTGCGCCGAAGGCCGCGTCAGCAGCCATGCCGGCACCTTCGTGGTGGCGCAGGAGGCGGGGCACGCCTGGGTCAGCGTGATGCGCGGCAGCGCGCAGGTGAGCACGCTCTCGGGGCAGTCCGGGCAACTGCAGAGTGGCCAGACGCTGCGCTTCGATGCCTTGCGCCTTGACCCGAAGGGTACGTCGTCCCGGCGCCTGGATGCCTGGCTGCAAGGCCGTGTGGATGTGCAGGACGAAGCCCTGGGCTATGTGGTCGATGCCTTGCGCCCGTATCGCTACGGCCTGCTGCGGATCACCCCGCAGGCCGCGGCATTGCGGGTGTTCGGCGTGTTCCCGCTGGATGACACCGAGCGCGCCCTGCAATCCCTGGCGCAGGTGTTGCCGATCCGTGTCGATCACTATGGCCCGCTGACCCTCATCGACCTGGCCTGAAACCGTGGCTGAACAGCGGGGCTGAAAAAAGTTGTGATCGCGTGAGGGGATTTTTCCGCTCGTTCGACAAAGGAGGAAATTTTTCTCCGAACCTCAAGGAACGACCGCCTCATGCGCACCTCACTTCGCCCCTCGATGCCGCTGGCCTTGGCCATCGCCCTGGCCATGCCCGGCGCGTTCGCCGAACCGGCCTCGCAGCACTACCAGTTGCCGGCCCAGCCCCTGGACCAGGCCCTGCGCGAAATCGCCCGGCAGAGTGGGCGCAGCATCGTCGCCGACCCGGCGCTGGTACGCGGCCGTGCCAGCCATGCGGTAGACGGTGACTTCGACGCCGAAGCCGCGGCGCGCCGGGCCTTGCAGGGCAGTGGCCTGCAACTGCGCACCACCGAGAACGGCACGCTGACCGTCGAGCGCACGCCCGAGGGCGACACGCTGGAGCTGGGCGCCACCACGGTGAACGCGGCGGCGCTGGGCGAAACCACCGAGGGCACCGGCTCGTACACCACCGGCGCGCTGACCATCGGCAAGGGCGCGCATACGCTCAAGGAAACCCCCCAGTCGGTGACGGTGATCACCCGCAAACTGATGGATGACCAGAACCTCAACACCATCGATCAGGTGATGGAGAAGACCCCGGGTATCACCGTGTCCGGCTCGCCCATGGCCGGGCAGTATTTCTACTCGCGTGGTTTCAAGATGGATGCGCCGTACCAGTACGACGGCGTCCCGCTGGATATCGGCAGCAGCTACGTACAAGCCAACAGCTTCGGCGCTGACATGACCGTCTACGACCGCGTGGAGATTCTGCGGGGTGCCTCGGGGATGATGAAGGGCGCCGGTACGCCCACTGGTGCGGTGAACCTGGTGCGCAAGCGTGGCCAGGCTACGCCGACGGCGTCGGTCACCCTGCAGGGCGGCTCCTGGGACAACTATCGTGGCCAGGTCGATGTCGGTGGCCCGCTGAACGCGGATGGCACCCTGCGTGGCCGGGCTGTGGTGGCTAAGCAGGACCGCCAGTATTTCTACGACATCGCCAAGCGCGGCGACGATATCGCCTACGCTGCGCTGGACTATGACTTCACGCCCGATACTACCGCCGGTATCGGCTTTGCCTACGAACGTGTCGATGCCACTCCCTGCTGGGGCGGCCTGCCTCGCTACGCCGATGGTAGCGACCTGAAACTCAGCCGTTCCACGTGCCTGGGCGCGAGTTGGAACACCTGGGACAGCAAGCGCAACACCGTCTGGGCCGATATCAGCCAGCGGCTCAACGATGATTGGCGCGCCAAGCTCTCCGCCATCTACACGCACAACACCCAGGATATGAAGTACCTGCAGGGCGCGGTGTTCAGCACCGTAGCCGTGGGAAGCGACAATGGCGCTCTGACCCCGCTTGCCGGGCTCTTCGACTATGACCAGACCGACTACGGCTTCGATGGCTTCCTCGATGGCAAATTCCGCGCCTTCGGCCTGGAGCATGAGCTGACCCTTGGCGCCAATACCAGTCGCTCGCGCAGCAATGACGTGTGGGCACTGGAGCGTCTGACCGGTACCACCATCGATGCCTTCGACCCCGGCAAAGTGGCTGAGCCGTCCGACAGTGAGATTATCGCCAACTCCTATCGTGGTGGCTGGCCCTACCCGAGCAAGACCGATATCAAGCAGACCGGTGCGTATGCCAACCTGCGGCTGAAGCTCGCCGAGCCGCTCACCCTGGTGCTGGGCAGCCGGGTGAGCTGGTACGACTACTACAACGACAACAAGTCCTATGGCAGCGTCAGCACCTCGCGCATGACCGAGACTGGCCAGGTCACTCCCTTCGCTGCGCTGCTCTATGACATCGACCCGCATCTGACTGTCTACGCCAGCTATGCCGATGTGTTCCAGCCGCAGTCCTATGTCGATGCCGATGGCAAGCCACTTCCGCCCAAAACGGGAAAGAACTACGAACTGGGGATCAAGGGCGAATGGTTCGATGGCGCGCTTAACGGCACCGCCAACCTGTTCCAGGCTTACCAGGAACATGCGGCCGGCGCGCTGGACAGTTCATGCAACTGCTCTTACGACACGGGCAAGGTCCGTGCCCAGGGGGTCGAGCTGGAAATGAGTGGCTCGCCGATCGAGCGTCTGCAGGTACTGGCCGGCTACACCTACACCCAGACCAAGACCTTGAGTGCCGTGCGTAACGTTAACGTCGCCGCTTCCGATGGCGACACCTACAACACCCTGGTGCCCCGCCACCTGCTGCGGGTGTGGGGCGATTACGAGCTGGCCGGTGCACTGCGCGATTTTAGCGTCGGTGGTGGGGTGACTGCGCAGAGTGACATCTACCGGTTGTCCAACTCGGTGAAGAGTGCGCAGGCCGGCTATGCAATCTGGAGTGGTCGGATCCAGTACCACCTGGATGAGCACTGGAGCGTTGCCTTGAATGGCAACAACCTGTTCGACAAGAAGTACTACCAAACGATTGGCGACCGCCTGACCATGAACTACTACGGCGACCCGCGTAACTTCATGGTCACGCTCAAGGGCAGCTTCTGAGCGAACTGCCCGCCACCCGATGCAAGGACCGCACGATGTCGCCCACGCTCCGCCGCGCCAGCCCCGAAGATGCCCCCGCCATCAGTGCGGTGATCCTGCGCAGCCTGCGCCAGAGCACTGCGCAGGACTACCCGGCCTCGGTGATCGAGCGGGTGGCGCGCAGTTTCGACGTCGACGCCGTGCGCAGGCTGATCGCCCGCCGCGAGGTGTTCGTAGCCCTGGAAGATGGCCAGGCGGTCAGCACCGCCAGCCTCGACCGTGCGGTGGTGCGCAGTGTATTCGTCGACCCCGCGTGGTAGGGGCATGCATCGGTGCCCGCTTGATGGCCGCCGTCGAAGAACGGGCGCGGGCGGTGGGCGTCGCCTGCCTCAAGGTACCTGCGTCACTCACCGCACAAGGGTTCTATACGCGCCTGGGCCATCGTGCTGCCGGACGTGGACGTTGACGAAGTGGCGCTGAAGCTGTTCATGGGCGCCTTCTTCAACAGCGGCCAGGTCTGCGTGGCGTGCAAGCGCCTGTACATCCACGAAAGCATCTACGAGCGCCCGCGCGACAAGCTGCACCAACTGGCGCAGACCCTGCCGATCGGCGACTGCATGCAGCCGGGCGTGCTGTTCGGGCCGATCCAGAACCTGCCGCAGTACCGCCGCGTGCTACAGTTGCGTGACGAGGCCCGCGACGCCGGCCTGGTGCTGCTCGAAGGCGCTGCGGTACCTGAGCGCGGCTACTTCATGCCGCTGACCCTGGTGGATAACCCGCCGGAAGATTCCCGCGTGGTGGTCGAGGAAGCCTTCGGCCCGATCCTGCCGCTGCTGCGCTTCAGCGACGTCGACGAGGTGATCGCCCGAGCCAACGCCAGCGACTACGGCCTGGCCGGTGCGGTGTGGAGCAAGGACGTGGCTCGCGCGGTGGAGATCGCCAAGCGCCTGGAGACCGGCACCGTGTGGATCAACCAGAACCTGGAGTCCTCGCCCATGGTGCCGCTGGGTGGCCACAAGCAGTCCGGCCTCGGCGTGGAGAACGGCGTCGCCGGCCTGATGGAGTTCACCCAGCCGAAATCCATCTTCATTCCCAAGTCCGCCTGACCCTTCCCCACGCGACAGCGAGTCCCCAGGCTCGCTGTCGCGCCCGCACTCTGGAGACAACCGCATGAACGACGCATCTGCAAAGGCGGGCGTGCCCCTGCACGTCGACCTGTTCGACCAACTCGCCCTGGTCACCGGTGCCGGCAGCGGTCTGGGGCGGCGCTTCGCTCGGGTACTGGCTGCGGCCGGCGCGCGGGTGATCCTCTGCGGCCGCCGCCGCGACCGCTTGCGGAAGTGGCTGAGGCGATTACCGCCAGCGGCGGTCAGGCCATGGTCGAAGTCCTCGACCTGCGCGACGCCGCCACGTTGCCGGTACGCATACGCGAGCTGACCCAGGCGTACGGCAGCATCGACATCCTGGTCAACAACGCCGGCATCGGGCAGAGCGGCACAGCCCTCGACATGGAGCTGGCGGCGATGGACGAGCTCTTCGCCACCAACCTGCGCGCGCCCTTCATCGTCGCCACCGAAGTGGCCCGGCACCTGATCGCCGCCGGACGACCGGGACGCATCGTCAACCTCCTCTCGGGCGGCGCCCTGCACTACAGCAGCGGCATGGGCGCGGCACTCTACTGTTCGCTCAAGGCCGCAGTGATCCGCATGAGCGAAGCGCTGGCGCTGGAGTGGGCGAATCACGGCATCAATGTCAACGCCATCGCGCCGGGGCTGTTCGAGACCGAGATGACCGAAGAGCACCTGGCGCGCTTCCGCGAGCACATGGTCGAGCGCCTGTCACGCAAGCGCGCCGGCTTGCCGGAACAACTGGACAGCACCCTGCTCTACTTGGTGTCGCCGGCCTCCGAGTTCGTCACCGGCATCTGCCAGCACGTCGACGACGCCCAGTACCCCCGCTGACACCATGGCTCCCCGCGCGAACCTCTTCGAGTCGCAACGGCTGCGTCTGCACTACGCCGAGTGGGGCGATAGCAAAGCCCGGCCACTGCTGCTCCTGCACGGCGGCCGCGACCACTGCCGCAACTGGGATTGGGTCGCGGAGCGGTTGTGCGCGGACTGGCGCATCATCGCCCCCGACCTGCGCGGTCACGGCGATAGCCAATGGTGCCCGTCGGGCACCTACACCTACGACGCCTACCTCTGGGATTTGTTGGCCCTGGTAGAACACCTGGGCATTACGATCACTGGGCACCGCGCTGTGCGTAAACGACGGCACAACCAAGAGCCACGGCCGCCTTTGCCTTAGTAAGCCACCTTGAGGCTGCCGGCGAGGACGGCCTGCCAAAACTCCCGTGTACGGCGAACGCCCAAATATATAGCAAGCAATATTATTGCTTGCTATATATTACCAATAAATCAAGGAGGAACACATGAGCACACTTCTACAGCACGACAGTCAACGCCATAGGCGGCCGCAGCGGCACCGTCAAGAGCACCGACGGCCTTCTGGATCTACCCCTGTCCCTGCCTGCCGCGCTTGGCGGCAAGGGCGGGGCGACCAATCCCGAACAACTGTTCGCGGCTGGCTATGCGGCCTGCTTCGGCAACGCCGTCATCCACATCACCCGCAACAAGGAGACGAAGGTCCGCGACAACGACATCGAAGTCGCGGCAACTGTCGGCATGGAGTCGAACGGCAGCGGCGGTTTCACGTTGACCGTGGCGCTCGACGTCACCATCGCCGGGGTCGACCAGGCGGCGGCCGAAGCAATCGTTGCCGAGGCGCACAAGGTCTGCCCGTATTCCAATGCGACCCGTGACAACATCGACGTGGCCCTGTTGGTGAAAACGCGATGACGCCATCGGCGCGCGGGCCGGGGCCCGTGCGACACCCAGCCCACCCCAAACGTCAAGGAGTTTCTTGATCATGAGCCTGCTTAAAACTGCGTTGTTCGTTCGTCTGGAGGCTCGGCCCGGAAAAGAGCAGGAGGTCGAGGCGTTCCTGGAGGCGGGCTTGACGCTCGTGCTCGATGAGCCAGCCACCGCCGCATGGTTCGGCCTGCGCCTCGGTCCCAGCACCTTCGCCATTTTCGACGCCTTCCCCGATGAGGCCGGGCGTGAAGCGCATCTGGCGGGCAAGGTCGCCGCCGCCCTGCTCGCCAGGGCCGGAGAATTGCTGTCTGAGCCACCCAGCATCGAGAAGGCGCAGGTGCTTGCCAGCAAGTTGTCCGGGTGAGGCTGTGTTTGCGGAATTCTGTCCCGTCGGATTCTCTGGCACCGGGCTTCACCTTCGAAAAGGGCGAAAGAACCCAATGACCAATTTCTTTAGTCGACTGCATCTTCCGGCTGAGCGGCGGCGAAATCCCGCCATTGATTCTGCAATTGCAAAGCTGATCGTCAAGACGGCATCCAGCAAACCACAATGGAGTACAAAGGTATGAAAGCACTCGTCTACAAGGGGCCTGGTCAGAAGGCGTGGGAAGAAAAGGAAAAACCCGCTATAGAGAAGCCGACCGACGCCATCGTGCGGATCACCAACACCACGATCTGCGGCACCGACCTGCATATTCTCAAGGGTGACGTACCCGCCGTCACGCCGGGCCGGACGCTCGGCCACGAGGGCGTCGGCATTGTCGAGGAGACCGGCAGCGCCCTGCGCAACTTCAAGAAGGGCGACCGGGTGCTGATCTCCTGCGTCACCTCCTGCGGCTCGTGTCCGAACTGCAAGCGCCAGCTCTACTCCCATTGCGCAGATGGCGGCTGGATACTCGGCCATCTGATAGACGGCACCCAAGCCGAATATGTGCGCATTCCGCACGCCGACAACAGCCTTTACCCGGTGCCGGACGGCACGGACGAAGAGGCGCTTGTCATGCTGTCCGACATCCTGCCGACCGGCTTCGAGATCGGCGTCCTCGCGGGCCAGGTGAAGCCGGGCGATGTCGTCGCCATCGTTGGCGCCGGGCCTGTCGGCATGGCCACACTGCTGACGGCGCAGTTCTATTCGCCGGGGCGGCTTGTGATGCTGGACACCGATGCCAACCGGCTTGAAGTCGCAAGGAAATTCGGTGCCACTGACACGATCAACGTTGCCGATGGCAAGGCGGTCGAAACGCTCATGGAAATGACGGGCGGTGTCGGTGTCGACGTGGCGATCGAGGCGGTCGGCATTCCCACAACGTTCGATATCTGCCAGCAGACCATAGCCCCCGGCGGGCGCATCGCCAATGTCGGCGTTCATGGCAAGCCCGTCGAGCTGCACGTGGAGAAGCTCTGGCTTCAGAACATCACCATCGCCATGGGCCTTGTGAACACCAATACCACGCCCATGCTGCTGAAGACGCTTCAGGCCGGGGGCATCTCACCGGCCCAGCTCATCACCCATCGCTTCGCGCTGGACGACATTCTGAAGGCGTACGAGGTCTTCGGCGCAGCGGCGAAGGAGAAAGCCATGAAGGTGATCCTCAAGGCCGCGAAGTAAGGCACTGACAAGACGGAGCCTTGCCTGCCGGCAAGCGCTTCCAGGATATATGGCCAGCCACAACCTGGCTGGCAGTTAATGAATTTGATCAGGAGAAACACATGAGCACACTCTACAGCACGACAGTCAACGCCATAGGCGGCCGCAGCGGCACCGTCAAGAGCACCGACGGCCTTCTGGATCTACCCCTGTCCCTGCCTGCCGCGCTTGGCGGCAAGGGCGGGGCGACCAATCCCGAACAACTGTTCGCGGCTGGCTATGCGGCCTGCTTCGGCAACGCCGTCATCCACATCACCCGCAACAAGGAGACGAAGGTCCGCGACAACGACATCGAAGTCGCGGCAACTGTCGGCATGGAGTCGAACGGCAGCGGCGGCTTCACGTTGACCGTGGCGCTCGACGTCACCATCGCCGGGGTCGACCAGGCGGCGGCCGAAGCAATCGTTGCCGAGGCGCACAAGGTCTGTCCGTACTCCAATGCCACGCGCGGCAACATCGACGTGGCCCTGTCGGTGAAGACGCGATGACGGCATCCGAGCGGGGGCGCGACGAGGATCTGCTTCATCTCGATCGCCAGCTCTGCTTTCCCCTCTATGCGGCGACCAACCTGCTGCAGCGGCTCTACCGGCCGCTGTTGAAGCCCCTGGGCCTGACCTATTCCCAGTATCTGGTGATGCTGGTGCTGTGGGAGCGCGAGGAGGTTTCCGTGGGCGAGCTGGGCGGCTGCCTGCACCTCGACGTCGGCACGCTCAGCCCGCTGCTCAAACGGATGGAGGAAGCCGGGCTGATCGTCCGCAGGCGTGACGTCGCTGACGAGCGGCGCGTTTTCGCCGCCCCGACCGCGCATGGATGGGCGCTGTACGATGAGGTGCGGCGTATCCCCGAAGCGCTCGCCGAGCGCACCGGCCTGGTCGCAGAGGAGGGAGAGCAGTTGCGCGCCCAAGCCCAGGCGTTCGTTGTCAGGCTTGCCGGCGTGGTATAGCCAACGCTCTCGCCAAATCCGTTTGCAGCCGGCCCGGTGCCAGGAGCGACAAGAGACAACACACATTCGAGGTAATAGAAATGTCTTCCAACGAGACACGTGTCTCCAGACTTTTGAAGATCGAGCATCCGGTGATCCAGGCGCCGATGGTCTGGCTGACATCCGCCAACCTGGTTGCCGCAGTGTCGGAGGCCGGGGGCATGGGCGTGCTCGGTCCCAATGCCGGGCAGACCACCAAAACCACCGATCCCGGCGAGACGGCCGAGCGCTTGCGCAATGAAATCCGCAAGACGCGGCGCCTGACGGGCAAGCCCTTTGCGGTGAATTTCCTGCTGCCGATCGAGGGCGTGGACATCAGCTACCTCTATGCCGAACCGCTTTTGAAGGTCATTCTTGAAGAAAAGGTCAGGGTCGTGATCACGGTCGGCCAGGACATCGGCAAAGGCCTGGACTACATCCGCGCGTTCAAAGAGGCTGGTATCACCGTCGTCCATCGGGAGTTGTCGCCCACCGTCGAGAATGCCCTGCAAGCGCAGCAGGCGGGCGTAGACGCCTTTATCGTCACCGGCCACGAGGCGGGCGGGCATCTCAGCGCGCACCGGATCAGCACGCTGGTGCTGTTGCCGCAGATCACTGACGTACTGCGCATTCCCGTGATCGCAGCCGGCGGCATCTACAATGGAAAAACAGCGGCAGCGGCGCATGCTGCGGGCGCGGAAGGCATCTACGCCGGTACGCGCTTCATCATGACCGATGAATCACCAGCTGCGGCAGCGGCCAAGCAGGCGATTCTAGACGTGCGCTCACAAGACCTCATCGAAGCGGGCACGCCCGGTGCCATGGCTCGGATCATCGCACCGAAACCGGGGGCTGGCGCCACAGAATCCGACGGCATCGCGGCGACCAAAACCGGCATGCTCGATGGCGATCTGGACAACGGCATCGTCTGCGTCTCTGAATCCGCCGGCGGCATCGCCAGCATCGTTCCCGCCAGGGAGGTCGTGCTGGAGCTGGCCCGGCCGTTTCATGATGCGCCTGCGACGAACGGCCCGACCACGCTGGGGCACCTGGCGGAATGCGCCGGGTGACATGACTTTCCCACACCGAAGGAAAATGGCGATGACTGCTGCTCTTTTCACCATTCCGATTACCCGCATCGACGGCGCACAGACTTCGCTGGCCGACTATGCCGGCCAGGTGCTGTTGGTCGTCAACACCGCATCCCAATGCGGCCTCACACCGCAATATGAAGGTCTGGAGGCGCTCCATTCCCGGTATCGCGAACAGGGCTTCGCGGTGCTTGGCTTCCCGGCCAATGATTTCGCCGGGCAGGAACCCGGCGACGATGCCGAAATTCAGCGCTTCTGTTCGACGGCCTATGCAGTGGATTTCCCACTGTTTTCCAAGATTTCCGTCGCGGGTGAAGGCAAGCATCCGCTTTACGCCGCGTTGATCGAAGCCAGGCCCAGGGCGCAAGGCGGCGAAACGTTCCGCCAGTGGCTGGCGGGGCATGGCGTGACGCCCAATCCCGAGCCGGAAGTGGCGTGGAACTTCGAGAAGTTCCTGGTCGGCCGCGACGGCGCTGTCATCGCCCGCTTCGCGCCCGGTATCGAGCCGCAGGACGGCGCCATCATCGAAGCGATCGAAGCGGCACTGCCCGGACAACGCCCAAACACCTGATCGGGTGAGCGGATATGCCGGGGTGGAATGATCCGGCCCCGGTCGAACACGGATTCCAAAAGAGGGGACATGACATGAACAAACGCATATTGGGAAACTCCGGCCTGGAAGTGTCCGCGCTCGGGCTCGGCTGTATGGGTATGACCTGGGCCTACGGCGCACCCGGCGAGCGCGGCGACATGATCCGGCTACTGCGCGGAGCCGTCGATCTGGGCGTCACCTTCTTCGATACCGCCGAAGTCTACGGTCCGTTCACCAACGAAGAACTGGTCGGCGAGGCGCTCGCGCCGGTGCGCGACCAGGTGGTGATCGCCACCAAGTTCGGCTTCGCCATCGACCCGAACGGCGGTCCGTGGCCGCTCGGCACCGACAGCCGCCCGGAACACATCAAGGCCGTCGCCGATGCGGCGCTGAAGCGGCTGCGCACCGATCGCATCGACCTGTTCTACCAGCACCGCGTCGATCCGCAGGTGCCAATCGAAGACGTTGCCGGCGCCGTGGCCGATCTGGTGAAGGCGGGCAAGGTCAAGCATTTCGGCCTGTCCGAGGCCGGTGCGGCAACGATCCGCAAGGCCCATGCGGTCCACTCCGTGACCGCGCTGCAAAGCGAGTATTCGTTGTGGTCACGTGAACCGGAGCAGGAGATCCTGGCCCTGCTGGAAGAACTCGGCATTGGCTTCGTCGCCTACAGCCCACTCGGTCGCGGCTTTCTGACGGGAGCGTTCGGCGCCGATGCGGCCTTCAGCGACGATGACTTCCGGGGCGGCAATCCGCGCTTCCAGGCTGCGGCGCTGCGCAAGAATGTCGCTCTCGTCGATGCGCTGAAGGCAATCGCGCGGGAGAAGAACGTCACGCCGGGGCAACTCGCACTCGCTTGGCTGCTGGCGAAAAAGCCCTGGATCGTACCGATCCCCGGGACGCGCAAGCGCACCCGGCTCGAAGAAAACATGGCCGCCACCCGCGTATCCCTCAACGTGGCCGACATCGCGGCCATCGAAGCGGCTGTCGCGGCGCATCCGGTCGAGGGCACGCGCTATGACGACCAGGGGCTTGCCGCAGTGGACCTGTAGCAGTCACGAAAAATCCAGACTCCATCATCGTTCGGAAAGGATCTTGGCCATGTCCGCTTGCACCGGCTACGCCGCCGAAAACGCGACCTCGCCGCTGGCTCCCTTCTCGTTCTCACGCCGCGAACCTGGGCCCACGGATGTCGCCATCGACATCCTCTATTGCAGCGTGTGCCACTCCGATCTGCAAACCGCCCGCGGCGGATGGGGTGGCACGCTGTATCCCAGTGTTCCCGGCCACGAAATCGTCGGGCGCCTTTCGGCCGTCGGAGCGAAGGTCGCGCACTTCAAGGTGGGCGACATAGTGGCGGTCAGCTGCATGGTAGATTCCTGCTGCACCTGCCCGAGCTACCGCGAGGGGCTGGAGCAGTATTGCGAGCAAGGCATGGTCGCCACCTACAACAGCGTCGATCCCATCCTCGGCGGCCCTGCCTTCGGTGGCTACTCCAGCCATTTCGTCGTGACGGAAAGCTTCGTGCTGCGCCTGACCGCCGGCGCGCCGCTGCTGTGCGCCGGCATCACTACCTAGTCGCGGCTGCGCCACTGGGGCGCGGGGCCAGGCAAGCGGGTCGGCGGCGTCGGCCTGGGGGCTTGGCCACAGGCCGTCAAGCTCGCCCGGGCGCTCGGCGCGCATGTCATACTGTCCACCACGTCCGCATCCAAGATGCAGGACGGCAAGCGCCTGGGCGCCGACGAGGTCGTACTGTCCAGCGACGCGCAAGCGATGGCCGCGCACGGCTCGACGCTTGATCTCATCATCGACGCCGTCTCCGCCCCGCACTACATCAATCCTTATCTCGACCTGCTCAAGCAGGACGGAACTCTGCTGCAGGCAATCCAGCCATTTGGCGATGGCGGCTTCGCGCTGGTCGCCCGCGTCTGGCGAGAGCCAGGATGCCAGCGCCGCCGCGACAATGGACGATTTGGACACGCCTAGTTCATCGAGGCGCTTGGCGTGCTCGTGATGGAGAGCGATCTTCTACTCGGTGGCGATGGGTGTGAGCGGTTGCGGTTCCCTGCTGTTCGGCCGTCTTTTCGACCGCTACGGCTTCAAGGTGCTGGTCGGCCTGACGCTGGCAAGTAGCGTCTTTGCACCGCTGACGTTGCTTGGCGGGTTCTGGTGCGCACTTTTCGGCGCGGCGATTTGGGGGGTGGGCATGGGGGTGCACGAATCCATCATCCCCGCCGCGGTTGCTCCTATGGTGCCCAGCACTCGCCGCGCCTCCGCCTTTGGTCAATTCACCGCCGGCTACGGTATCGCTTGGTTCGCCGGTAGCAGCCTAATTGGTGTCCTTTACGATCACTCCGTAATGGCAACCGTAGCATTCTGCGTACTTAGTCAGTTGGCAGCCGTTCCAATCCTCTGGTACGTCGGCCTGCGGGTCGGAAATCTAGCGGAAGGCGGCGACAGTTGCTCGCCACCGGCCCCTCCGTAGATAAGCCGCTTAACGTCCAGTACCACCAGACATCCGAGCCAACACCCCAGTACCTGCGATCATTAGTATGGCCGCCAGCAGAAAAGCGAGCACGGGCGAGACTGCAGTCCATAGGAGACCAACAGTAGCGCTCGAGATGAACTTTGCGGTGCCGTTCACCGTGCCAAGCGCACCGTAACTCAGAGCCAGCGTCTCCTGCTGCACCATGTCCGCGGTTACAGTGGACTCCAGGGCCTCCTGCACGGACACATACAGGCCCGCGACGGTGAAGAGCAGTACCAGCATCGGCACGCTGTCCAACCTCAGCCAGAAAGCCAGTGCGGCCAGTAGAGCCGTCAGGCTACCCAAGGCATAACCCGCGACAAGCACCGGCAGCGAGCCCAGGCGATCCGCCAGTATGCCGATGGGGTAGGACGTCAGGACCTGGACCAGGTTGCGCCAGACATACAGCAGACCAGCAACCTGCGCCGCTTGCACCACTCCCAGGGTTCCGCTGAGCAGTTGCGTGGCCGCAAGTATGAGCAAGCTGTGGCTGAAATCACCGATACCGAATAGCCCGACGGCTCCCAGGTAGCGCTTGAAACGCAGAGGCAGGCCTTTGAGGGTCTGGAAGAACTTCAACTCGGGGTTCGCGGAGTGCTGCGGGTCCTTGACCAGGGTCAGGAACGCCAATACGGCGAGGACGCCGGGGATGACGCTCAACCAGAGCACCAGCCGGAAAGGCCCTGTCGCATCGTCCCAGGGTAGCTGTTGAGCCCACCCCAGTAGGGCGACACCAAGCAACGGGCCAATGACGGCCCCCAACGTGTCCATCGCCCGGTGGAAACCGAATGCACGCCCCCGGGTATCGGCAGTCACCGCCTGGATCACGATAGCATCGCGCAATGGGCCTCGCAGTCCTTTGCCGAACCAGGAAACCAGCCGGCCGGCAAGAAGCAGCGGCCAACCCAACGCCAGTGCTAGCAGGACCTGGCCGGCCGGCGTCAGGCCGTAGCCGATCAGGACCAGCAGTTTGCGATGCCCCAGTTTGTCAGCGATGTAGCCGGAGAACATTTTCGTGTAAGCGGCCAGGGCGTCTGCGATCCCTTCGATGGTGCCCAGTGCCGCGGCGGGTATTCCCAGTACCGCAAGGAACCCAGGAAGAATCACGGTTGTGGTCTCGTAGCAAAAATCGCCCAGGGCACTGGTCAATCCCGCTCCCGCGACTGTTCTGTTGAGCCAAGTTGATCGGCCTGTACTGCTTTGGGAGCTATCGCTTTTTTCCAAGGAACGTTCTTGATACTGGCTCATCATGCGATCTCGATAGTAAGGAGCTCGTAATCCCAACTGCTGCGCTAACGTCGGCGGAATCATGGTCAAATGTCGAAAGTCGCCAAGACCGGATAGTGATCCGAAGCACCGTCGGTGGCTGGGGTGCGAATCACCTCATAGCTGACAACCTTGCTGGCAAGGGCTGGCGTGGCCAGGACGTAGTCACACCGCATCTGCGCAAACTCGGAGTTGGTGTAGGCAGCGGTGGGTACCGTAGGTGTGGACTCAGGCTGCAGGAGACGACCTACATCGACCCAGCCAGCTGTTTCGAGCGTTGCGAGGACCGTCGTATCAGCATCACGGCCATTACTGGAGTAACGAATGCGGTGGTGCGCAGAGAGCAGATCGAACCCCTGCGGCTCCGGATCATGCGGTGATGCCGAGTTGAAGTCTCCCGCAAGTAGCCGGTACTCGCCGGGAATGGCCTGCACGGCCAGGTATGCGGCTTCCCGACGTCTGACATCCACGCCATTCGGGCACAAATGAACGCTCGTCAGGTGCAGGCTTTGCCCGCCCCCAGGCAATGCCACCCTGAGAGATGCAACGCTGTGATGAAAATTGAACGGATCGCTCTCGAAAGAGAGCGGCCTCAGAGGGTGTCGAATAAAGATCGCAAGATGCTGCCCAGTCCTCGGAGCTAGAGCCAAAAAGCCCCGCATCTGAAGCTGGCGCTCCATGTCATACAACGAGTCACCACCGCTTGCATCGAGTCCGCGGGCCTCCTGCATCAGGAAGATGTCAGGCTCCAGTTCTCGTACTAAGCCGATCTGCGCCACGGACCTACGTGTATCTGCGCCGTCGCGGCCGGCAAATAGGGTGTTGTATGTCAGCACTTTCAACAGCATGGAGCACCTCTTCAGGTCATCGATTTTCGTCCTGCGCCTCGAACACGCGCTGGGCGTAGGTATCCAGTAAGGTTTCGCAGTGCTGCAGGCGCTGCTCCGCTTCCACCAGGAGTGGCGCGCCGTAGAAGTCCAGCTTGCGGATCTTCTCCAGCCAGTTCTGCAGCTTTTTCAAATCGACGTCGTTCTCTTCCAACTCGGCGTAGGTGAAGTGGCAGGCCGCGGTCTCCTTGGCGATTTCCGCTTCGAAGTCATCACACTTATCGAGCAGCTCGCGGTACTCCTCGTCGCGGTCAGCCTTGAAGCGTGCTACCACTTTGTCTTCCTGCAGACGGTCCAAAGCGACGGTCTCCAAGATCACTGAGTCGCCTGCCATTGCCTCGATGTCGTGCTCTAGCATCTTCAACTGACGAACATGCTCATCAGTCTTTGGGAGCAGGCAGACGCCGTTTTGCAGATACACCGCCCCCATCCCTTTGAGCTTGCGCCACAGAGCAATGCGCTTCTTGGCGGGTTCCGATGGAACCTTATAGGTGAGGAGGAGCCAGTTCTGATTCGTCATAGTGTGCAATCCTAATGTTACGGTCGTTACATCTTAAAAGAATCAAAATTCATAAGCATATGGTTACAGCTATTGATTTGGATGAAAACGAGGCGATTGCTCCGCCCACGCGTCCGCCTCGTTTCAGGTATGTCATCGCAAGGATGATTTCCCTGAAGTAGGTAGAAATGCTAATTTCTTCACAGGAGATGGCATTCCTCCTTTAACCGCCTTCGTGCTGATGATGCCTACGTGAACCCTGGACAGGGTGCGTAGGTGTGCGTCCTGTCCTTTCGTATAAGGATAGGAACGTGAACGCAATTCTCCGCCCAGCCCCCCTTTCCCCGTCGGGGACATCTGTTTTCGCCTGGTCACCGCTCCGCCATGGAGTCTGGCCAGCGTGCTGAAATCCATTATCGCTATTGCCGGCGGCGCCGCCCTTGGAGCCCTGCTGCGTTGGTTCCTTGGATTGCAGCTCAATGCGCTGTTCCCCACCATTCCGCCGGGTACCTGGACCGCCAATCTCATCGGCGGATACATCATCGGCGTGGCCGTGGCCTTCTTCGCCGCCAACCCGGCGCTCAGCCCTGAATGGCGCCTGTTGATCATCACTGGGTTCTGCGGCGGCCTGACGACCTTCTCGACCTTTTCGGCGGAAACCATGGCGCTGCTCCAGTCCGGGCGCGTCAGTTGGGCAATGACCGCCATCGGCGTGCATGTCGCGGGCTCCCTTCTGGCTACGACCGCTGGACTCATGACCTACCCATTGCTCAGTGGACGCTGACGGAGGAGCAACGATGCAAGGCTATCTGGTGACTTTCTTCACCCAACAGAGCCGCCGCCATGGCGGCAAGCTGATCACCGACTGGATGGTCGATCTGGCTCGCAGCATGAAGCTCAAGGGCGCCACCCTGGTGCTGGGCGCCGAGGGCTACGGCCATGCCGGGCGGCTGCACTCGTACCATTTCTTCGAACTGGCCGACCAACCCGTCGAGATCTGTCTGGCGGTATCCGAGGAGGAGTGCCAGCAGTTGTTTGAGCGCTTGGAAGCCGAAGATCTCGCCCTGTTCTACGTGAAGACTCCCGTAGAAATGGGGACCGTGGGCAAACGCAAGGCCGAACGCGACACCCCCAGCACCTGACGCTTACGGAGACCCAAGACATGAGCTTCACTGACCTCCCTGCCGGCAAAGACGTCCCGGACGACATCTACGCCGTGATCGAGATCCCCGCAAACCACGCGCCCATTAAATATGAACTGGACAAGGCCAGCGGCCAGATGTTCGTCGACCGTTTTCTCAGTACGCCGATGTTCTACCCAGCCAACTACGGCTTCATTCCTTCCACCCTGAGCGAGGACGGCGACCCACTGGATATCCTGGTCATCACACCTTGCCCGGTTGCACCTGGCACCGTTCTGCGTTGCCGCCCGATTGGCGTGATGTACATGACCGACGAGGCAGGGCCCGACGCCAAGATCATCGCAGTGCCCCACGATAAGCTCAGCACCCTGTACACCAATGTGCGCGAATGCAGCGACCTGCGTGAACTGATGCTCCAGCAGATCCAGCACTTCTTCGAGAACTACAAGACTCTCGAGCCCGGCAAGTGGGTACGCATGGACCGCTGGGGCAGTCTCGACGATGCCCGCGAGGAAATCCGCAAGTCGGTGGCGGCCTATGGGGCGGCACATTGAGCGGAGGCATTTCCCAACCCAAGGCGACCTGGCTACCTGCACCCACTCGCCTCCTAGAAGCTGGCTGCTTGTCGCTCGGTCTGCTCGGCGGCTGGTTTTTTGCTCGATCGGCAACTGGCCTGGTCGGGCTAGTACCACTGAGCATGGGCCTGGTGATGCTGGTGAATCTCGTGCTCAACGACTGAGCACCATAAGACAAAAACAATCTAATTAGCTGACAGGACCCACCATGCCCGATTACCGCTCGAAAATCTCCACCCACGGTCGCAACATGGCCGGCGCCCGCGCCCTCTGGCGCGCCACCGGGATGAAGGACGAAGACTTCAAGAAGCCGATCATCGCCATCGCCAACTCCTTCACCCAGTTCGTGCCCGGCCACGTGCACCTGAAGGACCTGGGCCAACTGGTCGCCCGCGAGATCGAAAGACACGGCGGCGTGGCGAAGGAATTCAACACCATCGCCGTGGACGACGGCATCGCCATGGGCCATGACGGCATGCTCTATTCCCTGCCGTCGCGCGAGATCATCGCCGACTCCGTGGAGTACATGGTCAACGCCCACTGCGCCGACGCCATCGTCTGTATCTCCAATTGCGACAAGATCACCCCCGGCATGCTGATGGCCGCGCTGCGCCTGAACATCCCGGTGGTGTTCGTCTCCGGCGGACCGATGGAAGCCGGCAAGACCAAACTGGCCAGCCACGGCCTGGACTTGATCGACGCCATGGTGGTCGCCGCCGACGATTCCTGCTCCGACGAGAAGGTCGCCGAGTACGAGCGTAGTGCCTGTCCGACTTGCGGTTCCTGTTCTGGCATGTTCACCGCCAACTCGATGAACTGCCTGGTGGAGGCCTTGGGCCTGGCCCTGCCAGGAAACGGGACCACACTGGCCACCCACGCCGATCGCGAGCAGTTGTTCCTGCGCGCCGGCCGCCTGGCCGTCGAGCTGTGCCAGCGCTACTACGGCGAGGGCGATGCCTCAGTATTACCGCGCAGCATCGCCAATGTGCTCGCCTTCGAGAACGCCATGTCGCTGGACATCGCCATGGGTGGCTCGACCAACACCATCCTGCACCTGTTGGCCGCCGCCCAGGAAGGCGAGGTGCCCTTTGACCTGCGCGACATCGAT
The DNA here is from genome assembly GCF_000725445.1 of Pseudomonas sp. AAC. Lineage (NCBI taxonomy): Bacteria > Pseudomonadati > Pseudomonadota > Gammaproteobacteria > Pseudomonadales > Pseudomonadaceae > Pseudomonas > Pseudomonas sp. AAC. Next base: position 793,554 of record NZ_KL647095.1, on the reverse strand, counting down.
CGCCTGTCGCGCAAGGTGCCGCAACTGTGCAAGGTGGCGCCGAACATCCAGAAGTACCATATGGAAGACGTGCACCGCGCCGGCGGCATCTTCTCTATCCTCGGCGAACTGGCCCGTGGCGGCCTGCTGCACACCGAGGTGCCGACCGTGCACAGCCCGAGCATGGCCGACGCCATCGCCGAGTGGGACATCACCCAGACCCGCGACGAGAAGGTCCATACATTCTTCAAGGCCGGCCCCGCGGGCATCCCGAGCCAGGTTGCCTTCAGCCAATCGACCCGCTGGGACACCCTGGACGATGATCGCGCCGAGGGTTGTATCCGCAGTTTCGAGCACGCCTACTCCCAGGAAGGCGGCTTGGCCATGCTGTACGGCAATATCGCCCTCGACGGCTGCGTGGTGAAAACCGCCGGCGTGGACGAGTCCCTGTATGTCTTCGAGGGCACGGCGAGAATCTTCGAAAGCCAGGACGCCGCGGTGAAAGGCATCCTCGCCGACGAAGTGAAGGCCGGCGACATCGTGATCATCCGCTACGAAGGCCCGAAAGGCGGCCCGGGCATGCAGGAAATGCTGTATCCCACCAGCTACCTGAAGTCCAAGGGCCTGGGCAAGCAGTGCGCCCTACTCACCGACGGCCGCTTCTCCGGCGGCACCTCAGGCCTGTCCATCGGCCACGCCTCGCCGGAAGCCGCCGCGGGCGGCGCCATCGGCCTGGTGAAGGACGGCGACAAGGTGCTGATCGACATCCCCAACCGCAGCATCAACCTGCTGGTGAGCGATGAAGAGCTGGCCGCCCGCCGTGTCGAGCAGGATAAGAAAGGCTGGAAGCCGGCCGCGCCGCGCGCGCGCAAGGTGACCACCGCGCTGAAGGCCTACGCCCTGCTGGCCACCAGCGCCGACAAGGGCGCCGTGCGCAACAAGGCGCTGCTGGAGGACTAATGCCCCGAGGCTCCCGGACTTCTTGCAAGCCCGGGAGTCGGTGATACAGTTCTCACAGGAGATGGCATTCTCCGTTAACCGCTGACGCCGTCAGCTGATGATGCCTACCGAACTCGCGAAGGCGGGAGCGGTAGGCATTTTTGTATCTACAGCCCCACTTCGCTCAGGTAGTCCCATCGCCAGCCGCGATTCGCCTTATGGCACGCGTCGGCCCTGTACCTGGAGGTGAATGTGGGAACCCCACTGCATCATCAGCCTGACCTCATCTGGTCGTCGTCAGTCACCAGCATCCTGTCCGACGACCTGGAAGCGTTTCTCCAGCTGCTTCCCGCTCAACATATCCTTCTACGAGTAACCTACCCTTCGGCGCTCAATATCGCCCGTGAGCAACAAGAACACCTCGCCCGGGCGCTGTTCAGCCAGGGATTGAAGCGCTCCGCACTGCTAATCGAAAGCGCTGCCCGCTACCTGGTGTTCTCGGAGCCTCGCGAGGCCTGGGACACCTATTGCTGCCTGAGGTACTCCAGCCTGGCAATCGAGGTCGGTATCTGCCGTGTTGGCGTCTACCGAGAGTCGCTAGCGAACCTACGTACCCGCTCCACAGCGACGGCCTATCCGGCCCCGAGCAACCAGCCCACGGCGACGGTCGACGACGCGAGGAACCCGGTATGAGCGAGATACTCGAAACCTCATCGAGCGGCTCGCAGTCCAGCTCGAATCCGGAAGTGCGCAAGCTCGCCGTCGGTTTGCTGCACAAGGCCGATATCGAGGTGAATGGTCAGCGTCCCTGGGACATGCGAGTGCTGCGCCCGTGCGTCTTCGAACGAGCGCTGGGTATGGGCAGCCTCGGCCTGGGCGAGAGCTATATGGACGGTGACTGGGACGCTGCGCATCTCGACGAGTTCTTCCATCGCCTGCTGCGCGCCCGGCTCGATCGCGAGGTCCAGCCGTTGCGCTTGCTTGCCCATGCCCTGCGCTATCGCCTGCGCAACCTGCAGAACATCAGGCGTGCCTGGCAGGTCGGCAGGCAGCATTACGACCTGAGCAATGAACTGTACAAGGCCATGCTGGACTCACGCCTGACTTACAGCTGCGGCTATTGGGAAAACGCCACAAATCTCGAGCAGGCCCAGGAGGCCAAGCTGGAGCTGATCTGCCGCAAGCTGCAGCTCAAGCCCGGCATGCGCCTGCTGGACATCGGCTGCGGCTGGGGAAGCCTGATGGCCTATGCCGCGCAGCACCACGGCGTGGAGTGCGTGGGCGTGACTGTATCCCAGGAACAGGCGAACTGGGCCGGTGACCGCTACCGTGACCTGCCCGTGGAGTTCCGACTGCAGGACTACCGCAGCCTGAACGAGCGGTTCGACCGCATCGCCAGCGTCGGCATGTTCGAGCACGTCGGGCACAAGAACCATCGGGCGTTCATGCAGGTGGCCCACCGCTGTCTCGCTGACAATGGCCTGCTCCTGCTGCACAGCATCGGCAAGAACGCCCGCCGCGGGCATCCCGACCCGTGGATCGACCGCTACATCTTCCCCAACGGCGACCTGCCCTCCATCGGCCAGATCGGCGATGCCGCGGACGACCTTTTCGTCGTCGAGGACCTGCACAACTTCGGCGCCGACTACGACCGCACCCTGATGGCCTGGCACGCCAATTTCGAAGCGGCCTGGCCACGCTTTTCAGCACCGGGGGAGCGCTTCCGGCGCATGTGGCGCTACTACCTGCTGTCCTGTGCCGGCGCCTTCCGCGCGCGCGACATCCAGCTCTGGCAGTGGGTGTTGTCCAAGCGCGGAGTTATCGGCGGCTACCGGCGTCCGCAATCGTAATCGAACGTGGCAATCGCGACTGGCGCATTTGAGCGAAAGAAGGAGATCGGTATGGCCGTATTCATCAAGCAGGTAGTTGCCCGGGAAATCCTCGACTCAAGAGGCAACCCGACAGTCGAAGTGGACGTGACCCTCGAGGACGGTTTCCAGGGGCGAGCCTCGGTGCCTTCAGGGGCGTCAACGGGTAAGCATGAAGCCGTTGAACTGCGTGATTGCGACCCGGCGCGTTATGGCGGCAAGGGCGTGCTGGACGCCGTGCACAATGTCGCCAGCGAAATCGCCCCGCTACTGAAGGGCCATGACGCCTGCGACCAGACCGCTATCGATTTGGCCATGCTGCAGTGCGATGGCACGCCGGACAAGTCGCGCCTGGGCAGCAACGCCATCCTCGGCGTCAGCCTGGCGGTGGCCCGCGCGGCGGCGGCGGCCACCGGCCTGCCGCTGTTCCGCTACCTCGGCGGGGAGCAGGCCACGCGCATGCCGGTGCCCATGTTCAACGTGCTCAACAACGGTGGCGTGCACGCCCACTGGCAAGGCACGGACTTCCAGGAGTTCATGATCGTCCCTTCCGGCGCCGGCAGCTTCCGCGAGGCGCTGCGCTGGGGCGGGGAAATCTACCGCCACTTGCGTACCCTGCTGGAGGCCAAGGGCTTCTCCACCTCGGTGGGCGACGAAGGCGGCTTTGCGCCACCGTTGAAGTACAACGCCGATGCCCTCGACCTCCTGATGAAGGCCATCGAGGCCGCCGGCTACCGTCCGGGCGAGGAAGTCCAGCTCGCCCTGGATCCGGCGCCCAGCGCACTCTACGAAAACGGCTTCTACCGCCTGCACAGCGAAGGCCGGCTTCTGGATGCCGACGAGATGATCGGCCTGTATGCCGACTGGGTGGAGCGCTACCCCATTGTGGTGCTGGAGGACGGCCTTGCCGAGGACGACTGGGAGGGATGGAAGCGCCTGACCGCGGCGCTCGGCCAACGCATCGAGCTGGTTGGCGACGACCTCTTCGTGACCAGCGCCGAACGCATCCGCCGCGGCATCCTCGAGAACACCGCCAACGCGGTGCTGATCAAGCCGAACCAGATCGGCACCCTCAGCGAGACCCGTACCACGGTACTCCTAGCCCACAACAACGGCTGGGGCGCGATGGTGTCGCACCGCAGCGGCGAAACCGTCGACAGCTTCATCGCCGATCTCACCGTGGCCTTCGGCACCGGGCATCTCAAGGCCGGCGCCCCCTGCCGCGGCGAGCGGGTGGAGAAATACAACCAACTACTGCGCATCGAGGAAATCCTCGGTGGCACCGCGCACTATGCTGGCTACCAGGCTTTCGTGCATTGACCTGGCGGAGGGCGCCAGGCGCCCTCCGTCCCCCCATTGAGCCAGAGGTGAAGCATGACTGCCGCCGACCGCCAGGCCATCCCTGAATCCGTATCAGAACGAATTCTCCGACACTTTCGGGTGGCCCTGGAGGAGCGCGGCTACCTCGCCGATTCGCAGCAGCAAAACGCCGTCGAGCACCTTGCCAACTGGCTGGAGCACTTCCTCCACGGACACCATGGCTGGTTTCACAAGCCAACGGCGGGCATCTACCTGTGGGGGGACGTAGGACGCGGCAAGAGCTTTGTGATGGATGCCTTCTTTGCCGCCGCCCCCTTGCAGGACAAGCGCCGCGTCCACTTCCATGCCTTTCTGGAAGAAGTGCAGATGCGCCTGCAGGCTTTCGCTGGCCAGTCCGATCCCCTGGAAAAGGTCACCGGCGGCATTGCCGAGGAAACTCGCCTGCTGTGCTTCGACGAGTTCCACGTCCATGACATCGGTGACGCCATGCTGCTCGGGCCGACGCTGCAGCAACTGGTGGATGCGGGGGTTGGTTTGGTCTGCACGTCCAACTACCCGCCGTCCGCACTGTGCACGGACCCGTTGTACGGAGAGCGCTTCCGCCCCGTAGTCGAACTGATCGAGAAGCGCTTCGAGGTACTGGCGCTGGACAACGGCGAAGACTACCGGCAGCGACTGACCCCACTGGACCGTTGGGGCAGCTACCTCTGGCCGGCCGCATCCGTCGACCTGGCCCTCCTGCGCCAGCGCTTCGCGCTGGGGCCGCAGACGAGCTTCGAGCAGGTGCTGCAGGTCAACCACCACCCACTGCGAGTGCGGGCCCAGGACGGCGACCATGCCTGGCTGGACTTCGAGGAGCTGTTCGAGCATCCACACTCGGCGGCCGACTACCTGTGGCTGATCGAACGTTTTCCCTGCATGGCGGTGAGCAGCCTGGGGCCATTGCGCGACTGCCCCGACGATGTCGGCAAGCGCTTCCTGAACTTCATCGACATCGCTTACGACCGACACCTCAAGCTGCAGCTCTACGCCAGCGTAGCGCTGGAGCAACTGGCCGCCGGCGACACCCTGCTGGATTTCGAACGCACCCTCAGCCGCCTGCGGCAGCTGACCCTGGTGCCACTGGCGACTGACTGAGCGAGCGGCCGTACCTGCTCAGACGCCAGCCAGGTGCCCGCTCTCGTTGAGCCGGTGCAGGGTGCAGACGGTGTCCTCGACGACGATCTCGTTGAGGCAGCAGGGCTCTTGTTTCAGCCGCCAGTAGCGCGAGAGTGGCAGGCCCAGCGCCTGCAGCAGCAAGACGCGGTTGATGCTGTCGTGGCCAACCAGCACCAGGGTCTTGCCGGCATGACGATGCAGGACTTCACGCAGCACCTTCGTCCCTCGCGCCAGCACGTCAGCCAGGCTTTCGCCGTCGGGGATCGCGGCCAGGTCGGGCGCTTCCAACCAGGTGCGGTGCTCCTCCGGCCAGCGCTGGCGGACCTCCTCATGGGTCAGGCCCTGCCACTGGCCGTAGTCGGTGTCGGCTAGCCCCTCCAGGGCCTGCACTGGAGCTCCCGTGGCGCGCGCGATGGCGGCACCGGTATCGACGCAGCGCGACAGCGGGCTGGTGTAGATTGCATCCGGTTGCCAGGTTTCGGCGATGCGGCGGGCCACGGCCAGCGCCTGGCGCTTGCCCAGGTCGGAAAGTGGCAGTTCGGCGCGCCCGCGGAAGCGCTCCGGGGCTATCCAGTCGACATGGCCATGGCGGGTCAGAACGATTCGGGTCATGTTTGTTCTCTTGCCTGATGCTCAGCAACGCAGACTGGTGATGATGCGCTGCGGGTGGGTCAGCATATCCAGGGCGCTGAGGATATCCAGCACAACCAGATCAGCCGCACCGATGGCCACCGACGAAGCCCCCTCCGGGCCAATGACTGCAATCCCCAGTGCCGACTTCTGCAACATGTGCCGGTCGTTGCTGCCATTTCCAATGGCCACCACCCCATTCATGCCCAGCGTGCGCAGATAGTCTTCCTTGAAGATCGCCTGATCGTCGTCGGAGAGCACCAGCAAGTTGACATCCAGCGCAGCGAGCTCCGCCTCTGCGGTGCCAAGCGGGTCGCCAGTAACCACATGCAAAGCCAGAGTGCGGCCAAGGATCTCCAAGCGCCGCGCTACACCGTCTATCAGGCGACCATCCACCGCCAGGGTGCCGTTGTAGTCGCAGATCAGATGCTTCAGCCTAAGACTCCCCACTCCCGGGATATCGATCGCCAGCATATTCAGGCTCCTTTAGCGGGTCAGCCGCGAATGACGGTAACGGCGCAGGGGGCGTGGTCGATGACCTGCCGGGCCACCGAGCCCAGCAGCCAGCGCTCGAAACCGGAATGACCACGATGACCAATCACGATATGGTCGATGGCGTGCTCCTCCGCATAACGCACTATTTGCTCCGCGGGACGGCCGACCGAGACATGTGTCGTCGGCCGATCCTCCGGAGCCATCCTCCGGTAACCAAGCATGTTGAAGGCATGATGAAAGTGCGCGCGCGAGCGTTCGATCACTGCCTCGGTCTCCACCTCGTCACCGAACTCCGGCGGCTGCGCCACCGAGAGAATGTGCAGACTGGCGCCAAAACGCTCGGCCAGGTCGTGGGCGAAGTTCAGGGCCAGCTCCGCTGCCGTGGAAGCGTCATAGGCCACCAGAATGTGCTTGATCATGGTTCACCTCCTTTGCGCCGCATCCGAGCGCAAGTCGTCGTGCCGCGCAGATTGCCTGACCTCCGCCGGCGGACCGGCGGCCTCCTCCTCGGGAGCGTTCCTGGGCAACAGATGCCGGGGCAGGAAGAAGGCATTGGCGATCAGCGTCGGTACCACGGCGCTACCGATCACAGCCGCCACCAGCGCTGAGTACTGCCCCTGGTCGATCAGCCCATGGGACAGGCCGAACAACGCCGAGATGGTGCCGAAGGTCAGTCCGGTGGACATCAGCAGGGTGGTGTAGGCGCCTTCCCGACGTGGCGAGCCGTAGTACAGGCAGGTGGGGTACACGCCCACCAGCTTGGTGAGCATTTTCACCAGCAAGAGCAACACGAAAGCCGCGGGTGCGGCGGCCAGTGCCGGCAACGACACCAGCGAGCCAGCGCGGATGAAGTAAAAGGGTGTCAGCAGGCCGAAGGTCAGGGTGCGCAGGCGGCGAATCAACGCGTGGTCCTTGCCTACGGTGCCGGCCAGGACCATGCCGATCAGATACGCCGGCAACACTGCCTCGCTGTCCGCCCACGTGGCCGCCGCGCCCAGGCCGAACAGGCAGAGCATGAGGAACTTGGCTTCCAGTTCCGAAGGGCGGCCACCGAAGCGGCGGAAAAAGCGCGGGGTGATCCACGGCAGCAGCAGCGCAGCCAGGGCCAGGATACCGGCGAAACCAATGGTCTTCAGGGTGAAGGGGGCGAAGATCAGCCCCAGGGCGATCACCGTGGCCAGGTCGTTGACGAAGCAGGCCGCCAGCACGATTTTCCCGTATTCGCTGGTGTTCAGCCCCAATTCCAGCATCACCGCATAGACCACCGCCACCGAAGTGGTAGACATGGCGATACCCGCCAGCCAGCTGGCCTGCGGGTTCCAGCCCAGGCCCCAGCGCGCGAGTGCCGCACAACCGAGGAAGGGCACGATGAAGCCGACCAGGCCGATGACCGTTGCCTGCTTCCAGTGAGTGCGGAACACCTTCGGGTCCAGTTCGGCACCGGCCAGGAAGGTCAGCAGAATGGCCCCGGCACCTGACAGGAACTTGATCCAGCTGGCATCGCCCTGCAGCACTGCCATTCCCAGCAGCGCACCGATGATCAACTGGGCAATGGTCCCGACGACGATCTCCGACAGGGCCGTAGCGATGCGCAAGAAGATCGACACCAGCGTCGCCAGCAGCGCCAGTCCCAACCACAGGGCTGCCTGAGCCCATATCTCAGTCATGGCGGCCTCCGCTTGCGGCTTCGTCGTCCTCACCCAGTACGCCGAACTCGATGGGGGTCTTCACGTACACCAGCTTCAGGTGTTCGTCAGCCAGACGGGTGAAGATCCGCTGCATTTCCTCCTCGGTGACCACCATCACCACTTCCAGCGGTTGATCGGCCAGTTCGAAGAAATGCGCGGCATGCATTCTGTGGTGATGGCCAAAGCCTTCTTTGGCGGCCAGCAGGGTGGCGCCGTGCACACCCAGGCGCAGCGCCTCGGCCATAAGCCATTCGGCGATGGGCTTGTGGTGGACCGTGCGGTCCTGCTGGGTGAAGAAGGTCAGTTGGTAGCCCTTCATGACATCCCCCGTACCGCGAGGAAGTACGAGGCAGAAGGCTCAAAGGCAGACCCTGGGAGCGAGGTGAGGTGTGGTTTCATGGCAGCTGTCCATAGGTCATTCGTGGACAGCGCATACAAAAATGCCTACACCGCCCAGATAGGGTTGTGCGTAGGCATCATCAGCCGGAAGGCGGTTATGAGGAGGAATGCCATCTCCTTCCTAAGACGTTAGCAAAGAGCGCGAAAAATGCACTGAAAGATACGACCGATACGAAGCCCCCTGGCGCCTGCAGGCCTCACCCGTAGCGATTGGCCATCCTCGATCAAGTAGTGGCAGGCCTCGATGATGTTCTGCCTACCAGTTGCATCGTCGCGCTGGAACATCCCTACCCCGCAGCGCTCCTTATACAACCGCTTCTTGTGGTTGCAGCTGTGGAAGTACCCCCAACCCTCGGTAATCCTCTTCCACAGATCACCAATAGCGTCAGCCTTGGCATAGTCACTACGGACTTTCCGGCCATCGAAGAAGAAGGCGGCATGGATGTGGTAGCCCATGTCCTCCCCTTGCTCCACGGCGCAGATGTAGCCTGTCTCGTGCTGGAAGACCGGATCGTATTCCCGAGCCCGGATCAGCCTGTCCAGGTCCTCGAAGACGTCCTCCACCTTCAGGCGAATACGTGCTGCTTCCCGGTAGTACAGATCCACCCTCACCACTACGGTACGAGAACGGCTAGCCATCACCCGCTCTACGTATTCAGTGACGGCTTGCCGATTACGCTTCTCCCGGCAAACACGGTCATGCTTCCCACGCTTGAACCACTTGGTCTGCACGTGCTCCCGAATCCTCTCCACGAGCCAGTTGTAGGTCTGGGCCTCTGACAGGAGCCCTCCCTCGCTCTCGTCCATGCACGTCATCCCGAACATCCCGAACTCGATGCCGATGTCGTAGCACGCCTCCTTGAATGCGAGCAGGTGTTCACTCAGGGCGTACGTCTCGTCATGCACCAGGTGATACATCTGCCGAATGTGATCGAAGTACCGAGAGAGCTTGGTCCTCTTGATGACTTCATCCCCCTGTGCGTCGTAGCTGATCCTAAATGCAGGACCATCGTGACGGATCACTGCGTTCACGAGTCGCTCGATCTGGATAGCGATGTCGGATTGGGAGAGGTGTTTCGCTGCTTGATTGGTCATGGTCTGTACCTGGTTGGTTTAGGGCATACCAAGTACGGAGTGGGTATTTTTAAACTGGAGAGGTGGGTAGCTAGGTTCCTGTTGTAGCTAGCCATGAGTGAGTAGAGGTGGATGGATTAGAGATAGGTTATTGGAGATGGTTAGCGATGGAATGGGTGAATGGATTAGGTAGATTGATAGAGATAGTTAGTAGCTATCTATATCAATAAACCCCACTATCCTGCTTGCAAAACACCAAGCGCCATCGAGCATCCAGACGAAGAATGTCAAGCGTAGTCGGGAGAAATCACAGAGCCGGGCACTGGGAGTTATCTGAGAGATAGCACCAGTCCAACAGGTGCTTGCTGCTCCCCTCGATGCCGTCCAGAGCCCCTACAGGCAGGAGATGCTATTGCTCTATGGTGTAGTGGGCATCCGAGCCTATGGGTAGAAATCTAGAGACAGAAAGATCAGGAGTGGCTCAAATCCAAGGGTCGTGAATAGCTAGTAAAAGCATATTACCCACACCGCACAGGATCCTTTCAGCTACGCCGTGATCGAAGGGTGTTTCTCACCGGGCACACCGGGAAATTCTTCTCTGCACTTACTCCGGAAATAAACCATCGACCATCCATCTTGATACAGCCAGCAATCAAACTGCGTACCCTCCCGATGGCCCCGGCAATGAGGAGCAACATTGACGGCCCACCAGGAGGGCTAAGGCATACTGCCGCCCATTCGGCATAAACGCCATGACCAGCCGCAGCCGGTCATGGCGCCGATGCTTAATGATTAGCCGGCCACACCCAAGCGGCCAAATCGGACGGGAGAGTCACTGACCGAGTCGCGCTCCTCGATCCTGGCCAAGATCCAGTCGTAAACTTCGCTATCGACCCAACCGACACAACGGTCACCCAGAGAGACGGGTTTCGGGAAGGTGCCCTCCCCGATGTACTTGTAGATGGTCGACCGTGCCAGGCCGGTCGAATCGATGACTTCTTTCAGGCGGATGATCCTCATGAGCAGGCTCCTCTATTAGCTCAGAAGATCTGCACACCGGGGATTTTTTTACTGCAGCCGCAGAGCTCTTTTTACCTTGCGAGGCAAAGTAACCAATCCGAAGTCCATTCGGTTCTGTAGAGTCAACTCGGCTTCATCTATTGCTAGCCACCTATCCACATTTTCCCGAGTGACCTCCTCGAACACCGAAAAACGTCCCAACCCCACAGGCGCCGGTTGGAGCATGATCGTAATCGACTTATAGCCGAGGTCATCCATTGCCGGAAGAATACGAATATCCGCTGCCTCGAAATCAACCCAGTTCAACTGACCAAATCGCGCCCGATATTCGTGGGCGACCTCCATCGCCATTGTGTAGATGGACGAACAAACCTGCTTGGCATTGCTATCAGTTCCATCCGTGGACTCGGTGGCAACTTCGCTATCACTTTCTTCCATCAATCCGCCCCTCTCCTCGGCCACCATCGGATTACGATTCCTGACAAAATCACTCTTAATCAATGCTCTGAGCTCAGCATCTTCAATCGGAACGTCCGAAGCCAAGCGCCGCCAGTGGTGCGATAGCAGGTGAGAGGCATACCTATAAAGCAGGTGTTGGAGTAGGAAAAATACAGGCTGCCGCTGACCCGCCCAGATCTGAGCCAGACCGACGGGGACTAGCACCACACCGCTTTCACGCCGCACCTTCTCGGCATAAGCATGAGCCTGCTTGTGAAGAGTCTTCGCATGATTGGGCTTTCCCCAGTCGTAACTGATGTGTACAGCAATAGCCCCCTGTGGCTTGAGCGCATCAATATTCAGGTAATACGTGCTCTCGACCTTACCTGCGGCAAAAACCTTGCTCGAAAGGCCGGGGGTATGACGTCGAATCAGCCCCAAGACCATTAGGCGAGAAAGACGAGCCTTCATTTGTTCAGTCTGCATGCCTGTGAGCCGCGCCAGTTCCAGCAGCCCGATCTGGACCATTCCAAACCGGTCAGAGCGAGAAAGCAAAACCGCGAAAAGCAGGCGATTACGGATGCTCAGCCGCCCACGGCTACCTGGCGGCTGGCGCCTCCCCTTTTTAGGCTCCGCCGCAGCCACCACCTCCTCACCTAGTTCGTCTTGTTCGTCAGGTGCACGTCCGAGTACAGGAAAAACCATGTCCGCGCCCGAGAACAGCGCCTGCAACAACTCGGCATGTTGAGGGTAGGAATCATCCCCTACCAATGCGTCCACATGACACGAACCTAGCGTGTAGGTAACCGTTGCCCTTCCTCCGCTTCCTACTCGGGCTGGAGCATCACGCTCCATGGCACCAGCGTCGACTAGCTCACTCAATGCGGCAGAGACGACTCTCTCCGCCACATGGAGCCTCTTCGCAAACGGCTTCACGCTCAGCTCGCTCGCTGGACCTAGCCAGCACCCTGGATCCCTGGCAATGACCTCCAATATGAAACGAGCATCAGGTGAGCATGAAAAGTCTGTATCCAATAGGCTTTCGAATAGAAGAGCCATTTCAAATCTCTCTCCAACGTACGGTTTTCACACACTGTGTTATTCGCATATACGAACAATAACAACTCATATAACACATCACAACACAACCGACTAAACATCAAAACGTCACCAATAACGGTTGCGTACCATCTTGCATATCGCAACCGTAACGGATATTTTCGAAAATCCTAGCTAGGCGTAAGTCGCCCTCTTTGGAGGATGTAATGTCAGAGAATGAGAAACCGTTGAGGTGGCTGCGTCGGCAGGATGGTGAGTGGGAGTGGGCAGCTGACTACCTGGTGCAACGACTCGACTCCGAGTACATAAAGTCGATAGCGCCCAATCCGACCAATCGACTGGGAACCTACGAAAACGTGGTTTCTGCCATCGGAAAAATCCGGAAGAATGACCCTGAGCTTGTCATCAGACTGCAGGGCGCTGTACGGCAACGTCGGTACCGGTCCGATAGCAACGGCAGGAAGCCGCTGACGTTCACCCTTAGCAAAGAAACCATCTCTAGGTTGAAGCATCTTGCCAAGCGGCATGAGACAAGCGAAACGGCCGTAATCACCGCGCTTATAGATAAGGCAGGGCAAGCGGCCGAAGCCGAGAAGAACTACGAAAAACAGCTCAAGGAATCAATTTCAAGGGAGCGCAAAATTGCCGGCCAGATAACGGCGTCCATGAGCGCTCAACGGGACGAAGCACTAAAACACGTAGAGCGATACCTGAGGCTTCTCGCCCAGTGGGAGCGGAAGTACCCTGACGGAATACCCTCTTCTGACAGCGACGACGACATCAACGAGCGTATTGAGACCAGAATGAAGGACCTTAAAAGCGCGCTGGCCTACATGGACCTCAGAGACCGCCTGACCACTGAACGCCCGACCTAACGAGCCGTGAAAGCTAGAGACCTGCACCAAGCCGTGTCAGGTGCCTCCAGTTCAAATCCAGCTAAGAGGTATTCCAAATGGTATTCCACAGAATTTCTTAACCGGGTTTTTTATTTAAATTTCATGCAGATAGAAAGTCATTTCAGATTACCCCGGCCCACCAAATGCAAGACGAGAAGCCCCTGATTTTCCTAGAGAATTTCAGGGGCTTTTGCTTTTCTAGACATTCGTTTGCCCAAAAATTGCCTTCTGCCCGCTGGATCACTGGCAGCCTTCCCCCTTCGTCCAATGTCTCCCGCCTATTTCTCACACGCCGAAACGCTTTCCCAACCGCGAAGCTGCGCAGCGAAAAGCCTCCGCAGGTCGACCAGGCAGATACCGGCAATGCCCCGGCTCAGCAGTACGCCAGCTCCGATCCACTCGGCTACCACTTCATCAGGTAAAACGCACATCCGGCCAAAAGCTTCGACGGTGCACAGGCCGAGATTCAGGTCTGGTTGGTTCATAACACCCAGGCCGAGTTGCGCCAACGGGTCGCGCAGGAAGAAGAAGCGTTGCGACAGCAGAAAGCCGAGCAACTCGCCCAGTCTCAGACGGAACAAGCCAGGGTGGCGCAGGAAAAAACGCTTCATCTCAGCGCAGTGTCAATTCTGGTGGCAGCATGAGCAGCATCCAACCGAGAGAACTGCGCAGAAAAAGGCTGAGGCGTGCGCAGGTCGTAATTGAAAGCGGACGTATTCCGGCATCGAGTTCGGTCAACATGAATCGGCCGCCCTCCTCTTCCGCTTTCACGCCCTTCCCAAACGAAGTATCCAGACCGATACCAAGCCGCTAACAAACCCCACTAAAGGTTTCCCCGCGAAGGCCGCCATGCCGGGTATCCATCACGATCCGGAGCCTTCCGATGTCCAGCATCTCGTCCGTCAGCAACATGAATCCTCCGCTTCACCACCTCCTCAAACTCATCCACCGCCACCGCATCGACGAGTGACGGCAGCACCACCTCCTCCAGTGCAACGAGCACCACCCAAACCAATGCAAGCGGTTCAGCGCAAGGCGCTGGCGGGGCTGGCGGCGCCGGGGGAAGCGGTAGTAGCTCCAGCAGCACCTCGGACAGCACGCTGGAGAAGCTCAAGGAGGCTGTGGAACAGGCGCAGAAGGAACTGCAGGAAGCCGAACAGGAACTTGCCAAGGTCAGCCAGAGCGGCGGCAACCAGACCGAGGAGGAGAAACAGGCCCGCCAGGTGCAGGAGCAAGCAGCCCGGGCACGTGTCGCGACCGCCAGCGCTGCTGTGGCGACGGCCTATGCGGCGTACTCCGAGGCGCTGACGGAGTCCGGCAGCAGCACCAGCGGGACCGGGGTGAATACCACGGCTTGAAATGGAAAGTAGGATGGTTCTGTGACAATAAAGAGATTTCCCCAAAGACCTCACAGCCTTGGAGCTGGATAAAGAAAGACGCGAGCAACCTGCAAGGCTGCTCGCGAAGCAAGAATGAGCGGATGACTTGATCGATTTTGGTCGAATCGTCGCTTTTAAAATCGGCAAGGGCAGAGGTCGGCCGGAAATGCAGGGCTACTTCAGACCATCCCTAGGGATGCTCTTGGTAAATATTTACCTGAAGTATACGAACTAGAAGCACTAAACGCAGGCGGCTATTGCGAATATCCAATTTGTTACGACAAAAAGAATAGGCCTATCGAAATACAATAGGCCTGAAGGGCGAATGCCCCTTTTTAATTGTCTAGCGCAGTTAAATCCAGCTAAGCCCTGGAGCTTTTTAACCATCGAAATAATTATATCCCAGAAACTCAGGATAAATATTTTTCACATCGAGCAAAAGCCAATTGACAGCCAAAAATAACAATTCAACCACAGCCTAAAAACATATATATCACCGTTCAAATCCAGTGCCTTTTACTGGTCAATTGCGGGCACTAGTAATATGAGCAACTGGATCTGAGCGCATGTAGACGGTACGGCCACGAAACACCGTTCGCTCCACTTTCGCCTCCGCAATTTTTTCCGGAGTGCCTTTAGAAACCAGATCGAAAAGATTTCGGTCGACGACAATAAAGTTGGCAAGTTTCCCCAACTCAAGCGAACCGAAAAGATTCTCTTGGCGAACAGCGTGCGCTCCGTTAATGGTATAAGCATCAAGCATCTGATTCAGCGTAGCGGCTTGATCGATGTTATATGGTTTCTGACCAGGAAGAGCGCGCGTGATACCCGATGCAATGTTGACGAACGGATTAGGGTCCCGAGTATCAACGGGAGCGTCACTACCTGCCACCAATATCGCACCAGCCCTGTAGGTACTAGCTACGGGATAGGTTGCACTCCATACATAACTATTTTCATTATACAGAACATCTTCGAGCGACTGCCCTATCTTACTTGGCTGTAGGAATGGCGTAACTGTGACATCGTACTCAGGATCCAAGTTCATCCAAGAATATGTATAGGTTAGATAAACGCCTAACGCCCCCATCCGCGCTTGGTCATCTGGATGAATTATCTGTAAGTTAGCAATAGTGTGCGGAATTCCTCGATTTCCATTACGATCTCTCGCTGCCTGCAGGGCGTCAACTGCAATTCTCGCTGTGCGGTCACCGATACTGTGTATATGCGTACCAAAACCATCCGCATCCAAAGCCGTTACATAGCGATCAAGCAAGGCTGACTCAATATTAACGATGCCATTGAAATTCGAATCTTCACTATCGCCGATTATAGAGACTTGGGGTTTAGAATCAGCTTCTCGCAACCCTAGCGCCGGCACCTGATAGTTGTGCAGCATGCCTGCTGTGGGCAGAAAAACTGGTGTCGCAAATGGATCGCCCTCAAGCACTCCATCTAGGAATACCTTTACCACATCAGCTTTTATTTGCGGATTTCTTGCAAATTCCTTCCGCACTGCACGGGCCTTTTCAATGCGAGCCGGTATGTCGACCACTCCTGCGTAATCTTCAGAAGCGAAGCAAGTTGCAGCGCTGACATACACGTTCAGTATATTCTTCTTCTGCATAGCAATATATTGATCTCGGATAAAATCAGTTGCACAGGCATCCTGAATGCTAGTGATACCTCTCATGGCAAGCAAGTGCGCGACTTTGGGCAATATGTCGCCGTACAATTTACTACCCTGAATGTGCCCTTTAGGTAGCTTCATGAAGTCGTAGCTATCTGCCGGAATTCGCTCTCTAGCGCGATCCCGCACCACTCCAGTATCCAAGCTTACATACGAAGCCATCTTTTCGAAGATGCCCCCTTGGGATAAAGACTCAGCATTGAAACCTATTGTTCTCCCTTTCTCATCCTGAGCAGTACTCAAGGCAGTTGAGTTATAGGCACTAGCATGACCATCCGACCCGAATAGCATGATCGGGCGCTCTATAGATACGGAATCCAGTGCCTGACGTATTGTTTTGTAAGTAGATGTGGGCTCGTTTCCGGCATAAGGCATCCACTGATCAATTATCAACCATGTACCAGGGGCGGCAGGGTAACGAGTCTGGCAATTCCTAACGACTTTAGCCAACTGATCTAGGTCAACCCCCTTACCATGTAAGTCACAACCTTCAATAGCTACCGTCCCAAAGGTATGGATATGATTATCGTGAAAACCGGGCAGCACCATTTTTCCGGAAAGATCAACTACTTTATAACCATTTTTAATATAGCGCTCTGCGCCAGCAATTTCACCTAAATAAACAATTTTTTCGCCGGATACCACCATGACATCAACTTCATTACGCTGAGCGTCCTGTGTATAAATTCGTCCATTAACATATACAGCACTATTGGTCTGATCGACGGAGAAGGTTGATGTATTTTTGCAGCCATTCACACCTAAAGTAAGAGCAAATGAAAGAAGCAATACTTTCGTCGCTTGACCCCAAAATAGCATGTAGAAATTCCATGTAAGTCAAGAATTTAGAGCACTCTTCGCTCGAGAGCACAGCCCCTGTACAAGTCGCCATAAATATATTATTTAATTAAAAATCATATTTTATTTTTTGCGAGCCCCTCCCCTAGAATTACAGTTGCCCTAAGGCAACATGACGAGCAAAGAGAATTATTTTTCACAGATAATTTTCTTCCGCTTGTAGCTAGCAGTCGCAGGAAGGAAGTCAGACCACACCGCTTTCACATTGACCTCCATTTTCAGGATCCGCTTTAACTCGACAGCGAATGATGCAACCAAATTATCAACCAACAGAGAGTTCGATCCGGTATACAAGAAGTCGAAATTTTTTATATCGCGCTTTTGAATTAACCTGAACGACTCAACATGCTGGTTCGCATTGAAGTAACTGTCGAGCGTATTGGTAACAATAGCAGTGGGTACATAGTGACCACCTATCGTCCTCAAGCAGTCATCCTTCCGGCCCTCTACGCGCTCGATAGTTCGCCCGTGCCGCCCACACTGGCATTTAAATTCATCGTCACCACCAATGGAAACAATATCACCATGGTCGTAGCGAATGAACGGCATCGTGCGGCAAAGGAAATCTGTGCAATAAACGCTGGCGAGTTTAGCTTCCCTAGAGCCTGCAACGGTCTCTAGTTCAACATACACTTGGTCAAAATCTGGATGGTAATGTCGATAGGGGCACTCCAAAGCAATGATGCCAACCTCCTCAGATGAGTATTCATCGAGAACATTAGTTCTGAATAGTCTGGAGTAATACTCTCGCTCGTGCCTAGAGCTCGCTTCGGAGTTTGTGACGATTGCCTTCAACCCAAGCGCCGCAATACGCTCAGAATATGGCTCAAGAATAGGCAGGTAGCTCGGGAGAAGATTTAGGATAATTGGACGAAGCTGCTCCAGATGCTGAACAAACTCCTCCGAATCAGCGATGTCATTCAGCGTAAAAGTTGGATAATCACCCATCATCGAAGATGTCCAACTTCGAATATGGTGAACATTGTAAATCCAACGATCTGGAGTAAACTCCGCTCCGGCTAGCTGTTGGAACATACGATAGTAGTTGAGTGCGTTGTTAGAAACAGAATCCAAATCGCTCAGAATTGGCAAGGCGACGCCACTGGAGCCAGAGGTGCTAGACCAAAACACGCCTGGGGCGTCTTTTGATAGATTCCGAGGCATAAAGTCCTCGGTCTTTACATTTCTGAGAATGCCTTTGTTCAGCACTGGCAATGATCGGAAATCCGCGAAAGAGCGAATTCCTCCGACTTCATAGCCTACCGCCTTATAAAACTCACAGTAGAACGGAATGTTTTCGTAGGCGTAGTCGACCACGCTCGAGAGGTGATTAAGTGTGAACTGCTTCTTCTGCTCAGCGGTCCAACCACTCCTCTCTAAGAGAGCTTGCTTCTCCTGAACCCAGCGTTGATATATATGCTGCTGAATCTCCGAAGTATCATAGCAATCCTCTTGCACAGTCATCCTAGAGTTTTTATGAATGGATTGCAGATTGGACGTAAAAGATTGAGTGTTAAACTTCATACTGGCAATTCCTTTCGAAACGACGGCATCAGAGTCCTACTAATTCAGCTTTAGCGCACTCGCTTACGCTGGGGACACTAGCCACCCGCCAGTCAAGACCCAACTCGCGAATCTTATTCAGGAACGGATCAGGTGGTAGCTCTTCCGGGTGAACCATAGTTCCGGCATTCCATTGGCCGGTGGCGATCAACACTGCAGCTGCCATTGCTGGAATGGCTGTTGTGAACGCAGTGACTTGGGTCTCCAGATCGTCGAGGCAATCTTCGTGCCTGCACACACTGTGCATAAAGATCTGCTCAGATTTCCCGTTTTTCTTGCCTCCAACCAAGGCTCCGACACACACGGTTCCACGATAGGAACTTGCAAAGGTCTCAGGTGCTGGTAGCACTTTGGCGAGGTAGTCCAAGGGTGCGATGCTGACGGCCCCGAGATCGATTGGATCAAGAGATAGCATCCCAACTTTTTGAAGAACCTCGAATGTCGACTTAAAGCTATCGCCGACACGCATCCAGAACTCGACCTTCGCTTCTGGCATGTGCATGGAGAGCGAATGAACCTCGTCATGGCCTACCGAATAAAGCTTTTGCCGTCCAATCTCCGGGAAGTCAAACTCCATGTGTCGAGAGAATGGCGGCGCAGAATGCCAAGATCCGTCCTGCCAGTAACCGGTTTCCTCGCAAAGCTCCTTGAGGTTTACCGCCGCATTGAAGTTTGTTGCAAAGAACTGATTGTGGATACCAGCGTTAGCGCAAAGGATATCGATAGTTTCTACGCTATCTAAATAGTCATTTTGAATCTTCTTGCAGAAGACATTCACTACGCCAGGATCGAAGCCAATCGAAAGAATCGCAGTCAGCCCCTTTGCTCGAAAACTCTCACGCAGTGTCAGCTCGTGCGAATACCAAGGCGGCGGCACGTTATAGTCGCTGTTTTGCTCATAAACAGCAGTGTCGATGTAGTGCGAACCAACCGCTAAGCACGCCCGCATAACGTTTAAGTGTGTGTCGGGTGTGGCGACATTTATTACAATGTCGGCCTTCGCCAAATCAAGAACCGCTACGAGCGCATCATAGTTACATACATCACATCCATAGTAACTGGCCACAAAGCCGTATTTGGCTTGTACCCTGTCTGCAACGCCCTTGGCTGAATCGGCGAATCGCCCAACAACATGCAATGTAAAACTCGTGTGCGGATGTTTTTTGGCGAATGCAGCAGCCACTACTTTACCAACCGTACCGACTCCAAGGATGACAATATTAATACTCTCATGCATGACTAGCCCTCATTCAAAGCGAGATTGAATACGAATCAGATGACTTCGAACTGATGCGTGTAAAGTAGATGAAGAGTCCTAGAGCAGTAGCAACAAATCCAATTTGCATTCCTACCCAGACAACCAATGGCGTAGATGAGTACGCATCAATCAGATAAAGCTGGGATAGCAGGCCGAACGCCCAAAATCCAACAAGGTTTATGGCTAGCGGCCAGCGAGTAATTTCACATCCTCTAAGTACACCAGTAATTAGCAGAATGAAGGCATCTACCAAGAGAAATGGCAGGGCGAAGGAGAAGAAATCATCCATATGTTCGTACACCAGCGTGGTATCGCTGGTAGCGGGGCCGAGGAACATGGAAAATATCTCATTTCTAGCAACATACATTGCGAGCAATAGCGCGGAAACAAAGCAGAACGCGGTTAGCGTCACCTTGTAAAGAAACTTGCGTAACGCTTGACCTGTTGCCTGGCTGATATTAGAGGACACATGAATGGCGCAGTACTCGTTGAATCCAAGGATAAAGACAACAATCAGTTCGTTAACTTGGAGGATCGCCAAATGGGCTGCCAACGCTTTCTCACTAAACCACCCCATAAGAAAAACAGACACGGACAGGAAAGCAATAGTGCTGATGATGCTGAAGCCTATAGGCACGCCGATCTTCAGTGTTTCCGAAATGTAAGAGTAGAGAAGCTTAAAGTTGGCCAGCTCCTTTAGATCCACGCGCGGGCTGGGTGTGTAGTAGGACATGAATATGAACAGCACACCTGCACCAACGACAGCGCCAACTAATGTTCCGATCCCCGCACCCAACAAACCAAGCTCTGGCGCACCCCACATGCCGTAGATAAATATGTAGTTAAGAGCAACGTCCACGAGGAGCTGGATGGCCGCTCCAGCAACTACCAGTTTTCCCTTATCGTGGAACGCAAGGATCTCCCAGTAGTGTATGAATAGCAGGTTAGGCAGGATCGAAAGTCCGAGGCATACAAGGTAACCACGCGCTTCATCGACCAAACGCGGCGACTGTTGCAAGCCTAATAGGATCTCCGGGCCAAGAAGTAATGCAATCAAGGCAAGAACGCCGTAGGCCAAAAGCAGGAAGTAGATTGCAATCTTGCTGCTAGACATCTGCTTCGAATCTTCAGCATCAAGGAAGCGGCCATAGATTGGGCCGAAGCCGAAGACGATTCCTTCCCCCAGCATGAACAGAATCAGGTAGATCTGCATGGCAAGTCCGCCAGACGCCATGCTGTAGACATCGTGTCTGCCGAGCATCACCGAGTCCAGCAACGGCATGAGCACGACCGACATGTTCGCGAGACCGAGCGGTAAAGCGCGCCGAAGAATTTCCTTTGAAGTTATGTCCATCTATCGTGCTTCCGCCATCACACCCGCGAATGCATTTACCGCGTTCATTCTCCACTCGAGCTTGGGAGCTGACTTTGATACGGCCTTTATCTCAGCGGTTGAAAAGAGGCTGTTATTTGCCGCCAGGTCGGCAAGGAATGACTCCTTGATGTATGCATTCCTCGGCGTGTCAGGGAACGCCTGTTTGCGCCTTACCCGGATCAGGTCTGTCAGGATCCCTGTCATGGCGGTTCGTAGTGGAGCCTTCTCAACACCCTGTACAACCTTCTCTTCAGTCGAGAGACTCAAGGCATGCTTCACAAGCGCTTGATTAAGAAACGGTAGGCGAACCTCTACGCCTGAAGCCATCGATAACCTATCCTCGTGGCTAACCATCGCCTGGAGATGTCCCTCCATCAGCATGGTTTGTAGCGCAGATGCATTGGCCCAACGGGCGGTCAGGTTATCTTCGATGAGGCGTGCCAATTCCGCTTGGGTGAGCAGGTTGTGGAGGCCTCTTTGGTTAGACAGGTTATGGAAGTGCTTGATCGTTTGCTCAAAGTTGGCCGAATATAGATCTTGGAGTCCATAGTGATAGTAATAGCCACCCCAAAACTCATCTGCGCCTTGCCCGTTCAATGCCACCCTGAATCCTAAGTCCGCGATTCGCTTGTATATTAGATACTGGGTGATATAGACCTGATCATGTAACGGCTCCTCCAAAGCTATTTGAACCGCTAGGAAGTTGGTTTCTACGGCTTCGGCGTTAACCTGTAGTTCTTGATGATCTACCGCGCCAAGATGGTCAACCAAATGTCTCGCATATTCGAGATCATCATTTCTTCCTTCTGCATAAGATGCGGTGATCGTAGTAAAGGGCATATCACGCATCTCTGTCTTGAGCAGACTCGCGATAATGCTACTGTCTAATCCACCAGACAGAACCACTGCATAGGGATGGTGTTCAGGAACCATTGAGCTAACTGCATGTGCAAGTTTTCGCCTGAGCGGCAAATCAGGCTTCCGAGCACCCAAGTGGCAGGTATAAACCTCTCGAATTCCCACGATACTATCGAAGCAGTAGACTTTGCCAGGACGGCAGTTCTTGATACTCTCGAAGTATGTAGATTCCCGGCTGGCGAAAAAATCAAAGATCAGATCAGAGAGAATGCGTGACGAGTCCAGGCGAGTCTGAGCTTGAGTTTTCAAGATCGCTTTTGCTTCAGACGCAAGTACTAGCCCCTCACTGTCCACCTTGAAGGCCAACTGCTTTTCTCCCAGCGGGTCACGAGAGAAAAATAGTTGGCCAGTAGTCAAGCTGTATAGAGCAATGGCCCAGCAGCCCTCTACTAAATCGAGAAACTCCCAGCCTTCACTCTCGATTCCGCGAAGTAGGGTTTCTGTATCTGAATCGGTTTCGAACAAAATCTTTTGTGCAGCCAGGCGTTCACGAAGAGCCTTGTGATTATAGACCTCGCCGTTAAAGATAAGCACTGATTGTTCAGTAATCATTGGTTGTCGACCACTGACTGTGCTCGTTGTCGATATAGATAGCAGCGTGTGCCCTAGGAAAACTCGCCCGTCTGGGCTTACGTATGAGTCTATATGGTCTGGCCCACGATGCTGGAGTGCGTTTAAGGCGTGGGAATGAGCCGCCCCTTGACCGGAAGTTTTTTTGGCGAATGACGCAAAGATGCCACACATTTCAAATTCCTACTTTAAATAAGCTGAATACGCGCGTCTTGCCATTCGGAGGCGATCCAGTCATGTAGAGCAACTTCGAATTCTGCTTCTGTGATTGGCGAAGCTCCGTCCTGTCGTAGCCAATAAGACATTGCGGCGCTACCCCCGTTTGGATAGATGTAAATACAGCCGAAGCATTTATTTCTTGCAGAGTTGGTCACGGTGAACGCAAAGGAGCTTTTGTCCCGAAACTCCTTCTCATGCCACCCTAGGTCGACGATGTTGTCGTGCAGATTTATGTTCAGTGGCCAGTTGGAGTCTGATGGATACTTTTTGTGAAGTTGCTCTTTGCTGACAAAAACAGCTTCAAGGTCGATCACTGCGTGAGTTATTGAAAGCGGCTCGACGACGACGTCCCCTTTGACGAAGCCGGATGGAACCCTCGTTAACTGAGGAAACAGCTTAGGAGAGTACATTTTCGCTCTCCATGCGATGCTCGCTCTCGAACTCCACCAGAGCCGAGTGAAGATGCTCGACGCTTTTTTGGAAGCGTGAATTGACTCTGGATAATGACACCCGGAATGCAGTGCAGGGTGGTGTACTGTTGCTTTCCCAGTAGAAGAACCTTCCCGGAAGAACGTGCACATCTTTCGTCGCGAGATACTCTACGATATCTAGATCAGAGTACTTTGTAGATTCGACCTGGAACCACTCCAAGGGCAGTGAGGCGCTTCTCCTATCCGTCGTAGGTAAGGCGATTGTGTTTTTCATCCGGGAAAGCAGGAATGAATGACGGAAATTTACTGGGTCGTGAATGCTCTTGGAAATACCCTGCTTCAAGGTCTGATCAAATAGTCGCTCGAATGTGAGCATGGTAAATCTTGAGTGGCAGAGATACACCTCGTCATAAATGATTTCAAACAGTCTAGCGGACCTTTCCGAGTAGCTGATTAAACTAGCCTTCATGTCGTGTGTAGGCCATGTTTTACCCGTATCTTCAATGATGAAGTACTCGCACCCGCTGCGCTCCAGAATTGCGCGGTCATCGTAGAGTCTGTTTGCATATAGGCGAAATGTTGTATCGAGGACAAGCGCCTTTTTCCGCTCCGCACAATACCCTGCAATTTGCTGCATGTATTGTTCTTTGATCACTGTTCCAGTTGGATTGTTAGGATTGACTAAGAATAGCGTGTCAAAGTTAAGTGAGTCCAGTTTGGTAAAAAGCCTGAGTGCGTTATCTGCCGTCCGAAAATAGCTATCTTCAATCAATTGAAGATCACAGCCGCGCCGTTGAAGTAGAAGGGCTAGATTGTCGAAGGTTGGTGAGACCAAGACTATGCGTGGCGATTTTATTGCAAGGTAGGCTGCAACGAGATCTATAGAGTTCGATGCAGTTGGTGATACCTTAAAGTGTGTTAGCGACTCCAGAACCTCGGAGCCAATCAGCTTTGCAAAAGATGCCTTGAAACGAAGTTCTGCAATATTTACCTTTGTGGATTCGCTTTCTTGCCAGATATCTTGGAGCTGAGAGGGGAAGCCTGGAAAACTTTCGTGAATATCGTGATAGGCATGACCATCGGAGAGGTTGTGTCCACCCCGAAGACCCAAAATCTCATAATCCGTTAATTGATTTAGCATATCTCTTCCCACAAACGTGAAGTCCATAAAAATCATCTCTAAAAGATCACGTTACCGAAATAGTATCAACGCAGATAAATAAATTAGGGAATAGATTACGCACCCATAGGAATTTTCCTTCCGCAGACCCAGACTTTCATCGGCGCTATGGGAGCACCGACGTCTCCCCCGATTTGAGTAGCGCCCAGCTTTAGAGTCCAATTCCAGTAACTAGGAGATTGGACATGAAGAAGCGTTTCACTGAAGAAAAAATCATTGGCTTCCTACACGAAGCCGGGGCCGGACTGCCGATCAAGGAGCTGGCCAGTTACTACCTCTGGCGCAGCAAGTTCGGCGGGATGATCGTGTCGGATGCCAGGCGACTGAAGGAGCTTGAAAGCGAAAACGCCCGACTGAAGAAAATGCTCGCCGAGTCGATGCTGGAGATCGAAGTCACCCGCGAGACCTTGCGAAAAAAGTGGTGAGCACACCCTCCCGCCGAGAGCTGGTGCGCCACATGACAGCACGCGGTTTGAGCGAGCGTCGGGCGCTTCAGGTGATCCACACGAGCGCCAGTGCACTGCGCTATCAGCCAAGGCCGGATCGCAACCAGAGCCTGCATGAACGTATTGTGGCCCTGGCTCATCGGCATCGCCGCTATGGTGCAGCGATGATCTATTTGAAGCTGCGACAGGCTGGTGAGCTGGTTAGGTTGAACGTCTGTATACCGAAGCCCACTTGTTAGGTGAGGCGCCGTAAGCGCAAGAAGATACCGATTGCGGATCGACAGCAGCTGGGCCGCCCACGTGCTGCCAATCAGGTCTGATCAATGGACTTTGTGTTTGATCGCACAGCTAAAGGGCGCGTCATCAAGAATTTGACCGTGGTGGATGATGCCACCAGTCTGTCGTTATCGTGCCGGAACGCGCTATTGGCGGGAACTATTTGACGCGCATCCTGGATCGACTGGCCATGTCACGTGGGTTGCCGAAAGCCATCCGCACGGACAACGGCAAGGAGTTCTGTGGCAGGGCCATGCTGACCTGGGCTCATCAGAGAGGTGTGCAACTGCTCCTGATTGAACCCGGCAAGCCCAATCAGAACGCCTACATCGAATCGTTTAACGGGCGCTTTCGTGACGAGTGCCTGAACGAGCACTGGTTCACCAGCCAGCCGCACGCCAAGGTGGTGATTGAGTCCTGGCGACGGGAATACAACGAAGAACGACCCAAGAAAGGACTTGGCGGGTTACCCCCATCAGCCTATACCGAGCAACTTTCCTTAAAAGCCATTACATTGACTCAGGACTCTAAAGTCGGCTGCTACTGAAGACGAGGAGACGTCGCTCCAGCCGGAACCTACCATAGTGCCATGGTCACCAGCAGCCTTAAAACTGACGCATCTGACAGCTTGCGGCTGAACCGCAAGCCCCTTGCCAAACCGACCTGCAGAGATCTGGCTCGCCAGTACCTGAACCGGCGATAACGACCAAGCGTACCCTTACGCAAGCAGCGCGCCCCCGCAGGCTTCAAGCGCAGGTGCTGACCATCCTTGACCAGGTACTTCATAACCTTGTGCGTATGACGCCGTATCGACTGATCTGACCTCTGGATTTGGCCGATGTCGGACTGTGAGAGATGGGTGTTGAGCTTGCGGTTGTTCATGGTTGAGTACCTAGTAGGTTATTGGTGCATACCAGGTACGTGGTCTGTTTCATTGCTCCGTTCCAGCAAAACGGGAGCTGGTTCATTTCAGTTCCGTCGCGCCGTACGCCATCGCACCAACCTCAACGCATCCGCTCCACCACCTCCATCAACTGCCCGCGCAGCCACTGGTTCCCGGCTTCGCCATCGGCGTGGCGTGACCAGTAGAGGTTCAACGTCACCGGCGGCAGTTCCAGGGGCATCGGCAGCAGGCGGTTGCCCAGGCCGCAGTTGAGCAGCTCGGCGTAGCGTCTGGCCATGGTCAGCAGGCAATCGCTTTGCGACACCAGCAGCGCCGCCGACAGGTAGTGCTGGCAATGCTGGCGTACCTGGCGGGTCAGGCCGAGTTGGCCGAGCGCCAGGTCTTCTATGCAGATGCCGCGGCGCCGTGAGGTGACGGCGACGTGTTCGGCGGCCAGGTAGCGTTCCGCCGTCAGTTCGCCGGTGAAGGCCGGGCCGGCCATCACGCAGAGGTCGTCGCGCCACAGTTGGCGGTGGCGCAGCGTGGCGTCGGTGGGGCGGGCGATTTCGATAGCGAAGTCGATGCGGCCGGCGGCCAGTTCCTGTTTCAGTTCCGCCCAGTGCACGCTGCTGCTGCGCACGCCGACCTGCGGGGCGACGCGCTGCAGGTGGTCGAGGATGCCCGGCAGCACCACCGGCTCCAGTTGCTCGGGCATGTTCAGGTGGAAGGTGCGCGGGTCGCGCTGCGGGTCGAAGTCCTGGCGGCGGATCACGCTGCGGCGCAGGCCGTTCAAGGCGTGCTGGATGTCCGGCGCCAGTTGCTCGGCCAGCGGTGTCGGCGCCACCCCGCGGCCGTGGCGGACGAACAGCGGGTCGCCGATCTGCTCGCGCAGGCGCGCCAGGGCGTGGCTGACCGCCGACTGGCTCAGGTGCAGGACGTCCGCCGCGCGGGTCAGGTTGCGCTCGCGGTAGACCACTTCGAAGACGCGGAACAGGTTCAGGTCCAGACGACCGAGCGTCGACCATTCATGTGCTTGATTCATGCCGATCACCCTCTATCCCCAGCCGCTCCAGCCTAGCAGCGATCCCTACCGGAACAACCATGCATAGCGTTCATGGATATCGATGAATAGGCGTCAGTTCTTTCGCTCTCCCCGGCTTTTTAAGATGCAGCGCAACAAGAACGACAAGAGTGCCCGCCATGAACGAAGCCCGTTACCTCCAGGCGCTGCATCGCCTCCAGGCCGCCGCCTGGCCAGCCGGCACGCCGCGCGAGCCGCATTACCCGCACGGGCAGCAGCCGCTTGGCGAATACCTGCGCAGCTGGGCGCGCCTGAAGCCGGAGGCGCCCGCGCTGGACTTCTACGGCCACAGCCTGGCCTGGGCCGAGCTGGACCGCCTGGCCGATCGCTGCGCCGCGTTGCTGGCCGAGCTGGGCGTGCGCCCCGGCGAGCGCGTCGCCGTGTTCCTGCCCAATTGCCCGCAGTTGCACGTCGCCTTCTACGGCATCCTGCGCGCGGGGGCGGTGTACGTGCCGGTCAGCCCCTTGTCGAAGGCGCTGGAGCTGGGCTACCAGCTCAACGACAGCGGCGCCGAAACCCTGCTGTGCTTCGACCAGTTGCTGCCGATCGTGCGCCAGGTGCGCGGCGAAACGCCGTTGCGCCGGCTGCTGGCCACCAGCCTCAGCGAGCTGTGCCCGGCCACGCCAAGCCTGCCGCCGCCCGACATGCTGCTGGCGCCGAAACTGGCCGGGGACGACTTCGTCGACTTCCTCCCGGCCCTGGAGGCCTGCCGGGGGCCGGTGCCGCAACACCAGGCGCGGCTCGATGAGGTGGCGGCGCTCAACTACACCGGCGGCACCACCGGCCTGCCCAAGGGCTGCGTGCATACCCACGGCGACATGCTCTACACCTGCGCCAGCTACCTGTCGGTGGCGAACCGGCTGGAGCAGGACAGCGTACTGCTGAACTTCCTGCCGGAATTCTGGATCGCCGGGGAGAACGGCGGCCTGCTGTTCCCGGTGTTCGCCGGCTGCCGGCTGGTGCTGCTGGCGCGCTGGGACGCCGAGGCCTTCATGGCCGCCGTGCAGCGCTACCGCGTCAGCCACTGCACCCTGCTGGTCGACAGCGCCGCCGAGGTGCTGGAGCACCCGAGGGTCGGCGAATACGACTTCTCTTCGCTGCGGATGTCGGGCGCCATCTCCTTCATCAAGAAGCTGACGCCCAGCTACCGCCAACGCTGGCGCGAGCTGACCGGCACCACGCTGGTGGAAACCAGCTTCGGCATGACCGAGACCCACACCTGCGACACCTTCATCGTCGGCTTCCAGCAGGACGATTTCGACCTCAACAGCGCGCCGACCTTCGTCGGCCTACCGGTGCCGGGCACCGACTTCAAGGTCTGCGATTTCGAGACCGGCGAGCTGCTGCCCCTGGGCGCGGAAGGCGAGCTGTGCATCCGCAGCCCGTCGCTGCTCAAGGGCTACTGGAACCGCCCCGAGGCCAGCGCCGAGGTGCTGCGCGACGGCTGGCTGCACACCGGCGACCTCGGCCAGATCACCGAGCGAGGCTTCATCCGCTACCTCGGCCGGCGCAAGGAGATGATCAAGGTGAACGGCATGAGCGTGTTCCCCAGCGAGCTGGAGGCGCTGCTCGGCCAGCACCCGGCGGTGCTCGCCAGCGCGGTGCTGGCCCGCCCCGACGCGCGCCGCGGCCAGCAGCCGGTGGCCTTCGTCGTGCTCAAGCCGGGCGCCGGCGAAAGCGCCGAGAGCCTGCTCGCCTGGTGCCGCGAGGCCATGGCCGTCTACAAGGTGCCGGAGGTCCGCGTGGTCGCAAGCCTACCGATGACCGCCACCGGCAAGATCAAGAAGAACGAACTGGAGCCTCTGCTGTGACCCCGCCCTTCGCCAAGCTGCTGATCGCCAACCGTGGCGAAATCGCCATCCGCATCGCCCAGGCCTGCGCCGACCTGGGCATCCGCAGCGTCGCGGTGTTCGCCGAGGACGACGCCGCCAGCCTGCACACGCGCAAGGCCGACCTGGCCGTGCCGCTCAAGGGGCGCGGCGTGCCCGCCTACCTGGACATGGAGCAGTTGATCGCCATCGCCCGCGAACAGGGCTGCGACGCGGTGCACCCGGGCTACGGCTTTCTCGCCGAGAACCCCGGGTTCGCCCGCCGCTGCCAGACCGCCGGGCTGACCTTCGTCGGGCCGGCGGCCGAGGTGCTGGAGCTGTTCGGCGACAAGGCCGCCGCCCGCGCCCTGGCCGAGCGCTGCGGCGCCCCGCTGGTGGCCGGCCTGAACCACGCCATCGAGCTGGCCGAGGCGCAGGCGTTCGCCGCGCAGCACGGCGCGGTGATGCTCAAGGCACTGGCCGGCGGCGGCGGCCGGGGGATGCGCGCCGTGCGCGATCCGGCGGAATTGGCCGAGGCCTATGCCCGCTGCCAGTCCGAGGCGCAGGCCGCCTTCGGCAATGGCGCGCTGTACGTGGAGCAGTTGCTGGAGCAGGCCCGGCACATCGAGATTCAGGTGCTCGGCGACGGCACGGGCGCCGTCAGCCACCTGTGGGAGCGCGACTGCAGCCTGCAGCGCCGCCACCAGAAGCTGGTGGAAATCGCCCCCAGCCCCGGCCTGGACGCGGGCCTGCGCGAGGCCATCATCGCCTGCGCCCTGCGCCTGGCCGGCGCGGTGAACTACCGCGGCCTGGGCACCTTCGAATTCCTGGTGGCCGACGGGCGCTTCTACTTCATGGAGGCCAACCCGCGGATCCAGGTGGAGCACACGGTCACCGAGCAGGTCACCGGCATCGACCTGCTGCACGCCCAGCTGCGCCTGGCCGCCGGCGCCACGCTCGGCGAACTCCAGCTGGACAAGCCGCCCGCCGTGCAGGGCTGCGCCATACAGCTGCGGCTGAACCTGGAAACGCTCCAGGCCGACGGCAGCGCGCGGCCGGCCGCCGGCGTGCTGAGCGCCTACCAGCCGCCGTCCGGCCCCGGCCTGCGGGTAGACGGCTACGGTTACGCCGGCTATGCGGTCAGCCCGGCCTACGACTCGCTGCTGGCCAAGCTGATAGCCAGCGCCGGCGACTATCCCGGTGCCTTGCGCCGCGCCTACCGCGCGCTCTGCGAGTTCCGCCTGGAGGGCGTAGCGAGCAACCTGCACCTGCTGCAGAACCTGCTGCAACGCGAGGAAGTCGCCGCCAACCAGGTCGATACCCGCTTCGTCGAGCGCCACCTGGGCGAACTGCTCAGCGCGCGCGGCGAGAGCCACCCGCACCGCTATTTCAGCGGAGCCGGCAGCGTGGCCGAAACTCGGCGCCAGAACGTCGATGCGCCGCCCGGCAGCATCGCCCTGAACGCGCCGAGCACCGGAGTGGTGGTGGCCCTGGCAGTCGCGGAGGGCGACAGCGTGGCCGCCGGCCAGACCGTCGCCGTGCTGGAGGCGATGAAGATGGAGTTCGAGGTCAAGGCCACAAGCGGCGGCATCGTCCGCCTGCTGGCGGCGGCCCCGGGCGACGCGCTGGCCGAGGACCAGCCGCTGCTATTCCTCGAACCGGCCGAGGTCGAGGGCGGCGCGGCGTTGAGCGAGCAGGCCGTCGACCTCGCCCACATCCGCGCCGACCTGGCCGAGGTCAGGGAGCGCCACGAGCGCCTGACCGATGCACGCCGCCCCGCGGCGGTGGCCAAGCGGCGCAGGACCGGCCAGCGCACCGCCCGGGAAAACCTGGCGGACCTGCTGGACGAAGGCAGCTTCAGCGAATACGGCGCCATGGCCCTGGCCGCGCAGCGCCGGCGCCGCTCCACCGAGGAACTGCTGGAGCTGAGCCCGGCCGACGGCCTGGTGGCCGGCATCGGCACCGTGGGCGCCGCGCGGTTCGGCGAGCAGGCGGCGCGCTGCATGGCCATCGCCTACGACTACACGGTGTTCGCCGGCACCCAGGGGGTGATGAACCACAAGAAGACCGACCGCCTGCTCGCCCTGGCAGCACAGTGGCGCTTGCCGGTGGTGCTGTTCGCCGAAGGCGGCGGCGGCCGCCCGGGGGATACCGATTTCGTCGGCGTGGCCGGGCTGGACTGCCACACCTTCGTCAGCTTCGCGAAGCTCTCGGGGCGGGTGCCGACCGTCGGTGTCGTGTCCGGCCGCTGCTTCGCCGGCAACGCCGCCCTGCTCGGCTGCTGCGAGGTGATCATCGCCACCCGCAACGCCAGCATCGGCATGGCCGGCCCGGCGATGATCGAGGGCGGCGGCCTGGGCAGCTACACGCCGGAAGAGGTCGGCCCGACCAGCGTGCAAGGCCCCAACGGGGTGATCGACGTGCTGGTGGAGGACGAGGCCGAGGCGGTGCGGGTAGCCAAGCAGTACCTGGCCTACTTCCAGGGCGAGACAAGCGACTGGCAATGCGCCGACCCGCGCGAGCTGCGCCATGTGATCCCGGAAAACCGCCTGCGCGTCTACGACATCCGCCGGGTGATCGAACTGCTCGCCGACCAGGGCAGCGTGCTGGAGCTGCGCCGCCAGTTCGCCCCCGGGCTGGTCACCGCGCTGGTGCGCATCGAGGGCAAGCCGTTCGGCCTGCTAGCCAACAACCCCGCGCACCTGGGCGGCGCCATCGACGCGGTGGCCGGCGACAAGGCCGCGCGCTTCATGCAGCTGTGCCAGGCGCGCGGCCTGCCGATCGTCTCGCTGTGCGACACCCCCGGCTTCATGGTCGGCCCCGAGGCGGAAAAGCAGGGCACGGTGCGCCACGTCTCGCGCATGTTCGTCACCGCCGCCAGCCTCAGCGCGCCCTTCTTCACGGTGGTGCTGCGCAAGGGCTATGGCCTGGGCGCCCAGGCGATGGCCGCCGGCAGCTTCCACGCGCCGCTGTTCACCGCCGCCTGGCCCAGCGGCGAGTTCGGCGCCATGGGCCTGGAGGGCGCGGTGCGGCTGGGCTTCGCCAAGGAGCTAAGTGCGCAGCCGGACGAAGCCGCGCGCCAGGCGCTGTTCGACAAGCTGGTGGCCAAGGCCTACGAGAGCGGCAAGGCGCTGAACATGGCGAGCTACCTGGAGATCGACGCGGTGATCGACCCGGCGGATACCCGCGCCTGGCTGCTGCGCGGCCTCAACGCCGCCTCCGGCGCCGCGCCCGTGGAGGCCGGCGGGCGGTCGTTCATCGATACCTGGTAACGGCGGCAGCGGTTCCGGTTATCGAGGACAAGGGCACGGCCTCTCGTAGGATGGCGTTGAGCGAAGCGATACCCATCGCCATGGCAGCATGGGTTTCGCAAGCTCAACCCATCCTACGAAGAGCACCTCGGCGCAGCCTGCAAGACCGCGCTAGGTGGAGGAGAAACACCGTCGCAAAAAAAAGCCGCCCCTGGCGGAGCGGCTGGAAGGACGTTGAATTGAGCAATCACGATTTAATCAACGTCAGGAGCAGGGATTCGGGAATAACCGCTGTGCGGCAGGCCGAATCGGATGGGTAATACATTAACGACCAGCCGGCGTCAGATAAATTCCCTGTCCTGGGAAACACCTTCAGCGAAAACGTAACAATCTGCGGGGAACTCTTGGGGAAGCTGCGTTCATCGCGCGGCAACTTCCCCAAGAAAGAGGCGCCTCAGAGGATCGACAGCGGGTAGTCGACGATCAGCCGTAGTTCGTTGTTGTCGTCCTCGGCCTGATCGGCGTTGCTGCGGTGGAAGGCCTGGCGCAGGCGCAAGGACAGGTCCTTGGCCGGGCCGGACTGGACCACGTACTTGGCTTCCAGGTCGGTTTCGTGGTGGCTGCCGTCGCGGCCGTATTCGTAGCCGCGGTACGAGCTGTCGGCGGCCATGTGCTCGCCGTTGATGTTGGTGCCGTTGATGTAGCGGGCCATGAAGCTCAGGCCGGGCACGCCGTAGGTGTCCATCGCCAAGTCGTAGCGGGCTTGCCAGCTGCGCTCGCCCGGGCCGTTGAAGTCGGAGTACTGCACCGAGTTGGCCAGGAAGATGGAGTCGCCGGCGGCGCCCGCGCCGTTGTCGCCGAAGCCCACGTAGTCGAACGGGGTGTCGCCCTGCACCTTCTGGAAGGCCAGGGTCAGGGTGTGCGCCTGCAGGAAGGAGTAGGCGGTGGCGAACGACCAGGCGGTGTTGTCGATGCGCCCGGCCTTGGCCTGGCCGTAGTCGTTGGTGCGGTAGATGTTGAAGTCGAAGCCCAGCGACTGGTCGCCGCCCAGCGCCAGGCTGTAGTTGGCGTTGCCGTAGTACTGGCGCCAGATGTCTTCCAGCTCGGCGGCGTAGAGCGACACGCTCAGGTCCGGGGTGATGGCGTAGCGGCCGCCGACGAAGTCGGCGCTGTCGGCCTCGACGTTGGCGTAGGTGGCCCAGATGCCGCCGGTGTGGCTGGTGGTCACCGGGCTGGTGCCGGCGGTGTAGTGGCCGGCTTCCAGGTCCAGGCCCTGCAGCTCGCTGCTCATCAGCGCGAAGCCCTTGGCGGTCTGCGGCATCAGGCGGGTGCCGCCGGCGGCGAAGACCGGGGCGGTGGGCTGCATGTCGCCGAATTTCAGCTCGGTCCTGGAGATGCGCACCTTCAGCGCGCCGCCGGCCTTGCCGTAGTCGTCCTCGGGGTTGCCGTGGCGGTCCACCGGAAGGTTGCCGCTGTCGGCGGTGCCGGAGCCGCCGTCGAGCTTGATGCCCAGGTAGCCGAAGGCGTCGACGCCGAAGCCGACGGTGCCCTGGGTGTAGCCGGAGCTGTAGGTGGCGAAGATGCCCTGGGTCCAGTCGCGCTGGTCGTCGGCGCCGTTCTTGCCGTCGTGGTTGTAGTAGAAGTTGCGCAGCAGCAGGTCGAGGTGGCTGTCCTCGAGGAAGCCCTTGGCGTCGGCCTGGTCGCTGACGAAGGGTTCGGCCTGGGCCAGTTGCATGGCGGCGGTGGAAACGGCGAGCACGAGCATGCTGCGTTTGAGGTGCTTCATGGAGTTGCCCCTTGAGTCTTGGAGTGCCGGCCAGTGGTAAGCGTGATGGCCGACTTTTCTTGTAGGCAGGAACAAATGTTCGGCCATGCGTAACAGTCATGGTCGAGCGAACGTAAGTTTCTGTAGTGGAAGTACTTCCGCGCCCCGCTCTATTCCCCTGGCGGAGTGGGGACATGATGCCGGATCGAAGCGCTATTTGAATCTGGATATGGACAAAGGTCTTTTAACAAATACGTAACAATTGTCAGACCTTGTCCGCGCGCCACGCGGCGCGCCTCAGCTCAGGCCGAGGGCCTCCAGCTGGCGCTGCAGGCGCCAGTCCATCACCTGGGCGGCGCCCATCGGGCGGCCGAAGTGGTAGCCCTGGGCGATGTCGCAGCCCAGCCGCGCCAGGGCGGTGGCCGTGGCCGCGTCCTCCACGCCTTCGGCCACCACCTGCATGCCGAAGTTGTGCCCGAGGGCGATGGTCGACTGCACGATCATGGCGTCGGAGAAGTTGTCGGCCATGCCGGAGACGAAGGTGCGGTCGATCTTCAGCACCTGCACCGGCAGGCGCTTGAGGTAGGCCAGGGAGGAGTAGCCGGTGCCGAAGTCGTCGATCGACAGGGTCACCCCCAGGTCGCGGATCGCCTGCAGGCTGCGCAGGGCCATCTCCGGGTCTTCCAGCAGGGTGCCTTCGGTGACTTCCAGCTCGACCAGGGAGCCGGCGATGCCGTGGCGGGCCAGCAGGCCCTGCAGCTCGCTGACGAAGTGCGGGTTGCGCAGGTTGTTGGCGCTGATGTTCACCGCCATGCAGGTTTCCAGGCCGTGCTCGCTCCAGGCGCGCAGCTGGCGCAGGGCCTCGTCCAGCACCCAGCGGGTGAGCGGGTGGATCAGCTCGGTGGACTCGGCCATGGGGATGAATTCGCCGGGCGGGATCATGCCGCGCTCGGGGTGCTCCCAGCGCAGCAGGGCCTCGAAGCCGATCACCTGGCCGTCGGCCAGGCTCACCTTGGGCTGGTAGTGCAGCTGCAGTCCGCCCTCGCGGATGGCCCGCCCCAGCCCGGTGTGCAAGGCCAGGCGCTCGGGGGTGTAGGTGTCGTCGCAGCGCTGGTAGAGCAGGAAGTCGCGGCGCCCGTGCTTGGCCTGGTACATGGCGATGTCGGCGCAGCGCAGCAGGTCGCCGGGGGTGTCGCCGTGGTCCGGGTAGAGGGCCACGCCGATGCTGGCCGACAGCTCCAGTTGGATGCCGCCGGCGGACAGCGGCTGGCGCAGCACCCGGGCGATGCCCTGGCACAGCCCGGGCACGCCGCGCTCGTCGTCCAGCTCGCGGGTGATCACCGCCATCTCGTCGCCGCCCAGGCGGGCGATGCCGGCCTCCTGGGTGCGCAGCCAGGCGCCCAGGCGCGCGCCCACCTGCTGCAGCACGCTGTCGCCGTGCTGGTGGCCGAGGGTGTCGTTGACTTCCTTGAAGCGGTTCATGTCCAGCAGCAGGATGGCGAAGCGCCCGCCGCCGCGGGCGATGCGCTGCTCGATGTGGCGGCCCAGCCAGTAGCGGTTGGGCAGGCCGGTGAGCGAATCGTGGTTGGCCAGGTATTCCTGCTCGGCGAGGTAGCGCTTGCGTTCGGTGATGTCGTGCAGCACCACCAGCAACAGGGCGTTCTGCTGCCAGCTGAAGCGCGTGATGTGGGCCTCGCAGTCGAACGGCAGGCGGGTGTCGCGGCGCAGGAACTGCCACTCGCTGTCCACCTCGCGCAGCTCGCCGCTGAGCAGCCCTTCGAGGTTGGCGCGGCTGGCCACCAGCGACAGGCGCCCGTCCGGCTGGCGCTCCGGCGACAGCTCCGAGGGCAGCAGGCCGATCAGGCGCTCCGGCGAATCGACGCCGAACATGCTCGCGGCGCGCTCGTTGGTGGCGCGCACCCGGCCGTCCACGCCGATCAGCAGCACGCCGTCGTTGATGTTGGTGAACAGTTGGCGGTAGAAGCGGCCGTTCTGGCTGATCTCGCCGATCAGCCGGCGCAGCTGCCAGGCGGAAAGGCCCAGGGCCAGGGCGCAGATGGCCAGCAGCACGGCGCTGAAGCCGGCGCGCTTGAGCCAGGGCAGCAGGTAGCTGGCCGAGGCCTGGCCGACCACGGCGTGGATCGGGAAGCTCGCCGAGGGCGCGTCGGCGAACAGCGACGGCTCGCCGCCGATGCTGCGGCCCTCGACCAGGGCGAAGTCCGGGCGGCCCAGGCGCGGGAACAGCGGCGACCACTCCGGCAGGCGGCGGCCGACGGAATTCAGGGTGTCGGGGGTGCGGTAGAGCACGGTGCCGAGGTTGTCGAACATGCCGGCGTTCATGTGCTCGGCCAGGCCCAGGCGGCGCAGCAGGTCGCCGACGCGGTCGGTGTCGATCAGCGCGCCGACGCGCTGGGTACGGCCGCCGCGCTGGCCGACGTACATCGGCAGCAGGAAGGCGCCGTTGGGGCCGCGCAGCGTGTGGCCGAAGGCCGGGCGCTCGCTGGCCGGCAGGTCGCCCAGGGCGAGCAGCGGGCGCAGGTGCTCCTCGGCCGGCTGGCCGTGGCCGTCCACGGCGTAGAGGTGGCCGTCGCGGAGCACGAACAGGTAGGTCGACACCGGGTCGTAGCGCATCGCCTGCGCCAGCTTCCCGCGCACCTGGCCGGCGTCGGCGACCTCGCCCAGGCCCTGCAGGTCTTCCGACACCGCGTAGATGCTGCCGTAGCTCTGCAGCAGCAGCGCGCTGATGTAGCCCTCCAGCGAGCGGGCCAGCGCCGAGAGGTTCTGCCGCACCTGGTCGGTGCTGCTGCGGTAGTCGCGGTACACGCTCCAGCCGCTCAGCCCGACCAGCAGGGTGAGGACCAGCAGCACGCCGGCATAGAAGAGCACGCCGATGCGCTGCCGGCGCGAGCCTCCCCGGGCGTGGGTGAAGACATCGAAATTGCTGGTCATGTAGATCCGTCTGTGACTGCAGCGAGAGTGTCGAACCCGGTTATGTCACTTAGCCATCATCCGATCAACCACCGGGCGGGTACCTGATGCCTATCGGCAGACCGGCGGCATTCCCCAGTACCGGCCGTCGAACGATGGGCGGGGCGCTCTGCAACGCGCCCCGCCGGCCGTGAAACAGGGCGACCGCAAGGCCCGGGAAATGAAGCGCGGCGGCAGCGGACGCAGCGAGATCGGCAGAAATACCCTGTGCATGCTTCAACTGCTCTCGCGCACCATCAGTTCGAAGCCCAGGTCCTGCACCGGCTCGGCGATCGGCCGCCCGGCGATCAGCGCCAGCAGCGTCTCGGCGGCGCGGCGGCCGATGGCCTCGCGCGGGGTACGGATGCTGGACAGGCGCGGCACCATGTAGGCCGAGCTGGGCAGGTCGTTGAAGCCAACCACGGCGACCTGCCGCGGCACTTCGATGCCCTGGCGCAGCGCCTCCAGCAGGGCGCCCTGGGCCAGGTCGTCGTTGCCGAAGAAGATGCCTTCCACGTCCGGCCGCGCGGCCAGCAGCTGGCGGAACAGCTCGCCGCCCAGGCCCACCGAGGACGGCCGCGGCGTCAGCATCTCCAGCGCCGGGTCGTAGCAGCCGGCCTTCTGCAGGGCGCGGCGGAAACCCTCGCCGCGCAGCAGGGTGCGCTGGTCCAGCTGCGCGCCGACGTAGGCCAGGCGCTTGCGCCCGCCGACCAGCAGGTGCTCGGCGGCGGCCATGCCCGCGGCGATCTGCGAGAAGCCCACGCAGTGCAGGCCGGGGCTGTGGTCCAGGTCCATCATGTAGACGCAGGGCACGCCGCTGGCCTCGACCATCCGTCGCGCGCTCTCGGTGCGCTCGAAGCCGGTGAGCAGCAGGCCGCGGGGCTGGTAGGCCAGGTAGTTGCGGATCAGGTCTTCCTCTTCGTCGCGCGAGTAGTGGAAGTTGCCGATCAGCACCTCCAGGCCCTGGGGCCGCAGCACGCCGTGGATGGCCTCCAGGGTGTCGACGAACAACTGGTTGGACAGCGACGGCACCAGCACCACCACGCTGTGGCTCTGCGCCGAGGCCAGCGCGCGCGCCGCGGGGTTGGCCACGTAGCCCAGCTCGGCGGCGGCCTCGCGGACCTTCAGCACCAGCGCCTCGGCGACGCTGCTGACGCCGCGCAGGGCGCGGGAGGCGGTGATGGGGCTGACGCCGGCGCGCTGCGCCACTTCGTTCAGGGTGGGGCGGCCGCTGGCGCGGGAGTGCTTGTCGTTCTTCTTCTGTAAGGGCATCGGCTGGCTTGCCAAACGAAAATCGAGGCACTAAGGTAGCGCTGTCTCGCGAACCCGGCAATTGCCTGAAAGCCCCGGATCGCGCTGCGGCGGAAAAACCGCAGAGACCATACGCAAGCACTAGAATGACAAGAAAGCGGAGGCAGCCCCATGCTCTTGGCTTCGACTTTTAAAGACAGCGCTGTCTCCCCACCGAGGTGCGATATGCTCCCCCCCATCCACGCCCTGCTGATCATGGGTGTCTCCGGTTGCGGGAAGACCAGCGTCAGCCAGGCGCTGTGCCGCGCCAGCGGCGCCCACGAGATCGAAGGCGACACCTTCCACCCGGCCGAGAACATCCGCAAGATGAGCGCCGGCATCCCCCTGACCGACGACGACCGCGCCGGCTGGCTGGCCACCCTGGCCGAGCTGCTGCGCCAGGCCGTGGCCGCCGGCCAGCGCCCGGTGCTGACCTGCTCGGCGCTCAAGCTGGCCTACCGCGAACGCCTGCGCGAGGCCGTGCCGGGCCTGGGCGTGGTGTTCCTCGAACTGCCCCGCGAGGAAGCCGCGCGCCGCGTCGCCGAGCGCCCCGGGCACTTCATGCCGGCGACCCTGGTGGACAGCCAGTTCGCCGCCCTGGAACCACCCCACGACGAACCGCTGACCCTCGCCGTCGATGCCACCCTGCCGGTGGAACGCATCGTCGAGCAGGCCCTGGCCTGGTGGCGCGCCCACGAGCCGGCCTGAACCGTTTTTTGCCGCGCGCTGAAGACAGCGCTATCCCAAAACGCCCGTAAAAACAACGACAAGGGAGCCCTGCCATGTTCGGTCTGTCCCACGACACCTACCTGCTGCTGGATGCGCTGGTCACCATCATCGGCCTGATCGTGCTGATCACCCGCTTCAGGATCCACCCCTTCCTCGCCCTGATCATCGCCGCCGGCTTCCTCGGCCTGACCTCGGGCATGCCCGTGGCGCAGATCGTCAAGGCCTTCCAGGACGGCTTCGGCGGGGTGCTCGGCTTCGTCGGGGTGATCCTCGCCCTGGGCACCATGCTCGGCAAGATGATGGCCGAGTCCGGCGGCGCCGATCAGATCGCCCGCACCCTGATCGACGCCTTCGGCGAGCGCAAGGTGCACTGGGCGATGATGCTGGCGGCCTTCCTGGTGGGCATCCCGCTGTTCTTCGAGATCGGCTTCATCCTGCTGATCCCGCTGGTGTTCATCGTCGCGCGGCGCAGCGGCGTGTCGCTGATCAAGATCGGCATCCCGCTGCTGGCCGGGCTTTCCGCGGTGCACGGCCTGGTGCCGCCGCACCCGGGCCCGCTGCTGGCCATCGGCGTGTTCGGCGCCGACATCGGCAAGACCATCCTCTACGGCCTGATAGTCGCGCTGCCCACCGCGGCCATCGCCGGCCCGCTGTTCGGCGCCTGGATCGCCCGGGTGATCCCCGGCAGCCCGTCCGAGGAGCTGGTGGCGCAGATCGCCCATGAGCCGGAGACCAGCAACCTGCCCAGCTTCGGCATCACCCTGCTGACCGTGCTGCTGCCGGTGTTCCTGATGCTGCTGAAGACCTTCGCCGACGTGCTGCTGCCCGACGGCCACGCCTTCCGCGCCTGGATGGACATGATCGGCCACCCGATCACCGCCCTGCTGCTGGCGCTGCTGCTGGCCCTGTACACCTTCGGCTACGCCCGCGGCTTCGGCTCGCAGCAGATCCTCAAGCTGCTCGACCAGAGCCTGGCGCCCACCGCGGCCATCGTGATGATCATCGGCGCCGGCGGCGGCTTCAAGCAGATGCTGGTGGCCAGCGGCGTGGGCGACGTGATCGGCCACCTGGCCGTGCACGCGCAGATTTCGCCGATCCTGCTGGCCTGGCTGGTGGCGGCGGTGATCCGCGTGGCCACCGGTTCCGCCACGGTCGCCACCATCACCGGCGCCGGCATCGTGGTGCCGGTGGTGGGCATGATCCCGGGGGTCAACCGCGAGCTGCTGGTGCTGGCCACCGGCGCCGGCTCGCTGATCCTCTCCCACGTCAACGACGC
Source organism: Pseudomonas sp. AAC (assembly GCF_000725445.1). Classification (NCBI taxonomy): domain Bacteria; kingdom Pseudomonadati; phylum Pseudomonadota; class Gammaproteobacteria; order Pseudomonadales; family Pseudomonadaceae; genus Pseudomonas; species Pseudomonas sp. AAC. The sequence continues at coordinate 753,378 of NZ_KL647095.1, read as the reverse complement.
CGGGTTCTGGCTGGTCAAGCAGTACTTCAACATGAGCGTCGCCGAGACCTTCAAGACCTGGACGGCCATGGAGACCATTCTCTCCGTGGTCGGCCTGGTGTTCATCCTGCTGCTTTCGCTGGTGGTCTGAGGACCACCGGCTTCCCCCGTGAAAGGAGTACCGCCGATGTCCACCCAAGCCCGCGAGCCCAAGCCCTCCCCCGCCAACGACTGGCCGCGCGACTTCGACGTGCGCGAGCGCTATGCCGAGCAGCAGGAGCTGCTCGGCGAGGCCCGGGCGCCAGCCGCGCCCCGGCCGTCCGGCCGCGCCCGCTGAAAGCCCCTCGCCGGGCTTTCCGACGAACGCAGGCTGAAACGATTCACCTTCAGGCCGATCCAGGCTAAAAACAACATTCCGGGCGCCCTTCCCTTCTGCCCCAGCGGCGCCCGTTCCTGAGGGAGGAACCATGAGCCACAACCTCGACACCCTGTTCCCCGCCATCGACGACATCCCCGAGGCCTGGCGCCCCGACGCCCCGGTCGAGCAACGCGACTACCTGGTGAACGGCCAGCTGCTCCGCTGGGACGGCCCGCTGGCGCCGGTGCGCAGCCCGATCTTCCTGAAGACCGCCGAGGGCGAGCGCCAGGTGATCCTCGGCAGCACCCCGCTGCTGGACGCCGACGCCGCGCTGGCCGCCCTCGACGCCGCCGTGGCCGCCTACGACAACGGCCAGGGCCTGTGGCCCAACCTGCGGGTCGCCGAGCGCATCCAGCACGTGGAGACCTTCCTGGCGCGCATGCGCGAGCAGCGCGAGGCGGTGGTGCGCCTGCTGATGTGGGAGATCGGCAAGAACCTCAAGGATTCGGAGAAGGAATTCGACCGCACCTGCGACTACATCGTCGACACCATCGAAGCGCTCAAGGAGCTGGACCGCCGCTCCAGCCGCTTCGAGCTGGAACAGGGCACCCTCGGCCAGATCCGCCGCGTGCCGCTGGGCGTGGCGCTGTGCATGGGCCCGTACAACTACCCGCTGAACGAGACCTTCACCACGCTGATCCCGGCGCTGATCATGGGCAACACCGTGGTCTTCAAGCCGGCCAAGTTCGGCGTGCTGCTGATGCGCCCGCTGCTGGAAGCCTTCCGCGACAGCTTCCCGCCGGGGGTGATCAACATCATCTACGGCCGCGGCCGCGAGACCGTCTCGGCGCTGATGGCCAGCGGCAAGGTCGACGTGTTCGCCTTCATCGGCACCCACAAGGGCGCCGCCGACCTCAAGCGCCTGCACCCGCGCCCGCACCGCCTGCGCGCGGCCCTGGGCCTGGACGCGAAAAACCCCGGCATCGTCCTGCCGCAGGTGGACTTGGACAACGCCGTGGAAGAAGCCATCACCGGCGCACTGTCGTTCAACGGCCAGCGCTGCACTGCGCTGAAGATCCTGTTCGTCCACGAAAGCGTGCTGCAGGGCTTCCTCGACAAGTTCAGCGCGCGCCTGGCCCAGCTCAAGCCGGGCATGCCCTGGGAGCCGGGCGTGGCCCTGACGCCGCTGCCCGAGCCGGGCAAGGTGGACTACCTCAACGGCCTGCTGGCAGACGCCCTGGAGAAAGGCGCCAGGGTGATCAACGCCGGCGGCGGCCAGTCGCGCGAGAGCTTCTTCTACCCGGCGCTGCTCAGCCCGGTGACGGCGCAGATGCGCCTGTACCACGAGGAGCAGTTCGGCCCGCTGGTGCCGGTGGTGCCATACCGCGAGCTGGAGGAAGTGATCGACTACGTGCTGCAGTCCGACTACGGCCAGCAGCTGAGCCTGTTCGGCAGCGACCCCGGGCAGGTCGGCCGGCTGGTGGACGCCTTCGCCAACCAGGTCGGCCGCATCAATATCAACGCCCAGTGCCAGCGCGGCCCGGACAGCTACCCGTTCAACGGCCGCAAGAACTCCGCCGAGGGCACCCTGTCGGTGCACGACGCGCTGCGCACCTTCTCCATCCGCACCCTGGTGGCGACGCGCTTCAATGCCGCCAACAAGGCGCTGATCAGCGAGATCATCCAGGGCCGCGAGTCGAACTTCCTGACTACCGACTACATCTTCTGAGGCCTGCGCAGGCGCCGCCTCAGATGCGGATCAGTGTCTCGGTCGGCGGCGCCTGCTCGTTCAGTTCCTCCATCTGCAGCGCGTAGGAGCGGCGCAGGCGCAGCCGCTCGGCATCGCAGAGCAGCGGGCCCTGGGCGTCCTCGGCGCCAAAGGGGTCGTCACGCAGCACGCCGGTGATGCGCCCCTGGCGGAACAGCTCGCGGATCGCCAGCAGGTTGTTCTCGCGCTGCCCGCTCAACTCGGCGAGCGAGCGCGGCTGGCTTTCGGACAGTTGGCACAGCACCGACACCAGCAGCGCCTGCGAAAGTCTGGGCCCCATGGAAGCTCCCCTGTGCAGCCATGAAAACGGTCCTGGCACTATGCGGACGAATTCTTAAAGAATGCTTATCCGGCCGTTTCCATGGCCATCGTTGGTTTCAGTCCAGACCGTTGTCGCGGTCCTGCTCCAGGCGCGCCAGGCGTTCCTCCAGGGCAGCCACGCGGGCCTCCAGTTCGAGGATGCGCGCCTCGTCCTGCACGCTGTGCTCGCCGCGCGGCGCCGAAGCGCCACGGCCGCTGGCGGCGATGGCCGCCTCGCGGTCGGCGGCGCTGCCCAGCAGGTGCATGTAGCGGTCCTCGCGCTGGCCGCTCTGGCGCTCCAGCTGCATGGCGAAGCCGCGGGCGGCCAGGCGTTCCAGCTGGTGGCGGACTTCCTCGGTGTCGTCGAAATCGTGCATGCGCATGCTGCGGGTGAGCAGCTCGTTGAGCGTCTGCGGGCCGCGCAGGAACAGCAGGCCGAGCAGCACCCACTGCGGCTTGACCAGCTCCAGCGCCTTGTCCAGGCGCTGCTCCCAGCGGTCGGCGCGGCTGCCCATCACCAGGCGCACCATCTCCAGGCCCTCCAGCCTGCGCAGGGCCTGGCCGACCTGGCCGGGGTTGAGGTCCATCACCGGCTCGCGGCTGGTCTTCTGGTTGCAGGCGGTGACCAGGGCATTGAGCGTCAGCGGATAGGTTTCCGGCGTGGTCAGCTGCTTCTCGATCAGGCTGCCGAGCACGCGGATGTCCACCGCGCTGAGGGGCTCACGCTCGGGCAGGCTTGTGGATTCTTCGTTCATGTTGTTTCCAGGGGTCGCGTCGAGGCCCTTAGCCTAGCCGCGTCCGTCGGCTTTGGCACCCTCCATGGCGTCGCGCCTCACACCGGCCCGGCCTGCAGGCGGCTGACCGGCAGCGCTTCGCAGGCGACTATTGGCACTGGCGAGGGCTTAAGATATGGTCTCATATGTATTATTCGGCTCGCCCACCCGGCGGCCACCCACACCACAACAACGATCAGGAGCGACCCCACCATGACCCAAGCGACCCGAGCCGACTGGGAAGCCCGCGCCAGCCAACTGCGCATCGAAGGCCGCGCCTTCATCGACGGCCAGTACCGCGACGCCGCCGACGGCGCCACCTTCGACTGCCTCAGCCCCGTGGACGGGCGCCTGCTGGCCAAGGTCGCCAGCTGCGACGCCGCCGACGCCGAGCGTGCCGTGCAGAGCGCCCGCGCCGCCTTTGAGTCCGGCGCGTGGTCGCAGCAGGCGCCGGCCGCGCGCAAGGCCGTGCTGGTGCGCTTCGCCGAGCTGCTGGAGGAGCACGCCGAGGAACTGGCGCTACTGGAAACCCTGGACATGGGCAAGCCCATCGGCGACTCGCTGAACGTCGACCTGCCCGGCGCAGTGGACAGCCTCCGCTGGAGCGGCGAGGCCATCGACAAGGTCTACGACGAAGTGGCCGCCACCCCGCGCGACCAGCTCGGCCTGGTCACCCGCGAAGCGGTGGGCGTGGTCGCCGCCATAGTGCCGTGGAACTTCCCGCTGATGATGGCCAGCTGGAAACTCGGCCCGGCCCTGGCCACCGGCAACTCGGTGATCCTCAAGCCGTCCGAGCGCTCGCCGCTGACCGCCATCCGCATCGCCCAGCTGGCGCTGGACGCCGGCCTGCCCAAGGGCGTGCTCAACGTGCTGCCGGGCTACGGCCACACCGTGGGCAAGGCCCTGGCGCTGCACATGGACGTGGACACCGCGGTGTTCACCGGCTCGACCAGGATCGCCAAGCAACTGCTGGTCTACGCCGGCGAATCGAACATGAAGCGCGTGTGGCTGGAGGCCGGCGGCAAGAGCCCGAACATCGTCTTCGCCGACGCCCCGGACCTGCAGGCAGCCGCCGAAGCCGCGGCAGCTGCCATCGCTTTCAACCAGGGTGAAGTCTGCACCGCGGGCTCGCGCCTGCTGGTGGAGAAGTCCATCAAGGCGCAGTTCGTGCCCATGGTGGTCGAGGCCCTGAAAGGCTGGAAAGCCGGCCACCCGCTGGACCCGGACACCAACGTCGGCGCCCTGGTGGACAGCCGCCAGCTGGAGCAGGTGCTGGGCTACATCGAAGCCGGCAAGGCCGAGGGCGCCCAGCTGATGACCGGCGGCCGCCAGGTGCTGGAGGAAACCGGCGGCACCTACGTGGAGCCGACGCTGTTCGACGGCGTGAGCAACGCCACGAAGATCGCCCGCGAGGAAATCTTCGGCCCGGTGCTCTCGGTAATCGAGTTCGAAGGCGCCGAGGAAGCCATCCGCATCGCCAACGACACCCAGTACGGCCTGGGCGCGGCGGTCTGGACCCGCGATATCACCAAGGCCCACCAGACCGCCCGCGCCCTGCGCGCCGGCAGCGTGTGGGTGAACCAGTACGACGGCGGCGACATGACCGCGCCCTTCGGCGGCTTCAAGCAGTCGGGCAATGGTCGGGACAAGTCGCTGCATGCGTTCGACAAGTACACCGAGTTGAAGGCGACTTGGATCAAGCTCTGAGGCGGCGCTTGCCGGCTGCGGTGAGGCGCTTTTCGTAGGAGCGCGCTTGCTCGCGAACGGCGTTTCCCGGCGGCTACGGTGTGTGGGGTTAGCTCCGTCCCCTCTCCCCAACCCTCGGCTGCGCGCCCCGCCCTGAAGGGAGAGGGGCTATCCGTGCCGCCGGGGAACATGGTTTACGCCGATACCTCCGGGGCAGCCGGCTAACTCCAGCACAGCCAAGCGCACCGAACGGTCCCCTCTCCCTCCGGGAGAGGGTTAGGGTGAGGGAACGAAGTCCAGCCGTGCTCTGGAGCGTCGTCGAAGTCCGTCACCCTCACCCCAGCCCTCTCCCAGAGGGAGAGGGGGCTATCCGTGCGGCCGGGAAACATGGTTTACGCCGATACCTCCGAGGCAGCCGGCTAACGCCAGCACAACCAAGCGCACCGAACGGTCCCCTCTCCCTCTGGGAGAGGGTTAGGGTGAGGGAGCGGAGCCCATCCGTGCTCCGGAGCGTCGTCGAAGTCCGTCACCCTCACCCCAGCCCTCTCCCAGAGGGAGAGGGAGCCGTCCGTGCCAAGGGGGAATGTGGCTCATGCCGGTACCTCCGGCGTAGCCGGCTAACGCCAGAACATCCGAGCACACCGAACGGTCCCCTCTCCCTTCAGGGCGGGGCGCGCAGCCGAGGGTTAGGGAGAGGGCGCGGAGCCAACCCCACACACCACAGCCGCCGGCAGACTCCGTTCGCGAGCAAGCTCGCTCCTACAACAAGCAACCCCCCCTAATCACAACCGCCCCAGAAAATCCCCCAGCAACGCCCGGCAATTCCCCTTGTTCACCCCCTCCCGCTCGGCAATCTCCGCGCGAATCCGCTCCGGCAGGTCCCCCGCCTCGGCCATGAAGCGCCGACCCTCCTCACTGCGCCGCCAATAGGCGATCCAGGTATCGAACATCGCCGTGTCGATCTCCGGGTGGAACTGCACGCCCAGGCTGCGCCCATGGCTATAGGCCTGAGCCGCCAGCTCGGTGGCGCCCAGCAGGGTGGCGCCCGGCGGCGGGGTGAAGGCGTCGAAGTGGAAGTTCAGCCAGGGACCACGGAACGCCCAGTCCGCCTGTGGTGTATCGATGGGCGTCCAGCCGATCTCGGCCTGGCGGTTGCGGTACACCTCGCCGCCCAGGGCGCGGGCCAGCAGCTGGCTGCCGAAGCAGATGCCCCAGGTCGGCACGCCGCGCGCCTGCACGGCCTTCAGCCAGGCCAGTTCGCCGCCCAGCCAGGGCACGCGGTGGTCGTAGGCCGACTCGGGGCTGCCCAGCACCAGCAGCAGTTCCAGGCTCTCCGGCGACGGCAGTCCTTCCTCTACGCAGCGCAGTTCCAGGTCGATGCCCTGCTCGGCGAACAGCTCCGGCAGGCAACCGGCGACGTCGGCGGCATCGTGCAACACGGCGATGGCACGGGATGGTTTCATGGCGCTTTCTCCTTAAAAGATTTTAAAACAGATTTTTTATTTGCCTCATCCGCGGCGCTGAAGCCCGCATGAAACCTGGATTCTCGCTTTCGCGACCAGCCACGGCTCACCTAAAAGGCCACGGAAAGGCGAAAAAAGCCTGTTGAAAACTATGAAACCATATTTTAAATTCAAATCCATCCCCCGCCGCCCACCGACGGCGGATGGCGGCGCCGCCCGGCATCGCCCATCACAACAACAGCGCACCGCCCACTGGCGGCAAGCGCCAGAACGGAGGTGTCCGAATGACCACCAGCGCCCCTACCCGCCTCGATGACGCGCCCTACCTGGATGTCAGCGACCCGAGCTTCTCCATCCGCTCCCAGGCGGTGATGGATGCCCGCGCGCAAAGCTGGTTCGCCCGCACGCCCTATGGCATCGCCGTGCTGCGCTACGACGAGGTGAACAAGCTGCTGCGCGACCAGCGCCTGCGCCAGGGCAGCTATGCCTGGCCCGCGCACAACAACGCCAGCGGCAGCTTCGCCGACTGGTGGATGCGCATGCTGCTGAGCAAGGAAGGCGCCGACCATTCGCGCCTGCGCCGCCTGGCCAACCCGGCCTTCGCGCCCAAGCTGGTGAAGCAGATGATGCCGGACTTCCAGCGCCTGGCCGGCGACCTGATCGCGCAGTTCGAAGGCCGCGGCGAGTGCGAGTTCGTCAGCGAGTTCGCCGAACCCTACGCCACCCAGGTGATCTGCCTGCTGCTCGGCCTGCCGATCAGCGAATGGAAGGGCCTGGCCGACCTGGCGGTGGAGATGGGCCTGGCCCTGGGCGTCACCTTCAAGCGCGACGAAGCGCGCATCAACGCCGCCACCGACAAGCTGTTCGGCTATGCCCGCCAGGCGGTGGAAGCGCTCAAGCGCAACGGCCTGGGCGAGGACTTCCTCAGCAGCCTGGTGCGCGCCAACGAAGAGGACAAGAACGCCCTCAGCGACCAGGAGCTGTACGACATGATCGTCCTGGCGATCTTCGGCGGCATCGACACCACCCGCAACCAGCTCAGCCTGGCCATGGACACCTTCCTCCAGCACCCCGCGCAATGGGAGCTGCTGGGCAACGACGCGGAACTGGCCCGCGCCGCCGTGGAAGAAGTGATGCGCGTGCGCCCGACCGTGACCTGGGTGACCCGCGAGGCGCTGGAAGACTTCGAATACCAGGGCCTGCACATCGCCAAGGGCACCACCGTGCACCTGTTCAGCCAGGCCGCCGGCAGCGACCCGCACGCCTTCGAGGACGCCAGCTTCGACATCACCGCCAAGCGCCTGCCGCACTTCGGCTTCGGCGCCGGCGCGCACCACTGCATCGGCCACTTCATCGCCCGCGGCGACATGACCGCGGCCCTGGCCCTGCTCGCCCAGCACCTGAAGCACCCGGCGCCCAACGGCGAGGCCGAGTGGCTGCCGGACAGCGGCAACACCGGCGCCACCCGCCTGCCGATCCGCTTCGACGCGGTGCCGGCGAAATGAACGCACCCAGCGTAGCCATCGTCGGCAGCGGGCCCTCGGCCTGCTACCTGGCCCAGGCCCTGCGCAAGCACTGGGCGGACGCGCAGATCGTGCTGATCGAGCGCCTGCCCGCGCCCTTCGGCCTGGTGCGCTACGGCGTGGCGCCGGACCACCAGGGCACCAAGGCGGTGTGCCGGCAGTTCGAGCGGCTGTTCGAGCGCGAAGGCGTGGCATTCCTCGGCAACCTGGAGGTGGGCCGCGACCTATCGCTGGAGCAATTGCGCGAAGCCTTCGACCTGGTGGTGCTCGCCACCGGCCTGTACGGCGACCGCCGCCTGGGCATCCCCGGCGACGAGCTGCCCGGCGTCTACGGCTCCGGCCGCGTCACCCGGCTGTTCAACGGCCACCCGGACGAACAGGGCTTCGCCCCGGCGTTCGGCCGCCGCGTGGCCATCGTCGGCAACGGCAACGTGGCCATCGACTTGCTGCGCCTGCTGGCCAAGTCGGCCGAGGACTTCGCCGGCTCCGACATCGCCGAGGCGCCGCTGCAGGCGCTGCTGGCCGAAGGCGTGGAGCGCATCAACATCCTCGGCCGCTCGCCCGCCGCCCAGGCCCGCTTCGACCCGGTGATGCTGCGCGAGCTGGGCAAGCTGGCCGGGGTGCGCATCCGCATCGAGGACCTGCCGCCGCAAGACGCCCCCTGTGCCGACGCCACCGAGCAGGCGCGCCTGGACGTGCTGCGCGCGCTGGCCGCGCAGGAGCAGCCGGCAGCCGGCCGCGAACTGATCTTTCACTTCGGCTGGACACCCCAAGCCATCCACGGCGCCGCAAGCGTTGAAGCCCTGGAACTACGCCACGCCGACGGCCGCGAACTGCGCCTGGAAGTGGACAGCCTGGTCAGCGCCATCGGCTTCGAGGAAGCGGCCGACGGCCTGCTGCAACGCGACGCCCTGCAAGGCGCCAGCGCCGATCTCGAACGTGGCCGTCTGGACGACGGCCTCTACTGCGTCGGCTGGCTGCGCCGCGGCCCGCGCGGGACCATCCCGGAAAACCGCCAGGACGCCCGCCTGGTCGCCGAGGCCATGGTCGCCGACCAGCAGGCCGCGCCGCGCAACGGCCGCCCCGGCCTCGCCGCCCTGCCCGCCGGGCTGCGCGAACGTGGCGTCGGCTACCCGCAGTGGCAGCGCATCGACCACGCCGAAACCCGGGCCGCCGCCCCCGGCCGCGTGCGCCGCAAGATCACCGACCGCGCCGGCATGCTCGCCATCGCCCGCAGCCCCCAGGAGAACCCCGCATGAACATCCTCATCCTCTTCGGCACCGAGACCGGCAACGCCGAGATGGTCGCCGACGACCTCGCCGACGCTATGGGTGCCGACTACGCCACCCAGGTCCGCGACATGGCCGCCTTCGACCCGGCCACGCTGAACCCGCAGGACTTCCACGTCATCGTCTGCTCCACCTACGGCGACGGCGAGCTGCCCAACAGCGCCCAGCCCTTCCACGCCGCGCTGCAAGGCCAGCGCCCGGACCTGGCCGGCCTGCGCTTCGCCACCTTCGGCCTGGGCGACAGCTTCTACGAGACCTTCAACCGCGGCAGCCGGATCATCGCCGACGCCCTGGTGGAACTGGGTGCGCAGCAGGTCGGCGAGCACGGCCAGCACGACGCCTCCAGCGGCGAGCTGCCCGGCGACGCGGCGCTGGCCTGGGCCAAGGGCCTGCTCGGGCAGATCTGAGGAGAACGCCATGCGCCTGTGCATCATCGAGAACGGCCTGATCCCCGAGGAACTGCAGGAGGCTTTCGGCAGCTACCCGGCGATGATCGAAAGCTGGCTGGCCCCGGCGCTGCCCGAGGCGGACTTCACCTACGTCTCGGCGGTGCGCGGCGAGCCACTGCCCGAGGCCACGGCCTTCGACGGCTACCTGCTGACCGGCTCGCGCCACAGCTGCTACGAACACAGCCCCTGGATGCTGCATCTGACGGCCCTGCTGCGGCGTCTGCGCAGCCTGCGCCGGCCGGTGTTCGGCATCTGCTTCGGGCACCAGATCATGGCCGACGCCTTCGACGGCCGCACCACCCGCGCCGAGGTCGGCTGGGGCGTCGGCGCCCAGGCCTACCGGTACGACGCCGAGGGCCTGGAGGACGCGGCCACCCTGGTGTTCCACCAGGACCAGGTCAGCAGCCTGCCGCCGCAGGCGCGGGTGGCCGGCGGCTCCGCCCATTGCCCGCACGGCGTGCTGGAGTACGCCTTCCCGGCGCGCTCGGTGCAGTTCCACCCGGAGTTCAGCGTGGACTACCTGGCCGCCCTGCTCGACCGCTACGGCAACGGCCTGCTGCCGGCGGACGTCACCGCGCGGGCCTGGGAATCGCTGCGGCGGCTGAGCCCGGACAACCGGCAGATCGCCCGCTGGGCCGCCGCCTTCTTCCGCGAACACTCCGGCCCGGCCTGTTCCCCGTTCATCCCCTAGCCCGGCGCTTCGCAGAGAGGTTCCGTTCTTCGCTCTAAAACATATAAACACAGTTTACAAATTTAAATTCATCCGCCATCGCAGCGTGCCTTGCCTGCCGCTGCCCGAGGAGAACCCCGAAATGACAGCGCTCGATCTACACAAGGAATACAACACCAGCTCCGCCGTCGCCCAGGACCTCGCCGCGCGCATCCGCGAATCCGGCGTGGAATACCTGTACTACCAGGTGGTCACCCTCAGCGGCCGCGTGCTGGCCAAGGTGGTGCCGGCCAAGCACCTGCTGCGCAACCTGGAGAAGGGCGTGCAGTTCCACCGCACCGCGCTCTCCGACCTGCAGAGCACCCGCGCCGGCGTGCTGCTCGGCGGCGGCGCCCAGGCCGCCGAGTTCACCGCCATCCCCGACGTGAGCAGCTTCAACGTGCTGCCCTGGGACAAGTCCATCGGCAGCTTCTTCTGCCGTCTGTACGAGCCCGACCACCGCCAGGAAGTGGCCGGCCAGGTGTTGGCCACCGACGCACGCGGCCTGCTGATCGACAGCCACAAGGCCTTCACCGCCGACACCGGGCTGAGCCTGAAGACCGGCTGCGAACCGGAGATGACCTGGTTCGGCGACAAGCTGGAAGTCAAGGTGCGCCCCGGCGCCAGCCCGGCCTACCACCTGGGCAACCTGGAGACCATGCGGCCGATCTTCCAGCGCGTGATGCAGTACGCCGGCGCCATGGGCCTGGACATGATCGAGGGCGACTACGAGGACCCGGGCCAGCTCGAACTGAACTGGATGTTCGACGACTGCCACCTCACCGCCGACCGCCTCGTCACCTACCGCCTGATCTGCCGCCAGGTGGCCAACGAGTTCGGCGTGCGCGCCAGCTTCATGCCCAAGCCCACCACCGGCAGCATGGGCAGCGGCTGCCACCACAATTTCAGCCTCTGGCGCGGCGAGCAGAACGTGCTGGCCGAAGCCGGCCGCCGCGAACTGCACCTGACCGAGACCGGCCGCCACGCCCTCGGTGGCCTGCTGGCCCACGCCCCCGGCTCGATGCTGGTGATGGCCTCCACCGTGAACTCCTACAAGCGTTTCTGGGACGCCGGCCTGTTCGCCCCCAACCGCCTGAACTGGGGCATGGACAACAAGACCTGCACCGTGCGCCTGTCGGCCAACGGCCGCCTGGAGTACAAGCTGCCCGACGCCAGCGTGAACCCCTACCTGTCGCACACCCTGCTGCTGGCCGGCATCCGCGACGGCCTGGCCAACCGCACCGACCCGGGTGCCCCGGACAACAGCGACAGCATCCCCGCCGCCCGCGAGAACGTGCGCATGCCGATGACCCTCGGCGAAGCCGTGCAGGCCTTCGACGAAGACGCCGTGGTGCGCGGCGCGCTGCCGCCGGCGATGGCCGAGCTGTACCGCGACCTCAAGGCCGACGAATGGGCGCGCTATTGCTCCATCGTCACCGAGTGGGAAGCCAAGATGTACATGGACTACCTGCCATGAGCGGCGTACTGCGCGTTCTCTGCGCCGACCTGCCGGCCCCGCCGCTGTTCCACAAGGACGCCGAGGGCTACCGCCACGGCTACGAGTCCGACGTCGCCCGCGCCCTGGCCAGGCGCCTGGGCCGCGAAGCGCAGTTCGTCTACCGCAACTGGGCGGACTTCTACCCGGCGCTGCAGGCCGGCGACGCCGATATCCTGCTGTGCGGCCAGGGCATCTCCAACTACCGCCTGACCCTCGCCGACTTCACCGCGCCCTACGCGGTGTTCGACGAGGCGGTGATGGTGCTGCGCGGCAGCCTGGTGCGCAGCCCGGCGGACCTGGTCGGGAAGAAGGTCGGGGCGATCGCTAACAGCCTCAACATGGCCCTGGCGGAAACCTTCGAAGGCTGCATCACCGTGCCCTTCGGCGGCGACACCGACGACGTGCTCGGCGACATGGTCCGGGCCCTGCGCGAAGGCCAAATCGACGCCCTGGTGGACGACGATGTGGCGCTGGTGCCGCTGGCCGAGGAGCCCGACCTGGCCATCGGCTTCAGCGTGCCCACCCACAACCGCTGGGGCATCGCGGTGAAGCGCGGCCAGGGGCCGTGGCTGGACGAGGTGGACAGCGCCCTGGCGGCGCTGAAGGCCGACGGCGAACTGCAACGCATCTGGCAACAGTGGATGCCGAGCCTGGCCTACCCGTTCTGACACAACTCGCGGCAATCGGCCGCCCCCTTGGGGCGGCCGCTTTCTACATTGAACTCTGAGTATGAGGTTATACTGCGCCAGCCCCTCACCCCCTCCGGCCCTTACAGGAGTTCTGGCTCCGGCGCCCAGCACCCGCCGCGGCCGCAACGCAGTATGAATGGATCCTCACCCACCGCTCCCGGCCCCTTCATCCGCCTGCGCCAGGAAGGCCGCACCGAAGAGGTCGTGCGCCGGCTGATGGACGCCATCGACCTCGGCCTGTTCGCCGAGGGCCAGCAACTGCCCAGCGAGACCGAACTGGCCATGCAGTTCGGCGTGGCCACCGTGACCCTTCGCGAAGCCCTGGCCTACCTGCGCCAGCGCGGCGTCATCGAGACCCGCCGCGGGCGCAACGGCGGCAGCTTCATCCGCGCCATCGAGGAAATCCCCGCCGAGATCGTCTTGAGCCGCCTCGACGAGCTGAGCACCATCGACCTGCGCGACCTCTGCGACGAACACATCGCCATTTCCGGCACCGCCGCGCGCCTGGCCGCCCGCCGCGCCTCCCGCGAGCACCACCAGCACCTGGCGCAGTACATCGAGACACTGGGCAAGGCCGGTACCCGCCACGAACGCCGCCGCGCCGATGCGCGCTTCCACATCGAGATAGCGGTGGCCTCGCAGTCGGTGCGACTGACCCACGCGGAAATCCGCCTGCAGGCGGAGATCGGCGAGCTGCTCTGGCTACCGGTGCCCGGCGCGCCCAGTGTGGAAACCATCCAGCAGGAGCACACGGCGATCCGCGAAGCGATAGTCGCCGGCGACCCGAACCTGGCCGGCGCCCTGGTCGAGGCCCACGTCAACCGCGGCATCAAGCGCCTGATCGACATGAAGCTGGAACTCCTGGCCCAGGAAGCGCCCTAGGCCGAACGGCCCCATGCAGGAGCGCGCCCTGCGCGTGTATCGCGGACAAGGTCCGCTACCCCCACGGCAAATATGACACCCATCGCCTGGCCGCATGGGTTTCGCCAAGGCTCAACCCATCCTACGAAAAGCGCCTCGGTGCAATCGGCAAGACAGTTGCTCCCACATCACCGGCTAGCGGCGTCTTTCGTAGGATGGTGTTGAGCGAAGCGATACCCATCGCCAAGGCAGCATTCACAGCTCAACCCACCCTACGTGGAAGTCGACTGCGTACACCTGTAGGAGCGGGCCCTGCCCGCGATTCGCGCGCAGGGCGCGCTCCTACAGGTGGATTCGGAGCCAATTGGCACAACCCTTGCCCTGTTTTTCCCGTGCAAACCTCTGATTTAGGATTTTTATCCGCCGGAGGTCCGCTTTCCCTTAGAACAAGAGACTCCAGGCCATGGCGAGCGCAGTGTGTGAAACCCCGTTGGACGAGTGCGCCCAGCGCATCGACGTGTCGATCAGTAACATCTTTGCCCAGATCGACACCCTGGCCAACGCCATCGACAGCATCTGGCGCGAGGCCGACGGCAGGCCCGTGGATTCCGCCGACCTGGCCAGCCTGCGGCCGCTGATAGAAGGCTGCCTGACGCAGCCCGGCGCCTGCCTGCAAGGCTGCGGCGTGGTGCTGCAGCCGGGCGTGCTGCGCGACAAGGAGATGTACCTGGAGTGGCGCCAGCTGGGCGCCGGCGGGCGCACCGTGCCGCTGAGCCTGAACTTCAACCGGCGCAGCGAGAACTTCTACGACTACTGCGCCATGCCCTGGTTCGCCATCCCGCGCGACAGCGGGCGCAGCAGCGTGGTCGGTCCCTACGTCGACCTCTACGGCCAGGACATGTACATCCTCACCTTCTCCCGCCCGCTGCTGCTGGAGGGGCGCTTCCTCGGCGTGGCCGCCGCGGACATCGCGCTGAACCGCTTCGAGCGGGTGGTCACCGCCAAGCTCATGCGCCTGGAGCACGAGGCGCTGATCCTCAGTGGCGAAGGCCGGGTGGTGGCGGCCAACACCGCCAACTTCATCGCCGGCGAGATAGCCAGCCTGGGGCTGGCCAGCGATACCCGCTGCCAGCGCGCCAACCTGGCCGAGCAGTCCGCCCACTGGACCCTGGTGCAACTGCCGGAGAAGCGCCACCGCGCAGCCTGAGCCCGCCGGTGCTCCCGAAGGGAGCAATGCGGCGTTACTCCGCCCCATTTTCGTCCCCCGCCGGGGCGCTGAACGGCCCTGGCGGCCCCGTCGCCCGGGCCGTTGCGCGCAAGAGCCCGCCGCTCTAGCTCCAGCCTTCCCACCCTCCAGCGCAGAGAGTCCACTAAAACATTTTAAATCATATGTAATATGGCATAGGCTGTGCTTGCTCCACGCAGGCGGCCGCCGCTGTTACCCCGGCCCGGCCGCCCCGGTTTTCACCGCTGCCGCCACGCGCCGTGGGCAGCGGGCTCCCAGTCCCGATCCATCTGTTCAATGCCGACGTGCATAGCCATACAGGAACAATAACGATGAACAGTCCGATCCAACCCGGCATCGCCCCGGTCGACCGCGACGCGGAACAGCTCCGCGCGCTGGGCTATTCCTCCAACTTCGAACGCAGCATGAGCCTGTGGCAGAACTTCGCCCTGGGCTTCACCTACCTTTCGCCGGTGGTCGGCGTGTACAGCATCTTCGGCCTGTGCCTGGCCGCCGGCGGGCCGCCGATGTTCTGGTCGTACCTGCTGGTGGGCCTGGGGCAGATGCTGGTGTGCCTGATCTTCTGCGAGGTGGTTTCGCAGTTCCCGATCTCCGGCGGCGTGTACCCCTGGGCCCGACGCCTGGTGGGCAAGCGCTGGGCGTGGATGGTCGGCTGGATCTACTCGGTGTCGCTGTGCGTGACCATCGCCGCGGTGGCCCTGGGCGCCGGCCCCTACGTCGCCACCCTGCTCGGCTTCGAGGCCGACCCGGCGACCAACACCCTGATCGGCCTGAGCCTGACGCTGATCGCCACCCTGCTCAACCTCAGCGGCACCAGGCTGCTGGCGCGGGTGGCCATGTTCGGCTTCCTCTGCGAGCTGATCGGCGCCATCGTCATCGGCGGCTACCTGCTGATCTTCGAACGCCACCAGCCGATCTCGGTGCTGTTCGACACCTTCGACATCCGCATCGACGGCGCCTACTGGCCGGCGTTCCTCACCGCCTCCCTGGCCGGCATGTTCCTCTACTACGGCTTCGAGGCCTGCGGCGACGTCGCCGAGGAAACCCCGAACCCCAGCCGGCGCATTCCCAAGGCCATGCGCATGACCATCTGGATCGGCGGCGGCGCCTCGATGTTCGCCGCCCTGGCGCTGATCCTCGCGGTGCCGGACATAGGCGCGGTGATCTCCGGCGCCGACAAGGACCCGATGAGCACCATCTTCGACGGCGCCTTCGGCCCGCTCGGCGCGCGCCTGGTGATGCTGGTGATCCTGGTGTCGTTCGTCTCCTGCGTGCTCAGCCTGCAGGCCGCCGCCAGCCGCCTGCTGTACTCCTACGCCCGCGACGAGATGGTCATGGGCAGCCGCCTGCTGCAGCGCCTGTCGCCCAACACCCACGTGCCCACCGCGGCCCTGGTGGTGTGCGGGGTGATCCCGGCGGCCATCGTATGCATCGGCTTCTACCTGCAGAACGCCATCGGCACCGTGGTCAGCTTCGCCGCCATCGGCATCTACCTGGCCTTCCAGATGATCGTCGGCGCCGCCCTGTTCGCCCGCCTGCGCGACTGGAAGCCCAGCGGCGCCTTCACCCTGGGCAAGTGGGGCTGGCCGGTGAATATCGCCGCCCAGGTCTACGGCCTGCTGGCGATCGTCAACATGTCCTGGCCGCGCACGCCGGACGCGCCCTGGTACATCAACTACGGGATCATCCTGGTGGGCGCCATCGTGATCGCCGTGGGGCTGGTGTACATGACGGTGTTCAAGCCCTACGACAAGGGCACTGCGCCGGCTGGGGACGCCTGGAAGCTGGCCCGGCATTGAGGCCTGGCCTGAAGAAGAACGCCCGGTGAATGCCGGGCGTTTCTTTTTGAGGAGGGGTCAAGGGCTGGGGAGAGGGAGCAACTGTCTGCGCCGAGGCGTTTTTCGTAGGATGGGTTGAGCTTGCGAAACCCATGCGGTTGCGCTGATGGGTATCGCTTCGCTCAACGCCATCCTACGAAAAGCCATGCTCGCTCATGCGGTAGGAGACTTTGTCCGCGATTGGGCCCACCGGCCACGCCGGATGCGCCCCACCGCTCACCCCACGATCGCCTCGAACCCCTGGCGGATCTGCTCCTCCGGCAGGTTGTCGCCGATGAACACGATCACGCTCTCGCGCGCGTCATCGCCCCAGGGCGTGTCCCAGTCGAAGCCGTACAGCCGCAGCACGCCCTGGAACACCAGGCGGCGTTCCTCGCCCTGGATGTTCAGCACGCCCTTGTAGCGCAGCAGCGAGTTGCCGTGCCATTGCAGCAGGTCGTCCATGAACTCGCTCAGGCGCTCGATGTTCAGCGGCTTGTCGCTGCGCAGCACCAGGGTGCGGATGCGGTCGTCGCTGGCCGCCACCGGGCGCAGCGGCTGCAGCGGGCGCAGGCCGAGGTCGGCGTTGAGATTGAAGCCGCGCACGTCGAGCAGGCGTTCCAGCTCGATGCGGCCGTGGTCCACCGGGTACAGCTCGGCGCGCCGGTTGATGCGCTGCAGGCGCTCGGCCAGGGCCTGGTACTGCTCGGCGCTGACCAGGTCGCGCTTGCTCACCAGGATGCGGTCGCCGAAGCCGACCTGGGCCTGGGCGATGGCCTCCTGCAGGTGGCGGTCGGCGTTTGCGGCGTCCACCAGGGTGATGATGCCGTCGAGCAGGTAGCGCTCGCGCAGCGTCTCGTCGACGAAGAAGGTCTGCGCCACCGGCGCCGGGTCGGCCAGGCCCGTACATTCGATCACCAGGCGGTCGAAGGCGATCTCGCCACTGTCGCGTTGTTCCAGCAGCAGGTACAGCGAACGCTCCAGGTCGTTGTTGATGGTGCAGCAGACGCAGCCGTTGGACAGCGTCATGACCTGCGCCGGGGCATCGCCCAGCAACTGGCCGTCGATGGGGGCGTCGCTGAATTCGTTCTCGATCACCGCGATCTTCAGGCCGTGCTCGGCCTGCAGGATGTGGCGCAACAGGGTGGTCTTGCCGGCGCCGAGGAAGCCGGTGAGCACGGTCACCGGAATCTGCGCGGGCACTACGGAATCACTCATGGGGAACCATCCGGGCAGGAAAATGAAAACGGGCCGCTCGCTGGCGGCCCGTCCGTTTATACACCCATCCGCGGCTTCAGCAGCAACGGATTGGTCGCCCCTTGCCGCCGCCGTAGCGTGCCTCCTGGCGTTCGCGGAAGAACTCCTTGTAGCTCATCACCGGCTTGTCCGGGTGCTTGTTGCGCATGTGCTCGACATAGGTGTCGTAGTCGGGCATGCCCACCAGCATCCTGGCGGCCTGCCCGAGGTACTTGCCCATGCGGCTGAGGTCATTGAACACGTGTCACCTCCTGCCTCAGGCCTCGGGAATGGGCTGGAACGGCGCTTCCTTGTCGGTGCGCTCCTTCTTGGTCCAGGCCTTGGCGCCGACCTTGATGGAGTACACCAGCACGCTGAACACCACCAGCAGGAACAGCACGGTGAGACCGGCGTTGATGTAGGCGTTGAGCATCACCGTCTTGACCTGGGCGAGGTCCTTGGCCGGGGCCAGGACCTGGCCGGCGTCCAGCGCGGCGCCGTACTTCTGCGCCAGGGCGACGAAGCCCACCGCCGGGTTGCCGTCGAAGATCTTGATCAGGCCCGCGGCGCTGGTGCAGATCAGCAGCCAGGCCGCCGGCAGCGCGGTGACCCACACGTACTGCTGGCGCTTCATCTTGATCAGCACCACGGTGGCGAGCATCAGGGCGATGCCGGCGAGCATCTGGTTGGAGATGCCGAACAGCGGCCACAGGGTGTTGATGCCGCCCAGCGGGTCGACCACGCCCTGGTACAGCAGCCAGCCCCACAGCGCCACGCAGCCGCCGGTGCCGACGATGTTGGCGCCCCAGGAGTCGGTCTTCTTCAGCGACGGGACGAAGTTGCCCAGCAGGTCCTGCAGCATGAAGCGCCCGGCGCGGGTGCCGGCGTCCACCGCGGTGAGGATGAACAGCGCCTCGAAGAGGATCGCGAAGTGGTACCAGAAGGCCATGGTGTTCTCGCCCGGCAGCACCTGGTGGAGGATGTGGGCGATGCCCACGGCCAGGGTCGGGGCGCCGCCGGCGCGGGCCAGGATGGTGGTCTCGCCGATGTCCTTGGCAGTCTGGGTGAGTATTTCCGGGGTGATGGCGAAGCCCCAGCCGCTGACGGTCGCGGCCACCGCGGCGACGTCGGTGCCGACCACCGCCGGCGGGCTGTTCATGGCGAAGTAGATGCCCGGCTCGATCACCGAGGCGGCGACCATGGCCATGATCGCCACGAAGGACTCCATCAGCATGCCGCCGTAGCCGATGTAGCGGGCGTCGGGCTCGCGGTTGAGCAGCTTGGGCGTGGTGCCCGAGGAGATCAGCGCGTGGAAGCCGGACACGGCGCCACAGGCGATGGTGATGAACAGGAAGGGGAACAGGCTGCCCTTCCACACCGGGCCGGTGCCGTCGGTGAACTGCGTCAGAGCCGGCATCTTCAGCTCCGGCATGACGATCAGGATGCCGATGGCCAGGGCGACGATGGTGCCGATCTTCAGGAAGGTCGACAGGTAGTCGCGCGGGGCCAGCAGCAGCCACACCGGCAGCACCGAGGCGATGGCGCCGTAGCCGATCAGCATCCAGACGATCTGCACGCCGTGGAAGGTGAACACCGGCGCCCATTCGGGGCTGGCCGCGACCTGCCCGCCGAGCCAGATGGAGCCCAGCAGCAGGGCCACGCCGACCACCGAGATCTCGCCGATGCGGCCCGGGCGGATGTAGCGCATGTACACGCCCATGAGGATCGCGATCGGGATGGTGGCCATCACCGTGAACATGCCCCAGGGGCTTTCCGCCAGGGCCTTCACCACGATCAGGGCGAGCACCGCGAGGATGATGATCATGATCAGGAACGCGCCGAACAGGGCGATGGTCCCCGCCACCTGCCCCATTTCCTCGCGCACCAGTTCACCCAGCGAGCGCCCGTTGCGGCGGCTGGAGATGAACAGGATCATGAAGTCCTGCACCGCGCCGGCCAGGACCACCCCGGCGATCAGCCAGAGGGTGCCGGGCAGGTAACCCATCTGCGCGGCGAGCACCGGGCCCACCAGCGGGCCGGCGCCGGCGATGGCGGCGAAGTGGTGACCGAAGAGGATGTGCTTGTTGGTCGGGACGTAGTCCAGGCCGTCGTTGTTGAGCACCGCGGGGGTGGCTCGGTTGGGGTCCAGTTGCATCACCTTCTCGGCGATGAACAGGCTGTAGTAGCGGTAGGCGACCAGGTAGATGGCGACCGCCGCTACCACGATCCACAGGGCATTGATGGCTTCGCCGCGGCGAAGCGCCACGACTCCTAAGGCACATGCTCCGACTATCGCCACGATCGCCCAGGCGAGGTGACGTAGCAGGCTGTTGTTATTGTTCATGGCGATGCTTCCGACTGTTGAAGGGCGAGAATTCGCAGGAAAAATTCTAGTCCTTTCCGGCGAGTCATTCATACGACCTTAGTCTAGAGCCGTTGCAACGATATTGCCGCCTGAAAAGGGGCGGTCTGGTGTCGCGGCCCGCGCCAAGCAAACCGCTCTGCGCCGAGGGTTTGCGCACGGGCCGGCGCGGCCTGGGAAGCTCAGGCGGGTTGCTTGGCGTAGCGCGCCAGAACCCCGAGGATAAGCCCCTTTCCCGGAATCTTGTTGTCCATGCTCCGCTGCGCCCTGGTTTGATGGGGAACCGCCCTAGCAGCTTTGGCGACGCCCGGACGGCTGTCAAACCGCCGGCCGGCGATGCGACGGGCGACAGGGGCTTGGCTATAGTGAGGCGAACGCAAATCGGCCGGAGAGCCCACCCATGAGTGACGATCACGCTGAACGACGGCGCTTCAGCCGCATCGCCTTCGACGCCAGCACCGAGGTCGCCCAGGACGGCCAGCGCTGGAAGGCCGAATTGCAAGACCTGTCGCTGCAGGGCCTGCTGGTGACCCGCCCGCCGGGCTGGAACGGCGACCCGGGCAAGCCCTTCGAGGTGCGCATCTACCTGGGCTTCGACGCCAACATCTACATGGAGGCGGACCTGGCCTGGGAACGCGAGGGCCTGCTGGGCTTCATCTGCCGGCACATCGACCTGGACTCCATCAGCCACCTGCGCCGCCTGGTGGAACTCAACCTGGGCGACGCGAGCCTGCTGGAGCGCGAGCTGACGGCGCTGGGGGAACAGGCGTAGGGCGTACAACCGTTCGCGGTTGTACGCCGTTTGACCCAGGGTACGGCCCGCGCCCAGGTCAGCCTCGGGGCTGCCGGGAATCACGGTTAACCGGCGGATAACGTCGAACGTTATCCGCCCTACGCCGCCCCACCCACGCCATTCCCCTGTAGGAGCGCGCCCTGCGCGCGAAATCGCGGGCAGGGCCCGCTCCTACAGGTTGCCGGGGAGCACGGCATTCCTCCCCCGTAGGAGCGGACCTTGTCCGCGATAGCCGGAGGTTCCGGCGCGATTCGCGGATGAGATCCGCTACGCCGCCCCACCCACGCCATTCCCCTGTAGGAGCGCGCCCTGCGCGCGAATCGCGGGCAGGACCCGCTACAAGTTGCCGGGGAGCACGGTATGCCCCCCCGTAGGAGCGGACCTTGTCCGCGATAGCCGGAACTATCGGCGCGATTCGCGGATGAGATCCGCCTACGCCGCCCCACCCACGCCATTCCCCTGTAGGAGCGCGCCCTGCGCGCGAATCGCGGGCAGGACCCGCTCCTACAGGTTGCCGGGGAGCACGGCATTCCTCCCCCGTAGGAGCGGACCTTGTCCGCGATAGCCGGAACTATCGGCGCGGATTGCGGATGAGATCCCTGCGCCGCCCCACCCACGCCATTCCCCTGTAGGAGCGCGCCCTGCGCGCGAAATCGCGGGCAGGGCCCGCTCCTACCGTATGGGCGGGCACGGTGCGCGCTATTCGAACAACGCATCCAGCGCCTGCTCCAGGCGCGTCACCGGGATCACCTGCAGGCCCGGCGGGGCCTCCTTCGGGGCGTTGCCCTGGGGCACGATGGCGCGCTTGAAGCCGTGCTTGGCGGCTTCCTTCAGGCGTTCCTGGCCGCTGGGCACCGGGCGCACCTCGCCGGACAGGCCGACCTCGCCGAACACCAGCAGTTGATGATCCAGCGGCCGGTTGCGCAGGCTGGACATCACCGCCGCCATCAGCGCCAGGTCCGACGCGGTTTCCAGCACCTTCACCCCGCCCACCACGTTGAGGAACACGTCCTGGTCGTAGGTGGGGATGCCGCCGTGGCGGTGCAGCACCGCCAGCAGCATGGCCAGGCGGTTCTGGTCCAGGCCCAGGGTGACGCGCCGCGGGTTGGCCAGGTGGCTGGTGTCGACCAGCGCCTGCACCTCCACCAGCATCGGCCGCGAGCCCTCCCAGGTGGCCATGACCACGCTGCCGGGCACCGATTCCTGGGCGCGGGTGAGGAAGATCGCCGAAGGGTTGGAGACCTCCTTCAGGCCACGGTCGGTCATGGCGAACACGCCCAGCTCGTTGACCGCGCCGAAGCGGTTCTTCACCGCCCGCAGCAGGCGCAGGCGGCCGTCGGACTCGCCCTCGAAATACAGCACGGTGTCGACCATGTGCTCCAGCACCCGCGGGCCGGCCAGGGCGCCTTCCTTGGTGACGTGGCCGACCAGGAAGATCGCCGTGCCGCTCTGCTTGGCGAAGCGCACCAGCAACGCGGCGCTCTCGCGCACCTGGGCGACGCCGCCGGGGGCCGATTGCAGCTGTTCGGTGAAGATGGTCTGGATGGAGTCGATCACCATCACCTTGGGCTGCTCGTGGCGAGCAGTGGCGATGATGCTCTCGATGCAGGTCTCGGTCATGACCTTGAGCTTGTCTTCCGGCAGGCCCAGGCGCCGCGCGCGCATGGCCACCTGCTGCTGCGACTCTTCGCCGGTGACGTAGAGCGCCGGCATGCGGTTGGCGATGCTGCACAGGGTCTGCAGGAGGATGGTCGACTTGCCGATGCCGGGGTCGCCGCCGATGAGCACGACGGAGCCGTCCACCAGGCCTCCGCCGAGGACGCGGTCGAGTTCGTTGGAGGCGGTGCTGAAGCGCGGCATCTCCTCGACGCTGACTTCCGCCAGGGTCTTGATGTTGGCCTGCTGCCCGGCCCAGCCGCCGCGTCCGGAACTGCCGGAGCCACCGGTGGGCGTGGTGTCGACGACGGTCTCCACCAGGGTGTTCCAGGCGCCGCAGTCGGCGCACTGGCCGGCCCATTTGGGGAAGGTGGCGCCGCACTCGGTGCAGCCGTACATGCGCTTGGCCTTGGCCATGGGCGGACTCCGTCGAAGACAAAGCCCGCATCATAGCGGTTCGCGCCTGGCGCTTCAGCCCGCTGCGACAGTGGCCGACGGATGCGGCCGAAGGATCAGCCCGCCAGCAGGCGGTACTGGCTCTCCATGTCGTAGCGCAGGCCTTCGCGGCGCATGATCAGCGCGGCCAGGGTGCCGTCCGGACGCTCGATGCCCTCCTCCACCCGGCTGATGCGCTGGTCCAGCAATTCGTACTGCAGTTTCAGACGTACCAGACGCTCCTGGGCCCGGTGCGGGTCGAACGAGGTCTTGGCCTGCTTGCGGAGGGTCTTGCCGAGGGGACGCTGCTCTTTACGCATGGCTGATCACCAGCAGTAGAAAAAGTTGTCCGAAGACTACGCCCGACCTCGGCGAGCTCCCTTGATATCGATCAAGCTCAGCTTGAACGCTGCAGCAGCTCGGCGATCTCGTCCTTCAGGGCGACGCGCTGCAGCTTGAGGTTGTTCAGGGCCAGGTCATCCAGCGGCTCGCGGCCGTCCTCGATGTCGTAGATGCGCCGGTCCAGTTCCTCATAGGTGCCGGCCAGGCGGGTGAAATGGCTGTTCTCGCCGATGAGCTTGGCGATCTTGGCGCGCTGATCGGGAAACTCACGGGCCAGGGGATGGTGCTCGAGCGGCATGGCGGTCCTCCTTCTGCGTGGGTGGATGATTCCCTTCAGCCTAGACCACCACCGAATTTCGCCCAGCGCCGCCGGTCATGCCGGAACTTTTGCGCTGGCGGCTGTCCATGGCGGCTCGGGGGAGTGTTCAACACCGGCGCGGCCGCTAAACTCCCCCCTGTCCCCTCTATCCCTACAAGGAGTCTGTGCATGAGTCTGCTTAGCGAGTTCAAGGCCTTTGCCGTCAAAGGCAACGTGGTCGACATGGCCGTCGGTATCATCATCGGCGCCGCCTTCGGCAAGATCGTCTCGTCCTTCGTCGGCGACGTGATCATGCCGCCGATCGGCCTGCTGATCGGCGGGGTCGACTTCTCCGACCTGGCCATCACCCTCAAGGCCGCCCAGGGCGACGCTCCGGCGGTGGTGCTGGCCTACGGCAAGTTCATCCAGACCTGCCTGGACTTCCTGATCGTCGCCTTCGCCATCTTCATGGGCGTGAAGGCCATCAACCGGCTCAAGCGCGAAGAGGCCGCCGCCCCCGAGGCGCCGCCGGCGCCGACGCCCCAGGAAGTGCTGCTGACCGAGATCCGCGACCTGCTGAAGAACCAGCAGAACCGCAGCTGAACCGGCCCCGCGCGCCGTCAGGCGGCGCGCGGCGGCTGCAGCAGCAGGCGCTCGACGCGCCGTTCCTTCACCTCCAGCACCCGCAGGCGCCAGCCGCGGTGCTCCAGTTCGTCACCGGCCGCCGGCAGGCGGTCCAGCAGGTGCAGCGCCAAGCCGCCCAGGGTGCGGCAATCCTCCGGCGCCTGGCCGCGGAAGCCGATGCGTTCGGCCAGCAGCGCCAGGGTGGTGGCGCCGCGCACGCGCCAGCCATCGCTGCCCTTCTCGATGTCCGGGCCGGTCATCTCGCTGGCGTCCGGCAGTTCGCCGGCGATCGCCTGGAGGATGTCGGTCAGCGTCAGCAGGCCCTCGAAACCGCCGAACTCGTTGACCACGAAAGCCACGTGGGTCGAGGCCTGGCGCATCTGCTCCAGGGCGCCGAGCACGCTGCAGCTGTCCGGCAGGTTCAGCGGCGCCCGCAGCAGCGGCTCGATGTCCGGCTGGCGGCCGGCGAGGATGGCCTTCAGCAGTTCCTTCTTGTGCACGTAGCCCAGCGGCTCATCGACCTGGCCGGCGCGGATCACCAGCAGGCGCGAGTAGGGCGAATCCAGCAGCACCTGGCGCGTCTGAGCGGCATCGGCGTCCAGGTCGATGCGGTGCACCTCGGTGCGTTCGGTCATCACCGTGCGGATGGAGCGCTCGGCCAGCTCCAGCACGCCGCTGATGAGCACCCGCTCGCGGCGGTCGAAGGGCGCGTCGGCCGGCTCTTCGCCCAGCATGTCGGCGATTTCCTCGCCCACCTCGTCGGCCTCCACCTTGCCGCCCAGCAGGCGCAGCACCGCGTAGCGCGTGCGCTCGCGCGGGCCGCGGCTGCCCTGCAGGCTGCGCCGGCGGCGCCAGCGCACCGCCTGGTTGGCCAGCTCGATGAGAATCGAGAAGCCGATGGCGGCGTACAGGTAACCCTTCGGGATGTGGAAGCCCAGGCCCTCGGCGGTGAGGCTGAAGCCGATCATCATGAGGAAGCCCAGGCACAGCATGATCACCGTGGGGTGGGCGTTGACGAAGGCGGTCAGCGGCTTGCTGGCGACCATCATCAGGGCCATGGAGAAGACCACCGCGATCATCATCACTTCCAGTTGCTCGACCATGCCCACGGCGGTGATCACCGCGTCCAGGGAGAACACCGCGTCGAGCACCACGATCTGCGCCACCACCGGCCAGAACGCGGCATACACCCGCGCGCCGCCGCTGCGGTGCACGCGGCCTTCCAGGCGCTCGTGCAGTTCCAGGGTGGCCTTGAACAGCAGGAACAGGCCGCCGAACAGCATGATCAGGTCACGCCCGGAGAAGGCCTTGTCGAACACCTCGAACAGCGGTTCGGTGAGGGTCACCAGCCAGGAGATGCTGGCCAGCAGGCCCAGGCGCATCAGCAGCGCCAGCGACAGGCCGATCAGCCGGGCGCGGTCGCGCAGCTGCGGCGGCAGCTTGTCGGCGAGGATGGCGATGAACACCAGGTTGTCGATGCCCAGCACCAGCTCCAGCAGGATCAGGGTGAGCAGGCCGAGCCAGGCCGTAGGGTCCAGGAGCCACTCCATGGTCAGCTCCGGGGCGCGCGCAGGGGCGCGGCGAGGGTGTGGGGGAAGAAGGTATTACCGAAGGGGTCGTCGGCCGCCGGGGGCGGCTCGCTCGTGTGGCAGTCCATGGGGTTCCAGGGGCTATGGATGGACGGCCATCCTAAGGGCAAAGACGCCCGCGGCTTAAGCGGGCAATCTTTTCCAAATCTTGCCTACCAGTAGTTCTCCACCGCGATCTGCCCGGGCTTGCGCGTCAGCGCCAGGTTCATGCCGCGGGTCTTCAGCACCGCGCGGGTGTCCTCGATCATCTGCGGGTTGCCGCAGAGCATCACCCGCGAATGCTCGGGGGACAGCTCAAGGCCGGCGGCGCGCTCCAGCTCGCCGTTCTCGATCAGCGTGGTGATGCGCGCGCCCAGGCAGCCGGGCACCTGCTCGCGGGTCACCACCGGGATGAACTGCAGCTTGTGCGCGTGCTCGGCCAGGTAGTCGCGCCCGGCCAGGCCGGCGATGAGCTCGCGGTAGGCCAGCTCCTTTTCCTCGCGGGCGCTGTAGACCAGCTTGATGGTCTCGAAGCGCTCCCACACCTCGAAGTCCTGGAGGATCGACAGGAAGGGCGCAAGCCCGGTGCCGGTGGCCAGCAGCCAGAGGTCGCGGCCGTCGGGGAAGCGGTCGAGGGTGAGGAAGCCGAAGGCCTGGCGGTCGACCAGCAGCTGGTCGCCCTCGCGCAGGCGGCTCAGCTCGCTGGTGAACTCCCCGCCCGGCACCACGATGGAGAAGAACTCCAGGTGCTCGTCGTGGGGCGCCGAGACCATCGAATAGGCGCGCCAGACGATGCTGCCGCTGGGCTTGTACACGCCCAGGCGGGCGAACTGCCCGGCGCGGAAGCGAAAGCCCGCGTCGCGCGTGGTGCGCAGGGTGAACAGGCTGGGGGTCAGCGTCTGCACGTCGAGCAGCGTCTGACGGGTGAACTTCTCTTCGCTGGCGGTCATACTCCGCTCCCGATCCAATCTCTGCCTACAGTTTCTCCCATCGCAAGAGCGAGAAACACCGTCAGATATCAGGGCCTTTGCCGCAAACCGCGGCCGGCCTGACCTGGCGCAACGAAAAAGCGATGCCCATGCCGACCTTCCACACGCCCTTCGCCGAACTCGACCTGATCCGCCAGCCGGAGCAACGCAACGACCCGCTGCAGGCCTTCGACGCCGCCGACGAATACCTGCTGCGCCAGGTGGCCGCCGACGGCCTGGCCGGCGATTGCCGGGTGCTGGTGCTCAACGATGCCTTCGGCGCCCTGGCCGCGGGCCTGGCCGGGCACGCGCAGGTGACCAGCAGCGGCGACTCCTTCCTCGCCGCCCTGGCCCTGGGCAAGAACCTGGTGCGCAACGGCCTGGCGGAGGACGCCGTGACATTCGTCCCGGCCAGCGAAACCCCGGCGGGCCCCTTCGACCTGGTGCTGCTGCGGGTACCCAAGACCCTGGCACTGCTGGAGGAACAGCTGATCCGCCTGCACGGCCGCCTGGCGCCGGGCGCGCGAGTGATCGCCGGGGCCATGGTCAAGCACCTGCCGCGCGCCGCCGGCGACCTGCTGGAGAAATACATCGGCCCGGTGCAGGCCTCGCTGGCGGAAAAGAAGGCCCGCCTGCTGTTCGCCACGCCTGTGGATAAAGCTCCGGTCGCCTCGCCCTACCCCAGCCGCTACACGCTGGACGAGCCGAAACTGGAACTGCTCAACCACGCCAACGTGTTCTGCCGCGAAGGCCTGGACATCGGCACCCGCGCCTTCCTCCCGCACCTGCCGCGCGGCCTGGGCCGGGCCAGGGTGGCGGACCTGGGCTGCGGCAACGGCGTGCTCGCCATCGCCAGCGCCCTGGCCAACCCGGAGGCCCACTACAGCCTGGTGGACGAATCCTTCATGGCTGTGCAGTCGGCCCGCGAGAACTGGCGCGCCGCCCTGGGCGAACGCGAGGCGGAATTCCACGCCGCCGACGGCCTGGCCGGACAGCCGGCGGACTCGCTGGACGTGGTGCTGTGCAACCCGCCCTTCCACCAGCAGCAGGTGGTCGGCGACTTCCTCGCCTGGCGCATGTTCCAGCAGGCCCGCCACGCGCTGGTCACTGGCGGCCAGCTGTGGATAGTCGGCAACCGCCACCTGGGCTACCACGCCAAGCTCAAGCGCCTGTTCCGCGGCGTCGAGCAGGTGGCGGCGAACCCGAAGTTCGTGGTGCTCAAGGCGAGCAAGTAGGACCGACGGTCATTGCCTTCTGCGGGGCGGCGGCGCAGGATACACACACAACTGTACACACATATCTGTGGAGGTCCTTGCCATGTCCTCGCCCACACTCCCCAGCCGCGTCTTCATGAACGGCAACAGCCAGGCGGTGCGCATTCCCCAGGAGTTCCGCCTGGACGCCAGCCGCGTGGAAATCCGCCGCCAGGCCAATGGCGACCTGGTCATCCACCCGCTGCCCGAAGACCGCGGCGAGGCGTTGCTGCAGGCGCTGTCCGGCTTCGACGACGAGTTCATCGAAGCACTGGAGGAAGGGCAGCGCGAACAGCCGCCGATGCAGGAGCGGGAAGAGCTGTGAAATACCTGCTCGACACCAACATCCTCATCTACCTGCTGAAGAACCGCCCGGAATCCGTGGCCCGACGGGTCAACGCCCTGCCCGCCGACGCCGGCCTATGCATGTCCTTCTTCACCTACGCCAAGTTGCTCAAGGGCGCCGAACGCAGCACCCGGCGCAGCGAGGTCCTGCGCCAGCTGGAGCGCCTGACGCGCCAGGTGCCGGTGGTCTACGACGGCACCCCGCGCCTGTGCGAGCACTACGCGACGCAGTTCACCCGCCTCAAGCTGGCCGGCACGCCGATCGGCGCCAACGACCTGTGGATCGCCTGCCACGCCCTGGCGCTGGAGGCGACCCTGGTGACGCACAACACCCGCGAGTTCGAACGCATCGACGGGCTACGCCTGGAAGATTGGGCGGCCGAGTAGGGCATCGCGGACGGAGTCCGCTGCTACGCGGCCCCAACCGCGCCGCATCCCTGTAGGAGCGCGCCCTGCGCGCGAATCGCGGGCAGGGCCCGCTCCTACAAGTTACCGGGAGGCACGGTATTCCTCCCCCGTAGGACCTTGTCCGCGATAGCCGGAGGTATCGGCGCGGTTCGCGGATGAGAATCCTACGCTGCCCCAGCCGCGCCACGCCCCTGTAGGAGCGCGCCCTGCGCGCGAATCGCGGGCAGGGCCCGCTCCTACAAGTTGCCGGGAGGCACGGTATTCCTCCCCCGTAGGAGCGGACCTTGTCCGCGATAGCCGGAACTATCGGCGCGATTCGCGTATGAGATCCGCTCCTACGCCGCCCACCTGCGCCATTCCCCTGTAGGAGCGCGCCCTGCGCGCGAATCGCGGGCAGGGCCCGCTACAAGTTGCCGGGGAGCACGGTATGCCTCCCCCGTAGGAGCGGACCTTGTTCGCGATAGCCGGAGGTATCGGCGCGGTTCGCGGATGAGAATCCTACGCTGCCCCAGCCGCGCCACGCCCCTGTAGGAGCGCGCCCTGCGCGCGAATCGCGGGCAGGGCCCTACAGGGATGCGGGGGTGTCCACGTCGCGCAGCACGCCGGGGTCGTCGACCTCGATGGGGTACCAGGCTTCGCGGTGGGCTTGCAGCACCGTGCGGGCGCCTTCGTCGCCTTGCAGGGCGCGGAGTTCTGGCCAGAAGGCGCGGCCGAAGAGGACCGGGTGGCCGCGTTGGCCTTGGTGCAGGGGGAAGACGATGCGCTGTTCGCTGGCCTGCGACGCCAGCAGGCGCAGGGTTTGCGGGGCTATCCAGGGCATGTCGGCGAGCAGGATCGCCACGCTGGCGGCCGGGTTGTCGGCCAGCGCGGCGACGCCGGCGGCGAGGCTGTGGCCCAGGCCGGATTCCGCCTGCGCGCAGCGCACGATGGAGATATCCACAGGCACGCCAAGCGCTAGCGGATCATCCTCCGGGCGCAGTACCACGCAGACCTCGTCGAACGCCTCGCGGGCATTGGCCAGGCTAGCCGCCAGCAAACCACGGCCATCGGCCAGGCGCGCCTGGCGCTTGTCGGCGCCGAAGCGCCGGGCGAAGCCGGCCGCCAGCAGCAGCGCGACGGTCGTCACAGGCTTTCGCGCTCGATGCCGCTGCGGGTGCGGAGGATGTCGGCGAGCACCGCCAGGGCGATTTCCGCCGGGGTCTTGCTGCCCAGGTTGAGGCCGATGGGCGCGTGGATGCGCGCCAGCTCCGTCTCGCCCAGGCCGCCGACGCGCTCCAGGCGCTCCATGCGTCTGGCCGAAGTGGTGCGCGAGCCCATCACGCCGATGTAGAAGGCCTCGGTGCGCACCGCTTCGAGCATCGCCAGGTCGTCGATCTTCGGATCGTGGGTCAGCGCCACCACCGCCGTGTCCGCATGGCAGCCGCCGTTGGCGATGAAGATCGACGGCAGCTCGCGGCGGATCTCGATGCCGTCCAGCTCGACGCCATCCAGCGCTTCCTCGCGCGGATCGCACAGGATCACTTCGAAGCCCAGACCCTTGCCGAACTCGGCGCAGGCATGGGCCACGCTGGAATAGCCGGCCAGCAGCAGGCGCTGGGCTGCGCCGACGCGCAGCTGCACGGAGCCTGCATCGCGTTCCACCCGCGGGCCGTGGCTATGGTCGTCGCTCAGGCTGTACGCGCCGCTGGCCAGGTCCACCCGGCGCAGCAGGCGGCGCTGGCCGAGCAGCGCCGCTTCCAGCTCGCGCAGGTGCGCCTGGACTTCGCAGTCCGGCGCCAGGTTTTCCACCAGCACGTCGAGGATGCCGCCGCAGGGCAGGCGGATGTTGCTGCGCTCGTCGCCTTCGCCGTAGCGCACCACCTTCACCGGCTCGGCGAACTCCCCGGCGGCCACGCGTTCGAGGAAGTCATCCTCGACGCAGCCGCCGGACAGCGAGCCCACCCACTGCCCGCCCTGGTTCACCGCCAGCAGCGAGCCCGGCGCGCGCGGCGCCGAGCCGTAGGTGAAGAGCACGGTGCAGAGCCAGACACGCTGGCCCTCCTGGGACCAGCGCAGCGCCTGGCGGATCACTTGCAGATCGAGATGTTGCACTTCACATCGCCTTGCCGGCATGGACCGGCACACCATCGGACTTCAGTTGCGCAACCGCCTGGGCGTCGAGGTCGCCGGGCAGGCCGCCCCAGCTTTGACGCAGGTAGTTGAGCAGATCGGTGAGTTGCGCGTCATCCAGTTTATCCGCGAAGCCGGGCATCGGCTGCATGCGTTCGAAGCCGCCGAACTGCTGTTCGCCGATGCCGTCGACGATCACCCGCAGCAGGTTGCGCGAGTCGGCCAGGCGCAGGGTGGTATTGCCCTGCATGGCCACGGCGATGTGCGGCTTGCCCTCGCCTTCGGTGCCATGGCAGCCGGCGCAGACGTTGAGGTACTGCTGGCGGCCGCGCTTGGCGCTGGCGGACAGCTGTGGATAAGCCACCGCCTGCACCACCCTGGCCGCCGGCGGCTGGTCGCCCAGCAGGTAGGTGGCCATGGCCTGCAGGTCGGCGCTGTCCAGGTGCTGGGTGCTGTGGTGCAACACCGGGAACATCTCGTTGAACATGCTGCCCTGGGCGCTCATGCCGTGCTCGAGGAAGGCCGACAGGTCGGCGTGGTTCCAGCCGCGCGCGGCCAGGTCCTCGGGCAGCAGGCTGGGCGCCAGGTAGCCGTTGAGCAGGGCGCCGGACAGGCGCTTGTCCTGCTGCAGCGCGCCGATGGCGTTGCGCGGGGTGTGGCATTCGCCGCAGTGGCCGAGCACTTCCACCAGGTACTGGCCGCGCTGCCAGGGCTCGCTCCTGCCCTCGGCGCTCTGCAGCTGGACGCTCTTGCCGTACAGCAGGTTCCAGCCGGCCAGCCCCGCGCGCACGTTGAACGGGAAGCTCAGCGCGGTCTCGGGCGCGGCGCGGTGCACCGGCTCGACGGTCATCAGGTAGGCGTGGATGGCGTCGGAATCCTCGCGCCTGATCAGGTGGTACGAGGTGTAGGGCATCGCCGGGTAGAGGTTGGCGCCGTCCTTGCGCTTGCCCTCGGTGAGGGCGGCGAAGAAGTCGTCGGCGCTGTAGTTGCCGATGCCGTAGTCCTTGTCCGGGGTGATGTTGCTGCCGTAGATGGTGCCGAACGGCGAGGCGATCGGCAGGCCGCCGGCGAAGGGCGCGCCGCCCGCCGCGGTGTGGCAGGCCGTGCAGTCGGCGGCGCGGGCCAGGTATTCGCCGCGCTTGACCAGGTCGGCGTCGGCGGCCTGGGCGCCGGCGACCAGGCCCGCGCTCAGCAGCAGGCCGGTTAGCAGTCGCGCCATGCTCAGCCCTCCTTGACCAGGCCGAGGTCGCTGAGGACCTCGGCGGTGGCGTTGTAGTAGCGCACGTAGCCGGTGCAGCGGCAGATGTGGTGGCCCAGGCTGGCCTCGATCGCCGACTCCAGCTCGCTTTTCTTCAGCGGCTGGCGCTGGGCCTTTTCCACCAGCACGGTGGCGGCGTTGACGAAGCCCGGCGCGCAGTAGCTGCACTGGAAGGCGAAGCGCTCGACGAACTTCTGCTGGATCGGGTTGAGCTCGCTCACCTGGCCCTGCGCATCGCGCTTGGCGTGGCCTTCGATGGTGCGCACCTTCTTGCCGTCGAACCAGTTGGCGCCGGTGATGCAGGTGCGCACTTCCTCGCTGGTGCCGTCGGGGTTGTCGACGATCACCACGCAGGCGTGGCAGATGCCTTGACCGCAGCCCAGGCGCGAGCCGGTTAGGTTCTGGTATTCGTGCAGGTAGTCGATCATCGGCAGGTCTTCGGGGACCTCGACCGGGCCGACGCCTTGACCGTTGAGGGTCAGCTGGAGCTTAGCCATTGAGGGCCTCCTTGATGCGGGCGGGGGTGGCGGGCAGGTCGCGGACGCGCTTGCCGATGGCGTGGGCGATGGCGTTGCCCACGGCGCCGGCGATGGGGATCATCACCACTTCGGCGATGCCCTTGGACGGGTCGCTGGGCGACAGCGGCGGGAGGATCTCCGAGGTCTGCTGCCACACCGCCACGTCCTTGGCGCGCGGCAGGCGGTAGCGGTTGAAGTTCCAGTCGCCCTCGGCCGGGCCGCCCTCGTGCAGCGGCATCTCTTCCAGCAGCGCGTGGCCCAGGCCCATGGCGGTGCCGCCCTCGATCTGGCCCTTGACCAACTCCGGCACCAGCACCCGGCCGCACTCGACCCAGGAGTGGTGGTTGAGCACCTGCACCTCGTGGCTGCCCTTGTTGACCTTCAGCTCCACCAGGGTGGCCACCGGGCTGTAGTAGGTGACCGCGGCGTTGTTCAGCTGCACCGGCGGGTAGTTCACGTTCCTGCGGTCCAGCAGGTGGAAGCCGGCGCTGGTCATCTGCGCCTTCTTCGCGGCCGGCGCGCCGTCGCCGTACTTCACCGCCAGACCGTCCAGCGGCAGGCGCTCGCTGACGCCGTCGATGCTGAACTCGCACTCGGCCCAGCTCCAGCGGTTGAAGGCATGCACCGTGGCGCCGGTGACCAGGCCGCGCTCGTGGGCGCGCCTGGCCAGCACGGCGAAGGGCAGCGGCTGCATGCCGTTGGCGGTGAGTTCGCCGTTCACCCAGTGGGCGTCCTCGCGGCGCACCACGTAGGGGTTGGCCTGGCCGCCGTAGGGGCCCTGGCGCCAGATTTCCAGGGCCGCCGGCCACAGGCCGTGGTTGAACAGCACGCGCGCCGCCTCGCGGGTGGCGTGGCTGAAGTAGTAGGCCGAGTTGGTGGCCGAGGACGCCGAGGCGTACTTGCCCACCCAGCGCGGGTTGCGCAGCTTCTCGTCCTGGGTGGCCTGGCTCATGGTGTAGGGGTCTTCGCCGCTGAGCAGCTGCAGCTCCGGCCACTGCGTCTCGGCGGTCTTCACCTCGTCCGCCGGGCGGCCGAGGAAGTCGGCGGCGACCAGGGCCTGGGAGGTGGACATGCCGGTACCGATCTCGATGCCGATGTGGCGCAGCTGGATGCGCCCCTCGGCGTCGAACTCCAGGCTGGCCATGGGCGCCTCGGAGCCGGTGCCGAAGTCCTTCTGGCAGATGGCGAAGCCGACGCCGTACCAGTTGTCCGGGTCCTGCGCGTCGAACTGCTTCTTGCGCTCGGCGCGGTTCTTCCACACCTCGTGGGCGGCGGCCTTGTCGAGGATCTCGTGCAGACGCAGGGCGCCGGCGGGCACCGCGCCCTGGGTGTTCTTCATGCCCGAGACCAGCGCGTTGCGCCGGCGCAGTTCGATGGGGTCGACGCCCAGGCGCTCGGCGATCTCGTCCACCATCATCTCGGTGGAGGCCATGCTCTGCAGGGTGCCGTAGCCGCGCATGGAGCCGGCCTCGACGCCGCGCGAATGGTAGGCGGTGGCCTGCAGGTCGCTTTGCGGCATGTAGTAGATGGACTGCGCGGCGGTGGCGCCCACGGCGGCCACCGAGGCGCTGTAGTTGGCGCGGCCGCCGCCGTCCAGGCTCATCTCGGCGCGGAAGATGCGGAAGCCCAGGTCCTTCTTGTCCACCGCCAGTTGGTAATGGATGTCGAAGGCGTGGCGCTTGATGCCGCTCTGGAACTGCTCGTAGCGGTCGTTGGCCAGGCGCACCGGCACGCCTTCGCCGTACAGCGCGGCGAGGGCCGCGTAGTAGACGAAGATGTTGTGGTCCTTGGAGCCGTAGCCGACGGTGTAGCCGGGGTGGATGTTCAGCGTGGCCAGGCCGAAGCGCGACGGCGCGATCATGTGCACCGTCTCGTAGGCGGCCTCGAACGGGCACTGGGTGGCGACCACGAAGTGCAGGGTCTTGCTGGCCGGGTCGTACCAGCCGTTGCCGTTGTCCGGTTCCAGCGCGGCGGGCTCGATGGACGGCGTCCTGTAGCGCTCGTCGAAGACCAGCCAGTCGGCCGGCGGGTTGTCCACCTGGTCCTTGATCTTCTGCGCGTAGAACAGGCCCTGCTCGGTGAGGTTGCCGTGCTGGCTGGGCTGCTGGTCCCACACCGGCTTGCGGTTGCGGATCATCGGGAAGAGGATCGAGGCCTTGAGGCTGGAGAACTCGTCCTCGTCGGCCGAGGTCTTCCCGCCCACCCGCACGTAGCGGAAGCTGCCGTAGGGGTCGCCCTGGTACAGCGGCGCCTGGGCGCCGTAGCGGATGGCCTTGTCGTTGAACTTCAGCTTGAGCTTGGCCCGGCGGAAGCGCTCGAAGTCGTGCCAGATGAGGATGGCCACCGGGTGGCCGATGAACATCGGCACCTTGCCGGTGGGCAGCAGCGGGTCCGGCCCGTGGGCCTCGGGGAAGGCGATGCCGTCTTTGGCCAGGTCCTCGGCGGTGACGATGCGGTCCGGCTGCAGGTCGTCGCCCAGCCAGGCGAGGTCGTAGCCGTCGTAGATACGGTCGGCCTTGAGCGTCTTCAGCAGCATGGCGTGGCCCTGCTGCTGCGGCCAGCCGGGCATGTCCTTGGCGCGGATGTCGCGGGCGAACACCTTGTTGCCGCAGACCTTGGAAATGGCGTCGTTGCGCAAGCGCACCTTGCCGTCGTGGCCGAGCCACTGCTCGGCCGGCACCGTCACGCTCTTCTCCATCAAGGCAGCGAAAGCCCGGCTGCCCAGCGGCGCCAGGGTGACGCTCACGCCGGCGATCAGACCGCCCTGGAGGAAGGCGCGCCGGGAGATATCACGGTTGGACATGGATCATCCTCTGGGCGGTGCACTACCCGCCCATGTCGTTATGGAGTTCTGGAACCGGCGGAACCGAGGCGTGGAACGGCGCGACGACGGCGTTGCGGGCCGCGTCGTCCTACGGAAAAATCCTGACCGATACGTCAACTTTACCCAAATCGCACGCCTCAGGCAAAAGTTAAGCAGGGCGGTCAGCGAACCGAATGCGCCGTGGCCGTCCACTCGTCTGAAGGAAAATGCCTACCGAATTTGTTACGGCGTGCTACGCTCACCGGCCTTTGCTTAGCTCCCTAACCAGTCGTCCGCGCACCATGTCCGCCGAAGCCACCTCGCTGCTCCGCCACCGTCCCTTCCTCGCCTTCTGGCTTGCCCGCGTGTGCACCGCCAGCGGTTTCCAGATGCTCACCGTGGCCATCGGCTGGCACATGTACGAGCTGACCCACAACGTGCTCGACCTCGGCCTGGTGGGCCTGGTGGAGTTCCTGCCGCGGGTGCTGTTCATGCTGCACACCGGGCACGTCGCCGACCGCTACGACCGGCGCAAGGTCGCCGCCCTGTGCCAGGTGGCCCAGGGCCTGGTGGCGCTGGCCCTGGTGCTGGGCGCCAGCACCGGCAACGTGACCCGCGAGATGATCTTCGTGCTGGCCTTCCTGCTCGGCAGCGCGCGTTCCTTCGAGATGCCGACCACCCAGGCGCTGCTGCCGAACATCGTGCCCAGCGCCCTCTTCCCCCGCGCGGTGGCGGCCTCGGCCTCGGCCATGCAGGCGGCGACCATCGCCGCGCCGGCCCTGGGCGGCCTGCTCTACGCCTTCGGCGCCTTCTGGGTGTACGCGCCGACCACGCTGCTGTACTTCATGGCCTGCGCGCTGTCGCTGAGCCTGCAGGCGCGCCGGCAGAACAGCATCCAGGGCAAGGCCAGCCTGGCCTCGCTGATGGCCGGCATCCATTTCATCCGCAGCCGCCCGGACATC
The DNA here is from genome assembly GCF_000725445.1 of Pseudomonas sp. AAC. NCBI lineage: Bacteria > Pseudomonadati > Pseudomonadota > Gammaproteobacteria > Pseudomonadales > Pseudomonadaceae > Pseudomonas > Pseudomonas sp. AAC. The sequence goes on along the minus strand of NZ_KL647095.1, from coordinate 717,032 downwards.
TTCGGCGCCATCTCCCTGGACCTGTTCGCCGTGCTGCTGGGCGGCGCCACCGCGCTGCTGCCGGTGTTCGCCAAGGACATCCTGCTCACCGGCCCCTGGGGCCTGGGCCTGCTGCGCTCGGCGCCGGCGCTGGGCGCGCTGCTGATGTCGTTCTGGCTGGCGCGCTTCCCCATCGAGCGCAACGTCGGGCGCATCATGTTCCTGGCGGTGGGCATCTTCGGCGTGGCGACCATCGCCTTCGGCCTGTCCACGTCCTTCTGGCTGTCCCTGGGCGTGCTGGTGGTGCTGGGCGCGGCGGACATGATCAGCATGGTGATCCGCGGCGCCTTCGTGCAGCTGGAAACCCCGGACGAGATGCGCGGCCGCGTCAGCGCGGTGAACGGGCTGTTCATCGGCGCCAGCAACCAGCTCGGCGAGTTCGAGTCGGGGCTGACGGCGCACTGGTTCGGCACGGTGCCGGCGGTGGTTATTGGCGGCGTGGGGACGCTGGTTGTGACCGGGGCGTGGATGAGGCTGTTTCCGACGTTGGCGCAGCGCGACAAGCTGCACTGAGGCGCTCTTCGTAGGAGCGAGCTTGCTCGCGAACAGAGTTCCCCGGCGATTCTGGAGTTCGGGTTTCAGAGCGCCCTCTCCCCAGCCCTCTCCCTGAAGGGAGAGGGGGCTAGTCCGTGCCGAGAGGGGGAATGGTTTCAGCCGGTAATCCCTGTGCTAGCCGGCTAACGCCGAAATATCAGCATCTGCCCAACAGTCCCCTCTCCCTTCAGGGAGAGGGTTAGGGAGAGGGGGCGGGGTCAGCCCCAGCGCTGTAGCGACAGGGAGACGCCATTCGCGAGCAAGCTCGCTCCTACGAAAAGCCCAAAAGCCCCCCAATAAAAAAGCCCCCGCCAAAGCGAGGGCTACAGGCACCCGGAGGCGCCCAAGTGGGAGTCTCAGTGCGGCGTCCCCAACCCCGCCGCATTCATCAGCAGGCGCATCAGCCAAGCCGCCACGCCCAGGGCAGCGACACTACCCGCCCAGATCAGCACCAGCCAACCCAGGCGCTTGTACAGTGGCGCTTTCACGGTTTGCGGTTTCATCGCCGAGCCCTCAGTGGTAGCCATCGCCGTGCTTCACCTTGCCGCGGAACACGTAGTAGCTCCAGGCGGTGTAGCCGAGGATGAAGGGGATGATGAACAGCGCGCCCACCAGCATGAAGCCCTGGCTCTGCGGCGGCGCCGAGGCGGCCTGGATGCTCACCCCCGGCGGGATGATGTTCGGCCAAAGGCTGATGCCCAGGCCGCTGTAGCCGAGGAAGATCAGCACCAGGGTGAGCACGAAGGGCTGCGCGTTGTCGTTGCGCGCCACCGAGCGCAGCAGGGCGTAGAAGGTCAGCAGCACCAGCAGCGGCACCGGGGCGAACCAGAACAGGTTGGGCAGGCTGAACCAGCGCTGGGCGATCTCGGCGTGGGCCAGCGGCGTCCACAGGCTGACGATGCCGATCACCGCCAGCAGCACCAGCGCCAGCGGCCGCGCCAGGTCGTGCATGCGCTCCTGCAGCTTGCCTTCGGTCTTCATGATCAGCCAGGTGCAGCCCAGCAGGCTGTAGGCGACGATCAGGCCCAGGCCGCAGAACAGCGGGAAGGGCGCGAGCCAGGCCAGCGAGTCGCCGGCGTACTGCCCGTCGACCACCGGCAGGCCCTCGATGAAGGCTCCCAGCGCCACGCCCTGGAAGAAGGTCGCCGCCAGCGAGCCGCCGATGAAGGCCTTGTCCCAGATGTGCCGCTTGTGTGCCTTGGCCTTGAAGCGGAACTCGAAGGCCACGCCGCGGAAGATCAGCCCCACCAGCATCAGCACCAGCGGCAGGTACAGCGCCGAGAGCACCACCGAGTAGGCCATCGGGAAGGCGCCGAACAGCCCCGCGCCGCCCAGCACCAGCCAGGTCTCGTTGCCGTCCCACACCGGCGCCACCGTGTTCATCATCACGTCGCGGTCGCGCTCGTCCTTGAAGAACGGGTAGAGCATGCCGATGCCGAGGTCGAAGCCGTCCATCACCACGTACATCATCACACCGAAGATGATGATCACCGCCCAGATCAGCGGAAGGTCGATACCCATGCTCAGTTCCTCCCCGCCGGGTGGTCGTCATCCTCGTCGAAGCCCTCGGCGGTGGCCGACAGCGGCCGCGCCGCGGTGCGCTGGCGACCGGCGCCGCCCTCGTTGTGCTCGCGGCCCTCGTCGGTGACCGGGCCCTTGCGCACCAGGCGCATCATGTAGCCGATGCCCACGCCGAACAGCGAGAAGTACACCAGCACGAACATCACCAGGGTCAGGCTCATCTGCAGGGTGCTGTGGTTGGACACGCCGTCGGCGGTGCGCATCAGCCCGTAGACCACCCAGGGCTGGCGGCCGACCTCGGTGGTGAACCAGCCGGCGAGCAGCGCCAGCAGCCCCGAGGGGCCCATCCACAGCACCAGGCGCAGGAAGGCGCGGTTGCGGTACAGCCCCTCGCGCCAGCGCAGCCACAGGCTCCAGACGCCGACCAGGATCATCAGCATGCCCAGGCCGGCCATGATGCGGAACGACCAGAAGACGATGGTGGAGTTGGGCCGGTCCTCGCGGGGGAAGTCCTTCAGCGCCGGGATCGGCTCGGTCAGGCTGTGGCGCAGGATCAGGCTGCCGAGCACCGGGATCTCGACCTTGAAGCGGGTTTCCTCGCGCTGCATGTCCGGCCAGCCGAACAGGATCAGCGGCGTCGGGCCGCCTTCGGCGTTGTCCCAGTGGCCTTCGATGGCGGCGATCTTCGCCGGCTGGTGCTCCAGGGTGTTCAGCCCGTGGGCGTCGCCGATCATGGCCTGGATGGGCGCTACCAGCAGCGCCATCCACATGGCCATGGAGAGCATCTTGCGGATCGCCGGGTTGTCGCGCCCGCGCAGCAGGTGCCAGGCCGCCGAGGCGCCGACGAAGAAGGCGGTGGCGAGGAAGGCGGCGATGGACATGTGCAGCAGGCGGTAGGGGAAGGACGGGTTGAAGATCACCGCGAACCAGTCCACCGGGATCACCCGCCCGTCGACGATCTCGAAGCCCTGCGGCGTCTGCATCCAGCTGTTGGAGGCGAGGATCCAGAAGGTCGACATCAGCGTGCCCAGGGCCACCATCACCGTGGCGAAGAAGTGCAGGCCCGGGCCGACGCGGTTCCAGCCGAACAGCATCACGCCGAGGAAGCCCGCCTCGAGGAAGAACGCGGTCAGCACCTCGTAAGTCAGCAAGGGCCCGGTGATGCTCCCGGCGTAGGCGGAGAAGTGGCTCCAGTTGGTGCCGAACTGGTAGGCCATCACCAGCCCGGAGACCACGCCCATGCCGAAGTTCACCGCGAATATCTTCGACCAGAAGTGATAGAGGTCGCGGTAGACCTCCTGGCCGCTCTTCAGCCACAGCCCTTCGAGCACGGCCAGGTAACTGGCCAGGCCGATGGTGATGGCGGGGAAGATGATGTGGAAGGAGACGGTAAAGGCGAACTGCATACGCGCCAGTTCCAACGCCTCTAGACCCAACATGACGTTTCCTCTTCAGGGTGACGCCCGTCGTCGCACGCAGCGGGCAACTCGCCGGCCCACGGGAGCCGACAGTTTCAGTGGTGATCCTGGAATCGGATTCTTGTTCGGGCCGGCGGACCTGTGGTCGCGGCGGTACGCCAAGCAAAGACTAGCAGGGCATGCATTGACGCAGCTCAAGAAAGCCCGTCGATGGTACCCCCGGCCCCGGAAAATGCCGCCGTGGCGGGTTGCCGCGCGGCAGCTTGCCTCAGTCTTAATATGAATTTCAGTCATATAAAAATGAATAAATAATATTTTAATGGAATAAAAAATCCCGGTAGCTTTCGCTCCAACGGCGCCCGCAGAGGCGCCGGAGCCAACCCCCGCCGCCCGCGTCGCCGCCACGAGCGCGACCTGCCCGGCACGCTGCCCTACAAGGACACCGTCATGAAGAAACTGCTGCTCATCACTGCCCTCGCCGCCGCCTTCAGCGCCTCGGTCAACGCCAACGAGAAACTGGTGGTGGCCGCCACCCCGGTGCCCCACGCGGAAATCCTCGAACTGATCAAGCCGACCCTGGCCAAGGAAGGGGTGGACCTGGAGGTCAAGGTCTTCACCGACTACGTGCAGCCCAACGTGCAGGTGGCCGAGAAGCGCCTGGACGCCAACTACTTCCAGACCAAGCCGTACCTGGACAACTTCAACAAGGGCAAGGGCACCGACCTGGTCACCGTGACCGGCGTGCACGTCGAGCCCTTCGGCGGCTACTCGAAGAAGTACAAGTCCCTGGCCGAGCTGCCCGACGGCGCCACCGTGGCCCTGCCCAACGAAGGCAGCAACAGCGGCCGCGCCCTGCTCCTGCTGCAGAAGGCCGGCATCATCAAGCTGAAGGACCCGCACAACGCCCTGGCCACGCCGAAAGACATCGCCGAGAACCCCAGGCACCTGAAGTTCAAGGAGCTGGAATCGGCCCTGCTGCCGCGCGTGCTGGACCAGGTCGACCTGGACCTGATCAACACCAACTACGCCCTGGAAGCCAAGCTCAACCCGGTGAAGGACGCCCTGATCCTCGAAGACCGCAACTCGCCCTACGTGAACTACCTGGTGGCGCGCCCGGACAACAAGGACAGCGACGCCCTGAAGAAACTCTCCGCGGCCCTGACCAGCCCGGAAGTGAAGGCCTTCATCGAGAAGAAATACGACGGCGCGGTGATCCCCGCCTTCTGATCGATGCCCAGCCGGCGGCGCCGCGCAGCGCCGCCCATCCCCCACGCCGGTGAGCATCCGCACCGGCGTTTTCATTTCGAGATCGCGCAGATGAAAGTCCCCCAACCGCTGCTGACCTTCCCCGACGCCGACAAGAGCCCGCTGAGCATCCGCGCCAAGGCGCTGGTGTTCTTCGACCCGCGTTCGCACCAGGTGCGCGACGAGGTCGAACGCCTGGCCCCGGGCCTGCAGCCGGTGCTGATCCGCGGCGAGACCGGCACCGGCAAGGAACTGCTGGCCCGGCACATCCACCGCGCCAGCGAGCGCCCCGGGCTGTTCGTCGCGGTCAGCTGCAGCGCGCTGAGCCGCAACTTCGCCGAGGCCGAGCTGTTCGGCTACGCCCCCGGCGCCCACAACGGCCCGGTGGGCAGCCGCGCCGGCTGGCTGGGCTCGGCCAACGGCGGCACCCTGTACCTGGACGAGATCGCCGACCTGCCGCTGGCCTTGCAGGAAAAACTCCTGCGCGTGCTGCAGGAACGCGAGGTGCTGCGCGTCGGCGCCCGCGAACCGATCCCGGTGGACGTGCGCCTGGTGGTGGCCACCAGCATCGACCTGGGCCAGGCGGTGGCCGCCGGCAAGTTCCTCGAACCGCTGCGGCAATACCTGGTGGACGGCGACCTGGAACTGCCGCCGCTGCGCCAGCGCATCGGCGACATCCTGCCATTGGCCGAATACTTCCTCGGCATCCACGCCCAGCGCCTGGACCTGCCGGTGCCGCACATCGGCGAAGCGACCCAGGCGGCGCTGGAAGCCTACCCCTGGCCGGGCAACATCCGCGAGCTGGAGAACGTCATCCACTTCGCCCTGCTGGTCAGCCCGGGCGCGGAAATCCAGCCGCAGCACCTGAACCTGCCCGACGCCGCGCCGGCGGAGCTGCGCCAGCTGCTGCGCCGGCCCGGCGTGCGCGAGCAGTTGCGCGTGTTATTGGAAGAAGACCCGCCCCCGTAACGCCGAGCTGCTCTTCTGCTCGCCTGCAATGTAGGAGCAACTGTCTTGCAAGCCGCACCAGAGTGCTTTTCGTAGGATGGGTTGAGCTTGCGAAACCCATGCGGTTGCGCTGATGGGTATCGCTTCGCTCAACACCATCCTACGAAAAGCCATGCGCGCTCCTGCAAGGAGCTCGGCCCCCGCGAAAAAGCGCCTCCTAAGTCATGAACGTCCGCGAAAAGCGACGAATGGTCGCAGTGAAACGATTCGCCTACCCCGCCGCCGACGGCAGGGAATCCTGATGGAAAGGTCAAAAACAGGAATTTCTCTGACATTTACCGCAAAAATCAGCCTCATCGACCACATCGATACCGATCATCAGGCGCATCAACTTCTTTTTGTCATGAAGATCAGGGAAAATGGCTGTCAGGCAGTCGGGACCCAATTTCCCCGGCGCCTTTGGAGACTATCGTGACCAGCTTTGCCGCTCTTGCCAGCTTTTTCGCCGCCACCGCTTTCCTCAACGTACCTCAGCAGGTCGATCCGGAACGCCGTGAAGTCCGCCGCGTGAAGCGCCGCCGCAAGTAAAGCAGTACCCGCTCCGCTCGGCCCCCGCACGGGGCCGGCGGCGGGACCATCGGTCCCGAGGATTGGCCCTGGCACGGCCTTTCGTGTTTATATTGATTGATTGATCAATTAAAAACACGAGGAACCCCGCCCGTTTTGTCCGCCGTTCCCTCCCCCTCCGTCACCGCGCCACCCACCCCCGCCATGCGCATGAACCCACCGGTCTTCTACGGTGCGGCAGCGCTGATCCTGTTGTTCGTCGCCCTGGTCATCGGCTTTCCCGCCGAGGCCGGCCAATGGCTGCTCGACGCCCAGGCCTGGGCCGCCGCCAACGTCGGCTGGTACTACCTGCTGGCGATGACGCTGTACCTGATCTTCGTGGTGGTCACCGCGCTTTCCGGCTACGGGAAGATCAAGCTCGGTGCCGACCACGACGAGCCGGAATTCAGCTACCTGTCCTGGGCCGGCATGCTGTTCGCCGCGGGCATCAGCATCACCCTGTTCTTCTTCTGCGTGTCCGAGCCGCTGACGCACTTCCTGCAGCCGCCCCAGGGCGCGGCCGGCGGCGCCGAGGCCGCGCGCCAGGCCATGCAGCTGCTGTTCCTGCACTGGGGCCTGCACGGCTGGGGCGTGTTCGCCCTGGTGGCCATGGCCCTGGCCTACTTCGCCTACCGCCACAACCTGCCGCTGGCGCTGCGCTCGGCGCTGTACCCGCTGATCGGCAAGCGCATCAACGGGCCCATCGGCTACACCGTGGACTGCTTCGGCATCGTCGCCACCGTGTTCGGCCTGGGCGCGGACATGGGCTTCGGCGTGCTGCAACTCAACGCCGGGCTCGACTACCTGTTCGGCGTGGCCCACAGCCACCCGGTGCAGATGACGCTGATCGCCCTGATGATGGGCGCGGCCATCGCCGTGGCGGTGTCCGGCGTGGACAAGGGCATCCGCCTGCTGTCCGACATCAACATGCTGCTGGCCTGCGGCCTGCTGCTGTTCGTGCTGTTCGCCGGGCCCACCCAGCACCTGCTCAACACCCTGGTGCAGAACATCGGCGACTACCTGGGCGCGCTGCCGACCAAGAGCTTCGACCTCTACGCCTATGGCGAGGGCGGCGACTGGCTGGGCGGCTGGACGGTGTTCTACTGGGCCTGGTGGATCGCCTGGGCGCCCTTCGTCGGCCTGTTCATCGCGCGCATCTCCCGCGGGCGGACCATCCGCGAATTCGTCTTCGGCGTGCTGTTCATCCCCCTGGGCTTCACCCTGGCGTGGATGTCGATCTTCGGCAACAGCGCCCTGGACCAGGTGCTCAACCACGGCGCCGTCGAGCTCGGCCGGGTGGCCCTGGCGGAGCCGCAGATGGCGCTCTACCAGCTGCTGCAGGACTACCCCGGCAGCCGCGCGCTGATCGCCGTGACCGTGCTGGTCAGCTTCGTGTTCTTCGTCACCTCGGCCGACTCCGGCACCGTGGTGCTCTCCACCCTCTCCGCCCGCGGCGGCAGCGCCGACGACGACGGGCCCAAGTGGCTGCGGGTGTTCTGGGGCCTGGCCACCGCGCTGGTCACCGGCGGGTTGCTGTTCGCCGGCAGCATCGACGCGCTCAAATCAGCGGTGGTGCTCACCTCGCTACCCTTCTCGCTGATCCTGCTGCTGATGATGTGGGGCCTGCACAAGGCCTTCTACCTCGAATCCCAGCGCCAGCGCGCGCGCAGCCACTCCCTGGCGCCGCCGCTGGCGGCCAAGGCCGGCGGCTGGAAGCGGCGCATCTCCCAGGCCGTGCACTTCCCCACCCGCGACGAGGTGTACCGCTTCCTGGCGGACGTGGTGAGCCCGGCGATGGCCGAGGTGGCGGAGGTGTTCCGCGACAAGGGCCTGCAGGTGGACGCCGACCTCGACCCGGGCAACCTGGAGCTGAGCCTGGAGATCGGCCACGGCGAGCAGCACCCGTTCTACTACCAGGTATCGATGCGCGGCTACTTCACGCCGTCCTTCGCCCGCGCCGGCATGGGCGGCCTGCACCTGAAGAACCGCCGCTACTTCCGCGCCGAGGTGCACCTGGCCGAGGGCAGCCAGGACTACGACCTGATGGGCTACGGCAAGGAGCAGATCATCAACGACATGCTCGACCAGTACGAGCGGCATCTGCAGTTCCTGCATCTGGTCCGCTGAGAAGCCGTCTACGATCCGCCATGCGTCGGCATGGCTGCGTAGACAGTTTCCAGACGCGACCAAGGGAGGCCTGGAAATAGGCAATTGATAGTGATTATCATTGGCCATTCTTTTTCCAGGCCATTCCCATGTCGGCGACCGTCCTCGACCCACAGCACGCCCTGCGCGACCTCTACAGCGAGCACCACGGCTGGCTGCACGGCTGGCTGCGGCGCCGCCTGGGCAATGCCTGCGATGCCGCCGACCTGGCCCAGGACACCTTCGTCCGCGTGCTGCGCGCGCGCAACGCCAGCGAAATCCGCGAGCCACGCGACTACCTGGCCACCGTCGCCCGCGGCCTGATGGTCGACCACTTCCGCCGCCGCGCGCTGGAACAGGCCTACCTGGAAGCCCTGGCCAGCCTACCGGAAGACGAGCAGCCCTCGCCGGAGACCCAGGCCCTGCTGTTCGAGGCGCTGATGGAGATCGACCGCCTGCTCGACGGCCTGGGCGCCAAGGTCAAGCGCAGCTTCCTGCTGGCCCAGGTGGAAGGCCTGACCTACGCCGAGATCGCCGAGCGCCAGGGCATTTCCCTGCGCACGGTGAACAACCACATGGCCAAGGCCATGGAACACTGCTGCCTGATGCTGCCATGAGCACCGCCACTCCCAGCGAGACCGAGCGCCAGGCCATCCGCGCCGCGGCCCAGTGGTACGCGCGCCTCTATTCCGGCCAGGCCAGCGATGCCGACCGCAACGCCTGGCAGCACTGGTACGCCGCCAGCGCCGAGCACCAGCGCGCCTGGGCCCGGGTGGAACAGGTGCGCCAGCAGTTCGCCCGGGTGCCGGGGCAACTGGCCGGGCCGACGCTGGGCGCCCGCGCGCTGTCGCGGCGGCAGATGCTCGGCGGCCTGGGCAGCCTCGCCCTGGGCCTGCCGTTGGCCTGGCTGGCCTGGCGCGACACGCCCTGGCAGGCATGGCTGGCCGACTACCGCAGCGCGGTGGGCGAACGCCGCGAAGTCACCCTGGCCGACGGCTCCTCGCTGACGCTCAACACCGATAGCGCGGTGGACGTGCTCTTCGACCCCCGACAACGCCTGCTGCGCCTGTTGCGCGGGGAAATCTTCGTCAGCACCGCGCCGGACCCCAGCGGCAGCGCGCGGCCCTTCCGCGTGGAGACGCCCCAGGGCCGCATCCTCGCCCTGGGCACCCGCTTCAGCGTGCGCCTGCTCGACGGCCGCACCCGCGTCGCCGTGCTCGACAAGGCCGTGGAAGTCCGCCCCCAGGCCGCGCCGCAGCGCAGCCGCATCCTGCACGGCGGCGAGCAGCTCGACCTCGACGCGCTGGAACTCGGCCAATTGCGGCACAACGACGCCAACACCGCCGCCTGGCTGGCCGGCAGCCTGATCGCCGTGGACCGCCCGCTGGGCGAGCTGCTGGAGGAACTCTCGCGCTACCGCAGCGGCGTGCTGCACTGCGACCCGCGGGTGGCCGGCCTGAAGGTCTCCGGCAACTTCCCCATCGGCGACACCGACCTGGCCCTGGCCGCCCTGGAATCCGGCTTCGACCTGCGCATCGTGCGCCATACGCGCTTCTGGGTCAGCGTGCAGCCACGCGCCTGAACGCCGGGGGCGAAAAAAATCCGCCCGCCCTTGCACTTTTTCCCGCCCTCGCCCGGCCCCCTCTTATTCCGGGCCATCTGGCCCAACTTGGGGGAGCTTGCATGAACCGCTACACCGCCCCGGCGCCGACCACCGGCAGCCGCTCGTTGCACAAACCGCTGGCCCTGGCCATCGCCCTGGCCCTGGGCGCCGGCGCGCTCGCCGCCACCACGGCCCAGGCCGCGGAAGCCGCGCGCTACGACATCGCCGCCGGCCCGCTGGCCGAGGTGCTCGGGCGCTTCGCCAGCGCCGCCGGGGTGGCCCTGTCGTTCGACGCCGCGCAACTGCGCGGCCGCCAGTCCACCGGCCTGCACGGCAGCTACGACGTCACCGGCGGCTTCAGCGCGCTGCTCGCCGGCAGCGGCCTGGAGGCCGAGCCCCAGGCCAACGGCAGCTACGTGCTGCGGCCACTGCCCACCGACGGCGCCGTGGCCCTGTCGGCCAGCACCATCACCGCCAGCCTCGGCGCCGAGACGCTGCCGCCCGCCTATGCCGGCGGCCAGGTGGCCAGCGGCGCGCGCCTGGGCATGCTGGGCAACGCCGACCTCATGGACACGCCCTTCAGCGTCACCAGCTACACCGCGCAGACCATCGAGGCGCAGCAGGCGCGCAGCGTCGCCGACCTGCTGGTGGCCAACGACCCGTCGGTGCGGGTGGTCGGCGGCCGCGGCGACCTGGTGGACACCTACGTCATCCGCGGTTTCAACGTGAACAACGCCGACGTCGCCCTCAACGGCCTGTACGGCGTGCTGCCCTACTGGCGGGTGCCGATCGAGTTCGCCGAGCGCGTCGAAGTGCTCAAGGGCCCCACCGCCCTGCTCGGCGGCATGTCCCCCGGCGGCAGCGTCGGCGGCACCATCAACCTGGTGCCCAAGCGCGCCGAGGACCAGCCGCTGACCCGCGTCAGCCTGGACTGGACCGACCGCTCGCAGGTCGGCACGCACCTGGACATCGGCCGCCGCTTCGGCGAGGGCAACGCCTTCGGCGTGCGCTTCAACGGCGTGTACCGCAACGGCGACACCGCCATCGACCACCAGAGCCGCGAGTTCCCGCTGATGTCCCTGGCCCTGGACTTCCGCGGCGAGCGCCTGCGCCTGTCCAGCGACCTGCTGTACCAGAAGGAAAGCCTGGAGGGCGTGGTGCGCCCGGTGATCACCGGCAACGCCACCAGCATCCCCCACGCGCCGGACTCCAAGACGCGCTTCGGCCTGCGCGATTCCTACCTGGACCAGGAGGACTACTCCCTGGTCAACCGCGGCGAGTACGACCTCGGCGACCACCTCACCGCCTTCGCCAGCATCGGCGGGCGGCAGAGCAACTACGAGACCATCGCCGCCAACAGCATCCTCAACGGCAACCAGGGCGACATCATCAACGGCCTGGCGCGCCAGCGCGCCGACCGCCGCACCTACTCCGGCGAGGCCGGCCTGCGCGGCGACTTCGACACCGGCCCGGTGCGCCACGACTGGACGCTCAGCGCCAACCGCCTGCACGAGCGCCTGGGCATGGTCTACGTGTTCACCGGCATGCAGCCGGGCAGCCTCTACGAGACCTCGCCGCACACGCCGATCCCGGACTTCTCCAGCCTCGACGGCGGCATCCCCAAGACCAACGAAACCGACCTTTCCGGCGTGGCCCTGGCCGACAAGCTGTCGATCCTCGACGAGCGTGTGCAGTTCACCGCCGGCGTGCGCCGGCAGACGGTGCAGTCCAAGGACTACGACCCGTCCAGCGGGGCGCGCACCAACAAGTACGACGAGCACGCCTGGACGCCGATGTTCAGCCTGCTGGTCAAGCCGCTGGACGAGCTGTCGCTGTACGCCAACTACATCCAGGGCCTGAGCCAGGGCGACACCCCGCCCTCCACCGCGGCCAACGCCGGCCAGGCGCTGGCGCCGTACAAGGCCGAGCAGTACGAGGTCGGCGCCAAGTACGAACTGGGCAGCTTCACCACCACCCTGGCGCTATTCGAGATCAAGAAGCCCAACGCCTTCCTCGACGCCGACAACGTGTTCCGCGCCGACGGCGAGCAACGCAACCGCGGCATCGAGCTGAGCCTGTTCGGCGAACTGACCGACGACCTGCGCGTGCTGGCCGGCGCCACCTACATCAAGGCCGAGCAGAGCAAGACCGCCAACCCCGCCAGCGAAGGCCAGGACGCCCCCGGCGTGCCGCGGCGCCAGGCCAACCTGGGGCTGAGCTGGGACACCCCGTTCGTCCGGGGGCTGACCCTCGACGGCCGCTGGATCTACACCGGCGCGGCCTACCTGGACACCACCAACGACCTCAAGGTCCCGCACTGGAACCGCGTCGACGTCGGCGCCAGCTATGCCTTCCAGGTCGCCGGCAAGCCGCTGGTGGCGCGGGCCAACCTGGAGAACCTGCTGGCCAAGGACTACTGGACCGCGTCCAACGGCTACATGACCGTCAGCTCGCCGCGCACCCTGTCGCTGTCGCTGACCGCGGACTTCTGAGGCGCCCATGACCGCGAAAGCCCTGCGCACCTGGTACCTGGTGCACAAGTGGACCAGCCTGGTGTCCACGCTGTTCCTCCTGCTGCTGTGCCTGACCGGCCTGCCGCTGATCTTCCACGAGGAGATCGAGCACTACCTGGAACCGCACCCGGAGCTCAAGCCGCTGACCGCCGAGTCGCCGCGCATCGACTACGACGATGTGGTGGCCCGCGCCCTGGCCGCGCGCCCGGGCGAGGTGGTGCGCTTCGTGGTGTTCGACCCCGACGAGCCGCTGGGCGCGGTGATCACCGCGCCCAGCCTGGTGCCGCCGCCGGAGATCGGCCACGTGCAGCCGTTCGACGCGCGCACCGGCGAGTTCTTCGACCCAGAGCCGCCGCCCGGCGGCTTCATGTACCTGATGCTCAAGCTGCACACCGACCTGTTCATGGGCCTGCCCGGCTACCTGTTCCTCGGCTTCATGGGGCTGCTGCTGGTGGCCTCGCTGGTATCCGGGGTGGTGGTCTACACGCCCTTCATGCGCAAGCTCGACTTCGCCGCGGTGCGCACCCGGCGCAGCCGCCGGGTGAAGTGGCTGGACCTGCACAACATGCTGGGCATCGTCACCCTGGCCTGGGTGCTGGTGGTGGGCGCCACCGGGGTGATCAACACCTTGGCGCTGCCGATCCTCATGCTCTGGCGCAGCGACCAGCTGGCCGACATGACCGCGCCCTACCGCGACGCGCCGCCCATGGCCGACAACGGCTCGCTGCACAAGGCGCTGCAGACCGCCCAGGCGGCGGCGCCGGACATGACCATGAGCTTCATCGGCTTCCCCGGCACCCAGTTCAGCAGCCAGCACCACTACGCGGTGTTCATGCACGGCGCCACGCCGCTGACCAAGCGCCTGCTCAAGCCGGCCCTGGTGGACGCGCAGACCGGCGAGCTGACCGACATCCGCGAGATGCCGCTGTACGTGAAGACGCTGTTCCTCTCGCAGCCGCTGCACTTCGGCGACTACGGCGGGCTGCCGCTGAAGATCGTCTGGACGCTACTCGACCTGGTGGCCATCGTCGTCCTCGGCAGCGGCCTGTACCTGTGGTTCGCGCGGCGCAAGACCCTGGAGAAACGCCTGGCCGACCTGCAGGCCGGGCACCTGGCCGCGGAGGGCGAGGCATGAAGCGCAACCTGTGGAGGGTGTTCCGCTGGCCCCTGGCGCTGGCCGTGCTCAGCCTGGTGGGGCTGGTTTCCGCGCTGGTCGGCGACGGCCCCTGGGACGCGCTGTCCTGGTTCGCCCTGGGCATTCCCCTGGTGGTGATCCTGGCGGCGCTGGCCCGCGCCCGCAGGCCGTCGCCATGAACCCGATCTACGGCGACCGCACCCTGCGCCTGTGCGGCTACGCCGGGCTGCTGGCCGCGGTGTTCTGGATGATCGGCGACGCCGGCCTGCTCGGCGCCCGGGCCAACCTCGCCGACTACCCGCCGCTGCAGGACTACCTGGCGCGGATCAGCTTCGAAGGCCTGGACTACATGCTGCCCAACAGCGAGCCGCGCCTGGCCTTCGGCGCCCTGGTGGCGGTGCTGGCCATGCCGCTGTACCTGCTCGGCGCCTGGCACTGGTTCCTGGTCGCCCGCGGCCGGGGCTGGATGGCCTGGACGCTGTTCGCCCTGCTGGTCTGCGGCAACGCCTACTCGCCGCTGGGGCACGCCGCCTTCTACCACCTGGGGATGGTCTACAAGACCCTCCTGCTGGTGCCGGCGGACGCCCACCCGGCGCTGCTGGCGCTGGGCGAGCAGTTCCACCGCCTGCTGATGATCGCCTGGGTGGCGGCGGTGGGCGGCCTGGTGGCCGGGCTGGGCGTGCTCGCCCTGGCCATCGCCTGCGGGCGCACGCGCCTGCCGCGCAGCAGCGCGCTGCTGCTCAACCCGCTGAGCCTGGGGGTGCTGGGCCACTTCGCCCCCGCCGCGCTGGCGGAGCCGCTGGCCACCTGGCTGCGCGGCGCCGGCATCAACATCGGCTGGTTCGTCGCCTACGCCTTCTCCAGCCTGTGGTTCGCCCGGCGCGGGGCTCAGAGCCGGTAGGGCAGGCGCACGCCGGCGTCGTCGACGGGAAAGTCCCTGGTGTTGCGGGTGACCAGCAGGCGCCCCTGCACCTCGGCGCTGGCCTTGATGATGGCGTCCGGCAGCTTCACCCGCAGCGCCTGGCGCACCGCCACGGCGCGCTCGGCGACGGGCGCGTCGAGCGGCACCAGGGCGAAGCTGTCGAGGAAGGCGCGGGTGGCCGCGGCGGTGGCGGGCGTGGCGCCGATCATAACCTCCATCCAGGTGACGATGCTGATGGCGGGGTCATCGTAGCGGCGCAGCTCGTCGCGGGCCTGCTCGTGGCCGTTGAGGTAGTCGATGAGGATGTTGGTGTCGAACAGCGCCTTCACCATTCCTCGCGCACCTTCTCCTGGTAGGCCAGGCCGTCGCCGGCGCTGCCGTTCCACAGGCCGAAGGCGGCCTCGGCATCCTGCCGGCGGTGCCGGACCAGGTACTCGGCGACCGCCTCGCGGATCAGCGCGGCGCGCGATTGCTGCTGTTGCTCGCCCAGGGCGTTGAGCGCCTCGAGATGTTCGGCAGGGATGTCGACCAGGGTACGCATGGTGCCCTCCATATGTGATATCGATAACATATATCACACATCCCCGATCGACCAAGCCTGCGTTTGTATCAGCGTTTGCCCAGCACCTGGCGGTGGAACAGCACGCAGACCACCACGAACACCAGCAGCCCCAGCCACTGCGCGGTGTCCTCGAAGCCGGCGCCGACCAGCGCCAGGGGCGCGTCCTTGCCGCTGGTGCCGATCAGCGCGGCGAGCAGGATGCCCATCAGGCTCTCGCCGACGATCAGCCCCGAAGCCAGCAGCACGCCGCGGCGGCGCGGCAGGTCGGCGTACTTCTCCTCGTCCACCCCGGCGGCCTGGGCGCGCTTCTTCAGCGCGCTTTCCAGCAGCCAGGCGAGCACCGCGCCCACCACCAGGGTCATGCCGATGGTCGGCGGCAGGTAGATGCCCAGGCCCACGGCCAGCACCGGCAGGCTGGCCTTGCCGGTGCGGCGCAGGAGCACGTCGACGAGGATCAGGGCGATGCCCAGGGCCACGCCGATGAGGATCATGTTCCAGTTCAGCGCGTTATGGAAAATCCCGCTGGCGATGGCGGTCATCAACGTCGCCTGGGGCGCGGCCAGGGCCGCGCCGGGGTCCATGCCCTCGCGTGGCAGGGCGCCGGTGAAGCCGTAGGCGTTGTACAGCAGCTCCAGCACCGGCGGGATCACCAGCGCGCCCACCAGGCAGCCGACGATCAGCGCCACCTGCTGGCGCCAGGGCGTGGCGCCGACCAGGTAGCCGGTCTTGAGGTCCTGCAGGTTGTCGTTGGAAATGGCGGCGATGGCCAGCACCACCGAGGTGGTGAACAGCGCCAGGGCGATCGCCAGCTTGCCGCCCTCGCGGGCCAGGAAGCCGGTCTCCAGCGAACCGACGCCGAGGATCAGCAGCGACACCAGGATCACCGCGATGATGCCGATGCCGGAGATCGGGCTGCTGGAGGAACCCACCAGGCCGGCCATGTAGCCGCAGGCGGCGGCGATCAGGAAGCCGAAGAAGAAGGCGAACACCACGCAGGTGGCCACCAGTCCCCAGAAGGCGAAGCCGGCGAGGTCCGGCGCGGCCTGGCCGAGGAAGTAGGCGAAGACCACGAACAGCGCCACCAGCAGGACCGCGGCGATGGCCAGGATCCAGGCCGCCGGCATGTCGCGCTCGGTGCGCAGGTCGCTGGCCTCGACGCGTCCGCTGATGGCGCCGAGCGAGGCCCAGACGCCCTGCACCATGGGCTTGAACAGGGTGGCCAGGGTCCAGAGCGCGGCCACGCCTATGGTGCCGGCGCCGAGGAAGCGCACCTGGCTGCTCCACAGCTTGCTGGCCAGTTCCGGCAGGCTCTGCCCGGCGGCCAGGGTGCTGTTCACGGTGAGCAGCGGCACCGCCACGCCCCAGGCGATCACCACGCCGATGAGGATGGCGATGCCGGCGGTGATGCCCATCAGGTAGCCGGCGCCCACCAGCGCCAGGGAGAAGCCGGTGGACAGGCGGAAGGCCGCCTGGCCGGCGCTGATCCAGAAACTGAAGCCCTCGGCCAGCAGCTTGAAGCCGCTGCTGAACAGGCTGAACAACGCCGCCACCAGACCGCCGGCGAGGATGTCGCGCAGGCCCGGCTTGCTGCCGTCGCCGGCCTGCGGGTGTTCCTCGTCATGGCTGCCGACACGGAGGATTTCCGCCGCCGCCACGCCCTCGGGGTACGGCAGGCTGCTCTGCACCACCATCACCCGGCGCAGCGGGATGGTGTAGAGCACCCCGAGGATGCCGCCGATGGAGCAGATGGCCGCCGTCTGCCAGAACGGGAAGCCGGCCCAGTAGCCGATCATCAGCAGCCCCGGGAGGATGAAGATGATCGACGACAGGGTGCCGGCGGCCGAGGCCTGGGTCTGCACCATGTTGTTCTCCAGGATGTTCGAGCCGGAGAAGTAGCGCAGCACCGCCATGGAGATCACCGCGGCGGGGATCGAGGAGGCGAACGTCAGCCCGACCTTCAGGCCCAGGTAGACGTTGGAGGCGGTGAAGACGACGGTGATGAGGGCGCCGAGGATGAGCCCGCGCAGGGTCAGTTCGGCCAGGTTCGATTCGTCCGGAATCCGTTCGAGCATGGAAGGAAGTCTCTGAAAGGCAACCTGCCAAGCTTAGGCCAGAGCGGCGCGCGCGCCCACGTCACCGAATGTCGCCCAGGCGACGCCCCCCGCTTTTCGTAGGAGCGAGCTTGCTCGCGAACAGCTTCGGCACGAGGCGGTTCGCGAGCAAGCTCGCTCCTACAAGGGCAAGGGTTGGCGTGCGGGGGTCAGAACGGCTTGTCGCCGAGTATGGTCGCGCGGTGCATCACCCGGCGCTGCGGGCGGTAGTCGTCCACCGCGTAGTGCTGGGTCACGCGGTTGTCCCAGAAGGCCACGTCGTTCTCGCGCCAGCGCCAGCGCACGGTGAACTCCGGGCGGGCGACGTGGGCGAACAGCAGGTCGAGGATGGCCCGGCTCTCGGCCGCCGACAACTCGTTGATGCGGGTGGTGAAGCCGTCGCTGACGAACAGCGCCTTGCGCCCGGTGACCGGGTGGGTGCGGATCACCGGGTGCGAGCGCGGCGGGTTCTTCTTGCGCGCCTCCTCCAGCCGCGCCAGGTCGGCGTCAGTGGCGCCGAAACGTTCCTGGGGGAAGGACTTGCTGATGTCGTGGGTGGCGGTCAGGCCGTCGAGCAGGCGCTGCAAGGGTTTGGACAGCGCCTCGAAAGCGGCGATGCCACTGGCCCAGAGGGTGTCGCCACCGTAGGGCGGCAGTTGCTTGGCGGCCAGCACCGCGCCCAGGGCCGGGGTTTCCAGGAAGGTCACGTCGGTGTGCCAGATGGCGTTGTCGCGCACGTCGGTGACGGCGGTGTCGAGCACGATCACCTCGCGCTGCTCGGGCACGCTGGGGTAGATCGGGTGGATGTGCAGGTCGCCGAAGCGCGCGGCGAAGGCGGCCTGCTGCGAAGGAGTCAGCGGCTGGTCGCGGAAGAACAGCACCTGGTGGGTGAGCAGGGCCTGCTCGATGGCCTGCTGCTGGGCGTCGTCCAGCGGCTGGCGCAGGTCGATGCCGGAGACTACGGCGCCCAGGGCGGGGCTGAGGGGGGCCAGGGTCAGGGTGGTCATTTCTTTTCTCTCTCGTGTTCTGTGCGGGGAAGAGCACCCTCTCCCCAGCCCTCTCCCGCAAGCGCGAGAGGGGGCTTTGTTCGGTGTGTCAGTCGAGCGCCGAGCTAGCCGGCAGCTCCGATCAGTCCCCTCTCCCGCTTGCGGGAGAGGGTTAGGGTGAGGGGCTCTGGCTCTGGCTCTTGCTCCTCCCCCTACTCCCAGGAAGCAAACCGCCCCTGCAACCAGCGCAAACCCACCTCGAAGCTCAACGCGATCCCGGCGATCAGCAGAATCCCCAGCACCACCACATCGGTCGCCAGGAACTGCGCCGCCGACTGCACCATGAAGCCCAGCCCGCGGTTGGCGGCGATCAGCTCGGCGGCGACCAGGGTCGACCAGCCCACGCCCAGGGCGATGCGCAGGCCGGTGAGGACTTCCGGCAGGGCGCTGGGCAGCACTACGTGGCGCACCACCTGCCAGCGGTTGGCGCCCAGGCAGCGCACCGCCTGGATGCGCGACCTGTCCACGCGGCGCACGCCGGCGGCGGTGGCGATCAGCAACGGGGCGAACAGCGCGAGGTAAATCAGCAGCACCTTGGACAGCTCGCCGATGCCGAACCAGATGACGATCAGCGGCAGGTAGGCCAGCGGCGGGATCGGCCGGTAGAACTCCACCAGCGGGTCGAGCGCGGCGCCCACCAGCGGGTTGAGGCCCATGAGGATGCCCAGCGGAATCGCCGTGAGCACCGCCGCGCCGAGGGCCAGCAGCACGCGCAGCAGGCTGGTGCCGATGTGCTGCCACAGCGTGGCGTCGACGTAGCCTTCGGCGAGCACCCGCTGCAAAGCTTCGTAGAGCTGCTCGGGAGCCGGCAGGAACAGCGTGTCGACCCAGCCGAAATGGGTGGCGAACCACCAGAGCGCGGCGAGTGCGGCGATGCTCCCGGCGGCGGCCCAGCGCCGCGCGTCGCGTGGGCGGGCAGGCTTGGCGCGGCGGCGGGCAGGCAGCTTGGCGCTGAGGGTGTCAGTGGGCATGTTCGGCCTCCGGTTCTTCGAGGAACTCATCCAACAACTCTTGACGCAGGCGGCCGAACTCGGGGTCGGCCTTGATCGAGCGCACCGGCTCGCCGGCCGCGTAGCGCCGCGCGAAGTCCGGGCGCAGGCGCTTGACGATGCGCGCCGGCGGGCCGTCCATGACCACCAGGTCGGTGGCCAGGAACAGCGCCTCGTCGACGCTGTGGGTGATCAGGAACAGGCCCTTGCCGGTCTTGCGCCACAGGTCCAGGGTGAGCACCTGCATGCGCTCGCGGGTCAGGGCGTCGAGGGCGCCGAAGGGCTCGTCCAGCAGCAGGAAGTCCGGCTCCACCGCCAGCGCGCGGGCCAGGCCCAGGCGCTGGCGCTGGCCGCCGGAAAGCTGCGAGACGCGGTAATGCGCGTGCTCCTGCAGGCCCACCAGGGCCAGCACCGCGCGGGCGCGGGCCTCGCGCTCGGCGCGGCCCAGGCCGCGGATGCGCAGGCCCAGGGCGACGTTGTCGAGGGCGTCCAGCCAGGGCATCAGGGCGTCGTCCTGGAACACCACGCCACGCTCGCCGCCGGGGCCTTCGAGAGTCCGGCCGTCGATCTGCACGCGGCCGCGGTCGGGCTTCTGGAACCCGGCCAGGACGTTGAGCAGCTTGGACTTGCCGCAGCCCGAAGGGCCCAGCACCACCAGGGACTCGCCCTTGGCCACGTCCAGGGTCAGCTCATGCAGCACGCGCCGGGTCTGGCCATGCTGCTGGAAAGAAAGGCTCACGGCCTCGGCCGTCAGACGGCTCATGTTTCTGCCCTCCGCAGGGTAAGAAGTGGCTCGCTGGAGCACCCTCTCCCCCCGCCCTCTCCCGCAAGCGGGAGAGGGGGCTACCCGTGCCATCCCCGGGAATCGGTGCCCAGGCCTGGCGACGGACGGCTCCCTCTCCTTTCAGGGCGAGGGCTGGGGAGAGGGGCTCTTCAGCGGGCTTCCCAGTACTCTCAGCGCTGCCCCACCTGCACGCTCTCCGCCTGGCGCACGTACTCCGCGCTGACGTAGGGCGAGTAATCCTTGAGCACCGACGACACGCGCTTCTGCTCCTTCAGGAAGGCCGCGGTCCCGGCGATGTCCTTGGCGGTGCCGCCGCCCAGCAGCGCGCTGGAAAGCTGCTCCTTGGTCTCGGGGAAGGCGCTGCCGGCCAGCAACTCGGGCACGTCCTCAGGCGCCGCTCCGGTCAGCCGGGCGATCTTCTTCGCCTGCTCGGAATCGGCGGTCCACTGGGCCTTGTGCGCGTTGTAGTCGGCGAAGGAGTCGAGGGTCACGCGGGCGAACTTGGCCAGCACCTCCGGGTGCTTCTCGGCGAAGTCCTTGCGCGCCACCCAGACTTCGAAGGTCGGCGCGCCCCATTTGCCCACTTCCGCAGCGTCGGTCAGCACCTTGCCGCTCTTCTTGATCTCGCCCAGGGCCGGCGACCAGACGAAGGCACCGTCGATGTCGCCACGGCGCCAGGCGGCGGCGATCTCGGTGGGGTTGAGGTTGACGATCTTCACTTTGGTGGGGTCGATCTTCCAGTGCTTGAGCGCGCCCAGCAGGCTGTAGTGCGAGGTGGAGACGAAGGGCGTGGCGATGGTCTTGCCGACCAGGTCCTCGGGCTTCTCGATCCTGCTGCCGTTGCGCACCACCAGGGCCTCGGCGGCGTTGATCTGCGCAGTGACGATGAAGGCCACGATCGGCAGGCCGCGCGAGGTGGCGGCGGCCAGCGGGCTGGAACCCAGGTTGCCGAGCTGCACGTCGCCCGAGGCGATGGCGGCGACCACTTCCGGGCCGCTGTTGAAGCGGCGCCAGTCGAGCTTCTCGCCGATGGCTTTTTCGTAGGTGCCGTCGGCCTGCGGGACCTTGGTCGGGTCCACGCCGGTCTGGTAGCCGAGGGTGATGTCGGCCTGGGCGATGCCGGCGACGCCGACCAGGGCGAGCGCGGCCAGCAGGCGGCGCGGGGCGAAAGTGCGTTTCATGGGGTGCTCCTGGAAATGCATTCGGGGCGGCCGGCCGGGCCGTGACGGGCCGCCCCTCGCGGAGCGGCGGGAAATTCGCTTCAGTTGCGCGCCAGGTCCGGCTGCCAGACCTGCACGGCGCGGGCGTCCACCGGCTTGGGCAGCAGGCCCTCGGCGTAGAAGGCATCGGCGATACGCTGCTGCTCGTCGAGGCCGTCGGCGCGCACCGGCTGCACGTCGTAGCTGCGGCGGGCGTTGGCCTGCTCCACGGTGGCGGCGTCGAGGTTGCCCCACAGCGGGCCGAGCAGCTTGGCCGCGTCGGCCGGGTGTTGCTTCACCCAGCGCCCGGTCTTCTGCAGTTCGGCGAAGACCTGCCCGAGCACTTGCGGGTGGGCCTTGGCGTAGTCGCTGGAGGCCAGGTAGTAACGCTGGTAGCTGGCCAGGCCCTGGCCGTCGGCGAGCACGCGGGCGTGCTGCTGGCGCTGGGCGCTGGCGACGTAGGGGTCCCAGGTCACCCAGGCGTCCACCTTGTGGTTCTCGAAGGCGGCGCGGCCGTCGGCGGGGGTCAGGTAGGCAGGCTGGATGTCGGAGAACTTCAGGCCGGCCTTGGCCAATGCGGCGATCAGCAGGTAGTGGCTGCCAGCGGCCTTGGTCACGGCCACGCGCTTGCCTTTCAGATCGGCCAGGGATTTCAGCGGCGAATCCTCCGGCACCAGGATCGACTGCGCGGTGGGCGACGGGGTTTCGCGGGCGAAGTAGGTCAGCTGCGCGCCGGCGGCCTGGGCGAACACCGGCACAGTGTCGGCGACGTCGGCGGACAGGTCGACGTTGCCGACGTTGAGCGATTCGAGCAGCGGCAGGCCGCTGGGGAACTCATGCCAGGACACCTTGATGCCCTGCTTGCCCAGCTCGCGCTCCAGGGTGCCCTGGGCTTTGACTATGGTCAGCAGGGTGGAGGACTTCTGGAAACCGATGCGCAGGCTGCCTTCGGCGTGCGCGCCCAGGGCGCCCAGCAGGGCGGCGGAGGCGGCGAGGCCGACGGCGAAACGGCGCAGGAACGGGCTGCGGGACATGGGTACGGCTCCTCGGGTACGGGGCGGCCGCCTGCAGAGCGAGGACGGACCACTGGACTGGTGTCAGGTGTTCTGGATGAGTCCGGTGGTCCGGTGAAGCAGAGATTACAGGCATAAAAAATCAGAAATAAATAATTTTTAGTTCTTAACTAATGCCGCGCGGATTCATCCCGCCATCAGTGCGCAGCCCCCAGCAGCCGGGCCCTCACGCCCTCCGCGCGGAGGCTGGCCTGGGCCGCCTGGCGGGCCACCGCCAGGGCCTGGGCGGCGAGATTGGCGAAGTGGCTGGCGCGGCCGAAGGCCAGCGCCGCGCCCGCCTCGATGTCCTCGTCCAACTGTCGGGCGGCCTGCTCGCTGAGCACCAGGCCCAGGCCGAGCAGCCGCGACAGTTCCGAGGCCTCGGGTAGGTCCAGGTTGTCCGCGGCCTGCAACGCCAGGCCCAGGGCGACGTTGGCCTGCAGCAGCTGCGCCAGGCCGTCGCCGAGCACGCGCCGCGGCGTGGCCGCCAGGCCCGGCGACAGCAGGATGTCCTCCGGGTGCAGGCGCAGGCCCTGGCAGTGGGCGCCGGCGCGCAGCGCAAGGCCGGCCCGCGCGCTGGGCAGCGCAGCCAGCAGGAAGTCGCCGCTGGGCGCGTGCCAGGCGCGCAGCAGCAGCCAGTCGGCCGCCTCGGCGGTGAAGGCATCCCATTGCGCGCCGTTGACGCGGAAGCCGCCGCGCAGGTGTTCCTCGGCCCGCAGCCGCTGGCCATCGTCCTCGCCCAGGGCGCCCCACAGCGGCTCGCGCAGCAGGCTCAGGTGCAACAGGCGCTGCAGCTGTTCGCGGCTGCCGAGCAGGCGCACGCGGGTCAGTTGCAGGTGATGCACGGCGAACAGCCGGGCCAGGCCGCCGTCGCGCTCGCAGAGGTCGCGCAGAACCTGCAGGACCTCGCGCCAGGGGCTGCCGGCGCCGCCCAGCTGGGCCGGCAGCGACAGCCGCAGCAACCCGGACTCGCGCAGGGCGCGGGCCCAGGCGGCGGGCCCGGCGACGACGGGCTGGGGGAACGGCTCGGCGGGAGCCAGCCGGGGCGGGGCGACGCTCATGGGCACCTCGGGACGACGGGATCAGTGCCTGGGCGAATGGCGCGCGGGAAGACTGAAGCGAAGGGGTTCGGCGGCGCCCCGTTGCGCCGCGCACGAGGCGCGGCCGGGGCGGCACTTAGAACCATATCCAAGCAGTGCGGCAAGGTTAAATAACCTTTTTGCCTTAGCTGAGAACCGTCAGGGCTGCCGCTGGCCAACGGCCGGCCCCTGCTCCACCGCGAAGCCCGCGGCGAAGGTCGGCTGCACGTCCAGGCGCTGCGGGATCAGCCCATGGGCCTGATAGAAGTCCGCGGTTTCCTGCTGCTGGGCTAGGGTCTGGGCGTCCAGCGCCTGCCAGCGCAGTTGCCGGCGCTCGAACTGCAGGCGCGCGGCGTCCTCGGGGAAGCCGATGATCTTCGCCAGGCTGTGCGAATACTCGTCCAGGTACGCGTAGGCCCAGTGCTGGGCGCCGGCCAGGCGTTGCAGGTAGTCCTGCAGGGCGGCGCGTTTCGCCGGGTCGGCCAGGGCGCTGTCGGTGGCGGCCAGGAAGCTGTTGCCAGCCCACAGGCCACGGCCGTTGACCAACACCCGCGCCTTGTCGGCGGTTTCCGAGAGCTCGGTGTAGGGCTCCCAGGTCGCCCAGGCGTCCACCGAGCCGTTGGCCAGGGCCATCTTCGCGTCCACCGGGCCGAGGAAGCGCAGTTCCACGTCCTTCTCGCTCAGGCCTGCCGAAGCCAACGCCTTGAGCGCGACGAAGTGGCCGATGGAGCCGCGCCCGGTGGCGATGCGCTTGCCCTTGAGGTCCGCCGCCGAATGCAGCGGCGAGTCGCCGCGGACGATCACGGCGGTGCCATAGGGGTCGGACTTGTCCACCGCGATGGCCTTCACCTGGGCGCCGGCGGCCAGGGCGAAGAGCAGGGGCGCATCGCCGATGATGCCGGCATCCACCGCGCCGGCGTTGAGCGCTTCGGCCAGGGGCGCGGCGGCGGGGAATTCGAACCACTGGATGTCGTAGGTCAGGCCCTTGAGCGCGCCGGCGGCGTCCAGCTGGGCACGCATGTTGCCCTTCTGGTCGGCCAGGCGCAGGGGCACGCGCTCGGCGGCGAAGGCCTGGCCGGCAGCCAGGCACAGCAGCAGGAACAGGCTGAGGATCTTGCGCATGGCGGGGCTCCTCAACGCTGGCCGACTGTGAGGTCGGCAAGCAGCTGGCGGGCCACCTCGGCGGCGCCGGCGGACAGGCTGAAGTCGAACGCCGGAGCGATGTCCAGCGCCTTGGGCAGCACGCCCTCGCCGTGGAAGAAGTCGGCGGCCTTCTGCAGCGTGGCGGCGATGTTCGCATCGAACACGACGGGGCTGATGCGCGCCTCGCCCACCCAGCGGCGCGTCACCTCCCGGGGCATGTTCAGGTCCTTGGCCAGCGCCGCGGCGAAGGCGTCCGGATGCTGCAGGGCCCAGACCTGGGCGCGCGCCAGGCGCGTCAACAGGTCGCTGATGGCGGCCTTCTTGCCGGCGATGGCGGCGTCGCTGGCCAGGGCGTAGGAGTAGCCGGTCATGATGCCGTCGCCGTTGTCGATCACCCGCGCCTGGTCGAGCAGCACGGCGCTGGAGGTGTAGGGCTCCCAGGGCACCCAGGCGTCCACCGAGCCGCGCACCAGGGCGGCACGGCCGTCCACCGGGCCGAGGAAGGAGAAGGTCACGTCCTCGGGCTTGAGCCCGGCGCGGCGCAGCGCGCCCAGGGCCATGAAGTGGCCCCAGCCGCCGCGGTTGACGGCGATGCGCTTGCCCTTGAGCTCGGCCACCGAGTGGATCGGCGAATCCTTGCCCACCACCAGCGCCACGGTCGCCGGGTTGAAGTGCCAGGCGCCCACGGCCTTGAGCGGCGCGCCGGCGGCATAGACGAAGAGGAACGGGATGTCGCCGGTGAAGCCGATGTCCAGGGCGCCGGCGTTCAGCGCTTCGAGCACCGGGGCGCCGGAGGGGAAGGCGGACATTTCCAGCTTGTACGGCAGGTTGTCCAGCTCGCCGGAAGCGCGCAGCGAGGCGTAGCGGTCGCCCTTCACGTCGCCCAGGCGCAGGGTGACGGGTTCGGCGGCGCTGGCGGCGCCCGCCAGCAAGGTCGCGGCCAGCAGGCCGGCGAAAACACGCAGGGTTCGTTTCATAGGGCAATCTCCAGGCGGCTTCGCACGGAAGCCAGGGGTTGTCTTGGGGCTATCCGTTCCGCCGGTGCGGTCGCCGATATTGCCGTCGCTGTTGTCGGGTGATCGCACGGGCTCAGGGGCTCAGCGCCGCCCTCCCCGCCGCGATCCAGACGCTGTCCTTCTGCGGGGTGTGCACGCGCCCGCAGAGCACGTCGCGGTAGTGGCGCTGCAGCGGGTTGTGCCGGCTCAGGCCGTGGTTGCCGCTCAGCTCCAGGGCCTTCTCGACCACCGCCACCGCGTTGTCGGTGACGGCGACCTTGATCAGCCCCGCCTCGCTGGCGCTCAGCCGCTCGCGGCAGGCGGCGTCGAGCAGCAGGCGGTTCTGCAGCAGCAGGCCGTCGATGGCGCCCAGCGCTTCCTGCACCCGCGGCAGGCTGGCCAGGGGCGCGCCGAGGCTGGCCGGCACGCGCTCGCGCAGCCAGCCCAGCAGCCAGTCGCGGGCGGCCCCGGCGATGCCGTCGTAGAGCGCGCCGAGCAGCGCCGCGCTGGCCTGGGCGAAGTCGCGCAGCACGGCTTCGTCCGGCGCCGGCGGCTGGTCGTGGGGGTAGAGGCCGACGGCGTGTTCCAGCGGCACCGGCACCTCTTCGAAGATCACCTCGTGGCTGCCGGTGGCGCGCATACCCAGGTGGTCCCAGCTTTCCACGATGCGGATGCCGGGGCTGTCGCGGCGCACCAGCCAGGCGCCCACCCGCGGCGTCGGCTCGTCGCTGCGCGCCCACACCGCCAGCCAGGTCAGCCCGGGAATGCCGGTGGTGTAGAGCTTGTGCCCGGACAGCCGCCAGCACTCGCCGTCACGCCGCGCCACGGTTTGCGGCAGGCCGCCGCGCGAGGGCGAGCCCAGCTCCGGCTCCACCCGCAGGCTGTTGATCAGCGCGCCCTGCTCCAGCGCCTCGCGGGCCACGCGGCGCTTGAGCGCTTCGGGCCAGCCGGGGTTGTCCGCCAGGCGCCGCAGGTGCAGGTACTGCATGCACAGCACCAGCGCGGTGGAGGGTTCGCCACGGGCCACGGCGCCGACCACCCGGCGCAGTTCGCCGAGGCCGGCGCCGAGGCCGCCGAGCGCCTGCGGCAGGGCCAGGCCGAGCAGGCCGTGGTGTTGCAACAGGGCGAGGTTGGCGTGGGGAAAGTCGCCGCTGCGGTCGTAGGCCTCGGCGCTCTCGGCCAGTTGCCGGGTGAGCGCCGGCAGCAGGTCGTTGAGCGCCAGCGGCGGGGTCTGCAAATTGGTCATGGGCTCAGGCCGTGGCACGCCGGCGCTCGCGCTCGGCGACCTTGGCGCGGGTCAGCGGGATCAGCTCGCGGCCGTATTCCACGGCGTCGTTGAGCGGGTCGAAACCGCGGATGAGGATGCTGCGCACGCCCAGGTCGTAGTAGGCCAGCAACGCATCGGCGACCTGCTCCGGGGTGCCGACCAGGGCGGTGGAGTTGTGCCCGCCGCCGACCAGCTTGGCGATGCCGGTCCACAGGCGTTCGTCGACGCGGTCGCCCTGCTCCACCGCCTTGAGCAGGCGCTGGGCGCCGACGCTCTGCGGCTTGCCCTTGGGGAAGCCGGCCTCGCCCAGGCGCTGGCTGGCGGTCGCGCGGATCGCCTCGGCCCTGGCCCAGGCCTCTTCCTCGGTGCGCCCGAGAATGGGCCGGAACGACAGGCTGAACTCCACCTCGCGGCCGTTCTGCCGCGCCTGCTCGCGCACCGCGGCGATGGTCTCGGCGGCCTGGGCCAGGGGCTCGCCCCAGAGCATGAACACGTCGGCCTGCCTGCCGGCGACCTTCAGCGCCGCCTCCGAGGAGCCGCCGAAATACACCGGGATATGCGGCTTCTGCTGCGGGCGGATGGCCGAGAAGGCCTGCTCCACGCGGTAGTGCTTGCCGTGGAAGTCGAAGGGCTCGGCGCTGGTCCAGGTGCGTTTGAGCACCTCGATGAACTCGTCGCTGCGGGCGTAGCGCTGGTCGTGGTCGAGATAGTCGCCGTCCTTGCGCTGGTCGGCGTCGCTGCCGCCGCTGATGATGTGCACCGCCAGGCGCCCGTCGAGCAGGTGTTCGAGGGTCGCCAGCTTGCGCGCGGCCAGGGTCGGGGCGACGAAGCCGGGGCGGTGCGCCAGCAGGAAGTTGATCCTGGAGGTGGCCAGGCCGGCGGTGGCGGCCACCAGGAAGCCATCCGGCTGATCGGACCAGTAGCCGACCAGGATGCGGTCGAAGCCGGCCTCCTCGTGGGCGCGGGCGAAGGCGGCGATGTACTGCTTGTCGAGGATCGGGCCGGCCGGGGCGATGGTCTCGGAGGCCAGGCGGTGGCCGATCATGCCGAGGAACTGGATGCTCATGGGGTTGCGTCCTGTGCTCAGTGGAAGGCGTTGGCGAAGGAGGGGTCGATCACGCTGGCGGTGTCGAAGGCCTTGGGCAGCGCGCCGGTCTGCAGCAGGAAGTCGGCGGTGCCCTGGTAGTCGGCGGCGGCCTGGGCGTCCACCGGGCCGACGCTCATGCCGGCCTGGCCGATCCAGTGGCGCGACACGGCCGGGTCGAGGCTGGCCTTCTTCGCCCAGATGTCGGCGTACTGCTCCTTGTGCGCCTCGACCCAGGCCCGGGCCTTCTGCAGGCGGCCGAGGAAGTCGGCGATCTGTGCGCGCTTGGGTTCGATGGAAGCGGCGTTGGCGGCGATGCTCGACAGCCCCGGCATCAGATCGCGGGCGGTGAGGATCGGGCGCGCGCCGGAGAATACGATCTGCTGCGAGATGTACGGCTCCCACACCGGGAAGGCGTCGATGCTGCCGCGCGGCAGGGCGGCGGCGGCGTCGATGGGCATCAGCTTGACGAAGTCGACGTAGTCGCTGGGCAGGCCGGCCTTCTCCAGCGCGCGCAGGGTCAGTTGCTGGCTCCAGGCGCCGGGCCAGTAGGCGACCTTCTTGCCCTTGAGGTCGGCGATGCTCTGCACCGGCGAGTCCTTGGGCACCAGCAGGGCGATGGTGTCGGGGTTCTGCCGCGACACGCCGATGAGCTTCACCGGCGCGCCCTTGGCGGCCAGGAAGATGAACCCGGAATCGCCGAGGAAGCCCAGGTCCAGCGCCCCGGCCTGCAGCCCTTCGGCCACGGGCGCGGCGGACTGGAAGTGCTTCCAGTCGACCGTGTAGGGCGCGCCTTCGAGCACCCCGGAGGCCTCCATGGAGGCGCGCACGTTGTAGTAGTTCTGGTCGCCCACGCGCAGCGTCGGCAGGTCGGCGGCCTGGGCCAGGGGCGCGCCCAGCAGCAGCGCGGCGAAGGTGGCGCGCAGGCGTCGTTTCAGGTTCATCGATGGGGCTCCTCAGCCGGCGCGGCGCAGTTGCGGCAGGCGGGCGATGTGGTCGTGGATGGCGGGAATCAGGCCCTGGCCGTAGCGCACGGCGTCGCCGAGCGGGTCGAAGCCACGGATCAGGAAAGTGGAAACGCCCAGGCGGTAGTACTCGCCCAGGGCGGCGGCGACCTGCTCGGGAGTGCCGACCAGGGCGGTGGAGTTCCAGCGGGCGCCGGTCAGCCGGGCCACGCCGGTCCACAGCCGGGTGTCGAGCACCTCCCCCTGTTGCGCGGCGGCCAGCAGGCGCTGCGAGCCGACGTTCTGCGGCTGGTGGTCGTGCAGCGGCAGGCCCAGGCGCGCGCGGTTCTCGCGCACCTGTTCGAGCACCTCGGCGGCGCGCTTCCAGGCGGCTTCCTCGGTGTCGGCGACTATCGGCCGAAACGACACCGAGAAGCGCGGTTCGCGGCCCTGGGCCCGTGCGGCGGCGCGTACCCGGCGGATGTGGCCGTCGACGGCGGCCAGCGGCTCGCCCCAGAGCATGTAGGTGTCGGCGTGCTTCGCGGCGACCTCGATGGCGGCGTCGGAGGAGCCGCTGAAGTAGATCGGGATATGCGGCTTCTGCCGCGGGCGCACGGCCGGCGAGGCGCCCTGGAAGCGGTAGAACTCGCCGGCGAAGTCCACCGGGGCCTCGGCGGTCCAGATACGCCGCAGGGCGTCGAGGTATTCGTCGGTGCGGGCGTAGCGGCGGTCGTGGTCGAGGTAGTCGCCGTCGCGGGCAAGGTCTTCGTCGTTGCCGCCGCTGACCACGTTCAGGGCCAGGCGGCCGTCGCTGAACTGGTCGAGGGTGGCCAACTGGCGCGCGGCCAGCGGCGGCGCAATCACCCCGGGCCGGTAGGCCAGCAGGATGCCCAGGCGCCGGGTGGCGGCGGCAACGAAGGAGCTGACCACGGCGCCCTCGGCGGCATTGCTGAAGTAGCCCACCAGCACGCGGTCGAAACCGGCGTCCTCATGGGCCTGGGCGAAACGCCGGACGAAACCGGCGTCCACCGCCTCCCCCAGCGGCTGGTCCACCTCGGAACTCGGGGTGGCGGTGATCATGCCGAGAATTTCCACGCTCACTGTGTTGCCCTCGCCTGGGCCGCTGCATAAGGGCGGCGGCTTTCGTTATAAGAAAAACGTCTTGATGGACGTTGTTCTTAGAAGCTATAGGCAAGCACTTCATGATGGAAATTCATTTTTGGCATATTCTAATATGCTAATTACGCATATTCAGAGTTGGCCAAGTTGCGCGGGGGAGGTTTTTTGCTTTTGTAGGAGCGAGCTTGCTCGCGAACAGAGTTTCCCGGTCATGCCGGTGTCAGGCATGAGAGCGCCCTCTCCCTAACCCTCTCCCTGAAGGGAGAGGGGACCGTTGGGCAGAAACGGGTATTACGGAGTCAGCCGGAAACTCTGGCGTATCCGGCGAACATCAGGCTTGCAGCCGGCACGGACAAGCCCCCTCTCCCTTCAGGGCGGGGCGCGCAGCCGAGGGCTGGGGAGAGGGGACAGAGTCGACCTGAGACGACAGCGCTGCCGGGAGAGTCTGTTCGCGAGCAAGCTCGCTCCTACAGGGGGCGAATGAGTAAGACTCACCCCACCCGCATATCCAACCCTTCAGCCACCGCATCGCCGAACAACCGCGCCGGCGCCTCCAGGTTGCCCAGCAAGCGCGGCCGCACCAGCCAGAGCTGGATCAGCGGCTGGAAGTCCTCCAACTGCAACACCCGCAGCTGCTCCCGATAACGGCTGCGCGCAAGAGCCGGCGCCGGCACCAACCCGAGGCCACGCCCCTCGGCAACCAGGCCCAGCTGCAGCTCGCTGCCGAAGGTCTCCAGGTTCAGCTGCAAACCCAGCCCCTGGTCGGCCAGGGCGCGCTGCAGGCCGGCGCGGAAGCCGCAGCCGTCGGGGTTGAGCACCCAGCCGTGCTGGTAGCAGTCGAGCAGGCGGCGGGCCTGCACGTCGCTGTCGCGGGCGGCCACCACGCACAGCTCCACGCGGCCCAGCGGCGTGGCGCCGAGGTCGTCGGGGAACACCTTGCTCGGCGGGAACAGCACCACCGCCGCGTCCAGCTCGGCGTTCTCCAGCCGCGCCAGCAGGTGGCTGCCCCAGCCGCTGCTAACCTGGGCGCGCAGCTCCGGGTACTCGCCGGCCAGGCGCCGCAGCGCTTCCAGCAGCACCACCTCGCCGATGCTCTGCGGCACGCCCAGGCGCAGCACGCCGCTGGGGGCGGTGTCGCTGGCCACCAGTTCGCGCAGCCCGTCCACCTCGCGCAGCACCCGGCGGCACTGCTCGTAGACGCGCAGGCCGGCGGCGGTGGGCTTGAGCGGCTTGGTGTTGCGGTCCAGCAGCTCCACGCCCAGGGCTTCCTCCAGGCTCTGCACCCGGCGGGTGATGGCCGACTGCGTCAGGCCCAGGCTCTCGGCGGCCTGGCTCAGGGAGGCGTTGCGGATCACCGCGACGAAGGCGTCGATGTCGTCGATCTTCATGGGGCTGGCACCAATTGCATTTCTCGCATATTAGCTTAGATTCAAAATGCATTTCAGGAATAAAAACGCGTTTGCTACCGTACAGCCAGAACCTTCCGGAGTGAATACGCCGCATGTCCGCCCCCCTGCGTTTCGACCGCCTGCGCCAGTTCATCGGCGACCTGGCCAGCCTGCTCGACGAACATCCCGACGAAGCCACCCTGCTCGCCAGCGCTCGCCCGCTGCTGGCCGAGCTGGTGCGCCATGACGACTGGCTGCCCGAGGCCTGCGCCCAGCCCGACGCGCAGCGCTACCAGCAGTACCTGCTGCACGCCGACTCGCAGCAGCGCTTCTCGGTGGTCAGCTTCGTCTGGGGCCCGGGCCAGCGCACGCCGGTGCACGACCACCGCGTCTGGGGCCTGATCGGCATGCTGCGCGGCGCCGAGTATTCGCAGCCCTTCGCCTTCGCCGCCGACGGCAGCCTGCAGCCGGCCGGCGCGGCGCTGCGCCTGGAGCCGGGCGAGGTGGAGGCGGTGTCGCCGCGCATCGGCGACATCCACCAGGTCAGCAACGCCTTCGCCGACCGGCCGTCCATCAGCATCCACGTCTACGGCGCCAACATCGGCGCGGTGCGGCGTGCCGTCTATACCGCCGAGGGTGAAGAGAAGCCCTTCATCTCCGGCTATTCCAACAGCCAGTTGCCCAATATCTGGGACCTGTCGAAAGAGAACCCCGCATGAGCCAGATCGCCCGCCGTACCTTCCACGACCTCCGCGCCGCCCTCCTCGCCCGCCGCGAGCTGGCGCTGCTCGACGTGCGCGAGGAAGACCCCTTCGCCCAGGCGCACCCGCTGTTCGCCGCCAACCTGCCGCTGTCCAAGCTGGAGCTGGAGGTCTACGCCCGCGTGCCGCGCCGCGATACGCCGGTCACCGTCTACGACGACGGCGAAGGCCTGGCCGAAGTCGCCGCGCAGCGCCTGCTGGCGCTGGGCTACAGCGACGTGGCCGTGCTCGACGGCGGCCTGGCCGGCTGGCGCGCTGCCGGCGGCGAGCTGTTCAAGGACGTCAACGTGCCGAGCAAGGCCTTCGGCGAGCTGGTGGAAGCCGAGCGCCACACGCCGTCGCTGGCCGCCGAGGAAGTGCAGGCGCTGCTCGATGCCAAGGCCGACGTGGTGGTGCTCGACGCCCGCCGCTTCGACGAATACCAGACCATGAGCATCCCCGGCGGCATCAGCGTGCCCGGCGCCGAGCTGGTGCTGCGCGTCGCCGAGCTGGCGCCCAGCCCGGCCACCCGCGTCATCGTCAACTGCGCCGGGCGCACCCGCAGCATCATCGGCACCCAGTCGCTGGTGAACGCCGGCATCGCCAACCCGGTGTCGGCGCTGCGCAACGGCACCATCGGCTGGACCCTCGCCGGCCAGCAACTGGAACACGGCCAGGCGCGGCGCTTCGGCGAAGTCTCCGCCGCCACCCGCGCAGCCGCCGCCCAGCGCGCCCGCGCCGTGGCCGACCGCGCGCGGGTGGCGCGCATCGACCTGGCCGGCCTGCGCCAATGGCAGGCCGAAGGCGCGCGCACCACCTACCTGTTCGACGTGCGCACCCCAGAGGAATACGAGGCCGGCCACCTGCCCGGCTCGCGCTCCACCCCCGGCGGCCAGCTGGTGCAGGAGACCGACCACGTCGCCAGCGTGCGCGGCGCGCGCCTGGTGCTGCTGGACGACGACGGCGTGCGCGCCAACATGAGCGCCTCCTGGCTGGCGCAGATGGGCTGGGAGGTGGCGGTGCTGGACGGCCTGTCCGCCGCCGACTTCAGCGAACGGGGCGCCTGGGCCGCGCCGCTGCCGCAGCAACCGCAGGCCGAGACCATCGCCCCGCAGACCCTGGCCCAGTGGCTGCGCGAGCCGGGCACCCGGGTGCTCGACTTCACCGCCAGCGCCAACTACGTGAAACGCCACATTCCCGGCGCCGCCTGGGCCCTGCGCAGCCAGCTGAAAGAAGCGCTGGCGCAGCTGGGCACGGCCGAGCGCTACGTGCTCACCTGCGGCAGCAGCCTGCTGGCGCGCTTCGCCGTGCCGGAAGTGCAGGCCCTGAGCGACAAGCCGGTGTTCCTGCTCGAAGGCGGCACCGCCGCCTGGGTCGCCGCGGGGCTACCCACCGAGGAAGGCGAGAGCCTGCTCGCCGCGCCGCGCATCGACCGCTACCGCCGCCCCTACGAGGGCACCGACAACCCGCGCGAGGCCATGCAGGGCTACCTGGACTGGGAATTCGGCCTGGTCGAGCAGCTCGGCCGTGATGGCACCCACGGCTTTTTCGTCATCTGAAAGCCCGCCATTTCGCGACGTCTGTCGGTGAGTGGCGAAAAAATGACCACCTGTCGGCTGTCCGGGAAAGTGATGGGAATTTTGACGTTCTGGGGTGTCTTAGCCTGCAGAGGTGCCACCATGAACGTCACCCACCGCTACGCCATCCACTACCGCCTGCGCGAACAGCCGCGCCGGCTGATCCACGAGTGGTCCGAGGAACCCAACGAGTTCCTCGCCCTGCTCCAGGTGCTGCTGCACCTGGCGCAGGAGACCGGCGAAGACCCCACCGGGCTGACCGACGCGCCCCTGGACCCCAACCTGATCCCCAACCTGCGCAACAGCGCCGACCGCGTCGGCGTCAGCCGCGTGCGCATCGTCCCGATCGACTGAGCCGGCTCAGGCCGCCTCGCGCCGCCGCCACTGCGGCAGGCTGATCAACAGCACCGCCCCGATGATCACCGCCATCGCCAGCGCCTCCGGCCAGCCGATGTGCTCGCCGGCGAACGCCACCCCGAGCAGCACGGCCACCGCCGGGTTGACGAAGGCATAGCTGGTGGCCGCCGCCGGGCGCACGTTGGCCAGCAGGTAGACGTAGGCGCTGAAGGCGATGATCGAACCGAACACCACCAGGTAGCCCAGCGCCAGCCAGCCGCGCACATCCGGCATCTGCTGCAGGTGCTCGCCGGAAAGCTGGCTGCCCAGCAGCAGCGCGGCGCCGCCCACCAGCATCTCCAAGGCGCTGGCCATGGGCCCGGCCGGCAGGTCCAGGCGCCGGCTCCACACCGAACCGAAGGCCCAGGCCGCGGCGGCGAAGAGAATCAGCGCAGCGCCCGCCGGGCTGCCCTGCAGGTTGGAGCCGAGGTTGAGCAGCACGATGCCGCACAGCCCAAGGCCGATGCCGCTCCACTCCAGCAGGCTGTTGCGCTGGCCGAACAGGCGCGCGAACACCAACGCGAACAGCGGCACCGTGGCCACCCCCAGTGCGGCCACGCCCGAGGCCACGCCCCAGTGCTCGGCCACCGTCACCCCGCCGTTGCCGCAGCTGAGCAGGAGGATGCCGATGGCCCCGGCGTTCAGCCACTGCCGCCCGCTGGGCAGCGGCGCGCCGCGGTATAGCGCCCAGGCCAGCAGCAGCGTCCCGGCGATGACGAAGCGGCAGCCGGCCATGAGCATCGGCGGCCAGCTTTCCACGCCGATGCGGATCACCAGGTAGGTCGAGCCCCAGATGAAGTAGAGGGCGAAGAAGGCGGCGATCAGCGTCAGCGAAACGCGGGCTTTGGGCATGGGCATGACAGACATGGCAGAGGGCTCGACAAGTGGGTCGTAGCGCCTCATTTTATTAAGTGCTTTCGCGCCTTATAAGGCACAGAAAACGCATTATCTGGCGTAACACTTTTCTTTCGATGGATTTTCAAATGTAAATCCGTCGATTCCACAGACGAGAAAAACGATGGACAAATACGACCGCGCACTGCTCGCCGCCCTGCTGGAAAACGGCCGCCTGTCCTTCGCCGAACTGGCCCGGCGCATCAACCTCTCGCCCCCGGCGGTGGCCGACCGCGTGGCGCGCCTGGAGGCCGACGGCGTGATCACCGGCTACCACGCCAGCGTAGACTTGACCAAGCTCGGCCGCCCGATCCAGTGCCTGATCGAACTGCGCCTGAACGACCACCGCGGCGCCCTGCAACTGCAACGCCTGACGGAAATCCCCCAGGTGCTCGACTGCTACCGGGTGACCGGCGAATCCTGCGTGATGCTGCGGGTGGCGGTGACCAGCACCGCCGAGCTGGAAGAGTTGATCGACCAGTTGGCCCAGCACGGGGCGAGCAAGACTTCGCTGGTGCTGTCCACGGCGCTGGATGGGCGGGTGCATCCGGCGATGTTGCAGGGGGGATGAAAGGCTGGAGGCTGGAGGCTGGAGGCTTTTCGTATTTCGTAGGAGCGAGCTTGCTCGCGAACAGGCATTCACCGGGAACTACAGGTGCTGGATTCTAGAGCGCCCTCTCCCTAACCCTCTCCCTGAAGGGAGAGGGGACCGTTGGGCAGGGTTTGATGTTATGGCGTTAGCCGGCAACCTCGGCGATTTCCGGCTGAAACCACTTCCTCTCTCGGCACGGACTAGCCCCCTCTCCCTTCAGGGAGAGGGCTGGGGAGAGGGGACGGAGTCGACCTGAGACGATAGCGCTGCCGGGAGAGGCTGTTCGCGAGCAAGCTCGCTCCTACGAAAAGCCAAAGCCCCCACCCTGCGCGCAAAAAAAGAGGCGGCACCGCTCGCACGGCACCGCCTTAAGTCACGGAGTTGCTGTTACATCGTGGGCCGGCCACAGCCGCCCGATGTATTGGATTACTTTTCCACGATCGCGGTCACACCTTGCCCGCCCGCCGCGCAAATCGAGATCAGCCCGCGCCCTTTCCCGGCCGCGTCCAGCAGCTTGGCCAGGTTGGCGACTA
Organism: Pseudomonas sp. AAC; assembly: GCF_000725445.1. Classification (NCBI taxonomy): domain Bacteria; kingdom Pseudomonadati; phylum Pseudomonadota; class Gammaproteobacteria; order Pseudomonadales; family Pseudomonadaceae; genus Pseudomonas; species Pseudomonas sp. AAC. The sequence continues at coordinate 680,930 of NZ_KL647095.1, read as the reverse complement.
TGCGACCGCCGGTGGCGGCGAAGGGATGGCCGGCGGCCAGGGAGCTACCCTTGACGTTGAGCTTGCTGCGGTCGATCGAGCCCAGCGGCGCGTCCAGGCCGAGGCGGGTCTTGCAGTACTCGGCGTCCTCCCAGGCCTTGAGGGTGCACAACACCTGGGCGGCGAAGGCCTCGTGGATCTCGTAGTAGTCGAAGTCCTGCAGGCTCAGACCGTTGCGCGCCAGCAGCCGCGGCACGGCGTAGACCGGGGCCATCAGCAGGCCTTCTGCGCCTTCGCCGACGAAGTTCACCGCCGCCGCCTCGCCGTCGCGCAAATACGCCAGGATCGGCAGGCCGCGCGCCTTGGCCCAGTCCTCGCTGGCCAGCAGCACCACCGAGGCGCCGTCGGTCAGCGGGGTGGAGTTGGCTGCCGTCAGGGTGCCGCGCGGGCCCTTCTCGAACACCGGCTTGAGGGTGCCGAGCTTTTCCAGGTTGATGTCCGGGCGCAGGTTCTGGTCGCGGGTCAGGCCGCGGAACGGCGTCATCAGGTCGTTCTGCCAGCCTTCGGCATAGGCCGCTGCCAGCTTGATGTGGCTTTCGTAGGCGAGCTTGTCCTGCTCGTCGCGGGGAATCTGCCAGGTCTGCGCCATCAGCTCGCAGTGCTCGCCCATGGACAGCCCGGTGCGCGGCTCGCCGTTCCTGGGGATATGCGGCAGCAGGTGGCGCGGGCGGATCTTCAGCAGGCTCTTGAGCTTGTCGCCGTTGGACTTGCCGCGGTTGGCCTCCAGCAGGATGCGCCGCAGCCCCTCGTTGACGCCGATGGGCGCGTCGGAGGTGGTGTCCACGCCGCCGGCGATGCCGCAGTCGATCTGCCCCAGGGCGATCTTGTTGGCCACCAGGATCGCCGCCTCAAGCCCCGTGCCGCAGGCCTGCTGGACGTCGTAGGCCGGGGTCTGCGGGGCCAGGCGGGTGCCCAGCACGCATTCGCGGGTGAGGTTGAAGTCCCGCGAGTGCTTGAGCACCGCGCCGGCCACCACCTCGCCCAGGCGCTCGCCGTGCAGGTTGTAGCGCTCGATCAGGCCGTCGAGGGCGCAGGTCAGCATCTCCTGGTTGCTCGCCGTGGCGTAGACGGTGTTGGAGCGGGCGAAGGGAATACGGTTGCCGCCGACGATGGCGACCCGTCGGGTCTGGGTCATGCAAGGCTCCTTGCGGGCTGAGCGGGTTCTGGCGCACAGGCTAACCTTAGCCGGTCCCGTCGCATTGGCCGCCCCGCCATGGCGCAGGTCAGCGCGGTCAATTGCGCGGAACCGGTGCCTGCGTAGAGTGGTCGGCACTTCGAGTATCCGTGCAGGAGCCCCCGTCCATGACCGATCGCTACATCGCCTTCGCCAACTCCAACGTCGGCCGCCGCCTGGTCGGCGCCTTCGGCCTGCCTGCGCCGGTACGCCTGGAACGCTGGAGCGCCGGGCGCACCCGGCCGGTGGACGGCGCCCTGTTGCTGGGCGGGGCGGGCAACCTGGGCGAGGCCGTGCTGGGCTTCAGCCAGCGCCTGACCGACGCCGTCTACGCCGCCGTGGAGGGCCAGTACGGCCTGCCGCGCTGGACCGCCGAGCACGGCCCGAAGCTCAAGGCCATGGTGTTCGACGCCAGCGGCCTCACCGGCTTCGAGCAACTGATCGAACTGCGCGACTTCTTCCAGGCCGCGCTCAAGGGCCTGGACCTGTGCCCCCACGTGGTCATCCTCGGGCGCGCCCCGGAATCGCTGAAAGACCCCGTCGCCGCCAGCGTGCAGCGCAGCCTGGAGGGCTTCAGCCGCTCCCTGGGCAAGGAGATCCGCCGCGGCGGCAACGTGCAGTTGCTGTACGTCGGCAAGGGCGCGGAAGACCAGCTCGAAGGCGCCCTGCGCTTCTTCCTTTCGCCCAAGAGTGCCTACGTGTCCGGCCAGGTGATCCGCCTTTCCGCCTACGCCGGCCAGGTGCAGGACTGGAGCCGCCCGCTGGTGGGCAAGCGCGCCCTGGTCACCGGCGCGGCCCGCGGCATCGGCGCGGCCATCGCCGAAACCCTGGCCCGCGACGGCGCCGAGGTGGTGCTGCTGGACGTGCCGCCGGCCAAGGACGCCCTCGACGCCCTGGCAGCGCGCCTGGGCGGCAAGGGCGTGGCCCTGGACATCTGCGCGCCGGATGCCGGCGAGAAGCTGGTGGAGGCATTGCCCGAAGGCGTGGACATCGTGGTGCACAACGCCGGCATCACCCGCGACAAGACCGTGGCGAAGATGAGCGAGGCGTTCTGGAACTCGGTGATCGACGTCAACCTCAAGGCCCCGCAGGTGCTCACCCAGGCCCTGCTCGACGCCGGCAAGCTGCGCGACGACGGCCGCGTGGTGCTGCTGGCCTCCATCAGCGGCATCGCCGGCAACCTCGGGCAGACCAACTACGCGGTGAGCAAGGCCGGCCTGATCGGCCTGGCCCAGGCCTGGGCCCCGGCCCTGGGCAAGAAGGGCATCAGCATCAACGCGGTGGCCCCGGGCTTCATCGAAACGCAGATGACCGCGGCCATTCCCCTGACCATCCGCGAGGCCGGCCGGCGCATGAACTCCATGGGCCAGGGCGGCCTGCCCCAGGACGTGGCCGAGGCCGTGGCCTGGTTCGCCCAGCCGGGCAGCGGGGCGGTGAGCGGGCAGGTGTTGCGGGTTTGCGGGCAGAGTTTGCTTGGGGCGTGAGGGTGGCGGGGATCGCGGACGAGCCCCGAGTGGTTTCCAGGTGGTCTGGGTGTTTGGGGTTTATTCCGCCCCTCTCCCTAACCCTCTCCCTGAAGGGAGAGGGGACCGTTGGGCAGGGTTTGATGTTATAGCGTTAGCCGGCTAGCACAGAGGTTTCCGGCGGAAACCATCACCTTTCTCGGCACGGACTAGCCCCCTCTCCCTTCAGGGAGAGGGCTGGGGAGAGGGCGCTCTTCAGGGCAAGCACCGACGCCACCGGCAGAACAGCGTTCGCGAGCAAGCTCGCTCCTACGAAAAGCCGCTCCCTCCCGTCGCTAGACTCGGCCGCTCTCTCAAACCTTCCCGCGCTTGCGGAACTCCACCGGCGTCTCCCCCACCCAGCGCTTGAAGGCGCGGTAAAAGGTACTCGGCTCTGAGAACCCAGTACGCTCGACGATCACCTCGATACGCTCGTCGGTCTTCAGCAACAGCTCCTTGGCCAGCCGGCAACGGTAGTCGGTAACCAGGTCGTTGAAGCGCACCCCGGCCATGGCCAGGCGCTCGCGCAGGCGCCGGGCCGGCATGTCCAGGCGTGCGGCGACCTGCTCCAGGGTGGCGCCGCCGTCCACCAGCAGCTCGCCGATCAGCTCGCGCACCTTGCGCACCAGGTCCAGGCGTTCCACCTCGGCCAGTTGCCGGCGCGCCAGCGACTCGTGCATGCGCAGCAGTTCCGGGGCGGCGTGGCGCGAGGGCTTGTCCAGCACCGCGGCGTCGAAGACCAGCGCATAGCGCTCGGCGCCCAGGCGCACCGGGCAGCCGTAGACCTGTCGATAACGTTCGGCAGGGGCGCCCTCGCCGTGCATCAGCTCCACCTCATGGGGCCGGAAGTCGCCCTCGGTGAGCGCGTGGAACAGGCGGATCACCGCGCCGGCGAGCATTTCCGGGAAGTGCCGGTTGGTCCCGGCACTGTGGCCGAGCAGCAGCACGGCGCGCTCGCCCTCCACTTCCAGGCGGGCGTTGAGGGTATCGGAGAGCAGGCGCACGTAGCGCAGGGCGTGGCGCAGGCCCTCGCCGAAGGTGGCGCTGGAGAGGAACAGGTATTCCAGCAGCAGGCCGTGGAAGGCCGGCAGGTGCCCGGCCAGGTACAGGCCGACGTGCTCCTCGCCGCATTCCTCGGCGGCGGCCTTCCAGAACAGGTTCTGCGCGCTATGCGGGAAGCGCCCGGCCGGCAGGGCGCCCGGCGGCAGGCCAACCCGGGCCAGCACACGGTCGGGATCGCTGCCGCTGGCGCGCAGCGCGTCGATCACCGGGCGCATCAGCGCCACATCGTCGGTCAGATCGTGCATGGTATTTATTCTGGTTATCCATGAAGCGGGCCCATCTTAGGCAGCTTTCCTACCGCCTCTCAAGTAACACGCCATGGCAGCGGTCGAATTATCCACAAGCCCCATGCCAGAGCCGCCGATTGACCGGCCTGCCGCCACGCCGCCCCGCCCCGGCCAATGCCCGGCCGGGCCCGGCGGCTAAGCTGAAGGCAATACCGCCCAGGAGACTCCTAATGCCCAAAGACTGGCTGGACCTGTCCGCCCCACCCACCCTGCCCGGCCTGTTCCTGCGCGCCGCCGTGCGCCGCGGCCTGCGCGGCCGCAGCCTGCCCACCCGCGGCGTGCGCGCGCCGGTGATGGTCGACGCCCGGAACCTGGAGCGCTACCGCCAGGTGTGCGGCTTCAGGAACGACCACCTGCTGCCGCCGACCTACCCGCACATCCTCGCCTTCGGCCTGCAGATGGGCCTGCTCACCGACGCCCGCTTCCCCTTCCCGCTGCTGGGCCTGGTGCACCTGGAGAACCGTATCAGCGTATTACGCCCCCTCGGCGGCCTGGGCCCGTTCCAGGCCAGCGTGCGGGTGGCCGACCTGCAGCCCCACGACAAGGGCGTGACCTTCAGCCTGATCACCCAGCTGCACGACCAGCTCGGCCTGCTCTGGGAAGGCGACAGCCGCCTGCTGTTCCGCGGCATGCGCCTGGAAGGCACGCCGCCGGAACGCGAGGAACAGCCCGAGCTGCCGCTGGAACAGATCGACCACTGGCAATGCCCGGCGGACATCGGCCGGCGCTACGCCCGGGTGGCCGGCGACTACAACCCCATCCACCTGTCGGCGGCCAGCGCCAGGCTGTTCGGCTTCCCCCGCGCCATCGCCCATGGCCTGTGGAACAAGGCGCGCAGCCTGGCGGCCCTGGGCGAGCGCCTGCCGGCGGCCGGCTACCAGGTGCAAGTGCGCTTCCAGAAGCCGGTGCTGCTGCCCTCCAGCGTCACCCTGCTGGCCAGCGAGGTGGCCCCGGCCGGGCAGTTCGCCCTGCGCGGCGAGGACGGCCTGCCGCACATGGCCGGCGCCTGGAAACCGCTCGACGCTTGATGCGGCGCCGCTGAAGCCGGAAGCTATGGGGCTCCCAAGGAGCCCCCGATGAACCTCGACGAACTCACCGCGCGCCTGCACACGATCCGCGACCACAACGACTGGAAACGCTTCCACAGCCCGAAGAACCTAGCCATGGCCGCCAGCGTGGAAATGGCCGAGCTGGTGGAAATCTTCCAGTGGCTGAGCGAAGACGAGTCGCGCCAATTGCCCGCCGACAAGCTCGCCCACGCAGGGCAGGAAGTCGGCGACATCGTCCTCTACCTGCTGCTGCTCTGCGCCGAACTGGGCCTGGACATGGACCAGGCGGTGCGCACCAAGCTGGCCGACAGCGAAAGGCGCTTCGTGCATGGCTGACCGGCATTTCGACGAACTGGCCACGCGCTTCGCCGAGAAAATCTACGGCGGCGCCAAGGGCGCCATCCGCCTGGCCGTGCTGCAGGCCGACCTGGCCGAAGCGCTGCCCGAGCGCCCGCTGCGCGTGCTCGACATAGGCGCCGGCCTGGGCCACATGGCGCTGTGGCTGGCCGGGCGCGGCCACCAGGTGACCCTCGCCGAACCCGCCGCGCCCATGCTCGAAGGCGCCCGCCAGCGCTTCGCCGAGGCCGGCCGCGCGGCCACCTTCATCGAGGCGCCCTGGCAGGCGTTGCTCGGCCAACTGGACGAACCCTACGACCTGGTGCTGTGCCACGCCGTGCTGGAATGGCTGGCCGAACCCCAGGCCATCCTCCCCGTGCTGCACCAACTGACCGCCCGCGACGGCTGGCTGTCGCTGGCCTTCTACAACCGCGACGCGCTCATCTACCGCAACCTGCTCAAGGGCCACTTCCGCAAGCTGCGCAAGCAGCGCTTCGCCGGCGAAGGCCAGAGCCTGACGCCGCAGCAGCCGCAGGACCCGCGCGAGCTGGAAGCGGCCATGGCGGATGCCTGGAACATCGAGGCGCGCAGCGGCGTGCGGGTGTTCCACGACTACATGCCGCAGGAGTTCCAGCACAAGGCCGAGCCCCTGGACCTGGTGGAAATGGAACTGGCCTACCGCCGCCACCCGGCCTTCGCCGGCCTGGGCCGCTACCTGCACTGGCTGTGCCGCCCGCGCGAATAGGTGCACAATCGCCCCATCACCGTCGTCGCCCGCGCCCCGGCGCGGGCGGGAGCCCCGCATGTCGCCACGCCTGATCCTGCTGCCGCTGCTCGCCGCGCTGGCCGCCTGCCAGAGCCAGAATCCCTACACCAGCCAGTCGCTGCCGCCGCCCCCGGTGCCGGCCCAGGCCAGCGCCCCGGGCTTCGACCCCGGCGCCTACCCGGCCGCGCCGCCGGACTACGGCCGCTACCGCTCGTGGAACTGGACCGGCGCGCCCAGCGGCGCCACCACCTACGGCAGCTCGCTGCAGGACGCGGTCAGCGAAGGCCTCGACCAGATCGGCCTGCGCCCGGCACGCCCCGGCGCCACGCCGGACCTGCGCGTGAGCGCGCGGGTCAGCAGCGAGCAGCGCACCCGCCAGGTCACCGACTACTACGGCGGCGGCTACTACGGCGGCTGGAACGATCCCTGGTACGGCGCCTCCATCCCGGTAACGCGAACCTACATAGTGCAAGTCAACGTGGTGCGTATCGAGCTGTACGACGCCCGCGACAACCACGCCGTCTGGGTGGCCTCGGCCGAATACCAGCCCAGCGGCAACCAGAGCGAACAGGCCCGCGGGCTGCGCGAAGCGGTGCGCAAGGCGCTGTCGGGCTACCCGCCGCACTGAGGCGCTTGTCCGGCTTTGCTGCCAGAAAACTGCGGAATAGGGCCGTTTCGAGGCATTCCGCCACTTGCCTTTGCGCACGCTCTGAGCTTCGATGAAGACTCTGCCTGGAGTATGCCGATCATGATCCGCCGTCTGTTGTTGCTGGGCCTGCTGCTGGGCCTGGCCGCCTGTGAGACCGTCAACCTCAGCCGCGACTACGATTCCAGCCGCGACTTCGCCGCCTACCGCAGCTGGGCCTGGGCGCAGCCGGCCTTCGAATACCGCCCGGACGACCCGCGCATCAAGAGCGACCTCACCGAGCAACGCATCCGCTCGGCGGTGGCCGACCAGCTCGACCAGCGCGGCCTGCGCCCGACCCAGGGCAGCGCCGCGCCCGACGTGACGGTGCGCGCCTACCTGATCGTCGACCAGCGCCAGGACCAGGTCACCACCTACACCGGCGGCTACTGGAACGGTTACTGGGGCGGCTACTGGGGCGGCCCGGCGATGGCCGAGTCGCGCACCGTGACCTACAAGGTCGCCACCATCCAGGTCGACCTGCTCGACGGCAAGGACGGCAAGCTGGTGTGGCGCGGCAGCGGCGAGCAGATCATGCGCAGCAGCCCGCCGACCCCGGCCGAACGCGAAGCGGCGATCCGCGAGACCGTGCAGAAGGTCCTCGCCCAATACCCGCCACACGGATGAGCCTGCAGCATCGCCCCGTGGAAGCCGGCGACCTCGCCGAGGTGGCCGGCTTCGTGCGTAGCGCCGACGAACTCTTCTACGCCTACCCCAAGGCCCGCTGGCCGTTCAGCGTCGAACAGCTGGCCGCCGCCGTGGCCGAGCGCCGCGCCAGCACCCTGGCCCTGCTCGACGGCCGCGCCGCCGGCTTCGCCAACTTCTACCAGAGCGTGCCCGGCGAGTACTGCGCCCTGGGCAACATGATGGTCGCGCCCTGGGCCCGCGGGCACGGCGTGGCGCGCTACCTGATCGGCGTCATGGAAGACCTCGCCCGGCGCGACTACGCTGCACCGCTGATGAAAATCTCCTGCTTCAACGACAACGCCGGCGGCCTGCTGCTCTACGCCGGCCTGGGCTATCGCCCGGTGGGCATCGTCGAGCGCCAGGCGCCGGACGGCCGCCGCGTGGCCCTGGTGCAGATGGAGAAAGCCCTTGAACCGGCCTGATATCCAGCGCGTGCTGATCATCGTCAGCAGCGGCCCGAGCACCCCGGCGCGCTGCGCCGCGCCCTTCTACACCGCCACCCTGTTGGCCTGCATGGACGCCGAGGTGACGCTCTTCCTCAGCGGCGAAGGCGTGCAGCTGGCGCGCCAGGACGTGGTGGACAACCTCTACGCCGCCCCCGGCGGCGAACCGCTCAGCCACTTCATCCAGCAGGCCAAGGAAGCCGGCGCGCGCCTGCTGATGTGCCGCGCCCCCGGCGTGCCCATCGACGAAAGCGCGCTGATCGGCGAAATCGACGAAATCGCCAGCGGCGGCGAACTGGCGCGGATGATCCTCGAATACGACCGGGTGCTGACCCTGTGAAACTGCACGGCCTGGAGTTCCCCGACGACCTGCTCTACGCCCCGGACTACAACCTGTGGCTGCGCGAAGAGCCCGACGGCGCCGTGACCCTCGGCCTGAGCGCCTACGGCTGCGCGCTCTACGGGCAGATATTCGCCTTCACCCCCAAGCGCGACGGCTGGCACATCGAGCGCGACCGCAGCTTCGGCGTGGTGGAATTCGCCAAGGCCGCCTCCTCGGCGCGCTGCCCGCTGGCCGGCACCCTGCTGGTGAGCAACGAGGACGTGCAGCGCCGCCCCGGCCTGATCAACCTCGACTGCTACGGCGAAGGCTGGATGGTGCGCCTGCGCCCGGACGACTGGGCCGCCGCCAAGGCCGGCTTCGTCAGCGGCCAGGCGGCGCTGGAGGCCTTCGCCGAACGCATGCGCCTGGACGCCTTCGACCCCGAAGGCAACGACGTCCAGGCCCTGCGCCGCGACTGAGCTTAAGCAAGCCATAAGCTTCGCCGGCCTAGGCTGTGCGATCCGCAAGCTCCCCCACAGAAGGAGTCCACCATGCCCCGGCTTCCCGCGCTCGTCCTCGCCCTGCTCGCCCTCTCCGGCTGCGCCGGGCAGAGCAGCTACAACCTCGGCGCCATCGAGTCGCCGGTGAAGGAATCCTTCGGCCTCGACGACGTGGAACGGCAGCCCATGATGGGCGCGCAATTCCAGCAACAGGGCGGCTTCTCGTCCCAACAGCAGCGCCTGCTGATGGGCCAGTGAGGCAGTCCTAGTCCACCCGGAAGCCCGCCAGCTGCTGCTGTTGCTCGACCGCCAGGCGGGCCAGCTCCAGGCTCGCCGCGGCGCTCTGCTCGGCGTTCTCCACCACGCTCTGGATGCTGTCGTTGAGCTGGGTGATGTTCTGGCTGATCTCATGGGCCACCGCCGTCTGCTCCTCGGTGGCGGTGGAAATCTGCGCGTTGCCGTCGGCGATGCGGTCGATGGCGTTGGCGATGTGCCGCAGCGCCTCGCCGGACTCGCGCGAATGCCGCACGCTGTCCCCGGCCCGTTCGCGGGACTCCTGCATCACGCCCACCGCCTGGCGCGCGCCGCTCTGCAGCGAATCGATCATGCCGCGGATCGACTCGGTGGCCTTCTGCGTGTTGCTCGCCAGGCTGCGCACCTCGTCGGCCACCACGGCGAACCCGCGCCCGGCCTCGCCGGCCCGCGCCGCCTCGATGGCGGCATTGAGCGCCAGCAGGTTGGTCTGCTCGGCGATGCTCTGGATCACCCCCAGCACGCTGCCGATCTCGTCGCTCTGGCTATGCAGGCGGTCGATCACCTCGGCGCTCTCCTGCACCGCCTGCGACAGGCGCTCGATGGCGCCCAGGTTGGCCTCCACCAGCTCGGTGCCCTGGTGCGCCTCGCGGCGCACGTCCTCGGCCACCCGAGCCATGTCCAGCGCGTTCTCCGCCACCTGCTGCACCGCGGCGCTCATCTCATGCACGGCGGTGGCGACCATGGCGGTCTGGTCGCCCTGGCCGTTGGCGGCATCGCTGACCTGGGCGCTGATGGCGCTCATCTCCTCCGACGCGCTGGCCAGCTGCACCGAGGCGCCGCCCAGGTGGCGGATCAGCCGCTGGAAGTGTTCGAGCATGGTGTTGAAGGCCTGGGCGGTCTGCGCCAGCTCGTCGCGGCCCACGGCCTCGGCGCGCAGGCTCAGGTCGGAATTGCGCTGCACCGTGGCGATGGTCCGGCCCAGTTGTTCCAGCGGGCGGTTGATCGAGCGGCTGACCAGCAGGCTGAACAGCAGCATGCCGACCAGCACCACCACGGCGATGGCCACGAAACTGGCTTTCATCGCCTGGTAACGCGCGGTGGAGGCCTGGCTCAGCCTTTCGCCCTCGCGGACCTGCAGCTGGGCCAGCTCCTCCAGCGCATCCCCCAGCGGGTCGAAGGCCGCATACAGGCGTCGGATGAAGCTGGCGTCGCTCTCGCCGCGCAGGCTGCCGTCGGTCTGTTCCTGCAGCGTGTCCACCAGCTTGTCCACCGCGGCCATGCGCGCGCGGATGCCGGCCACCATCTGCTGCTCGGCATCGGTCATCTTGCTGTCCTGCACCAGGCGCCAGGAGTCCGCGATGGTCTTGCGCGCCTCGCCGATGGCGCCGCGCAAGACGTCCACGTCGATCACCCCGGAGCGGTACTTGTGCAGCGCATCCACCATGTTCACCGCATAGGCGTTGGAGATCAGGTTGAGCCGGTTCACCGGGCGCATGCGGTCGTTGAACAGCTCGTCGAAATCATCGTTGAGCTGGTCGGCGTTGTACGCCGCCAGCGCCATCACCCCGGCCAGCACCAGCAGGGGCAGGAACGCCAGCGACAGCAGGCGGGTACGTACGCGGATCTGGTTGAGCATCGCATCTCTCCTGGGCTGCTCGAACTCGTGCGCGGACCGCACAACCGCGATCCGCTCGTCTCGGCGAATGGATCGGCCCGCCAGGGGATAACTGGACCTGAGGATTAAGTAGGAAAAATCCCGCCATTTAGAGAGATGTGTCGCAGGAAATGGCTGCTAGGGTGAAAGAAACCCCACGCCCGGGAGGCCGGATGCTCCGCCACGCCCTCGCCCTGCTCCTGCTGCTGGCCAGCCTCGGCGCCCACGCCGACCAGCCCGCGCAACCCGGCTTCGTCTACCTCGACCAGGTGCTGCAGCACGCCCATTACGAAGCGCGCTACTACAGCGGCGACAACTTCGTCGGCAGCCGCATCGACGGCTACGAAAGCCCACGGGTGATCCTCACGAAGGAAGCGGCCACGGCCCTGGCCGAAGTGGAGCGCGACGTCGCCCTCAGCGGCCTGCAACTGAAACTCTTCGACGGCTACCGCCCGCAACGCGCCGTGGCCCACTTCCAGCGCTGGGCCGCGGACCTGGCCGACACCCGCACCAAGGAGCGCTACTACCCGCACCTGGACAAGGCGGCGCTGTTCCGCGACGGCTACATCGCCAAGAAATCCGCCCACTGCCGCGGCAGCACCGTGGACCTCACCCTGGTCGACGCCAATACCGGCCAGGAACTGGACATGGGCAGCCACTTCGACTTCTTCGGCCCCATCTCCCACCACGGCACCAACCTGATCAGCGTGCAACAGACGCGCAACCGCGAAACCCTGCGCAGCGCCATGCAACGCCACGGCTTCGAACCCTACGCCAACGAGTGGTGGCACTACACGCTGAAGCAGGAGCCGTATCCCAACACCGCCTTCGACTTCCCCGTGAAATAGCCTGCCAGCTTTTCGTAGGAGCGAGCTTGCTCGCGAACGTGTTATCCGCTGATTGCGGAGTTGAGGCGGTTCGCGAGCTCGCTCCCAAGAGCATGGCCAACCCGCCCCCTCAGGAATAGGTTCAGCCAAAACCTGCAAACGGGAAGACCCATGAGTACCGTCGACCACCAGACCAACCCACACGCCAGCGATCAAAGGACGCAAGACCGCCATCGCTTGCGAAACCGCCTTCTGGCCGGCGCCGAATCCGCTCCCACAGAGCACGCCGATGCGGCCTTCTTCGAGCACCTGCGCAACCGAATCAAGGAACAGAGGAAGAAGCCCTAACAACGACGATGAACCTGCGCACCGGCCCGAACGTCGAACGACAGCCCCTCAGCCAGGACATCTCATGACCCAGCCCCCCACCTTCGACGGCCAACGCCGGAGCAACGCCGAAGCCGACCGCATCGAACTGGCCGAAGCCAACCCGGACTGGCCCCGGCGCTTCGCCGAGGAAGCCGGCGCCATCGCCAGCGCCCTGGCCCTGCCCGGCCTGAAGATCGAACACTTCGGCAGCACGGCGGTGCCCGGCCTGAAGGCCAAGCCGATCATCGACATCCTCCTGCTGCCCCCGCCCGACGCCGATTGGCAAAGCCTGGTCGCCCCGCTGGAAGCCCTCGGCTACCAATACTGGCGCGACAACCCGGCGCCGCAGCGGATGTTCTTCGTCAAGGGCAAGCCACCCCGGGGCCAGGGCAGAACCCACCACGTCCACGTCATGAACCTGGCCGACGCCGACCGCCACCTGATCTTCCGCAACTGGCTGCGCAACCATCCGCAGGACACGGCGGAATACCAACGCCTCAAGGAACAACTGGCAGAACGCTTCCCCACCGACCGCGAGGCCTACACGCAAGGCAAGGACGAGCTGGTGGCCCGGATACTGGGCAAGGCCCTGCAAGAGGGCCGCGACTCAGGTGGATCGGTACAGGGAGCCAGGACGTAGGATGGGTTGAGCGCCAGCGATACCCATGCGGTCACGGTGATGGGCATCGCTGGCGCTCAACGCCATCCTACGCAGTGCAATGCCTGCGGGTTCGCCACTAGAATCCGCCCATCCCCCAGGACTCGGTGAACCTCATGAAGAAATGGATTCTGCTGATCGCCCTCGCCCTGCTCGCCTGGCAGTACATGGACAACCCGTCCTGGCAGAACCATTTCTCCCGCTCAAAGCCAGCTCCGATGAGCGTCGCGGAAGATACCGACGAACCGACCACCGACCTGATGCCGCCGGCGGCAAACACCACACCCGCCAGCCCTGCTCTCGATGTTCGCTGCGATGGCCGCAAGTACTGCTCGCAAATGACCTCCTGCGCCGAGGCCAAGGCGTTTCTGCGCAGTTGTCCGGGGATGAAGATGGATGGGGACGGCGATGGGATTCCCTGCGAGGAGCAGTGGTGCAGGATGTAACAGTCCGCTCCGGGAATAGAGCAGTTGGGGCTGAAGGAGAAGTGGTGGAAAAGCAGTGGGAGTCGAACTCGTTCTTTGCCGTAGTCGTTGATGGCATTTTTTAGTCAATTCCAGAAAAACCGGTACCTTCAGCCACGTTCTGCTCTCCATGTATGGTAGACGTCAGCAACGTTCGACACCAGCCTTCACCATACTTGTGTATCTACTCCTAGACATCGGGTAAGATGGCAAAAAATCATCATTTTTGCGGCTACACACAGGGAATTGAGATGGCTGAATTCGAACTAATCCCCGATGACCAACAGGAAAACTAGGATGACATTTCCGCACCGGTATCATTCAAAGATGCCGTAGTTCTTAATGCTGACTGGACTATTGAGACAATTAATCTCCAAATCCAGAAGGGCAATATTGATCTGCAACCCGGTTTTCAGCGTCGAGTCGCTTGGGACGACGAAAGAAAGAGCCGACTCATTGAGTCAATTATTGTAGGACTCCCCGTACCAAACATTGTTCTTGCAGAGAACAAAGACTCGCGCGGAAAGTTTATCGTTATCGACGGTAAGCAGCGACTTGTTGCGGTGAGCGAATACATGCAAGGCACATACAAGCTTAAAGGCCTTGACATGCGACCCGATCTTAATTCGAAGGCATTCAATGACCTGCCTCAAGAAGATCGCGAACACTTAGAAAACGCAACCATTAGGTCGAGCGTTATTCGAAACTGGAAGGACGAAAACTTCCTCTACGTCACCTTCTTCCGCCTAAATAGTGGCAGCTTGCCACTCTCCCCGCAAGAACTTCGCAAAGCATTGATTGGCGGCAATCTCATTAGCGCCATCGACGACTACATGCTAGGTAGCACTCCGTTCAAAGCCGTATTTGGAGATGGCTTGGACAAACGAATGAGAGATTCGGAATTGGTTCTACGATTTGTTGCGTATGACCGCTCCTTAGCCGATTATCGAGGTGACTTCAAAGAATTTCTCGATAACAACACTCGCTACTTCGAAGATGACTGGGATAACAGATCCCCGCAGATAAAAGATATCTTCCAACGACTAGACACTGCTCTTGACGCAGCACACAAAATATTTGGTCAAGATGCATTCAAGAAGTGGATTGGCGATAAATACGAGCGCGTTATAAACCGCGCGGTATTTGACTGCATATCCCGCTTCTTTGCGCAACCAGACGTAGCGGCCGAAGCAATTGCTCGTCAAACAGAAGTGGTCGACGCCTTTAAGGCAGTTTGCCAAGTTCAAGCTTTTAAAGACTCCATTGAGAAAACACCTAAAACGGTTACGGCGACTTTCCAGCGCGTTGACCTTTGGGGCGAGCAACTGGCTGCCTGTCTGGGAAAAGCTTTCGATAAAGTTGCGCATAGGATCGTTTAACCTATGCCAACCCCATGTGCCCACTTTGCTCACCTAGAAACAAGGCTTACTGATCTTCGGGCTAAATTCTTAGATGATCAGATTAAGGCTGAAACAGCTAATCCAACTACGTTCTCGCCTGACCTGGATAGTATCGCTGCATTCAGACTCCTAATGCACGCGGAGTTTGAAGACTTCTTGGAGCGCAAGGCGAAAGAAAATCTAGACAAAATAAACACCAAACTATTAATATCGGCAACTGGATCGTCTCGAGTTTTCCCAGAGTTATTTTATATAGCAACTATAGTAAACCGTCCACTTGACCCGTCAAATGTATTTGACGCAACGGCTTTTAAAGGCCATATCTCAAGCTTGATCGGAACTGCGAAAGGCATTATCAAAGAAAACAATGGCATCAAGGAAGGATCATTTAATGCCTTGTCTGTTTTCGCCGGGAAGACAGCAGACGAAATCGACTCGACTCTTTCAGCAAGCCTTAACAGCTACGGAAAAAAACGAGGCGACGTTGCACATCAAAGCATAAGACACTCTACGACCATTAACGCACCTAGCGCTGAGTTCGCCTCTGCAAAAGACTTGGTCGACGGACTCGCCTTATATTTTGATCTGACGAGCTAAACTCTCAGCGCGCATCCTACCTTCTCGACGAGCACCAAACCGGCGCTCGTCGAATTTTGGAATTCCTGTATAATAAACAGTCCCCTTAGCAAGGCCTGCCGACACTTCAGACTTGTTTTTGCTACAGACTCCCACTCCGTCATCTCGTCACGACTAATAGCCTCAAAATAATACAGCACCATATTTATTATTTCAGCGCCACGTATATCACGTTGACTCTGCCGCAGGACTAAATATGGACAAATTTACTTTCCCTACTCTATTTCTTGAGGGACATGTAGAGTCCTGCCCCTTTCCTATAACTTAGCGCACAGAAATCCAAGTTAATTTAAACCTCATCATCAGGACTGAGCTGTCCGGCAACAGGTAAGCTCTCTCCAGTCAGCAACCACCACCGATACTGCGGATAAAGCTCCCCAAGCCGCTCCAACTCCTCAGCACCAATGCGTGCCCTTCCCCGCTTGATGCTCTGCCAGCGCACGTAGTCCTTGCTGTTCACCTCAGCCAAATCCTTCAGACTCGTCTGCTCCAGCAAGAGCAGCGCTCTATCGGCCATGCCTTGCGCCATTAAAAAATTCCGTTATGGAGTATTGCCATAAGCGCAGATTTATGGAAATAATCCATAAATCATCGCGATCCCAAGTCCGATGAATACTGACGGAACAGGCGTTGAACTGGAAGACTGCTGCCCAGGATCGGCTTGTTCCTGCCCCTGAGTTTCCATCACGGAAGGAGACACCAATGCCCCATTTCGACACCTCCACCGCCCTCGCACTGCTGGGCAAGACCATCCAAGCGGACCTGACCTTGAAAGACGCGCCGTATCTTGAAAGCTATCGCGGTCGCGTCGTCGGGGTGGCCCTGACCGTGGAGGATGAGCCCCCGTACTTTCTGGTGCGCAATCCGGCTGAGCCGCAGCGCTTTCCGGAAGAATTGTTATGGAGCGATATCCACAGACTGCAGGTAATCGACGACGAGACGCCAGCCAGCGAAACCTGAAAGTTATCGCAGCGAAGACAGAATAATCGGAGGGAAGTGGCGGAAGGCAGTGAGAGTCGAACTCACCCAGGAACGGCTGCCGTCCCCCACCGGGTTTGAAGCCCGGCCACGCCACCGGGCGTGATTGCCTTCCATATTGATCTACAAGGCTTTTTCGCCAGCTTCCGTTGCCGACTCCGGCGGAGTGTCGAAGAAGTGTCGAAAATTCCTGGACGCATCACCGCCCAGAACAGCGATGCCGTTTCTTCCATCAAGAGCAACGGCCATTTCAATCACGGCTCATAGTCTTCCGGCGGCTCGAAGCAATGAAGCCTGCCATCCAGCCAGGGATCGACTATATCCACTTTCAATGTGCGGATGTAGCTTTGGAAGCGCGAGTCCTTATGCGCATGAGGGCCGAATACGGACAGCATCAAATAACGGTTTTCCGGGAGGTCCTGCGCATAGAGCAGCCACAGGTCATGCTCGGACTCGCTGTCTTTCACGGTGCGTTTGAAGGGATCGCCGATTTTGCTCCAGCGCAGCAGGACCACTCGGCTATCGGTCAACTGGACATGGCCGAAAGGCACCTGCCAAAGAGAGGCATCACGCCCCCAATGGGACGGATGAATATCGCAGACCTTCAGGTTGTAGAAATCGACGTACAGGTCGTGCCAGGCGGGGAGGTTCATGAAGCTGTCGGTTACGAAGACTCGCGCAATCGACACGCAACCTCACTTAGAGTCCGGAAGCTTCCCGGTCTCGACAAAGTATTGATATTGGGCGTCCCCGGCACGCGCGGCCTGTTCCACGACCGCGAGCGGATCACGCGCGCCTTTCTTGGTCCTGGGCTTGGGCTTGCCGGTAGGTTTGGCCGCGGGCCGGCCAACAAGGTGCATCACCATAAAATCCCTCCTGAAACGGGGATTGCAATGCTCACCATGGTAAGCGCTGCTGCTTTTTTGAGCAATCAGACCTGCCTTGCCGCCATTGGCCTGCAGTCTTGGTGATCACCATGATGGCGGCACTCAGGCAGTTCGCTCTGCATTGACGCCTGCCCCGAGTGCCAACGCCGAATCCTCCCGAACCCTTCTCTCATTGCCGAACCGCCGGGTAAAGCCGATGCGGTCGAAGTATTCCAGTAGCTGGATGCTGCGCTTGCGGCCTATGCCGATGCGGTCGCGGAAGGCGGCGGCGCGGATCAGGCCTTGTTCGGTGTGGAGTTGCAGGGCTTGTCGGGCCAGTTGGCGGAGGGTTTCGTCGGGGTAGAACAGGTCTTTCACCACCTGGTGCAGTTGGCCGAGGCGGGCGAGTTTGCGTAGCAGCAGGCGCATGGCGGCTTCGTCGACTTGCAGTTCGCGGGCCAGGTCGCGGGTCCAGGGGGGGTCGTAGGCGCCGGCTTGCAGCAGGGGGCGGATGCGTTCGCGCAGGGCTTCGTCTTCGGCGCCCAGTTGTACGCGGTGGTCCGGCAGGTGCAGCCAGGGGCCGCTGCTTTCCACGGTTTTGCTGGCCAGGGCCTGTTCCAGCAGGGCGATGAAGATCGGGCGTTCCAGTTGCGCGAAGGCGTAGCGGCGCAGGCGGTCGCGGTCGGGGCCGAGTTCGTCGGGTTGTTCGGCGTGGAAGCGGGCCAGGGCTTGCAGCAGCTGTTCGCCCAGGGCATGCCAGCGTTCGGCGGTGAACAGGCGCGGGCCACCGCGGGTGGGGATTTCCAGCAGTTCGGCGGGCAGTTGCCAGCTTGCCCGGGGGCGGTTGAATTGGCGGGCCAGCAGTTTGGGGTCCAGGCCGTTGTCGGCGTGTTGCAACAGCACCGGCAGGGCCTGTTCCAGGCCTTCGCCGCGCAGGGCCTGGAGTTGTGCCAGGCGCTCGGGGCTGCGGCGGTTGCGGGCCGGGGCGAAGGGGTCGAGCACGCGGCCGCCGCCGAGGGTGCGTTGGGCGGATTGGTCGCGCAGCACCAGGCGGTCGCCGTGCACGGTTTGCACGGGAGCGTTCAGCACAAGCTGCGCGAAGGCCCGTTCGCCCGGCGCCAGGCGTTCGTCTTCCAGCAGGGCGACGCGGCCGGTCACGTCCTGGGCGCCCAGGTGCACGTGCAGCGGCGTCCAGTGGACCAGGGCGCGGGGTTCGCCGGGAAGCAGTTGCAGGTCGATGTCGATGCGGGTGGTGGGCGCGTGCAGTTCCGGCGCCAGCAGCCAGTCGCCGCGTTTCACCTGGTCCGGGCCCAGGCGTTCGCCGGCGATGTTGACCGCCACCCGCTGGCCGGCGTGGGCCTGTTCGGCGGCGCGGTTCTGGGCGTGCAGGCCGCGCACACGCACCGGGCGGCCGGCGTTGCCCAGCTGGAGTTCGTCGCCCACCTTCACGCTGCCGGAGAAGGCCGTTCCAGTGACCACCAGGCCGGCGCCGCTGACGCTGAAGGCGCGGTCCACGGCCAGGCGGAAGCCGCCCTGGCTGGAACGCTCACGGACCTCGCGGGCAGCCGTGGCCAGGGCCTGGCGCAAAGCATCTACGCCCTCCCCCGTGACGCTGGAAACCGGGTAGATCGGCGCGCCGGCCAGCGGCCCCTGCGCCAATAGGCTTTCCACTTCGGCGCGGGCCTCGGCCAGGCGCTGCGGGCTGACTCGGTCGGCCTTGCTCAGGGCCACCAGGGCGCGGGGGATGCCGAGCAGTTCGACGATGGCCAGGTGCTCGCGGGTCTGCGGCATCACGCCGTCGTCGGCGGCCACCACCAGCAGCACCAGGTCGATGCCGCTGGCGCCGGCCAGCATGTTGTGGACGAAGCGCTCGTGGCCGGGCACGTCGATGAAGCCGGTCAGCGCGCCGTCGCCGAGGTCGGCGTAGACGTAGCCCAGGTCGATGGTGATGCCGCGTTCGCGCTCGGCCGGGCGGCGGTCGCCTTCCACGCCGGTGAGCGCGCGCAGCAGGGCGGTCTTGCCGTGGTCGATGTGCCCGGCGGTGCCGACGATCAAGCCTCGCCCTCCGCCAGCAGCGGCAGTTGCGCGAGGAAGGCGACCTCGTCGTCGAGCTGGCGCAGGTCGAGCCACAGGGTGTCGTCGTCGATGCGCCCGAGCACCGGGATGGGTAGGCCGCGCAGGCGTTCTTCCAGTTCGCGCAGGGCGCGGCCGCGCAGGCGTTTGTTGCTTTGCGGGCGCAGCGCCAGGGCGGCGCTGGGCAGGCGCGCCACCGGCTGGGCGCCGCTGCCGATCATGCCCAGGGCGGCTTCCGCGCTTACCGCCCAGCCGGCGCCCAATTGCGCGGCGAGCAGCGGCGCCAGGCGCGCGGCCTGGGCCTGGATGACGACCTGCGGGCGGCTGAGCAGGCGCAGGGTGGTGAGGCGTTCGGCCAGGCGATCGGGGTCGCGGTACAGGCCGAGCACGGCTTCCAGTGCGGCGAGGGTCAGCTTGTCCACGCGCAGGGCGCGCTTGAGCGGGTTCTTCTTGATCCGCCCGATGAGTTCCCTGCTGCCGAGGATGAGCCCGGCCTGGGGGCCGCCGAGGAGTTTGTCGCCGCTGAAGGTGACGATGTCGGCGCCGTCCTTCAGGGCTTCCTGCACAGTCGGTTCCTTGGGCAGGCCCCAGCGCGTCAGGTCCACCAGGGTGCCGCTGCCCAGGTCTTCCAGCAGCGGCAGGCCGTGGGCGTGGGCGATGCCGGCGAGGTCGCGGGTGGCGACGCTGGCGGTGAAGCCCTGCACGCTGTAGTTGCTGGTGTGCACGCGCATGAGCAGGCCCGAGCGCGGGCCGATGGCGGCTTCGTAGTCCTTGGCGTGGGTACGGTTGGTGGTGCCGACCTCGACCAGTTTCACCCCGGCGCGGGCCATGATGTCGGGGATGCGGAAGGCGCCGCCGATCTCGATCAGTTCGCCGCGGGAGATGATGCCTTCCTTGCGCGCGCCCAGGCTGTTGAGCGCCAGCAGCACGGCGGCGGCGTTGTTGTTGACCACGGTGACCGCCTCGGCGCCGGTCAGTTCGCGGATCAGCCCGGTGATGAGGTCGTCGCGGTCGCCGCGCTTGCCGCTGGCCAGGTCGAATTCCAGGTTCAGCGGGTAGCGCGCGGCCATTGTGATGGCTTCGATGGCTTCGTCCGGCAGCAGGGCGCGGCCGAGGTTGGTGTGCAGCACGGTGCCGGTGAGGTTGAACACCCGGCGCACGCGGCTGGCGTGGTGCGCGGCCAGGCGTTCGCCGGCGCGGCCGGCGAGCACCGCTTCGCTCAGTTCCACGGCGGCGAGCTGGCCGTGGCGGGCCGGCTCGCGCAGTTCGTCGAGCAGGTCGCGCAGGGTGCCGAGCAGGGCTTCGCGGCCGTAGCGCTGTTGCAGGGGTGCGCAGGCCGGGCTGCGCAGCAGGCGGTCGATGGAGGGCAGGCGGGCGGAGGTCATGCGCGGTCCTGTCTGGTGCTTCGAGGGTTGGGGAGGCGATGGGTATCGTCGCGGGCTCCTCAACCCATCCTACGGGGGTCTGGATGCAGTCTAGGTCAGTCTGCGTCGCCGGGGGACAGCAGCAGGTTGGGCGCGCTGCGCAGGTAGCCTTCCTCGGCCAGGCGGATGTCCAGGGCCAGGCTGGCGAGGTCGTCGGCCTGGGGCTCGGCGGCTTCGTCGTGTTCCAGGTAGCACTGCTTGAGGTAGGCCTGGCAGTTGGGGCAGACCTCGGCGCGCAGCGGGGCGTGGATGACCTCGCGGCTGTCGCTCTGCTGGGACAGGTAGAACAGGCCCTTGCTCTGCCGGCAGTGGCTGCACTTGATGCGCACGTAGTGCCACTGGCAGGAGCACAGCGAGCAGGCCAGGTAGCGCAGGCCGTTGTACTTGCCGCGGTTGTGGATGACGCCGGCCACCGGCGGCGAGCCGCAGGCCGGGCACAGGGTCTGTTCCTCGCGCTCGCTGAGCAGGCCTTCGGGCAGGCGCAGCAGCCAGTGGCTGAAGGCGACCTGCAGGGTGGCGCCGAGGAAAGGCACCAGGGCCGCCGGCAGCAGGTCGAACTGGCCGTTGAGCAGGGCCAGGGCCCAGGCCTTGTGCTGGCCGGCGTCGGCCTTGCGCAGTTGTTGCAGGGCATCGGCGATGGGGCTGGCGGGGCTGGTGGCGAAGGCCTGCAGCAGCGGGTCGAGCAGCGCCAGCCAGGCGCCTTCGCGCACCAGCACTTCGAAGCCCAGCGGCGGCATGCCGTGCTCGACGCTGCGGCGCAGGGCGGCTTCGTCGGGCATGGGCAGCGGTGGCGGGTTGTCGAGCAGGTGCTGCTGGATGTCGCAGAGTTCGGCCAGCAGGTTCAGGTAGTCGCCCAGGGGGTGGCCTTCGGCGAGCTGGCGCAGGCGCTGGCCACGCAGGGCGAAGAGCTGCGGCGAGGGCAGCTTGAGGAAGGGGGGGATGTTGGCGGCGGCTTCGATCTGGCCGGGTTCGAGGATTTGGCCTGGCACGCAGGACTCCTTGGTCGGTGGTTTCAGGGATGGGGCGAATCGTCTGGATCAGCCGCCTTTCCCTCTCCCTGGCCCTCTCCCTGAAGGGAGAGGGGATTGTTCGGTGCATGGGTTGGATTACTGTGCTCGTCCCATTGATGGGTATCGCTGCGCTCAACGCCATCCTACGGGGGGTGTGGGCCCGCTCAGTGGCCCTCGCCCTTGTCCACGCTTTTCAGCCAGGCGGCGTGGTGCTTGCGGGCCCAGGCGCGGCTGACCCAACCATAGAGCATCGCGCCCATGGAGCCCTTGACCCAGATGCCGGCGTAGATGTGCACGATGATGCTGCTGATCAGCACGAAGGCGGCGAAGGCGTGCAGCAGCGCGGACAGGCGGATGACCTCGATGCCGAACCAGGCGCTGAAGTACTGGCGCCAGATCACCAGGCCGGTCACCAGCAACACCAGCATGCACAGCAGCAGGGTCCAGAACAGCAGCTTCTGCCCGGCGTTGTAGCGGCCCACCGCGGGGAGGTTCTCCTCGTGGTTGCCGACCACGTCGCGCCACTGCTTCAGCCATTGCACGTCGCTGCGGTCGAGCAGGTTGTGGTGGGCGAAGCGCAGCACCAGGCCGAGGAAGAACACGAACATCGCCAGCCCCAGGAAGGGGTGCAGGATGCGCGTCCAGGGCCCGCCGCCGAACAGGCTGCTGAGCCAGAACAGCGCCGGGTGGAACAGCGCCAGCCCCGACAGGCCGGCGAGGATGAAGAAGATCGCCACCAGCCAGTGGTTGCTGCGCTCGTTGGCGGTATAGCGTTGGATGTCTTTTTTCATGCTGGGCTCCTCTGAGGGCCGACGAGCGCCCTCTCCCCATCCCTCTCCCCGACGGGAGAGGGGGCTGTTCGGTGCATGGGCTCAACGCGGGTCGCGCGGGTCATAGCGGTGCACCGAAGGGTCGACCTTGTGTACCGGCGCCTCCGGGTCCGGCCCCGGCTGCTCGTCCTCTTCCGTGCGGTTGGGGCCGATGCGGGTGTAGTGGAAGAACCCGGCGAGCACCACCGCGCCCATGGCCAGCAGGCCCAGCGGCTTGGTGATGCCCTTCCACAGGCTGACCAGCGGGCTGATGGCCGGCTTGTCGGGCAGGCCGGCGTACAGCGAGGGCTGGTCGTTGTGGTGCAGCACGTACATCACGTGGGTGCCGCCGACGCCTTCGGGGTCGTACAGGCCGGCGTGCTCGAAGCCGCGCGACTTGAGGTCCTCGATGCGTTCGGCGGCGTGCTCCTTCATGGCGTCCTTGGTGCCGAAGACGATGGCGCCGGTGGGGCAGGTCTTCACGCAGGCCGGCTCCATGCCCACGCTCACGCGGTCGGAACACAGGGTGCACTTGTAGGCCTTGTGGTCCTTCTGCGAGATGCGCGGGATGTTGAACGGGCAGCCGGTGATGCAGTAGCCGCAGCCGATGCAGTGGTCCTGGTTGAAGTCGACGATGCCGTTGGCGTATTTCACGATCGCCCCCGGGCTCGGGCAGGCCTTCAGGCAGCCCGGCTCGGCGCAGTGCATGCAGCCGTCCTTGCGGATCAGCCATTCGAGGTTGCCGGCCGGGTTCTCGTGCTCGGTGAAGCGCATCACCGTCCAGGAGTCGGCCGTCAGGTCCAGCGGGTTGTCGTACACCCCGTGGTTGTGGCCCACCTCGTCGCGCAGCTCGTTCCATTCCGAGCAGGCCACCTGGCAGGCCTTGCAGCCGATGCACTTGGACACGTCGATGAGCTTGGCCACTTCCTGCTGGTTGCGCACCGAGGGCATCGGCGTGGTGGTGGCCGAACGGGCACTGATGTCTTGCGTGCTCATGCCTCACCTCCGCTGATTTTCTCGACGTTGACCAGGAACGACTTGAACTCCGGCGTCTGCGTGTTCCCGTCGCCGACGAAGGGCGTCAGGGTGTTGGTCAGGTAGCCGTTGCGCGCCACCCCGGCGAAGCCCCAGTGCAGCGGGATGCCGACGTGGTGCACGGTCTTGCCGTCGACCTGCAGCGGGCGGATGCGCTTGGTCACCACCGCCACGGCCTTGATGTAGCCGCGGTTGGAGGAGACCTTCACGCGGTCGCCGGCAGCGATCCCCAGTTCCTTGGCCAGTACCTCGCCGATTTCCACGAACTGCTCCGGCTGGGTGATCGCGTTCAGCCGGCAATGCTTGGTCCAGAAGTGGAAGTGCTCGGTGAGGCGGTAGGTGGTGGCCGCGTAGGGGAACTCGTCGGCCTTGCCGAAGACTTCCATGTCGTTCTTGAACACCCGCGCGGCCGGGTTGCTGGTGGCCTTGGGGTTGTCCCTGTGCAGCGGGTTGATGCCGATGGGCGTCTCGAACGGCTCGTAGTGCTCGGGGAAGGGCCCTTCGGCCATCTTGTCCACGGCGAAGAAGCGCGCCACCCCCTCGGGGTTCATGATGAACGGGTTCATGCCCGCTTCCGGCGGCACGTCGGGCTTGTAGTCGGGCACGTCGGTGCCGCCCCAGGCCTTGCCGTTCCACCACACCAGGCGTTTCTTCACCGGGTCCCACGGCTTGCCGGCAAGGTCGGCCGAGGCGCGGTTGTAGAGGATGCGCCGGTTGGCCGGCCAGGCCCAGGCCCAGCCGAGAGTCTGGCCCATGGCGTAGGGGTCGGCGTTGTCGCGGCGGGCCATCTGGTTGCCCTGCTGCGTCCAGGAACCGGCGAAGATCCAGCAGCCGCTGGCGGTGCTGCCGTCGTCGCGCAGCAGGGCGAAGCCGGGCAACTGCTCGCCGGCCTTGGCCAGGACCATGCCGTTCTTCGGGTCCACCAGGTCGGCCAGGGCCTTGCCGTTGTACTCCTTGGCCAGCTCCTCGGGGCTGGGGTCGTCCGGGCGCTGGTAGGGCCAGTCGAGGCCGAGGATGGCGTCGGGGAACTTGCCGCCCTCCTTCGCGTACAGCGTGCGCAGGCGGTGGAACAGCCCGGCCATGATGGCGATGTCCGGCCGTGCCTGGCCCGGCGGTTCGCCGCCCTTCCAGTGCCACTGCAGCCAGCGCCCGGAGTTGACGATGGAGCCGTCCTCCTCGGCGAAGCAGGTGGTGGGCAGGCGGATCACCGTGGTCTGGATGGCCTTGGTGTCGACGTCGTTGAAGTCGCCGGCGTTGCGCCAGAACTCCGAGGTCTCGGTGGCCAGCGGGTCCATGATCACCAGCCACTTGAGCTTGGCCAGCGCGGCGCCGACCTTGGCCTTGTTGGGGAACGAGGCGATGGGGTTGAAGCCCTGGCAGAAGTACCCGTTGACCTTGCCCTGGTACATCATGTCGAACACCCGCAGCACGTCGTAGCCGGCGCCGGGCATGTCGAGCTTGGGCAGCCAGTCGTAGCACCAGTTGTTCTCGGCCGTGGCGGCCTTGCCGAACCAGGACTTCATCAGGCTGACGTGGAACTTGCCGTAGTTCTGCCAGTAGGACAGTTGCCCCGGGCGCAGCGGCTTGCTGGTGCGCTTGGCGATGTAGGCGGCGTAGTCCTGCTCGGCGTCCATGGCCAGGGTCAGGTAGCCCGGCAGCAGGTTGGAGAGCAGCCCCAGGTCGGTCAGGCCCTGGATGTTGGAGTGGCCGCGCAGGGCGTTGATGCCGCCGCCGGGCATACCGATGTTGCCCAGCAGCAGCTGCACCATGGCGCCGGTGCGGATCATCTGCGCGCCCACCGAGTGCTGCGTCCAGCCCAGGGCGTACATGATGGTCATGGCCTTGCCGGGCGCCGAGGTCTCGGCGATCTCGGCCCAGATCTTGAGCATCATGTCCTTGGGCGTGCCGCAGATGTTGCTGACCACGTCCGGCGTGTAGCGGCTGTAGTGCTGGCGCATCAGGTTGAACACGCAGCGCGGGTGCTGCAGCGTGGGGTCGACCTTGGCGAAGCCGTCCTCGCCGCGCTCGTAGTTCCACGCGGACTTGTCCGGGTAGCTGCGCTTCTCGGCGTCGTAGCCGTTGAACAGGCCGTCCTCGAAGCCGAAGCCTTCCTGCACGATAAAGGCGGCGTCGGTGTAGTGCTCGACGTACTCCTTCTGGTACTTGCCGTTCTCGATCAGGTAGCTGATCAGGCCGCCGAGGAAGGCGATGTCCGTCCCCGTGCGGATGGGCGCGTAGTAGTCGGCCACCGAGGCCGAGCGGGTGAAGCGCGGGTCCACCACCAGCAGGCGCGCCTTGTTGTGCGCCTTGGCCTCGGTCACCCATTTGAAGCCGCAGGGGTGCGCCTCGGCCGCGTTGCCGCCCATGATGAGGATCAGATCGGCATTCTTGATGTCGGTCCAGTGGTTGGTCATGGCTCCACGGCCAAACGTCGGGGCAAGACTTGCCACCGTCGGGCCGTGTCAGACACGCGCTTGGTTATCGAACCCCAGGATGCCGAGGGAACGCACCACCTTGTGGGTGATGTAGCCCGCTTCGTTGGAAGACGCCGAGGCGGCCAGGAAGCCGGTGGTCAGCCAGCGGTTCACCGTCTGGCCCTGCTCGTTCTTCTCGATGAAGTTGGCGTCGCGGTCGTCCTTCATCAACCGGGCGATGCGGTCCAGCGCCTCGTCCCATTCGATGCGCTTCCACTCGCTGGAGCCGGGCTCGCGGATCTGCGGGTACTTCAGGCGGTTGGGGCTGTGGACGAAGTCCAGCAGGCCCGCGCCTTTCGGGCAGAGGGTGCCGCGGTTGACCGGGTGGTCGCCGTCGCCCTCGATGTGGATGATGTTCTGGGTGACGTTCTTGGCCGCGTCGCCCTGGCTGTACATGAGGATGCCGCAGCCTACCGAGCAATAGGTGCAGGTGTTGCGCGTCTCGGTGGTGCGTTCGAGCTTGAAGTGGCGGATCTGTTCGGCAAAGGCCTCCGGGGGCGTCATGCCGAGGGCCGCAAGGCTTGATCCTCCAAGGCCGACGGCGGCGACCTTGAAGAATTGCCGACGGTTCATATCCATCGTGCGTCTCCTGATCAGGCAAAGGGCGCCCAGTACCTGGCCAGGCGCCTCTGTTTAAAAGATAGCCAACCTGGCGCATTGCGCCAGGCAGCGCCAGCAGGCGCGGCCGAGCACTCTGCCTGAAAAGGCCGAGACGCTTCCCTGACCCAGGTCAGCCCACGCAGGCCAGCTCAGCGGAAATAAAGCAGTACCTGCAAATCGGTACGCGAGGGGTAGGAACAGATCAGTTGGCCGTCGTCGCCCAGGCAGGAGGGCTGCAGGTCCTGGTTGACGCTCTCGTGCAGGCCCAGCAGGAACAGGCCCAGCAGCGCGGCTAGCAGATAGTGGCGGTAGTGCCGCAGGTGCTTTCTTCTTGTGCCGTTCATGACAACCTCCCGAGGAAGCCGGTCAGGGAACCGGGGGCGGCGAAAGCTGCCGCCCCACCGTTCCAGTGTGTGCCCGCTGCGCCAGCTGTCAAGCCGCGGCGGCTTGGCCCAAATGCCCGGCGCAGCCGTCAGCCGGGCCGTTCACCGGCGCCGCGCAACTTCCTATGGTGCGCTCATCGCCCTGCCGACGAAGCCAGCATGCACGCCACCGACGCCAGCCCCTACCCTCACCTGCTCGCCCCGCTGCGGATCGGCCCGCTGCAGCTGCGCAACCGCGTGGTCATGGGCTCCATGCACACCGGCCTGGAGGACCGCCTGTGGGACTTCGGCAAGCTCGCCGCCTACTACCGCGAGCGCGCCCGCGGCGGCGTGGGGCTGATCATCACCGGCGGCTTCGCGCCCAACCGCGAGGGCTGGCTGCTGCCGCTGGGCAGCGACCTGACCGGCAGCCTGCAGGTGCCGGCGCACCGCCGCCTGACCCAGGCGGTGCACGCCGAGGGCGGGCGCATCCTGCTGCAGATCCTCCACGCCGGGCGCTACGGCTATCACCCGCTGGTGGTTTCGGCCTCGCCGCTCAAGTCGCCGATCAGCTGGTTCGCCCCGCGCGAGCTGTCCGAGCGCGGCATCGCCCGTACCATCGCCGCCTTCGGCCGCTGCGCGCGCCTGGCCCGCGCCGCCGGCTACGACGGGGTGGAGATCATGGGCAGCGAGGGCTACCTGCTGAACCAGTTCCTCTGCCCGCGCGGCAACCGCCGCCAGGACCGCTGGGGCGGCAGCCTGGAGAACCGCATGCGCCTGGCGCTGGAGATCGTCCGGCGCATCCGCCGCGCGGCGGGCGGGCGCTTCGTCATCGGCTTCCGTCTGTCGCTGCTCGACCTGGTGGAAGGCGGCAATACCTGGGACGAGGTACGCCAGGTGGCGCTGGCGCTGCAGGAGGCCGGCGTGGATGTGCTCAACAGCGGCTTCGGCTGGCACGAGTCGCGGGTGCCGACCATCGTCACCTCGGTGCCGCGCGCGGCCTTCGCCGAGGTGACCGCGCGCCTGCGCCGCGAACTGCGCATTCCGCTCATCGCCAGCAACCGCATCAACACCCCGGAACTGGCCGAAGCGCTGCTCGCCAGCGGCCAGGCCGACCTGGTGTCCCTGGCCCGGCCGCTGCTGGCCGATCCGCAGTTCGTGCAGAAGGCCGCCGCCGGCCAGCCCGGGCGCATCAACACCTGCATCGCCTGCAACCAGGCCTGCCTCGACCACGCCTTCGCCAACCGCCGCGCCAGCTGCCTGGTCAACCCGCGCGCCGCCCACGAGACCGAGCTGCGCTACCGCAAGGCGCGCCAGCCCAAGCGCATCGCGGTGATTGGCGCTGGCCCCGCCGGACTCTCGGCGGCCTGCGTGGCGGCCGAGCGCGGCCACCGCGTCAGCCTGTTCGAGGCCGGCGGCGCGATCGGCGGGCAGTTCAACCTGGCCCGGCGCATCCCCGGCAAGGAAGAGTTCGGCGAAACCCTGCGCTACTTCGCCGTGCGCCTGGCCGAGCTGGGCGTGGACCTGCACTTGAACCGGCGCATCGCCCGAGGCGAACTGCAGGGGCAGTTCGACGAGGTGATAGTCGCCACCGGCATCCGCCCGCGCCGGCTGCAGCTGCCGGGCATCGAGCATCCCAAAGTGCTCGGCTACCTGGACGTGCTGAACGGCGCACCGGTGGGCCGGAAGGTGGCACTGATCGGCGCCGGCGGCATCGGCTTCGACGTCGCCAGCTTCCTGCTCGCCGAACGCGAAGGCCCGCAGCCGCTGGGCCAGTGGCTGGGCGAATGGGGCATCGACCTGGACAACAGCACGCCCGGCGGGCTGCGCAGGCCCACGCCGATCACGCCGAAACGCCAGCTCTGGCTGCTGCAGCGCAAACCGGGCACGCCCGGGGCCGGCCTGGGCAAGACCAGCGGCTGGGTCCACCGCGCTCACCTGAGGCACCACCAGGTGCGGATGCTGGGCGGCGTGGAATACCTGCGCATCGACGACGCCGGCCTGCACATCCGCGTGGACGGCCGCGAGCAGTGCCTGGCGGTGGACAACGTGGTGATCTGCGCCGGCCAGGAGCCGCTGCTGGAACTGCAACCCACCCAGGCCGCGGAGAACCTGCGCCACCACATCATCGGCGGCGCCCGCCTGGCGCGGGAGCTGGATGCCAAGCGGGCGATCAGGGAGGGGGCGGAGTTGGGGGCGCGGTTGTGAGGGGGGGTGTTTCGTTGGGGGGGGGGCTTGGTGCGGTTCCGAAGAGCGCCCTCTCCCTAACCCTCTCCCTTCAGGGAGAGGGGACCGTTCGGCGCGCTTGGCTGTTCTGGAGTCAGCCGGCAACACCGAAAGCTTCCGACGGAAACCTTGCCTTCCCTCGGCACGGACAAGCCCCCTCTCCCTTCAGGGAGAGGGCTGGGGAGAGGGAACGGAGGTCAGCGTAATGCCAATACACCCGGCAACCCCCGTTCGCGAGCAAGCTCGCTCCTACGAGAAGCGGCGCCATCCTACAAGCATCTCGGCTCAGGAAGCTGTAATCTGTTAGATTACAGTCCGGCGATGATCAGGAGCTTCCGCCACAAGGGCCTGCGTGCCCTATACCTGCATGGGGATCATCGCGGCGTCAGGGCTGACCATGTGTCCAGGCTGCTGCGCATCCTTGCTGCCCTGGATGCCGCCAAGGACCCCAGGGAAATGGACCTGCCCGGTTATCGCCTGCACGGGCTGAAAGGCACGCTGCGGGGCTACTGGTCCGTCAGCGTCTCCGGCAACTGGCGGGTGATCTTCCGCTTCGAAGACACCGACGCGGAACTGCTGGACTACCTCGACTACCACTGAGCGGAGGGCTCGCCATGGCGATGCACAACCCACCCCACCCGGGCGAAATCCTGCGCGAGGATGTTTTGCCGGCCCTGTGCCTGTCGGTCACTGCGCTGGCCACGCACCTGGGTTTCAGCCGGCCGCACCTGTCCAAGGTGCTGCATGGCCGCGCGCCCATCAGCGCCGACCTGGCCTGGCGCCTGGAACAGGCCGGCCTGTCCAGCGCCCGGCACTGGCTGGCGATGCAAGCCGCCTACGACCTCTGGCAGGTCAGCCAGCAACCCCATCCACCGATCCCCCGGCTGCAGGCGGTGGCGTAAAGAGGGAAACCCCGTAGGAACAATTATCTGCCGGCTGCACCAGGTGCATTTCGTAGGATGGGTTGAGCCTGCGAAACCCATGCGGTCACGGTGATGGGTATCGCTTCGCTCAACCCATCTTACAGGCTACTAAAAGCCGTGGCGCCTACAAGTGGCGTAGGGCGTATAACCGTTCGCGGTTATACGCCGCCTGACCTTGGCCCCAAACACGCTCCGCGTTCAACCTCGAAGCGCCCGCCCCGAACTTCACGGCGAAAACCCCATCGTCCAAGGCAGCTCCTCCGACTCCAGCAACGCCTTGATCGCCCGCAAGTCCTTCTCCACCCACTGCGCGTCGCGCTCGAAGGCGGCGTCGTCCATCGCCGGCTGGCGCAGCAGGGTCAGCTGCAGTTCGCAGCCGTCGCCGTTGGCGACCAGGCGCAGGGGGATGTGGATGGGCGGGGCGTCTTCGGGCAGCACGTCGTGGTCCAGCACGCCGAACGGGTTGCGCGGCGAGAAGCGCACCCGCAGCGGCCCCTGGGGCGTCTGCGCCAGCCAGTGGTCGGCGCCCAGCGGTTCGATGGCGCTGCACAGGCCCGAGGCCCAGCGCGGGAAGTTGCGCGGTTCGGCGAGGAAGTCGTAGGCCACCTGCCAGGGGCGCTCGATGCGCACGGCCAGGGTGCGGGAAGCGGAGGTGCCCATGGTTTCTCTCCTGGGAAGCGGGAGCGCTGCTCCGGTCTGGTGCATACTAGCCGGCTGTCCTTTTCGCTTCGACTGCCAAGGAGTCCCCCATGCCCACGCCACCCTGGTGGATGTTCGTCCTGCCGCTGATCGCCGGTACCTGCCTGCCGCTGCAGGCGGGCATCAACGGCCAGTTGGCCAAGCAGGTGTCCAGCGTGCTGGCCGCCGCGCTGATCTCCTTCTTCGTCGGCACCCTCGGCCTGCTGGTGCTGACCCTCGCCAACCGCGAGTTCCCCGGCGTGCCGGCACTGCGCTCGCTGCACTGGTGGCATTGGTGCGGCGGCTTCCTCGGCATGTTCTTCATCTTCATCGCCGCCTTCGCCGCGCCGCGGGTCGGCGCCCTGCTGTTCATGGTGCTGGTGCTGGCCGGCCAGCTGGGCATGGCCATGGCCCTCGACCACTTCGGCTGGGCCGGCTTCAGGGAGAACCCCATCAGCGCCCTGAAGCTCGCCGGCATCGCCGCCATCGGCGTGGGCATCTGGCTGATCCGCAAGGGCTGAGCGCCGGCATTGCCCGGCGCGGGCGCCGCCGCTATAGTCGGGCGGCGGCGTCCACCACGCCACCGGTCCGCGGAAAGGGTTCGCCCAGGTGCTGCATCCGCCGACTTTCCATACGACTCCGGCCCGACAGCGGACCCGGCCCGAAAGGAGCTCGTATGTCCCCGACTTCCGGCCAAGACGGCCGCATCGACCTCGACCGCCAACGCCAGCACGCCAAGGCCCTGCTGCGCGACCTGCGCGCCGGCCAGGCGCAAGCCCTGCAACGCCTCCACGCCCAGGCCCCGCACGGCCTCGGCCCCCCGCCGCGGCTGGCCGACTGCCAGTGGCTACTGGCGCGGGAACTGGGTTTCGCCAGTTGGCCGAAGCTCAAGGCCCACGTCGAGGCCATCGCCTTCGCCGCGCGCCACCCGGACTTCGCCAGCGGCGACGAAGCCGCCTGCCTGCACCTGCGCTGCGGCAACGATATCGCCCACAGCCTGGAACTGGCCGGCTTCCGCGGCGAGTTCCGCATGTTCGCCGACCCGCTGAGCATGGGCCCCGTGCCGGCGCTGCCGGAAGAAAGCTTCCGCCAACTGCGCGCGGCCTTCGTCAGCCAGGCCTTCGACATCCCCGCGGCCGACGCCCTGCGCCGCACCCGGGACGAATACGCCCTGCTCGACCAACTCCCCGAGCGCCAGCGGGTGGTGCTCTGGTGCGAGGCGGACGCCTACGACCAGCTGTTCCTGATCCGCGTGCTCGCCGGCCTGCCGCGCTTGCCCGAGCGCCTGGAGCTGATCGAGACCGACCGGGTGCCCGGCGTGCAGCGCTTCATCGGCATCGGCCAACTGGCCCCCGACCTGCTCGCCTGGCTCTGGCCGCAGCGCCGGCCGCTGGGCGAAGAGGCCCTGCTGCTGGCCCGCGAAGCCTGGGACGCCTATCGCCAGCCCTCGCCACAGGCCTGGGCTGTGCTGGCCGGCAAACCGACACCGGCGCTGCCGCTGCTGGGCAACGCCCTGCGCCGCCAGTTGCAGGAGCTGCCCGGCGCGCGCGACGGCCTGTCGCTGACCGAGCGCCTGAGCCTGGGCATAGTCGCCGAGCGCGGCGAGCTGCCCCTGGGCCGGGTGTTCGCCGAGCTGATGACGCACCGCGAACCGTTGCCCTACCTGGGCGACCTGATGTTCCACGTGCTGATGCGCCCGCTGATCGACAGCCCCACCCCGCTGCTGGTCGAGGCCGAGCCGCAGCTGCCCTGGGCCCAGCGCCCGGTGCGCCTCACCGCGCTGGGCCGCCAGGTGCTGGCCGGCGAACGCCACGGCCTGGACCAACTGGCCGCCGAGCGCTGGGTCGGCGGTGTGCGCCTGCGCCCGGGGCAGCCGCACTGGACGCTGGACGACGGCCTGCAACCGCGCTGGCGCGACTGACGCCGCCGTTTCGTCGAAAGGGCGCGCAATCCGCCGCCGAGGCCACTATGATTGCGCGCCCCGCAACGCACCGTGCCGCCGCCATGAGAAAACCGCCGCTGATCGCCAACGCCGAACTCGACCGCCTGGAAACCTGGGCCAAGTACAGCTCGGGCCTGTGCCGCGACTGCCACGCCACCTGCTGCACCATGCCGGTGGAAGTGCGCATCGGCGACCTCATCCGCCTGGGCGTGGTGGACGAGTTCGAACGCGAGGAACCGGCGAAGAACATCGCCAAGCGCCTGAGCAAGGAAGGCCTGGTCGAGCGCTTCAACCAGAAGAGCGGCATCTTCACCCTCACCCGCAGCAGCAACGGCGACTGCCTGTACCTGGACCGCAAGACGCGCCTGTGCACGGTCTACGCCAAGCGCCCGGACACCTGCCGCAACCACCCGCAGGTGGGCCCGCGCCCAGGCTACTGCGCCTACCGCAAGAAGCAGGCGTAAGGCCGCAGGCGCTCCGGTCCCGCTATACTGCGGCGCTGCTGCGGAGCCTTGCATGAACCCACTGAGCGACGCCTGGCGCGATCGCCCGACCCACCGACGGGTCTGGGCGCTGGCCGCGCCGATGATCCTGTCCAACGTATCCGTGCCGCTGGTGACCCTGGTCGACAGCGCGGTCATCGGCCACCTGCCCCACGCCCATCAGTTGGGCGCGGTGGCCGTGGGCGGCAGCCTGTACACCCTGCTGGTGGGCGTGCTCGGCTTCCTGCGCATGGGCACCACCGGCTTCGCCGCCCAGGCCGCCGGGCGCGGCGATGGCGGCGCGCTGCGGCGCATCCTCGGCCAGGGCCTGCTGCTGGCGATGGGCCTGGCCTTGCTGCTGGGCCTGCTGGCGCTGCCGCTGACGCCGCTGGCCATGGGCCTGATGAACGCCTCGCCGGAACTCGACGGCCTGGCCCGGCAGTTCTTCCACATCCGCCTGTTCGGCCTGCCCGCGGCCCTGGCCAGCTACGCGCTGATCGGCTGGCTGCTGGGCACGCAGAACGCCCGCGGGCCGCTGGCCATCCTGCTGACCACCAACCTGGTGAACATCGCCCTGGAGCTGCTCTTCGTGCTCGGCCTGGGCTGGGGCGTGGCCGGCGCCGCGCAGGCCTCGGTGATCGCCGAGTGGAGCGGCGCGGCCCTCGGCCTGTGGCTGGCCCGCGGCGCGCTGGGGCGCTTCCCCGGCGTGCCGGACTGGCGCCGCCTGCGCCGCTGGGTGAGCTGGGCGCCGCTGCTGATGGTCAACCGCGACATCTTCATCCGCAGCCTGGCGCTGCAGGGCGTGTTCTTCCTGGTGACCGTGCAGGGCGCGCGCCTGGGCGACGCCACGGTGGCGGCCAACGCCCTGCTGCTCAACGGCCTGATGATCACCTCCTACGCCCTCGACGGCCTGGCCCACGCGGTGGAGGCCCTGTGCGGCCATGCCATCGGCAGCGGCGACCGGCGCACGCTGCGCCGCTCGCTGCTGGTGGCCTGCGGCTGGTCGCTGCTGGCCAGCCTGGCCTTCGTGCTGTTCTTCGGCAGCGCCGGGCACCTGTTCATCGCCCTGCAGAGCGACATCCCCGAAGTGCGCGCGGTGGCCGACCAGTAC
Source organism: Pseudomonas sp. AAC (assembly GCF_000725445.1). Lineage (NCBI taxonomy): Bacteria > Pseudomonadati > Pseudomonadota > Gammaproteobacteria > Pseudomonadales > Pseudomonadaceae > Pseudomonas > Pseudomonas sp. AAC. Next base: position 646,822 of record NZ_KL647095.1, on the reverse strand, counting down.
CTGCCGTACCTCGCCGTGCTGCCGCTGATCGGCATGTGGAGCTACCTGCTGGACGGGCTGTTCATCGGCGCCACCCGCGCCCGCGAGATGCGCAACGCCATGCTCCTGGCCTGCGCCGTGAGCCTGCCGCTGGGCTGGCTGCTGCAACCGCTGGGCAACCACGGGCTGTGGCTGGCGTTCCTCAGCTTCATGCTGCTGCGCGGTCTGATCCTCGCCGCCTACGCCTGGCGCCTGACGCGCCGCGACGCCTGGCTCGGCGTACCCTCGGCCTGACTGGCAGGCGCCGCCGCCGCGCTCTAAAGTGCCAGGCGGCGCCCACGATAGCGCCGAGCACAACGAAGCCGTGGCGCGGACCACGGCCCACGCCTGACAAGGACCCGACGACATGGCTTCAGCCCTGGTTGCCTACCTGCACTTCATCTCCATCTTCGTGATGTTCGCCCTGCTGGTGCTGGAGCACCGCCTGTTCCAGCTGCCGCTGGACGCCAGGCGCGCCCGCAGCCTGGTGATCATCGACCTGGCCTACGGCGCCAGCGCCGGCGTCGTGCTGCTCAGCGGCATCGCCCGCACCCTGTGGTTCGCCAAGGGCCTGGACTACTACCTGCACAACGCCGCCTTCCACGCCCTGGTCGGCCTGTTCGTGCTGGTGGCGCTGCTGTCCATCTACCCGACGCTGACCTTCCTCAACTGGCGCAACGCGCTCAAGGCCGGCCAGGCCCCGCAGGTCGGCGAGGCCCAGGGCCGGCGGGTGACGCTGGTGATCCGCATCGAGCTGCTGGCGATGCTGATCCTGCCGCTGCTGGCCAGCCTGATGGCCCACGGCATCGGCATGACCGGCAGCTAGAGCAGCCGCGCCAGGGGCTCGCGCAGGGCTTCGGCGGTGGCCGGCGGCAGGCGCAGGTGGAAGCGCCCGCGCAGCACCTCGATCAGTTCGTCCACGTCGAGGATCCGCCGCTGCTCGGCGTTGCCCTTGGCATCGCGCCAGCCGAACTGGCCGTCGAGCAGGGTCAGGCGCCTGTCGCCCTCGCTGAGGGCTACCCGCAGGCTCTTGCGGAACACGCTGTCCGGGTGCGTCGAGGTGTACCAGTTGCGCGGCAGGTAATCGACCCAGTGCTGCGGTTGCAGGGTGAAGCGGTACAGCGCCTGCCAGCCGCTGGCGGTGTGCAGCGCCAGTTCCAGTTCGTCGCCGTCGTGGGGGGCGATGCGCCAGCCGCCGGGCAGCTCCTCGCCGATCACCAGCGGCAGCGGCCGCGGCGGGTTGGCGCCGCCGAAGCCGACATCCGCCAGGTAGGGCCCCTCGTCCAGCTCGATGCGCAGCAGCAGGTGGCTCTGCTGGGTGCGCTCGACCTCCGCCGGCATGCCCCAGCGCACCCGCGCCACCAGCAGGCTGATGCGGTAGCCGAGGCTGGCCAGCAGCCGGGCGAACAGGCTGTTCAGCTCGAAGCAGTAGCCGCCGCGGCCACCCTCGACGACCTTGGCGAAGACCGCCTCCGGCTCGATGGCGACGGGCCGCGCCAGCAGCACGTCGAGGTTCTCGAAGGGCAGGTGGTGCAGCGCCGCGTCGACCAGGCGTTCCAGCGTCTGCAGGGTCGCGGCCGGCGGCTGCGGCGGCAGGCCGAGGCGCGCCAGGCAGGCCTGCAGCTGCTGCGGGGTGAAGGGGGTGAGTGGCGTCATGGGGTTTCTCCTCGGGCCAGGCGGAAGCCCGGCTGCCACCCGAGCCGGTGGCGCGCCAGCGCGGTGCTGACCTCGGTGTCCTGCTCGGCCAGGTTGTAGCACCCGGGCGCGCCCCACTCCAGCGCCAGCAGCGCGGCGCGGGCGGCGTCGTCGACGTGCAGGGCCAGGCGCGGGTCGGGTTCGTCGCAGCCGGTGCCGGGGCCGTACAGGCGCCCGTAGCGCAGCACCAGGCCTTCCAGGGGCGCGGCGCCGAGCACGGCATTCTCCAGCGCGGCGACGCCGCCGACGCTGATGGCGCGCGGGCCCTCGGCCGCCAGGTCGAGCGGCTGCCGCTCCTGGTGCGGCAAGGGCCCCGGCGCATAGGCCCAGGCGATGCTCTGCGCCACCAGCCGCTGCGCCCCGGCGGCGCGGGCCGCGGCCACCAGGTTGGCGGTGCCCTCGCGGCGCACCCGGGCGTTGCGCGGCGTGGCCTCGGCCATGCGCGTCGGGTCCAGGCCGGGCGGCAGGTCGGTGAGCTGGTGCAACACCCACTGCGGACGGAACGCCAGCATGGCGCGCGTCAGCGCCGCGCCATCGAAGACGTCCAGCACCTGCGCCTCGGCGCCGGCCGCGCGCAGGGCCTCGGCCCGCGCCGGCTCACGGCTGCACGCCAGCACCCGGTAGCCGCGCGCCAGCAGCATGGGCAGCAGGCGCTTGCCCACGGCGCCGGTGGCGCCGGCGAAGAAGATTCTCGTGCACATGTTCGACCTCGTCTGGAGAGTGGATGGGGCCACTCTAGGGGCGCCATGGCATAGTCGACAGAGCCAAGAATCGATTGAAAGCCTGGGACATGATCGCGCGACCGATCCGCGCAGCGCTTCCGCGAATGCCAGATTTCTCGTCTATAACGAAGGTTCCCGACTTCCCTCGCCACAAGGAAACGCCCATGAGCAAAGTCTTCGACGTCGCCGTGCTGGTCGGCAGCCTGCGCAAGGAATCCCTCAACCGCAAGGTGGCCCTGGCCCTGGCCGAGCGGGCCCCGGCGAACCTGAAGCTGGAGATCGTCGAGATCGGCCAGCTGCCGCTGTACAACGAGGACCTGGACGGCGACAACGCCCCGGCCGCCTACGCGCCCTTCCGCGAGCGCATCCGCCGCGCCGACGCGGTGCTGTTCGTCACCCCGGAATACAACCGCTCGGTGCCGGCGGCGCTGAAGAACGCCATCGACGTGGGTTCGCGCCCCTACGGCAAGAGCGCCTGGGGCGGCAAGCCGGGCGGCGTGGTCAGCGTCTCGCCGGGGGCCATCGGCGGCTTCGGCGCCAACCATGCGCTGCGCCAGTCCCTGGTGTTCCTCGACGTGCCCTGCATGCAGCAGCCGGAAACCTACCTGGGCGGCGCCGGCAACTTCTTCGACGCCGCCGGCAAGGCCAACGACCAGGTCGGGCCCTTCCTGCAGACCATCATCGACAGCTACGCCCGCTGGGTGGAGAAGATCGCCGGGGCCTGAGGCCCGCGCCGCTCCTACGAAGAGCATCATCCTTCTCGTAACGCGTCATCGTTCCCGGGCAACGGTGTGCCTTCCTACCCACGAAATCGCGCGCAGGGCGCGCTCCTACATTGGAATGGCGCGGGTGGGGCAGCGTAGGAGCGGATCTCATCCGCGATCCGCGCCGATACCTCCGGCTATCGCGGACAAGGTCCGCTCCTACGGGGAGAAACACCGTGCTCCCCGGCAACCTGTAGGAGCGGGCCCTGCCCGCGATTCGCGCGCAGGGCGCGCTCCATTGGAATGGCGCGGGTGGGGCAGCGTAGGAGCGGATCTCATCCGCGATCCGCGCCGGGGATATCCGGCTATCGCGGACAAGGTCCTACGGGGAGGAATGCCGTGCTTTCCGGCAACCTGTAGGAGCGGGCCTTGCCCGCGATTCGCGCGCAGGGCGCGCTCCTACATGGGGAATGTAGGGCGGACTCCCCCGCCCCTTCACTCCTCCTCGTAACGCGCCAGCCGCTGGCGCAGGCGGGCGTTCTCGCCGCGCAGCTGCTCCACCTCGTCGAGCAGGCGCAGGGCCAGGGCGATGCCCGGCCAGTCCACCTCGAACTCGCGTTGCAGGCGCACCGCGCGGCGCACCAGGGTCAGTGACTCGACGCTGAACAGCCAGGTGTCGCCCCGCCGCTCCAGGGGCTCGACGATGCCGACCTCGACTATTTCCAGCAGCGTCTCGCGCGGCAGCCGCGCGCCCTCGCAGAGCTCTTCCAGCTCCAGGCTCAGCAGTATGTCGCTCATGGCCGTTTACCCCACTGGCTGCGTGGATCGAAGGCCGCGCGGGCGGCCAGTTCTTCCCAGTGCTTACGCGTCTCGCCCTCGGGCGCGCCCTTGGGCATCACCACCTTGAGCACCGCGTAGAGGTCGCCGGCGGGGTCCTCGCCCTTGCCGGCCAGGCCCTTGCCGCGGATGCGCAGGCGCTGGCCGCTCTGGCTGCCCGGCGGCACGCTGAGGGCGATGCGGCCGTTCAGGGTGGGCACCTCGATCTTCGCCCCCAGCGCCGCTTCCCAGGGCGCCAGCGGCACGCTGAGGACAAGGTTGCGGCCGTCGACGTCGAACAGCGGGTGCGGCGCCAGGCGGATGATCAGGTAGAGGTCGCCGGCCGGCGCGCCGCCGATGCCGGGCGCGCCCTGGCCCTTCAGGCGGATGCGCTCGCCGTCCACTACGCCCGGAGGAATGCGCACCTTCAGCGTCTTCTCCACGTCGGGCAGGCGTCGGCCCTGCTCGTCGTAGCTGGGCAGGCCGAAGCGGATAGGCTGCGGCTCGCCGGACTGGCTCTCCTCCAGGAACAACGGCACCTCCAGCTCGATGTCGCGGCCGCGCCTTTCCCGCCGGCGGTGCCCCTGCGGGCCGGCATGGGCGCCGAAGATCGACTCGAAGAAGTCGGAGAAATCCTGCTCCTGGAAATGCTCGGCGCCCTCGAAGCCGCCGGACGGCTGCCAACCCGGCGGCGCCTCGAAGCGGCCGCTCTGCTGGTACTGGCGCAACTGGTCGTACTCGGCGCGCTTCTCGGGGCTCTTGAGCACCTCGTAGGCCTCGGAGACTTCCTTGAAGTGCGCTTCGGCGTCCGCCTCCTTGCTGACGTCGGGGTGGTATTTGCGCGCCAGCTTGCGGTAGGCGGTCTTGATCGCCTTTTCGTCGGCGTCCGGCGCCACGCCCAGCGCCGCGTAGTAATCCTTGAAGTCCATCGCCTTGCTGCTCCCGGGTCTGGAACTGCAAGCCTAGTCGCTGGCGCGGCACTCGTCCGCTCGCGACGGCTGATCCGCGTCATGGCATAGTCATTTATCCACAAAGCCCGCAGCGAACCAGGCCATGACCGAGCCCCTCGCCTTGCGCCTGGACCCCGGCCTGGCGCAGCCGATCTACCGCCAGCTCTACGAGCGCATCCGCGAGGCCATCGCCCGCGGCACCCTGCGCCCGGGCGAGCGGGTGCCGCCAGTGCGCGGCCTGGCCAGCGAGCTGGGCGTGGCCCGCGGCACCGTGGAGCTGGCCTACCAGTTGCTGACCAGCGAAGGCTACCTGCTGGCCCGCGGCCCGGCGGGCACCGTGGTATCGCCGCAGTTGGCCGGGCGCAACGCGGAGCGCCCGGCGCGCCTGGCGCCGCAACCGGAGCAGGTGCTGCCCGGGCTGATCGCCCACGGCCCGCAGGTGCTGCCGCTGCAACTCGGCCTGCCGGCGCTGGACGCCTTCCCCAAGGCGCTGTGGTCGCGCCTGGCCGCGCGCCGCCTGCGCCACACCGCCGAGGTCGAGCTGGCCTACCCCGACCCTTGCGGCTACGCCCCGCTGCGCGAGGCGCTGGCCGGTTACCTCAACGTGTCCCGCGGGATCGCCTGCGAGCCGGCGCAGGTGCTGATCTGCGCCGGCTACCAGGGCGCCCTGGACCTAGTCAGCCGCACCCTGCTGCAGCCGGGCGACGCCTTCTGGCACGAGGACCCCGGCTACCCCCGCGGGCGCCAACTGATGGCCGCAGCCGGCGCCCGGCCGGTCGCGGTGCCGGTGGACGCCGATGGCCTGAGCGTGGAACAAGGCCTGCGCCGCGCACCCGACGCCCGCTTCGCCCTGGTCACGCCCTCGCAGCAGAGCCCCACCGGCGTGGCCCTGAGCCTGCCGCGACGCCTGGCGCTGCTGGACTGGGCGGCCCAGACCGGGGCCTGGATAGTGGAAGACGACTACGACAGCGAATACCGCTACGCCGGCTTCCCCCTGCCGGCGCTGAAGAGCCTGGACCGCCAGGGCCGCGTGCTCTACGCCGGGACCTTCAGCAAGGTGCTGTGCCCAGCCCTGCGCCTGGGCTACCTGGTAGTGCCGCCGCCGTTGCTGGAGCGCTTCGTGCGCAGCCAGCAGACCTTCGCCAACGGCTGCGCCGAGCTGCAGCAGGCGACGCTGTGCGACTTCATCGCGGAAGGCCACTTCGCCCGCCACCTCAAGCGCACCCGCACGCTCTACGCGCAGCGCCGGCAACTGCTGCGCACGGCCCTGGAGCGGCGCCTGGGCAAGCGCATGAAATTCGCCGAGCTGCCCGGCGGCCTGCACCTGATCGGCCGGATCGACGGCGACGACAAGGCCATCGCCGCCCGCGCAAGGGAAGCCGGCCTGGGCTTGCAGGCGCTGAACAATTGGTGTGTGGAAGCGCGCCAGGAACCGGCGCTGGTGATGAGCTTCACCAATGTGAAGGACGAAAGGAAGGCAGCCGAATTGGCCAGGCGCGTGGCGCAGGTGATGGAGACGTAGGATGGGTTGAGCGAAGCGATACCCATCACCATGACCCGATGGGTTTCGCAGGCTCAACCCATCCTACGAAGAGCACCACGTCGGCGGGGTAACGGCGTATAACCGCGAACGGTTATACGCCCTACGAAGAGCGGGTCGTGCCGGTCAGGACGACAGGTAGGCCGAGCGCGTCAGGCCCAGGCGCAGCGCGTCGAGGAACTGGGTGCGCTCGCGGGCGGTGAGCTTGGCGCCGGCCACCTTGTCGCGGTAGTGGGTCATCAGCTCCTCGGGCGACAGGTGCACGTAGCGCAGCATGTCCTCGATGGTGTCGTGGGTCTCGATGCCGGCGTGGTGGAAGCTGCCGTCGGCGTTCTGGTAGACGTTCACCGAGTCGGTGTCGCCGAACAGGTTGTGCATGTCGCCGAGGATTTCCTGGTAGGCGCCGACCAGGAACACGCCGATCAGGTAGTCCTCGCCTTCCTTCACGTCGTGCACCGGCAGGCTGGTCTCGATGCTCTGCTCGTCGACGTACTGGGTGATCTTGCCGTCGGAGTCGCAGGTCAGGTCCTGCAGCACCGCGCGGCGGTCCGGTTCCTCGCCCAGGCGGTGGATCGGCAGGATCGGCAGCACCTGGCCGATGGCCCAGGTGTCGGGCAGGCTCTGGAACACCGAGAAGTTGCAGATGTACTTGTCGGCGAGCTTGTCGTTGAGTTCGTCGAGCACCTGGCGGTGCGAGCGCTGGCGGGCCTTGAGCTGGTTGTGCAGGCGCCGGCAGATGGCGAAGTAGCACTGCTCGGCCAGGGCCTTCTGGGCCAGGCTGATCTTGCCCTCGGCGTACTGGCTGGCGGCGTCGCTCATGTAGTGGGTGGCGCGCCAGTAGGTCTCGGTGACCATCTCGGCGTCGGTCGGGCCGAGCAGGTCGGCCAGGTACTGGACGATCTCCGGCTGCTCGGCGAGGTCGGTGATCTTCGGCAGTTCGTCGTTGTGCCGCTCGACGTCGGTGACCTGGGTGATCAGCACCGCGTGGTGCGCGGTCAGCGCGCGGCCGCTCTCGGAGAAGATGTGCGGGTGCGGCAGGCCCTGGGCGTCGCAGAACTCCTTGAGCATGCCCACCACCACGCCGGCGTAGTCGTCGATGTCGTAGTTGATGGAGCTGGCGTTGCGCGAGTGGGTGCCGTCGTAGTCCACGCCCAGGCCGCCGCCGACATCCACGTGGTCCACCGGCAGGCCGAGGCCGCGCAGCTCGCCGTAGTAGCGGATGGCTTCCTTGAAGCCGTGCTGGTAGTCGGCCAGGTTGGCGATCTGCGAGCCCATGTGAAAGTGCAGCAGGCGCACGCCCTGGTCCAGCCCGGCCTTGCGGAAGCGCTCGACCACCGACAGCAGCTGCGCGGCGGAAAGGCCGAACTTGGCCTTCTCGCCGCCGGTGTCGGCCCACTTCGAGGAGGCCAGCGAGGACAGCCGCACGCGCAGGCCGACCTGCGGCAGCACGCCGACGTGCTCGGCCTCCTCGATCACCAGCTGCACCTCGGACTCCTTCTCGATGACGATGAAGACGTTGTGCCCGAGCTTCTGCCCCATCAGCGCCAGCTTGATGAACTCGCGGTCCTTGTAGCCGTTGCAGACGATGGTCCCGCCCTTGGGCGCCAGCGCCAGCACCGCCATCAGCTCCGGCTTGGAGCCGGCTTCCAGGCCGATGGAGACGTTCTGCGTGGCGATGATGCTTTCCACCACCGCTTCCTGCTGGTTGACCTTGATCGGGTAGAGCGCGGTGTAGCGGCTGCCGTACTCCAGGCGCGCGATGTTGGCGTCGAAGGCGCCGGTCAGCTTGCGCACGCGGTCCTGCAGGATGTCCGGGAAGCGCACCAGCAGCGGCAGCGACAGGCCCGCCTCGCGCAACTGGCCGACCAGCGCATGCAGATCGATCGGCTGGGCGTCGGCACCCTGCGGGCGCACCTCGACGTTGCCGGCGTCGTTGATCGCGAAATAGCCGGCGCCCCAATGGCGGATACCGTAGATGCTGCGGCTGTCCGCCACCGTCCAGTTGCTGCCGTCGTCTTTGCGGGTCCGTCTTGCGGCCATGCGCGGGTGTCTCCTGAAAAGAAAGTCGAGCGCCCGGCGCGGGTAGCGCGCGGACGCAACAAGCCTAAACGTCGGGTATGACGTTGCCGTGTTGACCGCCATCTCTGGCGGTAGTTTAGGAAAGCGTGGCGAACTCGCGAGCGCGGCGCATCTCCCATCTAGGGAACGGGCTGGCCGGCATGCCGGCGCCGTGCGCCGCTGCCTAACCCGTTCCCTGCAGGGGAGAGACGAATCAGCCGCCGGATTTCTTAGCCTTGAAGCCGCGCTTGGCCAACTCTTCGAGGAGCAGCTCGACGTGGTCGCCCTGGATCTCGATGACGCCGTCCTTCAACGCGCCGCCGGTGCCGCAGCGTTTCTTCAGCGCCGTGGCCAGTTCCTTGAGGGCGTCTTCGGCCAGGGGCACGCCGCTGACCGTGGTCACGGTCTTGCCGCCGCGGCCCTTGGTCTCGCGGCGCACACGGGCGATGCCGTCGCCGGCCGGGATCACGGACTGCTTGCAGATGCAGGCGCCAACGGGCTGGTTGCAGTCCGGGCAATGCCGGCCCGCATCGGTGGAATAGACGAGCCCGCCAAGGGCGGACAGGGAGGATGCTTTCTTGACCACCGGGCGTTTTCCCCAGGATTGGCCTCTAAGGGCCAGGTCAACGAATGATCGGCTGGCGCCGACCGCGACGCCCCACTCAGGCAGGGGCTGCGCATTCCCGCCGGAGGACCCGAGCGGAAAGGTCGCGCAATTTACCAGCATTGGAGGCAAATGCTAAGGGTGGAAATGCGTCATTGATCGGCGGATTGGCGACATGCCTGAAAAGCACCCTCACCCCGGCCCTCTCCCGCAAGCGGGAGAGGGAGTCCGCGCCGGGAGCACCGAGCCTCACTGCGATGGCGGCGTGGATGCACAAACCACGGCTTGCCCATGGCACAGTTTCGCCGCCCACTCAGGACAGTCCCCTCTCCCGCAAGTGGGAGAGGGAGTCCGCGCCGGACGCACCGAGCACTGCTGCTGTTATGGAGTGGATGCATGGGCAATGGCATGCAAGAGGCACAGACCACACGCCCACTCAGGACCGTCCCCTCTCCCGCTTGCGGGAGAGGGTTAGGGTGAGGGGCTCTTGCTCTTAAAGCTGCCCCAGATACAACCGCAAAGCCTGCAACGAGTCCGGACAGTACAAAACCCCGGAGCCAGCCTCCTCCAACGCCACGGCCGGCTCGACGAACCGCGCCTCCAGCACCTCCTCCGGCTGCAGCCTCAGCGCCCCGTCCCAGGTCGCCGAGAACACCGCACACCACAACCGATTACCCGGCTCGTCGAAAAAGAAGGTGCCATGCTCGCGCAACTCCACGCCGGCCACGCCCAGCTCTTCCTCCAGCTCGCGGCTGGCCGACAGCGCATAGCTCTCGCTGGCCTGCACCATCCCGCCGGCGGCGGCGTCCCAGTAGCCCGGGTACACCGCCTTGCTCAGGCTGCGGCGGTGCACGCAGAGCTGCCCGGCGCCGTTGAACAGCAGGATGAAGGTGCCGCGGCCGATCAGCCCGCGCTCGCGCAGCTGGGCGCGCGGCAGCTCGCCCAGCAGTTGGTCGCGCTCGTCGACCCAGGCGATCAGTTCCCGGTCCGAGGCCAGCCGGTGGGCGGCCTCGGCGGCGCTGACGAGGTCCATCAGCCCTGCGCCAGCAGTTGCCGCAGATCGATGATCGCGGCGTTGGCCCGGGAAATGTAGTTGGCCATCACCAGCGAATGGTTGGCCAGCACGCCGAAGCCGCTGCCGTTGAGCACCATCGGGCTCCACAGCGCTTCCTGGGTGGCTTCCAGCTCACGGATGATCTGCCGCACGCTGACGGTGGCGTTCTTCTTCGCCAGCACGTCGGCGAAGTCGACCTCGATGGCGCGCAGGATGTGCGACAGCGCCCAGGCCTGGCCGCGGGCCTCGTAGAACACGTTGTCGATCTGCAGCCAGGGGGTTTCCTGCACCTCTTCGTCGACCTGCGGCGCCTCCCCCGGCGCCAGCGCCGAGGCGGTCTTGATGTTGGTGTTCAGCTTGACCCGCCCGACGCTGGCGGACAGGCGCTGGGACAGCGAGCCCAGGCGGGTGGAAACGTCGCCCAGCCAGTTGTTCAGGCTGTCGGCGCGGGCGTAGAACTGCGCGTTGGGCTGCTCGGCGGAGAGGCGCGCCAGGTAGCGGTCCAGGGACTTGATGCCCTCGGCGTACTCCGACTCGGAAGACGGCAGCGCCCAGCTCTTGTTGTCGAAGTTGAAGCGCGGCTCGGCGCGGGCCAGGTCGGCGTCCTCGGTGGACTGCGACTGCGAGCGGGCGAAGTCCTTGCGCAGCGCGCGGGACAGGTCGCGGGTCTGCACCAGCACGCCGTATTCCCAGCTGGGCATGTTGTCCAGCCACAGGCCCGGCGGGAAGATGTCGTTGGACAGGTAGCCGCCCGGCTTGTTCAGCAGGGTGCCGACCACTTCCTTGAGGGTTTCCACGGTGGTGTAGCCCACCACCATCTGCCGCCCGGCGCGCTCGGCGGCCTGCTGCGCATGCTGCTGCACGGGGAACAGGTCCGGCTCGCGGCTCCAGTACCAGCCGACCAGGGCGGCGACCACCAGGTAGGCGCCCAGCAGCCCGCCGACCACGCGCACCAGCCAGGGCCCGCCGAAGTAGGCGCGCACATCGTCAACCCTGTCGTCGACGCGCTCGCGCACCGAGCCGCCGCGATTCTTCCAGTTCCACATGGCAAAGTCCTTGGTTCGACCTAACGGAAAAAGGTTGGACCGCAGGCCCCGCCACAGGTGCCGGGCGATGCCGCGATCCAGGCGCACTAGCATGCCGCAGTCGGCGCCCGAAGGGCAGCCTACCCTCTGCATGGCACGCCTGGCGATCCTTGACCGACATCACTGGAATTGCCAGCGGCAAATGGTAGCATGGTGCCATCATCGCTCTGGCGACCCCGCCACCGCGTCAGCCCTCACAAGAAGTGCGCCATGACCGAGCACGACGATCCCACCCGCGATCGCTTGAAACACCATTTTGCCCAGCGGGTGATCCACCAGGCCCGGCACGTGCTGGAGATCTGGCAGCAGCTCAGCCGCTCGGAATGGACCGCCAGCGGCATGGCCGACCTGCGCGAGGCCGTCCTGCGCCTGCAGCGCTACGCCGAGCGCTTCGAGCAGGCCGAGCACGCCCAGTTGGCCGCCGCCATTGGCGCCGGGCTGGACGCCGTGGCGGGCAACCGCGGGCGCCTGTCCAGCGAGCTGATCAACGAGTTCGCCCAATTGATGCTGCGCCTGTCGCGCACCGGCCTGCGCCATGGCGACCAGCTCGAACACACCCAGCTGCCGCCGCTGCGCAAGCCGGTCTACCTGGCCCTGCAGGACGCCGAGCGCGCCGAGCGCCTGGCCCAGCAGCTGGAGTTCTTCGGCGTCCACGCGCAGCTGTGCGAGCACGCCGCGGCCTTCCGCGCGGCCATGGCCGAACGCCATCCGGCGGCGCTGCTGATGGACGTCGACTTCGCCGGCGCGGGCCTCGGCCTGGCCCTGGCCGAGGAAGTGCAGGCGGGCCTGGCGCACAAGCTGCCGGTGCTGTTCTTCAGCCACGAGGACACCGACACCCCCACCCGCCTGGCCGCGGCCCGCGCCGGCGGCCAGGAGTTCTTCAGCGGCACCCTGGACGCCTCCGGGGTGCTGGAAAAGATCGAGATGCTCACCCGCGTCGCCCACTACGACCCCTTCCGCGTGCTCATCGTCGACGATTCGCGGGCCCAGGCGGCGCACACCGAGATGGTCCTCAATGGCGCCGGCATCGTCACCCGCGCGCTCACCGCGCCGCTGTCGGTGATGGCCGAGCTGGCCGAGTTCCAGCCGGACCTGATCATCCTCGACATGTACATGCCCGAATGCCTGGGCACCGAGCTGGCCAAGGTGATCCGCCAGCACGAGCGCCACGTCAGCGTGCCGATCATCTACCTGTCGGCCGAGGACGACCTGGACAAGCAGCTCGACGCCATGAGCGAGGGCGGCGACGACTTCCTCACCAAGCCGATCAAGCCGCGCCACCTGATCGCCACCGTGCGCAACCGCGCGGCGCGGGCGCGCAGCCTCAAGGCGCGCATGGTGCGCGACAGCCTCACCGGGCTGTACAACCACACCCACACCCTGCAATTGCTGGAAGACGCCAGCTACCGCGCGCGCCGCGAAGGCCAGCCGCTGGCCTTCGCCATGCTCGACATCGACCACTTCAAGAAGGTCAACGACAGCTACGGCCATCCCATGGGCGACCGGGTGATCAAGAGCCTGGCGCTGTTCCTCAAGCAGCGCCTGCGCAAGACCGACCACATCGGCCGCTACGGCGGCGAGGAATTCGCCGTGGTGCTGCCGGACACCGACAGCGTGGCGGCGCACAAGGTGCTGGAGGAAATCCGCCAGCGCTTCGCCGAGATCCGCTACCCGGCCAAGCCCGCCGACCTGGCCTGCACCTTCAGCTGCGGCATCGCCCAGCTGGGCGCGGACGAAGACGCCACCGTCCTGGCTCGCCGCGCCGACGAGGCGCTGTACCGCGCCAAGCATGGCGGGCGCAATCGCGTCGAGGTGTTCGCCTGATCCCGCGGACCGGCGGATAACGCCGGGGGTGGGCTCGGCGTAGGGCGGATAACCGTTCGCGGTTATCCGCCGCTTGACCTTGGCCATGCCCCGCGCGGTGATGGGCACGAAACGCCGTTGAAGAGCGCGCCAGGTCCAACCACGACGCCCCGTAAAATGGGTTTCCCGCGCCTACCGGGCCATCCCATCAACGCTCGCCCAGCTTGTGCCGCGCCGCGTACAGGCAAACCATCTCCATCGCCAGGGTCGCGCCGGCCAGGGCGGTGATCTCGGCGCTGTCGTAGGGCGGCGCGACTTCCACCACGTCCATGCCCACCAGGTTGATGCCACGCAGCGCGCGGAGGATTTCCAGCGCCTGGTGCGAACTGAGCCCGCCGCAGACCGGCGTGCCGGTGCCCGGCGCGAAGGCCGGGTCGAGGCAGTCGATATCGAAGGTCAGGTACACCGGGCTGTCCCCCACCCGCGCGCGGATGCGTTCGGCGATGGCCTGCGGCGAGTGGCGGTGCACTTCGCGGGCATCCAGCACCTGGAAGCCCATCACATCGTCGTTGGTGGTGCGCAGGCCGACCTGCACCGAGCGCGCCGGGTCCACCAGCCCCTCGCGGGCGGCATGGTAGAACATGGTGCCGTGGTCGATGCGCTGGCAGTCCTCGTCCGGCCAGGTGTCGCTGTGGGCATCGAAATGGATCAGCGACAGCGGGCCGTGCTTCTTCGCATGGGCCTTGAGCAACGGGTAGCTGATGAAGTGGTCGCCGCCCAGGGTCAGCAGCGCGCAGCCGGCATCGAGGATGCGCGCGGCGTGGGCTTCGATGGCTGCCGGGGTTTCCTGCGGCACGCCGTGGTCGAAGGAGCAGTCGCCGTAGTCGATCACCGCCAGGTGGTCGAAGGGGTCGAACTCCCAGGGGAAGTGCCGGGCCCAGGCCATCTGCACCGAGGCGGCGCGGATCGCCCGCGGCCCGAAGCGGCTGCCGGGGCGGTTGGTGGTGGCGGTGTCGAAGGGCACGCCGCTCACCACCAGGTCGACGCCGCGCAGGTCGCGGCTGTAGCGGCGGCGCATGAAGCTGGTGATGCCGGCGTAGGTGGATTCGGCGGCGGTGCCATACAGGCTGTCGCGGGTGATGGCCTGGTCGTTGTCGTGGGCTTGATCCATGGTGTCCTCATCATCGGTGTTTTTTGGGTGTGTCCTGATAGCTCGGTGCCTGCGGCTCCACCCTCGCTCAGGAGCGGGTGCGGAACGCCGACCACAGCCGCGTCCGCTCACGTTGCTGCTTCAAGGTCAGCAACTGCTCGCCAAACAGCTTCCGGCGCATGGCCGGCGCCGGGTAGATGTCCGGGTCGCCGGCCACATCGGCATTGAGCAGCGGCGTGGCCTTGCGGTTGGCGTTGGCGAAGTACAGGGTGTTGGTCAGCTCGGCGATGGCGTCCGGGCGCAGCATGAAGTCGATGAAGGCGCGCGCTTCCTGCGGGTGCGGCGCGTCCACCGGGATGGCCATGGTGTCGAACCAGATCAGCGTGCCTTCCCTGGGTATCCGGTAGATCACCTCGAATGGCTTGTTCGCCTGCCTGGCCTGCGCGGCGCCCATCAGCGCGTCGCCGGTGTAGGTCAGCGCAAGGCACAGCGTGCCGTTGGCCAGGTCGTTGATGTGCTTGCCGCTGGCGATGTAACGCACGTTGGGCTGCAGCTTTTCGAGCAACTGGCGGACCTGGGCCAGGTCGGCCGCGTCGGTGCTGTAGGGCGACTTGCCCAGGTAGTTGAGCGCCACGCTGATCACTTCCTGGGGCGAGTCGATCAGCGAGATGCCGCAGTCGGCCAGGCGGCTGGCGTATTCGGGCTTGAACAGCAGGTCGAGGCTGTCCAGCGGCGCGTCGGGGATGCGCTTGAGCACTTCGTCCCTGTTGATCGCCAGGCCCACGGTGCCCCAGGTGTAGGGCACGCCGTAGCGGTTGCCCGGATCGATGGCGGCCAGCTTGGCCAGCAGTTCCGGGTCGAGGTTGGAGAAGTTCTTCAGCTGCGCGTCGTCCACCGGCTGCACGGCCTTGGCCTGGATGGCGCGGGCCAGCCCGCTGCTGGCGGGGAAGACGACGTCATAGCCGCTGCGGCCGGTCATCAGCTTGCTGTCGAGCACCTCGGCGCTGTCGAAGGTGTCGTATTTGACGCGGATGCCGGTTTCCTGCTGGAAGCGCTGCAAGGCCTCGGCGCCGACGTAATCCGCCCAGTTGTACAGGTTGAGTACCCGCTCCTGCGCCTGCAGGGGCATGGCCAGGGCCGCGAGCAGGGCCGCAAGGGAAGCCCAGGGAAACATACGCATGATCATCGCCTCGGGGTTGTTGTGGTTATGCGGCGAGCATGGGGCGGGCTTTACTTTGTAAAAATACAAAGTTAATTACTTTGGCATTCCACCAGAGCAATGTTTGGAGACAGCCATGCTCAGCCAGTTGCGCGACCTCGACCTGCAGTTGCTGCGCCTGTTCGTCACCGTGGTGGAATGCGGCGGCTTCAGCGCGGCGCAGGGCGAGCTGGGCCTGAGCCAGCCGAGCATCAGCATCCAGATGGCCAAGCTGGAGACGCGCCTGGGCTACCGCCTGTGCGAGCGCGGCAAGGGCGGCTTCCGCCTGACGCCCAAGGGCGAGCACCTGCTGCAATCGACGCGGCGGCTGTTCGTCGCCATCGAGGGCTTCCGCGACGAGGCGCGCGGCGTGGCCGACAAGCTGCTGGGCGAGGTGCGCATCGGTCTTTCGGAAAGCCTCGAAGAAAGCGTCGTCGCGCGACTGTCCGAGGCGATCCGCCGCTTCCGCCAGCGCAACGAGGCGGTCAGCCTGGAGCTGCTCACCGCCACGCCCGCCGAACTGGAGCGCCTGTTACTGCAGGACCGGCTGCACCTGGCGGTCGGCTACTTCGCCGGCACCCAGGCGGCGCTGGAGCATCACCCCCTGTTCGTCGAATCCCAGGGCCTGTATTGCGGCGCGGGCCACCCGGCCTTCGAGCACAGCAAGCCGAGCCGCGACGCCCTGGCCGACGCCGACCAGGTGCTGCACCCCTACCGCTTCATCGCCGCCGACGAACCGCTGCAGACCAGCCGCAGCAGCGCGCGTTGCGAACAGGTGGACGGCAGCCTGGCGTTCATCCTCTCCGGCGCGCACATCGGCTACCTGCCCCGGCATGTCGCGCAACCCTGGATCGAGCGCGGCCAGTTGCGCGAGCTGCTGCCGGGCGAACTGGGCTTCGAGGTGGCCTTCAGCCTGACCCGCCACCGTGGCCGCCACCCCGGCGACGCCGAGCAGGCCTTCGTCGGCGACCTGCTGGGGGCGTTCGGCCAGCACGCGGCCGATTGACGCGGCAGCGATGCGGGAACCCGGGCTCGCCGGCGCAGTCCCACAGCCTCGATCACTTCTTGTGACAGCTCCTCGGGCCGCATCGGAAGCTTTCCGCTATCATGCCGCCACCCAGAAAGTCCGCGAGAGTTCCATGCGCCGTCTGCTGACCCTGCTCCTGTTCCTGGTCGCCCTGCCCGCCACCGCCGGCCTGTTCGACAAGCCGGCCCCCGCCGCCCCCGGTTTCAGTACCGCGGCGCCGGCCGAGGGCAAGTTCCTCCCGGTGGCCGAGGCCTTCCGCCTGAGCGTCGAGGACAGCGACAGCCAGCAGGTGCTGCTGCGCTTCGTCAACGCCGAGGGCTACTACCTCTACCGGCACCGCATGAAGTTCCAGGTCGAGCCGGCCGAGGTCAGCCTCGGCGACGTGCAGCTGCCGCCGGGCAAGGCCCACCACGACGACTACTTCGGCGACTCCCAGGTCTACTACGCCATCACCGACGTCAAGGTGCCGCTGAACAACCCGCAGAAGCTGCCCTACCGCCTCACCGTCACCTACCAGGGCTGCGCCGACAAGGGCCTGTGCTACGCCCCGGAAACCGTCCAGGTGCAGGTTTCCGCCGCCGGCGTCGCCAGCCTCGGCGCCAAGCCCGCCGCCGGCAAGGCGGCCGTGGCCTCCGGCGAGCCGGCGGTGGTCGACGACCTGCTGGCGCTGCTCAAGGGCGAAGGCAGCGGCAAGATCAAGAAACTCGACCGCGGCCTGCTGATCGCCTTCCTCGCCGGCCTGACGCTGACCTTCACCCCCTGCGTGCTGCCGATGCTGCCGATCCTCTCCGGCGTGGTCCTGCGCGGGCGCCCGGGCGGCATGCGCGGCTTCACCCTGTCGCTGGCCTACGTGCTGCCGATGGCTGTGTGCTACGCCGTGCTCGGCGCGCTCATGGGCCTGTTCGGCGCCAAGCTCAACCTGCAGGCGATGCTGCAGTCGCCCTGGGTGCTGGTGCCCTTCGCGGCCTTCTTCGTGGCCTTCGCCATCGCCATGTTCGGCATCTTCGAGCTGCGCCTGCCGGGCTTTCTGCGCGAGCGCCTGGACCGCATGGCGGCCGATACCCGCGGCGGCTCGATCGTCGGCGCGGCCACCCTGGGCGTGCTTTCCAGCCTGCTGGTCTCGCCCTGCGTCTCGGCGCCCCTGGCCGGCCTGCTGCTGTACATCGGCAGCACCGGCGACGCCATCGGCGGCGGCCTGCTGCTGTTCGCCCTGGGCCTGGGCATGGGCACCCCGCTGGTGATCTTCGGCGCCGGCGGCGGCGCCGTGCTGCCGAAATCCGGGGCCTGGATGACCGGCGTGCGCAACTTCTTCGGCGTGCTGCTGCTGGCGGTGGCCATCTGGCTGCTGGAGCGGGTGCTCTCCGGCCCGGTGAGCCTGGCCCTGTGGGGCGCCCTGGCCGGCGGCGTGGCCATCGCCCTGGGCACCCTGGAGCTGGTGAACAAGACGCCGCTGCAACGCGGCGCCCAGCTGCTCGGCCTGATGTTCCTGGTCTACGCCCTGGCGGCCTGGGCCGGCGCCCTGCGCGGCGAATCCGACCCGCTGCACCCGCTGGGCCGCTCCGAACCCTCCAGCCACGCCGGCCCGCCCAGCTCGACGCCCGGCCAGTGGCAGAACCTGACCACCCCGGCGCAGCTCGACGCCGCCCTGGCCGCCGCCCGCGCCAATGGCCGGCCGGTGCTGCTGGACTGGTACGCCGACTGGTGCATCAGTTGCCGGATCATCGAGCGCCAGGTGTTGCCGGATGCCGCCGTCCAGGCGCAACTGGCCGGCTACCAGCTGCTGCGCTTCGACATGACCGACAGCACCGCCGAGCAGCGCGCCCTGCTCGACCGCTATAACCTCTTCGGCCCGCCGGCGCTACTGCTGTTCGACGCGGGCGGCCAGGAGCACAGCGACCTGCGCATCGTCGGCGAGACCAATGCGGCCACCCTGGCCGCGCATCTGCAGCAGGCCGGCGCGCGCTAGGGCGCGCCTCATATTTCTGCAGCAATCATCAGGCAACATGCCGACATCTACCGCAAAACCGGCATGACTGGACAGTCACGACCGGTTTCCGGCATAGTCCCGGCCAATTTCCAATCCGCGCGACGAGAGAACAACAAGCCGATGGCCACCCTACTGGTCCTGCACGGGCCCAACCTGAACCTGCTCGGCACCCGCGAACCCGGCGTCTACGGCTCGGTCACCCTCGAGCAGATCAACCAGGACCTGGAGCGCCGCGCCCGCGAGGCCGGCCATCACCTGATGTACCTGCAGAGCAACGCCGAGTACGAACTGATCGAGCGCATCCATGCCGCGCGCGGCGAAGGCGTGGACTTCATCCTCATCAATCCGGCGGCTTTCACGCATACGAGTGTCGCGCTACGTGACGCGTTGCTCGCGGTGAGCATCCCATTCATCGAAGTGCACCTGTCCAACGTGCACAAACGTGAACCTTTCCGGCATCACTCCTACTTCTCCGACGTGGCGGTAGGGGTGATCTGCGGCCTGGGGGCCACAGGCTACCGCCTGGCCCTGGAGTCCGCCCTCGAACAACTTGAACGCCCGTGACCATCACCTGGGAGTGCGAACGCTAATGGACATCCGTAAAGTCAAGAAACTGATCGAACTGCTCGAAGAGTCCGGCATCGACGAGCTGGAAATCCGCGAAGGCGAAGAATCGGTGCGCATCAGCCGCCACAGCAAGACCGCCGCCCAGCCGATCTACGCTGCCGCCCCGGCCTACGCGCCCGCCCCCGCTGCCGCGCCGGCCCCGGCCGCTGCCGCCGCACCGGCCGCAGAAGCTGCGCCGGCCGCCGCCAAGCTCAACGGCAACGTGGTCCGCTCGCCGATGGTCGGTACCTTCTACCGCTCGCCGTCACCGACCGCTGCGCCCTTCGTCGAAGTCGGCCAGAGCGTGAAGAAAGGCGACATCCTGTGCATCGTCGAAGCCATGAAGATGATGAACCACATCGAGGCTGAAACCAGCGGCGTCATCGAGCAGGTCCTGGTCGAAAGCGGCCAGCCGGTCGAGTACGACCAGCCGCTGTTCACCATCGTCTAAGCCGCGGGGAACCTGCGATGTTGGATAAAGTACTGATCGCCAACCGCGGCGAGATCGCCCTGCGCATCCTGCGCGCCTGCAAGGAGCTGGGCATCAAGACGGTCGCGGTGCACTCCACCGCCGACCGCGAGCTGATGCACCTGTCGCTGGCCGACGAGGCCGTGTGCATCGGCCCGGCCCCGGCCGGCCAGTCCTACCTGCACATCCCGGCGATCATCGCCGCCGCCGAAGTCACCGGCGCCAACGGCATCCACCCGGGCTACGGCTTCCTCGCCGAAAACGCCGACTTCGCCGAGCAGGTCGAACGCTCCGGCTTCACCTTCATCGGCCCGAGCGCCGACGTGATCCGCCTGATGGGCGACAAGGTCTCGGCCAAGGACGCCATGAAGAAAGCCGGCGTGCCCACCGTGCCGGGCTCCGACGGCCCGCTGCCGGAAGACGAGGAAACCGCCCTGGCCATCGCCCGCGAAGTGGGCTACCCGGTCATCATCAAGGCCGCCGGCGGCGGCGGTGGCCGCGGCATGCGCGTGGTGCACAGCGAGGAAGAGCTGATCAA
Organism: Pseudomonas sp. AAC; assembly: GCF_000725445.1. NCBI lineage: Bacteria > Pseudomonadati > Pseudomonadota > Gammaproteobacteria > Pseudomonadales > Pseudomonadaceae > Pseudomonas > Pseudomonas sp. AAC. The sequence goes on along the minus strand of NZ_KL647095.1, from coordinate 626,798 downwards.
GTCGGCCAAGCTGACCCGCACCGAGGCCGGCGCCGCCTTCGGCAACTCCATGGTCTACCTGGAGAAGTTCCTGACCAACCCGCGCCACGTGGAAGTCCAGGTGCTCTCCGACGGCCAGGGCAACGCCATCCACCTGGGCGACCGCGACTGCTCGCTGCAGCGCCGCCACCAGAAGGTGCTGGAAGAAGCCCCTGCGCCGGGCATCGACGAGAAGGCCCGTGCGGAAGTCCTCGAACGCTGCGTTCGCGCCTGCGTCGAGATCGGCTACCGTGGCGCCGGCACCTTCGAGTTCCTCTACGAGAACGGCCGCTTCTACTTCATCGAGATGAACACCCGCGTGCAGGTGGAGCATCCGGTGTCGGAGATGGTCACCGGCATCGACATCGTCAAGGAAATGCTGCGCATCGCCTCCGGCCAGAAGCTGTCGGTACGCCAGGAGGACGTGGTGATCCGCGGCCATGCCCTGGAATGCCGGATCAACGCCGAGGACCCGAAGAACTTCATGCCCAGCCCGGGCACCGTGAAGCACTTCCACGCCCCCGGCGGCAACGGCGTGCGCGTCGACTCTCACCTGTACAGCGGCTACACCGTACCGCCGAACTACGACTCGCTGGTCGGCAAGCTGATCACCTACGGCAAGGACCGCGACGAGGCCCTGGCGCGCATGCGCAATGCCCTGGACGAGCTGATCGTCGACGGCATCAAGACCAACATCGACCTGCACAAGGACCTGGTCCGCGACAAGGAATTCTGCAAGGGCGGTGTGAACATCCATTACCTGGAAAAGAAACTCGGCATGAGTCACTGACCCCACGCCGATAAAAGCGCTGGAGGCTGGAAGGCTGGACGAAAAAGCGGATAATCCCGCCCTTCGTCCGGCCTTCCAGCCTTCAGCCGTTTTCTCACGAGGTTTTTTATGCCCTGGGTTCAAGTCCGCCTCGCCATCACCCCGGAACAGGCGCCCACCTACGAAGACGCCCTGCTGGAAGTCGGCGCCGTCTCGGTGACCTTCATGGACGCCGAGGACCAACCGATCTTCGAGCCGGACCTGGGCACCACCCCGCTGTGGACCCACACCCACCTGCTGGCGCTGTTCGAGGACGGCACCGACGAGGCCGCGCTGCTGGCCCACCTGCAGCTGCTGACCGGCGGCGAACTGCCCCAGCACCAGGTCGAAATCGTCGAAGACCAGGACTGGGAACGCAGCTGGATGGACAACTTCAAGCCGATGCGCTTCGGCCGCCGCCTGTGGATCGTCCCCAGCTGGCACGAGGCGCCGGAGCCGGAGGCGGTGAACCTGCTGCTCGACCCGGGCCTGGCCTTCGGCACCGGCACCCACCCGACCACCGCGCTGTGCCTGGAATGGCTGGACGGCCAGGAACTGGCCGGCGACACCGTGCTGGACTTCGGCTGCGGCTCGGGCATCCTCGCCATCGCCGCGCTGCTGCTAGGCGCGAAGCAGGCGCTGGGCACCGACATCGACCCGCAGGCCCTGGAGGCCTCGCGCGACAACGCCACGCGCAACGGCATCGACCCGGCGCTGTTCCCGGTCTACCTGCCCGCCGATCTGCCCGCCGGGCAGGCCGACGTGGTGGTGGCGAACATTCTCGCCGGTCCCCTGGTCTCACTGGCAGGCCAGCTGACTTCCCTGGTCAAGCCCGGCGGCCGCCTGGCCCTGTCGGGCATCCTCGCCGAGCAGGCCGAGGAAGTGCGCGCCGCCTACGCCGACGCCTTCGAGCTGGAGCCCACCGCCGAGCGCGAAGGCTGGGTACGCATCAGCGGCCGCCGCCGCTGAACCCTGGTGGCGGCCAACTGCCCGCACGCCGAGGCTTGAGTTAGACTAATCGACCGTTTATCGCCGGACCGCCGCATGAGCGCCAGTTTCATCACACAGTGCCCGCATTGCCTCACCAGTTTCCGCGTCAACCAGGCGCAGCTGGGTGCGGCCAATGGCGCTGTGCGCTGCGGCGCCTGCCTCAAGGTGTTCAACGCCCCACAACATATGCTGGGCGGCACCGCGCGCTCCGGCGGCGAGCCCATCCAGCCGCCGGCTGCGGCCCCGAAACCCGCAGCGCCCGCAGCGCCAAGCGAGCCCCCGCGCCCCGTCCCGGCGCCCGGCGTCGCCACCCTCGGCTGGCCGCTGGCGCCGCACAGCGCGCGACCGTCCGCCGACAGCACGGTAGCCCCGGCCGCCACACCTATGCCGGCCCCCACCCAGCCCCCGGCACCGGCCAGGCCGGCGCAAGAAGCCGCCGCAGCGGCCAAGCCCGCCGACGATACCCTGTGGATCCACGACGATCTCGACCTGGACAGCCTCAACCTCGACGAAGAGCTGGCCAAGCTCGACGAATTCGAGCTGTCCCAGGAATTCCGCGAACTGCAGGCCGCGCCCAAGCCGGCCGAGGCCCTGCTGGGCAACCGCCCGTCGGCGCGCGACCCGCATGACGAACGCTGGGCCGAGGCCCTGCTGCGCGACGAGGAACGCCAGGCGAGCGAAGGCGGCCGCCAGGAACCGAGCCAGGGCCGCATCGACGAAGAGCCCGAGCAGCCCCCCGTCGCGCCGCCGCAACCGCAGAGCGCGCCGGTCGAAGAGCCGGCCGTGGCCGCCGCGGCCGCAGAAGAGGAAGACGACGACCTGCCGAGCTTCAGCGCCCGCCGCGACGACGAGCCGCTGGAAACCGAAGCCGAGCCGGACGAGGAACCCGAGGCCGAGCCCCCGCTGGCGGAACGCGAGACGCCCCGCCTGGGCGCGCCGCTGGACGACGAGGACGAAGAGGCAGACGACAAGGCCCCGCGCCGCCCCGACCCGGGCCTGGGCGAGGCCGCCCTGCACGACCTCAGCGACGAGCCGCTGCAACTGGACTGGCAGAAGCCCAAGAGCCGCTGGGGCTGGCGCCTGCTCTGGCTGCTGCTGATCCTCCTGGCCCTGGCCGGCCTGGGCGGCCAGTACGTGGCCTACCACTTCGACGAACTGGCCCGCGAGGACGCCTACCGCCCCTGGTTCGCCGAACTCTGCCCGCAGCTGGGCTGCACCCTGCCGTCGAAGGTCGACGTCGAGCAGATCCGCAGCAGCAACCTGGTGGTGCGCAGCCACCCGGACTTCAGCGGCGCCCTGGTGGTGGACGCGATCATCTACAACCGCGCCAGCTTCTCCCAGCCCTTCCCGCTGCTGGAGCTGCGCTTCGCCGACCTCAACGGCCAACTGATCGCCAGCCGCAGCTTCAAGCCCAGCGAATACCTGGGCGGCGAGCTGGCCGGGCAGAGCGAGATGCCGCCGCAGACGCCGATCCACGTGTCGCTGGACATCCTCGACCCGGGCCCCAAGGCGGTCAACTACAGCCTCAGCTTCCATTCGCCGGAGTGACCGGCGCATAACGCAGAACCCCGCGCAGCGCCAGTTCCGCTCGTCTTCCAACCCCAGGCAATAAGCCGGCGGCTGTTCAGAATTTATCCAAAATCGCCTTTATCCGGTCATCGAGAGCGGGTATCATGCCCTCCCTTTTTTGCAAGCACCGGTGGCCTCTCGCCGACCCTCCCCGAGTCCTCGACCCGCGGGAGCGTGCAGCGATTGCGCCCCATAACAGGGAAGCGATGTCGGTGGTTCGCATCGGCTCTTACACACTGCCCAACAGACTGATCCTGGCTCCCATGGCCGGCGTCACCGATCGCCCGTTCCGCCAGCTGTGCCGCCGCCTCGGCGCCGGCATGGTGGTCTCGGAGATGGTCACCAGCGACGTGCGCCTGTGGAACAGCCGCAAGTCGCGCCTGCGCCTGGTGCACGACGGCGAGGACCAGCCGCGTTCGGTGCAGATAGCCGGCGGCGACCCGCAGATGCTCGCCGAGGCCGCCCGCGCCAACGTCGAGCTGGGCGCGCAGATCATCGACATCAACATGGGCTGCCCGGCCAAGAAGGTGTGCAACAAGGCCGCCGGCTCCGCGCTGCTGCGCGACGAGAAGCTGGTGGCCGAAATCCTCGAAGCCGTGGTGGCCGCCGTCGAAGTGCCGGTGACGCTGAAGATCCGCACCGGCTGGGACCGCGACAACCGCAACGGCGTGAACGTCGCGCGCATCGCCGAGCAGTCGGGCATCCAGGCCCTGGCCGTGCATGGCCGCACCCGCGCCGACCTGTACACCGGCGACGCCGAATACGAAACCATCGCCGCGATCAAGCAGGCGGTGTCCATCCCGGTGTTCGCCAATGGCGACATCACCTCGCCGCAGAAGGCCCGCCAGGTGCTCCAGCACACCGGCGCCGACGCCTTGCTGATCGGCCGCGCCGCCCAGGGCCGGCCGTGGATATTCCGTGAGATCGAGCACTACCTGAGCACCGGCGAGACCTTGCCGGCGCCGTCCCTGGCCGAGGTGGAAAGCATTTTGCTGGAGCACCTGGCCGCCTTGCATGCCTTCTATGGGGAAGAGCTGGGTGTCCGCATCGCCCGCAAGCACGTGGGCTGGTACCTGGCGACGTTACCGGGGGCGGCGGAGTTCCGCGCCCAGTTCAATCGTTTGCAGAACACGGATGCACAGAGCGCCAGCGTCAGGCAGTTCTTCGCCGAGCGCCACGACAACGGAAAAGGGGTGGCCGCATGACAACGATGACCGAGACTTTAGTGAGTGGAATGACACCCGTGAGCGACAACGCGAACCTCAAACAGCACCTGAACACGCCGACGCAGGAAGGCCATACCCTGCGCGACAGCGTCGAGAAGGCACTGCGCAACTACTTCGCCCACCTCGATGGGCAGCCGGTCACGGACGTGTACAACATGGTGCTCTGCGAAGTGGAGGCACCGCTGCTGGAAACCGTGATGGACCACGTGAAGGGTAACCAGACCAAGGCGTCGGAGCTGCTCGGCCTGAACCGCGGCACCCTGCGCAAGAAGCTCAAGCAATACGATCTTCTCTAGAAGCTGGAAGCGCGAAGCCCGAAGCTGGAAGTGGAAAGCCGAACGGCGCTCTTGACTTCCGGCTTTCAGCTTCAAGCTTCCAGCTCTTTCTTTTCCTCTATCCGATGGCCTGACAGATGACCGACCAAACCACCCGCCTGCCCATCCGCCGCGCGCTGATCAGCGTCTCCGACAAGACCGGCGTCGTCGATTTCGCCCGCGAGCTGGTCGCCCTCGGCGTGGAGATCCTCTCCACCGGCGGCACCTACAAGCTGCTCAAGGACAACGCCATCGCCGCCGTGGAAGTGGCCGACTACACCGGCTTCCCGGAAATGATGGACGGCCGCGTCAAGACCCTGCACCCGAAGGTGCACGGCGGCATCCTCGGCCGTCGCGACATCGACGGCGCGGTGATGGCCGAGCACGGCATCAAGCCGATCGACCTGGTGGCGGTCAACCTGTACCCCTTCGAGGCCACCGTGGCCAAGCCCGACTGCGACCTGCCGACCGCCATCGAGAACATCGACATCGGCGGCCCGACCATGGTCCGCAGCGCGGCGAAGAACCACAAGGACGTCGCCATCGTGGTCAACGCCGGCGACTACGCCGGCGTGGTCGCGGCCCTGAAGGCCGGCGGCCTGACCTATGCCCAGCGCTTCGACCTGGCCCTGAAGGCCTTCGAGCACACCGCCGCCTACGACGGCATGATCGCCAACTACCTGGGCACCATCGACCAGGCGCGCGACACCCTCTCCACCGAAGGCCGCGGCGCCTTCCCGCGCACCTTCAACAGCCAGTTCATCAAGGCCCAGGAAATGCGCTACGGCGAGAACCCGCACCAGAGCGCGGCCTTCTACGTCGAGGCGAAGAAGGGCGAGGCCAGCGTTTCCACCGCCGTGCAGCTGCAAGGCAAGGAACTGTCGTTCAACAACGTGGCCGACACCGACGCCGCGCTGGAATGCGTGAAGAGCTTCGTCAAGCCGGCCTGCGTCATCGTCAAGCACGCCAACCCGTGCGGCGTGGCCGTGGTCCCGGAGAACGAGGGCGGCATCCGCAAGGCCTACGACCTGGCCTACGCCACCGACACCGAGTCGGCCTTCGGCGGCATCATCGCCTTCAACCGCGAGCTGGACGGCGACACCGCCCAGGCCATCGTCGAGCGCCAGTTCGTCGAAGTCATCATCGCCCCGAAAGTCTCCGCGGCCGCCCGCGCCGTGGTCGCCGCCAAGGCCAACGTGCGCCTGCTCGAATGCGGCGAGTGGCCGGCCGAGCGCGCCCCGGGCTGGGACTTCAAGCGCGTCAACGGCGGCCTGCTGGTACAGAGCCGCGACATCGGCATGATCACCGAGGCGGACCTGAAGATCGTCACCCAGCGCGCGCCCAGCGAACAGGAAATCCACGACCTGATCTTCGCCTGGAAAGTGGCCAAGTTCGTCAAGTCCAACGCCATCGTCTACGCCAGGCACCGCCAGACCGTGGGCGTCGGCGCCGGCCAGATGAGCCGCGTCAACTCCGCACGCATCGCCGCCATCAAGGCCGAGCACGCCGGCCTGGAAGTGAAAGGCGCGGTCATGGCCTCGGACGCCTTCTTCCCGTTCCGCGACGGCATCGACAACGCGGCCAAGGCCGGCATCACCGCGGTGATCCAGCCGGGCGGCTCGATGCGTGACAACGAAGTCATCGCGGCGGCCGACGAAGCCGGCATCGCCATGGTGTTCACCGGGATGCGCCATTTCAGGCACTAAAAGCTGGAAGCCTGTAGCTGGAAGCCTGAAGCCCGACCGCTTCCAGCTTCCAGCTTCCAGCTTCCAGCTCTCAGACGAGAGCTATCGAATATGAATGTACTGATCATCGGCAGCGGCGGTCGCGAACACGCCCTGGCCTGGAAGGTCGCCCAGGACCCGCGCGTGGCGAAGGTCTTCGTCGCCCCGGGCAACGCCGGCACCGCCACCGAGCCCAAGTGCGAGAACGTCGCCATCGACGTGCTGGCCCTGGAGCAACTGGCCGACTTCGCCGCGAAGAACGTGCAGTTGACCATCGTCGGCCCCGAGGCGCCGCTGGTCGCCGGCGTGGTCGACCTGTTCCGTTCGCGCGGCCTGGACATCTTCGGCCCGACCAAGGGCGCGGCCCAGCTGGAAGGCTCCAAGGCCTTCACCAAGGACTTCCTGGCCCGCCACAAAATCCCCACCGCCGACTACCAGAACTTCACCGAAGTCGAGCCGGCCCTGGCCTACCTGAAGGAAAAAGGCGCGCCCATCGTGATCAAGGCCGACGGCCTGGCCGCGGGCAAGGGCGTGATCGTCGCCATGACACTGGAAGAAGCCGAGGAAGCCGTGCGCGACATGCTCGCCGGCAACGCCTTCGGCGACGCCGGTTCGCGCGTGGTGATCGAGGAGTTCCTCGACGGCGAGGAAGCCAGCTTCATCGTCATGGTCGACGGCCAGAACGTGCTGCCCATGGCCACCAGCCAGGACCACAAGCGCGTCGGCGACGCCGACACTGGCCCCAACACCGGCGGCATGGGCGCCTACTCGCCGGCCCCGGTGGTCACCCCCGAGGTGCACCAGCGGGTGATGGACGAGGTCATCTACCCGACCGTGCGCGGCATGGCCGAGGAAGGCAACGTCTACACCGGCTTCCTCTACGCCGGCCTGATGATCGACAAGAGCGGCGCGCCCAAGGTCATCGAGTTCAACTGCCGCTTCGGCGACCCGGAAACCCAGCCGATCATGGTCCGCCTGGAGTCCTCCCTGGTCCTGCTGGTCGAGGCCGCCCTGGCCAAGGCGCTGGACAAGGTCGAGGCCACCTGGGACCCGCGCCCCACCGTGGGCGTGGTGCTGGCCGCCGGCGGCTACCCGGGCGACTACGCCAAGGGCGACGTCATCGAAGGCCTGGCCGAAGCCGCCAAGCTCGACGGCAAGGTGTTCCATGCCGGCACCGCGCTGAAGGACGGCCAGGTGGTCACCTCCGGCGGCCGCGTGCTCTGCGCCACCGCCATCGGCCCGAGCGTGTCCTCGGCGCAGCAGCAGGCCTACCGCCTGGCGGAGCAGATCCGCTGGAACGGCTGCTTCTACCGCAAGGACATCGGCTACCGCGCCATCGCCCGCGAACGCGGCGAAGGCTGAAAGGCCGGCGGGCGCAGGGGCTGAGCCGCCTTTGCGCCCGTTTTTCCGACCTGCGGTCGGCAGGCGGCCACGTGCGGGCCCGGGTGGATTTCGGGGCCGTCGGCACTTGGCTATAATCCGGCCACTCTCCACCGAAGGGAATTCGCCGTGCGCCGGCTCTGGAACGCCACAGGACTTCTGGTCTGCCTGCTGCTGACGGCCCTGCTCGTAGGCCCGGGCCTCGTCCAGGCGCAGGATGCCGACGGCTGGTCGCAGTTGCACGACGGCGAAGGCCGCCTGCAGTTGCAGGACGTCCTCTCCGCACGCCTGCGCCCGCTGTTCAGCCCCCTCGACATCGAAGACCTGCACGCCCCCGCCGGCCCCGGCGCCATCTGGCTGCACTACCGCCTGCCGGCCAGCGACGCGCCGCGCCAGCTGCGCCTGTTCTCGCCGAGCCTGGACAGCCTGCAGCTCTACCTGCTGCACGGCTCGCAGCTGCTGGAAGAGCGCCAGGCCGGCAACCTCTACCCCGGCCAGCGCCCGCTGCTCAACAGCGACATCCTGCTGCCGCTGCGCAGCAGCCCCGAAGTCCTCGACCTCTACCTGCGCCTGAGTTCCAGCCAGAGCCTGCGCCCCACCATCAGCCTGGAAAGCGCCGAATACCCCGCCGGCCAGCAGCGCCCGCTGCAGTTCGGCATCCTCCTCGGCTGCCTGGGCATGCTGCTGCTCTACAACCTGGTGCGCTTCGCCTACAACCGCGTGCTCAGCGGCCTGTGGCTGGCCGGCGTGCACGCCGGGCTGCTGCTGGCCTGCCTGACGCTGTTCGGCCTGCTCAGCCCCTGGTACGGCACGCACCAGACCTGGCAGCCGCTGACCGCCCAGCTGGCCCTGCTGCTGGTGCTGTTCTGCGCCCTGGGCTACACCGCCAGCTTCTTCCACGGCCAGCCGCCACGCCGCCCCCTGGGCCGCCTGCTGGCGCTGGGCAGCCTCGGCCTGCTGGGCCTCGGCGCGCTGCTGCACCTGGCCCTGGACATCCCCACCGGCGAGTTGCTCTACGGCCTGGTGGCGATCACCAGCCTGGGCATGTTCCTCATCGCCGCCTACTACATGCGCCACGGCTATCGCCCGGCCCGGCTGTTCGTCATCGCCATGGGCGTGTTCGTCAGCGCCTGGCTGCTGAGCCTGCCGGCCCTGCTCGGCTACGTGCCCACGCGCAGCGACTGGCTCGGCAGCGCGCTGCTGGGGCTGACCGCAGCGGCCGGCTTCCTGCTCAGCCTGGCCCTGGCCGAGCGCCAGCGCCAACTGCAGCAGGAGAGCTTCGACGCCAGCCGCAAGCGCGCCGCCAGCAGCGCCGAGCTCAAGGCCAAGGGCGAGTTCCTGGCGAAGATCAGCCACGAAATCCGCACCCCCATGAACGGCGTGCTGGGCATGACCGAGCTGCTGCTCGGCACCCCGCTGTCGGCCAAGCAGCGCGACTACGTGCAGACCATCCACAGCGCCGGCAACGAGCTGCTGGCGCTGATCAACGAAATCCTCGACATCTCCAAGCTGGAGTCCGGGCAGATCGAGCTGGACGAGGTGCAGTTCGACCTGGGCGCGCTGATCGAGGACTGCCTGGCGATCTTCCGGGTGCGCGCCGAGCAGCAGAAGATCGAGCTGATCAGCTTCACCCAGCCGCAGGTGCCACGGGTGATCAGCGGCGACCCGACGCGCCTGCGCCAGGTGCTGCTGAGCCTGCTGGACAACGCCTTCAAGCAGACCGAGGAAGGCGAGATCCTCCTGGTGGTGGCCCTCGACGGCCCGCCGGGCAAGACGCGCCTGCGCATCGCCGTGCAGGACAGCGGCCGCCCGCTGGACCCCAACGACCGCCAGGCCCTGCTCACCGCCGAGCTGCACAGCCGCGACTTCCTCTCCGCCACCCGCCTGAGCAGCCGCCTGGGCCTGGTGATCGCGCGCCAGCTGATCCAGCTGATGTCCGGCCAACTGGGCATCGAAAGCGGCCTGGACAGCGGCGGCGACAGCGGCAACACCCTGTGGCTGAGCCTGCCGCTGGACCAGGACATGCTCGAACACCCCACCGCCGACCTCGACAGCCCGCTGCAGGGCGCGCGCCTGCTGGTGGTGGACGACAACCAGACCTGCCGCAAGGTGGTGGTGCAGCAGTGCAGCGTCTGGGGCATGAACGTCAGCGCCGTGGCTTCCGGCAAGGAAGCCCTGGCCCTGCTGCGTACCAAGGCACACCTGCGCGAATACTTCGACGTGGTCCTGCTCGACCAGGACATGCCCGGCATGACCGGTATGCAACTGGCGACCAAGATCCAGGAAGACCCCAACCTCAACCACGACATCCTGCTGATCATGCTCACCGGCATCAGCAACGCGCCGAGCAAGATCATCGCCCGCAACGCCGGGATCAAGCGCATCCTGGCCAAGCCGGTGGCCGGCTACACGCTCAAGGCCACCCTCGCCGACGAACTGGCCCAGCGCGGCCCCAGCGGCGTGACCAACTACCTGCCGGCGGCCGCCGAACCTGCGCCGCTGAGCCCGCCCAGCGACTTCCGCGTGCTGGTGGCCGAGGACAACAGCATCTCCACCAAGGTCATCCGCGGCATGCTCGGCAAGCTCGACCTGCAGCCGGACACCGCCAGCAACGGCGAGGAAGCCCTGGCCGCGATGAAGGCCACCCAGTACGACCTGGTGCTGATGGATTGCGAGATGCCGGTGCTCGACGGCTTCTCCGCCACCGAGCGCCTGCGTGCCTGGGAAGCCAGCGAACACCGCCCGCACACGCCGGTGGTGGCGCTCACCGCGCACATCCTCAGCGAACACAAGGAACGCGCCCGCCTGGTCGGCATGGACGGGCACATGGCCAAGCCGGTGGAACTGTCGCAACTGCGCGAACTGGTGGCCTACTGGGTAGCCGAACGCGAACGCCGCCTGCGCCAGCAGAGCGACGCGGCGTTGCCGTCCTGACGCCCATCACGGCGCCGAGGTGCTTTTCGTAGGATGGGTTGAGCTTGCGAAACCCATGCGGTTGCGGTGATGGGTATCGCTCCGCTCAACCGCATCCTACGGGCGTTGTGTCTGCCGGAGGGTGTAGGAGCGAGCTTGCTCGCGAACGGCGTTTCCCGGTGGCTACGGTCTTTCGGGTTGACCTCGCCCCTCTCCCTAACCCTCTCCCTGAAGGGAGAGGGGACTGTCCGTGCCATCGGACATATCGGCGCTCACCGGCAACAGCGGAGTAGCAGTGAGCGACGTGATCACACTTCACTCCGTACGGCCCCCTCTCCCTTCAGGGAGAGGGCTGGGGAGAGGGAAAGGAGTCGGGCCAATACACCGACATCACCGGTGAACATCCTTCGCGAGCAAGCTCGCTCCTAACACCCCCCACCGAAACCCGCCCCCTGGCAATGACCACGCCCCACCCCGCCCGCTATGCTTCAGCCCCAGCAGAGCCATCTCACCCGGACGAGATCCCCCCATGCATGTGCTGTTCAGCGTGTACCTGAAGATGCTGGTGCTCTACAGCCCCTTCTTCGTGCTTTCCTGCTTCATCAGCCTCAGCCGCGGCTTCGCCCCGCGCGACCGCAAGCACATGGCCTGGCGCGTGGCCCTGGCGGCGCTGGTGGCCAGCGTGCTGCTGTACCTGTTCGGGCGCTACATCTTCACCCTCTTCGGCATCACCGCCGACGCCTTCCGCATCGGCGCCGGCAGCGTGCTGTTCATCTCCGCCCTGGGCATGGCCCAGGGGCGCTCGGCGGTGCAGAGCGACAACGTGCAGCAGGACGTCACCATCGTCCCGCTGACCATCCCCATCACCGTAGGCCCCGGCACCATAGGCGCGCTGCTGGTGATGGGCGTCGGCCAGCACTGGGAGGACAAGCTGCTGGCGCTGCTGGCGATCGTCCTCGCCTGCCTCACCCTCGGCGTCACCCTCTTCCTGTCCGACCGCATCGAACGCATCCTCGGCGAGCAGGGCCTGCAGATCGTCAGCCGGCTGATGGGCCTGTTCGTCTGCGCGCTGGCCGCGCAGATCATCATGACCGGCGTGCGCGGCTACTTCCTGCCCGCGCCCTGAGACCGGCGTCACACAGAGGCGCGCCCCAATTGGGGGCGAATCGTCCGTGCGCCCCCTCGGCGCACCAGAATGGCGCCGCGAAAACCCCGAGCGAAACGGCAAAAAACGCCGCGCAAGCCCTCTGGCACAGGGCTTTGCGCTGCTTGGCACGGATGCTGCGATAGACCTCCCGACCCGCAGGGGTCCCCTACCCATTTCGGGAGGCTGCACAGGCGACGGCCCAGAATCCGCGCGGCACCCTCCCAGGTACTGGAAGCCAAGGAGGCTGCCGCGATGAAACGTCGTCCCCTGTTGAAAAGCACCCTGGCGGTGAGCGCGCTGCTGCTCACCGGCCTGTTCCCCTTCGGCTCCCAGGCCGCCGAGACCATCAAGGTCGGCATCCTGCATTCGCTGTCCGGCACCATGGCCATCTCCGAGACCTCGCTCAAGGACATGGCGCTGATGACCATCGACGAAATCAACGCCAAGGGCGGGGTGAACGGCAAGAAGCTGGAGCCGGTGGTGGTCGACCCGGCGTCGAACTGGCCGCTGTTCGCCGAGAAAGCCCGCCAGCTGCTGACCCAGGACAAGGTCGCGGTGGTCTTCGGCTGCTGGACCAGCGTCTCGCGCAAATCCGTGCTGCCGGTGTTCGAGGAACTCAACGGCCTGCTGTTCTACCCGGTGCAGTACGAGGGCGAGGAAATGTCGCCCAACGTCTTCTACACCGGCGCCGCGCCGAACCAGCAGGCCATCCCCGCGGTGGAATACCTGATGAGCGAGGACGGCGGCGCGGCCAAGCGCTTCTTCCTGCTCGGCACCGACTACGTCTACCCGCGCACCACCAACAAGATCCTGCGCGCCTTCCTGCACAGCAAGGGCGTGGCCGACAAGGACATCCAGGAGGTCTACACGCCGTTCGGCCACAGCGACTACCAGACCATCGTCGCCGACATCAAGAAGTTCTCCGCCGGCGGCAAGACCGCGGTGATCTCCACCGTCAACGGCGACTCCAACGTGCCCTTCTACAAGGAACTGGCCAACCAGGGCCTGGAAGCCACCGAAGTGCCGGTGGTGGCCTTCTCGGTGGGCGAGGAAGAACTGCGCGGCATCGACACCAAGCCGCTGGTGGGCAACCTCGCGGCGTGGAACTACTTCGAGTCGGTGAAGAACCCGCAGAACGAGAAGTTCGTCGCCGACTGGAAGGCCTACGCCAAGGCGAAGAACCTGCCGAACTACGCCACCGCCGTGACCAACGACCCGATGGAAGCCACCTACGTCGGCATCCACATGTGGGCCCAGGCCGTGGAGAAGGCCGGCAGCACCGACGTCGGCAAGGTCCGCGAGGCCATGGGCGGGCAGACCTTCAAGGCGCCCTCGGGCTTCACCCTGACCATGGACAAGACCAACCACCACCTGCACAAGCCGGTGATGATCGGCGAAATCCAGGACGACGGGCAGTTCAACGTGGTCTGGAAAACCCCCGAGCCGATCCGCGCCCAGCCCTGGAGCCCGTTCATCCCGGGCAACGACAAGAAGCAGGACTGAATTGAAAAAGCTGGAAGCTGGAAGCTGGAAGCTGGAAGCTGAAAGCCAAAAGCGACGCGGTCTCGCTTCTAGCTTCTAGCTTCTAGCTTCTAGCTTCCAGCTTCCAGCCTCCAGCTTCCAGCCTCCAACCAACGAAAAAACCCATGCCCCCACCCGCCCTTATCCGTCTAATCCGAGCCTGCGCCCTGGCGCTGGCCACCCTCCTCGCCCTGCCCGCGCAAGCCGGCCCGGCCCGGGACTTCGCCGCCGCCGACAATGACGGCCGCGCCCAGCTGCTCGAACACTGGGCCGCCGCCCCCGAGGCCGAGCGCCTGCCGCTGCTCGAAGCGCTCCAGGCCGGGCGCTTCGCCGTCGACGCGCAGAACCATGCCTTCCTCCTCGGCGACGACAAGCACTACCGCGCCGCCGAAGGCGACGCCACGCCCGCCGGCGAGCCCGACAAGCTGCGCCTGAACAACCGCCTGCGCGGCCTGCTCAACACCGCCCTGGCCAGCCACCAGTTGGTGGCGAAGGACCCGACGCTGCGCCTGGAAGCCGCGCGCCAGTTGCAGAAGACCGCCAAGCCCGCGCAGCGCGAACTGCTCGCCCAGCGCACCGGCGCGGAAACCGACGACAAGGTGAAAGCCGCCCTGCAACTGGCCCTGGCCAACCTGCAACTGGCCGACACCGTCCCGCAGGTGCGCCTGGCCGCCGTGCGCCTGCTCGGCGATTCCGGCGACCCGCTGGCCCTCACCCGCCTGCAGAACCTGCTCGACCCGGCCGTGGAGGCCGACGAACAGGTGCGCACCGCCGCCGCCACCAGCCTGGCCCAGGTCAAGCGCCGGCTCATGGTCGGCGACCTGCTCGGCCAGGCCTTCAGCGGCCTGTCGCTGGGCTCCATCCTGCTGCTGGCGGCCCTCGGCCTGGCCATCACCTACGGCCTGCTCGGGGTGATCAACATGGCCCACGGCGAGATGCTGATGCTCGGCGCCTACTCCACCTACATGGTGCAGTCGCTGCTGCAACGCTTCGCCCCCGGCCTGCTGGAGTTCTACCCGCTGCTGGCCCTGCCGGTGGCCTTCGGCGTCACCGCGGCCATCGGCATGGCCCTGGAGCGCACGGTGATCCGCCACCTCTACGGCCGCCCCCTGGAAACCCTGCTGGCCACCTGGGGCATCAGCCTGGTGCTGATCCAACTGGTGCGCGTGCTGTTCGGCGCGCAGAACGTCGAGGTGGCCAACCCGGCCTGGCTGTCCGGCGGCGTGCAGCTGCTGCCGAACCTGGTGCTGCCGTGGAACCGCATCGTCATCATCGGCTTCGCCCTGTTCGTGCTGGCGCTCACCTGGCTGCTGCTCAACCGCACGCGGCTGGGCCTGAACGTCCGCGCGGTGACGCAGAACCGCAACATGGCGGCCTGCTGCGGCGTGCCCACCGGGCGCGTGGACATGCTCGCCTTCGGCCTCGGCTCGGGCATCGCCGGGCTCGGCGGGGTGGCCCTGTCGCAGGTCGGCAACGTCGGCCCGGACCTGGGCCAGAGCTACATCATCGACTCCTTCCTGGTGGTGGTGCTCGGCGGCGTCGGCCAACTGGCCGGCAGCGTCTGCGCGGCCTTCGGCCTGGGCGTGGCGAACAAGATCCTCGAACCGCAGATCGGCGCGGTGCTGGGCAAGATCCTGATCCTGGCGCTGATCATCCTGTTCATCCAGAAACGCCCGCAGGGGCTGTTCGCCCTGAAAGGGAGGGTCATCGATTGATGAAAACGCCAATGCCCGAACCGACCGCTCCTACAGGGTGCGTCCGCCGACCGTAGGGAGATTTGCCCGTGAACCAACCACTCACCGTGACGGCCGCGCAGAAGGCCGGCCCGCGAGTCACTGCCGGCATCGTCGGCGCGGCCCTCGTCGCGCTGCTGATCCTGCCGCTGCTGCACCTGCTGCCCGAGACCAGCGCCCTGCACCTGTCGGCCTACGGCCTGACGCTGACCGGCAAGATCCTCTGCTACGCCATAGTCGCCCTGGCCCTGGACCTGGTCTGGGGCTACGCCGGCCTGCTATCCCTCGGCCACGGCCTGTTCTTCGCCCTGGGCGGCTACGCCATGGGCATGTACCTGATGCGCGAGGCGGCCGGCGACGGCCTGCCGGCGTTCATGACCTTCCTGTCGTGGAACGAGCTGCCCTGGTACTGGGCCGGCACCCAGCACTTCCTCTGGGCCCTGTGCCTGGTGGTGCTGGCGCCGGGGCTGCTGGCCTTCGTGTTCGGCTTCTTCGCCTTCCGCTCGCGGATCAAGGGCGTGTACTTCTCGATCATGACCCAGGCCCTGACCTTCGCCGGCATGCTGCTGTTCTTCCGCAACGAGACCGGCTTCGGCGGCAACAACGGCTTCACCAACTTCCGCAGCATCCTCGGCTTCTCCATCACCGCGCCGGGCACCCGCGCCGCGCTGTTCCTGGCCATCGTCCTGCTGCTGGCGGCCAGCCTGGCGCTGGGCTTCGCCCTGGCGCGCAGCAAGTTCGGCCGGGTGCTCACCGCCCTGCGCGACGCCGAGAACCGCCTGATGTTCTGCGGCTACGACCCGCGCGGCTACAAGCTGTTCGTCTGGACCCTGAGCGCGGTGCTCTGCGGCCTGGCCGGCGCCCTGTTCGTGCCGCTGGTGGGCATCGTCAACCCCAGCGAGATGTCGCCGACCAACTCCATCGAGGCCGCCGTGTGGGTGGCCCTGGGCGGGCGCGGCACGCTGCTCGGCCCGCTGCTCGGCGCCGGCGTGGTGAACGGCGCCAAGAGCTGGTTCACCGTAGCCTTCCCGGAGTACTGGCTGTTCTTCCTCGGCGCCCTGTTCATCGTCGTCACCCTGTACCTGCCGCGGGGCATCCTCGGGCTGATCAAGCGGGAGAAAGCGCAATGAGAGCCGTCCCCCACCTGATGCTGGAACCGGCCTTCGACCCCAGCGGCACCAGCCGCGACGCCGTCGGCCTAGGCGCCAGCGCGAGCGAAGGCCTGGACGTGCGCCACGGCACCATCCTCACCCTGGAAGACATCAACGTCAGCTTCGACGGCTTCCGCGCCCTGCGCGACCTGACGCTGTACATCGGCGTGGGCGAGCTGCGCTGCATCATCGGCCCCAACGGCGCGGGCAAGACCACGCTGATGGACGTGATCACCGGCAAGACCCGCCCCGACAGCGGCAAGTCGTACTTCGGCGAGACCTACGACCTGCAGCGCATGAGCGAGGTGGAAATCGCCCAGGCCGGCATCGGCCGCAAGTTCCAGAAGCCCACGGTGTTCGAGGCGCTCTCGGTGTTCGAGAACCTGGAGCTGGCGCAGAAGGCCGACAAGTCGGTGTGGGCCAGCCTGCGCGCGAAGCTCAGCGGCGAGCAGAAGGACCGCATCGAGGAAGTGCTGGCCACCATCCGCCTGCGCGACTCGCGCAACCGCCCAGCCGGCCTGCTCTCCCACGGCCAGAAGCAGTTCCTGGAGATCGGCATGCTGCTGGTGCAGGAGCCGCAACTGCTGCTGCTCGACGAACCGGTGGCGGGCATGACCGACGCCGAGACCGAATTCACCGCCGAACTCTTCAAGTCCCTCGCCGGCCAGCACTCGCTGATGGTGGTGGAGCACGACATGGGCTTCGTCGGCAGCATCGCCGACCACGTCAGCGTGCTGCACCAGGGCCACGTGCTGGCCGAGGGCTCGCTGGAAGAAGTGCAGGCGAACGAACAGGTGATCGAGGTTTATCTGGGACGCTGAGCTTGAAGCCGAAAGCCAGAAGCTGGAAGCCGGAGCCGCTCTGCTTCCAGCTTCCGGCCTCGGGCTTCCAGCGCTGAAAAGGAAAACGACATGCTACAAGTCAGCCAACTACATCAGTTCTACGGCGGCAGCCACATCCTCCGCGGCCTGTCGTTCGACGCGAAGATCGGCGAGGTCACCTGCCTGCTCGGGCGCAACGGCGTGGGCAAGACCACCCTGCTGCGCTGCCTGATGGGCCTGGTGCCGGCGCGCGAGGGCAGCGTCAGTTGGGAGGGCAAGGCCATCACCGGCTTCAAGCCGCACCAGCGGGTGCGCGCCGGCATCGCCTACGTGCCCCAGGGGCGCGAAATCTTCCCGCGGCTGAGCGTGGAGGAGAACCTACTGATGGGCCTGTCCCGCTTCGGCGCCAGGGAAGCGAAGCAGGTGCCGGAATTCATCTACGAACTCTTCCCGGTGCTGCGCGAGATGAAGCAACGCCGCGGCGGCGACCTCTCCGGCGGCCAGCAGCAACAGCTGGCCATCGGCCGCGCCCTGGCCAGCCGCCCGCGCCTGCTGATCCTCGACGAGCCCACCGAAGGCATCCAGCCCTCGGTGATCAAGGAGATCGGCGCGGTGATCCGCAAGCTCGCCGAGCGCGGCGACATGGCCATCCTGCTGGTGGAACAGTTCTACGACTTCGCTGCCGAACTGGCCGACCAGTACCTGGTGATGGCCCGCGGCGAGATCGTCCAGCAAGGCCGCGGCGCGGACATGGAAAGCGAAGGGGTACGCGGGTTGGTGGCCATCTGACGTAGGGCGTATAACGCCTCCGGCGTTATCCGCCGTTTGACCTTGGCCCCAGGCCGCTCGGTGTCGACCTGGGCACCACCCAGGCCGACTTCGGAGCGGCCAGGGAGATGGGTGTATCGGCGGATAACCGCGAACGGTTATTCGCCCTACGCCCCATAATGGTGCATGGCGCGTACCAACGCACCGCAATCGCGCCAATAGCTGACCACTCGGACAACCCCATCCCCCGCTGCCGCCCAGGCTTGCCAGGCCCACGCACTATCCTGGCGCAGAAGGCACGCCAATTGCTCTACCCAGGGCAACCCCAACAGAACACGCACCATGAACGCACCCGCCGCCCTCTTCCACCCCGCCTGGCACGCCGAACTGGAGCTGGCCTACGCCCGCGTCGGCGACGGCACGCGGCCGGTCACGCGGCGCCACCTAGGGCCGCTGCGGGTGCAGAAGCACCTCTACGCCGAAGGGCCGGAAGTCTGCCAGCACATCGTGGTGCACCCGCCCGGCGGCATCGCCGGCGGCGACACCCTCGCCCTCGACATCCACGCCGGCCCCGGCGCCTGGGCCCAGCTCACCAGCCCCGGAGCGGCCAAGTGGTACCGCGCCGCCACGCCGGCCAGCCAGCGCCTGCGCCTGCGCGTCGAGGCCGGCGCCACCTTGGAATGGCTGCCGCAGGAAACCATCGTCTTCTCCGGCGCCCGGGCCGAACTGCACACCGACATCGACCTGCAGGACGACGCCCGCCTGTTCTACTGGGACGTGGTCGCCCTCGGCCGCCCCGCCGCCGGCGAGCGCTTCGACCAGGGCCGCTTCGCCGCCAACCTGGACATCCGCCGCGACGGCCGCCGCCTGTGGCACGAACGCCAGCGCATCGACGGCGGCGAGCGCCTGCTGGACTCGCCCATCGGCTTGGCCGGGCAGCCGGTCATGGCCACGCTGATCGCCAGCGGGCAGATCGACGCCGAGCTGCTGGAAGCCTGCCGCGCGCTACCCTGCCAGGGCCGCGGCAACCTCAGCCAATTGCCCGGCCTGCTGGTCGCCCGCTGCCTGGCCGCCGAGGCGCTGCACGCCCGCGCCTGGCTCATCGAACTCTGGCGCGCGCTGCGGCCCGCGCTGCTCGGCCGCGAGGCCGTCCCCCCCAGAATCTGGAGCACCTGAGATGGATTTGACGCCCCGCGAGAAAGACAAGCTGCTGATCTTCACCGCCGGCCTGGTGGCCGAACGGCGCCTGGCCCGCGGCCTCAAGCTGAACCACCCGGAAGCCATCGCGCTGATCTCCGCCGCCCTGCTCGAAGGCGCCCGCGACGGCCGCACGGTGGCCGAGCTGATGCACTATGGCACCACCCTGCTCAGCCGCGAGCAGGTGATGGAAGGCGTGCCGGAGATGATCCCGGAGATCCAGGTGGAAGCCACCTTCCCCGACGGCACCAAGCTGGTCACCGTGCACCAGCCCATCGCCTGACCAGCGGCCGCTTTCGAACGAACCTGCCTGAAGGAACACCGCAATGCTGATCCGCGACGCCAACCCAACCGACCTCGGCGCCCTGCGCGACATCTACAACGACGCCGTGCTCAACACCACCGCGATCTGGAACGAAGTCGCCATCGACCTCGACAACCGCCGCGCCTGGCTGGAACTGCGCGCCCAGCAGGGCTTCCCGGTGCTGGTCGCCGAAGACGCCGGCGAAGTGGTCGGCTACGCCAGCTATGGCCCCTGGCGCGCCTTCGACGGCTTCCGCGAAACCGTCGAGCACTCGGTGTACGTGCGCGCCGACCAGCGCGGCAAGGGCGTGGGCCCGCAACTGATGCAGGCGCTGGTCGACCGCGCCCGCGCCCAGGGCCTGCACGTGATGGTGGCGGCCATCGAGAGCGGCAACGCCGCCTCCATCCGCCTGCACGAACGCCTGGGCTTCGCCACCACCGGGCAGATGCCGCAGGTGGGCCAGAAGTTCGGCCGCTGGCTCGACCTGACCTTCATGCAACTGGTCCTCGATGCGCGGGATACGCCCTGACAAAAGACGAGAAAAGCCGCTGGAGGCTGGAGGCTGGAGGCTGGAGGCTGGAGGCTGGAGGCTGGAGGCTGAACGAGGGAGTCGCTTTTTCGTTCAGCCTCCAGCGAATCGAGGGAAGCTGCGCATGAAAAACAGTCGTCAACCCCACACCGACAGGTTCGGCCTCAGGAGCCCCCCATGATCCCTGGCGAATACGACGTCCAGCCCGGCGAGATCGAACTCAACGCCGGCCGCCGCACCCTGGCCCTGACCGTGGCCAACGGCGGCGACCGGCCGATCCAGGTCGGCTCGCACTACCACTTCTACGAAACCAACGACGCTCTGCAGTTCGACCGTGAGGCCGCCCGCGGCATGCGCCTGAACATCCCGGCCGGCACCGCGGTGCGCTTCGAGCCGGGGCAGAGCCGCGAGGTGGAGTTGGTGGAGCTGGCTGGCGCGCGCCGCGTCTATGGCTTCGCCGGGCGGGTGATGGGCGCGCTTTGAGATTGATGCAAGCAAGAGAACCCTCTCCCCCACCCTCTCCCTGAAGGGAGAGGGAGCTGTCCGTGCCGGCTGACGCCAAGGTTTCATCCTGCACCGAACGGTCCCCTCTCCCTTCAGGGAGAGGGTTAGGGAGAGGGCGCGTGGTTGAGCCCCGTGCCGAAGGCTCAGGAAAAGTACCAAATGCCCTGGCCGCCAAGGAGCCGCAATGAAGATCAGCAGACAAGCCTACGCCGACATGTTCGGCCCCACCGTCGGCGACCGCGTGCGCCTGGCCGACACCGAGCTGTGGATCGAGGTGGAGCAGGACTTCACCATCTACGGCGAGGAAGTGAAGTTCGGCGGCGGCAAGGTCATCCGCGACGGCATGGGCCAGGGCCAGCTGCCGGCGGCCGAGGTGGTCGACACCGTGATCACCAACGCGCTGATCCTCGACCACTGGGGCATCGTCAAGGCCGACGTGGGCCTCAAGGACGGGCGCATCAAAGCCATCGGCAAAGCCGGCAACCCGGACATCCAGCCCGGCGTGAGCATCGCCCTGGGCGCCAGCACCGAAGTCATCGCCGGCGAGGGCATGATCCTCACCGCCGGCGGCATCGACACGCACATCCACTTCATCTGCCCGCAGCAGATCGAAGAGGCACTGATGAGCGGCGTCACCACCATGATCGGCGGCGGCACGGGGCCTGCCACCGGCACCAACGCCACCACCTGCACCTCCGGGCCCTGGCACCTGGCGCGCATGCTCCAGGCCGCCGACGCCTTCCCGATGAACATCGGCTTCACCGGCAAGGGCAACGCCAGCCTGCCGCTGCCGCTGGAGGAACAGGTGCGCGCCGGCGCCATCGGCCTGAAACTGCACGAGGACTGGGGCACCACCCCGGCGGCCATCGACAACTGCCTGAGCGTGGCCGACCGCCTCGACGTGCAGGTGGCCATCCACACCGACACCCTCAACGAATCCGGCTTCGTCGAAACCACCCTGGCCGCCTTCAAGGGCCGCACCATCCACACCTACCACACCGAGGGCGCCGGCGGCGGCCACGCGCCGGACATCATCCGCGCCTGCGGCTTCGCCAACGTGCTGCCCAGCTCCACCAACCCGACGCGGCCGTTCACCCGCAACACCATCGACGAACACCTGGACATGCTCATGGTCTGCCACCACCTGGACCCGAGCATCGCCGAGGACGTGGCCTTCGCCGAGTCGCGCATCCGCCGCGAGACCATCGCCGCCGAAGACATCCTCCACGACCTCGGCGCCTTCAGCATGATCAGCTCCGACAGCCAGGCCATGGGCCGCGTCGGCGAAGTGATCACGCGCACCTGGCAGACCGCCGACAAGATGAAGAAACAGCGCGGCGCCCTGCCCGGCGACGGCGCACGCAACGACAACTTCCGCGCCAAGCGCTACATCGCCAAATACACCATCAACCCGGCGATCACCCATGGCGTCAGCCACGAAGTGGGCAGCATCGAAGTGGGCAAGCTGGCCGACCTGGTGCTCTGGCGCCCGGCCTTCTTCGGCGTGAAGCCGAGCCTGATCCTCAAGGGCGGCGCCATCGCCGCCAGCCTGATGGGCGACGCCAACGCCTCCATCCCCACCCCGCAGCCGGTGCACTACCGGCCGATGTTCGCCAGCTTCGGCGGCAGCCGCCACGCCACCAGCCTGACCTTCCTCAGCCAGGCCGCCTGGGAAGCCGGGCTGCACACCCGCCTGGGGCTGCACAAGGCCATCGGCGTGGTGCAGGGCTGCCGCACGGTGCGGAAGACCGACCTGATCCACAACGCCTACCTGCCGCACATCGAGGTGGACCCGCAGAACTACCAGGTACGCGCCGACGGCCAACTGCTGTGGTGCGAGCCGGCCGAAGTGTTGCCCATGGCGCAGCGTTACTTCCTGTTCTGAGAATCCCCTCGTAGGATGGTGTTGAGCGAAGCGATACCCATCGCCACGGCATCATGGGTTTCGCAGGCTCAACCCATCCTACGAAGAGCACCTCGGCGCAGCCTGCAAGACAGTCGCGCCTATGCCACAAGCGAGCACGGCTTCTCGGTACACCACGCCATTCCCCTGCGCGCGATTCGCGGGCAGGGCCCGCTTACGTTCCAGGAAGCACGGCTTTTCGTAGGATGGCGTTGAGCGAAGCGATACCCATCAGCGCAACCGCATGGGTTTCGCAAGCTCAACCCATCCTACGAAGAGCACCTCGGCGCAGCCTGCAAGACAGTCGCACCTACGCCACAAGCGAGCACGGCGTCTCGGTACACCACGCCATTCCCCTGTAGGAGCGCGCCCTGCGCGCGATTCGCGGGCAGGGCCCGCTTACGTTCCAGGAAGCACGGCTTTTCGTAGGATGGCGTTGAGCGAAGCGATACCCATCACCGCCACCGCATGGGTTTCGCAAGCTCAACACCATCCTACGAAGAGCACCTCGGCGCAGCCTGCAAGACAGTCGCACCTACGCCACAAGCGAGCACGGCGTCTCGGTACACCACGCCATTCCCCTGTAGGAGCGCGCCCTGCGCGCGATTCGCGGGCAGGGCCCGCTCCTACAGGCGGCTGAAATCCCCCGGGGAAATTCAGAAGACCTCCCCCACCGGCACCGCTTCGCATTTCCCCCCGGAGTCCACCCCCTACGCTGGCAGGGCCTCTGTGCCCGTCCCTCCAGAACAACAAGGACTCCCGATGAAACGACTGACCGCCACCCTGGCCCTGGCGCTGGGCCTGTGCGCCTGCGCCCAGGCCGCCGATCCCATCACCCTGGGCCTCAACTACCCCCGCACCGGCAGCTACCAGAACGAAGGCCGCGACCAGATGCGCGGCGCCCTGCTGGCCATCGACGAAATCAACGCCGGCGGCGGCGTGCTCGGCCGCTCGCTGCGGCTGTCCAGCCACGACAGCGCCTCGCGCTCGAAGAAGGCCGTGGCCAACGTCGACAAGCTGGCCGACGAGGGCGCCGCCATGCTCTTCGGCGGCGCCTCCAGCGCCGTGGCCATCGCCGCCGGCAAGCGCGCCGCCGAGCGCGGGCTGCTGTACTTCGGCGCCGTCACCTACTCCAACGACACCACCGGCAAGGACGGCCACCGCTACATGTTCCGCGAGGGCATCAGCGCCTGGATGAGCGCCCGGGTGCTGGGCCAGTATCTGGCGCAGAAGCACCCGGGCAGCCGCTACTTCTACATCACCTCCGACTACACCTGGGGCCACACCACCGAAGCCTCGCTGCGCCAGGCCACCGGCACGCAGGACGGCGCCCAGCACCCCGGGCGGCGCATTCCCTTCCCCGCCGTCGGCCTTGCGCACTACCGCGACAGCCTCACCCAGGCGGCCGCCAGCGACGTCCAGGTGCTGGTCCTGGTGCTGTTCGGCCGCGACCTGGAGCGGGCCATGCGGGTGGCCCACGACCTCGGCCTGACCAGGCGCATGCAGATAGTCGCGCCCAACCTCACCCTGAACGTGATCGAGCAGGCCGGGCCGAGCGTGATGGAGGGCGTGGTCGGCACCGAGCCCTGGACCTGGCGCGTGCCGGAACTGGAGAACAGCGCCCGCGGCAAGGCCTTCGTCAACGACTACGTGAAGCGCTACCAGAAGTACCCGTCCAGCTCCGCCGCCTCGGCCTACGGCATCGTCTACCAGTGGGCGGACGCCGTGCGGCGCGCCAACAGCCTGGACAGCGAGGCGCTGATCAGGGCCCTGGAAGGCCACCGCTACACCCTGCTCAAGGGCGAGCAGTACTGGCGCGCGTTCGACCACCAGAACGTGCAGCGCATCTATGCGGTGAAGGTGAAGCCGCGCAGCGAGGTGCTGAAGGATCCGCTGAAGCAGGACTACTTCGAGATCATCCACCAGCTCGACGGCGACCAGGCCGCGCCCAGCCTCGACGAGTGGAAGGCGGAAAGGCGCGCCGCCGGCAAGCCCCCGCTGCTGCAGTGAAGCGCCTCAGCGCAGCTGGCTGTCCTTGCTGCCGCGCCGGTTGTAGCCGGCGAAGGCCGCCTGCTCGTCGTGGGCGGCCTGGCAGTTCACGCACAGACGCACGCCGGGCACGGCCTTGCGCCGCGCCTCGGGAATGGGCGCATCGCACTCCTCGCAATGCGTCAGGCTCTCGCCGCGGGGCAACTGGCTGAGCGCCCGGGCGACTGCGTCCTCGATGGTGCTGTCGATCTGTTCCTGCACCGCGCCGTCGTTCGCCCAACCACTGGCCATGGCAACCTCCGATCAAACTTTGTACAGATTGCAGATATTGGCGCCCCGGCGGCCGATTGCAAGGGCGAAAACGCGGCGGGGTGCGCTGAAAAGCCCCTTCCCCGGGCGCCGCGCAACGAGAACAATAGCGCGCTTTCCCGCCATGGATGTTCCCCGATGCGAATCCTCCCGTCTCCTCTGCGCCACTGCCTGCCGCTGGCGCTCTGCGCCCTGCTCGGCAGCCAGGCCCAGGCCGCCGAGGCCCCCGGCGTCGAAGCCGACCTGGTCGACGCCAACCGCTACCTGCTGCTGTACAGCGCCACCGCCGACGAGCGCTTCCTCGACCGCCTGGACGCCACCGGCAAGCACCTGCAAGCGGCCCTTGGGCAGCGCCAGGATGCCACCACGCTGCGCACACTCTGGGCCAGCTACGAGCAGGGCCGCCAGCAGATGCTGGCCGAGCACGCCGCCCATAAGCTCGACCAGAACGGCGAGATGGCCCGCAGCCTGAAGCTGGCCGAGCCCCTGGACGCCTACCTGCAGGCCCACCCCCTGGCCACCCCGGGCCTGGCCGACGACCTGCGCAGCCGCGCCCTGCTCACCGCCCGCCTGGCCAACCTGCAGAAGGTCGACGGCCCGCGCGCCGAGGCCGAGGCGGCGAACGTCAAGGCCCTGGACGAGCGCATCCAGCAGCGCATCGACGCCCTGGCGAAGAGCGACCCGGCCCTGCACGACGAACTGGACAAGCGCTGGCGCTACCTGCAGGTCAGCCAGCGCAACGGCCAGCAGTTGCTCTACCCCTTCAACGCGCAGATCGAGGCCATGCTCGGCAAACTGGCCGGCGCCTGACGGGGACGCGGAGGCGGTCTACCACAGCTTCGGAATCGTCCGATATCCGGCGCCGGGAGGGCCGCCAAGAATGGCGGCTCCATCGCCAGGAGCCGCCCCATGCACCGCCTCGTCCTTTCCCTGCTGCTGAGCCTGCTGGCCAGCCTGCCGACCGCGGCCCTGGCCGATGACTTCGACGCCACCCTGCAGGCCGCGCAGCGCTACCTGCTGCTCTACAGCGCCACGGGGGACGAACGCTTCCTCAAGCGCCTGGAACGGCTCGACGAGGCCTTCCAGGGCCAGGTCGCCGAACAGCACAACGGCGAGACGCTGCAGGACATCTGGTCGCTCTACGGCGAAACGGTGGCGCAGGTGGAAAGCGGCTACGAACAGAGCGGCCCGGCGCTGCGCCAGGCGCTGGCCCAGGCCCTGGAAGTCTCGGCGCTGCTGCAGGAATTCCGCCTCCAGCCCGGCGCCGCGCCGGGGGATGCGACCCTGGCGGCCAACCTGCAGCGCCTGGCCCTGCTGCAGGCCAAGCGGGCCAACCACCGCCTGCTGGGGGAAGACACCGACACCCTGCGCGAGGCCATCGCCGACCTGCAGCAGACCATCGAGACGCAGTTCGCCGCCCTGCCGGCCAGCGTCGAAGGCGAAGCGATGCGCGCCCGCTGGCGCTACCTGCGGCTGACCGAGCGCCCGGCCGGCACCCTGCTCTACCCGTTCAACGCCCAGGTCGAGTACCTGCTGGAGAAGCTCAGCGAGAACGGGCCAGCCTGAAAGGCCCTACTCCTTCACTTCCATGTATTCCCTGGCGAAGATCTGGTACTCCTCCGGCAGGGTGTACTTCTTCGCCAGCTCCGAGGCGGTCAGGTCGGAAGCATCCACGCCACGCTGCTCGCGCAGGCAGTCGTAGGTCGCCTTGATGGCGGCGAAGTAGGCGGCATGGCCGTCCACCACGATGCGCACGCCGAGCTTGGCCAGGCGCTTGTCGTCGTGCAGCTTCGGGTTGCCGTAGGACACCAGCATCAGCGGCACGCTCAGGTGCCGGGCGATGGCCTCCAGGTGCTCGAAGTCGCGGATGCCGACCATGCAGATGCCGTCGGCGCCGGCGGCCTGGTAGGCCAGGGTGCGGCAGATCACGTCGTCCACCTCGATCACCTCGGCGTTGGTCCGCGCGATGATCGCCATCTCCTGGTCCACCCGCGCCTCCAGCGCCGCGCGGATCTTGCCCACGCCCTCCTCCACCGGGATCAGGTCGGTGGACTTGCGGCCGAACTGCGCCGGCAACAGGGTGTCCTCGATGGTCAGCGCGGCCACGCCGGCGCGCTCCAGCTCGACGATGGTGCGCATCACGTTCAGCGCGTTGCCGTAGCCGTGGTCGGCGTCGGCGATCACCGGCAGGCGCGCCACGCGGCCGATGCGGGTGGCCTGCTCGACGAACTCGCTGAGGGTGATGAGGGCGAAGTCGGGCGCCGCGAGCACTTGTAGCGAAGCTACAGAACCACCCAGGATGCCGACCTCGAAGCCGAGGTCACCGGCGATGCGCGCCGACATCGGGTCGAACACCGATGCCGTGTGGTAGCAGGAGGAAGAGTTCAGCAACGCCCGGAAACTCTGGCGTAGCTCGTGGTGGGAGGCTCTGTGCATGGCGGGATCCAACTGCGACCTGGAAGTGGGAAAGGGTTCTGCGGAATCGGCAAACTCATGTAGCAAAACTACAGGACGGCAAATGTAGCAAAACTACAAGGCCTTCCCAAGCACTCTATAACCTCCACCGTCCAGCGGCACATGAGCCGATAGTCGAGCAGGCCCAGGCGCACTCGCGTAAACTGCGCGGCCGTTTTTTTCGCCGGACCTTTCCGCCATGCTGCACTCCACTGACGCCCGCGCCCTGGGCATCGACTTCGGCACCTCCAACTCCACCGTCGGCTGGTGGCGCCCCGGGATGGAACCGCTGATCGCACTGGAAGACGGCAAGATCACCCTGCCCTCGGTGGTCTTCTTCAACACCGAGGAACGCCGCCCGGTCTACGGCCGCCAGGCCCTGGGCGAATACCTGGAAGGCTACGAAGGGCGCCTGATGCGCTCGCTGAAAAGCCTGCTCGGCTCGCCGCTGCTCAAGAGCGAGACCACGGTGCTGGGCAGCGCCCTGCCGTTCAAGGACCTGCTCGGGCTGTTCATCGGCGAGCTGAAGAAGCGCGCCGAGGTAGTCGCCGGCCGCGAGTTCGAGGCCGTGGTACTGGGCCGCCCGGTGTTCTTCGTCGACGACGATCCCGAGGCCGACCGCGAAGCCCAGGACACCCTGGTGGCGGTGGCGCAGAAACTCGGCTTCAAGGATATCTCCTTCCAGTACGAGCCCCTGGCCGCGGCCTTCGACTACGAGCGCGGCATCCAGCGCGAGGAGCTGGTGCTGATCGTCGACATCGGCGGCGGCACCTCGGACTTCTCCCTGGTGCGCCTGGCCCCGGAGCGCCGCGAGCAGGCCGAGCGCCAGGCCGACATCCTGGCCACCGGCGGCGTGCACATCGGCGGCACCGACTTCGACAAACAGCTCAGCCTGCAGGGCGTGATGCCGCTGTTCGGCTACGGCAGCCGGATGAAGTCCGACGCGCTGATGCCCACCAGCTACCACCTGAACCTGGCCACCTGGCACACCATCAACGCGGTGTACGCGCAGAAGTCGCAGCTGGCGCTGAAGAACATGCGCTACGACATCGTCGACGGCACCGGCATCGACCGCCTGTTCCGCCTGATCGAACAGCGCGCCGGGCACTGGCTGGCGATGCAGGTGGAAGCCAGCAAGATCGAACTGAGCGACAGCCAGCGCCGCGACATCGACCTGGCGCGCATCGAACCGGGCCTGGTGGCCGAACTGACCCGCGAACTGTTCGAGGGCGCGATAGAGCCGCAGCTGGAGCGCGTGCGCGCCGGCATCGGCAAGCTGCTGGGCGATGCCGACATCGACCCGGACAAGGTCGACACCGTGTTCTTCACCGGCGGCTCCAGCGGCGTCCCGGCCCTGCGCCAGAGCGTGGCCGCCATGCTGCCCAACGCCCGCCACGTCGATGGCGACCGCTTCGGCGGTATTGGCAGCGGTTTGGCTATCGAGGCGAAAAAGCGCTACGGCTGAGGGGCTGGCTTTTCGTAGAAGCGAGCTTGCTCGCGAACCGTGCCTACCGGGGACTTTGGGGGGTGGGCTGTAGAGCGCCCTCTCCCTAACCCTCTCCCTGAAGGGAGAGGGGACCGTTCGGAGTGCACTGATGTTTCGGCATTAGCCGGCTAGCACGGAGATTACCGACTGAAACCAATCTTCCTCTCGGCACGGACTAGCCCCCTCTCCCTTCAGGGAGAGGGCTGGGGAGAGGGAACGCGCTCAGGTCCAGCTCAAGAGCAATCGGGAAACTCCGTTCGCGAGCAAGCTCGCTCCTACAGAAACAATCACCCCGACACCGCCTGTACCCGAGCCAACGCAGCGTACCGGCCCTGCGCCGGAGCGTGGCGGCCATGCAACCCAACACTCGCCACGTCGATGGCGACCGCTGAGGCGAAGAAGTGCTACGGCTGAGAGGCAGGCTCTTTCGTAGGAGTGAGCTTGCTCGCGAACCGTGCCTACCGGGGACTTTGGGGGGTGGGCTGTAGAGCTCCCTAACCCTCTCCCTGAAGGGAGAGGGGACCGCTGGGCAGACACTGGTGTTCTGGAGTCAGCCGGCGACGCCGAAAGTTACCGGCTGAAACCATTCCCTCTCTCGGCACAGACAAGCCCCCTCTCCCTTCAGGGAGAGGGCCGGGGAGAGGGGACGTGCTCAGGTCCAGCTCAAGAGCAATCGGGAAACTCCGTTCGCGAGCAAGCTCGCTCCTACAAGCCACACT
>NZ_KL647095.1:0-597311 GCF_000725445.1 Pseudomonas sp. AAC | reverse complement strand
CCCCCCCCAAAAAAGCCACACTCCCCGTAGGGCGTATAACCGTTCGCAGTTATACGCCACCGCCCCAAGCCCCAACCCCCCCAGTTTTTTCGAACTCCCCTCCCCACCCCCGACTCGAAACAGCACCACCCACAGGTCCGAGCCGACAAGGAGGCCCCATGTACCGGCAAGCCCTGCTGACCGCCACCGCCCTGGCCCTGCTCGCGGGCTGTTCCCATGAATCCACCCGGGTGCAGAACCCGGTCAACCTGGTGACCTACCGCGACGCGCCGCTGGTGCGCGACGTGCACGACGGCATGAGCAAGGACGAGGTGCTGCGCGTCGGCGGCCCGCCGTCCAGCAGCCAGGCGCGGGCGTACAAGGCCGGTAGCTGCAACAGCTACATCCTCAACAAGGACGGCCGCGAGCAGCCCTACTACGTGACCTTCGACGACCAGGGCAAGGTCGACGGGACCGGCTTCCTCAGTTGTTCCGAACGCGACCGCCACGACCGCGACGCCCACCCCTGAGGCCGGCGGGCGGCGCTCAGCTGAGCGCCGCCACCAGCTCGGCCTTGGTCATCCGCCAGCGCCCGCGCACGCCTGCGCGGGTCGCGCGCGCCAGCAACTCCTTGCGCGTCATGCCCAGCAACTTCTCGGTGGCCGGCTTGCTGCGCCGGGCGAGCCTGGCCAGGGCGTCCACCTCTTCCGGGCTCAGGCCCAGCTTCCCATAATGCGCCTGAACGTGCGCCCGCTGCTTCTCGTGGCGCGCCGTGTGGCCCTGCGTACCGTTGCGAGGCATGGCAATCTCCTTCTGCAAAGGGGGAACAGAGCAATGGACCGGGCGCTGCGAAAAATATTCAGCCTTTATCGCTGCCGTCTATCATGCGAGCAGGAAAACAGGAGAGGACCTCATGAAACACCGCATCGTCGAATTGCCCGCCTTCAGCGTGGTGGGCCTGGAATACCGTGGCGACGGCCAGGACGGCAGCATCGGCCAGCTCTGGCAGCGCTTCCTGCCGCGCGAGCACGAGGTCGCCGCGCAGGCCGACGACCGCAGCGCCTATGGCATCTGCGCCCAGGCCGCCGGCGGCGTCTTCCACTACATTGCCGGCCTGCCGGTCGCACCGGGCACCGCGATTCCCGAAGGCATGGTGAAGTTCGAAGTGCCGGCGCAGAAGTACGCTGTGTTCACTCATATCGGGCCGGTGGAAGGCATCGCCGACAGCTTCCAGCGCATCCACACCGAACTGCTGCCCCAACGCGGGCTGGAACCGCGCAACGCGCCATCCTTCGAGCGCTACACCGAGCGCTTCCACGGGCCGGACGACGCCACCTCGGAAACCGACCTGTACATCCCCATCTACTGACTCAGCGCTTCGGCGCCCGGGCCGGCTGCTTCATCTGCGCCAGCAGGGCGGCGCACTGGTTGTCCTCGCTCTTGCTCGGCGCGATCAGCGCCAGCAGCCCGGCCGCCGGCCCCGCCGCCACGCCCAGGGCGACCATGCCGGCGCCGCGGGCGATCAGCGGGCCGGCGTGGACCCCGGCCTTCGGGTTCTTGAAGGTGCCCTGCACGTACAGCGGCGAGCGCAGCGAGAACAGCCGCACGCCCTTGCTGTGAGGGATGATGTCCAGGTCCAGCTGCTCGGTGGCGAAGTTGCTGGTGCCCTCGACGTTGATGATGGCGTTCTCGGTATCGAAGGCGAAGATCCGCGGCTGGGCCAGGCCCTTGCTGATGCCGACGTCGGCCGCCGCGCAGTTGATCTTCACGTCGTCGTCGCCGAACAGCTTGGCCACCAGGTAGTTGCCGACGTTCAGCCCGGCGATCTCCATCAGCCCCTTGCTGATCCGTCCGTCGTTGATCAGCAGCTTGAGCTCGCCGTTGGCGCCGCCGAGGATGGCCGCCACCGAGTTGCCGGTGCCGCTCAGGGCGGCGTCGCCGTTGAGTTCGCCGAAGCTGGTCTGCATGGGCGCGAAGCTGGGGAACAGCTGCTTCAGCTTGAAGCCGCGGGCCTGCAGCTGTACCCGGCTCTGCATCGGCGCCTTGCCGCCGTCCAGGCGGATCTGCGCGGTCAGGCTGCCGCCGGCCACGCCGAAGCGCAGCGGGTCCAGGCGCAGCAGGCCGTTCTCCAGGCGCAGGTGGGTCTGCAGGTCGCTGATCGGCAGTTTGTCGCTGTGGACGATGCGCTTGCCGGCGAACTCCACGTCGGCGTCCATGGCGCGCCAGCGCTCGGTGCGGAATTCCTCCACCGGCAGCACCTTGTCCGCCGGCTGGCGGGTGCTCTGGCCGCGCGCCTGCTTCTGCGCGTTGCTGTCGGCGCCGATCAGCGGGCCGAGGTCGGCCATGCGCAGCTGCTCGGAGGTCAGCTTGCCGCTGAGCCGCGGCCGTGGCTGGCCGTTGACGAAGGTCAGGCTGCCGTGCAGGTCGCTCTCGCCGACCTTGCCGTTGAAGTTCTGGTACTCGAAGCGCGCGCCGTCCGGGTCGTGCAGTTGCGCGCGCAGGCGGCCGTCGGTGGAATAGGCCGGGGTGTCCGGGAGGGTCACGCCGGTCAGCGGGTAGAGGTTGGCCATGCTGTTGCCGGCCAGCTTCAGGCGCAGGTCCAGGGCGCCGAGGTGCAGCGGATCGGTAAGGGTGCCGACCACCGCGGCGCGGGTGTCGCCCACCTTCACCTCGGCCTGCAGCGGGAACGGCCGGCTGGCGTCCTCCAGGGCCAGCACGCCGCCCACCTTGCCCTCGCCGGCCAGCGGCAGGCCCTTGTAGGTGCCGCGCACCTTCCAGCCGAACACGTAGTCCTGGGTGGCCGCCGCCTGCTCGCCGCCCAGCGCCTTGCCGGCCAGTTGGGCGAAGGGCACCGGCTTGCCGAGGCTGTCCACCAGCACTTCCAGGCGCGTCTTCAGGGTCTGGTCGTCGAAGCCCACGCGGCCCTTGTCGAAGCCGATCTCGCCGATGGCCAGGGACCAGGGCGTGGGCTCCTCGGGCTGCCCCTCTTCCTTGGGCGGCAGGGTGAAGGTCCAGTTGGCGCGGCCATCGGCCAGGCGCAGCAGGTCGGCGCTGGGCTGCGTCAGGCGCACCTGCGGGATCACCACCTGGTGCCACAGCAGCGGCAGCGGCGAAAGGCGGAACTCCACGTGCTTGAGGCTGGCGAACTCGGCCGCGCGGGTCTTGCCCTGCGCCCAGTCGGGGTTGCCCAGGGTGATGTCGCTGGCGGCGAAGTGCGGCCAGGGCACCCAGGCGCGCCAGCTGCCCTCCTCCGGTTCGCGCTGCCAGAGCACCTGCAGCTCGCCGTTGATGGCGAAGGGGCGGCCGATGGCGGCGGAGACCTTGTCGTTGATCAACGGCCGCACACGGTTCCAGTCGAAGGTGGCGATGAACGCCAGCGCCGCCACCAGCAGGGTGAGCAGGCCGGCAAGGCTGAACAGGCAGATTTTTGCGCCGCGCGTCATGCAGAACTCCTTGTCGCCGCGTCGGTTGGGTGCGCCCAGGCAGGCTCTTCTACCGGATTGGACCGCAGGGCGCCGGCGAAATGCCGGAAAAATCGCCGGGGCGGAAAATCGAACGCTTCCCCACCGTAGCACGCCACCCCGGCCGCACGCCGGTATCCGCGCATCGATGCAAGCCGACGCCATGCCCCAGAAACAGGCGCAACCGCTCTGGCATGCGGCTTAGCGAGCGACCGGGCCGCTTGCGGCGATAGCCCTGGCCTTTTGCGCCGGTAGATTTATCTAATCGACAGATATTAACAATCACGTCGATACGCCCCATCGAGACCATTGATAGAAGTCAATATTCACAATCAATTAATTGTTTTTAAAGGAATAAATTAAACATCATCGGCATCGATAACGACAATTGCCCGGCTTCGTTTTCAAATCGATAATCCAGATTGGATACTGGCTCCGTGTCCAGAACAACACCCCTTTCCTCCAGGAGCCACACATCATGAAACGCACTCTCACCTTCGGTTTCGCCCTTTCCCTGATCGCCGCCAACCTCGCCTTCGCCGCCCCGCAAGTGGCCGAGAACGGTTCCTCCTACAGCGTCGACCGTCTGCACCAGCAAATGCAGGCCCGCGTCGCCGAGAACGGCAGCGGCCAGACCATCGACCGCCTGCACAAGCAACTGAGCGAACAGGTCCGCGTTTCGGAAAACGGCAGCAGCCAGACCATCGATCGCCTGCACAAGCAAATGGGTGAAGAAGCCCGCGTGGCCGAGAACGGCAGCAGCCGCACCATCGACCGCCTGCACCAGCAGATGGGTGAAGAGGCTCGCGTAGCCGAGAACGGCAGCTCCAACACCATCGACCGTCTGCACAAGCAAATGGGTAGCGAAGAAGCCCGCGTGGCCGAAAACGGCAGCAGCCACACCATCGACCGTCTGCATGGCGCCATGAGCGTTGCCGAATCCGGTGGCGACACCGTCTTCAACGCCCACTTCCGTCAGGCCTGAAGCCACGCGCAGTACACCGCAAGGTGAAAGAAAAGCCCGGCATTCCAGGCTGTGTGAAAACCCGAGCGGCTCTTCGAAGAGTGCGTTCCTACGTGAAATCTGAAAAGGCTTGGCTATTCAGCCAACCCAGAATCCGCGTAGAAACGCGAAATCCAGGTTGTTTTTTAACCAGCTGGACCGATCCGGAGGTTTTCACACAGCCTGATTCGCCGGGCTTTCTCATGTCTGCGGGTCAGCTCGCCTGGTCGGGCGAACCGTCGGAGCGGCCGATGCTCGGCGGCGCCTCCACCACCAGCTCTTCCGGCACCTCTTCCACCCGCGGGTCGAGGGTGGCGGCCATGGGGCTGACGGTGTCGGGCATGGCCACGTGGTGCAGCGGCGCCTCGTCGACGCGGTGGATGCCGGTGACGCGCCGCGGCTGCACCCAGAAGATCAGCACCAGCGCATAGGCCGACACCAGCATGTAGAACATGCCCGGGCCGAAGTGGCTCATCAGCGCGCCGGCGAACAGCGGACCGATGCACGCGCCCACCCCGTAGGTGGTCAGCAGCATGGCCGAGAGCGCCACGCGCCGCGGCTGCTCGACGTGATCGTTGGCCAGGGCCACCGCCAGCGGGTAGAGGGTGAACAGCAACATGCCGGTGACGAAGCCGTTGGCCAGCAGCGCCCAGTAGGGCAGTTGGATCAGCCCCCACATCGGCGCGGCGGTCACGCACAGCAGCAGCGCGTTGCCGCGGATCAGCCAGCTGCGGTTGACGCGGTCCGACAGCCAGCCCAGCGGCCACTGCGCGCAGAAGCCGGCGACGATGCACATGCCGACGAACAGGCTCGACTGCGAGGTGTCCAGCCCGTTGCGGTTGGCGTACACCGGCGCCAGGCCGTAGAAGGCGCCGACCATCAGGCCGGCGACGAAGATGGTGCCCAGCGACTGCGGCACGCGCTTCCAGAAGAAGCCGATCTCCAGCGGCGCCGCCACCAGCTTGGCCGGGTGCACGCGGCGCGTCAGCGCCAGCGGGATCAGGCAGGCGGAAAAGCAGATCGCCACCAGCAGCAGCGGCTTGTAGTCCAGCGCCGGGCTCGCCGCCAGCAGGCCCTGGCCGAGCACCAGGCCGAGGTCCACCGCCACCATGTAGCCGGCGAACACCTTGCCGCGCTGGTGCCCTTCGGCCTGCTCGTTGAGCCAGCTCTCGATCACCATGTACTGGTTCATCATCACCGCGCCCATCACGAAACGCAGCGCCACCCAGACCGCCAGGGTGTCGATGAGCGCGTGCAGCAGCACGATCACCGTGGCCAGGCCCGCGCAGGCCACGTAGGAACGGATGTGGCCGAAGCCGGCGATCAGCTTGTGGCCGAACTTGCCGCCGCAGACCAGGCCGAAGTAATAGGCCGCCATCAGGCCGCCGACCCACAGGTCGCCGGCGCCCTCGGCGGTCAGGCGCAGGCCCATGTAGGTGGTGAACAGGCCGGAGCCGGCCAGCATCAGGAGGGTGGCGGTGTAGAGCGCGGGGAAGGTGACGAGCGGGCTGAACATGGGGCTACCTCGCCGGGCGACGCTGCGCACGGCGGACGAGAGGACCAGGGAGAGGGGCCGGGAAACCACGGGCGCAGCGGGGCGACCACCACCGCGCGGGAACCGGCCGCGGGCCACGCCGCAAAGCCGCGGCACGGCAGTGGCGCATTATCCACGGCGGCCGGCCGCCCCGCCATTGGCCGCGACGTTCGGCGAGTGCCGGAACCGTCCGACATAGACGCCCTCGAATGAAAAAACGCCCGGGAGATCGCCATGAACGTCAGAGACCCGCAGGAATTCCTGCTCTGGTGCACCTTGCTCAACTACGCCGTGCTGCTGCTCTGGTTCGGCGCCTTCAGCCTCGCCCACGACGGCCTGTACCGCCTGCACAAGCACTGGTTCGGCCTGGGCCGGGAAGCCTTCGACGCCCTGCACTACGGCGGCATGGCCATCTACAAGATCGGCGTGCTGCTGTTCAACCTGGTGCCGCTGCTGGCGTTGTGGATAACCGGGGGCTGACCGTCCCCGGAACGGCGCGCCTCGTTTCTGGCGTCAGATTTTTCTTACTTTTCCTACGGTTCCGCCATGCCCTGCCGATAACTCCTCCCTGGCGCGGTGCGCCTTGCCATGGCCTCGACAAGAACAATCTCCGAATGGCCTGCCTTCACCGAACCTTCTTTGGAGATCGTCAATGCATAGCTGGATATCCAACCTGAGCGTGAACCTCAAGTTGGCCCTCGGCTTCGGCGTGGTCCTGGCGTTTACCGCCATCCTCGCCGTGGTCAGCTGGGTCGGCCTGGGCTCGCTGATCGACCGCAGCAACTGGATGAGCGACATCACCGAGCTCAACGCCCGCCTCACCAAGCTGCGCATCACCCGCCTGCAATACATGATCGCCGACGGCGGCGAGCAGGAAGCCGGCGCCGTCATGAGCGCCCTGGGCGAATTCAAGGCCCACCAGCAGAAGCTGCGCGGCTACTTCGTCAGCCCCGAGAACGTGCGCATGCTCGACCAACTGGGCGGCGTCATCGCCGACTACGAGAAATCCCTGGCCGCCATGCGCAGCGGCTACCAGAACGCCAACGCCACCCGCCGCGCCCTGGAAGGCGAGGCCGCCCGCGCCGGCGAGCTGACCGCGCAGTTGCAGGAAGACGTGCTCAAGGCCCCGGCCGACGAAGAACGCGCCGCCCGCTACCAGGCCATCAGCCGCACCCGCGAGGACCTGCTGCAGGCCCGCTACGACGTGCGCGACTACCTGGCCACCGCCCTGTCCCGCGATGGCGACGGCGTTACCCGCCACCTCGACGAAAGCCTCGCCAGCCTGCCGGCGCTGGAAAACACCCTCGGCCCCGACCTGGCGGCCCGCGTGCAGCAACTGGGCGCGGCGCTGCGCGGCTACCGCGAGGGCGTGCAGGCCCTGCGGGCGAACATGGCCGCCATCGTCCAGGCGCGCAAGGAAATGACCACCCAGGGCCAGGACATCGTCAAGCTCAGCGAATCCCTCTACCAACTGCAACTGGACCGCCGCGACATCGAAAGCGCCCGCGCCCGCAACCTGCAGGTGCTCTTCACCCTGCTGGCCCTGGTGCTGGGCGGCCTGGCCGCGCTGGTCATCACCCGGCAGATCACCCGCCCGCTGCACGCCACCATGGAAGTGGTCGACCGCATCGCCGCCGGCGACCTGTCCCGCGACATCCAGGTCGAGCGTCGCGACGAACTCGGCCGCCTGCAACAGAGCATGCAGCGCATGAGCCACAGCCTGCGCGACCTGATCGGCGGCATCCGCGATGGCGTGACGCAGATCGCCAGCGCCGCCGAGCAGCTTTCGGCGGTCACCGAGCAGACCAGCGCCGGCGCCAACAGCCAGAAGGTGGAAACCGACCAGGTGGCCACCGCGATGCACGAAATGTCCGCCACCGTGCAGGAAGTGGCGCGCAACGCCGAACAGGCCTCCCAGGCCGCGTCCGCCGCCGACCGCGAAGCCCACGACGGCGACCGCGTGGTGAACCAGGCCGTGGAACAGATCGAGCGCCTGGCCGAGGAAGTGGAACGCTCCGCCGACGCCATGCAGCGCCTGGAACAGGAGAGCGAGAAGATCGGCAAGGTCATGGACGTGATCAAGTCGGTGGCCGAGCAGACCAACCTGCTGGCGCTCAACGCCGCCATCGAAGCCGCCCGCGCCGGCGAGGCCGGCCGCGGCTTCGCCGTGGTGGCCGACGAAGTCCGCGCCCTGGCCCAGCGCACCCAGCAGTCCACCGAAGAGATCGAAGCCCTGGTCGCCGGCCTGCAGAGCGGCACCCGCCAGGTCTCCAGCGTCATGCTCGGCAGCCGCGAACTGACCGCCAGCAGCGTGGCCCTGAGCCGCCAGGCCGGCGAATCCCTGGGCAGCATCACCCGCACCGTGTCGAACATCCAGGCGATGAACCAGCAGATCGCCACCGCGGCCGAGGAACAGAGCGCCGTGGCCGAGGAAATCAGCCGAAGCGTGGTCAGCGTGCGCGACGTGTCCGAACAGACCGCCGCAGCCAGCGAAGAAGTCGCCGCCTCCAGCGTGGAACTGGCGCGCCTGGGCGGGCAGCTGCAGACGCTGGTGAGCCACTTCCGC
The DNA here is from genome assembly GCF_000725445.1 of Pseudomonas sp. AAC. NCBI lineage: Bacteria > Pseudomonadati > Pseudomonadota > Gammaproteobacteria > Pseudomonadales > Pseudomonadaceae > Pseudomonas > Pseudomonas sp. AAC. Next base: position 588,768 of record NZ_KL647095.1, on the reverse strand, counting down.
GTCTGATCGGAATCGTCTGATTGCCCCGCCAGGCCCGCCCGGCGAATGCTGGGCGGGCCCTTGCTGAGGGCGGATGGGTCACGGCAGGGACGCCGGGGCCATCCTTGCCTACGGCAGAAGAGACAACCTCATCCCCTCGCCCGGCCTCGGCGGGTCAGTCGGTGCCGTACTTCGGCGAACGCGGGCCGTACAACAGCGCACCCGGCCGCCCGGCGGACAGCAGGCGCTGGCTGGCGACACCGGCGATGGGGTAGCCGGCATCGTCCTGGGCGCTGCTGATGATCTGCTTGACCGCCGCGGTGATCAGCATGCCCAGCAGGCCGCCGTTGTTATTGCTGCTACCCTCCTCGCTGGAGGCGGTGGCGCTTCCCGTCCACAGGGTGGTGCCGGTCTTCAGGTCCACCAGCTTGGCCCCGGCGGTCACCACGGTCGCGCTGCTCAGCACCATGTAGCTGGTGCCGTACTGCGTCACGGTGATGTACAGGGCCGCATCCGCGCCGAAGATTTCCTGCAGCTTCGCCGGGGATACCGCATGGATGTCCGCCGGGGTGGAGAGGCCGTTCTGGCGGAACGTCTCGGCCACCAGCGCCACCGGCAGCACGTAGTACCCGGCCTCGGCGAGTGGGAAGGTCACCTGCGAGAGCATGCTGTAGGTCGCCTTCACGTCCGGCGAATCGTTCAGCGGCGGCAGCACCAGGATCGAACGCGGCCGGGCCTGCTTGTAGGCCGAGTAGTCGACGGTCTTCTGCGGCGCGCAACCGGCGAGCAGCGCCAGCGCGAACAGGGCCAGCAGAGTCTTGATCGGGTTCCACATCACTTGCTACCCCCTTGCCTTGCGTTCTTCAGCAGAAAATCCATGTAGGCCGACGACTCCGGGAACAGCGCCTTCTCGGTATTGAACTGCTGGACCATCTGGTCGTCCTTGCCCAGGCTCGAATACAGCAGGCCCAGTTGCGCGTGATAGCCTGGCGGAACATGGCCGTCGGTGGCGGCGATCTTCTGCAGGTCGCGCTCCAGCGCCTCGGCCTGCGCCTCCTTCGCCTCGCTGGTGAAATAGTCGTGGACCTGGGACTGGTAGCTTTCCCACTGGTACAGCGTCTTCGGCGAGGAACACCCGGCAAGCGACGCCACGCCTGCGCACACCAGCGCCACCAGGCAGCCCCTGGCAACAAAGTTCTTACCCATGAACATCACTACTCCCTGCTTTTCTTCGGGTTATCGGGCCGGGTTCCAGGCGCCGCTGTCCACCGCGTTCACCAGCTTGTTCACCGCCTCACGCATGGCCAGGTCCAGGACCTTGCCGTTGAGCGTGGAGTCATAACTGGCGGTGCCGCCGAAGCCGATGATCTCGCGGTTCGACAGCTCGTACTCGCCCGCCCCCTGCGAGGAATAGACGACCTCGGAGGTGCTGATGTTGACGATGTTCAGCGCCACCTTGGCATAGGCCACCTGGGTCTTGCCGCGCCCGAGGATGCCGAACAACTGGCGGTCGCCGACCTCCTTGCGACCGAATTCGGTGACATCGCCGGTCACCACATAGTCGGCGCCCTTGAGCTGCTGGGCCTGGCCCTTGATAGCGGCCTCCTGCTGGATCTCGCTCATGTTGTCGCGGTCCAGCACGTTGAAGCGGTTGGTCTGCTGCAGATGGGTGATCAGGATGGTCTTCGCCTGGCCGCCAAGGCGGTCGACGCCATCGGAGAAGATGCCCCGCATATAGCTGGAGCGGTTATCGAACTTGCCCACCGCAATGGGCGAACGCACGCCGGAATACGGCTTGTTGACGCTCTCCACCTGCTGCACCGGCAGCGCCCTGGAGCTTTCCGTGGCACAACCGCCGACCGTCAGCAGGGCGGCGGACGCCACGCCCAACAACAAGCCCCGGGACATTTTCATCTTCACACTGCATTCCCCCTCGGAAATCCAATAAACAGGGCCGCCAGCCAATGCCGACGGCCGTCTTCTCAATGGCCAGGCAATGCCATAGAGCCACCATGGCAACCGGAACCACGATGGGCCCGGGCACCCGACGCGCACGGCGGAACCCATGCGCGCAGGCATGCGAGGAAGGAAAGTTCGAGCACGGGAAACGCAGCCGCTACAGGACGTACCGGCGTGAACGGCAGGAGGAGGCGAGACAAGGCCTGGCATCCAGCCTGTGGGAATGAACTGCATCCCGTCGATCCTTCGAAAACATCTTGTTACCTGGCCGCGCCATTAAAACACAAGCATTGAGCCACCACCCATACCACCTACGTGGAATCAGAAGTGCCTCAAGAAATCCTCTTCGCGCAGTGGACGGAACCGCGGCTCCAGCACGGTGCTCCCGGCCCTGGCGAGCACATCGGCGCGCAACAGTCCATGCAAAAAGCCCTTTCCCCAGCGTTTTTCAGATGCGTCCTAAACCCATCGCATAGCGAAGCAAGCAGTCTCCGGGCAAGTTCTGGAGAACCGCAACCTAGAGCCTTCCGCGATGAAAACGCAGTCGAACGACGCCACCCGGCGCCCCGACGTTGCCTACCTGGCAACCCGGACACGAGCCCTCTACCACCGCCTGGTCGACCTGGATTCCGCACGCCTGCCGCCAGCCACACGCCTCAAGCAACTGGAGCGTTCGCGAGCGGAAGTCTTCGACCTGGGGCACAACCTCGCCGAACTGCTCGGCGACCGACGGGGCAGCACCGAGCGACGGCGGGCGGACAAGGCGGCGCAACTCATCGCCGCCCTGCACCGCCGGCTGATCCAGGGCTACTGGGCCCTGGCCCGGGGCGAATGCACCGAGGCGCAACTCAAGGCACTGCTCTTGCAGCGCACGCTGCGCAGCGCCCAGGAAATCCACTTCAGCGCCCTGCTCAACGGCCAGGAGGCGCCGGCCGGTTTCTGGCGCCTGCTCCATCGCCTCTACGCCAAGGCCCGGCAGGCGTCGCTGCAGGACATCGACGTGAAGGACCCGGAAATCCCGGAAGCCCGCAGCCAAAGCATCAGCCGCGGCTACCTCGGCGCCCTGCTGCTGGCAAGCTCGGCCCCCCTGCAGATGCCCGGGGAAGCCTTGCAGGTGCTGATCGAATCCCTGGAAACGCTCGCCTCGACGGCCCGCCTGGGCAATGCCCGCGATACCGACCGCTGGATCATCGCCAGCGACCGCGACCAGGCGTTCCTCGACATCGACAAGGCGCCCGCCACCGAGGGCCACCTGGCGCTGCAGCTGGACGAAGCGATCAAGGTGATGCAGCACTTCAAGGGCCTCGGCGGCGCCAAAGAGGGGTTCGACCTCAAGGACCACCTGCTGCGCAGCTGGCGCGGCCAGCCGCCCGGCGCCGACTGGGAAGCCTGCCACGGCTTCGGCGCACTCCTGGAGCACCTGGGCGCCGGCAAGGACGAGGCCGCCCTGGACGCCCGCCACTTCGCCCTCCAGGCCAAGGCGCAGGACGTCTGGGCAATCCACAGCGACGGCCGGGCCGGGCTCGACGAAGAAGTGCCGCACCTGGAACCCATCGAATTCAAATCCCCCAGCGAAAGCGCCGCCGAACGGCCCCCGGTCATAGCGCTGAGCCAGGTCACACCCCTTTCCAACGGCGTATCCGCGCTCTGGAGCAACGGCGAGCCCCCACCGCCCAAGGCCGGCGACCTGCTCGGCATCCGCCCCGGCTCCGAAGCGCCCTGGCAACTGGCGCGCGTCGACAGGGTAACCCCGGCAGGCAACGGCCAAGCCCAGCTGACCCTTGCCTGGCTCTCGAAACATCCCCGCGCCTGCCGCATCACCCTGCGCAGCAAACTGCAGGAAAGCGCCCCGCGCAACGCCCTGCTGCTGGACGACGCCGGCACGACACGCATCCTCTGCCCCACGCTGCCGCTGGCCAGCGGCAAGAAGCTGCTGGTGGAAGAAGCTGAAAGCCGCTACATCGCCCTGCTCGGCGAGGCACTGGACGGCGGAGCGGAGCCGGCCTGCTTCAGGTTGCAGCGCCTGGACATCGAAGTGGAGGCAGAGCCGGCTGGCAGCCCGGGATAAATCCGCCGCCTTGTCGCCAAGGCCCGTCCTACAGGGAATTTCGGAAATTATCCGTCTTCCGCCGCTCCAGCGACCTGCCTATCCTGCCCCGGCCACGGTCAGTCCCGTGGCCGGGTTTGACAGTCCGACGAATAGGCGCGATGCGCCAGAAGGTGCAGGCGAAAACGGCGAACGTTTTCGCAGGCTCCCGCACACCTGCAGTTTTCTGCTGCAATCCTCCATGGCGGATCGTGCGGGGGAGACCTTCGGGTCTGCCGGTTCCTATTCCCGGTCTGTCACCTCCGCACGGTCCGCCTCCATTCGACTGACAGCAGATGGCGGCGGCTCCTCAATGGAATAGGAGTCCGACAATGCACGACGCATACACCCCAACCACCTTCATTCGCCACGGCCGCCCCCTGCGCGGCGTGATGATCGACAACCAACCCTGGTTCGCCGCCCAGGACCTCGCCCGCCTCCTCGGCTTCGGCTACCCCCAGCGCTTCCACTACCGCTTCCGCCCCCACGAAACCCGCCGCATCCACGTCCGCTACGCCACCGACAGCGAAGAACCGCTCGACATGATCAACGAAGCCGGCCTCTACAAGGCCCTGATCCGCTTCGGCCACCCGGAAAGCCAGCACCTGGACCAATGGCTGAGCCGCGAAGTCATCCCCACCCTGCGCGACCAACACGCCCCCGACCACCACACCCCCCGCCGCGTACTGATGAGCTGGCAGGCACGCCGGGTGATGTTGCTGGATTGGCAAGGGGAGCTGTGGGTGCCGCTGGAGGAGATGCCGAGGTTGATGCTGGATCGGTGAGGGGCAGGTGCGGCTATTTACTGGTTCAGGAAAAAAGAGACAGGCTTATTTTGTGAGGACAGGAAAATAAGTCTGTTTCCTTTTCGCTCCCTTTCAGCTCCGCTAACTCTTCGGCAATGAAGCTGGCGCTGGAAACCTAGCACAATAGACGTCTCCGACATCAACCCCAGGAAAGAACCAGCGCTGCCAATTCTCGATAACCCATCTTTTTTTAAGGCACCTTCCTTCGGTACTTTCAACTGGGAAAATTGCCAAATACATACCCGCCTTCTGCCCTGAGACAATCAGCCCTCCCATTCCCCTATTCCGGTCCAGCGGATCAAATACAATAATATCCACATATTCCTCATACAACCCACCTGATGGAGATCTAATTACAACACCCCTTGCTATTAGATCATCAAAATCAGAGAGCCTTTTCCACTCATCCATCATCTAGACCTCAAATAGTAATCACCAAAAGAGCCCTCATGACTCCTGCAAAATTGGGACAGATTTATTTTCATCACTCTAGTCCTGCCCATCAGATCAGTTTTAGAGTAAAAAATAAATCCACCCCCTTTTACTTTCTATTTACTTAACAACCTCGACCACCAGCTTCTCCTAGGCTCGTCGCGAGCTGGATGTGTGGATGGACCATCCGGACGCAGCAAATCTCCAGGATAATACTCATGTCCTATGCACAAGGAGTCGTCAATACCAAAGGCCTTTACCGCCGCCACTGCTTCGATGCACCAGCGCCCGAAATAGCTCCCCTTTTCCAATGGATGTTTTTCCGGATCACCATAGATGTACCAGTAAGGTTCAACAGTGGGAGTCTTGCGACTTTTAGGCGCCGGCCGCTTAAGTTCCGGATACCAGTGGTCGACAAAATCTCGCAATAATCCAGCCTGCCTCTCTCGAGGTGCATCAATGGCCTTGAGCAGCCTCGCATAGGGTTTCGCATGTAATAGTACCGTCCCAATTTTGCGCTCAGGCTGGCGGCTAGCAATAATGCGATCCAGCAGTATGTCTTCGCCCTCTCCATCAATAAGCTTTAGCAAACGTCGCCATTGCACATCAGGAACTCCCAAGGCTAGCGCCAATCCTACAAGCCAGAAGCACCAATTATAGTGATTAAGATTTGAAAGCCTAAAATCCCAGTCTCGACAAGTAGCAATCTTGTGTTCATGGCACACTTCACCAGCAAGCTTGTTTGATAACCCCCAGTTATCCAAGACCTTTGGGAAATACTGAGAAAGCTCACATATGGGGTCACCTCGCGAATAACGACGAAGTGTTAGCCGAAGATACCTTTCCGCCAGATTAAAAACAAACTGCGGCTCATAAACTGGATTCTGGCTTGGCGAGGAAATCAATACCGAATTATCAGCCACTACCCCCAGGTCAAATTCAACCCTTGAATTCCAGTACGAAAGATCACCAACAGCACACCGAATCACTGTTGCGCTCCTATCAAGTTAGCCTGAGAGGAAAGAGCAAAAGGCTCGCAAATAGGCAGATGGCTTATTTTTATCATTTCAACCCTACCCGTCCAGCCAGCTTCAAACCAGAAAAACAGCCCCTTTCTTCTTAGCACTAGAAATAGGGCTTGCCTATTCTTCATCCCAGAAATTACCAGGAGGTGCATATTCACCATCTTTCAAAATCGCGCACCAACCAAAATTAGTATAAAACATTTCAAGGTCAATAACTTTATAGGTATCAATTCCAATTTTCCTCAGTGTAATCAGGCCATTTGCATAGTGTGTATATTCACCCCCACCTCCTGCAACTGCTCTTAACTCCAACTCTCTTCGATCCCAATCACAGACAAATCCGGATGATGCGGGAACAGTATCTGAAAAAGAAATCTCAAACTCTTTAGACACTTTACACAAGCAAGGAATTCGGCTTTGCCTAAGCAACTGTTCAGCTCTCATATCTTGTGGGAATCTTATAACCAGCTTCATTTAAGAGAACTCTTTCAAAAAAGGGGACAGATTTATTTATCACACCCTAATCCTGCCCAGTCAGCCAGCTTTAGAGTAGGAAAAATAAATCTGCCCCCTTTTCGTTTCTATTCAACCTTCGACTCATATACACTTAGAAGCCTCTCCATATAGTCTTTTTTAAAAACCCCTTGCCTAACCTGCCTTTCCAAATACTCTCTCCCCACAAAATAATCCCCTCTCAGCTTCTTCAAAATTCCATTTAACCCTTCCATCCAAACAAAAACACCAAACTCCTCTAGCATCTCTATATACAAAGCCCAATCAGCAGTATCTGAAAAAGCAATTACTCTTGCTCGCCCACCCTCAAATATGTGCTTCTCATATGATGAAACCAGAACATCCAAGTACTTGGATGCATCATCAAGAACATCCATATCGATAACGCCGGAGACCTCATGACCACCGTCTTCGAGCACTAGGACAAAGCAGAAGAAAATTTTCGTCGCACCTAATCCTCGGGAAATAGAAAAAAGGTCGCGCAGAAAGTCATCCTCATAAAGAACCTCTCTTTCCACAATGTTCGCCCCAGCTTTCTTAATCTTGAAAACATACTCTGGCAATAACTTTGAAGAATCTACAAGACGGGACAACAAAGCTTCAAATTTCTCAACCACTCTAACCACCGAAATCATGGAATCTCAAAAATTACCTCACCAAAAGAGACAAATTTATTTTCATCACTCTAACCTTTTCGCCAGATCAGCCTTAGAGCAGGAAAAATAAATTTATCCCCTTTCCGGCGCCAACTCTAGAAGAAGCTAACCGTTTCCTTTCTGCTATTTCCGATTATTTCTAGATCGCCTCGCGCTTAGAACAAAAATATAACCATCACTATTTCCCGCGCTCTATCCCCAGAAACTCAAGTCCTCCTGTCAATAACTGTCTCTCAAGTGAATCAGCCACCAAGATACCCTCTTCATATTCTTCCAAATTATCTGAAAGCCAGCTTTCACCATCCCTAACCAAACAAAACTTAACTACCGCCCCAAACTCATCACAAGAAATAATAGCTTGAAGCTTCCTACAACCGGTCCCTTCAGCCCCCCGCCAACTCTCAAATAGAGCTTCCACAAATAGGCAGGCCTGTAAAACAAAATCCGAAGCCACATAGTCGTCTATGTGAATTGAATTGATGAAGCATTCATAACCAGTCCTATCTGGAAAACTATCTAAACGAGAATTTCCGCCTCTGGTTTTAAGGGCGGCCAAGAATGCGCATCCATCATCTATAACAAATCCACCAGCAAGCAGATCGAGTAAACTTTCAGCGAGAGACTCTTCCCCCCGACTGATACCTCCCACCACCTCTTTGAATTTTTTATTTGCCGCTATCAAAGTGACTATCCCAAATACTTTTCCATACCTTTAACTATATAGCCCGACTAAGTCGCCCACCATCCAGAAGCTTGTTTACAGACCTCACGAAAAAGGACACATTTATTTTCATTACTCTAATCTTGCCGTCAGATCAGATTTAGAACAGGAAAAATAAATCTGTCCCGAATGGCACTTACTTAAGCGCTAAGCGATTGATTCAGAAAAGAAAGGCTGCTCTTGGTCTACGGTGATAGTTGCGAACACACACCGAGCCCAAGGAGCAGCCCAGATGAATCCTAGGCGCCAAGCCGTCATTCATCAACAGCAGCGCGCCCGTCGGCATACATCGAATACGGACGCTTACGCCTTCTTCAACCTGCTAACCGGCCCTGAATTATTCGAGCATGTCGAGTCGTTGCTGCCGGTTCATCGGGAGCGCTTGTTCCCGCCGACAGAGACGTTGTCCATGTTCATGGCCCAGGCCTTGAGTGCCGACCGTTCCTGCCAGAAGGCGGTCAATGAGATGGCCGTCAAACAACTGTTAGCGGGTTTGAAGCCGTGCAGCACGCACACCGGCGGCTACTGCCGTGCTCGTCAGCGGTTGCCGGTGGAGATGGTTTCCACGCTGGTGCGCAACACTGGCAGCCTGATCAGTCACTCTTCAGCCAAGACAGGGCAGTGGATGGGTAGGCCGGTTCGGCTGGTGGATGGCACGACGGTGTCGATGCCGGATACAACGGCTAATCAGGCCGCCTATCCGCAGTCGCGCAGGCAAAAGCCGGGATTGGGCTTTCCGATTTGTCGGCTGGTTGGCATCGTCTGCCTCTCCAGCGGTGCAGTGCTGAATGCGGCATTGGGTCGTTTTCGCGGCAAGGGTGGCGATGAGCAAACCCTGTTGCGGTCGATGCTCGATACGTTGAACGCTGGCGATGTTTTGCTGGGAGATGCCTACTATGCGACCTATTTCCTGCTGTGCGAATTGCAACGCAGGGGCATCGATGGTGTGTTTGAGCAATATGGCGCGCGTCGGCGTAGTACCGACTTTCGGCGAGGTAAGCGCCTGGGGACGCGCGATCATCTGATCGGTCTGGAAAAGCCCCGGAAACGCCCATCCTGGATGAGTCAGGCTTACTACGAGCAAGTGCCTGACAGGTTGGAGGTTCGGGAGTTGAAAGCGGGCGACAAGATTCTGGTCACGACGCTGCGCTGCACGAGTCAAACACCCAAGGCTGCCTTGAAAGCGCTGTTCAAAAGCCGCTGGCACGTAGAGTTGGATCTGCGCAATCTCAAAACCACGATGGGGCTCGAAATGCTGAGCTGTAAAGCTCCCGCGATGGCTATCAAGGAACTCTGGATTTACCTGCTGGCACACAACCTGATTCGCCTGATCATGGCGCAATCGGCCTCGATGGCTGACTGCCTACCCCGTCAATTGAGCTTCAAGCACAGCCTCCAGCTATGGCTGGCGTGGCGGCAATTCGACGATGATCCTGACGGAGGTACGACTCTTCGCGGCCTGCTGGTTCTGGTCGCGCAACAGCGTGTCGGCAATCGCTCCGGGCGAGTTGAACCCAGAGCCCTCAAGCGAAGGCCAAAGACCTACCCATTACTGACCTGCACACGTCAATCTGCTCGGGCAGCGATCAAGAAACACGGTCATCCGAAAAGGGTTAAGTAAGTGCCATTCAAATCTGTCCCCTTTTCGGTCGATGTTTTGCAGATTTGCCGCTCGCTATTGTTGCTGGCCTCCAATGCACAGTCGTTGTATCAGGCCGAGCATGAACGGCGAAGGTTCGGGCGGTAGGGCGCGACAGCAGCAGAAGCAAAAAGCCTCGGCAATGCCGGGGCTATTTGTTGGCATAGAGCTTATCGAAGAGACCAATCGTGTATGGATATGAACTGAATGGTTTGCTCGGGAGCATGTTCTAGAGATGCTCTATAGTCCGTTATAAAACTAACTCCCTCCAAGATTTTCCCACCAGCCTCAAGAAGAAAGTCATCATCCATATCATTGAATATAATATCGAAACTCACCTCAAGAGATCGTAACCGATCCCCCGGTCTCACCCCAGCGAAGCTTCCACCATACCCACGACCAACACACACCCTATACAACTTCAAGTTTTCCTCGAACTCTAGAGAAACCACATTATTCATATAGACAAGTGATTTCACTATCGTATAAGGGCCACCGGGAAATCCACACTTTGAGACCACGCCCATCCAGCCGATATTTGAGGAAATCCTCTGATCAAGCGTGGAGTCTTTGTCGTACCACTCAACAACTCCGATTAACTCCTCAACCGTATCAAAGCACTCGCCAACTTTAAACCCAGCTGCGCATTTAGAGGGGGTCAACTCCGCCATTAAATCAGGAACAAATATTGTCATTGAATTAATCCCACGCTTTCCACTGACCACCCTCATATTTCAATCGGTTACCGGCAGCATCAAAATACTGCTGATAACTAGTAATCGTCCCTGGCTTAAAACCCGACGCCGGATCAATCACTCTAACTTCCGTTCCATCCTTGTATGTCAACTTGTAATACGGCGCTTCATGTACTCCACCGCCAGGATGAACTTGGACTTCTTTAACTGTTGCATGTCCTTCAACAGTGAATGCCTGAGCCTTACCTGAAGCACTAGATGTTGCCGGCTTTGGCGTAAGAGTCGCGCCATCAAGGGTCAACGACTGCTTAAGGATGGTCTGAAATAGTGATGAATATCTGACCGACTTCAGCGCCTGCCGATTTTGAAAGCGACCAATCGATCAAAAGCCATCAGGTCAGCCGCTCATTTCTGTGTTTTTAGCCGCCGCGAGCCCCTCGCAGCAGCCATCTTCCGCACTACAGGCGCATCTCTCCTATGCCGGCCAGCAAATGCCGGCGAGCCATCCACAGATTCGACAGGGCAAACAGCGTCACCATTTGCGCGGCATTCTTGGCCAGTCCGCGGAAACGCACCTTGGTGTAACCAAACTGCCGCTTGACCACTCGGAATGGGTGCTCAACCTTGGCGCGGGTCTGCGCCTTGGCTTTCTCGATCTTGCGGATCGCGTTGTACAAGGCGCTGCGCTTGCCATGTTTCTTGTAAGTGCTGCGCCGAGCCGCGATCTGCCAGATGACTGGCCGGCCTTCATGTTCAGGGCGCTTTTCGACTCCGGTGTAACCCGCGTCAGCACACACTACGTTTTCCTCGCCGTGCAGCAGTTGGTCGACCTGGGTGAGGTCCGCGACATTCGCCGCCGTGACCACCACGCTGTGTACCAGGCCGGAGTCCTCGTCGGCGCCAATGTGCGCTTTCGCGCCAAAATAGTACTGGTTGCCCTTCTTGGTCTGGCGCATTTCCGGATCGCGCTTGCCGTCCTTGTTCTTGGTCGAACTCGGCGCGTGGATCAGCGTGGCATCGACGATGGTGCCCTGGCGCAGCGACAGGCCTCGGTCACCCAGGTAGCCGTTGATCACCGCCAGAATCCCCGCCGCCAACTCGTGTTTCTCCAGCAGGCGCCGGAAGTTGAGGATGGTGGTTTCGTCGGGTATGCGCTCCAGGCTCAGACCGGCGAACTGGCGCAGGATGGTGGTCTCGTACAGCGCTTCCTCCATCGCCGGATCACTGTAGCCGAACCAGTTCTGCATGAGATGCACGCGCAGCATCGCCATCAGCGGATAGGCCGGACGACCACCTTCGCCCTTCGGGTAATGCGGTTCGATCAGGGCGATCAAACCCTGCCACGGCACCACCTGATCCATTTCGATCAGGAACAACTCCTTGCGGGTCTGCTTGCGCTTGCCGGCGTACTCGGCGTCGGCGAAGGTCATCTGCTTCATCGGGAATCTCGGGCAGTGGGATCGGCGTATTTCACCAGATTCGGAAAGTCTTCTTCAGAGTTCCCCTAGTTACAGGAGTACCAACCACCTCTTTAGTTTGGAGAAGCGACTTCAACTCGCCCTGGGGAATAGTGAACTGACTAGCATTCTTAGACGAGTTGTAGTGACGACTAACGACATGCTCCCATCCAGCCTTGCTATCACCTGTCATCAAATTAATACGTGACTGAACTCGACCAGGGAAATTTAATGCCGCATCAGCACCCGGAGTTCCTTTTGGGACAACAAATTATTGCTCTAAAAAAGCAGCCCGCACCCTCAACAACCAATCTGCGTATGTCAGTCCTTCGGATCCGGGCTCAAAGAAACATCCAATTTTAGCAATCATAATCTCGCGACAATCCTCTTCAGAAAGCTTAAGAGCAATCAACTGATCAAGCTCAGCCGCCCCCGCGAGTAACCTATCGCGAGATTCAGTATTAGTAATCTCATGAATCACCCCGCTACTATTACTGAATTCTTCAGGCCAGTCTTGATGAAAATAGCAGCCTAATAACTGACCGAGAATGCTGTAATTTTTCATATTCATGGCACCGTAGGGAATCCTGTAAGAATTTTATACCCTGTTGGCATTTTCGAGTCACGCACAAGTATGACCCTGACCGAACTTGCATCTACTGCGCTGGACGCGCCACGAGCGACAGATATCCCAACAGGGCTTGATAGGGTATGGTCAAGTCTCAAGCGGTTTGCGCTCCCAGAAAGCCAGCTCGCAATTTCTGCTTGCTTCATATCCAAGGTTTGTGAAACGGCCTTTTCAGCAAATGTTCGATCATAAAAAGATGACGACCCGGTAATTTTAGGCTCAGCCGAAAGACGACTTAGCAACTGTGCCTCTGATTGCCCAACATGCTTTGCAATCAAGTGCCCACCAGCTGCTTCATGAGCTGCAAGTCCACCACCTGGAACAATTGGGCTAACTGCCTTAGCAGCCTCTTTTGGGACAGTAGCCTCTCCAGCCCCTTTAACCGCCGCACCGACACCACCTCCCACCAGGATGGCACCATAGTTCTCTTGAGCGAATGTAATCAAGTCCAAGTGCACCCCCGCCGCATAATCGGCAAAGGTCTGCTCTTGGAAGTGCTCGACGATGGCTTTCTCTTCAGGCAACAAGGCAGGTGAGTCTACCAAGCGGTCCAGCGCCTTCGAGCCGGCCTCTATTGCGTCTAGCTGCGCTGCGCAGGATGTGCCGTTTAGGCTTTGGCAGCCATAGAGCTTCGCTCCGGTTTTACTGTCGTTAGCTTCTTGGAATTTGTCTTTTACCTGTCCACGACACGCGTCTGGATTTGCATTGGCACGACAGCCAATCAACTCCTTGGCCATCTCGTCCACCTCTTCGTGGGCGAGATAGTTATTGAGAGTTGCCTGCTGAGCCACCCAACCTGCTTTCTCCTGTGCCTTCTCATCACCTCCAACCCCAGCGGCCACTGTCATGCCGACCAACTGCGAGGTCATGGCCAACAATTGTTCATGCTGCTGGCCGGGGAAGATCTTGTCGCCGAAGGAAGCCACCAACGCTTCGTTGGCTCCCGCCGCGAGAGCGCCGCTACGGAAGTCGCCGCCTGCTGCTTCGGCGATCAAGCCGCCGACGATTGCATGTACCGCAACCTTGGTGGACAGGCCGGTACCAACAAGCGCATTGCCAACCTTGTTGTAGATAGCCCCGGAGACAGTATCCGCAACCATATCGATAGCGGCTTGCCCCAGGTTTTTCGTGAAGCTGCCTCCTTGAGTCGCGGTCTTTAGCGCAGCCTTGACGGACAGTTGTAGAGCCATATTGTCAGGGGAATAGCCTGCGCTGATGCCTGCGGCTACATAGCCCTTGAGTGCATCGCGAGAGGTCACATCTTCGACAACTGCTCCCAGGTTCCCCCGATTATTGATAGTGCTGATGGCTGCTTGGGAGGCCGCAGACGTTGCCACCGCAGTAAGTGCAAGGTTCGCCCATCCTGCTGAGGAGGCGGTAGTGGCGGCGGTCGCAGCTGTACCGGCAGCCATTGCGGTTCCTGATCCCGCGGTCGCGCCGGCTGCACTGCCAATTGCAGCGCTCGCTGCGCCAGCAGTGAGGTAGGTCACGATGATCGCAATAGCCAGTTGCGCCCCTGCCCCCAATCCAGAACTGCTGTAGGAGTAGCTGTCGTGCAACTCCTTCACGGCCCGCCAATCCACATCCCCCCGAGCTTCAGCATCCTTGAGCCAGGCCAGATTCGGATCGGCCTGTACCATGGCATCAATAGCCTGACTGACGGTCTTCTGGTCGATGTGCTTGTAATCAATATTCAGGCCATCGATGGCCTTGATGGTGATGCTGCCGTTGGCGATCAGCTCGCTCTGGCGTACGGCCTCGTCGGTTTTGCCCTTGCCCTTGGCGGACTGCCAGGCGAGGTTGCTCTTGCTCTTCTCGTGGCTTTCCTGATGCAGGTCCTTGACCGCTTCGAAGGTCACTGCGCCGCCGCTGACGATGGCGATGTCGTTGCCGCTTTCGAGCTTGGCGGCCTGGTATTTCTGGTCGCCGCCGCTGAGCAGGGTGATGTCGGCGCCGGCACTGATCTGGCTGCCCACCGCCTTCACATCGGTGACTTCGTCGCGCTTGAAGCTCTTGCTGCCGAAACTGCCCTTTTTCTTCTTCTGATACAGCGAGTAGTCGCTGTCGTTTTCCGCCAGCAGTTCAAGCTTGTCGCCGGCCACCAGGTAGGCTTCGTTGCCCGCGTCGATCTTGCCGGACTTGAGGGTGATGTTTTCCTCGGCGCTGACCAGAACATCACCACCGGCGTTCAGTGTGGTGGACTGCTGGTGGACATGGTCCTCCTGCGCGGTGACTTTCTTGGTCTTGCTGTAGCTATGGCTCTCATCCGCCGCCGAAGCCAGCGTCACGTCCCGCTCGGCGCTGAGCGCCGCATTGCGCGCGGCGTCGAGGCTGCTCGCCACGGCGGTCAGGTCGCGGCCGGCGCTGATGTCGAGGTCGCGGCCGGCACTGACCTCGGCGCCCAGTTGCTGGATGGTCTGGCTGTAGGAGCGGCTGCCGTTGACCTGGCCGTTCTCCACCTGCGCGGCGCTGATGTTGACGTCGCGCCCGGCGTTCAGCAGCAGGTCGTTGCCGGCCTTGAGTGCGCCGCCGAGGTTGCTGATGTCGCGCCCGGCGCTGATGTCGAGGTTGCCGGCCGCTTCGATGCGCGCGGCGCTGTCGGCGAAGCTGGCGGTCCAGGTGCGGTTGCCCTGAGCGCTGTCGATGCGGGTGACGCTACGTTCGTTGATCACGTCGCCGGTCAGCGCGGTGAGGCTGACGTCGCGCCCCGCGAGGATGCCGCCGGCGGTATTGCGGATGCTGTCGGTGGCCAGCAGGTCGAGGCGGTTGCCGGCCTCCGCCAGGCCGCTGTTGATGATGTTCGCCGCGGTGGCGTTGAGGTTGTTGCTGGCGCGCAGGGTGCCGGCGTTGTTCAGGTCGCCGCCGCTGATCAGGCTCACGTCCTGGCCCTGGATCAGCGCGCCGTTGGGCGCCAGGCGGTTGTCGGCCTGGGCCAGGTAGAGCACCGGCACCAGTACCTTCTCGCCGTTCACCACGGCCTCTTCCAGCCAGACGATGTCGTGGGTCAGCGCCGCCACCTGTTCGGCGGTCAGGCCCACACCCACCGTCAGGTTGAGGCTGTCCTTGTAGGCGATGGCGTTGTCCATCAGGTACTTGAACAGCGCCTCGTCGCTGGCCATGCCGTCGATGAAGCGCTGGCCGGTGCGCGCCACCACCGCCTGCTGGATCAGGCGCTGTTCGTAGAGGCCATCGCCCAGGCGCTTCTGCGCCTGGTCCGGGTCGTAGCCGAGCAGGCCCAGCAGGTAGTCGGAGCTGAGGAAGCTCTTCAGGCTGGTCAGCTCGGGATTGGTCTCGATCAGGTACTTGTGGCTGTTGCTCGGCGTGGTGCTGCTGGGCAGCCCCTGCACGCGCGGGATGTTCAGGCCGGAATCGGACTGGGCGCTACTGGCCCCGGCCAGCGCCGGGTCGCTGGCACCCTGTACGCTGCCGGCGGCCCCGCCGCTACCGGCTTCGCCGCTGAGGCGGAACAGGCCATTCTGACCTTGCGGCAGGCTGAAGCCCGGCAGTGTGATGGGGTTGACCTGCTGCTGGGCGAGGTCCGGCGGCAGTTGGGCATTGATCGGCACCACGGTGCTCACCGGGCTGGCGCCGACGGCGGTGTCGCCGGTCTTCTGGCCCGGGTTGACGTAGGTGTAGTTGTTGCGGATGACGCTGTTGTTGATCGGGTTGCTGGCGCTGATGCTGACGTTGCCGGCGGCCTGGATGATGCCGGCGTAGGTCTGGTCGCCACTGTTGAGCTGCGTCACCGAGCCGAACTGCGGCAGGTCACGCTCGGTTCGGGCGATGAAATGGCTCATCGCGTCGGCCAGGCCGGCTGGATCGTTGATGTAGTCCGGGCTTTCGTACCAGTACTTGTCGGTGAAGGCGTTGGCCTCGTTCACCCAACTGGACATGTTGCTCGTGCGCTGAGAAACGAATACGCGGAAGGTCTCGGTCTCGCCGGTGACCACGCCCTGGTTGGTCAGGTTGGCGACCGTGGCGTAGAGGTTCTGCCCGGCGCTGATCACGCTGCTGGCGTTGTTCAGGGTGTCGCCGCTGATGTTCAGGTTGCCGCCGGCGCTGATGGAGGATGCGGCGCTGGCCTGCAGCACCTCGAGCTTGTCGCGCTCGGTGATTTCCCATACGCCGTTCCGCTTGCCGGAGCAGTCGGCGATGCTGTCGTTGAGGTACTTGTAGCAGTTCACCTCGACGATCTTGGCGGTGTACTTGCCGGCGTCGTTGACCACCAGCACCACACGCTGGTTGTTCAGCGCGGCGACGTTCAGGCGCATGTCGCCCACGCTCTCCAGGTTGGCGGAGAGGTTGTCCAGGCGCGCGGCACGGTTGCCGGCGTCGTCCGCCGCCAGGTCCAGCGCGCCGAGGCTGTATACGTCCGCCTCGCGGTTGGTGAAGCTGCCCACGCGCAGCGCCATGTCACCGCCGCTGAAGATCAGGCCGTTCTGGTTGAGCAGGTTGCTCGCCACCAGGCGCAGGTTGGCGGCGCTGCCGAGAGTGCCGTAGTTGTTCAGGTTGGCTGCGCTGACTTGCAGGCCCGCCGCAGAGGTGAGTCGGCCACTGTTGTCGAGGGTGCCGCTGCTGCTGACGCGGGTGCTGCCGCCGCCGGCGATGCTGGCCGAAGCGCCCAGGCCGATGTAGCCGGCGCCCAGTGTCAGGTCGCCCAGGCTGCTGAAGCGGCCGTTGCCGGTGTAGCCGCCGCTCAGGCTCAGGTCGAGGCTGCCGTCGCTGGCGATCAGGCCGTTGTTGGTCCAGTTGCCGCCACTGCCGTTGAAGCTCTGCGCGGCGAGCAACTGGCCGCCGCTGCCCTGGTTCAGAGTGCCGACGTTCAGGGTCAGGTTGCGCGCCTGGATGATGCTGTTGTTGGTCCAGTTGGCGGCCTGGTAGCTGAGGCTGCCGTTGGTGGTGAAGCTGCCGCCGGCCTGGCCGGCCAGGGCCAGGTCGATACCGAAGCTGCCAGTGCCGACATGCAGCACGCTGCCGCCGCCGTTCTGCAGGGCGCCGGCCTGCAGGCTGAAGTCCTGGGCGGCGGTTTCGATGCGGCCGAGGTTGTTGTCCAGCAGGCCGGCACTGCTCACTCGGGTACTGCCGTCCTGGCCGAGGGCGCGGATGGCGCCTACCACGTTGTCGATGCTGGCCGCGGACAGGTCGAGGTTGCCGCTGCTTTCGACCAGGCCGAAGCGGTTATTCAGCGCGCCGGCCAGACTGAAGTCGATATCGCCCGCGCCTATCTTGCCGCCCTGACCCAGGGCGGCGCCCTGGTTGAGCAACTGGTTGCCGGTGACGCTCAGCAATTCGCCGGCGTAGAGGCCGCCACCGCGGTTGTCGAGGTCGCTGGTGACGAGGGTGTTGTTGCCGCTGACCGCTGAGAGGTGGCCATTGCGGTTGTCGATGCCGCCCGTGGCCTGCACGTCGAGCGATTGCGCCTGGGTGATGCCGGCGTTGTTGCTGAACCCGCCAGTGACCAGTTTCAGCCAGCCGGCGGCGCTGTCGAGGACGCCGCCAGTGCCGTTGTCCAGGCTGGCGCTGCGCAGGTCGAGGTTGCCGGCCTGGCTGCTGATGCGCCCGCCCTGGTTGCCGGCGGCCCCCTGGATGCGCAGGGTGGTGTCGAGTTGGCCCTGCAGGGTGCCGGCGGCGTTGTCGAGGCTGGCGGCGCCGATGTCGAGCTTGCCGGCCTTGCTGTAGATCAGGCCGTCCTGGCCGTTGAGCAGGTCGCCGCTGAGGCTGAGGTTGAGGGCGTCCTGGCTGGCCACGGTGCCGCCGGCGCTGTTGTCGAAGCGCCCGGCGAGGACGCTGAGCAGGCCCTGGCTGACCAGTTGTCCGCCACAGTTGTCGATGCTGCCGGCGCTCAGGTCCAGCGGGCCGGCGCTGGCCAGCTTGGCGTTCGGCCCCAGGTTTAGCAGCGCGCCGAGCAGGCCCAGGCGCAGGGCTCCGCTGCTGGCCAGGCTGCCACCGCTGTTGTCCAGGCTGCTGGCGTCGAGTTGCATACCGTTGGCGTTGATCTCCCCGCCGCGGTTGTCCAGCGCGCGGCCGCTGCCGGCCAGTTCGCCCTGGGCGCTGAGCAGGCCGCCATTGCGGTTGTCGAGGTCGCCGGCCAGGGCCAGGCCGAGGTCGCTCTGGGTGGAGAGGATGCCGCCGGCGTTGTTCAGGCTGCCGGCTGCCAGGCTCAGCTTGCCCTGGCTGACCAGCGCGCCCTGGTCGTGGTTGTCGAGCACGCCGCTGAGCGTGACGTCGAGGGTGCCGTTGCGGCTGGAAAGCGTGCCGCTGGCGCTGTTGTCCAGGCTTGCGGCGTTCACCGCCAGCGCCTGCCAGCCCGAGAGCAGGCCCTGGTTGGCGTTGCGCAGGGCGGCTGCGGACAAGCTCAGTTGCCCGGCACTGATGATGCCGCCCTGGTCGCCGTTGTCGACGTCGCCGCTGGCGTTCAGGGCAAAGCCCTGGTTGCTGGAGATTTCCCCACCACGGTTGTCGAGGTTGCCCAGGCCGTTGACCTGCAGCGCGCCGGCGGCGCTGAGCAAGCCGCCGCGGTTGTCGAAGTCGCCATGCTGACCGTTGCTGTCCAGGTCGATACGCACGTTGCCTTCGCCGATCAGCTTCGCCTGTTGCTGGATCAGCCGGGCCACGCTCAGCTGCAGGTCGCCCTTGGCAGAGACTTCGCCGCCACCGATGGCCTCGAATTGCCCGGCGCGCAGTTCGAGGGCGCCCTGGCTGGTGATCAGGCCGCCGGGTTGGCCGGCGGTACTCGTACCGTTGCGGATGTCGCCGGCATGCAGCGACAGGCCCTGCTGGCCGCTGAGCACGCCGGCGCGGTTGTCGAGGCCGGCGGTGCTGGCGTCGAGGCGGCCCTGGGCGAGGATCTGCCCGCCACGGTTGTCGCTGGCGCCGCTGGCCAGTTGCAGGTTGCCGTTGCTGGAGAGCAGGCCGCCCTGGTTGTCGAGGCTGCCGGCCATGACGTCGAGCGTGCCGCTGGCGACCAGGGCGCCGTCGCCGTGGTTGTCCAGCGCGCCACGCACATTCGCCCGCAGGTCGCCGCTGCTGGCCAGGGTGCCGCCGTCGCTGTTGTCGAGGCTTTCGAGGTCCAGCTGCAGGCCGGCCTTGCCGCTGGCCACGCCCTGGGTACTGTTGTCCAGCTTGCCGCCGGAAACGCTCAGGACGGCATCGCTGACCAGCCGCCCGCCGCGGTTGTCCACCGCCCCGGCCTGCACGCCCAGCGCGCCCTTGGCCGAAAGCAGGCCGTCGGCATGGTTGTCCAGCTTCTGGCTGACCTTGGCCTGCAGCGTGCCGTTGCTGACCAGGGTGCCCTGGCCGCTGTTGTCGAGGCTGGTGAGGTCCAAGCTCAGCGCCTGGCCGGCACTGAACAGGCCGAGGCGGTTGTCGAGGTCGCCGCCGCTGACCTGGAGGCTGGCGGCGCCGGCCTGGCCGTTGCGGTTGTCCAGGCGCTGCGCCGCGAGCGTCAGGTTGCCGTCGGCCAGCAGGCGGCCCTGGCGGTTGTCGAGGGTGTTGGCCGTGAGGTTCGCGTTGCCGCCCTTGATGGCGCCGCCCTGGTTGTCCAGGGTGCCGGCGACCTTCGCTTGCAGGTTGCGGCTGGCAAGCACGGTGCCGGCGTTACGCAGGTTCTGGGCGTCGATGACCACGTCGCCGCGGGCGTTGCGGCTGTTGTCGGCGTTGACGCCAGCCTCGATCACGCCGTCGTTGCTGAGCTGGCTGGCCTTCAGTTCGAGGGTCGAACCCGCCGCCAGGCTCTGCGCATTGCTCAGCGCCCCACTGGCCTGCACGCTGGCACTGCCCCCGGCATAGGCCGGGCCGTTCAGCGCCACGTCCTGGCCTTTCAGCGCCAGGTCCCCGCTGGCCGCTACCTGGGCCAGTTCCAGCTTACCGTTGGCGTCGATGCGGATGTCGCCAGCGCTGGCCGCCATGTTGCCGGCCAGCCACCACGGTGAGCTGTTTGGCGTACAGGTCGGCGTTGAGCTTGGCGCTGCGGGTGATCAGCTCGAACTGGTCGAGGTTGCTGGCATTGAGCCCGGCGCCTTCGATGGCGATTTCGCCGCCATCCACGTCGTAGCCCTGCAGGCGTTCGCCGGCCAGGATCGGTTTGCCGGTGGTGAGGGTGGCGCGCGGGGTGTTGATGAAGCCGCAGCCGTTGCAGGTGATGCCGTGGGGGTTCGCGACTATGACGTGGGCGCCCTGCCCGGCCACTTCGGTGTAGCCCTTGAGTTGCGAGGGGCTGCCGCCAGTGACTTCGTTGAGGCTCTTCTGCGCCGCCTGGCCCTTGAGGTTGGGGTTGCCGAGGATGATCCCGCCCAGCTGGGTGCTGGAGGTCTTGCCGGTGGCGTTGTTGAGGATCAGGCCCTGCTGGCCGACGTTGTAGTCGCTGAATTTATTGTGCGAGAGGCCGTTGCCATTGGGCGTGGCGATGTTGACGATGGGCACGCCGTTGCCCGCCGCGCCGATCTGCGTGTTGCCACCGGCGGCCGCATCCACCGCCAGTTGGGCGGCGGCTGCGACTATCGGATTGAGGAACAGAAGGCCGGCCAGGGCGCTGGCGATGGCTTTGTAGAAGGGGCGGCGGATGTCCATGTCCTGGGGTCTCCGTGGTGTTGCGGCGTCAGAAGAACAGGTCGACGCGGAAGTAGACCGGGTGTTCGCGTTTGTCGATCACGCTGGGCCGCTCCAGGGAGCGGGCGAAGCTCAGGGTCGCGGCCAGGTACTGGCCACGGGCGTTGAACTCCAGCGCGTGGCCGCTCAGGCGGCCGTGCAGTTCGGGGTTGTAGCGGTCGTGCGCGATGGCGCCGAAGTCGTAGCCGTAGCCCACGCCGTACTCCTGCAGCCAGGGCTGCAGCGCCACCCAGGTCACCGGGCGGCGCCAGCGCAGCTGGTTGCGCCAGTAGTAGCCGCTGTCGCCGGACAGGCTCTGGTCCTTGAAGCCGCGCACCGAGTTGAGCCCGCCGAGGCTGATGCGCTGCGGGCTGTAGAGCACGTCTTCGCTCTTCTGCGCGGTGGCCAGGGCGTCGAAGCTGAAGTTCTCGCCCCACAGCTGGAAGGGCTGCAGGTAGCTGAGGGTGAGGGTGTATTTGTCGTAGCGGGCGTGGGGCTGGTAGGGCTGCGGGTCGTGCTCGCCCTGGGCGCCGAGCGCGCCTATGCCCTGCTGCCAGCCGGCGTCGAGGTTGACGAAGGCGCTGCCGATGCGCCGGCCGTGGTTGAAGCCCAGTTGGCCCTCGGTGATGCGGCTGCTGGAGACGTCGAGCTTCTCGTCGTCGATGTAGTTGTTCGAGCGCACGTGGGCCAGGCCGAAGTTGACCGCGGTCTTGCTCAGGCTGTCGCGGTGCAGCACGCGCTCGGCGCCGAACTGGTGGGAGCGGCTGTCGCCGTCGAGCTTGAAGGCGAAGCCACTGCCTTGGTTGCGGGTGCGGTAGTAGCTCTGGTTGTAGCTGTAGCTGAAGGTCCACCAGCCGTAGGGCAGGCTGTAGAACAGGCCCTGGTTGTCGGAGTGCTTCCAGTGGTCGCTGACCACGTCTTCGGCCACCCGCAGGCCGAGCTGGTCGGCCAGGCCCAGCGGGCTGTCCCAGTCCAGGCCCAGGCCGGCCTGCTGCTCGCCGCTGCTGCGGTCGCCGTTGTTGTCGCGGAAGGCCGAGACGCGCCAGGGCTTGCCGCGCTCGCCGGCCAGCTGCACGCGGCTGCCGCCGACCTGCTCGCCGGGCACCAACTCCACTTGCGCATGGCGCGAGGGCAGGCGGTTGACCTGGTCCACCAGCTGTTCCAGCTCGCGCAGGTCGAGCACCTCGCCGGCCTTGCCGGGGAAGCCCATGGCCAGTTCGCGTGGGCTGGCCACGGCGGAGTCGTCGAAGCCTTCCAGGCGGCCTTCGACCACGATGATTTTCAGCGTGCCGCCGGAGAGGTCCTGCTGCGGCAGGTAGGCGCGGGTGGTGACGAAGCCGCGGGCCAGGTAGTGGTCGGTGATGGCCTTGAGCAGCGCATTGAGCTGGGCCACGCCCAGGCACTGGCCGCGGTAGGGCGCCAGCAGGCGCTCGCGGGTGGCGGCGCCGAGGTGCCCGGCGCCTTCCAGGGTGATTTCGCGGATGTCGAAGCAGCGCGTGTCGGCGGGCTGCTCGGCGGGGGCCTGCGGCGCTGCCTTGCCGGGTAGCTGCTGCAATTCCTCCAGGCGCTTCTGCTGTTCGCGCAGCAGCTGCTCCTGGCGGTCGCGTTGCAGGTCGCGGTCGCCGGGGGTGGTCAGCGGCGCGGCGGAAACATCCAGAACGACGGCCAGGGCCAGGCCCAGCGTCCAGTAATGGGGAATGGACTTCATCCCTTCGATCCCTCGACTACGACATCCGGTTACAAAACCTGGCCGATTAAATCATGGCCAATTGATGTTGAGGGAGTGTCATTCGGCGACTGGTTTCTCTTTTAAGACTATTCCTATGAAGCCGGCAGACGGTGAACCCAGATGCGCCGCAGCACCGTGGCGAATTGCCGCGACAGGCGCCCGCTGTTGTAGTGCTGGCCATAGCGCTCGGCTATCTGCCGCACTTCGCGGGCCAGTTCGGCGTAGCGGCGCGCCGGCAGGTCGGGGAACAGGTGGTGCTCGATCTGGTGGCTGAGGTTGCCGGTGAGCAGGTGCAGCAGCGGCCCGCCCTCCAGGTTGCTGGAGCCGCGCAGCTGGCGCAGGTACCAGTGGCCGCGGCTCTCGCCCTGCAGCACGCTGGCCGGGAACACCGCGGCCTTCTCGGTGAAGTGGCCGCAGAAGATCACCGTGAAGGTCCACAGGTTGCGCAGCAAGTTGGCCACGAGGTTGCCGCAGAACACCGCCCAGAAGCCGCCGGCCAGCAGGCCCAGCAGGGGGAAGGCGAGGTAGTCCTTGGCCCACTGGCGGCCAAGCTTGGCGTTGAACCGGCGCAGCAGCGGGCGCAGTTCGTCCTTGCCCAGGCGGCCCTTGAAGTACTGGTCCAGGCGCAGGTGCTGGATGGCGACGGCGTACTGGAAGAGCACGGCCTGGATCGTCACCCACAGCGGCTGCCAGCGGTAGAAGGGCTTCCACTTCTGCTCGGGGAACAGGCGCACCACGCCGTAGCCGACGTCGTCGTCCTTGCCCAGGACGTTGGTGTAGGTGTGGTGGATGTGGTTGTGGGTGTGCCGCCAGAAGTCGGAGGGGCCGGCGATGTCCCATTCGTACTGGCGCCCGGAGAATTCCGGGTCGTTCATCCAGTCGTACTGGCCGTGCATGACGTTATGGCCCAGCTCCATGTTCTCGAGGACCTTGCCCAGGCCCAGGAGCAGGCTGCCGAGCAGCCAGGTGGAGGCGGACCAGCCGCACAGCAGCAGTGCGCGGCCGGCCCAGCAGCAGGCGCGCACGGCGCTGCGCACGCGGCGGATGTAGCGGGCGTCGGCGGCGCCGAGGTCGTCCAGGGTGCGTTGGCGCAGGGCGTCCAGTTCGGCGCCGAAGGCGGCCAGCTCGGCCGGGGTGAGGTCGCGGTCTTCGCGCATGCTGGGGTTCCGGGGAGGCTAGAGGTCGAGGCTGACGTCGCCCTGCGGGGCGCTGACGCACAGGCGGATGGGCTGCTGCGGCTCGTTGTGCAGCGCGCCGCTGCGCAGGTCGCGCACGCTGCCGGCGAGCAGGGTGCAGGTGCAGCTGGCGCAGATGCCCTGGCGGCAGCCGTGGGCCGGGCGCAGGCCGGCGGCCTCGGCCTGTTCCAGCAGGCTGCGCTGGTTGTCGCCGGCCACCTGGCGGCCGCTGCGGGCGAAGTGCAGGTGGACCTCGCGCGGGGCCTCGTCGGTGGCCCAGGCGGGCGCGCTGAAGGCTTCCCATTGCAGGCTGGCGGCGCGGGGTTCGAGGTGGTCGCGCACGGCGCCGACGAAACCGGCCGGGCCGCAGGCCAGCACGTGCCCGGCGGGCAGGCCCTGCAGGTGTTCGGCGTGGAAGCGCCCCTGCAGTTCGCCGGCCTGCGCCGCGCCGCCGCTGATGGCCCAGCGCGGGCGGAAGTTGGGGTACTCGCGGGCCAGGGCCTGCAGGCGCTCGACGAAGGCGCGCTGGCTGCGTTCGTGCACGTAGTGCAGCAGCGTCACCGGGCCGCGGTAGCCGTCGGCCAGGGCCTGGCGCAGCAGGCCGAGCAAGGGTGTCAGGCCACTGCCGGCAGCCAGCAGCAGCACGCCGCGTTCGTCCTGCGGCCAGTGCAGTTCGCCGCCCGGCGCGCCCAGTTCCAGCACGTCGCCGACGCACAACCGGCCCAGCAGCAGCGGCGAGACCCGCCCGCCGGGCTGCAGCTTCACCGCGATCTCCAGGCAGCCGTCCTCATCGGCGATCAGGCTGTAGCTGCGCCCCAGGCGCACGCCGTCGTGCTCGATGAACAGCTGCAGGTGCTGGCCCGGCCGCGCGCCGCGCCAGTTGGCATTGGGCCGCAGGCGCAGGGCGAGCATGTCGTCGGCCACCCACTGGCGGCCTTCGACGCGGGCGAACACCCGGTTCAGCGCCCAGGCCGGGTTGAGCATGGCCAGCACGGCATCGACGTCGGCCTCGCGCAGCCAGCGCTGGCGCACCAGCACACGCAGGGGGCCGAGCAGCGGGCGCAGGGCACGCAGCCAGGCCAGGGGAAGCAGGGACATGGACGGCATCCAGACAGTAAACACTTGTTCACTAAACTGGCATGCCGCCACTTTTCAGTCAACAGTCGTTCACTGAAGTAGCCGGCGCAGTCGCCGATTTCCCCGGCCATTTGCTAGAGTGCCGGGGCCCCTGCCATGGAAGCCCCGATGTCCTCTCCCCGCGCCGAACAGAAACAGCAGACCCGCCAGGCCCTGATGGACGCCGCGCGCGGCCTGATGGACAGCGGCCGCGGCTTCGGCAGCCTGAGCCTGCGCGAGGTGGCGCGCGCGGCGGGCATAGTCCCGGCCGGTTTCTACCGGCACTTCGCCGATATGGACGCCCTGGGCCTGGCCCTGGTGGCCGACGTCGACGAGACCTTCCGCCAGACCCTGCGCGCGGTGCGGCGCAACGAGTTCGAGCTGGGCGGGGTGATCGAGGCCTCGGTGCGCATCTTCCTCGACGCGGTGAGCGCCAACCGCACCCAGTTCCTGTTCCTGGCCCGCGAGCAGTACGGCGGCTCGCTGCCCATCCGCCAGGCCATCGGCACCCTGCGCCAGCGCATCACCGACGACCTGGCGGCGGACCTGGCGCTGCTCAACAAGCTGCCGCACCTGCAGGCCCAGGACCTCGACGTGCTCGCCGACCTGGTGGTGAAGACGGTGTTCGCCACCCTGCCCGAACTGATCGACGCGCCGGCCGAGGCGCTGCCGGCGCACCTGACGCCGGAGGCCAAGGTTACCCAGCAGCTGCGTTTCATCATGATTGGGGCCAAGCATTGGCTGGGGATCGGGGCAAGGGGCTGAGGCTGGGGCTTCCTTGTAGGAGCGAGCTTGCTCGCGAACCCGCCGGTGGCACCTGCGCACGGGTTCAACTCCGCTCCCTCTCCCTAACCCTCTCCCTGAAGGGAGAGGGGACCGTTCGGAGTGCGCTGATGTTTTGGCGTTAGCCGGCTTGCACCGAGTAGCCGGCTGACACCAAACCCTCTCTCGGCACGGACAAGCCCCCTCTCCCTTCAGGGAGAGGGCTGGGGAGAGGGCAAGGAGGTCGGGCCGACTACGTTGTCACCGGCCAACACCCTTCGCGAGCAAGCTCGCTCCTACGAAACCCCCATTCCGCCCCACATCGGTGCGCACCATTCCCGTGCGCACCAGCAACGCGCACGCGCACCATTGCTGACCACTCGGACAACCCGCCCAGCCCCCGCCATTGCTGGCCGCGCCCGGCCCTGGCAAGGCCCTTGCTGTAGCTCGGCCATTGCCTACTGCCGGACACCGCCATGCTGGTCATCCACCAACGCATCGAGCCCCGCGAGCGCTGGGACGCCGAACTGCACCTGAACTACGAGGCGCGCAGCAAGCGCCGCCTGCGCTGCTACAGCCGCGATGGCGAGGACGTCGGCCTGTTCCTCGAACGCGGCCAGCCGCCGCTGGCGGACGGCGACTGCCTGCTGGCCAACGACGGCCGCGTGGTGCGCGTGTGCGCCGCGCCCGAGCAGTTGATGCACGTGACCTGCGCCAGCCCGCGCGAGCTGAACCGCGCCGCCTACCACCTGGGCAACCGCCACGTGGCGCTGCAGGTGGGCGAAGGCTGGCTGCGCCTGCTCGACGACTACGTGCTCAGGGCCATGCTCGACCAGCTCGGCGCCACGGTGCAGAGCATCGAGGCGCCGTTCCAGCCCGAGCACGGCGCCTACGGCGGCGGCCATCACCATTCGCACCATGGCGAGGCGGAATTCAACTACGCGCCGAAGCTGCACCAGTTCGGAGTGCGCAAGTGACCGGCGCAGGCCTCTGGCCGTTGCTGCGCCTCGCCAGCCCGCAGTTGCCCATCGGCGGCTACAGCTATTCCCAGGGCCTGGAAGCCGCCCTGGAGCACGGCCTGGTGAGTGATGCCGACAGCGCCTTCGCCTGGCTGGCCGACCAGCTGCAACTGAACCTGGCGCGCTTCGAGGGCCCGCTGCTGGCCGAGCTGCTGCGCGCCGCGCTGGCCGCCGACTGGGCCGCGCTAAGCGATGCCGCCGAACGCCACCGCGCCAGCCGCGAAACCCGCGAACTGGCCCTGGAAAGCCGGCAGATGGGCTTTTCCCTGGCGCAACTGCTGGAAGCCCTGCCCGAGCTGGACGAAGCGGCCCGCGCCTGGCTGGCCGCGCAGCCGGAACCCTCGCTGGCCGCCACCTGGGCGCTGGCCGCGCGGGCCTGGGGCCTGGACGTGGAGCAGGCCCTGGCCGCCTGGCTGTGGAGTTGGGCCGAGAACCAGCTCGCGGTGCTGATGAAGGCCCTGCCCCTGGGCCAGCTGGCCGCGCAGAAGCTTACCTCGCGCCTGCTCCCCGAGCTCGAACGCGCCTGCGCCGCCGCGCTGGCGGAGGACGCGCCCGGCGGCGCGCCCTTCGGCCTGGCCCTGGCGAGCATGGTCCACGAAACGCAATACAGCCGTCTGTTCCGTTCCTAGGAGAACCCCGCATGAACTCCCAACCCCTGCGCGTCGGCATCGGCGGCCCGGTGGGCTCCGGCAAGACCGCCCTGACCCTGGCGCTGTGCCACGCCCTGCGCGAGCGCTACAACCTCGCCGTGGTGACCAACGACATCTACACCCAGGAAGACGCCCAGTTCCTAGTGCGCAACCAGGCCCTGGCGCCGGAGCGGATCATCGGCGTGGAAACCGGCGGCTGCCCGCACACGGCGATCCGCGAGGACGCCTCGATCAACCTGGAGGCGGTGGACCAGCTCAACCGCCGCTTCCCGGGCCTGGAGCTGATCCTGGTGGAGTCCGGCGGCGACAACCTCTCGGCCACCTTCAGCCCCGAGCTGTCGGACCTGACGCTGTACGTGATCGACGTTTCCGCCGGCGACAAGATCCCGCGCAAGGGCGGCCCGGGCATCTGCAAGTCCGACCTGCTGGTGATCAACAAGATCGACCTGGCGCCAATGGTCGGCGCCTCGCTGGAAGTGATGGCGCGCGACGCGAAGAAGATGCGCGGCGAGCGGCCCTTCGTGTTCAGCAACCAGAAGACCGGCCAGGGGCTGGACGAAATCATCGCCTTCATCGAACGCCAGGGGCTGCTGACCGCGGCCTGAGAACAACCCACAAGGAGTCCCCCATGTCCCTGCGCAAAAGCCTCTTCGCCCTGGCGCTGTGCCTCGCCCCGGCCCTCGCCTTCGCCCACCCCGGCCACGGCGAGCACGGCCTGGCCGCCGGCGTGCTGCACCCGCTGACCGGCCTCGACCACCTGCTGGCGATGTTCGCCGTCGGCCTCTGGGCCGCCCAGCAACGGGGCGCGGCGCGCCTGGCGCTGCCCTGCACCTTCGTCGGCGCCATGCTGCTTGGCGGCCTGCTCGGCTTCGACGGCGTGCAACTGCCCTTCGTCGAAACCGGCATCGCCGCCTCGGTGCTCGCCCTGGGCCTGTGCGTGGCCCTGGCGGTGCGCCCGCCGCTGCCGCTGGCCATGGCCGTGACCGCGCTCTTCGCCCTGGCCCACGGCATCGCCCACGGCCTGGAGCTGCCGGAACTGTCCAGCCCTTGGGCCTACGCCGCCGGCTTCGTCTGCGCCACCGCTGCGCTGCATGCCGCGGGCTATGCGCTGGTGCGCTTCCTGCCGCAGGCTGCGGCGCCGTTGGTGCGTGTGGCGGGCCTGGCCTCGGCGGGTGCCGGGATGTGGTTGCTGGCGGGTTGATCGCGAATCCGGATTGAGAATCGCGGACGGAGTCCGCTCCTACGGGGGAGGAATACCGTGCCTCCCAGCAGCCTGTAGCGGGCCCTGCCCGCGATTCGCGCGCAGGGCGCGCTCCTACATGGGAATGAGCATGGGACGAAGCCATGGTGCTCTTCGTAGGATGGGTTGAGCTTGCGAAACCCATGCGGTCACGGTGATGGGTATCGCTTCGCTCAACGCCATCCTACGACGGCGCTAAGGCTCGCTCCTACGAGAAGCCATACGCACCGCCCCGTCAGAGCGAAATGGGGTAGTTGAAGATCACCCGCGTCTGGTCGAAATCGCTGTTGAAGCTGCGCCGGTTGCTGCCATGGTTGACGCGCACGTTGAGCTTCTTCAGCGGCCCGCTCTGCACCGTGTAGCCCAGCTCCAGGTCACGCTCCCATTCCTTGCCGCCGCTGCCAGCCTTGGTGGTGGCGTTGTCGCCCTTGCCGTAGCGCACCATGCTCACCAGGCCGGGCACGCCCATCGCGGCGAAGTCGTAGTCGTAGCGCAGTTGCCAGGAGCGTTCGTCCTCGTTGGTGAAGTTGCCGTTGAACATGTCGTTGCCCATGGTCCTGCCGCTGCTGCCGTAGACCGACTGCCAGCCACCCTCGCCGCCGACCTTCTGCAGGCCGAGGTAGAGGGTATGCCCGCCATGGTTGGCCGAGAGCAGCGCGTAGGCGGTGTGGCTGTCGATGTCGCCGGCCAGGGCGCGGCCGTCGTCGCGGTCGAAGAACAGGCCGAGGTTGGCGCCCAGCACCCAGTCGCCCACCGGCTGCTTGTGCAGCAGGTTGAAATAGCGCTGGGTGTAGATGTCCTCCAGTTGCGCGTACCAGGCGCCGACCAGGGTGCGCTGGTCGTTGAAGCGGTATTCGCCGCCGGCGTAGTTGAAGGCGTCGGACTTCGCCGTGGGCGCCGACCAGGACGACAGGTCCTGCATGTCCGCCGAATTGCGCAGGCTGACCTGGTCGTAGCGCCCGCCGTACAGGCTCACCCCGGCCCACTCGCGGGACACCAGCGCCGCGCCGCGGAAGGTCTGCGGCAGCAGGCGGCCATCGTCGTAGCGCAGCACCGGCACGTCCGGCAGCATTTCGCCGAGCTTCAGCTCGCTGGCCGACAGCCGCAGCTTGGCCGCCACCGCCACGCGCCCGTATTCGTCGGCGGCCTTGCCGTCGTCGTGCACCGGCAGCAGTTCGGAGCCGCTCTGCTCGCGGCTGCTGTTCAGCTTCACGCCGTACAGGCCCATGGCATCCACGCCGAAGCCCAGCGGCCCGCGGGTGTAGCCGGAGCTGAACTTGAGGATGAAGCCCTGGGCCCATTCGTTGATCAGGCTCTTGCCGGCGCTGTGGTCGCGGAAGTCGCGGTTGAACGCGTAGTTGCGCAGCACCAGGTCGGTGCGCGAATCCTCGAAGAAGCCGCCCTCCTCGGCCAGCGCGGGCGCGCACAACAGCGGCAGGGCCACGCAGGCGAGGGACGGCAATACGGCGGTGTGACGGTTTTGCATTGTTATTGTTCTCCGTTTTTTTTCGGGGTGCAGCGGCCCGCGGCGCGTCCGTGTGAGCGCGCCCTGGGCGGGATTGGTGGCAGAACCGGCTAGGCGATCAGAACGGGTAGCGGCGCGCCTCCCGTTGCACGCTCACCCAGTGGTCGCGGGTGAATTCGTCTATCGCCCAGTCGCCGTTGAAGCGGCCCAGGCCGGAGTTCTTCTCGCCGCCGAAGGGCGCGTTGGCCTCGTCGTTGACCGGGATGTCGTTCACGTGGGTCATGCCCGCGCGGACCTTGCGGGCGAAGGCCACGCCGCGCTCCAGGTCGCGGCTGAACACGGCGCTGGAAAGGCCGTACTCGCTGGCGTTGGCCAGTTCCAGGGCATGGGCCTCGTCGCGGGCGCGCAGCAGGCCGATCAGCGGGCCGAAGATTTCGTCGCGGGCGATCTCCATGTCCGGGCCGACTTCGCCGTACACGTGGGGCGCCAGCAGTTGGCCCTGCACGCCGCCTTCGTACAGCGGCCTGGCGCCTTCGCGGCGGGCCAGGGCGACCTTCTCCAGCAGGCCTTCGAGCTGGCGGGCGTTGATGATCGGGCCGATGGCGGTCTCCAGCGACTGCGGGTCGCCGACCTTCACCTGCTTCACGCGCTCGACGAAGCATTCGGCGAAAGCGTCGTACAGCGCGTCGACCACGATGATGCGGTTGATCGCCATGCAGATCTGCCCCTGGTGCAGGAACTTGCCGAACACCGCGGCATTCACCGCCTGCTCCAGGTCGGCGTCCTCCAGCACCACGAAGGGGCTGTTGCCGCCCAGCTCCAGGGCCACGTGCTTGAGGTGCGCGCCGCCGCTGGCGATGCGCCCGATGTTGCGCCCCACCGGGGTGGAGCCGGTGAAGGTCACCAGGCCCGGCACCGGGTGCTCGACGAAGGCGTCGCCGATCTCGCTGCCGGCGCCGACCACCACGCCGAGCACGCCGGCCGGCAGCCCGGCTTCCTCGAAGATGCGCGCCAGCAGCAGGCCGCCGCACACCGGGGTGTCGCTGGCCGGCTTGACCACCACCGCGTTGCCCAGCGCCAGGGCCGGGGCCAGCGAGCGCTGGGTGAGGTGCAGCGGGAAGTTCCAAGGGCTGATGACGCCGACCACGCCGATGGCGCTGCGGTACACGCGGCTCTCCTTGCCGGGGATGTTGGAGTCGACGATGCGCCCGTGCACGCGGCTGGGGAAGGACGCCGACTCCAGGGTGATGCCCCGCGCCGCGCCCCATTCCAGGGTGGCCTTCAGGCGGGTGCTGCCGGACTCGCGGACGATCCAGTCGATGATCTCCTCGCGGCGCCGGTCGAACACCTCCACCACCCGGTGGAGCAGCGCGGCGCGTTCCGCCGGCGGCAGCGCGGCCCAGGCCGGCTGCGCTTCGGCGGCCTTGCGGTAGGTGGCATCCAGGTCCTCGCGGCTGGCCTGGGGGATTTCCGCCAGCAGGCTGCCGTCGTAGGGGTTGCTGTCGCGCAGCACCTTGCCGGCGCTGCCGGTGCGCCATTCGCCGGCGAGGGGTTGCAGGTGGAAGTCGGTGTAGGGGGTATTGGCATCGCTCATGACAAAGCTCCTTGAAAGACGGGGTTCATACCAAGGGTCCGCTCGCGGCGGCGGCTTCGCGGGCGCGCGCCTCCACCAGGCGCAACAGCCCGAGCAGCATTTCCGTGCGCGGCACGGCGATGCCCGCCCGCCGCGCGCGAGCCACCACTTCGCCGTTGATCGAACCGATCTCCGTGGGCCGCCCCGCCAGCACGTCCTGCAGCATCGAGGGCTTGTGCGTGCGGTGCTGGGCGATGGCGTCGGCCACACTCGCCAGGCAGTGCCGGGGGTCCACGGCGATGCCCTCGGCGCGGGCCACGGCCAGCACCTCCTGCGCCACGGCGCGGGCCAGTTCGGGGCCTTGCGGCACGGCCGCCAGTTGCCCCACCGCGCAACCGGTGACTGCGCACAGGCTGTTCAGCGCGGCGTTGAACGCGACCTTCTCCCAGATCGCCGCCCACACGTCCGCATCCGCCACGCAGCGCAGGCCCGCCGCATCCAGCACGGCCGCGACCTCCGCGCAGGCCGGGCGTTCGACACCGTCCGCCGAGAAGACCCGCACCACGCCTAGGCCGTGGGACTCGACATGGCCGGGGCCGTGCAGGTCTGCGGGCCAGGTGGTCATGCCGATCAACACCTGCTCCGGCGCGACGTGGCGGCACAGCGTCTCGGCGTTGCCCAGGCCGTTCTGCAGCGACAGCACTCGCGTGTGCCCGCCGATATGCTGCGCTACGCTGGCCAAGGCCTGCTCGGTGTGCAGGGTCTTGGTGAACACCAGCAACAGGTCCGGGTGCCCGCTGGCCTGTTCCGGGCGGCAGGCCGCCAGCCCTCGGATGCGCCGGTCGCCGCTGTCGGTGACCAGGCGCAGGCCCTGTTCGCGGATGGCCGCCAGGTGCGCATCGTTGATGTCCAGCAGGGTCACCCGCCGGCCGCTTTCGGCCAGCAGGCCGCCGAACAGCGAGCCCATGGCGCCGGCGCCAAGGATGCTGACGTGGGTAATGCTGCATTCGCTCATCGGATCGACCTCCCGCTCGTGAGCCGTTTCAAGACAGCCCCGGCGCGCGCCGGGGAATGTGCCGGCGCACCAGCATCAGGGCGATCATCGCCGCCACCATCACCGTGCCCAGCAGCGTCAGGTAGCCGTGCGCGCCGCTCAGGGTGATGACGCTGGCCCCGGCGAAGGCGCTGAGGATCGCGCCCAGGCGGCCGAAGGCCAGGGCCGAGGCGGTGCCGGTCGCCCGCACGCCGGTGGGGTAGATGAAGGCGCACAGGGCATAGAGCGTGGACTGCACGGCATTCACGAACAGGCCGTGCACGCCGAAGCCGAAGATCAGCAGGCTGGCATGCTGGTTCACGTCCACCAGTTGCATGGCGAAGGCGCTGGCGGCGCCGCCCAGGCAGCACAGCAGCAGCGGCCAGTAGGAGCCCCAGCGGGTCATGGCCACGGCGCAGACCAGCGCGCCTATCACGCCGCCCAGGTTGTAGGCGGTCAGCCCGGAACCGGCCACGGCCAGCGACAGGCCTTCGGCCTGGAGCATGGTCGGCAGCCAGCTGAAGGCGCTGTAGACGGCGGTCAGGCACATGAAGAAGGCCACCCAGACGGCAACGGTGTCACGCCCGTAGCCGAGATCGAACAGGGCGCGGAAGCCGGCGCGTTTCTCCCGCGCCTGTTCCAGCGAATCGGTGTAGCGCGCGCCCTCGGGCATGGGCCGCTGCATGCGCCCGAGCAGGCGGCCCAGTTCGCCCCAGCGCTGCGGCCGGCGCGCCAGGAAGCGCGGCGACTCCGGCAGCGTCGCCAGCAGCAGGAAGCCCAGCACCAGCGGCAGCGCGCCGCCGGCGAAGAACAGCGTGCGCCAGCCGTATAGCGGCAGGATGTGCGAAGCGAAGAAGCCCGCCAGCATGCCGCCCAGGGGCACGCAGACGATGGTCGCGGTCACCGCCAGGGTGCGCCGCCGCGCCGGGGTGAATTCGGCGGTCATGGTGGTGGCGCTGGGCAGCGCGCCGCCGATGCCCAGCCCGGCGACGAAGCGCAGCAGCGCCACCGTCAGGGCATCCGGGGCCAGGCCGATGGCGCAGGTCGCCGAGCCGAACACGAAGACGCTGGCGATGACTGCCATGCGCCGCCCGAAGCGGTCGGCGAACAGGCCGGCGCAGGCGCTGCCGATGCCCATGCCGATCAACCCGGCGGCCACCGCCGGGGCGAAGGCCTCGCGGCTGATGCCCCACTCGGCGATCATCATCGGGATGGCGAAGCCGATGAGCTGGCCGTCGAAGCCGTCCAGCACGATGGACAGCGCGGCCAGCAGCACCACGACCTTCTGCATCCGGGTGAAGGGGCCTTCGTCCAGCAGGGTACCGATGTCGGCGCTGGCCGCAGGGCGGCTCGAGTGCCGGCCGGCAGCCTCCAGCGTCTCACTGACGGTAGTCGTATTCATATCCACCTCGTTCTTATTGTTGTGGCGTGGCCGCGAGCTGCGGTCGGTAAGTCGGGCCCTCAGGGCTCGATGGTCAGGGTGGGCACCTCGATCAGCACCGGCTCGTCGCCGGCCAGGGCGCGGGCCAGTTCCGCGCGCAGGCTGGCGGCGTCGGCGGCCTGCACCGAGCGCACGCCGTAGCCGCGGCCGAGCTGGCAGAAGTCCAGGCCGGGCACGTCCAGGCCCGGGGCGTCGGGCACGTCGAGCACCCCGGCGAACCAGCGCAGCGCGCCGTAGGTGCCGTTCTTGAGGATGATGAACACCGCCGGGATGCGGTATTGCGCGGCGGTCCAGAGGGCGGTGATGCCGTAGTTGGCCGAGCCGTCGCCGATGATGCCGATCACCCGCCGCTGCGGTTGCGCCAGCTGCACGCCGACCGCCGCCGGCAGGCCGAAGCCCAGGCCGCCGGCGGCCGGGAAGAAATAGCTGCCCGGCTCACGCATCTGCACGCGCTGCCAGAAGGCGGTCACGGTGGAGGTGGATTCCTTGACGAAGATGGCGTCGTCCGGGGCCAGTTCGTCGATCACGTCGAACACGGCTTCCGGGTGCAGCGGGCCCGCTTCGTCGGCGCGCGGCGCCGGGCGCGGCAGGGCTTCGGGCATCGGCCGCGCGCTGGGGCGAACGGCTTCCACCAGGGCTTCGAGGGTGAGGAAGATGTCGCCGACCAGGGCATCGCCCATGGGCGCGCGGGCGGCCTCGCCGGGGTCGCAGGTGATGTGCACCAGCTCGGCGCCGGCGGGCAGGTAGTCGCCCGGGGCGAACTGGTGATAGCGGAACACCGGGGCGCCGACCACCAGGATCAGGTCGTGCCCGGCGAGCCGCTGCGAGATCCCGGCGATGGCCGCCGGCAGCACGCCACGGAAGCACGGGTGGCGCGTGGGGAACGGGCAGCGCGAGGCAGATGGTGCGACCCAGGCCGGCATGCGCAGCTTCTCCGCCAGTTGCACGGCCAGCGGGTTGGCGCGGGCGCCGTCGACGTCCGGGCCCAGCACCAGCACCGGGTTGCGCGCCCGCGACAGGCGCCCGGCCAGCTCGCCCAGTTGCGCCGGCGAAGGCAGCCCGGCGCTGGCCACGTTGCGCGCGGCCAGGTGCTCGACGCCCGCCGGCGCCGGCTGCGCCCAGTCGTCGTAGGGAATCGACAGGTACACCGGGGCCTTGGGCGCCAGGTTCGCCATGTGGATGGCCTGGCTCAGCGCGCGCGGCACGTCCTGGGCGCAGGCCGGCTCGGCGCTCCATTTCACCAGCGGCTTGGGCAACTGCGGCGCCTCGACGTTGGCCAGCATGGCCTCCACGCCGATCATCGAGCGCACCTGCTGGCCGGCGCTGATCACCAGCGGGCTGTGGCTGTACCAGGCGTTGGTCAGCGCACCCATGCCGTTGCCGGTGCCGGCGGCGGCGTGCAGGTTGACGAAGGCGGGCTTGCCGCTGGCCAGGGCGAAGCCGTCGGCCATGCCGACCACCGCGCCTTCGTGCAGGCCGAGGATGTAGCGGAAGTCCGCGGGGAAGTCCTTGAGGAACGGCAGCTCGTTGGAACCGGGGTTGCCGAAGATGGTGGTCAGGCCGTGGCGACGGAGGATGTCGTAGGAGGCGCAATGGACGGTTTTCATGCTGGCCCTTCAGGCTCGTTCTTGGGTTTGCGCTACTCTCGCAGCGGCCTGATAATCGATCAAATCGATAGTCTTTCTATCGAAAATAAAAACCATCTATGCGACTGCCATGGCCCAGATCGACCTCAACCTGATCCGCACCTTCGTCACCCTCTACGAGGCCGGCAGCGTGACGGCCGCCGCCGAGCGCCTGTTCGTCACCCAGCCTTCGGTGAGCTACGCCCTGGCGCGGCTGCGCGAGCTGTTCGACGACCCGCTGTTCAGCCGCAGCCGCGACGGCATCCAGCCGACCTTCGTCGCCGAGCAGCTGTACGCCACCCTGCGCGAGGCGCTGACGCGCATCGAGGGCGCGGTGCAGGGCACCCGCCAGTTCGACCCGGCCACCACCGAGCGGCGCTTCCGCATCGCCCTGTCGGACCTGGGCGAGCTGGGCTTCCTGCCGCTGATCCTGGCGCGGCTGACCCGCGAGGCGCCGCTGGCCGAGGTGGAAGTGCTGCCGCTGCAGGTGGACGAGGTGGGCGACTGGCTGGCCAGCGGCAAGGTGGACACCGCCATCTGCCGCCAGGCGGTGCCCGGCAGCCGCAGCCGGGTGCTGATCCAGGAGCGCTACGTGTGCCTGCTCAGCGCCGACCACCCGCGCATCGGCGAACGCCTGGAGCTGGCCGGCTACCTCGCCGAGCGCCACGTGGTGGTGACGCGCACCTCCGGCCACGGCATCGCCGAGGACGTGCTCCAGGCGATGAAGCTGGAGCGCCGCATCGCCCTGCGCGTGCCGCACTTCTCGGTGCTGCCGAAGATCATCCCCGGCACCGACCTGCTGACCATCCTGCCGGCGCAGATCGCCCGCATGTTCGTCGCCGAGGGCGGGCTGAAGATGCTCGAACTGCCCTTCGCCGTGCCGGCGTTCGAGGTGTCCCTGCACTGGCGCGCGAGCAGCGAGCAGTCGGCGGCGCTGGAGTGGTTCCGCAACGCCATCGCCGACGCGATCCTCCAAGGGCAGCATTGAGGCGCCCTCAGTGCGCGGCCAGCGGCTCGCCGGCCGGCGCCGCCGGGCGCAGGCCCAGCAGCACCAGGGCGGCGGCGGCGAAGACCACGGCGAACACGCCGTACAGATGCAGCGGTTGCCAGCCGTCGTCCAGCAGCAACCCGGCCACGGTGGGCGAGAGAATGGCGCCCAGGCGCCCCACGCCGATCGCCCAGCCCACCCCGGTGGCGCGCACGCCGGCCGGGTAGATCAGCGGCGACAGCGCGTAAAGCCCGGCGATGCAGCCATTGGCGAACAGCCCGATGAGCAGCCCCAGGCCAAGCGCGGCGGCCAGTGACGAGGCCGAGCCGAGGAACAGCACCAGCAGCGCCGCGGTGATCAGCATGAAGCCCTGCAGCACCCGCGCCAGCGGCACGCGCGCCGAGAGCGCGCCGACCAGGGCGGCGCCGAAGATGCCGCCGATGCTCAGCAGCACGCCGCCGGTGATGCCCTGCTGCGCGGTGAGGCCGGCGGCGGTGAGCAGCTTGGGCGTCCAGCTCATGATGAAGTAGAAGCCGAACATGGCGAGGAAGAACAGCAGCCAGATCAGCAGCGTCGAGCGGCGCAGCGTGGGGGCCAGCAGCTGCAGCATCGCCACGCCGGAGGCCTCGCGCGAACGGGCTTCGGGCAGCGCATCCAGGCTCTGCAGGCCCAGGCGCCGGGCCAGGCCGTTGACCCGCGCCAGGGCGTTGGCCGGGCGGCGGGCGAGGAGGAAGTCCAGCGATTCGGGCAGGCCCGCCAGCACCAGCGGGATGGCCGCCAGGGAGATCAGGCCGCCGGCCAGGAACACCGAGCGCCAACCCCAGTGACCGATCAGCCACACCGCCAGCAGGCCGCCGAAGGTGGCGCCCAAGGCGTAGCCGGTGGACTGCAGGCTGACCGCCAGGGGGCGCCAGCGGCGGTTGGCGTATTCGGCGGCGATCACGTTGCTGCTGGCGAGGATGCCGCCGATGCCAAGGCCGGTGAAGCCGCGCAGCAGGGCCAGTTGCGTCGGGCTCTGGGCCAGGGCCGAGAACAGCATGCCGAGGCCGCACAGCAACAGGCAGAAGAGGATCAGCGGGCGGCGCCCGAAGCGGTCGGCGCGCGGGGCGATGAACAGCGAGCCGGCGGCCATGCCGAACAGCCCGGCGCTGAGCAGCAGGCCGACCTGGGCGCCGTTCAGGCTCCACTCGGCGGAGACCGAGGCGGCGGTGAAGGCCATCACCAGCACGTCGAAGCCGTCGATCATGTTGAGCAGGATGCAGATGCCGATGGCCGTCCATTGGAAGCGGTTCATCGGGCCCTGGTCGAGGGCATGGCGCAGGTCACGATTCATGGGCGCACCTCCGGCAGACGGAGGTTCGGGGCTGGGCGCACGGCATGGCGGGTTCCTCTTGTTCTTGTTGTGGAGGCTTGGTTGGCGCACACCCTGGCAGCGGTGGATCCCGAGCACAAGCCCCCATTGGATCCCAAAATCACGGAATGGGCTGACGGAAACCACAGATCCCACAGCCTTTACGACGCCAATATCCAGATTTTACGGAGACTTCAGCTTGGATTCGGAATTCGTTCGGTTATCGAACTGATTATTTTTCGACCACCACGGTTGACAGGCTTTCCGCTCGAAGCCAACCATTGGATCCAATAAAAACCACAAGATGAGGATCGCCCCATGTTCCCGAAGAACGCCTGGTACGTCGCCTGCACCCCCGACGAGATCGCCGGGAAGCCCCTGGGCCGGCAGGTCTGCGGCGAGAAGATGGTCTTCTACCGCGGCCCCGAAGGCCGCGTGGCGGCACTGGAGGACTTCTGTCCGCACCGCGGCGCGCCGCTGTCGCTGGGCTTCGTCGAGGACGGCAAGCTGATCTGCGGCTACCACGGCCTGGCCATGGGCTGCGAAGGCCACACCGAGTCCATGCCCGGCCAGCGCGTGCGCGGCTTCCCGGCGATCCGCAAGTTCGCCGTGGAAGAGCGCTACGGCTTCATCTGGGTGTGGCCGGGCGATGCCGCGCAGGCCGACCCGGCGCTGATCCACCACCTGGAATGGGCCGACAACCCGGACTGGGCCTACGGCGGCGGCCTGTACCACATCCAGTGCGACTACCGGCTGATGATCGACAACCTCATGGACCTCACCCACGAGACCTACGTGCACGCCAACAGCATCGGCCAGAAGGAGATCGACGAAGCCGCGCCGAAGACCCGCGTGGAAGGCGAGGAAGTGATCACCGAGCGGCATATGCAGAACGTCATGGCCCCGCCCTTCTGGCGCCTGGCCCTGCGCGGCAACGGCCTGGCCGACGAGGTGCCGGTGGACCGCTGGCAGATCTGCCGCTTCACCCCGCCCAGCCACGTGCTGATCGAAGTGGGCGTGGCCCACGCCGGCCACGGCGGCTACCACGCCCCGGCGCAGCACAAGGCGGCGAGCATCGTGGTCGACTTCATCACTCCCGAGACAGAGACCTCCATCTGGTACTTCTGGGGCATGGCGCGCAACTTCCAGCCCCAGGACGCGGCGCTTACCGCGACCATCCGCGAGGGCCAGGGGAAGATTTTCGGCGAGGACCTGGAGATGCTCGAACAGCAGCAGCAGAACCTGCTGCGCCACCCGCAACGGCAACTGCTGAAGCTCAACATCGACGCCGGCGGCGTGCAGTCGCGGCGCATCCTCGAACGCCTCTGCGCGGCCGAGCAACAGCAACCTGCCGCCGCGCTGATCGCCAGCGCCTGAGCCCCCTTTCCAGCGCCGGCCCGCGAGGCCGGCCAAGCGTGAGACCGCCACCGTGCTAGACGTCGTCATCACCCGCGTGCAGCGGGAAACCCCGGACATCCTCAGCCTCGAACTGGCCCGCCCCGACGCCGGCCCCCTGCCCGCCTTCAGCGCCGGCGCGCACATCGACCTGCACCTGCCGGGCGGGCTGGTGCGCCAGTACTCGCTGTGCAACGCGCCGGAGGAAACCCACCGCTACCGTATCGCCGTGCTGCGTTGCGCCGACTCGCGAGGCGGCTCCCGCGCGGTGCACGAACTGCAGGCCGGGCAGCCGCTGC
Source organism: Pseudomonas sp. AAC (assembly GCF_000725445.1). Taxonomy (NCBI): domain Bacteria; kingdom Pseudomonadati; phylum Pseudomonadota; class Gammaproteobacteria; order Pseudomonadales; family Pseudomonadaceae; genus Pseudomonas; species Pseudomonas sp. AAC. The sequence goes on along the minus strand of NZ_KL647095.1, from coordinate 548,725 downwards.
GCATCGGCGAACCACGCAACCTCTTCCCCCTCGTCGAAGGCCCGGGAAGGCGCCTGCTGCTGGCCGGCGGCATCGGCATCACCCCGCTGCTGAGCATGGCCGAGCAGCTTTCGCGCAGCGGCGCCGACTTCGAACTGCACTACTGCGCCCGCTCGGCGCAGCAGGCGGCTTTCGTCGAGTACCTGGCGCAGTCCGCCTTCGCCACCCGCGTGCATTGCCACTTCGATGACAGCGAGCCGGCGCGGCGCCTGGACGTGGCGGCGCTGCTGGCGGCGCAGGCGGACGATGCGCAGCTGTACACCTGCGGCCCGGCGGGCTTCATGGAGCACGTGCTGGACAGTGCGCGTGCCCTGGGCTGGGACGAGTCGCGCCTGCATCGCGAGTACTTTGGAGCCGAACCGGACGTGGGCGGGGAAGCCTTCGAGGTGCAGTTGGCGAGCAGCGGGCAGGTGGTGCGCGTGGAGGATGGGCAGAGTGTGGTGGAAGCGCTGCGGTGCGTCGGGGTAGAGGTGCAGGTGGCGTGCGAGCAGGGTATCTGCGGTACCTGTCTGACGCGGGTGCTGGAAGGGGTGCCGGAGCATCGTGACCAGTACCTGACCGAGGACGAGCAGGCTGCCAATGATCAGTTCACGCCTTGCTGCTCGCGGTCGCGGAGTGCGCGGTTGGTGTTGGATCTGTAGGGGTGGGATTGCTTGGGGAGTTTCCCGTGTAGGAGCGCGCCCTGCGCGCGATTCGCGGGCAGGGCCCGCTCCTACACCCTCCGGCAAACACACCACCCCGTAGGATGGGTTGAGCGAAGCGATACCCATCACCGCGACCGCATGGGTTTCGCAGGCTCAACCCATCCTACGCAGAGCGCCTCGGCGCGACCGGCAGAACCATGCCCCTACGACCGGTCTTTTTCCGCAGCAGTGGGCTTCTTCAGCACCGCCACACCCTCGCGCGGCGGGTGGAAGTATTCGGCGTAGCGCAGGGTGGCATTGGCATGCTCGCGCATGATCGCCTCGGCGCGGGCGCCCTGGCCGTTGACCAGGGCGTCGTAGGCGGCGTGGTGCTGCATATGGGCGAAGTTGAAGCGCTGGTATTCGCGGGGCAGGTTGTCGCGGTCCACCGCCAGCGAGCTGACCGAGGCGAACGGCAGGTGGTCGTTGCGCGCCAGGGCCTCGGCGATGGCGCGGTTGCCGCTGGCCTCGATGATCGCCTGGTGGAAGCGCATGTTGAGGCTGTGATACGCCTCCAGGTCCTCGGGCAGTACATGGCCCTTTTCGAAAATGCGGTCGCCTTCGTCCAGGCACTGCTGGAGCTGCGCCCGCGTCTCTTCGGAAATTCCCCGCTCAGCCGCCTGGCGCGCTGCCAGCCCTTCCAGCACGCCGCGCACCTCCACGGCGCCGGCGATGTCGTCCTCGGTGACTTCGCGCACCGTGTAGCCACGGTTGCCGGCCTTGACCAGCAGCCCTTCCTGCTCCAGCACGCGCAACGCCATGCGCACCGGCATGCGCGAAACCTGCAGGCGCTCGGCGGTGGGAATCTCGACGATGCGCTCGCCGGCGGCCAGCTCGCCGGAGGCAATCATCTTGCGCAGTTCAGCCAGCACGCGTTGGCCTGGTTTGCTCATCGAGGGGGCTCTTGTGGCGGGAGGAGTTGGCGGATGATAACGCGGCGTGGCGCTTTTCGTAGGAGCGAGCTTGCTCGCGAATGGCGTTACCCGGCAGCCTCGCAGTTTGCCCCAGACTCAGTCCCCTCTCCCCAGCCCTCGGCTGCGCGCCCCGCCCTGAAGGGAGAGGGGGCTTGTCCGTGCCGAGAAAGGATTTGGTGTTAGCCGGGTAATCGGTACAAGCCGGCTGACGCCGAAACATCAGCGCGCTCCGAACGGTCCCCTCTCCCTTCAGGGAGAGGGTTAGGGAGAGGGAGCGGAGTCAAGCCAACGCAGAGGAATCGCCGGGATACTCCGTTCACGAGCAAGAACCAGGCGTCCCCCTCGCTCCTACAAGAGCCCGCGCTCCTCACCCCTTGCGATGCACCGAGAACCCCGCCCAGGCCTGGCTTACCGGCATGATCTCCAGGCTGTTGATGTTGATGTGCGGCGGCTGGTTGACGATCCAGTGGATGGTTTCGGCGATGTCTTCGGGCTGCAGCGCCTCGGTGCCGGCGTAGGTCTTGTCGTAGCGCGCCTGGTCGCCGCCGAAGCGCACCAGGGAGAATTCGCTTTCGCACAGGCCCGGTTCCAGGTTGCTGACGCGCACGCCGGTGCCCTGCAGGTCGCAGCGCAGGCTCAGGGAGAACTGTTCGACGAAGGCCTTGGTGGCGCCGTAGACGTGGCTGCCGGGGTACGGCCACTGGCCGGCCACCGAGCCGAGGTTGAGGATGCTGGCGCCGCGGCCGTGGGCGATCAGCCGGGGCAGCAGCAGGCGGGTGCAGTACATCAGGCCCTTGATGTTGGTGTCGACCATGGTGTCCCAGTCGTCCAGGTCGCACTCCTGCGCCGGGTCGGCGCCCAGGGCCAGGCCGGCGTTGTTGATCAGTGCACGCAGCTTGTCGAAGCCGGCCGGCAGGTTGTCCACGGCGCGAGCCACGGCGGCGCGGTCGCGCACGTCGAGGGTGATAGGCAGCACTTCGGCCTGGGCGGACAGTTCCTTGGCCAGGGCCTGCAGGCGGTCTTCGCGGCGGCCGGTGATCACCAGCGACCAGCCGTCGCGGGCGAAACGGCGGGCACAGGCTTCGCCGAAGCCGGAGGTGGCGCCGGTGATGAACAGGGTGGGAGTCATGGGCCAATTCCTCTGCTGGCGGTTTTTCTGTCGGACTTCGCAGGATAGCAGCCCTGCCCCGCCAGCCAGCGCTACAGCGGCCGTCCACAATGGCCGAACAGTTCGGCAGGCGCCCAGGGACGCGGGACGGAGAGGTTTTCCCCCAGGTTTTCCACAGGCTGCTCCACAGCCGGCAGCGGTTTTCGGCAATGCCTGGCGAGCGCCTGCCACGGGCGCAGCAGCTCAGGCGTTTCGCGGCTTGCGCCATGCCCCTGGTCAGTATTCAGGCAGCGCTGCGCAAGCCACGGCGCGTCTGGGCCGGGAGCAGCTTTCCCAAGCTTATCCACAGCTTGCCCAACAGATTCCGTGGACAACCCGCTAGCCGCCCTGCTCCACCAGCAGGCGCGCGGCGATCAGGTCTTCCAGGGCGTAGCCGACCGACTTGAACAGGGTGATTTCCTGGTCGTCACGGCGCAGCCCGCGGCCCTGCAGCAGGTCGCCGAGCTGGGTGTGGATGGCCGATTCGGCGATGGCGCCCTCGGCCAGGGGGATCAGCAGGTCGCCGGCCTCCTCCAGCGCGCCTTCGCGGGTGTCGACGACGATGCGCGCGCGGCGCACGGCTTCGCTGTCGGTCTCGCGCATGCTCGGCAGGAAGGCGCCGACCAGGTCGAGGTGGCTGCCCGGGCGCAGCCACTCGCCGCGCACCAGCGGCTCGCGGGAGGTGGTCACGCAGCTGATGGTGTCGGCCGCGGCCACGCCTGCGGCGAGGTCTTCGCAGGCGCGCACCGGGTAGCCTTCGCCGGCCAGGCGCTCGACCAGCGCGGCGACCTTGGACGGGTGCCGGCCCCAGATGGCGACGTCGGTGTAGTCACGCACCGCGCAATGGGCGCGCACCATGTGCGGCGCCAGGGTGCCGCTGCCGACGATGAGCAGGCGCTCGGCGTCGCGCCGGGCCAGGTGGTCCGCCGCCAGGGCCGAGGTGCAGGCGGTGCGCCGGGCGGTGAGTTCGGAGGCTTCGAGCAGCGCCAGCGGGCGGCCGTCGACGCCGTCGAACAGGCAGAACAGCGCGGCCACCGCCGGCAAGCCGCGCGCGCCGTTGCCGGGGAACACGGTGACCAGCTTGACGCCGATGTCCTGCCCCGGGCGCCACACCGGCATGGTCAGCAGCGTGGCGTTATCGGGCAGCGCATGGCAGCCGCGCACCGGCGCCTCGCAGGTGTCGGCCAGGCCCTGGCGCAGGGCTTCGATCAGTTGTGGATAAGCCAGGCGCTCGGCGACGTCGGCGTTGGTGAGGAAACGGACATCGTGCATGGAGACTCCCCATAAAGTCAGGCGAGCCCTTGTAGGAGCGAGGCGTCCCCCTCGCTCCTACGAAGAGCAGATGTGCGGTCAGTGCCCGCCCAGATAGGCGTCGCGCACCTCCTGGTTGCCCAGCAGTTCCGCGCCCGTGCCGCTCATGCGGATCTCGCCGTTGACCATCACGTAACCGCGGTCGGAGAGCCTGAGGGCGTGGTTGGCGTTCTGCTCGACGAGGAACAGCGTCATGCCGGTCTGCGCCAGTTCGCGCAGGGTCTGGAAGATCTGCTTGACCACGATGGGCGCCAGGCCCAGGGAGGGTTCGTCGAGCAGCAGCAGCTTGGGCCGGCTCATCAGCGCGCGGGCGATGGCGAGCATCTGCTGCTCGCCGCCGGACATGGTCATGGCGCGCTGGTTGCGCCGCTCCTTCAGCCGCGGGAACAGCTCGAACATGCGCTGCATGTCTTCCTGGGCGTGGTCCATACCGATGGGGATGGTGCCCATCAGCAGGTTCTCCTCCACGCTCATGTCGGGGAACACCCGGCGCCCTTCCGGCGACTGCGCGATGCCGTTGGAGGCCACGTAGTGCGCCGAGCGCCGGGCGATGTCCTGGCCGCGGTAGAGAATCTGCCCGGCGGCCGCGCGCGGCTGGCCGAAGATGGACATCAGCAGGGTGGACTTGCCGGCGCCGTTGGCGCCGATCAGCGCCACCGTCTCGCCTTCGCCAACGGTCAGGGAAACCTTCTTCAGCGCCTGGATCGGCCCGTAGAACACATCCACATCACGGAATTCCAGAATCGGCGCCGTCATGCGACCTCCTCTTCGTCTGCGCCCAGGTAGGCGGCGATCACCTTGTCGTTGCTGCGGATCTCCGCCGGCAGGCCGCGGGCAATCACGTCGCCGTGGTCGAGCACGATGATGTGGTCGGAGATGTTCATCACCATGCCCATGTCGTGCTCGATGAGCAGCACGGTGATGCCGTGGTGGTCGCGCAGGAAGCGGATGATCCGGCTCAGCGCCTGGGTCTCGGCCGGGTTGAGGCCGGCGGCCGGTTCGTCCAGGCAGATGATCTCCGGGCGCGTGCACATGGCCCGGGCGATCTCCAGGCGGCGCTGCTGGCCGTAGGACATCTCGCCGGCCAGGCGGTTGGCGCAGTCCACCAGGTCGACCACTTCCAGCCAGTAGAAGGCGTGGTCCAGCGCGTCGCTTTCCGCGCGGCGGTAGCCGGGGGTGTTGAGGATGCCGGAAACCAGGTTGCGGTTGACGTACATGTGCTGCGCCACCAGCAGGTTCTCCACCACCGACATTTCGCGGAACAGGCGGATGTTCTGGAAGGTGCGCGCCAGCCCCGCGCGGTTCACCAGGTGGGTGCCGCCGAACATCTTGTAGTACACGCGGCTGCCGAACTGCGCCGGGTTGACGAAGTCGCCGGCCTGGAACGGCTGACCGAGGATCTTGATGACGTCGGTGGTAGTGCCCTGGGTGTTGAGCAGGATCTTCCCGCCGGTGGCCTTGTAGAAGCCGGTCAGGCAGTTGAACACGGTGGTCTTGCCGGCGCCGTTGGGGCCGATCAGCGCGGTGATGGAGCCGCGCTCCACGTCCAGGTTGACGTCGTTGAGCGCCTTGATGCCGCCGAAGTGCATCATCAGGTGCTCGACGCTGAGAATCTTGTCGCTCATGGCGCCACCCCCTTGCGCTTGGCGAAGCCCCGGCGGTTGATGCGGATCAGCCCGCGCGGGCGCCAGATCATCATCAGCACCATGAGCATGCCGAACAGCAGCACGCGGTAGTCGGCGAAGCTGCGCAGCAGTTCCGGCGTCACCGTCAGGACGAAGGCGGCGATCACCACCCCGAGGGTCGAGCCCATGCCGCCGAGCACGACGATGGCGAGGATCAGCGCCGACTCGAAGAAGGTGAACGACGACGGGTTGACGAAGCCCTGGTAGCTGGCGAAGAACACCCCGGCCAGGCCCGCGGTGGAAGCCCCGAGCATGAACGCCGAGAGCTTGACCAGCACGTGGTTCAGGCCCAGCGAGCGGCAGGCGATCTCGTCCTCGCGCAGCGCTTCCCAGGCGCGGCCCACCGGCATGCGCGTGAGCCGGTGCTTGACGTACAGCACCAGCAGCACCACCAGGAACAGCACGGCGTAGATGAAGATGAACTTGAGGTTCTGGTTGTAATCGATGCCGAGGAACTCGTGGATCGGCGTGCCGCCCTCCTTGGCGCGGCGGCCGAACTCCAGGCCGAAGATGGTCGGCGCCGGCACCTGCATGCCGTTCGGACCGCCGGTGAAGGACAGCCAGTTGTTCAGCACCAGGCGGATGATCTCGCCGAAGCCCAGGGTCACGATGGCCAGGTAGTCGCCGTGCATACGCAGCACCGGGAAGCCCAGTAGCGCCCCGGCCATGGCCGCGGTGATGGCAGCCAGCGGCAGCACCGTCCAGAAGCCCAGGCCCAGGTACTGGTAGCCCAGCGCCAGGCCGTAGGCGCCGATGGCGTAGAAGGCCACGTAGCCCAGGTCGAGCAGCCCGGCCAGGCCCACCACTATGTTCAGGCCCAGGCCCAGCAGCACATAGATCAGCCCGAGGATGACCACGGTGAGCAGGTACTTGTTGGCGAAGAACGGCAGCGCCACGGCGGCCACCACCAGCAGCGGGATGATCCAGCGCAGGCGCGTCTTGTAGCCCGGCGGCAGCACCTGGATGCCGGAGTCGGAGCCCTCGAAGCGGTCGAGCACGCGGCTGCCCACGGCGGTCTGCAGGAACAGGCTGAGCACCAGGCGCCCGGCCATGACCGCGCCGACCATCCAGGCCAGGCGCACCGGTTGCAGGTTGAAGCTGTAGCCGTCGAGCACGATGCCGACGATGGGGCCGAACACGATGAGGGCGACCAGGCCGGCCAGGACGGTGTCCACCAGGCTCTGCTTGAGGTCGATGCGCGGGGCGGAAGCGGTTGCGGTAGCCATGCTCACACCTTCGATACCTGGGGCCGGCCCAGGAGTCCTTGCGGTCGGAAGATGAGGATGGTCACCAGCAGCCCGAAGGCGAACACGTCCTTGTAGTCGGTGTTGACCATGCCGGAGAACTGCGCCTCGGCCACGCCCAGGATCAGGCCGCCGAGCATGGCCCCGGGCAGCGAGCCGATGCCGCCGAGCACCGCGGCGGTGAACGCCTTGATACCGATGATGAAGCCGGCGTAGAAGTCGAAGGTGCCGTAGTTCATGGTGATCAGCACGCCGGCCAGCGCGGCCATGGCGGCGCCGATGACGAACACGTAGGAGATCACCCGGTCGGTGTTGATGCCCAGGATCGAGGCCATCTTGCGGTCCTGCTGGGTGGCGCGGCACATGCGCCCGAGCTTGGTGTACTGGATCACGTAGGTGAGCACGGCCATGCCGGCGAAGGAGGCCAGCAGGATGAACAGCTTGGTGTAGGTCAGCTGCACCCAGCCGTCGCCGATGTGCAGCTTGAAGGCGCCTTCGAGCAGCGTCGGCACGCCCTGCTGGCGCGGGCCCTGGGCCAGCTGCACGTAGTTCTGCAGGATCAGCGACATGCCGATGGCGCTGATCAGCGGCGCCAGGCGCGTGGAGTTGCGCAGCGGCTTGTAGGCGATGCGCTCGATCACCCAGCCGTACACGCCGGTGACCAGGATGGTGAAGATCAGCGTGCCGAGGATCAGCAGCGGGAAGGAATGCAGGCCGAAGAAGGCCAGCAGCGCCAGGCCGATGGCAGAAAGGTAGGCCGATACCATGTAAACCTCGCCGTGGGCGAAGTTGATCATGCCGATGATGCCGTAGACCATCGTGTAACCGATGGCGATCAGGCCGTAGACCGACCCGAGGGTCAGCCCGTTGATCATTTGCTGGAGAAAGATGCCGTCCACGATTGGATACTCACGCAAGCGGGGCAGGAAAAGGCTGACGCAGCGCGCCTGATGCGGCTCGTGACCGCCAGCGGGCGACGTCGACCTGCGGGGATGCCGGCGCCGCTCGTGGCGGCGCCGGCAGGCGGCGCGTCAGGCCGGGATCACTTCTTGAAAGCGTCCAGCTGGTGGTACTTGCCCTTGTCGTCCCACTCGTAGACCACGTAGTCGGAGACTTTCAGGTCGCCCTTCTGGTCCCACTCCTTCTTGCCCATCACGGTCTGCACCGGGTGCGACTTCAGCCACTTGGCGGCGGCCGCCGGGTCGGTCTTGCCAGCACCGTTGAAGCCGGCCGCAAGGGCCTGCACCGAGGCGTAGGCGTAGAGGGTGTAGCCTTCGGGCTCGAAGCCGCCGGCGCGGAACTTCTCGACCACCGCCTTGCCGTCGGGGATCAGCCGCGGGTCGGCGCCGAAGGTCATCAGCACGCCCTTGACGTACTGCGGGCCGCCGGCGGTGGTGACCAGCTCGTCGGTGACGATGCCGTCGTCGGACATGAACTTGGCGGTCAGGCCCTGTTCGCGCATCTGCCGCACCAGCGGGCCGGCCTCGGGGTGCAGGCCGCCGAAGTAGACGACCTCGGCGCCGGAAGCGCGGATCTTGGTGACCAGGGCGTTGAAGTCCTTCTCGCCGCGGGTCAGGCCTTCGTACAGGACTTCCTTCACGCCGCGCTTGTTCAGCTGCGCGCGGGTGGCGTCGGCCAGGCCCTGGCCGTAGGTGTCCTTGTCGTGGATGACCGCGACCTTCTTGGCCTTGAGCACATCGACGATGTAGTCGCCGGCGACGATGCCCTGCTGGTCGTCGCGGCCGCACATGCGGAACATGCCGGAAAGGCCGCGCTCGGTGACCTGCGGGTTGGTCGAGCCGGGGGTGATGGCGATGATGCCGGCCTCGTCGTAGACCTCGGAGGCGGGGATGGTGGAGGAGGAGCAGAAGTGGCCGACCACCGCCACCGCCTTGTCTTCGTCGACCAGGCGGTTGGCCACGGCCACGGCCTGTTTCGGCTCGCAGGCGTCGTCCGCCTTCACCAGCTTGATCTTCTCGCCGTTGACGCCGCCGGCGGCGTTGATGTCCTCGGCGGCCTGGGTCGCTCCGCGCCAGTATTGCTCGCCGAAGGATGCGTTGGCCCCGGTGTGCGGGCCGGCGACGCCGATCACTACGTCGGCCTGGGCGAGAGAAGTCATGCCCATCGCGGCGGTTACCGCCAGGGCCAGAAAGCCTTTTCTGAAAATCTTCTGCGACATGGAGTTTTGCTCCTGAGGTTTTTGTGGTGACGCGCGAAACAACAGATGTTGGCGATTAGCCAACAGCAAGCCGCGTGCCATCCGTTTTTGTTATTCGAAAAGTCGGACAGCAGAACCGGCCAGGGCCGGCAGAAAACAGCTTTTGGCGTGTGCAACCCCCAAAAATAAAAGGTGCAACCCAAACATCCGATAGGCGCAACCATCCATCCCGCGAGCTGGCACAACCAGCAGCCAACGGGCGCAACCCGAGCGGTAACCATCGCTGTCACCTAACTGCACATTCTCGGTGCGCGCCCATCGAGGTAACGCACCAAAAAGGCTAGACCAAAGTGCAGAAGGGGCCAGACGAGGCGGACGAGGCCGGGCGCCCCCGTCCCGGGCGCGCCGCTAGATCACCACGCGCAGGCACTGCCCGGCGTGGTAGAGCGAGAAGCCCGCCTCGTACAGGCAGCTGCGCAGGCCCGCCGCGGAAACCTCCTCCAGCGGCCGCAGGGGCATGGGCAGGGCGCTGGCCTCGCCGCGCAACAGGAAGTCGGCGAAGGCCTTGCCCACCACGGTGCCGGTGGTCACCCCACGGCCGTTGTAGCCGCTCATGGCGAGCAGCCCCGAGGCCGGCTCGAACAGGCGCATCAGATGGTCGGGGGTGAAGTCGATGCAGCCGGTCCAGGTGAATTCCCAGTCCACCTTGCCCAGCCGCGGGAAGTAGTGCTGCTGGATGCGGTCGGCCCAGCTGCGGATGAACCACTCCGGCTTGCCGGTGCCCTTGCCCAGGCTGCCGAGCAGCAGGCGGCCGTCGGCGTCGCGGCGGATGCTGCTGAGCACCTGGCGGGTGTCCCAGGAGCCCTGGCCGCCGGGCAGGATGCGCGCGGCCTCGGCGCCCTCCAGCGGGCGCGAGGCGACCTGGTAGTAGTAGCCGGGGAAGAAGGTGCGGCGCAGTTGCGTCCACTCGCCCTCGGTGTAGGCGCTGGAGGCGATCACCACCTTCTGCGCCAGCACGCTGCCCTCGCCGGTGATGACGCGCCAGGCAGTGCCCTCGCGCTCCAGCGCGGTCACCGCCGAGTTGTGGTACAGCCCGCCGCCCAGCTCGACCACGGCGCGGGCCAGGCCGCTGACGTAGGCCATGGGGTTGAGGGTGCCGGCGCGGCGGTCGAGCAGCGCGCCGGCGATCCGCTCGGTGCCGCAGGCCTCGGCGCAGGCCGCGCCGGTGAGCAGCTCGACCGGGGCGCCACGGCGCTGCCATTGCTCGCAGCGGCTGCGCAGGTCGTCCAGGCCGCGCTGGTTGTGGGCCATGTGCAGGGTGCCCTCGCGGCGCGCCTGGCAGTCGATGGCGTACTTGTCGATCAGCGAGAAGACCAGCGAGGGCGCCGCGCCGAGCATGCGGTTGAGGCGCGAGCCGACCTCCTGGCCCATGCCCGCCTCGATCTCGTCCGGCGGAATCCACAGGCCGGCATTGACCAGCCCGACGTTGCGCCCGGCGCCGCCATGGCCGGTGCGATGGGCCTCCAGCACACAGACGCTGCGCCCCGCCTCCAGCAGGTGCAGGGCCGCGGAGAGCCCGGTGAAGCCGGCGCCGACGACGCATACGTCGGCCTCGTGTTCCCCCAGCAGCGACGGCGCCTGCGGCCGCTCGGGGGTCAGGTGTTCCCACAGACACTCTTGGCGAAGCGACATCCGCTGATCCTTGTACAAGGAGCTGCAAGCGGCAAGCGGCAAGCTCCAAGAAAGAGCCTGCCGCCCCACCCACAGCTAGAAGTCACACCCTGGTCTTGCGCTTTCAGCTTGCAGCTTGCAGCTAATCGAACACTATGCCCTGGGCCAACGGCAACTCCCGCGACCAGTTCACGGTGTTGGTCTGCCGGCGCATGTAGGCCTTCCAGGCGTCGGAGCCGGACTCGCGGCCGCCGCCGGTTTCCTTCTCGCCGCCGAAGGCGCCGCCGATTTCCGCGCCGCTGGGGCCGATGTTGACGTTGGCGATGCCGCAGTCGCTGCCGATCGCCGACATGAAGGCTTCCGCCTCGCGCAGGTCGGTGGTGAACACGCAGGACGACAGGCCCTGGGGCACGGCGTTGTTCAGCGCCACCGCCTCATCGAAGTCCTTGTAGGGGATCACGTAGAGGATCGGGGCGAAGGTCTCGCTGCGCACCACGTCGCTCTGCTCGGGCATCTCGACGATGGCCGGGGAGACGTAGAAGGCGTCGGGGAACTGCTGTTGCAGCTGGCGCTCGCCGCCGAACACCACGCCGCCCTCGCCGCGCGCCTGCTCCAGCGCGCCCTGCATGGCCAGGAAGCTGCGTTCGTCGATCAGCGGGCCGACCAGGTTGCCCTGCAGCGGGTGGCCGATGCGCACTTTCGAATACGCGGCCTTCAGGCGCGCGACTATCTCGTCCTTCACCGACTCGTGGGCGATCAGCCGGCGCAGGGTGGTGCAGCGCTGCCCAGCGGTGCCCACGGCGCTGAACAGGATGGCGCGCACGGCCATGTCCAGGTCGGCGCTGGGGGCCAGGATCATGGCGTTGTTGCCGCCCAGCTCGAGGATGCTGCGGCCGAAGCGCGCGGCGACGCGCGGGCCCACTTCGCGGCCCATGCGGGTGCTGCCGGTGGCGCTGACCAGGGCCACGCGCGGGTCGTCCACCAGGGCCTCGCCGGCGGCGCGGTCGCCGATCAGCACCTGGCTGAGGCAGGCCGGGGCGTCGCCGAACTGCGCCAGGGCCTTGTCGAACAGCGCCTGGCAGGCCAGCGCGGTGAGCGGCGTCTTCTCCGACGGCTTCCACACCACCGGGTTGCCGCACACCAGGGCCAGCGCGGTGTTCCACGACCACACGGCGACCGGGAAGTTGAAGGCGCTGATGACGCCGACCACGCCCAGCGGCTGCCAGGTCTCGCGCATGTGGTGGCCGGGGCGCTCGGAGGCGATGGTCAGGCCGTAGAGCTGGCGCGACAGGCCGACGGCGAAGTCGCAGATGTCGATCATCTCCTGCACTTCGCCCTGGCCTTCCTGGGTGATCTTGCCGGCCTCCCAGGACACCAGCTCGCCCAGCTCGGCCTTGTGCGCGCGCAGTTGCTCGCCGAACAGCCGCACCAGTTCGCCGCGGCGCGGCGCCGGCACCGCGCGCCAGGCGGCGAAGGCCTGGGCCGCGCGGCCGATCTTCTGCTCCACTTCGGCGGCGCTTTCCAGGCGCACGGCGCCCAGGCGGCTGCCGTCGATGGGGCTGTGGATGACATGGTCGCCGTTGGAGTAGAGGGAGGAATCGACTCCCAGTTTCTCGAGCAGTGCGGAAATCATCGCGTCTCCTGAGCCAGTCGGTTAAGCCATTGGAATGCAAGCAGTAATAACCGGCTTGCAGGCGGCCAACAAACGACGTTTCCTATGCACATCATTCCGTAAATTCATGCCAGGGGTGGCTGCGCGTCGGCGGAGCCGCCCTACCGGCATTCACAGAGCCGATCACGACGATGCTCAACAAACGCCACCTGCCCTCCATGACCGCCCTGCAGTGCTTCGAGGCCGTGGCCCGGCACCTGAGCTTCACCCGCGCCTCGGAGGAGCTGGCGCTGACCCAGAGCGCGGTGAGCAAGCAGGTGGCGCAGCTGGAGGAAATGCTCCAGCACCTGCTGTTCCGCCGCGTGCGCCGGCGCCTGCAACTGACCCCGGCGGGCGAGCTGTACCTGCAGGAGGTGCGCAAGATCCTCAGCCAGGTGGAGCTGTCCACCCGTTACCTGCTGTCCTACGGCGGCGAGACCGAGGTGCTGCGCGTGTCCACCCCGCCCACTTTCGGTGCGCGCTGGCTGATCCCGCTGCTCAACGGCTGGCGTCACCGCCACCCGAACATCCACCTGGACCTGCGCCAGGAACTGGAGCCCGACGACCTGCTGCACTCGCGCTGCGACGTGGCTTTCTTCTTCGGCCCCGGCACCCTGCCCGGCGCCGAGTGCCTGCACCTGTTCGGCGAGGAAATGCTGCCGGTGTGCTCGCCGGCGCTCCTCCCGGCGCAGCCGCTGGAAGACCCGCTGCAACTGGACGAACTGGTGCTGCTGCAGAACGCCACCCGCCCGGAGGCCTGGCACGAGTGGTTCGCCAGCCTCGACCGGCGCAGCGAGCACAGCTTCCACGGGCCGCGCTTCGACACCTTCTACATGTGCATCCGCGCCGCCCAGGCCGGCTGCGGCGTGGCCCTGCTGCCGCGCTTCCTGGTGGAGGAGGAACTGGCCGAAGGCAAGCTGGTGGTCGCCTGGCCGCACAGCCTGCAGAGCCGCAGCGCCTACTACCTGGCCTACCCCGAGCAGGCCGCGGCGGTACCCAAGGTGCGCGCCTTCGTCGAGTGGATCGGCGAGCACCTGCAACAGCCCTGAAGCGCCCGCGACCATCCGGGCATCGCCCGGCACGCCGCGTGCTGGTATTTTTTCCGCATCCGACGGGCCGCGCCCGTCCACAACCGGACAGAGAAGCCCATGAAAACCATCCAAGACGACATCGCCAAGGACCTCAACGTGCAGCGGCCCTTCGCCACCGAGGCCGACGTGCAGGCGGAAATCCAGCGCCGCATCCGCTTCATCCAGGACTGCCTGCGCGAGTCGGGCACCAGGACCCTGGTGCTGGGCATCAGCGGCGGTGTCGATTCCCTCACCGCCGGCATGCTCTGCCAGCGCGCCGTGGAAGGCCTGCGCGAGGAAACCGGCAACCCGGACTACCGCTTCATCGCCGTGCGCCTGCCCTACAACGTGCAGGGCGACGAGTCCGACGCCCAGGCGGCGGTGGACTGCATCGCCCCGGACGAGCGCCACACGGTGAACATCGGCCCGGCGGTCCAGGCCCTGGCCGAGCAGACCCGCGCCCTCGACGGCCTGCCCGCCGCCACCGTGGACTTCGCCCTGGGCAACACCAAGGCGCGCATGCGCATGGTCGCCCAGTACACCATCGCCAACGCCCGCCAGGGCCTGGTGGTGGGCACCGACCACGCTGCCGAGGCGGTGATGGGCTTCTTCACCAAGTTCGGCGACGGCGCCTGCGACATCGCCCCGCTGACCGGCCTGGTGAAGCACCAGGTGCGCACCATCGCCCGCACCCTGGGCGCCCCGGAATTCCTCGTGGAAAAAGTGCCCACCGCCGACCTCGAAGACCTCGCCCCGGGCAAGCCGGACGAACACGCCCACGGCGTGACCTACCAGGAGATCGACGCCTTCCTGCACGGCCAGCCGGTCAGCCCGGAAGCCTTCGAGATCATCAAGCGCACCTACGAGAAGACCCACCACAAGCGGCAGCTGCCGAAGGCGCCGTAAGCGCGCCCTGCGCCATGCCCTGTAGGAGCGACTGTCTTGCAAGCCGCGCCGGGGCGCTTTTCGTAGGATGGGTTGAGCTTGCGAAACCCATGCGGTTGCTCTGATGGGTATCGCTTCGCTCAACACCATCCTACGGGTCTCGTGCTTGCCGGAGGGGGTAGCGGACCTTGTCCGCGATAGCCGGCCCCACCGGCGCGATTCGCGGATGAGATCCGCTCCTACGCTGCCCCACCCGCGCCATTCCATGTAGGAGCGCGCCCTGCGCGCGATTTCGCGGGCAGGGCCCGCTCCTACAGGTTGCCGGGAGGCACGGTATTCCTCCCCCCGTAGGAGCGGACCTTGTCCGCGATTAGCCGGAACCTCCGGCGCGATTCGCGGATGAGATCCGCTCCTACGCTGCCCCACCCGCGCCATTCCATGTAGGAGCGCGCCCTGCGCGCGAATCGCGGGCAGGGCCCGCTCCTACAGGTTGCCGGGAGGCACGGTATTCCTCCCCCGTAGGAGCGGAGCTTCTCCGCGATGTATCGGCGCGATTCGCGGATGAGATCCGCTCCTACGCTGCCCCGCCTGCGCCATTCCCCTGTAGGAGCGCGCCCTGCGCGCGATTTCGCGGGCAGGGCCCGCTCCTACAGGTTGCCGGGAGGCACGGTATTCCTCCCCCCGTAGGAGCGGGCCTTGTCCGCGATGGGCCGGAACCTTCGGCGCGATTCGCGGATGAGATCCGCTCCTACGCTGCCCCACCCGCGCCATTCCATGTAGGAGCGCGCCCTGCGCGCGATTTCGCGGACGGAGTCCGCTCCTACAGGTTGCCGGGGGACACGGTATTCCGCTTCTATGCCACCCGCGCCGGCAGCACGTACTGCCACACCGCGATGAAGTGCAGCAGGCTGCCGGCGATCACGAACAGGTGCCAGATGCCGTGCCAGTGGCGGAAGCGTTCGTCGTAGGCGAAGAACAGGATGCCGATGGTGTAGCTGGCCCCGCCGGCCACCAGCCAGGCCAGGCCGCCCGGGCCGAGGGCGCGGTACAGCGGGCCCAGGGCGATCAGCACGATCCAGCCCATCACCGCGTAGATGACGATGGACAGCACCCGCGCCTCGGAGCGCGGCTTGAGTTCCTGCAGCATGCCCAGCACCGCCAGGCTCCAGACGATGCCGAACAGCGTCCAGCCCCAGGCGCCCTTGAGGCTCACCAGGCAGAAGGGCGTGTAGCTGCCGGCGATCAGCAGGTAGATCGACAGGTGGTCGAGCTTGCGCAGGATCGCCTTGGCCCGCCCGCGCACGCTGTGGTAGGTGGTGGAGACGCTGTAGAGCAGCAGCAGGCTGCCGCTGTAGACCGAGACGCCGACTATCTTCAGCGCATCGCCGAGCAGGCTGCTGGCGATCACCAGCCAGGTGCCGCCCACCAGCGCCGCCACGGCGCCGAGCAGGTGGGTCCAGGCATTGAATCGTTCACCGTGGTACACGTTCTTCCCCCCTGACGCGACCCAGGCACGGCGGGTCGCCTACCAGGATAAGTTAAAACGAAAAAGCCCGGCTGCAAGCCGGGCTTTCGTACGAAGCGACGAACTCACTTCAGAGCGAGGGTGCCCTTCATCATTGCCGAGTGGCCCGGGAAGCTGCAGAAGAACATGTACTGCTCGCCTTCCTTCAGCTTGGAGACATCGAAGCTCACCGAGTCTTTCTCGCCGGAGCCGATGATCTTGGTGTGGGCGATCACGCGGGTATCGCCGTCCTTCAGGTAGTTCTTGTCCAGGCCGGCGGCCATGCCGTCGGCGACCACGCCCTGCATGTCGGCGGCGGTGGTCAGCACCCAGTTGTGGCCCATGACGTTCTTCGGCAGGGCGCCGGGGTGGGACAGGTTCACGGTGAAGGTCTTGCAGCTCTTGTCCACGCTGATGGCGTTGGTGTTGAACTGCATCTGGTCGTTGCCTTGAATGTCCACCGAGCATTCGGCAGCCAGCAGCGGGGCGCTGAACAGACCGAGCAGGGTGACAGCAGCGAGTTTGTGGAACATACGAGCCTCCTGGGCAGGTTGGGCGGAGAATCCGGAACGGCAGACTGCCCGATAGTCGGGCGGCGCCTGCTGATCCAGGTCAATTCGGTGCGGGCGGCGCCATAGTCTTGCCAGCATGCAGTTCTATCAGGCTGATACGAACTTTCAACGAGGCAAATTAGCGCGCCCCGTCCAGCATAGACCGTCACGGATGCCTGACGGAGAGCGTCGCCATGCACGACAAATCGGATACAAACATGTATACAATTTTTCAGCAAGTCCTCGCGTGCTATGCCCAGGGCGCCTGCGGCGGCTAGGTCGGCCATGGCGGCTTGGAGCGCGGACACGCAGCAGTTACTCTGACGACCGTTTTGACGGTCACGGAGTTCCAGACAATGACCTTGCGTTCCATCTGCGTATTCTGCGGCGCCAGCCCCGGTGCCAGCCCCATTTACCGCGAAGCGGCCGAGAGCCTCGGCCGGCACATCGCCGAGCGCGGCCTGCGCCTGGTCTATGGCGGCGGCGCCGTGGGCCTGATGGGCATGGTGGCCGATGCCGCCCTGGCCGCCGGCGGCGAGGTGGTGGGGATCATCCCGCAGAGCCTGAAAGAGGCGGAAATCGGCCACAAGGGCCTGAGCCGCCTGGAAGTGGTCGACGGCATGCACGCGCGCAAGGCGCGCATGGCCGAGCTGAGCGACGCCTTCATCGCCCTGCCCGGCGGCCTGGGCACCCTGGAGGAACTCTTCGAGGTCTGGACCTGGGGCCAACTGGGCTACCACGCCAAGCCCCTGGGCCTGCTGGAAGTGAACGGCTTCTACGACCCGCTGCTGAGCTTCCTCGACCACCTGGTGCAGGAGCGCTTCGTCCGTGCGGAACACCGCCAGATGCTGCAGCGCGGCGCCACCCCGGCCGAACTGATCGACGCCCTGCAGGCCTGGAAGCCCCTGGCCGCGCCCAAGTGGGTCGACCGCGCGCCGACCTAGCGCCAGCACTCGCTGGTGGCCGGGCTGCGCTGGCCCAGGGCGTTGAGCGTCAGGGTGCCGCAGCGGGGATCGTTGCGTTGCGGCTCGACCTCCAGCAGGTAGCCGCCATCGCCATCTTCGCCGGCCGACAGCGTCAGGCCGTAGCGCCCATTGCGCGAGGTCGCCTGCAGGCCGAGAGAGGCGATTTTTTTATTGTCCACCATATAGCGACGGTTCTGCGCGAAGAAGCGTTCCTGGCGCGCCGCCGCCTCCATCAGCAGGGCCTGGCCTTCGGCGCGGTCGGAACGCCGCACGTATTCCACGTAGCTGGGATAGGCGACGCTGGCCAGGATGCCGACGATGACCACGACGATCATCAGCTCCAGCAGGCTGAAGCCGTTCTGCCCGCTCATTCCGATGCCTCCATCTGGCGCCAGCTCTGCCGGCCCGGGCGGATGCCGTCGTAGAAACGCACCGCCCCTTCGCTGCCGTGGGCGACACCCAGGCCGCTGGACAGGTCGAAGCCGAGGGACGCCCCGCCCAGGCCGCCGGGGAGCAGCACACCGGCGACCTTGTTGCCGTCGTCACGGTCCCGCGCATCGACCACGCCGTCGTTGTTGTAGTCCAGCGCGTCCGTCAGCGGCGCCCCGCCAGTCAGGGGGTTGAGCGCCAGCAGCCAGGTGCTGACGCCATCCTGGCAGGGGTCGGCGTTCGGCGTCAGGGTGGCGAACAAGGCCAGCCGGCCGCTGCTGGCCGGGTCGGCGACGACCTGCTCGCCGGTCTGCGGCAGGTCCAGCAGCCAGCCATGCACGCCGTTGCCGCCCGCGCCGGGCTTCTGCGCAACGGGCGCCCAGGCCAGCGGGTTGCTGCTGAGGCTTCGGTAGCTGTCGGCGATCTTGGTGAACTCCTGGGCCTGGAGCCTGCTGCGCGTCACCGTCGAGTCGTTGCCGCCCTGCTCTCCCGCGACCAGCCGGTCCCAGATGCCGTAGAGGCTCATCGCCCGGCTGGTGTCGGCCTCGGCGTCGTGGACCTCGAAGTATTTGCCGGTGCCCAGCAGCGCCAGCACGCCCTGGCCCGAGGGATGGCGGACCAGCCAGGGCGCCGCGGTGATGGGCTGTACCTCGCCCTCTTTGCCCGGAGCAAGAGGGGCAAGGCGGGCGCGGAACAGCGGCCGGCCGGCCAGCCCGACCCGGTAGTCGGAGGCGCTGGCGGAGTCGGGGCCGCCATATCCGCCCTGGCTGGTGGCCTTGTAGAGGTCGAAGCGCCAGAGGTTGCCGAGCAGGTCGCCGGCGTAGGCATGGTCGACGATGCCGTCGCCGTCCATGTCCGCGGCGCGGGGGCTGGACAGGCCGTTGGCGGCATCGCCGCCCCGGCTCACGTTGAGTTCGCGCAGCAGCGAGCCGGTGGCGATGTCGATCAGGTAGAGCACCGCCATGTCCTGCAGGCCGTCGTAGCCGTTGGCCGCCAGCACCGCCCACTGGCCGCTGTGCAGGCGGGTGATGACCGGGCGCGCCAAGGTATGGCCGAGGCGTGCGAACGGGCCGGCGCCGCCTTCGATCTCCCAGAGCAGCTTCGGCTGCTGCGGGTCGGTGACGTCCAGGGCGAAGAGCGCGCGGCCGCCGGCGCCGAGGCCGCCGACCAGCACGGTGCGCCAGGCGCCGTCGAAGAACACGTCTTCGGCGACCAGGGGGCCGTCCACCAGGTAGCGATGCTCCGCAATGGTGTAGCGCGGATCGGTCAACCGGTACATGCCGGCCAGGGCGGGACGGGGCACGAAGGCGAAGACCTCTTCGCCGGTCTCGGCGTCGAAGGCGTGCAGCATGCCGTCGTTGGCGCCGACGTAGATCATGCTGCGCCGCGAGGCCTGCGCCGCCTTGAATTCGCTGTAGGCGCCGTCCCTGCTGCTCAGGCCGTCATTGTCGGGGCTTTCCAGGCGGTCGCGCGGCAGCGCCGGGCGGGACGGCGCCGTCACCAGCAGCGGCGCCGAGTTGACGATGTCGCCGAGCAGCCCGCCGCGCACGCGGAACTCGCTCCCTTCGAGGTCGCGCTTGCCGGCCAGGTACTGCACGCGTGCTTCGCCGCGGGAGTCCTGGTCGCCGGAGAGCGTCTGGTTGAAGACGCGCCGCTGCCCGCTGTCGAGGTTGCTCCAGGCGAAGTCCACCAGGCTCTTGCCCTTGCCCATGAGTACCCGCCGCGGGTTCTTGCGCGCGTCGAGCAGCGCCTTGGCGCTCCACAGCTGCTGCCGGCCGGCGTTCGCCGGTTGCAGGTACTTGACCAGGTCGCCGCTCCAGTCCTCGCTGGAGAAGGAGGCGACGTAGACATGCGCCTGGTCCTTCACCTCGCCGGCCGCCACCGCCGGCCGCGCCGCCGAGGCCGCACGGTTGACGATGCGCGAGAGGATGCTGGCGAAGGCGTCGACCATCTGCTGCGGGTCCTCGGCGCTGAAGAACTCGCCGCGGGAGTTGATCGCCGCGTGCCAGAGGTCGTAGACGTTGTTTTCATGATCGGAGCTCGCTGGCGGCCAGGCGATGCTGCCATTGGCCAGGCCCTGGTAGCCGGCCCCCTCGAAGGTGCCGCCGGACCATTGCGGGCTGAGCAGCGAGTGCCCCAGGCCCAGGCCCATGGTGAAAGTCACCAGGTGCTGCCAGGTCGCCGGGTTGTTGCGCGGGTCCCAGTATTGCCGGGTGGCATCCGCCTGGGCGAAGGGAACGTAGGGCTTCAGCTCGTTGGCAAGGTCCGTGCGCGCATCGGTGGCCCAGTAGTGGAAGGCCAGGTCGGCCAGGGTGTTCTTCGCCCCGTCCTTGAAGGGCGAGCGGGCCGCATAGTGAGCGCCGTCCGGCAACGTCCTGCCGCTACCATCGACGTTGCCGCCCACCGAGCCCGCCCTGCCGTTCCACAGCCCATCGGTCATCATCAGGTGATAGCTGGGGCGACAGGTGAATTTCGGCTCTTTCTTGCCGCCGGGCTCGAAGTCGTAGGCTGGGCCGTCCTCGTCGGCGATGAATTTGCCGGCCCGGTCCAGCGCCTGGCGCAGAGGCGTACCGCCGCTGAACCTGACGCTCGACAGCCAGTGGAAGAAATCCGCGCGGTGCTTCTTGGCGAATGGACGAAACGGGTTGCCACCGCTGTAGCTGATGCCGTTGCACCCCCACTGCCCGTCGAGCTGGCTGCAGCCGTTCAAATCCTGCCAGGTCAGCCGGATGGACTCGGGCAGGCTGTTGAAGGCCAGGTTGGCGGCGCTCTGGGTGGCCAGGGCGCGGTTGCGGTAGAAGGCGTACCAGATGGCGAAGTTCTCCCGTTCGTCCTCGCCGTTCGGGCCGGAGTTCGCGCCGACCTTGACCAGTTTGTAGCACTTGTCGTCGGTCGAGGACGCCGAGCAGCCGCTCAGGCTCGCGTCGAACCTGTAGTAGTAGGCCGGCACACCATGCTGGGTAAGGTCCACCGTGGAGGTGCCCGCGAACAAATCGTAACTACAGGGAACCCACCTGCCGTTGAGATGCCCATCGCATGAGAACCACCCCGTGCGCTTGATCTCCAGCCTAAGGCCGGGAGCGAGGTCACCATCCCAGGTCTGCCCGGTGGACAGCGAAGCGCTGCGCTTGAAGTCGCTTTCGGGATTCTTCGTCTGCTCGAGATCGCTCGACGAATCCGGAGAATAACGCCAGGTCACCCGGTACTCATTGGCCAGGTCGATCGTCTCGCGTCTTTCATCGAAGCCGTTACGCCTGACCCGGGTGAAATCGAAACCACCGCCCTGGCTGACGGGGTATTCGCGCACCGTCAGTCGACCGTTGCTGAAGGTGACCTGCTTCGGCACCCGGTAGGTCAGTTGGGGGTTGTAGTACATCGGGTTGTAGCTGGCCGCCTTGGCCCGACGACTATCGGCGTGCTTACCGATGGCATCGGGAACGTAAGCCATGTGCATGCTGCCGGAACTGTCCATCGTCAGGATCAGGTTCGGCGCCACCGTCTGGCTGAGGAACAGCGGCTGCTGGCTGATGTGCAGCTTATCGGCGCTCGCCGGCATGGCCAGCCAGGCCGCTGCCAGGCCGAGGAAGAGACGGGGGTAGTGGCGGCGAAGGCTCATCGGTTTTCCTCAGTTCACGTAGCGCCGGGCGAAGACCGATTGCAGGAGCACCGGCGTGCGCCCGTCATCGCTCCCGGCATAGACGTCGGCGTAGTAGTAGTCGGTGCGCAGCTGCGGCTCGTCGAGGTTGCCCAGGTTCAGGCCGTCGCCATCGCTGGCGAAGTAGGCGGCGTGCTGGCGCAGCGTCCGGTCGAAGCCGCTCTGGCCGTCGGCGCCGCGGTAGTCGATGGCGTTCTGCGCCTTTCCCCACCACTCGCCCGGATCGCTGCTCCAGCTCCACTGCCAGGCGCCCTGCTCGTCGACGCGCCGCACGCTGTCCACCTGCAGCACGCAGAGGCCCTGGCGCCCGGCGCAACTGGCGCCGCGCAGGTCGTCGCCGCCGGCGATATCCGCCAGGCGCCGCTCGACGTTGCGCAAGGCCGATTCGGCCGCGTTGAAGGCGCGCACCTGTTCCGCGCGGTTGCCGGCCAGGCGGAACTCCAACTGGCTGGCGGAGATGCCGGACAGGGCCAGCACGGTCATCAGCAGCAGCATGACCAGCGCCACGACGAGCACGGCGCCGCCCTGGGCCGTTGCGCTTGCACGGACATTCATGGCTTCAGGTTCCTCTGGGCGATGGCGGCGAAGGCGATCTGCAACGGACGGGTGTCGCTGGCGGCGATGGCGGGGGCTCGGCCACTCAGCGCCTGCCAGTCGTTGCGCACCCCGCTGACGATGCCGTCGCCCTGGCCGCCCTTGCCGGCGAACAGCAGGTACAGGCCGACCTGCTGTACTTGCTCGGTGCTGTCGGCCAGCGGCTGGAAGCTGAAATCCACCATGTCCTCGACCAGCACGCTGGCGGAACCGGGGCCGCTTCCCCCTTCGACGAAGGAAGTGCAAGTCAGCTTTCCGGCGTTGCTGTCCAGCGCCAGGTGGGCGACCACGTTGAGCGGTTTCGTCGAGAAAGGCAGCGACGCGCCACTGCAGTCCGCCTCTTGCGCCTCCAGGCCACGCTGGTAGCGCACGCACAAGGCCGCGCTCCTGTTGCCCTGGGCCAGGGCCAGCGTCTGCCCGGCGGCGAAAGCCGGACAGCCATGGACGGCTCCCCGTGCCGGGAAGGCTTCCTCGGCTATTTGCGCCTGGGGCCTGGCCCGGTAGCCGGCGCGTGCCACCAGGCGCTCGATGGAGTGGGTGGCGAAACGGGCATTGCCCTGGTTGGCCAGTTGGCCGAACTGGAACTGGGCGTGGCGCTTCTGGTCGAGGAACAACTGGGTGACACCGATGATCAGCACGCTGCCGAGCAGCAGCGCCACCATCAGTTCGACCAGCGACAGGCCCCGCTGGCCATGCTGCAGATGGGAGGCTCTCATTTCACAGCTCCGCGCGCAGCACGTAGCTGCACACGCCCCCGTCGCACATTTTCGAACGCTTGTCGGCCCAGGCGACGCGGATCATCACCAGGGAACCGGCGTCGGAACAGGCTTCGCCCGAAGCGCTGCGGCAGACCGCGAACTCCTTCGTCAGGAGGTCCGCGGTCACCGGCAGCAAGCGCTCGATCCGGCCACGCCAGCAGCCGAGGTCGGCGGTCGCGACGCCGTCGCCACCGCTACCGCGCTGCCGTGTCCCGCAGTTGTCTGGTATGGCTGGAAAGACGGACTTCTCGGCCTTGAAATACTTCGACTCGCCGTTCAACTGCCCCGTCGCGTCGAGCACCGCGTCGCGGTTGCTGCGCATCATCTCCAGCAGGTCGTGGGCGAGCATCACCGCGTTGCCCTGCAGGATGGCCGCCTGGGTGTTCTGCACCGCCTGCGACTGCAGGGCGAGCATGCCCAGGCCGCCCACCGTCAGCACCAGCAGCGCCACCAGCACCTCGATCAGGCCGACGCCCGCGCATGCGGCCCTCATGAGCAGCCTCCGCTGGCCGGCAAGGCTATCTGCCCGCTGGCGAGGATGCGGATGCGCTGGCAGGTCGCGCCGTCCACGGCCGGGCAGATGCTGATGCAGGTCGCGTTGCCGCCCAGGCGCCCATCGGCGCGGAAGACGATGCTGTTAGCAGCGCTGGCCAGGACGACGGCGTCACGCAGCGTCACCTGCCGCAGGCTGGTGCTGCCGGCCGTCACCGCCAGAGTCCCGCGCCAGGTACTGCCCTGGGCCGGCTTCAGTGTGACGGAGCGCCCGCGGCTGGCCGCCTCGCTGCGGGTATAGAGCAGCAGCGCATACAGCTCCTGGGCGGCGCCCTGCACCTGCTGGCTGCGTACCAGTTGGGTGAAGCCGGGCACCGCGATGGCGAGGGTGATGGCCAGCACGGCCAGGGTGACGAGCAGCTCGATCAGGCTGAAAGCGGCGAAACGGGAATGGCGTGGCATCGGGCCCCCGGGCGATGAAGACGGCGACCGGCGCGGGAAGCGTCGGTCGAGGTCCACCCAGGGTGCGCTTGTCGACGGGGGGAATATGCAGGATGAATCGCCAGCTTCGGCGGGGCCTCCCCACTCGCGGGAAGGTGAAATTTCCTATGGCGGCAGGAAAGCTCCTGCGCACTCACCGGCTGTCGAGGATTGACGACCGCCCATCCCCAACGGCGTAGGAAAACGCATTCGGAAGCACCAGGGGCACCCTTGCGGTGCCCCTGCGTGTGGCGCGGCGATCAGTTGGCGGATTGCTGCTGCACGATGATGGTCTGCGCCGGCATCGGCGCCGGGAAGCCGGTGCCCAGGGCTTCCTTGATGGTGCGGTTGGTGTCGAAGTAGACCTGCCAGTAGTTGTCGTTGTGGCAGTACGGGCGCACCGCCAGCACCGGGCCGACCAGGTTGAACTCGAGGATCTCCACCTCCACCGGTGGCTCGTCGAGCACGTTGGGGATCTGCGCGATGCGCTCCTTGAGCAGGGCCGTGGCGGCCGCGTAGTCGGCGGCGCCGGACAACTGGGCCTTGAGTTCGACGCGGCGGAAGGGGTTGTGGCTGTAGTTCTGGATGGTGTCGCCGAAGACCTTGTTGTTGCCCACCAGGGTCAGCACGTTGTCCGGGGTGTTGATGGCGGTGGAGAACAGGCCGATCTCCTTGACCGTGCCGGTGACGCCGGCGGCGGTGATGAAATCGCCGACCTTGAACGGCCGCAGGACGATGATGAAGCCGCCGGCGGCGAGGTTTGCCAGCAGCCCCGACCAGGCCATGCCGATGGCCACGCCGGCCGCGGCGATCAGCGCCGCCAGGCTGGTGGTCTGCACGCCGAAGTAGCCGAGGATGCCGATCACCAGGACGATGTTGAGGGTCACGGTGATGAAGGAGCCGACGTAGCGCAGCAGCGTCGGGTCGACGCTCTGCCGGGCCAGGGCCCGCTCGACCATGCCCACCGCCAGGCCGATCAGCCAGCGGCCGATCACCCAGAAGGCGATGGCGGCGAGGATCTTGATGCCGAAGGCCAGGGCGTACTGCTGCACCAGCGACCAGATTTCGTTGAACTTCTCCGTACCCACGTTGACGATGTTCGTGTCGCCCATGGCCTGGCCCATCCGTTGATTGGGAAATGACCAGGGAAAAGCTAGCACGCCGTTTGCGGCTTGCCCGGCGGGTGGGGTTGTCAGGAGCAACTAACTTGCCGGCTGCGCAGAGGCGCTTTTCGTAGGATGGGTTGAGCTTGCGAAACCCATGCGGCCTTGGTGATGGGTATCGCTTCGCTCAACCCATCCTACGACGGCGTTTCTCCTGCACCACCCTCACCCCAACCCTCTCCCGCAAGCGGGAGAGGGGGCTGTCCTGAGCGGGTGGGGAATCCGGGGGCATCCTGGTACACCTGGCTACGAACAGCGCTTGCCCGTAGGGCGCAAGATCGTAGCGGACCTTGTCCGCGATAGCCGGAACCACCGGCGCGATTCGCGGATGAGATCCGCTACGCTGCCCCACCCACGCCATTCCCCTGCGCGCGTTTCGCGGGCAGGGCCCGCTCCTACAGGCTGACGCCGAACCTCCAGCCCACGCCGAACGGCCCCCTCTCCCTCCGGGAGAGGGCTGGGGTGAGGGAGCGGAGTCAACCGGATACACAGCAGCCACCCGCAAGCACCGTTCGCGAGCAAGCTCGCTCCCACAGGCTGACGCCGAACCTCCAGCCCACGCCGAACGGCCCCCTCTCCCTCCGGGAGAGGGCTGGGGTGAGGGAACGGAGTCAACCGGACACGCAGCAGCCACCCGCAAGCACCGTTCGCGAGCAAGAACTAGGCGTCCCCCTCGATCCTACGGAGAGCACCTCGGAGCCTGGCCGTGTTGCTCCGTCACACCGCCAATTCCCAATGCGGCATCACCGTCACCCGCACTTCCGGGTCGTGGCTGCCGCCGCCGAGGATCACCCCGCGCAGCGGCGAGACGTCGGCGAAGTCGCGGCCCCAGGCCAGGGTGATGTGTTCCAGGGCCGGGAGGATGTTGTTGGTGGGGTCGAAGTCCACCCAGCCATTGGCCGGGCAGTACAGCGAGACCCAGGCGTGGGAGGCGTCGGCGCCGATCAGGCGCGGTTGGCCGGGTGGCGGGCGGGTCAGCAGGTAGCCGCTGACGTAGCGGGCCGCCAGGCCGCGCGAGCGCAGGCAGGCGAGCATCAGGTGGGCGAAGTCCTGGCACACGCCACGGCGGCGCTCCAGCACTTCGGTCAGCGGCGTCGCCACCTGGGTGGCTTCGGCGTCGAAGGCGAATTCGTCGAAGATTTTCTGCATCAGCGCCGCGGCGCCTTCCAGCAGCGGCCGGCCGGCGGGGAAGCAGTCGGCGGCGAATTCGGCGAACTGGCGCTTGATGCGCACGTAGGGCGATTCCATGCGGAAGCGGCAGGCTTCCAGTTCCTGCGCCGACAAGGCGCGGCCGCTGAAGGCCAGGCCGGCGGCCACTTGTTCCCAGGCCGGCGAGGCGTGCAGCGGCAGGCGCGGCAGCACTTCGATCTGCAGGCGGGCGTTCACCTGCAGTTCGTCGTGGGGCCGTTCGAAGGCCAGGCGCGTCAGCGGGTTGCCGAACACGTCGAAGCCGTCGCTGCGCTGGGTGGGCACGGGTTCGATCTGCAGTTCGCGGCCCAGGCAACGCTGCCGCGGGCAGTCGCGCGGCCACAGGTGCAGCAGTTGCTGCGACAGCGACACCGGCGCGGCATAGCGGTAGCGGGTGTCGTGGAACACCTGGTAGCGCGCCACCGGCGCGGGCGTTGGGGAAAGCTGGGCTTCGGCCATCAGGTGGACACCGTGCGCTGGCTGACGTCGTCGACGTGGGCGAAGTAGCGCAGGCCGAGGCGGTCGGATGCCTGGCCGGCGCCCTGCGCCAGTTCGCGCAGCAGGCGCGCCAGGCCGGCGAGCACTTCGTCCTGCCCGGCGCTGCCGAACAGCGGACTCTCCAGGGTGGCGAAGTCGAAGGCCAGCAGGCGCGCGGTGAGCAGCGCCAGTTCCTGCTCGCGGGGCATGCCGAATTCCTGGTGCAGGCGTTCCAGGGAACGCTCCAGGGCCTGCAGCTGAAAGTACAGGGCGTGGGGATTCTGCTCGTGCAGCAACAGCAGGTCGAGCACCGGGATCAGCTGCGGCCCGGCGAGGTAGCGCGAGCGGTAGGTGATGGTGCTGTTGCCCAGCTCCAGCAGCCATTCCAGGGCGCCCGGGTCCCAGGCCGCGCCGCCGTCGAGGAAGCCGGCGATGGCGTCGGCGAAGAACTGGATGCGCTCGATGCGCCGGCCGATCATCAGGAAGCGCCAGCCGTCGTCGCGGGTCATGTCGTCGAGGGCGAAGCCGGACAGCGCGGCCAGGGACATCAGCAGGCGGTTGAGGAAGTCCAGGGCGTCGCCCAGTTCGGTGTCGCGCGCATCCAGCGCCTGCAGGTCGCGCTGCAGTTCCATCAGCGCCAGCCAGTTCTCCCGCGACAGCCGCCCGCGCACCTGGGCGGCGGCCCAGTGCAGGCGGCGCAGGTTGGCGCAGAGGCTGTTGCTCCAGTGCTCGTCCAGCAGGGCCGCCAGCAGGCGCTGCTCCAGCGGCGCCTCGCCCTGGGAGATCAGGCCCATGGCGCCGGCCAGGTCCAGCGCGCTGCGCAGGGCCTGCTCGTCGCCGTCGGCATCGACGTAGCGCGACAGCACCACGCGCAGCAGCCGGGCGTTGTCGTCGCAGCGCTCGGCGTAGCGGCCGAACCAGTAGAGGTTCTCCACTACCCGCGAGGGCAGGTACGGGTCCTGCCGGATCAGGTCGCGCGCGCCTATGTTGCGCGGCCGCAGCGGCTCGCCGTGGACCGGGCGGTCGGCCAGCACCCAGGTGTCCTTGCTGGCCCCGCCGCGCTGCATGGAGACCACTTCGGCGTCCGCCGCCGAGGCCACCCGCGTCAGGCCGCCGGGCATCACCCAGTAGCGGCCGTCGCTGGCGGCCACGGCAAACACGCGCATGCCGATGGCGCGCGATTGCAGTTCGCCGTGCGCGCCGACCTGCTGCCACACCGGCGCCTGGGACAGCTGCGCCTGGCGCTGCGCCACGTAGGCGTGGGGCTGCGCGCGCAGGCGCTGGCACAGCTCGGTGCGGGCCGCCGGGCCCAGGGTGTGGCCGAACAGCGGCTCGAAGCTCTGCGAGGGGAAGGCCGGCTTGATGACCAGGCGGTCCAGCTCGCCCAGCGCCATGTCCAGGGCGCCCGGTTCGCCGCACCAGTGGGTCTGCACCGCCGGCAGCAGCAGGTCTTCGCCGAACAGCCGGCGGCTGGCCGCCGGCAGGAAGCCCAGCAGCCCCGGCGATTCCAGCACGCCGCTGCCCAGGGCGTTGGCCACCAGCACGCGGCCGCGGCGCACGGCGTCGAGCAGGCCGGGCACGCCGAGGGCGGAGTCGGTGCGCAGTTCCAGCGGGTCGCAGAAGTCGTCGTCCAGGCGCCGCAGCACCGCGTGGACGCGCTTCAGGCCACCGAGGGTCTTGAGGTAGAGGGTCGCGTCGCGCACCGTCAGGTCGTGGCCTTCCACCAGCGGGAAGCCCAGTTGGCGCGCCAGGTACAGGTGCTCGAAGTAGGTTTCGTTGAAGCGCCCCGGGGTCAGCAGCACCACCAGCGGCGTCTCGCCGTCGGCCGGGGCACAGTGCGCGAGGGTTTCCTGCAGGGTGCGGAAGTAACCGGCCAGGTACTGCACGCGCAGTTCGCGGTACAGCTCCGGCAGGGCGCGGGAGATGATCTGCCGGTTCTCCAGGGCGTAGCCGGCGCCGGAGGGCGCCTGGGTGCGGTCGGCGAGCACGTGCCAGCGGCCGTCGGCGTCGCGCGCCAGGTCCACGGCATAGCTGTGCAGGTAGATGCCACCGGGCACCGGCAAACCGCCGCAGGGCCAGAGGAAGTTGGGGTGGCCGTAGACCAGTTCGGTCGGCAGCACGCCCTCGGCGAGCAGGCGCTGCTCGCCGTAGAGGTCGGCCAGCACCGCGTTGAGCAGCCGCCCGCGTTGCGCCACGCCGGCGGCGATGCCGGCCCATTCCTCAGCGGACAGCAGGTTGGGCAGCAGGTCCAGCTCCCAGGGGCGGTCGGCGCCCTTGGGGTCGGCGTAGACGTTGTAGGTCACGCCATTTTCCTGGATCTGCCGCGCCAGCAGGGCCTGGCGCTGCTCCAGCTGCGCGGCGCTGGCGCGTTCCAGGCGCTGGACCAGGCGTTGCCAGTGCGGGCGCACGCCGCCCGCGGCGTCCAGCAGTTCGTGGTACGCCGTGGCGGACAGCGGGTAGTGGGCGAGCAACTCGGACATCAGGGACTCGGCGTGCAAGGCGGCCTGTTCACTTTAGCGGGCGGCGGCGCTCATGTCCGCCGCAGGTCGAGGGTCATCGGCAGTTCGGCGTCGGCGCGCGGCGCCTCCACGTTCAGCTTGCCGGGTGTGTGGCCGTGGCGGAAGAAGCGCGCCAGGCGCCGGCTCTCGGCTTCGTAGGCGTTCACCGGGAAGCTGTCGTAGCTGCGCCCGCCGGGGTGGCTGACGTGGTACTGGCAGCCGCCGAGGGAGCGCTGCATCCAGGTGTCGACGATGTCGAAGACCAGCGGCGCCTGTACGCCGATGGTCGGCTGCAGGCAGGACGCCGGCTGCCAGGCGCGGTAGCGCACCGCGGCGACGTATTCGCCGACCTGGCCGGTGGGCCGCAGCGGCACCGGGCGACCGTTGCAGGTGACCACGTAGCGGTCCGGGGCCATGCCGGCAACCTTCAGTTGCACGCGCTCCAGGGACGAGTCCACGTAGCGCACGGCGCCGCCGGGGGCGCCCTCCTCGCCCAGCACGTGCCAGGGCTCCAGGGCCTGGCGCAGTTCCAGGTCGATGCCTTTCACCGCGTAGTCGCCGTATTTCGGGAAGCGGAATTCGAAGTGCGGGGCGAACCAGTCGCTGCGCAGCGGGTAGCCGAAGGCGTTGAGTTCGTGGACCACGTCGGCGAAGTCCTGCTCGACGAAGTGCGGCAGCAGGAAGCGGTCGTGCAGCTCGGTGCCCCAGCGCACCAGCTTCGGCGGCGTGTAGGGCTCGGCCCAGAAGCGCGCCACCAGGGCCCGCAGCAGCAGTTGCTGGGCCAGGCTCATGCGCGCGTGGGGCGGCATTTCGAAGGCGCGCAGTTCCAGCAGGCCGAGGCGGCCGCTGGCGCTGTCCGGCGAGTACAGCTTGTCGATGCAGAATTCGGCGCGGTGGGTGTTGCCGCTGACGTCCACCAGCAGGTTGCGCAGCAGGCGGTCGACCAGCCAGGGCGGGCAGTCGGCGCCCGGCTCGGGCATCTGCGCGAAGGCGATCTCCAGTTCGTAGAGCGCGTCGTTGCGCGCCTCGTCCACCCGCGGCGCCTGGGAGGTCGGGCCGATGAACAGGCCGGAGAACAGGTAGGACAGCGAGGGGTGGTTGTGCCAGTAGCTGATCAGGCTGCGCAGCAGGTCCGGGCGGCGCAGGAAGGGCGAGTCCGCCGGGGTGGCGCCGCCAAGGACGAAGTGGTTGCCGCCGCCGGTTCCGACGTGGCGGCCGTCGACCATGAACTTCTCGCTGGACAGCCGCGACTGGCGCGCCGCCTCGTAGAGGAATTCGGTGCGCTCGACCAGTTCGTCCCAGTTCGCCGAGGGGTGGATGTTCACTTCGATCACGCCCGGGTCGGGGGTGATGCGGAAGTTGCTCAGGCGCGGGTCGGCCGGCGGCTCGTAGCCTTCCAGCAGCACCGGGCAGCCCAGTTCGCCGGCGGTGGCCTCGATGGCGGCGACCAGCTCCAGGTAGGCCTCCAGCTCCGCCAGTGGCGGCATGAACAGGTACAGCCGGCCTTCGCGAGGCTCGGCGCACAACGCGGTGCGGGTGATCCAGCCGGCGGACTGGTGCAGCAGCGGCTGGCGCGTGGCGTCCGGGCCGCCGGGCATGCGCTCGCGTACCTGTTGCAGTTGCGCGGCGCGGCGCAGCGGTGGGCGCGGCTGGCTGGGGTCGGCCGGGTTGACGTAGGGGTAGTCGGCCTCGCTGGCCCAGGGCTGCGAGTCCAGCGGCAGGCGGTAGCCCAGCGCCGAGTCGCCGGGGACCAGCCGGCAGTGCTCGCCACGGAGGAACCAGCGGCTGCTTTCCCAGGCGTCGCCGGCGGCGCTGCGCGCCAGTGGCAGCACATGGCCGACCTCCTCGCCCAGGCCGCGCTCGAACACCCGGCACAGGCGTTCGCGCTCCAGCGGGTCAGCCAGGCGCGGGTCTTCCGGGGTGACGTTGCTGGGTAGCCGGCGCTCGCGCCAGAGGTAGTAGAACCAGTCTTCGTAGGCGGCGAACAGGGTGTCGCCGGCCAGGCCCAGGCGCCCGGCGAGGCGGCGCAGGAAGCGCGCGGCCAGGGCGGCGTCGGCGCCGTAGCTGCGGCCCTCCTCGGCGTAGAGCATGGGGTTGTTCCACAGCGGCTCGCCGTCGCGCCGCCAGTAGCAGTTGAGCGACCAGCGCGGCAGCTGCTCGCCCGGGTACCACTTGCCCTGGCCGAAGTGCACCAGGCCCTTGGGCGCGTAGTGGCGGCGCAGGCGGTGGAACAGCTCGGCGGCCAGGCGGCGCTTGTTCGGGCCCAGGGCGGCGGTGTTCCACTCGGGGTCGTCGGGGTAGTCGATGGCGATGAAGGTCGGCTCGCCGCCCATGGTCAGGCGCACGTCCCGTTCGGCGAGGTCGGCGTCGATGCGCGAACCCAGTTCGCGGATCGCCTGCCACTGTTCCTCGCTGTAGGGCTTGGTCACCCGTGGCGCTTCCCAGACGCGCTCCACGCGCATCTGGTGGCTGAACTGCACCTCGCATTCCTCCAGCGCGCCGGTGATCGGCGCCGCCGAGGACGGCTCGGGGCTGCAGGCCAGGGGGATGTGGCCCTCGCCGGCGAACAGCCCGGAGGTCGGGTCCAGCCCCACCCAGCCGGCGCCGGGCAGGTAGACCTCGGCCCAGGCGTGCAGGTCGGTGAAGTCCACTTCGGTGCCGCTGGGGCCGTCCAGGGCCTTCTGGTCGGCGCTGAGCTGGATCAGGTAGCCGGAGACGAAGCGCGCCGCCAGGCCCAGGTGGCGCGCCAGCTGCACCAGCAGCCAGGCCGAGTCGCGGCAGGAGCCGGAGGCCAGCTCCAGGGTCTGCTCGGGCGTCTGCACGCCGGGCTCCATGCGGATGAGGTAGCGCACGTCGCCGGCCAGGCGCTGGTTCAGCGCGACCAGGAAGTCCACGGTGGGGCTGGCGTCGCGCGGCACCGCGGCGAGGTATTCGGCGAACCGCGGGCTGGCCGGCTGGCGCGCGAGGTAGGGCGCCAGCTCGCGCTGCTCGTCGGCGCCGTAGGCGAAGGGGAACTGCTCGGCGTAGGGCTCGAGGAAGAAGTCGAAGGGGTTGAACACCGCCATCTCGGCGACCAGGTCCACCTCCACCCGCAGTTCCTCGGTCTTCTCCGGGAACACCAGGCGCGCCAGGTAGTTGCCCTGCGGGTCCTGCTGCCAGTTGATGAAGTGCTTGGCCGGGGCGACCTTCAGCGAATAGCCGAGGATGCGCGTGCGGCTGTGCGGCGCCGGGCGCAGGCGCACCAGTTGCGGGCCGAGGTTCACGGCGCGGTCGTAGCGGTAGTGGGTGACGTGCTGCAAGGCGACATGGATCGACACGGCGGGCCTCCTGCGGGCCTGGGCGACACAGCTTCCGCGCAAGTCCCGTGCCAGCCGCCAGGGGCCGTGGAACGGGCTGCGCACGGGCGCCGGGCACCATCGCGGGGCCCGGGGGCGCATGCCGGGCATGGGGTGCACGGAAATAGGGCGCCGGTGGGGGATAGCCTAGACGGTGGGGTGGTCTTTCGTAGGAGCGAGCTTGCTCGCGAAGGGGGAATTGCCTGGGGGTTTGGTGTTGGGCTGTAGTGCGCCCTCTCCCCAGCCCTCTCCCTGAAGGGAGAGGGGGCTTGTCCGTGCCGAGACAAAGAAGGTTTCAAATGGAAGCTTCCGGTATTGCCGGCTGACGCCAGAACATCCAAGCACACCGAACGGTCCCCTCTCCCTTCAGGGAGAGGGTTAGGGAGAGGGAACGGAGTCCCCCCACGCACCGAAGTCGAAGGAAAACTCCAACCTCAACTACATCCCCCCGACAACCCCGCAATCCACCGCTCCAGCACCTCCAACCCCTCCTTGTGCACCAACGCCCGCCCCAGCTCCGGCATCATCTCCCCGGGCTTGTCGCTTCCCACTCGGTAGGTCAGCACCGACAGCTCCGGATGCCCCGGATGGATATCCTCGCGACGCCCGCCGGTACCATTGCCCGCCGCCACCGGCTGCTTGCAGAACCCGTAGTTCACGCCCAACTCGGCACTGGCATCGATATACAGCCCCGACGTACGCGCCGCCCCCTTCGGGTTATGGCAATGACCGCAGTTGGCGTCCAGATAGCTGCGCGCCTGCTTCTCCAGGCTCTCGCCTGCCCGCGGATGGCCCCACAGGGCGTTCTGCGGCACCTGCGCCAGCTCCGGCAGGCCCTGCAGAAAACCGCGTGCCTGCCAGTGGCGCAACTGGTTGTCGCTACCGTCTGCGTAGGCGAAGTCCTTGTTCAGGTGGCGGGCCTTGGGGCCCAGCGGGGCGATGCCGGCGCCCTTGGTCTCGGCGTGGCACTCGGAGCACTGGTTGGCGTCCGGCACCATGTAGGTGAAGGCCACCTTCTGCCCGGCCGCATCCTGCAGTTCCAGGGCCTGGCTGTCGCCGGCCAGTTCCAGGTGCGCTTCCTTCTGCTCGGCGTCCCACACGTAGGGCAGCGCCGTCCAGCCGTCCTTCTGCTTCACCAGCACGCGGGTCTCGACCAGGCGCACCCTGGCCAGGTCCAGGCCCTGCTGCGGGTCGCGGTCGTCCTGCGAGTTCTCCAGCAGTTGGCCCTTGCCGTCGGTGGGGTAGTAGAAGGTCTTGGTCAGCACCGTGCCCAGCGGATAGTCGAAGTGGTCCTCGGCGTACTTCGCCGCCTGCCCTTCAGGCATCCACACCGTGCGCAGCTTGTGCGCGTAGTCGGTGAACAGCGGCGTGTTGAGGTCGTAGGGCAGCACCTCGGGCGCGGGCTTCAGGTGCCCGTCGCCCAGGTGCAGCATGCCCCAGCCGCTCAAGGTCTGCGGGTAGTCGTCGCCCTCGGGCTGGTAGCGCGGCTTCGCCTGCTGCCCGCACCCGGCCAGCGCCACGGCCAGGGCGAGCGACAACCAGGCGCAGGCGGCTCGCGTCATGCCTTGCCTCCCTTCTCGCCCAGGCCGGCCTGTTCGATCTTCGGCAGCGGCTTGAGCTTGCAGCGGTGGCCGCTCATGTCGGTGCTGATGTTCTTGTAGCCGTTGGGGCCGTCGACGTTGACTATGCCGGCTTCGCCGTTGTCGATGCAGATGGCCAGTTCCTCCGGCAGCTTGCCGCCGACCAGTTTCTTCTGGTTCACGTAGCCGTCCCAGAGGATGTCCGGCAGGCGCCCGTTGAGGCCGAACTTGGCGATCTTCAGCGCCTTCAGCTCCAGGTGGTCGGGACTGTCGCCGCCGGGGCCGAAGGTGTTGCCGTGGATGTAGATGCCCTCGGGATAGGGATCGAAGTTCGGCTGCGTCGCCTTGTCCGAGTAGTTGGTGCTGTAGTAGCTGCTGATGATGACGTTGGCGGTCTTGTGGTCGCCGATCCTGTTGTCGAAGATTTCCACGTCGTCGTTGGAGTTGACCACCACCCCGGAACCGGCCGGGACGCTGGCCACCGGCGTGCCCTTGTGGCCGAAGTTGTCGTGGTTGTTGCCCTGCACTTCGTTGTTGTAGACGCGGGTGCCGCGCCCCGGCTGCTGCAGGTTGGGCATGTTGAAGACGAGGATGCCGCCGGTGTTGCCGGTGGCCACGTTGTCGTAGACGTCGGCGCCGATGGTGTTCTCGATCTCGATGCCGGCGACGTTGCGCTCGGCGCGGTTGTTGCGCACCACCACGTTGCGCGACTGGCCGACATAAATGCCGGCGTCCGAGGCGCCGATGGCCACGTTGCCCTCCAGCAGCACGTTCTCGGTCTGCACCGGGTACAGGCCGTAGGCGCCGTTCTCGGTGGCCGGGCCGTTGGTCCATTCGGTGCGCACGTTGCGGATCACGATGTTCTTGCCGCCCAGCACCTTGAGCGCGTCGCCCTTGCTGTCCTCGATGGCCAGGTTCTCGATGGTGAAGTCCGAGGCGTCCACCAGCAGGCCTTCGGCGCCGGCCTTCTGGTTCTTGAAGCTGAGGATGGTCTTGTCCATGCCGTCGCCGCGGAGGGTCACGCCATCGACCTTGAGGCTGAGGCCGCGGTCGAGGTGGTAGGTGCCGGCGGGGATAGCGATGACGTCACCGGGCTTGGCCTTGATCAGCCGGGCCTGCAGGTCTTTCTGGAAATCCGCGCTGACCGCGGCGGTGGGTTTGTCCTGCTCGCCGCAGGCGGCCAGGAGCACGGCGAGGCTGAGGAGGGACAGGGCGGCGCGACGCATGGCGGGGTCTCCGGTCTTGTTTTTATGATTTTGGAACTATAGTACCAAAATATTTCCGTGGATAGCCCGGACGCAGTCGCCTCCCTGTAGGAGCGAGCTTGCTCGCGAACCGTGCCTCCCGGGGGCTTTGGGGATTGGGCTGTAGAGCGCCCTCTCCCTAACCCTCTCCCTGAAGGGAGAGGGGACCGTTCGGTGCGCGTTGGTATTCCTGAGTCAGCTGGCTAGCGCAGAGATTGCCAGCTGAAACCAGGCCATTTCTCGGCACGGACAAGCCCCCTCTCCCTTCAGGGAGAGGGCTGGGGAGAGGGTGCGGAGGTCGGTCTGATGCCGGCGTATCCGGGAAACTCTGTTCGCGAGCAAGCTCGCTCCTACGAAAGCAGGCCCGGAAACGAAAACGGGGCCTTGCGGCCCCGTCGTCGGTCATGCACTCAGCGCGGTATGTTCGGCTGGCGCTTGGTGGTGCGCTTCTTGCCCTTGGCGTAGCCCGCGGCCTTGCCCTCCTCGCCCTTGTTCCACGGGCGCGAGCCGTCGCTGGCGCGGGGCGGCAGGCCGGTGTGCTGGGTCAGCAGCGGCTTGCCGGCCTTCTTGCTGCCCACCGGGGTGGAGTTCTTGCGCCGGGCGCTCTGGTAGCTGCCGTCGGCGTCGGGCTGGTGGGTGGGGATCAGCTGGTGCTTGCCGTTGCCGATCAGGTCGGCGCGACCCATGTCCTTGAGCGCCTCGCGCAGCATCGGCCAGTTGTTCGGATCGTGCCAGCGCAGGAAGGCCTTGTGCAGGCGGCGATGGCGCTCGCCCTTGACGATGGTCACCGCGTCGCTCTTGTAGGTGACCTTGCGCAGCGGGTTCTTGCCCGAGTGGTACATGGCCGTGGCGGTGGCCATCGGCGAAGGATAGAAGGCCTGCACCTGGTCGGCGCGGAAGCCGTTGCGCTTGAGCCACAGGGCGAGGTTCATCATGTCCTCGTCGGTAGTGCCCGGGTGCGCGGCGATGAAGTACGGGATCAGGTACTGCTCCTTGCCCGCCTCCTTGGAGAACTTCTCGAACATCTGCTTGAAGCGGTCGTAGCTGCCGATGCCCGGCTTCATCATCTTCGACAGCGGGCCCTGCTCGGTGTGCTCCGGGGCGATCTTCAGGTAGCCGCCGACGTGGTGCGTCACCAGCTCGCGCACGTACTCCGGCGACTCCACCGCCAGGTCGTAGCGCAGGCCCGAGGCGATGAGGATCTTCTTCACCCCCGGCAGGTCGCGGGCGCGGCGGTACAGCTGGATCAGCGAGGAATGGTCGGTGTTGAGGTTCTCGCAGATACCGGGGAACACGCACGACGGCTTGCGGCAGTGCTTCTCGATCTCCGGGTCCTTGCAGGCGATGCGGTACATGTTGGCGGTCGGCCCGCCGAGGTCGGAGATCACCCCGGTGAAGCCCGGCACCTTGTCGCGGATCTCCTCGATCTCGCGGATGATCGAGTCTTCCGAGCGGTTCTGGATGATCCGCCCTTCGTGCTCGGTGATCGAGCAGAAGGTGCAGCCGCCGAAGCAGCCACGCATGATGTTCACCGAGAAACGGATCATCTCGTAGGCCGGGATCTTCTCGCCGCCGTAGGCCGGGTGCGGCACGCGGGCGTAGGGCAGGCCGAAGACGTAGTCCATCTCCTCGGTGCTCAGCGGGATGGGCGGCGGGTTGAACCACACGTCGGTCTCGCCGTGGCGCTGGACCATGGCCCGGGCGTTGCCGGGGTTGGTCTCCAGGTGCAGCACGCGATTGGCGTGGGCGTAGAGCACCGGGTCGTTCTTCACCTTCTCGAAGGACGGCAGGCGGATGACGGTGCGCTCGCGGGTCAGCTTCGGGTTGGGCAGCAGTTGCACCACCTTGGCTTCGTTGGGGTCTTCCTGCGGGCCCTTGTCCTGCTCGATGGCGCAGGCGGCGGTGTCCTGGGTGTTGACGTAGGGGTTGATGATCTTGTCGATCCTGCCCGGGCGGTCGATGCGCGTAGAGTCCAGCTCGAACCAGCCCTCGGGGGTGTCGCGGCGGACGAAGGCGGTGCCGCGCACGTCGGTGATCGACTCGATCGGTTCGCCGGCGGACAGGCGCTGGGCCACCTCGACCACGGCGCGCTCGGCGTTGCCGAACAGCAGGAGGTCGGCCTTGGCGTCCATCAGGATCGAGTGGCGGACCTTGTCCTGCCAGTAGTCGTAGTGGGCGATGCGGCGCAGCGAGGCCTCGATGCCGCCGAGCACGATCGGCACGCCCTTGTAGGCCTCGCGGCAGCGCTGGCTGTAGACCATGCTGGCGCGGTCCGGACGCTTGCCGGCGTTGCCGCCGGGGGTGTAGGCGTCGTCGGAGCGGATCTTCCGGTCGGCGGTGTAGCGGTTGATCATCGAATCCATGTTGCCGGCGGCCACGCCGAAGAACAGGTTCGGCTTGCCCAGCTTCATGAAGTCGTCCTTCGACTGCCAGTCCGGCTGGGCGATGATGCCCACGCGGAAGCCCTGGGCTTCCAGCAGGCGGCCGATGATGGCCATGCCGAAGGACGGATGGTCGACGTAGGCATCGCCGGTGACGATGATGATGTCGCAGGAATCCCAGCCCAGTCGGTCCATCTCTTCCCGGCTCATCGGCAGGAACGGCGCCGGGCCGAAACACTCGGCCCAGAACTTGGGATAGTCGAACAACGGCTTGGCGGCTTGCATCACGGGCACCGGGGGTATCTCTAGGAATAGGGGCGCGAAATCGCGGGCGCGGAATATAGCACAAA
Organism: Pseudomonas sp. AAC; assembly: GCF_000725445.1. Taxonomy (NCBI): domain Bacteria; kingdom Pseudomonadati; phylum Pseudomonadota; class Gammaproteobacteria; order Pseudomonadales; family Pseudomonadaceae; genus Pseudomonas; species Pseudomonas sp. AAC. The sequence goes on along the minus strand of NZ_KL647095.1, from coordinate 510,623 downwards.
AAGTGAACAATTCCGACCGGGACGCTGGGGTTTTTCCCGGCGCCGGGCGACCGCCGGACGGGGACGATTGGCGGAGCCGGCGCAGTGGCAACTGGCTATACTCGCTCCACCGTCTCAACAGGCTTGGCCGCAGCGGCCGGGAACAGGGAGTGTCAACCGTGCGTCATCTGTGGTGTCTGTTGTTTCTCCTGCTCGGTTGCGCCAGCGCCGCGGCCCAGCCCCTGGTGCTCGACGAACGGGCCAGCGGGCGCTGGCTGAACGACGGCCTGATGCTGCTGGAAGACCCGGGCGCACGCCTGGACCTGCAACAGGCACGCGAGCGGGACGCCGCCTTCGTGCCCGCCAAGGGCCGCACCAGCGTCGGCCAGAGTCCCAACCCCTGGTGGCTGCGCCTGGACCTGGAACGCCGGACTACCCCGCCCGGCGGCTGGTGGCTGGAGGTGGACGCGGTGAACCTGCTCGACCTGCGCCTGTACCTGCCCGACGGCCAGGGCGGCTACCGCGAGCTGCGTTCGGGCGAGGCGGTGCCCTTCGCCGAAGGCCGCGACCGCAGCTACCGCCGCCCGGTGTTCCACCTGCCCGCCGGCGAAGGCCCGCTGCGCCTGTACCTGCGCAGCCTGGACCCGGCCGGCAACTCCTTCCCGCTGCGCATCTGGTCGCAGGACGACCTGCAGGACCACCGCGCCGAGACCAACCTGTTCCTCGGCGGCGTCTACGGGCTGATCGCCGCGCTGCTGCTGTACAACCTGTTCATCCTGGTCAGCCTGCGCGACCGCGCCTACTTCTGGTACGTGCTCACCACCGGCTTCGCCCTGCTGTTCAGCATGGGCATGACCGGCCATGCCTTCGAGCTGCTCTGGCCCGGCGACGCGGTGCCCTGGTGGCTGAACCGCATCACCCTGCCCTCGCTGTGGGGCCTGTGCGTCACCCGCTTCACCCAGACGCTGCTGCAGACCCGCCGCAACGTGCCCTGGGCGCACCACATGCTGACGCTGAACTGCCTGCTGTACGTCGCCTCGGTGCTGCTCAACGTCTTCGTCGGCCGCTCCGAGGCCGGCTGGGTGCTGGCCACCACCACCTTCGTCGGCATCCCGGCGGCGCTCGGCGCAGCCATCACCCGCTCGCTGCAGGGCTCGCTGCCGGCGCGCCTGTACCTGGTGGGCTTCGGCCTGGTGCTGTCCAGCGTGAGCATTTCGGTGATGCGCGCCCTGGGCGTGGTGCAGCCCTCGCCGACCACCGCCTACCTGTTCCCGGTGTCGGTGGCCCTGGAGTCCATCCTGTTCTCCTTCGCCCTGACCTCGCGCATCCAGGAACTCAAGCGCGAGAAGGCCCAGGCCCTGGAGCAGGCCAACCGCGAGAAGAGCGCGCGCATGACCCTGTTGCAGAGCGCGCAGAACGACCTGGCGCAGGCCGTGGCGGCGCGCACCGCCGAGCTGACGCAGAGCAACCGCCTGCTGCTAGAACGCGAGGCCCAGCTGCGCCATGCCGCGCACAACGACCCGCTCACCGGGCTGCCCAACCGCCGCTACCTGGTGGAGCACGCCGAGCAGGCGTTGCAGCAGGCCCAGCAGAATGGCGAGAGCCTGGCGCTGATGCTGATCGACCTCGACCACTTCAAGCCGATCAACGACACCCACGGCCACGACGCCGGCGACTTCATGCTCCAGCACGTCGGCCACCGCCTGCGCCAGTGCGTGCGTTCCAGCGACTGCGTGGCGCGCCTGGGCGGCGACGAGTTCGCCGCGCTGGTGTCCGGCCCCGACGCCGAAGGCCACGCCCGGGAGATAGCGGTGCGCCTGCTCAGCGAGCTGTCGCGGCCGGTGCAGTTCGACCGCCTGGAACTGAGCATCACCCCGAGCATCGGCGTGGCCATCTACCCGCGCCACGCACTGCAGTTCGCCAAGCTGTACAAGGCCGCCGACCAGGCGCTGTACCAGGTCAAGGGCAGCGGCCGGGCCAGCTACGCGCTGGCCGGGGAGGACGCTGGCAATGGCGACTTCTGGCTGGAGACGCTGAAGACTTCGGACCGGCTGGTCTAGGCGCTGTACTTGCGCGGCACCCGCGCGGTGACCTTGGTCAGCAGCTCGTAGCCGATGGTGCCGGCGTGGGCGGCCACTTCGTCCACCGGCAGCTGCGTGCCCCAGAGTTCCACCGGGGCGCCGACGGTGGCTTCGGGCAGGTCGGTGAGGTCCACCGCCAGCATGTCCATGGACACCCGGCCGGCCAGCGGCGCGCGCTGGCCGGCGACCAACACTGGCGTGCCGCTGGGCGCGTGGCGTGGGTAGCCGTCGGCGTAGCCACAACTGACGGTGCCGATGCGCGACGGCCGTTCGGCCACCCAGGTGGCGCCGTAGCCGACGTTCTCGCCCACCGCCACTTCGCGAATGGACATCACCTGCGCATGCAGGCTCATGGCCGGGCGCAGGCCCATCTCGGCCGCGCCCAGGTCGGCGAAGGGCGAGGCGCCGTAGAGCATGATGCCGGGGCGGATCCAGTCCATGTGCGCCGCCGGGATGCTCAGTACGGCGGCGGAGTTGGCCAGCGAGCGCTGGTCGAAGTCCAGGTCGAGCAGGCCGAGGAAGCATTCCAGCTGGTCCTCGGTGAGCGTGTGGCCGCGCTCGTCGGCGCAGGCGAAGTGGCTCATCAGGTTCAGCTCGGCGACCTGCGGGGCGCCGCGCAGGCTCGGGAAGACCGCGCGCAGGGCCTCGGCGGAGAAGCCCAGGCGGTGCATGCCCGAATCCAGCTTGAGCCAGACATTGAGCGGCTGCGGCAGGTTGCTGGCCAGCAGCGTCGCCAGTTGCTCCGGGCCTTGCACGGCGATGTCCAGGCGTAGTTGCGAGGCCACCAGGAACTCGCTCGGCTCGAAGCAGCCCTCCAGCAGCAGGATGCGCGCAGTGCCGTGCAGCGCGCGGACCTCGGCGGCCTCCTCCAGGCAAGCCACGGCGAAGCCATCGGCCTCGTCACGCAGCGCGGTCACTACCTCGCGCACGCCATGCCCGTAGGCATTGGCCTTGACCACGGCGAACGCCTCACGGCCCGGCGCGCAGCGCTTGGCCAGGGCGTAGTTGTGCTGGATGGCGGAGAGGTCGATATGGGCGATAAGGGGGCGCATGGGGGTCCAGGCTGAAGGCTGAAGGCTGAAGGCTGAAGGCTGAAGGCTGAAGGCTGAAGGCAAACAGCATAACCCCCGGCCACTGCGCATCAAGCTCTTACGTACAGCCTCCAGCCTTACTCGTCTTTATTCGTCTTCGAAGTTGTACATGCCCGGAGCGAGGTTCTCGAAGCGGGTGAAGCGGCCGAGGAAGGCCAGGCGCACGGTGCCGATGGGGCCGTTACGCTGCTTGCCGATGATGATTTCGGCCACGCCCTTGAACTCGGTTTCCGGGTGGTACACCTCGTCGCGGTAGACGAACATGATCACGTCGGCGTCCTGCTCGATCGCCCCGGATTCGCGAAGGTCGGAGTTCACCGGGCGCTTGTTCGGGCGCTGTTCCAGGGAGCGGTTGAGCTGCGACAGCGCCACCACCGGGCAGTTGAATTCCTTGGCCAGGGCCTTGAGCGAGCGGGAGATCTCGGAGATCTCGTTGGTGCGGTTGTCGCCGGAGGAACCGGGGATCTGCATCAGCTGCAGGTAGTCCACCATGATCAGGGCGATCTCGCCGTGCTCGCGGGCCAGGCGCCGGGTGCGCGCGCGCATTTCCGAGGGCGAGATGCCGGCGGTGTCGTCGATGAACAGCTTGCGCTCGTTGAGCAGGTTGACCGCCGAGGTCAGGCGCGGCCAGTCGTCGTCCTCCAGCTTGCCCGAACGCACCTTGGTCTGGTCGATGCGGCCCAGGGACGAAAGCATACGCATCACGATCGAGTCCGAGGGCATCTCCAGGGAGTACACCAGCACCACCTTGTCGGTGCGCAGCACGGCGTTCTCCACCAGGTTCATGGCGAAGGTGGTCTTGCCCATGGACGGACGGCCGGCGACGATGATCAGGTCGGCCGGCTGCAGGCCACTGGTCTTCTCGTCGAGGTCGGTGAAGCCGGTGGAGATGCCGGTGAAGGCGTCGTTGGTGTTGAACAGGTGGTCGATCCGGTCGATCGTCTTCACCAGGATGTCGCCGATGCCCACCGGGCCGCCGGTCTTCGGCCGCGCCTCGGCGATCTCGAAGATGCGCCGCTCGGCCTCGTCGAGCACCTCGTTGGCGCTGCGGCCCTCGGGGTTGAAGGCGCTGTCGGCGATGTCGCTGCTGATGCCGATCAGCTGGCGCAGGGTGGCGCGCTCGCGGATGATCTGCGCGTAGGCCTTGATGTTCGCCACCGAGGGGGTGTTCTTCGCCAGCTCGGCCAGGTAGGCCAGGCCGCCGACCTGCGACAGCTGGCCTTCGCGCTCCAGCAGCTCGGAGAGGGTCACCACGTCGATCGGCTGGTTGCCTTCGGCGAGCTTGTACACCGCGCGGAAGATCAGGCGGTGGTCATGGCGGTAGAAGTCGCCGTCGGACACCGCGTCCGACACGCGCTCCCAGGCGTTGTTGTCGAGCATCAGACCACCCAGCACCGCCTGTTCGGCTTCGATCGAATGCGGCGGCACCTTGAGGGTGGCCGTTTGCAGGTCGTATTGCTCGGGGACGGTGATGTCGTTCATGGGCTCGGCGCAGGAAACTCGGATGGATGCAGAAAAACAAAGGGCACGGACCGCTAGGCGGTACCGTGCCCGATGTTAGCGAACTGCCGCGTCCACGCAAGGTGTCCACGGCGTCGCAGCGACGGATCGCTTACTCGGCGACGACGACCACGTGCAGGGTCGCTTCGACGTCGGTGTGCAGCTGCACTTCGATGTCGTATTCGCCGACGGTGCGCAGGGCACCGTTGGGCAGGCGCACTTCGGCCTTTTCCAGCGGGTAGCCGGCAGCGGAGACCGCTTCGGCGATGTCGCGGGTGCCGATCGAACCGAACAGCTTGCCTTCGTCGCCGGCGTGGGCGCCGATGGTGACGATCAGTTCGGCCAGCTGGGCGGCGCGAGCTTCGGCATCAGCCTTCTTCGCGGCGGCAGCCTTTTCCAGCTCGGCGCGGCGCTCTTCGAAAGCAGCGACGTTGGCCGGGGTGGCAGCGGTGGCCTTGCCCTGCGGCAGCAGGTAGTTACGGGCGTAGCCGCCCTTGACGTTCAGTTTGTCGCCCAGGTTGCCCAGTTTGGCGATCTTTTCCAGCAGGATGACTTCCATTTGAGTCTTACCTCTTAACTTTTAACCTTCACCGTTCGTGGAGCCCTGGCGACGTACCAGGCGACCACGAAAATCAAACAGACTATCGACGACAGCAACCAGACAGATCACATTCCCCAGCATCAGCGCCAGGCCGTACAACAGCACCAGCCAGAACCCCGGCAGGCGTTTCAGCGCGACCAGCCCATGGCCGAGCGCGAGCCCGGCGAACAGCAGCGGCACGGCGCACAACGGCGCCACCACGGCGAACTGCGGGCCCAGCAGCGGCACCACCAGCACGCCCAGCAGCAGCGCGATGGCCACCGCCGGCGCCAGGCGCAGCGCGCGGAACTCGCGGCCGAACCCTTGCGGGTTGTACAGCGCCGCTTGCCAGTAGCGCGCCAGCATCAGGCACAGCAGGCTGATGACCTGCAGCGAGGCGGCCAGCAGGCCGGTAACGGCCGGCACCAGCCCCGCTTGCAGCTCGGCCTGCTGGTCCGCCGAAAGCTTCGCTTCCGACAGCACCTGCGGCAGCACCTTGCCAAACGCCTCCGCCAGACCTTGAACCAGCCCGGCGGATACCGTGCTCAACAGCAGCACGTAGAACACGCCCAACACCACGCTGGCCAGCATGACCCGATTCCAGGACATGCTGGTGCGCAACACCTGCGCCAGGACCGCCGAACCCAGCATCACCAGGGTGACCGTGGGGTCGCCCAGGTACCACCAGGCCAGGGCCGGGAGCAGCGCCCAGGCCAGGATGCCAATGGCATCTCCGGTTCCCCGGCGCAGCAGCACCAGGCTGCCGGCGGCGGCACCGAGCCAGAAGAACGGCTGCAGTACCGCGGCTGCGACGACCACCAGGGTCGCCTGCATGCGGCCTCGCATGACGAATTCAGCCAATGCGCGCATGCGATCTATCCATCAAGGCTACGTCGACTGCCCGATCAACGGCCGTGGCTGTCGGTGTAGGGAAGCAGGGCCAGGTAGCGAGCGCGCTTGATGGCGGTCGACAGCTGACGCTGGTACTTGGCCTTGGTGCCGGTGATGCGGCTCGGAACGATCTTGCCGGTTTCGGAAACGTAGGCCTTCAGGGTGTTGAGATCTTTGTAATCGATCTCCTTGACGCCTTCAGCGGTGAAACGGCAGAACTTACGACGACGGAAGAAACGTGCCATGTTATCGGCTCCTCAATACTGTCCGGGATTACTCGTCGGCGCTGTCGCGGCTGTCTTCGCCGTCAGCGGACTCGTTTTCGTTGGAGTCAGGACGCTCACGGCGCTCGCGGCGCTCGTTGCGGCTCTCTTCGGCCTTCAGCATTTCGGACTGGCCGGTAACGGCTTCGTCGCGACGGATCACCAGGTTACGGATGACGGCGTCGTTGTAGCGGAAGTTGTCTTCCAGTTCGGCCAGGGCCTTGGCGCTGCACTCGACGTTCAGCAGAACGTAGTGAGCCTTGTGCACGTTGTTGATGGCGTAAGCCAGCTGACGACGGCCCCAGTCTTCCAGGCGGTGAACCTTGCCGCCGTCTTCTTCGATGACCTTGGTGTAACGCTCGACCATGCCACCGACTTGTTCGCTCTGGTCCGGGTGAACCAGGAACACGATTTCGTAATGACGCATAAATGCTCCTTACGGGTTGCAGCCTGCCGACGATGCGGTCAGGCAAGGAGTGAATGTCTTTTTGACTTGCCGGCGGGTGGACGCGTGAGCGCCTGCCCGGACGGCAAGGGGCGACATTCTAGAGAAGGGGGGAAGGCGGCGCAAGGCAATTGATGAATATTTGAGCAATTGCAGGCGAGGGGCGGCAGAGGCTCTTCGCAGGATGGGTCGGGCTTGCGAAACCCATGCGGCCATGGCGATGGGTATCGCTTCGCTCAACCCATCCTACGACGGCATTTCTCCTATGGCTCCAGCTGTCCTGCAGGCCGCGCTGGGGACTCTTCGCAGGAGCGAGCCTGCTCGCGAACCGGGCGGGCACGGTGCCGGGTTTGGTTCGCGAGCAAGCTCGCTCCTACGTGGTTCTTAGGCCTGTTTCGCCCGGCGCTGGCGGACGATCTCGAACAGGCACACGCCGGTGGCCACCGACACGTTCAGGCTGCTGACGCTGCCGCCCATGGGCAGCTTGGCCAGGTAGTCGCAGTGTTCGCGGGTCAGGCGGCGCATACCCTTGCCTTCGGCGCCCATGACCAGCACGGTGGGCCCGGTGAGGTCCAGCTCGTAGAGGGTCTGGGTCGCCTCGCCAGCCGTGCCGACCACCCACAGGCCGCGCTGCTGGAGCTTTTCCAGGGTGCGCGCGAGGTTGGTCACGGCCACCAGCGGGATCACTTCGGCGGCGCCGCAGGCGACCTTGCGCACGGTGGCGTTGAGGGTCGCCGACTTGTCCTTCGGCACTATCACCGCCAGCGCGCCGGCGGCATCGGCGGTGCGCAGGCAGGCGCCGAGGTTGTGCGGGTCGGTGACGCCGTCCAGGGCCAGCAGCAAGGCCGGCCCGGGGGTGCGCTCGAGCAGTTCCTCGAGCATGTTCTCGCCCCACACCTGGCTCGGGCTGACCTCGGCGACCACGCCCTGGTGCACGCCCTCGGCCCACTCGTCGAGTTCCTTGCGCTCACGGGTGCCCACCGGCACCCGCGTCTGCCCGGCCAGCTCCACCAGCGCCTGGACCCGCGGGTCGTGCCGCCCCTCGGCCAGCCACAGCTGCTTGACGCGCTTGGGGTGATGGCGCAGCAGCGCCTCTACGGCGTGCACGCCGTAGACCCTTTCCCACTGGCTCATGGCTTGGCCTTAGGCTTGCCTGCCGCGGCGCCCTCCGCCTTGGGCTTGGACGGGCCCTTGCGGTGCTTGCTCGGCTTGGCGGCCTTGGCTTTCTGCTTCGACGGCTTGCGCGGTTTCTCCGCGGCGGCCTTGGCGTTCTTCGCCGGCTTGCCCTGGGCCTTGGCCGGCGGCCGCTTGCCGCCCACCTTGGCTTCGTCGAGCAGCGCCTGCTTCAGCGCGCGGCTTCTGTTCACATCGGTGTTGCCGAGCATCTCGTCGGCCTTGGCGAGCATCTCCGGCGCCACCGAGGGCAACGCCTGGACCACACCAACCTTGCGCTTGCGCGGCGGCGCCACGGGCAGCGGCGGCTCCGGCACTTCCAGCTCCAACTCGCGCGGCTGGCCCTTGGCCCTGGCCGGCTTGGCGGCCGCCTTGGCAGGCTTGCCGGGCTTGGCCGTCTCGGCCTTGTCGCCGCGCTTCTTGCGGCCGATGGGCGCGCTGAGCGCGTTTTCGGCCAGCTCGAAGTCGATCTTGCGCTCGTCCAGGTCGACCCGCGCCACCACCACCTGGGTGATGTCGCCGAGGCGGAAGCTGCGCCCGGTGCGCTCGCCGGCCAGGCGGTGGTGCACGGCGTCGAAGTGGTAGTAGTCGCCGGGCAGCGCGGTGACGTGCACCAGGCCCTCGACATAGATGTCGGTCAGCTCGACGAAGATGCCGAAGCCGGTGACCGCGGTGATCACGCCGTCGAAGGTCTCGCCGACGCGGTCGCGCATGTATTCGCACTTCAGCCAGTTGGTGACGTCGCGGGTGGCCTCGTCGGCGCGCCGCTCGGTCATCGAGCATTGCTCGCCGAGCTGCTCCAGGCGCGGCTCGTCATAGGGGTAGATGCGCGCCTTGGCCATCGCGGCGGCGCCGGCGCGCTGCACCAGGTCGGTTTCGCGCTTGGAGCGGATCACGCTGCGGATGGCGCGGTGCACCAGCAGGTCCGGGTAGCGGCGGATCGGCGAGGTGAAGTGGGTGTAGGCCTCGTAGTTCAGGCCGAAGTGGCCGTGGTTCTCCGGGCTGTACACCGCCTGGCTCAGCGAGCGCAGCATCACCGTCTGGATCAGCTGGAAGTCCGGGCGGCCCTGGATGGATTCGAGCAGCGCCTGGTAGTCGCCGGGGGTCGGCTCGCCCTTGCCGCGGTAGAGGGCCAGGCCCAGTTCGCCGAGGAACTGCCGCAGGTTGTTCAGCTTCTCCTGCGGCGGGCCGTCGTGGACGCGGTACAGCGCGGGGATTTCCAGCTTCTCGAGGAACCTGGCGGTGGCCACGTTGGCCGCCAGCATGCATTCCTCGATCAGCTTGTGCGCGTCGTTGCGCTGGGTCGGGCGGATCTCCGAGATCTTGCGGTCGGCGCCGAAGACGATGCGCGTCTCCTGGGTCTCGAAGTCGATGGCGCCACGCACGTGGCGCGCCGCCAGCAGCACCTTGTACAGGTCATACAGGGTGTTCAGGTGCGGCACCACGCCCGGCAGTTGCTCGGCCAGGCGCTTGGCTTCGGGGCTGTCGGGGGTCTCCAGGTACTGGCTGACCTTGGTGTAGGTGAGCCGCGCGTGGGAGTGGATGACCGCCTCGTAGAACTGGTAGCCGGTCATCTTGCCGGCCCTGGACAGGTTCATCTCGCAGACCATGGCCAGGCGGTCGACCAGCGGGTTCAACGAGCACAGGCCGTTGGAGAGGATTTCCGGCAGCATGGGGATGACGCGCTCGGGGAAGTACACCGAGTTGCCGCGCTTGGCCGCCTCCTCGTCCAGCGCCGAGCCCACCTTCACGTAGTGGGAGACGTCGGCGATGGCGACGTACAGCTTCCAGCCGCCGCCCTTGCGCTTCTCGGCGTAGACGGCGTCGTCGAAGTCACGGGCGTCCTCGCCGTCGATGGTCACGAACGGCAGGGCGCGCAGGTCGACGCGCTTCTCCTTGTCCTTGTCCGCCACCTCGGGCTTGAGCTTGGCCGCTTCCTTCTCCACGCCTTCGGGCCAGACGTGGGGGATGTCGTAGCTGCGCAGGGCGACTTCGATCTCCATGCCCGGCGCCATGTAGTCGCCGAGCACTTCCACCACTTCGCCCTGGGCCTGGCGGTGCACGCTGGGCCACTGGTCGATGCGCACCTGGACGAACTGGTTGTGCCTGGCCGCGCCGTGCTTGCCCGGCGGGATCAGCACTTCCTGCTGGATCTTCGGGTTGTCGGCGACCACGGTGCCGATGCCGCTCTCTTCGAAGTAGCGGCCGACCAGGGTCTCATGGGCGCGTTCGATGACTTCGACGATGGCGCCTTCGCGGCGGCCGCGGCGGTCGAAGCCGGAGACGCGCGCCAGGGCGCGGTCGCCGTCGAACACCAGGCGCATCTGCGTCGGGCTGAGGAACAGGTCGTCGCTGCCGTCGTCGGGGATCAGGAAGCCGAAGCCGTCGCGGTGGCCGGCGATGCGGCCGCGGATCAGGTCCAGCTTGTCCACCGGGGCGTAGGCGCCGCGGCGGGTATAGATGAGCTGGCCGTCACGCTCCATGGCGCGCAGGCGACGGCGCAGGGCTTCTTCCTGCTCCTCGCCGGACAGGCCGAGCTCTTCCAGTAGTTGCGCGCGGGTCGCCGGCGCGCCGCGTTCGGCGAGGTGCGCCAGGATCAGTTCGCGGCTGGGGATGGGGTTTTCGTATTTTTCCGCTTCGCGGGCGGCCTCGGGATCGAGGTTTTGCCAATCGGCCATCAGGGTGAGATCACCTTATCGTCTATATAAATGTAAGCGTCATGTGCTTATTGAAGCGCGAAATCCGCTCGTCGGTCAGCTTCGACCAAGAATAAATTTTTTATCGCATCAGGGGTTTACAAGCCAAAGCCTGCTCCGTATAGTTCGCGCCCACAGCGTCACTGCGACGTTGTAACACGGAAACGATGAGCAATCATCGCATCCAGTGCCCAGGTGGCGGAATTGGTAGACGCACTAGGTTCAGGTCCTAGCGGTGGCAACACCGTGGAAGTTCGAGTCTTCTCCTGGGCACCACTTATTTCACGATAGAGCCCCTGGCTGTATCGCGGCGGTTCGGAACCCTGATAACCGGACATTGAGACGCCGAAGCGACCGAAAGGTTGCATTACCGCAAGACGATGAGCGATCATCGCACCCCATGCTGAAAAGCATGCCCAGGTGGCGGAATTGGTAGACGCACTAGGTTCAGGTCCTAGCGGTGGCAACACCGTGGAAGTTCGAGTCTTCTCCTGGGCACCATCTTCAAGCGAAAAAGCCGAGCACTGCTCGGCTTTTTCGTTTCCGTCCTTCGCAGGAGCGGGCCGGACGAAACGCCCGGCCCTTCTCCCCTCATGCCTTGAACTGCCCCAGGCTGGCGCGCAGCTGCGCCGCCAGGCCGTCCAGCACGCGCCCGCTGCTGGCGGTGGCGGCGACGGCTTCCGCGGCGCGTCCCGCCTCGGCATGGATCACCTCGACGCGCCCGCGCACCGCGACCGCACCGGCGGCCTGCTGCTCGGCGGCATGGGCCGCCGACTCGATGGCGCCATGCACTTCCTCCACGGCCCGCTGCACTTCACGCTGCAGGCGCTCGCTGTCGTGTAGCGCGGCCAACCCCTGCACCGCCTGCTCGCGGGCCTGGCCGATGGCTTCCACCGCCTCGCGCGCACCGCGCTGCAGGGCGTCGATATGCGTTTGTATGTCGCCAGTGGACTGCTGCGTCTTGCTCGCCAGCGCCCGCACCTCGTCGGCCACCACGGCGAAACCGCGGCCGCTCTCGCCGGCGCGGGCCGCCTCGATGGCGGCATTGAGCGCCAGCAGGTTGGTCTGTTCGGCGATGCCGTGGATCACCGAGAGCACCACTTCGATCTGTTCGCTCTGCTGCGCCAGCTTCTCGATCACCCCGGCGCCGCTCTGCACGCGGGACTCCAGGGTTTCGATGAGGCCACCGACGCGCCGGGCGATGGCCGCGTTGTCGTCGGCCGCCTTGCGGATGGACGCCACGCGCTCCAGCGCCTCCTGCATGGCCTGGCTTTCCAGCTGGGCTTCGGCGGCCATGCCGGCGAGCGCCTCCAGGCTGCCGGCCACTTCGTTGCGCTGACGGTCGGCGGCCGCCTCGGCGCTGGCGCTGCGCGAGGCCAGGGCGGCGATCTCGCTGCCGGTGCGCTGCGCCACCTGCCCCGCCTCGCGGACGATGGGCTGCAGCTTGTCGACGAAGCGGTTCACCGCGGTCGCCATCTCGCCCACTTCATCATTGCTGTCCAGGCGCACGCGGCGGGTCAGGTCGCCCTCCCCGGCCGCCAGGTCGTCGAGCGCATCGATCAACAGGCGCAGGCGGTTCACCACTCGCCGCCCAAGCACCAGGGCCAGCACCAGCAGTACGCCCAGACCAACCAGCACCAACCCCAGGCCAATATGCCAACGCAGGCTACCGGCGGAAGCCTCCACCGCGCCCTGCGCGCCCTGGCTCATCTCGGCGGCCGCCTGCTGCGCCGCCTGCAGACGGGCGCTCAGCGCCTTGTTGCTGTCGGCGGCGGCGCCGGCCAGGCTGTCGGCCACCAGTTGGTCGCCACTGGCGATCAGGGCGGAGAAGCGCTTGTCCAGGGCCTGCACCTGCTTCTCCACTTCGGCCGTGGAAATACCCAGGCGCACGGTACCGATCACCACGCCATTGGGGCTGATGGGCACACTGGAGAGGATCACCGAGTCGTCGTGGGCGGCCGCTTCCAGCACCTTGTCCAGGGCGCGCTCAGCCTGGCCCTTGGCGAGCAGCGCCTGGATGCGCGGGTCCTCGCGGTTGAGGTAGCGCGTCAGGTGCTGCCCCTGGGCATCGTCGTAGACCACGAAGAGCACGTTGGGGTTGGCCTGGGCGCGCCGGGCGTACTCGGAGAGCGTCGGTACGTCGTTGTCCCACATGGCCTTGGGCGCCACCGCAGCAAGCAGCTGGGCAAGCTGGTCGGCGGACTGCCGCAGGCTCTGTTCGAGGCTCTGGCGGGTTTCGCCGCGCTCCTCCTCCAGCCGCGCCGACAAGGCGGCGCCGAGGCGTTCGCGGGTCCGCGCGGACAGCTCGGTGAGCCCTGAACTGAGCTCGCCACCGGCGCGCTCCAACTCGCCGGCCAGGCGCTGCGACTGGCCGCCCAGGCGTTCGCCCAGGTCGGCCACCAGTTGGTCCACGGTACTGCGGGTGAGCCACAGGGCGATCAGCAACTGCACCAGCAACGCCAGGCCCAGGGCGATGAACACGGGGCGCAGCAGGCGGCTGCGCAACAGCGAAAGGACGGCGGACACGGAGTGCCTCCTCGGGTAACGGAATACTGGCGCGGGATGCGCCGATGCCATTTGCCAGCAAGGGGCGTGCCGTTGAGGGTGGCCATTGGCCGGCTGATTGGGAGAGATTACTTTTTGTAGGAGCGAGGGGGACGCCTGGTTCTTGCTCGCGAACGGAATTTCCCGGCAGTTGCAGTGCGGCTGGCACGGTTCGCGAGCAAGCTCGCTCCTATGTATGGACTCACCCCCACCGTCAACCCGCTTTTGAACATGAAAACCCGACTGCATCTATGTATTAGGCCTGTTCGAGGAAGCCACGTCGGGCTTCTGGCCAACATTGGGTAAGCCCGCGGAATGCCGATTACAAAGAGGCCTCGAAGGCCGGTAGGAGCGTAGGCATCGATCCGCGACGGTCTGACCAGGGGTCAATGTTCTTCAGCAAGGGTTGGAGCGACTTGGCGCCCCGTTGGCGGGAACTCGTTGATCAGTGGCTCATTTCCATCTCCCGGCAAGCATTCGGCTTGCGCTGGTAGGTTTGTTCGCTGCACAGCAGCACCCAGGCGATACGCAGGTTGCGGTTGGCCAGTCGCACTGCCGCGCCCTTGCGCCCCAGACGTTGTAGCCAGCGCTGCAGGCGCCGATCATCCGGGTGTTCGGAATCGGGCCGCAGTTGCTTCAACACCGCATGCGAGCCTACGACCATCAGGCTGCGCACATAGGCGTCGCCACGTTTGGTCATCTTGCCCAGCCGCACCTTCTGCCCGCTGCTGTGCTGGTCGGGCACGATGCCGAAGTAGGCAGCGAACTGACGCGCATTGGCGAAACGTTCCGGCTCGACCTGTTTGGCCAGCAAGGCCGTAGCCGTGATCGGACCGATACCACGTACCGTCATCAGCCGTTTGGCTGTCGGGTCGGCGGCGGCACAGGCTTCCAGACGCCCGGTCAGCGCGGCGATACGCTCGCCCAGCCGTTTCCATTCGTTCAGCATCTCGTCGATCAGCTCGCGCAGCAGCGCCGGCAACGGCTGTCTAGCGTCTTCCAGCACCCGGGTGACACCTTGCTTCAAGCCCACATCCCCCTGCGCCAGGGCGATACCCTGCTCCAGCAGCAGCCCGCGGATCTGATTACCCATGGCGGTGCGCCGCCGCACATAGCCCCGCCGGACACGGTGCCAGGCCTGCATCGCCAGTGCCGCGACGCTCTTCACCGGCACCGACGCAATACTGCTATCCCGGCCCGCCCGCAGAATGGCGTGGGCATCATTGCGATCATTCTTCGCTCCGCTCCGGTGCTCGGCCACCCGCTGGGCCGGCAGGATACGCACCAGGTTGCCCTGCGCCTGCAGCAGCCGGGCCCAGGCTTGTGCTCCAGGACCGGTCTCCATCAGCACCGTCACGCCCTCCGGCAGCTTCTGCAGAAACACCTGAAACGCTTCACGCGACTTGATTCGCTGTTCGTATGCCAGTTGACCCTGGGCGTCTTCCCCCGCCACCTGGAAGACCTTTTTCGCCAGATCCACGGCGACTGTCGTGCACACCGATACATCGGTTGCAGACACCGGCTTATTCATCGTCGTATGCTTTTTCATGGATTCACCCTCACTGTCGGTGGCTTCTTAGACCGCCACCGTGGCGCCTCGACGCCTCGGTGAGGGTGAGTCCATCCAATTACAATTTCAGGCCCTCCGGAGGGTATAACGCCAACGGTTCCCGGGAAGCACGGCCGTAGGAGCGGACTCCGTCCGCGATAACCGGACATACCGGCGCGAATCGCGGATAAGATCCGCTCCTACGCAACCCCACCCACGCCATTCCCCTGTAGGAGCGCGCCCTGCGCGCGAATCGCGGGCAGGGCCCGCTCCTACGAAGAGCCTCGACCCTAAACGAAAAAGCCGCTTCCCCATCAGGAGAAGCGGCTTTTCACACCCTTCGCAGCAGCTAGCGCCGCGACGGATCAGCCGAACGGATGGCGCAGGACGATGGTCTCGTTGCGGTCCGGGCCGGTGGAGATGATGTCGATGGGCGCACCGACCAGCTCCTCGATGCGCTTGATGTAGGCGCGGGCGTTGGCCGGCAGGGCTTCCAGGGTCTTGGCGCCGACGGTGGATTCGCTCCAGCCCGGCAGGTCTTCGTACACCGGCTGCAGGCCGATGTAGCTATCGGCGTCGGTCGGCGCGTCGGTCAGCAGTTCGCCGGCGGCGTTCTTGTAGCCGGTGCAGATGCGCACGGTCTGCAGGCCGTCGAGGACGTCCAGCTTGGTCAGGCACAGGCCGGACAGGCTGTTGATCTCGATGGCGCGGCGCAGGATCACGGCGTCGAACCAGCCGCAACGGCGGGCACGGCCGGTGGTGGCGCCGAACTCGTGGCCTTTCTTCGCCAGGTAGGCGCCCACTTCGTCGAACAGCTCGGTCGGGAACGGGCCGGAACCGACGCGGGTGGTGTAGGCCTTGGTGATGCCGAGGATGTAGTCCAGGAACAGCGGGCCGAAACCGGAGCCGGTGGCGGTGCCGCCGGCAGTGGTGTTGGAGCTGGTGACGAACGGGTAGGTGCCATGGTCGATGTCCAGCAGCGAGCCCTGGGCGCCTTCGAACATGATGTTCTGGCTGGCGCGACGCAGGTCGTGCAGGGTGCTGGTGACGTCGGCCAGCAGCGGCTTGAGCTGCTCGGCGTAGCCCATGCACTCGTCGAGGGTCTTCTGGAAGTCGACCGCCGGCTCCTTGTAGTAGTTCTGCAGGACGAAGTTGTGGTAATCCAGCAGTTCGCCCAGCTTGGCGGCGAAGCGCTCGCGGTGGAACAGGTCGGCCACGCGCAGGCCGCGACGGGCGACCTTGTCTTCGTAGGCCGGGCCGATGCCGCGGCCGGTGGTGCCGATCTTGGCGTCGCCGCGGGCCTTCTCGCGCGCCTGGTCGAGGGCGACGTGGAAGGACAGGATCAGCGGGCAGGACGGGCTGATGCGCAGACGCTCGCGCACCGGTACGCCCTTCTCCTCCAGCTTGGCGATCTCGCGCATCAGCGCGTCGGGCGCCAGCACCACGCCGTTGCCGATCAGGCACTGCACGCCTTCGCGCAGGATGCCCGACGGAATCAGGTGCAGCACGGTCTTCTCGCCGTCGATCACCAGGGTGTGGCCGGCGTTGTGGCCGCCCTGGTAACGAACCACGGCAGCAGCCTGGTCGGTGAGCAAGTCGACGATCTTGCCTTTGCCCTCATCACCCCATTGGGTGCCCAGGACTACGACATTCTTACCCATAACACTTGTCCCCATCGTGGATATTCGGTGCCGGCCTCGGCCGGCGGAAACTCGCGGTGCCCGTCGATCACGGGTCAGAAGGGCACCACCTGCCAATTGCCTTCGCGCAGCTGCAGTTGCGCAACGCAACCCGCCTCGCGCGCCGAAGCCGCATCCTGCCCGGGCAGCGCCTGAACCACGCGCCGCCCGTCGCGGCGCAGCTGCTGCACCGCCTGCCAGAGGCCGGCCCCTTCGGCCGGCGCCCAGATGCCTTGCACCGGCGCGTCCAGCCGCACCTGGCCCAGGGTCACCAGGGTCTTCAGGTCGGTGGAGAAGCCGGTGGCCGGCCGCGCACGGCCGAAGTCGGCGCCGATGTGGTCGTAGCGACCACCCTGGGCGATGGACTCGCCGACGCCGGGCACGAAGGCGGCGAACACCACCCCCGTGTGATAGTGGTAGCCGCGCAGCTCGCCGAGGTCGAAATACAACGGCAGCTGCGGGAAGCGTTGCGCCAGGGCGTCGGCGATGACGACCAGATCCGCCAGGGCGGCCTTCACCACCGCCGGCGCATCGGCCAGCACTGCGGCGGCCTGCTCCAGCACCTCGCGGCTGCCGCACAGCTCGGCCAGGGCGCGAAGCATGCCGGCGAGCTCGGCCGGCAGGCCGTCGGTGAGCGCGGCGACTTCATCCACCGCCTTGCGCTGCAGGGCGTCGAACAGGGCCTGCTCGGCCTCGCCGGACAGGCCGGCGGCGCGGGCCAGGCCACGGTAGATGCCGACGTGGCCGAGGTCCATGTGCACGTCCGGCACCTCGGCCATGGCCAGCATGTCGAGCATCAGGCTGATGACTTCGACGTCGCTCGCCGGGCTGGCGTCGCCGTAGAGCTCGGCACCCAGCTGGATCGGGCTGCGCGAGGTGGCCAGGGCGCGCGGGCGGGCATGCAGCACGCTGCCGGCGTAGCACAGGCGGTTAGGGCCCTCGCGGCGCAGGCTGTGGGCGTCCATGCGCGCCACTTGCGGCGTGATGTCCGCGCGGAAGCCCATGAGCCGGCCCGAGGCCGGGTCGGTGACCTTGAAGGTGCGCAGGTCCAGGTCCTGGCCGGCACCGGTCAGCAGGGACTCCAGGTATTCGATGTGCGGGGTGACGACGAACTCGTAACCCCAGCGCTGGAACAGGTCCAGCACCTGACGGCGGGCTGCTTCGACGCGCGCCGCCTCAGGTGGCAGCACTTCTTCGATCCCATCTGGCAGCAGCCAGCGGTCTACCGTTGCCATGTCGCCTCTCCCCTTTCAGCCGGGCGGCAATTCATCTAGTGAATCCAGTAAAGAAGGCCGGTGCCGAGCAGCATGCTGCCCAGCCCGATGAGCCGCAGGCGCCGGTCGTCGAGGCGACCGAGCCCGCTGACGGCCTCACGCCAGCCACGCGGATACAGGAAAGGGAGGATGCCCTCCAGCACCAGCAACAGACAGAACGCTTTGCCGAATTCCTGCCACATGGCTCTCTGTACATAAATCTCGCGGACGCAAAAAAGCCGGGATTTCCCGGCTGACCCATGATAACACGTTTTCTCCGGCGGGCGCTGCCGCCCGCCGGAGAACCCACTCAGGGCTTGGACTTCTCCAGGTAACGGAAGAACTCGTTGTCCGGACTCAGCACCAGGACGTCCTTCTTGTCGGCGAAGCTGTCGCGGTAGGCCTTGAGGCTGCGGGTGAAGGCATAGAACTCCGGGTCCTGGTTGTAGGCCTTGGCGTAGATCGCCGCCGCCTTGGCGTCGCCCTCACCGCGGGTTTCCTCGGACTGCCGATAGGCCTCGGCCAACAGCACGCGGCGCTGGCGGTCGGCGTCGGCGCGGATACCCTCGGCCAGTTCGCGGCCCTTGGCACGGTGCTCGCGGGCCTCGCGCTCGCGCTCGGTGCTCATGCGCTCGAACACGCTGCGGTTGACTTCCTTCGGCAGGTCGATGGCCTTGACGCGCACGTCGATGACCTCGATGCCCAACTCCTTCTGCGCCATGCGGTTGAGCGACGCGGTGATGTCGCCCATCAATGCGTCGCGCTCGCCGGACACCACCTCGTGCAGGGTGCGCTTGCCGAACTGGTCGCGCAGGCCGGCTTCCAGGCGCCGCGACAGGCGCTCGTCGGCGATCTGCTTGAGGCCCGAGGTCGCGGTATAGAAGCGCTCGGCGTCGGCCACACGCCACTTGGCGTAGGCGTCGACCATCACCGCCTTCTTCTCCAGGGTGAGGAAGCGCTGGGTCGGCGAGTCCAGGGTCAGCAGGCGGCCGTCGAACTTGCGCACCTGGTTGACGTAGGGAATCTTGAAGTGCAGGCCAGGCTGCACGTCCGACTCGACCACGCGGCCGAAGCGCAGCAGCACCGCGCGCTCGGTCTGCTGCACCACGTAGATGCTGCTCCACAGCGCCACGGCAGCCACCACGGCGGCGATCAGGGCGATCAGGGACTTGTTACTCATCAGCGGCTCTCCCTGGTGCGCAGGTCACGTTGCTGCAGGTCGCTGGCGACCCGCGAGCCGATGTCCGGCGTGCTGCTCGTCGTACCCGCCGCGCCGCTGCCCGGCGTCGCCGAGCCACGGCCGTCGATCATCTTGTCCAGCGGCAGGTAGATCAGGTTGTTCTGCCCCTGCTGCCCGGTGACCAGCACCTTGCTGCTCTGCGACAGGACCTCCTGCATGGTGTCCAGGTACAGGCGCTCGCGGGTGACCTCCGGCGCCTTGCGGTATTCGCCGGCCAGCTTGCTGAAACGGTCGGCCTCACCCTCGGCGCGGGCAACCACCTCGTCGCGGTAGCCGTTGGCTTCCTCGATGATGCGCTGGGCCTGGCCGCGGGCTTCGGGCACCACGCCGTTGGCGTAGGCTTCGGCCTGGTTCTTCTCGCGCTGCTCGTCTTCGCGGGCACGGATCACGTCGTCGAAGGCTTCCTGCACCTCGCGCGGGGCGGCGGCGCTCTGGATGTTCACCTGGGTCACGGTGATACCGGTCTTGTAGGTGTCCAGGAAGCGCTGCAGGCGATCGCGCACCTCGGTGGCCATCTGTTCGCGGCCCTCGGTGAGGATCTGGTCCATGGTGGTGGAGCCGGCCACGTGGCGCAGGGCGCTCTCGGTAGCGTGCTGCAGGCTGACCTCGGGCTGGTCGACGTTGAGCACGAAGTCCTTCAGGTTGCTGACCTTGTACTGCACGGTCAGCGGGACCTCGACGATGTTCTCGTCCTCGGTGAGCATCTGCCCCTGCTTGCTGTAGGCACGCTCGCGGGTGACGTTCTCCTGGAACTTCCTGTCGATCGGCGGGAAGTAGAAGTTCAGGCCCGGGCCCACGGTGTCGTAGTACTTGCCCATGCGCAGGATCACCGCCTGCTCCTGCTCGTCCACCACGTAGATGGCGTTGTACAGCCAGAGCACGGCGAGCACGGCCAGGCCGATGCCGAACAGGCCCAGGCCACCGCCCTTGCCGCCGACGGGGCTGCCGCCGCGCGGTTTCTTGCCGCCGAAGATGCGATTGAGGCTGTCCTGCAGCTTGCGGAAGGCCTCATCGAGATCCGGAGGGCCCTGGCGGCCGCCGCCACGGCGCCCACCCCAGGGGTCCTGATCGTTCTTGTTCGAGTTGTCACCCGGCTCATTCCAAGCCATAGCGCTCTCCATCTAGTAACGCGAAACGCGCCAGCGGCGCGACCACCCATGCTACCGAATGCCCCGCCCGGTGCCAAAAGCACCGTTCCGGGCTTTATTGCAAAGTGTGTTGCGCAATGAACTCCGCCGGCTGCCATCCCTCGCGGCTGACCAGGCGGTTCAACTCGACACGCGGCAGGCGAACCTGCAAAACGGCGCGTCCCTGCTCGTCGTGGTCCTCGGACTGCACCGCGCCCAGCTCGAAGAACTGCGCGCGCAGGCGCCCCAGGCGCTGCGGCAGGCAGAGCGTGCCGACGAACAGGTCGTCGCCCAGCAGCTCGGCCACCGCCTTTTCCAGCAGTTCCAGCCCGCGCCCGTCTCGGGCGGAGAGCCAGACCCGCACCGGCTTGCCGGTCTCGTCGCGCTGGATTCGCGCGTCCATGTCCGGCAGCAGGTCGATCTTGTTGTACACCTCGAGCATCGGCAGCTCGTTGGCGCCGATCTCGGACAGCACCGCGTGCACCTGCTCCACCTGCGCGTCGCGTTCCGGCTCGTGGGCATCGATCACGTGCAGCAGCAGGTCGGCGTTGCTCGACTCTTCCAGCGTAGCGCGGAAGGCCTCGACCAGCTTGTGCGGCAGGTGGCGGATGAAACCCACGGTATCGGCCAGCACGACCGGACCGACGTCCTCCAGCTCGAGCCGGCGCAGGGTCGGATCGAGGGTGGCGAACAGCTGGTTGGCCGCGTAGACCTCGGAAGTGGTCAGGGCGTTGAACAGCGTGGACTTGCCGGCGTTGGTGTAGCCGACCAGGGAAACCGAGGGGATTTCCGCCCGGCGCCGGCCACGGCGGGCCTGTTCGCGCTGGCTGCGGACCTTCTCCAGGCGCTGCTTGATCTGGCGGATGCGTGCGCGCAGCAGGCGGCGGTCGGTTTCCAGCTGGGTTTCACCGGGACCGCGCAGGCCGATACCGCCCTTCTGCCTTTCCAGGTGGGTCCAGCCGCGCACCAGGCGCGTGCTCATGTGTTCGAGCTGCGCCAGCTCCACCTGCAGTTTGCCCTCATGGGTGCGGGCGCGCTGGGCGAAGATGTCGAGAATCAGACCGGTACGGTCGAGCACCCGGCATTCGAGGACGCGTTCGAGGTTGCGTTCCTGGCTGGGCGTGAGGGTGTGGTTGAAGATGATCAGCTCGACGTCCTGGACTTGCACCAGGTCGCGCAGCTCATCGACCTTGCCACTGCCGATCAGGAACTTGGCCGACGGCTGATGGCGCGAAACGTTGACGAATGCCACCGACTCCGCGCCCGCCGAACGGGCCAGCTCCTGGAATTCCTGCGGGTCTTCGCGCGCCTCGGGGTCCTGACCTTCCAGATGGACCAGAATGGCCCGTTCCCCACCACCCGGGCGCTCAAAGAACAAGGCGGGCTACCGTCAAGCGTTGCCCGGCTCGGCCGGTTGATCGCCGCTGGGCAGACGCACCGGACGGCTGGGCACGACGGTGGAAATGGCGTGCTTGTAGACCATCTGGCTGACAGTGTTCTTCAGCAAAATCACGAACTGGTCGAAGGATTCGATCTGACCTTGCAGCTTGATACCGTTCACCAGGTAGATGGAGACCGGTACGCGTTCTTTTCGCAGGGTATTCAGGTAAGGGTCTTGTAGCGAATGCCCTTTTGACATATGCCGCACTCCTTTAGGGAATCAATAGATTTAGTAGTAGTCGAATGGCTTGTTGCCGTCGGTAACCCCAAGGATAGACGGCTGAATTATGGTCTCGAACCTATATGGAGACCGCCTCAAGATATTTCAAGGCACGCGGCAGATTGTCGCCTGCCAGACTGTCCAACCAGTGTAGATGGCCCCAGCTGCGCAGCCAGGTGAACTGGCGCTTGGCTAGTTGCCGGGTGGCAATCACGCCGCGCTCCTCCATCTCAGCGTAGGACAGTTTGCCCTCGAGGTATTCCCATACCTGTCGGTAGCCCACGGCACGAATGGATGGCAGAGCGGCGTGCAAGTCGTCTCTCGCGCGAAGTGCTTCGACCTCGGCGATGAAGCCCTGTTCCAGCATCTGACGAAAACGTTGCGCGATTCGCGCGTGCAGTACCTGGCGCTGCTGAGGTGCAATCGCCAGTTGCGCCACAGTATACGGTAATTGCGCCGCGCCTGGCGCGCTGGCACCGGCATTTTCAGCCGCCTGGCGGCGGCGGTGGTCGCTCATCGACAAGCCGCTGACGCGTTGCACTTCCAGCGCCCTGACCAGGCGTTGCGGATCGTTGGGGTGGATGCGCGCCGCCGACTCAGGGTCGACCCGCTGCAATTCGGCATGCAGCGCCGCCCAGCCCTCGGCCGCGGCCCAGGCTTCCAGCTCGGCGCGCACCGCCGGATCGGCGCTGGGCATGTCCGCCATACCTTCCAGCAATGCCTTGAAATACAACATGGTGCCGCCGACCAGCAGGGGGATGCGCCCCGCCGCGGTGATCTCGGCCATGGCCGCCAGGGCGTCGGCGCGGAATTCCGCCGCCGAATAGCTTTCGGCCGGATCGCGGATGTCGATCAGGCGGTGCGGGAATTCGGCCAGGATGTCCTTCGAGGGCTTGGCCGTGCCGATGTCCATGCCGCGGTAGACCAGCGCCGAGTCGACGCTGACCAGCTCGATGGGCAGCAGCCGCGCCAGCTCCAGCGCCAGGTCGGTCTTGCCGGCGGCGGTCGGGCCCATGAGGAAGATGGCGGGAGGCAGGGAGGACATCGGCAACTCTTCGGCAGAACGGGCGCGCGCAAACCGCGCGCTGAATCGATTGGCGCGCAGTTTACTGCACTTGGCTTAACGCTGGCTTTATTTCAGCGCCCGCGCAGGAAGAGTTTGTCCAGCTCGTCCAGGCCCAGCTGCGTCCAGGTGGGCCGGCCGTGGTTGCACTGGCCGCTGCGCTCGGTGATTTCCATGTCGCGCAGCAGGGCGTTCATCTCCGGCAGCGTCAGGCGCCGGTTGGCGCGCACCGCGCCGTGGCAGGCCATGGTCCCGAGCAGTTCGTTGAGGTGCGCCTGGATGCGGTCGCTGGTGCCGTATTCCAGCAGGTCGGCGAGCACGTCGCGCACCAGCTGGGTCGCCTCGGCCTGCTTGAGCAGCGCGGGAATCTGGCGGATCGCCAGGCTTTCCGGGCCCAGGCGCTGCAGTTCGAAGCCGAGCCGGCTGAACCAGCCGCCGTGCTCCTCGGCGCAGTCGGCCTCGCGCTCGCTCACCGCGAGGGATTCAGGCACCAGCAGCGGCTGGCCGCGCAGGCCTTCGCTGTCCATGGCGACCTTCAGGCGCTCGTAGGTGATGCGCTCATGGGCCGCATGCATGTCCACCAGCACCAGGCCGTGGGCGTTCTCGGCGAGGATATAGATGCCCTTGAGCTGGGCCAGGGCGTAGCCCAGCGGCGGGACATCCTGGGCGCTCTCGGGGAGTGGCTGGGGCGTGGACTGCTCCGGCAGCGGCGCGAAATAGGTGCGGTAGGCGCCCTGGGCCTCGGCGGCGGGCGGCATGTCCTGGCGCGGCGGCTGGTAGGAATAGCCGCCGCCGGAACCGGAGGAACCGCCCGAGCCGCTCCAGGTACGCGCTGCGGCCGGGGCCTCGAGGACCTTGTCGGACAGGCTCATCTCGCCCTGCGGGCCGAATTCCCCGGCGGCCTGCCCGGTGGGGCGCGGCACGGTCAGGGAGGTGGCCCCCGGCGGCGCCAACTGGTCGTCCGGGCGTACCTCGGCGAGCGCCCGGTGCAGGGTGCCGTAGAGGAAGTCGTGGACCATGCGGCTGTCGCGGAAGCGCACTTCGTGCTTGGTCGGGTGTACGTTGACGTCCACCGTCGCCGGGTCGACCTCCAGGAACAGCACGAAGGTCGGGTGGCGGCCGTTGTAGAGCACGTCGCGGTAGGCCTGGCGCACCGCGTGGGCGACCAGCTTGTCGCGCACCATGCGGCCGTTGACGTAGAAGTACTGCAGGTCCGGCTGGCTGCGCGAGAAGGTCGGCAGGCCGACCCAGCCCCACAGGTGCAGGCCGTTGCGCTCGATCTCGATGGGCAGCGCCTGCTCGAGGAAGGCCGGGCCGCACACGGCGCCGACGCGGCGCGCGCGGGCGGTCTCGTCCGCGGCCTCGTGCAGGCTGAAGATGGTCTTGCCGTTGTGACGCAGGTGGAAGGCCACGTCGAAGCGGGCCAGGGCCAGGCGCTTGATGACTTCCTGCAGGTGGTCGAACTCGGTCTTCTCGGCGCGCAGGAACTTGCGCCGCGCCGGGGTGTTGAAGAACAGGTCGCGGACCTCGACGCTAGTGCCCACCGGATGCGCCGCCGGCTGTACCCGCGGCTGCATGTCGCGGCCCTCGGTCTCCACCTGCCAGGCCTGCTCGGCGTCGGCGGTGCGCGAGGTCATGGTCAGCCGCGACACCGAGCTGATCGAGGCCAGGGCCTCGCCGCGGAAGCCCAGGCTCATCACGCTCTCCAGGTCTTCCAGCTCGCGGATCTTGCTGGTGGCGTGGCGCGCCAGGGCCAACGGCAGGTCGTCGGCGGGGATGCCGCCGCCGTCGTCGCGCACCCGCAGCAGCTTGATGCCGCCCTGTTCCACCTCGACGTCGATGCGCCGGGCGCCGGCGTCCAGGCAGTTCTCCAGCAGTTCCTTGATCACCGAGGCCGGGCGCTCGACCACCTCGCCGGCGGCGATCTGGTTGGCCAGCCGCGGGCTGAGCAGCTGGATGCGGCGTGAATCATTCATTGCTGCGCCGCCAGGGAGGTCGCGGGGATGTTCAGCACCTGGCCGATGCGCACGCTATCGGTCTTCAGGTTGTTGGTGCTGCGCAGGGTAGCCATGCTCACGTCGTAGCGCGCGGCGATCATCGACAGGCTCTCGCCGGCGCGCACCACATGCTGGCGCGGCCCGCTGGAAATCTGCCCGCCGTCGCGCAGCGAGGCGATGTAGGTGCCCGGCGGCGGCGTCTGCACGAAGTACTGGCGCACGCCGGCGGCGATGGAGCGGGCCAGGGCCTGCTGGTGCGAGGCGCTGTTGAGCTTCCGCGACTCGCCGGGGTTGGAGATGAAGCCGGTCTCCACCAGGATCGACGGGATGTCCGGCGACTTCAGCACCATGAAGCCGGCCTGCTCGACGCGGTTCTTGTGCAGCGAGGTGACGCGGCCGACGTTGGTCAGCACCTTGTGCCCGACGTCCAGGCTGGAGGACATGGTGGCGGTCATCGACAGGTCGAGCAGCACGCCGGCGAGCATGTGGTCCTTGTCGTCGAGGCTGACGCTGCCGTCGCCGCCGATCAGGTCGGAACGGTTTTCGCTGTCGGCCAGCCAGCGCGCGGTCTCGGAGGTGGCGCCGCGGTCGGAGAGGGCGAACACCGAGGCGCCGAAGGCACTGCGGCTGGGCGCGGCGTCGGCGTGGATGGAGACGAACAGGTCGGCGCCCTTCTTGCGCGCGATGGCGGTGCGCCCGCGCAGCGGGATGAAGTAGTCGCCGGTACGCGTCAGCTCGGCGCGGAAGCCCTTCATCTGGTTGATCTGCCGCTGCAACTCGCGGGCGATCGACAGGGTGATGTTCTTCTCGTGCAGGCCGTTCGGGCCGGAGGCGCCCGGGTCCTCGCCGCCGTGGCCGGCGTCGATGGCGATGATGATGTCGCGCTTGCCGCCGGCCGGCACCGGCACCTTGGCCACCGGCTGCGTCGGCGTCACCGGGGTGGCCGGCTGGTTAGGCGTGGGCGTGGCGGGCACGTCGGGGGTGATGTCCGCGCCCTGGTCGTAGAGGTCCACCACCAGGCGGTTGCCGTACTGCTGGTTGGGCGGCAGGACGAAACTCTTGGGCGTCACCTGGGCCGAGAGGTCCAGCACCAGGCGCAGGTCGGTGGGCGAACGCTGCGCCGAGCGCACCGAGGTGATCGGGGTGTTCTTCAGCTTGAGCTGGTTCAGCGCGGTGCTCAGTTGCGCGCCATTGAGGTCGATGACGATGCGGTTCGGCGCGCTGAGGGTGAACAGGCTGTGCTGCACCGGGCCGGACAGGTCGAACACCAGGCGCGTGTTGTCCGGTGCGCGCCACAGGCGCACGCTCTTGATCTGCGTGATTTGCGCGGCGGCAAGAACCTCGCCGGCGCCCAGCGCCAGCAGGATGAACAACCCGGCCAACAGCGCCCGAAGGCGCAACCCCCAACCCATGTTTTTTCTCATGCTCCCGTAGCCAGGACGGCGCACCAGGCTTCGCCCCGCACTCCGTGCGGTTCCAGGCGCAGCATGCGGCCGCCCGCTTGCGGGGTAATGGTAATGTCCAGGTCGGCCTTTGGCAAAATGCCCGCGCCCCTTTCGGCCCACTCGATCAGGCACAGGGCGTCGCCTTCGAAGTAATCGCGGATGCCCAGATATTCCAGTTCCTCGGGGTCGGCCAGGCGGTACAGATCGAAATGGAAGGCGCGCACCTCGCCCAGCTCGTAGGGCTCGACCAGGGTGAAGGTCGGGCTCTTCACCGCCCCGGCATGGCCCAGGCCGCGCAGAATGCCGCGCGAGAGCGTGGTCTTGCCGGCGCCGAGGTCGCCGTGCAGGTAGATCACCCCGCGCCCGCCGGTGGCCCGGGCGATCCTCGCGCCCAGCGCGTACATGGCTTCCTCGCCGTCGGCGAACAGCTTCAGTTCAGGCATGGGGCGAACTCCTCGAGCAACTGACGAACGGCAGGGATCAGGTCGCTGGCCGCGAGCCCCCGCCCCTGCGCGCCGAGCATTTCGCCGGCGCGGGCGTGCAGCCAGACGGCCAGGCAGGCGGCATCGAAGGGTTCCAGTTTCTGCGCCAGCAACGCACCGACTATCCCGGACAGCACGTCCCCCAGGCCGGCGGTGGCCATGGCCGGATGACCATGGGAGCACAGCGCCAGGCGGCCGTCCGGCGCAGCGACCAGGCTGCCGACGCCCTTGAGCACGGCCACCGCCTGGTAGCGGCTGGCCAGTTCGCGCGCGGCGGCGGCCCGGTCGGCCTGCACCTCGGCGGTGGAGCGGCCCAGCAGGCGCGCCGCCTCGGCGGGATGCGGGGTGATCACCAGGCTGCCCGACGGGCGCTGCACCTGGCCCTCGGCCAGCAGGTTGAGCGCATCGGCGTCCCACACCTGGGGCAGGCCCAGGCTCGCCGCGGCGCTGGTCAGGCAGCGGCCCCAGGCGTTGCGGCCGATGCCGGGGCCGACCACCAGCACGCTGGCGCGCTCGGCGGCGCGCAGCACCTCGGCGGACGAGGACACGCCGCGGGCCATCAGCTCCGGGCAGCGCGCCAGCGCCGCCGGCACGTGGGCGGCGCGGGTGGCGACCGAGACCAGCCCGGCGCCGCTGCGCAGGGCCGCTTCGCCGGCCAGCAGGGTGGCGCCGCCCATGCCGTGGTCGCCGCCGATCAGCAGCAGGTGGCCGAACAGGCCCTTGTGCGCCGCCTTCGGCCGCGGCGCCAGCTGCGCCAGGCTGCTGGGCGCCAGGCGCGTGGCCTGGGCCTCCTCGGGCAGTTGCGCGGGGTCGGCGGCCAGGTCGTCGAAGACCAGCTCGCCGCACTGGTCCGGGCCTTCGCCGGTGAACAGGCCGAACTTGAGGCCGATGAAGGTCACCGTCAGGTCGGCGCGCACCGCGCAGCCCAGCACCTGGCCGGTGTCGGCGCTGAGGCCGGAGGGGATGTCGAGGGCCAGGACCGGCAGGCCGCTGGCGTTGATGCGCGCGATGGCCGCCGCGTACGGGTCGCGTACCGCGCCACCGAGGCCGGTGCCGAGCAGCGCATCCACCAGCACGCCATGCAGTTCGGCGTGTTCGTGCCAGGGCAGGAGGGTCACGCCGGCGGCCAGGGCCTCGGCGTGGGCGGATGCGGCGTCGCCGGCCAGCCGCGCGGTGTCGCCCACCGCCAGCACGCGCACGTTCCAGCCGGCGCGCCGGGCCAGGGCGGCGACCAGGTAGCCGTCGCCGGCGTTGTTGCCGTGCCCGGCCAGCACCGTCAGGCGCCCGGCGTCCGGCCAGCGCCGGCGCAGGGCGCGCCAGGCGGCGTGGGCGGCGCGCTGCATGAGTTCGAAGCCGGGAGTGCCGGCGGCGATCAGGCGCGCGTCGAGGTCGCGCACCTGCCGGGCGCTGTACAGCGCGGTCGGCAGACTGTCGTGAGGGTGCGAATTCATCGGGTTTCCGCGGGGAATCGGGCGCCGGTCGGCGCGGTCTGGCAGAATTATACCTACCCCGGTCCCGCTTTCCCGCCCCCGCATGCACGATTCCACATCCGATTACAGCGCCATCGCCGAGCGCATCAAGGCCTGGGGCCGCGAGCTGGGCTTCCAGCAGGTCGGCATCGGCGGCCTGGACCTGGCCAGCCACGGCGAGCACCTGCAACGCTGGCTGGCCGCCGGCTACCACGGCGAGATGGACTACATGGGCGCCCACGGCAGCAAGCGCTGGCGCCCGGACGAGCTGGTGCCCGGCACCCTGCGGGTGGTCTCGCTGCGCATGGACTACCTGCCCGGCGACACGCGCATGGCCCAGCGCCTGGCCGAGCCGGAGAAGGCCTACGTATCGCGCTACGCCCTGGGCCGCGACTACCACAAGCTGGTGCGCAAGCGCCTGCAGCAGTTGGCCGAGCGCATCCAGCAGGAGGTCGGCCCGTTCGGCTACCGCGCCTTCGTCGACAGCGCGCCGGTGCTGGAGAAGGCCATCGGCGAGCAGGCCGGGCTCGGCTGGATCGGCAAGAACACCCTGCTGCTCAACCGCAAGGCCGGCAGCTACTTCTTCCTCGGCGAACTCTTCACCGACCTGCCGCTGCCCCTGGACGAACCCCACGGCAGCGAGCACTGCGGGCGCTGCAGCGCCTGCCTGGACATCTGCCCGACCAACGCCTTCGTCGGCCCCTACGTGCTGGACGCGCGGCGCTGCATCTCCTACCTGACCATCGAGCTGAAGGGCCCGATCCCCGAGGAACTGCGCGCGCCCATGGGCAACCGGGTGTTCGGCTGCGACGACTGCCAGATCGTCTGCCCCTGGAACCGCTTCGCCCGGACCAGCGAGCAGGGCGACTTCCAGCCGCGCCACGGGCTGGACAATGCCGAGCTGGCCGAGCTGTTCCTGTGGAGCGAGGAAGAGTTCCTCAGCCGCACCGAGGGCTCGCCGCTACGCCGTGCGGGCTATGAAAGGTGGCTGCGCAACCTGGCGGTGGGGCTGGGGAATGCGCCGTCGAGCATTCCGGTGATAGAGGCGCTGAAGGCGCGGCGGGAGTTTCCGTCGGAGCTGGTGCGCGAGCATGTCGAGTGGGCGCTGCGGCGGCATGGGGTGGGACGGTAGGGGTTCTGCTGGCCGGGTTGGGAGCGCGTCCTGAAGAGCCCCTCTCCCCAGCCCTCTCCCTGAAGGGAGAGGGAGCTAGTCCGTGCCGGCTGAAAGCAAGGTTTCAGCCGGACACCACAGCGGAATATCCGGCTGACTGCAAAACATCCAACCCTGCCCAACGGTCCCCTCTCCCTTCAGGGCGGGGCGCGCAGCCGAGGGTTAGGGAGAGGGAGCGGAGCCAAACCGACACACCTCAGCCACCTGGAAACCCCGTTCGCGAGCAAGCTCGCTCCTACGAAAAACCAGCGACTCAGACCTTGATGAAGGTCTCGCGGTAATAGCGCAGCTCGGCGATGGATTCGCGGATGTCGTCCAGCGCCAGGTGGGTATTGCCCTTCTTGAAGCCATCCCGCACCTGCGGAGCCCAGCGCGCCGCCAGTTCCTTGAGGGTGGAGACATCCAGGTTGCGGTAGTGGAAGTAGGCCTCCAGCTTCGGCATGTACCTATAGAGGAAGCGGCGGTCCTGGCAGATGCTGTTGCCGCAGATCGGCGAGGCGCGCTTGGGCACCCACTTTTCCAGGAAGGCCAGGGTCATGGCCTCGGCCTGGGCGGCGTCGATGGTGCTTTCGCGCACGCGCTGGGTCAGGCCCGACTGGCCGTGCTGGCGGGTGTTCCACTCATCCATGCCGGCGAGGGTCTCCTCGCTCTGGTGTACGGCGATCACCGGGCCTTCCGCGAGAATGTTCAGCTCGCTGTCGGTGACGATGGTGGCCATTTCGATGATCACGTCCCGGTCCGGGTCCAGGCCGGTCATCTCCAGGTCGATCCAGATCAGGTTCTGTGGGTTCTGCATGCTGCGCTCCTCGGCTCAAGCCCCCTAGTTTAGCGGGAAGCACGCCGGGGCATGCTAAACTCGCCGGCGATTTTTCACTCGGGTTCCCTATGGCCAAGCGTCATCTCACCCGCCGGCAGAGCTGGCGCATCGAAAAGATCCAGGAAGAGCGCGCCGCGCGCGCCGCCAAACGCGAGTCGCGGGCCCTGGAAGAGCTGGAAGGCGGCGACCTGGGGCCGGAGCAGAACGGCCTGGTGATCGCCCACTTCGGCGTCCAGGTGGAAGTCGAGGCGCTGGAGGGCGAGCACGCCGGCGAGGTGCTGCGCTGCCACCTGCGCGCCAACCTGCCGCCACTGGTGACCGGCGACCGCGTGGTCTGGCGCCCGGGCAACCAGGGCATCGGCGTGATAGTCGCGCAGCTGCCGCGCACCTCCGAGCTGTGCCGCCCGGACATGCGCGGCCTGCTCAAGCCGGTGGCGGCCAACGTCGACCGCATCGTCATCGTCTTCGCCCCGCGCCCGGAACCCCACGCCAACCTGATCGACCGCTACCTGATCGCCGCCGAGCACGCCGGCATCCAGCCGCTGCTGCTGCTGAACAAGGCCGACCTGATCGACGAGCAGAACGCCGGGCAGATCGATGCCCTGCTGGGCACCTACCGCGACCTGGGCTACCCGCTGCTGGAGGTCTCGGCCTTCAACGGCCTGGCCATGGACGCCCTGCGCGCGGCGCTGAACGATCACGTCAGCGTGTTCGTCGGCCAGTCCGGGGTGGGCAAGTCGTCACTGGTCAACGCCCTGCTGCCGGGGGTGGACACCCGCGTCGGCGACCTCTCGGAGATCACCGGCAAGGGCACCCACACCACCACCACGGCGCGACTGTTCCACTTCCCTGCCGGCGGCGACCTGATCGACTCCCCCGGCATCCGCGAGTTCGGCCTGGGGCACGTCACCCGCGACGACGTCGAGGCCGGCTTCATCGAGTTCCGCGACCTGCTCGGGCACTGCCGCTTCCGCGACTGCAAGCACGACCGCGAGCCCGGCTGCGCGCTGCTCAAGGCTCTGGAGGAAGGCCGCATCAGCCCACAGCGCATGGCCAGTTATCGGCACATTCTCGCCAGCCTGCCGGAAACGGATTACTGATCGACACCCGCACTCCGACAGCCTTGTCGGAGCGACAGGCCCGCCTTCACTGTAATGCTGTTCACTTAAGCGATATGTGGTAGTTCAGCGAAGGTGTGCCAGCCTGGCTTCGCTCCCTCACCCCAGCCCCCTCTCCCAAAGGGAGAGGGGGCTGTTCGGAGCGTGCGGGGAGTTCGGAGTCATCCCGGAACGCCTGCCTCCTCTCGTCATTCCCGAGAACGCGAACCCCGGGTTCGCGAGCAAGCTCGCTCCTACGAAAAGCCAAAGCGCATTGGCTCTGGCTTTTGCTCTTGAGACTTCCAGAGAAACATCCGCGCACTCCGAAACGCCCCTTCAGCAGGCCGAGCGAAACCGGCGCTCAGGAGGTCATGCGACATGGATGTCGCGAGAGCCCCGATGGGCTACAGGGACGTACCCTCGGGGCGGGCCTCCGTGGCGGGGGAATTCGCGAGGGTAGCCCGGCTCCATCGGGCCCGTATGTCGGGGCAAGCCTTTTTGGTTCCTTTTGTGGCGATTGACAAAAGGGACTCGCCCGAGGGGGCGAAACGAGAAATGTCCGCAGACTCGGAGCGGCGCGTTACACCGAGCAAGAAGGCAACTGGGTTATTCCCCTTCGGGCCAGCGCAAGTATTGTTCGCGGCAATGACGAGGTTAAGGCCGGAGTAAGGCAAGCCTCGCGAGCCAAGCCATAACCCCAAATAAAAAATACCGTTTCCCCCAGGTATCCTTTCTTAAGTGAACAGCATTACGCCTTCACTGCTTCTTCAGCTCGTCCAGCTTC
The DNA here is from genome assembly GCF_000725445.1 of Pseudomonas sp. AAC. Taxonomy (NCBI): domain Bacteria; kingdom Pseudomonadati; phylum Pseudomonadota; class Gammaproteobacteria; order Pseudomonadales; family Pseudomonadaceae; genus Pseudomonas; species Pseudomonas sp. AAC. The sequence continues at coordinate 478,547 of NZ_KL647095.1, read as the reverse complement.
AGCTTGCCGTCATCGAACAGGTTGAGCTTCTCGCGCACCTGTTCGGCGGGCAGCGACTGGGACGCGGGCGCGGCGCCCTGGGGCGGCGTCGGCGCGGCCCCGGCTGGCGTTGCCGCCCCGGCAGGAGAAGTGGCCGGCTGGCTGGCCGCCGGCTCCTCGGCGGTGCCGTCCTGGCCCTCAATGGCGCGTTGCGCGCGCTTGGTCAGGACGATGATGTCGATGCGCCGGTTCACCGGGTTCAGCGGGTTCTTGCGGTCGAACAGCTGCGACGAGGCGTAGCCCACCACCCGGGCGATCTGCCCTTCCGGATAGCCGCCGGCCACCAGGGCGCGGCGCGCGGCGTTGGCGCGGTTGGCCGACAGCTCCCAGTTGCCGAACTCGTCGCCGGCGTAGGGCTTGGCGTCGGTGTGGCCGCTGATGCTGATCTTGTTCGGCACCTGCTTGATGGTCTCGGCCATGGCCAGCAGGATGTCCTCGAAGTACGGCTGCAGGCGCGCGCTGCCCAGGTCGAACATCGGCCGGTTCTCGGCGTCGACGATCTGGATGCGCAGGCCGTCGCGGGTGATCTCGAACAGGATCTGCTCCTTGAAGCGGCGCAGCGTGGGGTTCTCGTCGACCTTGTTCTGCAGTTCCTGGAGCAGCAGTTCCAGGCGCTCGTGCTCGATCTGCTCGGCCTGGCGCTCGGCTTCGGCGGGGTTGACCTCCTTCTCCGACTCCGGGCTGATGCGCGTCTCGTCCGCCTCCGGCTGCGCCTGGATCTGCGGGTTGAGGGTCTTGTCCGGGGCCGGCGTCGGCGTGCCGCCGAGGTCGATCACGTAGGGGCTGGCGCTCTCGGTGAAGCCGATGGGGTCCTGGAAGTAGCCGGAAATCGCCTTCTTCTGCTCGGGGGTGGCCGAGGACAGCAGCCACAGCACCAGGAAGAACGCCATCATCGCCGTGGCGAAGTCGGCGAAGGCGATCTTCCAGGAGCCGCCGTGGTGGCCGGCGGCGTAGCGCTTGACGCGCTTGACGATGATCGGCTGGTTGTTGTCCATGCGATTAGTGTCTGATGGTGTTTCGACGCGAGCCGCGTTGCCGCGTCAAATCACGCCAGGCTAGGCGCGGGACGCAGGCAATGGTCGCCCCCTTGGCAAGTCCCGCAACGACGCATGGCGTGATTTGCCGCACAACCCGAAGGGACGGGCCGCATTTTGCGCAGTGCCGCGTTACTCGTCGTTCATTTGGAATCACCAAATCTCTCTCCTCGCGCCTTGCCCTGCGCAAAATGCGGCTCCGTCGCGGCCGTGTCGAAACGCCATCAGACACTACCTCCCGCGTACCGCCTGCTCGAGCTCACTGAAGCTCGGACGGTGCGCCGGCAGCAGCACCTTGCGACCGAACTCCACCGCCAGCGACGGCGGCATGCCCGAGGCCGAGGCCACCAGGCAGGCCTTGATCGCCTCGTAGAGGTTCAGCTCTTCCTTGGCGTCGTGCTCCAGGGCGTTGGACAGCGGGCCGACGAAGCCGTAGGCGGCGAGGATACCGAGGAAGGTGCCGACCAGCGCCGCGGCGACGTGGTGGCCGATCTCCGCCTGGCTGCCCTGGCCGAGCAGGGCCATGGTGATCACGATGCCGAGCACCGCGGCGACGATACCGAAGCCGGGCAGCGCGTCGGCGACGCGGGTCACGGCGTGGGACGGGTGCTCGAAGTCTTCCTTGAGGCTGCCCAGTTCCATGTCGAACAGGCCTTCCAGCTCGTGGGGGGCCATGTTGCCGGAGGACATGATGCGCAGGTAGTCGCAGATGTAGGCGGTCATGCGCTCGTCCTTCAGCACCGCCGGGTACTTGCTGAAGATGGGGCTGGAAGCGGGTTCCTCGAGATCGGCCTCGATGGCCATCATGCCTTCGCGGCGGCTCTTGTTGAGGATTTCGTAGAGCATCCCCAGCACTTCCAGGTAGAAGACGTGGGTGAAGCGGTTGCTGAACATCTTCGGCGCCTTCTTCAGCACCGTCATGAAGGTGCTGCCGGGGTTCGCCTGGAGGAAGGCGCCCAGCGCGGCACCACCGATGATCAGCACTTCGAAGGGCTGCACGATGGCCATGATCTTGCCGCCGGAGAGCAGGTAGCCGCCGAGGACGCTGCCCAGCAGGACAATGATGCCGATGATTTTTGCCATTGAAGAGTCGACTGGAACGGTGGACGGGACGGGAGCGCCAATATGCGCCACCCTCTTGTTATCGGAGAAACCGCGCAAGACTATAGGCTGCAAATTGTAAAAACCAGTTCGGCGGCCCCAGCATGCCCATCCAGACACCCGACCCGCAGCGCCTCGCCTCCTGGCTCCAGTTGCTGGAGGAGTTGCCGCTGCCGGTACCCGCCGAACAGCACGAACGCGTGCGCCGCGCCCTGGCGGACAACCGCCGGTCCCTGCGCGACATCGTCGACCTGCTGCAGGACAGCCCGACCCTGGCCCTGGCCATCCTGCGCGAGGCCAACCGCGCGCGCATGGCCCGGGACAACCCGGCGGAAAGCCTGGAAGTGGCCCTCAGCCGCCTCGGCCTGGCGCGCGCCGCGGCCCTGCTGGAAGGCCTGCCCAGCGTGCCCGCCGCGCAGATGCCGCCGGCCCTGGGGCAGATGCTGCTGATCAGCCGCCACGCCATGCAGCAGGCCAGCGGCCTGTTCGCCAGTCGCCTGGCGCGCCTGTGGCAGGAAATCCACTGGGGCAGCCTGTTCATCCTGGCGCCGGTCTGGGCCCTGGCCACGGCGCGCCCGGACCTGCTCGAAGAATGGCAACAGCAGGTGCTCGGCGAAGGCCGCGCCAGCGCCGAGGTGGAGCAGGAGCTGCTGGGCATGCGCCTGCTGCCGCTGTGCGCGGCCCTGGCCGAGCGCTGGCGCCTGCCGGAGTGGATCGGCCAAGGCCTGCGCCTGCTCGGCGAGGACCACGAACTGCTGGTCCGCGCCCTGCACCTGGCCCATGCCGAAAGCGAGCCGCTGGCCCAGCAGCAGCGCCTGGACGCCGACCCCGAGCTGGCGCGCTGGCTGACGCGCCCGGCCAACACCATCCTCCTGGCCAACAGCCTGGCGATGGCCGCGCATCAGTCCTGGGGCGGGCCGCACATGCTGCGCTGGCAGCGGCTCACCGCGCTCTATCTGCAGGAACCGCTGGAGGCGCTGCAGCAACAGGTCCACGCCCTGGCCGTGGAAAGCGCCCGCAAGGACGCCGACGCCCGCTACTGGCATCCGGCCCAGGCGCTGCTCTGGCCCTGGGACAGCCAACGCTGGCTGCCGCGCCACGCGCCCACGTCCGAGCCCACGGCGACGAACGCGCCCGCCCCTGCCGCCGGCAACCCCGAGCAATGGCGCCGGCTGTGCGCCGAGCTGCTGCGCACGCCCAGCCCGTTCGGCAACCTGGTGCCGCTGCTGGAATGCGCCAGCGAAGCCCTGCACGCCTGCGGCCTGGCCCGCGCCGTGCTGCTGTTCGCCGACCGCCAGCAAAACCTGCTGCAGGCCCGCCGCAGCTTCGGCCTGGCCCCCGCGGAGCAGAACCTGCAACTGCCGGTGGCCGGCAGCCAGTTGCTGCGCCGCCTGCTGGAACGCCCGGCGCGCCTGCACCTCACCCCGGCCAACATGGCCGAGTACTCCGCGCTGCTGCCCGGCCGCCTGAAGGCGGCGTTGCCCGGCAACCACCTGCTGCTGCGCTCCCTGGCCCGCGGCCCGCGCGTGGTGATGCTGGTGGTCGCCGACCGCAACGGCCACCCCATCGGCGAGGTCCAGGGCCAGGCCTTCGACAAGACCTGCCAGTGCATCGAGCGCGCCCTGCAGCAATTCGGCGCACCTGCGGCCCAGTGACACGCCCTGAAGCGATTGCCCGCCAGCGCCCCGCGCTTTTTCGTTAAACTGCGGGGTTTCGCGGGTAGCCCAGGGCGCCAGCTCACGCCATCCCGTCCCCCGCACCCGCCCTGAGGGAGATGCCGACATGTCCGCCTTTTCCGACCTGCCCCTGGTGATAGAACCGGCCGAGCTGGCCGCCCGCCTAGACGCTCCCGAGCTGATCCTGGTCGACCTGACCAGCCCGGCGCGCTACGCCGAGGGCCACCTGCCCGGCGCCCGCTTCGTCGCCCCCGCGCGCACCCAGTGGGGCCAGCCGCCAGCGCCCGGCCTGCTGCCGGCCAAGGCCGACCTGGAAGCGCTGTTCGGCGAACTGGGGCACAACCCGGACGCCGTGTACGTGGTCTACGACGACGAAGGCGGCGGCTGGGCCGGGCGCTTCATCTGGCTGCTGGACGTCATCGGCCACCAGCGTTACCACTACCTGGACGGCGGCCTGCACGCCTGGCTGGCCGAGGGCCGCGAGCTGAGCCAGGCGGTTCCGGCGCCGGCCGGCGGCCCGCTGCCGCTGACGCTGCACGACGAACCCACCGCCACCTGCGAATACCTGCAGAGCCGCCTGGGCGCCGCCGACCTGGCCGTCTGGGACGCGCGCAACCCCAGCGAATACAGCGGCCAGAAGGTGCTGGCGGCCAAGGCCGGACACATCCCCGGCGCGGTCAACTTCGAGTGGACCGCCGGCATGGACGCGGCCCGCGCCCTGCGCATCCGCACCGACATGGCGCAAATCCTTCGCGACCTGGGCATCACCCCGGACAAGGAAGTGATCACCCACTGCCAGACCCACCACCGTTCCGGCTTCACCTACCTGGTGGCCAAGGCCCTCGGCTACCCGCGGGTCAAGGGCTACGCCGGCTCCTGGTCGGAATGGGGCAACCACCCCGACACCCCCGTAGAGGTTTAAGGAATGTCGTTCAAAGATCGTCTGTTCATCCTCGGCCAGTACCTGCTGCCGCATCACCTGCTGTCGCGCCTGATCGGCTGCGCGGCCGAATGCCGCGCCGCCTGGTTCAAGAACCGCCTGATCGGCTGGTTCGCCCGCCGCTACCAGGTCGACATGCGCGAGGCGCTGGTGGAAGACCTGCAGGCCTACGAGCACTTCAACGCCTTCTTCACCCGCGCCCTGAAGGACGGCGCGCGGCCGCTGGACGAGACGCCCGGCGGCGTGCTCTGCCCGGCCGACGGTGCCATCAGCCAGCTCGGCTCGATCGAGCACGGGCGCATCTTCCAGGCCAAGGGCCACAGCTTCAGCCTGACCGCGCTGCTGGGCGGCGACGCCGAGCGCGCCGCGCCCTTCATGGGCGGCAGCTTCGCCACCGTCTACCTCTCGCCGAAGGACTACCACCGCGTGCACATGCCGCTGGCCGGCACCCTGCGCGAGATGGTCTACGTGCCCGGCCGGCTGTTCTCGGTGAACCAGCTCACCGCCGAGCAGGTGCCGGAACTCTTCGCCCGCAACGAACGGGTGGTCTGCCTGTTCGACACCGAACGCGGGCCCATGGCCGTGGTGCTGGTGGGCGCGATGATCGTCGCCTCGGTGGAAACCGTGTGGGCCGGCCTGGTCACGCCGCCGAAGCGCGAGCTGAAGGCCTTCGCCTACGACGAAGCGGCCCGCCAGCCCATCCACCTGGAAAAAGGCGCGGAACTGGGGCGCTTCAAGCTGGGCTCCACCGCCATCGTGCTGTTCGGCCCCGAGCAGGTCGCCTGGGCCGAACAACTGGCCGCCGGCAGCCCGGTGCGCATGGGCCAGCTGCTGGGCAACGCCAGCCAGGCGTGAGCCGGCGCAGGCCGGGCAGCCTGTATCCGGCCTGTTACCCGAAAGCCAACGGCAGGCCCGCTCCCCAACCAGGGAACGGGCTGTCTTCTCAGGTGGATACTGCTAGAGTTTGGAAAAAACCGGCGCCCAAGACCGGCACAACGGTCCAGCGAACGGCCCAGATCGTGGAGCACCTCATCCGACCATGGACAATACGAGTCCCCAGCAATTGCTGCGCGTTCCCACCCCGACGCAGGAAAGCCTGAGCTTCTGCAACGTCACTGCGCGCGACATCAAATACTGGCTGGACCACCTGCCCAAGGCCAACCTCGGCGAGACCGCGCGCCAGCTCTACCAGGGCCTGATCGAGCTGAACCAGCTGAAGCTCCCGGTGGAGGCCCGCCTGCAGTTGCTGGAGCTGTTCCGCCCGGAAGTCCAGTCGGTCTGCCACAACCTCGAACGCCACTTCCTCAACCACTCCATCGTTCTCGACGAGCGCCCGCGCAAGGTCGCCAACCTCTGCCAGGCCCTGCAGAACCACCTGGCCGTCGGCTACAAGCTGGTGGTGGTGCGCGAGGCGCCGCGCTTCACCCGCGAACGCGCGCAAATCCTCACCCTCGCCCTGCAACGGGCGATCCGCAGCCTGTGCGGCCCGCTGATCCGCGCCCAGCAGCTCTACTGCCCGGTGCCGGAAAGCCTGTGGCTGGAGCTGCACCAGCTCTACCAACTGGCGCGCAGCAAGGGCGTGCAGGCCCTGGCGGTCCGCGACGACCTGGCCAAGCACGGCAACACCCTGACCGTGGAGCAGGCCTACCTGGTGGCCCTGCTGCTGGGCTGCGCCCGCTGCAACCAGATGCGCCAGGCCGGCATCGCCCAATTGGCCGATGCCCTGGAGGCCTGGGGTTCATTGGTGCGCCTGCAGGAAGCCGACCTGCCGTCCAGCCTGTTCGTGGTCGCCCCGCAGGTGGACGGCCCGCCGCGCTACCGCTCGCTATACAAGGCCGGCGACCTGCACAACGGCCTGGGCATGGACCCGCAGCGCCTGGTGGCGGCGATCAAGGAGTACATGAACGCCCCCGCCGAGCAACGCGACAAGCTGCCGCTCAAGGGGGGCGAGCGCATCAGCGTCGACCTGCTGCAGCACCTGGCCAGCGCCTGGGGCGACATCGCCGAGCGCAGCTTCCAGCGCACCTCCGGCCAGGGCCAGCTGACCCTCTGCATCGGCATGAGCGCGCTGCACTACTACCTGTCCGGCCGGCGCCCGTTCGCCGACCTGCTCAAGCTGCCCGAACCGGTGCAGGCGACCTTCCAGGCGGAAGTGAACGACGCCTGGGCCAATGCCTTCGACGCGCAGAAGGTCACCGACTGGCAACCGGGCATGCCGCTGGAGGAAATCGAATACCAGCCGCTGCGGCCGGCGGAACAGGGCTCGGCCGACGCCGCCGAATCGGCGACCTGCGACGAGTACCCGGTCTTCGCCCTGCCCATCGTCAACCACAGCCCCGGCGGCTACTGCCTGACCTGGCCGAAGGAAATCCCCAGCCAGTTGCAGGCCGGCGAACTGCTCGGCATCCAGGACGTTCCCGGCCAGGGCTGGAGCATCGCAGTGGTGCGCTGGATCCGCCAGGTCCGCGGCGGCGGCACGCAGATGGGCATCGAGCTGATCGCCCCCATCGCCCAGCCCTGCGGCCTGCAACTGCTGCGCAAGTCGGAGCAGAGCAGCCACTACCTGCGCGCCCTGCTGCTACCGGAAATCGCCGCCATCTCGCGGCCGGCGACGCTGATCTCGCCGCGGCTGCCGTTCCAGGAAGGCAGCCGCGTGCAGATCAACCTGCATGGCGAGGAACGCCGCGCCACCCTGACACGCAAGCTCACCGCCACCGGCAGTTTCAGCCAGTTCGAGTACAGTACCCAGGAACGTCCGAAGGGCGCCGACGATAAGCCCGTCACAGGAGCGAACGGCCACACGGGGCACGGGGAGGAAGACTTTGACTCACTCTGGAAGTCGCTGTAGATTCGGCCGCACTCCATTCGTCGCCTCCTGGCTGCCGTCCGGCGCGCCATAAGCAGCTCTTCATGGCCAATGAAAAGAAAACCGTCCGCCTGCTGATCCTGGAAGACTCGCAGAACGAGGCCGAACGTCTGGTCAGCCTGTTCCGCAACGCCGGGCGTGCGACCCGCGTCCACCGCGTGACCTCCAGCGAAGACCTCGGCGAGGCCCTGCAACAGACCTGGGACCTGCTGATCGCCGCCCCGCAAAGCAGTGCGCTGGCGCCGGAGGAGGCTCTGGCCAGCCTGCGCCGCCAGGCCAAGGACATCCCCTTCATCCAACTGGTCGAAGGCAACGATTCCGACAGCATCACCGAGGCCCTGGCCCTGGGCGCCCAGGACGCCCTGCCCCAGGGCGAGGACGAGCGCCTGGTGCTGGTGGCCAACCGCGAACTCGCCGCCCTGGAGGAACGCCGCGCCCGGCGCACCGCCGAGGTCGCCCTGCGCGAGGCGGAAAAGCGCTGCCAGCTGCTGCTGGACAGCTCGGTGGACGCCATCACCTACGTCCACGACGGCATGCACATCTACGCCAACCGCGCCTACGTCGCGATGTTCGGCTACGAGGACGCCGAGGAACTGGAAGGCCTGCCGATGATCGACCTGATCGCCGCCGCCGACCAGGCCACCTTCAAGGACTTCCTCAAGGGCTACCAGCACGGCGAGGGCGACAACGAACTGCTGTGCGACGGCGTGCGCGTCGACGGCCAGAGGTTCCGCGCGCGCATGGGCTTCTCGCCGGCCACCTACGACGGCGAGCCGTGCATCCAGGTGGTGATCCGCGCCGAGCAGGACAACAGCGAGCTGCAGGAGAAGCTGCGCGAGGTCAGCAGCCAGGACCTGGTCACCGGCCTGTTCAACCGCGCCCACTTCCTCGACCTGATGGATGCCGCCGTGGAGCGCGCCGTCACCGCCGGCCAGCCGGCCACCCTCGCCTACCTGCTGCTCGACCGCGCGCAGCACCTGCAGCTGAGCCTGGGCATCGCCAGCATCGACCTGCTGCTGGCCGACCTCGCCCACCTGCTGCGCGAGCACTTCCCCGAGAGCGTGCAGTTGGCCCGCTTCAGCGACGACGCCTTCAGCGTGCTGCTCGACAGCCAGACGCCGGAACAGAGCAAGGCCCTGTTCGCCAGCCTGCTGAAGAAGGTCGAGGGCCACCTGTTCGACATCCACGGGCGCACCGCCCAGGTCACCCTGTCGATCGGCTGCGCCGGGCTCGACGAAAAGACCAGCCGCGCCCAGGACGTCATCGACCGCGCCCATCGCTGCGCCGACGAAATCGCCCAGGCCGAGGGCAACGGCATCAAGCTCTACGACCCGGCCGACGAACTGGCCGCCGCCGCCAGCCGCGGCGACCTGCTGGCGATCATCCAGCAGGCGCTGGAGAAAAATGCCTTCCGCCTGCTGTTCCAGCCGATCATCAGCCTGCGCGGCGACAGCCACGAGCTGTACGAAGTACTGCTGCGCCTGCTCAACCCGCAGGGCGAGGAAGTGCCCGCCGCCGACTTCTTCGGCGCGGCCAAGGCCGGCGGCCTGGCCGAGCGCATCGACCGCTGGGTGCTGCTCAACTCCATCAAGCTGCTCGCCGAACACCGCGCCAAGGGCCACAACACCAAGCTCTTCGTGCACCTGTCCGGCCCCAGCCTGCAGGACGCCGGGCTGCTGCCCTGGCTGGCGGTGGCGCTGAAAGCCGCGCGCCTGCCGGCCGACTCGCTGATCCTGCAGGTCAGCGAAACCGACGCCGTGGCCCACCTCAAGCAGGCCAAGGCCCTGAGCCAGGGCCTCGCCGAGCTGCACTGCCAGGTCGCCCTCGGCCAGTTCGGCTGCGCGCTGAACCCGTTCAACACGCTCAAGCACATGAACGTCGACTTCGTGAAGATCGACGGCTCCTACGTGCAGGACCTCAGCCGTCCGGAGAACCAGGAAAACCTGCGCACCCTGATGGCCAGCCTGCACGCCCAGGCCAAGCTGACCATAGTGCCCATGGTGGAGAGCGCCACGGCCCTGGCCACCCTCTGGCAGGCCGGCGCCAACTACATCCAGGGCCGCTACCTGCAGGGCCCGAGCCAGGCGATGGATTACGACTTCTCTTCGGAGGAGTGATCCGCTCCCGCGCCTTCCGGCAAACGCAGGATGGGTTGAGCGAAGCGAACCCATCACCACGGCCGCATGGGTTTCGTAAACTCAACCCATCCTACGAAAGACACGTCGGCGCACGGATTCACTTGTAGGAGCGGGCCCTGCCCGCGAATCGCGCGCAGGGCGCGCTCCTACAGGTCGACACCAAGCTCCGTAGCGGGTGATCGGTAGGGCGCAAACCGTTCGCGGTTATCCGCCGATACTCCCGCGCCTTCCGACAAACGTAGGATGGGTTGAGCGAAGCGATACCCATCACCACGGCCGCATGGGTTTCGTAAACTCAACCCATCCTACGAAAGACACATCGGCGCACGGATTCACTTGTAGGAGCGGGCCCTGCCCGCGAATCGCGCGCAGGGCGCGCTCCTACAGGTCGACACCAAGCTCCGTGGCGGGGCTCGGTGGGCGCATAACCGTTCGCGGTTATCCGCCGATACTCCTGTGCCTTCCGGCAAACGCAGGATGGGTTGAGCGAAGCGATACCCATCACCACGGCCGCATGGGTTTCGTAAACTCAACCCATCCTACGAAAGACACATCGGCGCACGGATTCACTTGTAGGAGCGGGCCCTGCCCGCGAATCGCGCGCAGGGCGCGCTCCTACAGGTCGACACCAAGCTCCGTGGCGGGGCTCGGTGGGCGCATAACCGTTCGCGGTTATCCGCCGATACTCCTGTGCCTTCCGGCAAACGCAGGATGGGTTGAGCGAAGCGATACCCATCACCACGGCCGCATGGGTTTCGTAAACTCAACCCATTCTACGAAAGGCACCTCGGCGCACGGATTCATTTGTAGCGGGCCCTGCCCGCGAATCGCGCGCAGGGCGCGCTCCTACAGGTCGACACCAAGCTCCGTGGCGGGGCTCGGTGGGCGCATAACCGTTCGCGGTTATCCGCCGATACACCAACAGCCGGAAGCGGCGGACACCGCCATGGGCACGGCATTTCCCGTAGGAGCGGATTCATCCGCGATCCGGCCGGCAGGCCGGTATTCCCACAGCGCCTCAGCGCCCGTCCACGCCCTCGCGGTCGCGGAAGCCCAGCAGGTAGAGGATGCCGTCCAGGCCCAGGGTGGAGATGGCCTGCTTGGCCGACTGCTTGACCAGCGGCTTGGCGCGGAAGGCCACGCCCAGGCCGGCCAGGCCGAGCATCGGCAGGTCGTTGGCGCCGTCGCCCACGGCGATGGTCTGCTCCAGTTGCAGGCCTTCCTTCGCCGCCAGTTCGCGCAGCAGGTCGGCCTTGCGCTGGGCGTCGACGATCGGCTCGATGGCCACACCGGTGACCTTGCCGTCGACGATCTCCAGCTCGTTGGCGAAAACGTAGTCGATGCCCAGCTTCGCCTGCAGCTGGCGGGCGAAATAGGTGAAGCCGCCGGAGAGGATCGCGGTCTTGTAGCCCAGGCGCTTGAGCTCGGCGAACAGCGTCTCGGCGCCCTCGGTCAGGCGCAGAGAGGCGCCGATTTCCTCGAGCACGTCCTCGGACAGGCCCTTGAGCAGCGCCAGGCGCTCCTTGAAGCTGGCGCGGAAGTCCAGCTCGCCGCGCATCGCCCGCTCGGTGATTTCCGACACCTGCTCGCCGACGCCGGCGGCCTTGGCCAGCTCGTCGATGACCTCGGCCTCGATCAGCGTCGAGTCCATGTCGAACACCGCCAAGCGGCGGTTGCGGCGGTACAGCGAGTCGCGCTGGAAGGCGATGTCGACGTTCAGCTCCTGGGCCACGCTGAGGAATTCGGCGCGCAGGGCCACCGGGTCGGCTGGCTCGCCGCGCACGGAGAACTCGATGCAGCCCTTGCCGCGCTCGGCCGGCATGTCCAGCGGCATGCGCCCGGACAGGCGGTCGATGTGGTCGATGTTCAGCCCGTATTTGGCGGTGATCGAGCTGACCCGCTGCAACTGCTCGGCGGTCACCCGGCGCGTCAGCAGGGTGACGATCTGGCGCGGCTTGCCCTGGCCGCCGACCCATTGCTGGTAGTCGGCCTCGGAAACGGGGGTGAAGCGCACCTGCTGGTCGAGCTCGTAGGCGGTGAAGAGCACGTCCTTGAGGACTGCGGAGGCCCGCTCGGTGTCGGGAATCTCCACCAGGATGCCGAAGGACAGGGTGTCGTGGATCACCGCCTGGCCGATGTCGAGGATGTTCACCCCGCCCTGGGCCAGCACGCCGGTGATGGCAGCGGTGAGACCGGGGCGGTCTTCCCCGGTGATGTTGATCAGGACGATTTCGCGCAAGGCGCAGTCTCCGCCATGGAAAAAGCGCACATTCTAGCGCCTTTCTCGGCCGCCGCCTCGCCCGCCGGCGGCACAACCGCCGATCGGATCGTCCGTGCCGTCCGGATCACGGACGGACCGGCGCTTTGCCCGCTTCCGGGGCGCCGTTATACTGCCGGGACTGTCCTTCATAGAAGACCGAGCCCGCTGTGACCCGGCCCACGTCCGTCAAGCCCGATAATTTCTTCCTGTTGCTGTATCACGCCCTGCGCCAGCGCCGGGTGCCCATCGCCCTGCGCATCGCCATCCACAGCCTGGTGCTGGTGGCGGCGGCGCTGCTGATCTACGCCTGGGTGATGGGCATGCAGTTCAAGCAGGCCATGCACCAGCAGGCCGACGCCGTGGGCCAGAGCCTGACCACCCAGACCGCGGCCTCGGCCACCGAGCTGCTGGTGTCCAACGACATCCTCAGCCTCAACGTGCTGCTGGGCAACCTGACCAAGAACCCGCTGGTGGCCCACGCCGCCATCTACAGCGCCGACGGCCGCACCCTGGCCGAGGCCGGCTCGCGGCCCAAGCAGGGCCTGCTGGGCGACAGCGAGGGCGTCTACTCGACGCAGATCACCTTCCAGGAGGTCATGGCCGGCCAGTTGCGCATCAGCCTGGACATGGAACAGTTCCAGCAGCCGATGATGGTCAGCCTGCAGAGCATGGGCCTGATCAGCCTGATCCTGCTGCTGCTCACCCTGACCCTCAGCCTGCGCCTGGGCCGCCACATCTCCACCCCGCTGCTGCAGCTGCGCGTGTGGCTGCGCGACCCGGACGACCCCGCCCCCGGCGCCGGCCTGCAGAACGAGATCGGCGACCTGGCCCGCCAGCTCCAGGCACGCCTGGTGCCGGAGAAGCCGCCAGCCCCCGAGCCCGCTCCCGCGCCGCGCAAGCCCGCGCCCAAGGCGGCCGCGCCGACCCTGGCGAAAGCCGCGGAGAAGCCGGCCAGGCCCGTCGCCGACGACATCGCCAGCGAGCCGGACGACGAACGCGAACCCCGCCTCGACCTGCCGCGCGACGAGCACGAGTTCGACGAGAACATCTTCGCCGAGGACGAGCTGCACGACGAAACGCCCATGGCCACTGAGGCGTTCGCCGAGGACTTCTCCGAAGAAGCCGCCGAAATCGCCGAAGAGCCCGAGGAAGAACCCGAGCCACAGCTGCCTAACCCCTGCGCCGTGCTGGCCGTGCAACTGGGCAACCAGGAACAGCTGCGGCGCCTGCCGCGCAGCCGCCTGGTGGACCTGCTGGAGCGCTACCGCGACTGCCTGGAACAGGCCGCACGGCTGTACAAGGGCCAGCTGTTCACCCTCAGCGACGGCGGCAGCCTGATCCTCTTCCACGCCCGCGACGACGACGACTACCTCACCCATGCCCTGTGCTGCGGCGAGCTGATGCGCGCCCTCGGCCACGCCCTGCAGATCGAGGTGGTGGACAGCGGCATTACCCTGCAGCTGCAACTGGGCCTGACCCAGGGCGACGAGCTGGCGGAACTGGCCCAGGCCGAGCTGCTGCAGGAAGGCGCCGTGCAGAACGCCCTGAACCTCAGCCAGCACAGCCGCAACCTGCTGCTGATCGAGCGCGCCATCGCCGAGGACGAGCAGGTGCGCCAGCGCGCCCGCGTCCGCGCCATCGCCAACCCGGCCGAGGCCAGTTGCGTGGAATGGCTGAAGGAACCCTACCCGTCGATGCTGGAACGCCAGCTCACCCGCATGCGCGCCCTGCGCACTTCCTGACCGCGCTGCCGGCCGCTCATCGGGCGGCCGGCCTCCTTCTGCAACCTGCTATCGAGCGGTCTCAGGGCAGGTACAGCAGCACATGGGGCTCGTGGTCGAAGTCGGCGGCCACCAGCGGCTTCAGGCCGGCCAGGGCCGCCGGCTGCACGGCCCGCAGGCGCGCCGCCGACATCACCAGGTAGAGCGGACCACGCAGGCCCTGCAGTTGGCTGTCCTGATCGATGAAGCGCGGCGCCAGGTCGTGGTCGAGGTTGACCAGGTACTTGATCGCCTTGGCGTCCTTGCCCAGGCCGACGAAAGCCACCGGCGCCGGGTTGGCGGCCACGGCCGCGTCGGCAGCCAGGGTGAAGGCGCGGGTGCCGTACAGCCCGCGCTCCATGGGTTCGAAGGCGAGGATATAGGCCGCCCACAACGCCAGCACGGCGCAGCCGGCCAGTCCCAAAGCCCGCAGCCGCCGGTGGCGCAACAGCCACAGGGCCGAGCCCTGCAGGAGCAGCAACAGCGCCAGGGTGACGTACAGGGCGAGCTGGTAAGCCTGCAAGGCTCCGCCCAGACGCCGCCAGGCGAGCACCAGTGCCAACGCCAGCAACCCGGGCAGAACCAACCAGACGCACTGCATCACCCAGCGCAACGCCGAAGCCAGGCGGCTGCCGGTCACGTGAAAGGGATAGGCGGCGATTATCGCCATGTAGGGCGCCGCCGCCAGGATGTAGCGGGCCTTCTTCGCCTGCGGTACGGAAAGCCCGAGCATCACCAGCAACGCCGCCAGAACGCAGGCCCAGAGCAGTATCCGCGTGCCCTCCGCCTCTCCCCTTCCGCGCGCACCGGGCAGCAGCAACAGCGCCGGCAGCGCCAGGGGGAACACCAGGGCGTAATTGCCGGGCGCACTGAGGAAGTAATAGAAGGGCGAACTGGCCCCGGCGCTACCGTCGATGCGACCGATGACCTGCATCTGCAACACCTCCCGGACGAAACCGGGGCCGCCGCTCAGCTCGGCGGCGCCCAGCAGGGCCAGGCAGCAGAACACCAGCAGGGCCGCGGCGAACGGCCCGAAGACCAGCAGCCGGCGCCAGTCCCGCGCCGCCAGCCAGCAGGCGCAGACCGTTGCGGCGGGAATCACCAGGCCCAGGGGGCCACGGACCAGGAAACCGCCCAGCAGCAGCGCCCCCAGCTTTGCCAGCAGGGCCGGTAGCGGACGTTCACGATCGCGATAGGCGAGGTAGAAGGCGCCCAGGGCCAGCGCCGCGACCATCTGGTCCAGCGAGACCGCGCGGGTCTCGCTGACGAAGGTCGCGGTGAGCAGCAACAGCGCCACGGCGAGCAGCGCCCAACGCGGCGAGATCGGCTCCAACAGGCGGTACACCAGGGCCACCAGCGCCGCCGCGGCCAGCGCCGAGGGCAGCCAGGCGGCCAGGCTGTCGACGCGGCCAAACGGCAGCGACAGCAGGTAGATGAACAGCGTCGAGGTGCCCGGATAGTCCGGGTAGGGTTCGCCATAGGTGGTGGGGAACAGGCTCGGCCCGTGGCGCAGCATTTCCTGGGCGAACAGCACGAAACGCGAGTCGAAGCCGATGATAGCCCGCCCCTTGGCCTGGGCGCAGAACAGCAACAGGGCGAGCGCGCCCAGCAGCCAGGCGCGGGCGGCCGGGCCCAGGCTGGCCAGCCTGGAGGGCGACAGGGAGAGGGAGGCTGGCAAGGGCTTACCCCCCGCCGGGGGCCGATCGAAGGGATTCCGATCAACGGTGCCGGCAGAACCGCTGCCTTGTTAGCACCGTCGCGGTCAAGAAATCGTCAATGAAGACGGCCCGCGGAGGAGAATGCTCGCGGGCCACGGCCGATCAGAAGCGGAAGACTTCGACGTTGTTGTGGATGGGCACCACCAGCGGCATCTTCGGCCCTTCTTCCTTGGGCTTGGCGGCCTGCTCGGTGTTCGCCGCCGGCTTGCGCGGAGCGGCCGGCTGCTCGGCGGCCACCGCCACCGGGCGCACATCCTGGGCCAGTTGCCCGGCGAGGCGGCGCAGCAGTTCGCTCTGCGCACGGACCTGGTCCTGCAGGCTGCCGTCGTGCTTTTCCTCTTCGTGGAACACGCGGCTGTCGCGCAGCGTGCCCTTCTGGTCGAGCAGGCGCCAGCGCGCATCCAGCACCGCCGGCTCCTTCGGGCCGGAATCCAGGCGGGTGATGGTCAGCATCACCTGCACCTGTGGGGTGAACCCCGGCTGTTCCGGGAACAGCGCCAGGCGGGTGGTGTCCAGGCTACTGGACAGCTGGCGCACCAGCAGCTGGCTGACGTTGGTTTCCAGGCTGCCGGCCCAGCGCGCCTCGGTGGACAGGTTGAGGATGCCATCGGCCTGGCGCTGGACCATGGACTCACGTTGCAGGTAGTCGGCCAGCTGCACCGGACCGAGCAGTACGGCGATACCGTTGTCGCGGGTCGGCAGCGGGGTCGCACCGGCATCCAGTTGGTACAGTTGCGTCGGCCGATTCACCGTACAGCCCGCCAGCCCGAGGAGGCCGACGAGGGAAAGACATGCGAGGACGCGCAGGGCGCTCATCGTGCAATCACCGTTAATTCGCCGAAGATCGGCGTCACTTGCTACAAAAAACCACAAACCAAAACGACAATGGAGCCATGGCGCCAGCGTCAAAGGGACCTATCATCCCTTAACCGGCGCCATAGCTCCAGAGGCAGAGTGTATCGCAGAGCGTTTCAGTCCTGAGACAGTGACTCGACCAGCAGCGCATCGACCCTCTGGAAGCCACGCGGCAGCTTGTTGCCGCGCCGTCCGCGCTCGCCCTTGTAGTGCTCCAGGTCGTCGCCGCGTAGCGACAGGGTGCGCTTGCCGGCCTGCAGCACCAGGGTCGCCCCCGGCGGCAGAACTGCCAGGTCGGTCAGGTATTCCTCGCGACTGGCCACGCGCTCGCCCGGCACGCTGATGATCTTGTTGCCCTTGCCCTTGGCCAGCTGCGGCAGGTCGGAAACCTTGAACAGCAGCAGGCGGCCCTCGGTGGTCACCGCCGCCAGCCAATCCTGCTCGACGTCGGCCACCGGCCGCGGGGCCATGACCTGGGCGCCATTGGGCAGGCTGAGCAGGGCCTTGCCGGCCTTGTTCTTGGCCTGCATGTCCTCGCCCTTGACCACGAAGCCGTAGCCGGCGTCCGAGGCCAGCACGTACAGGGCGTTGTCCTCGGGCAGCAGCACGCGCTCGAAGCTGGCGCCCGGCGGCGGCGTCAGGCGGCCGGTCAGCGGCTCGCCCTGGCCGCGCGCCGACGGCAGGCTGTGGGCCGCCAGCGAGTAGCTGCGCCCGGTGGAGTCGATGAACACCGCGTACTGGTTCGAGCGCCCCGGCGCCGCGGCCTTGAAGGTGTCGCCGGCCTTGTACGAGAGCCCTTCGGCGTCGATGTCGTGGCCCTTGGCGCAACGCACCCAGCCCTTGTCGGAAAGCACCACGGTGACCGGCTCGGTGGGCATCAGCTCGGTTTCCGAGAGGGCCTTGGCCTCGGCGCGCTCGACGATCGGCGAGCGGCGGTCGTCGCCATAGGTCTCGGCGTCGGCGATCAGCTCGTCGCGCACCAGCTTGCGCAGCTTGGCGTTGGAACCGAGGATCGCCAGCAGCTTGGCGCGCTCCTTGGCCAGCTCGTCCTGCTCGCCGCGGATCTTCATCTCTTCCAGGCGCGCCAGCTGGCGCAGGCGGGTGTCGAGGATGTAGTCGGCCTGCACGTCGGTGAGGGCGAAGCGCTCCATCAGCACCGGCTTGGGCTGGTCCTCGGTGCGGATGATGTGGATCACCTCGTCGAGGTTGAGGAAGGCGATCAGCAGGCCTTCCAACAGGTGCAGGCGCTTCTCCACCTTGTCCAGGCGGAACTGCAGGCGGCGGCGCACGGTGTCGGTGCGGTAGGTCAGCCATTCGCTGAGCAGCTGGCGCAGGTCCTTGACCTGCGGCTTGCCGTCCAGGCCGATGACATTGAGGTTCACCCGGTACGAGCTTTCCAGGTCGGTGGTGGCGAACAGGTGGGTCATCAGCTCGTCGGCGTCCACGCGGTTGGAGCGCGGGATGATGACGATGCGGGTGGGGTGCTCGTGGTCCGACTCGTCGCGCAGGTCGGCGACCATCGGCAGCTTCTTGGCCTGCATCTGCGCGGCGATCTGCTCCAGCACCTTGGCCCCGGAGACCTGGTGCGGCAGCGCGGTGACCACGATATCGCCGTCTTCGACGCGGTACACGGCGCGCATGCGCACCGAGCCGCGGCCGGTCTCGTAGATCTTCTGCAGGTCGGCGCGCGGGGTGATGATTTCCGCCTCGGTGGGGAAGTCCGGGCCCTGCACGTGTTCGAGCAGCTCGCCGACGCCGGCGTCCGGCTGGTCGAGCAGGCGCACGCAGGCCGCGGCCACTTCGCGCAGGTTGTGCGGCGGCACGTCGGTGGCCATGCCCACGGCGATGCCGGTAGTGCCGTTGAGCAGCAGGTTGGGCAGCCGCGCCGGCAGCACTGCCGGCTCCTGCATGGTGCCGTCGAAGTTCGGCACCCAGTCGGCAGTGCCCTGGCCCAGCTCGGAGAGCAGGGTTTCGGCGTAGCGCGACAGGCGCGCCTCGGTGTAGCGCATGGCGGCGAAGGACTTGGGATCGTCCGGCGCACCCCAGTTGCCCTGGCCGTCCACCAGCGGGTAGCGGTAGGAGAACGGCTGGGCCATCAGCACCATGGCTTCGTAGCAGGCCGAGTCGCCGTGGGGGTGGTACTTGCCAAGTACGTCGCCGACGGTGCGCGCCGACTTCTTGTGCTTGGAGTCGGCGTCCAGGCCCAGTTCGCTCATGGCGTAGACGATGCGCCGCTGCACGGGCTTCAGGCCGTCGCCGATGTGCGGCAGGGCGCGGTCCATGATCACGTACATGGAGTAGTTCAGGTAGGCCTGTTCGGTGAACTCGGCGAGGGAGCGACGCTCCACGCCTTCCAGGCTCAGATCGAGGGTTTCGCTCATGCGTGCCTCACGGGGAAGTGTTCTGGCGCAGCACCAGGGTGCCGTCGCGCTGGGAGAATTCGAGTTGTCTGAGGGCGCTCATGCCGAGCAGCACCTCGTTGCCGCCCATGCCCGGGGCGATGATCGCCGGCACGTCCTTCAAGAGGATGTCGCCCAGCTCCAGGCGCTGCAGGCGCGTGCGCCAGCCCCGGGTGCGGCCGTTGGCGGTGTCCAGGTCGATGGGCGCGCCACGCTGCAGTTGCAGGCGCAGGGCCAGGGCTTCCGGCACGGCCACGGCGCTGGCGCCGGTGTCCAGCAGGAAGGTCGCCGGCGCACCGTCGATCAGGCCGTCGAACACGTAGTGGCCCTGGCGGTTGCCCAGCAGGCGCAGCTCCACGTAGCCATCGCCGTGCAGCGACTGCGGCTGCACGTTGGGGTTGTGCTGGCGCTTTTCCCACAGGCCGAAGAAGTGCGTGGCCAGGCCGATGCCGGCCAGCCAGGCGAGCAGCATCATGGCCTTGCCGAGGCGGCGTCCGGGTTGCGCGTCGTTCATTTGCCACCCAGCCAGCCCTCCGCCGGGGCGGCGAAGCGCAGCACGTAGGGGCGCGCATCGCCATCGGCGCGGGCCGCATCGCCGTTGTCCAGGCCGATCCAGGCGCCCTTGTCGTCGATCACCAGGGCCTCGGCTACGCCGTAGGGCAAGGCGTAGCGGCGCTGCGGGGCCAGGGCGCCGTCGGCGAACGACCAGCAGCGCTCGGCGGCGCCGCTCTCGGCGTTGCGCCGGCAGACCTGGTGCACCAGGCGCTCCAGGGTGAACAGCTTGCCCTGGTACAGCGCCAGGTCGGAGAAGTCCAGGGCCAGCGGCTTGTCGCTTTCCAGTTGCGGCGGCGGCAGCGCCGTCCCGGCCTCGCTGAGCAGCACGCAGGCGCCGTCGCATTTCCAGCTGCCGTTGTCGTTGCGCAGGCGCAGCAGGCCGCGGCGCTGACGCTCGGCGGCGAGCCACAGGCGCTTGCCGTCGGCGTCGATGGCCAGGCCTTCGTAGTAGGCGTTGTTGACCATCAGCAGGCCGCTGGCGCGCGCCTGGCGCAGCAGCGTCGGCGGCAGCTCCAGCCATTGCGCGGCGCCGGCCTCCGGCACCCGCAGCACGCCGGCATAGGCCTCGCTGACCAGGTAGCGGTTGCCCTTGCCGTCGCAGCTGACGCCTTCGAAGTCCATGGCCCCGCCGCGCACCAGGCCATACAGCCAGGTGCGCGCGCGGGCGCCCCAGGACAGGCCGCTGTCGGGCAGCCCAGGCGCGCTGAAGGTCTCGGCGCGGGCCTGCCAGACGCTGCCCGGGGTTTCGTCCGGGCGCAGCCCGTAGAGGCGGTCGTCGTCGCGGTCGGACACCGTCCACAGCTCGCCGCCGCACAGCGCCAGCCCCGACAGGTTGCCCGCGGGCATGCCTTCCACGGCGTGCTCGGAGAGGAATTGCAGGGTCGCCCCCTGCCCTGCCGCGGGTGCGTCCGCCAGGGCCTGGGCGCAGCCGAGCACGGCCGCCAGGGCGGCCAGCACGCGGCGCATCAGGCCAGGACCTCGGCCAGGTTGCCCTTGGTCTCCAGCCAGGACTTGCGGTCGCTGGCGCGTTTCTTGGCCAGCAGCATGTCCATGATCTCGACGGTGCTCTCGGCGTCTTCCAGGGTCAGTTGCACCAGGCGCCGGGTGTTCGGGTCCATGGTGGTTTCGCGCAGCTGCGGCGGGTTCATCTCGCCCAGGCCCTTGAAGCGGGTGACCTGCGGCTTGCCGCGGCGCTTCTCGGCCAGCAGCCGGTCGAGGATGCCGTCGCGCTCGGCGTCGTCCAGGGCATAGAAGACTTCCTTGCCCAGGTCGATGCGGTACAGCGGCGGCATGGCCACGTAGACGTGCCCGGCTTCCACCAGCGGGCGGAAGTGGCGGACGAACAGAGCGCACAGCAGGGTGGCGATGTGCAGGCCGTCGGAGTCGGCGTCGGCGAGGATGCAGATCTTGCCGTAGCGCAGCTGGCTCAGGTCGGCGGCGCCCGGGTCGACGCCGATGGCCACGGCGATGTCGTGCACTTCCTGGCTGGCCAGGACTTCGCCGCCGTCCACTTCCCAGGTGTTCAGGATCTTCCCGCGCAGCGGCATGATCGCCTGGAATTCCTTGTCCCGCGCCTGCTTGGCCGAGCCGCCGGCGGAGTCGCCCTCCACCAGGAACAGCTCGGCGCGCATCGGGTCCTGGCCGGCGCAGTCGGCCAGCTTGCCGGGCAGTGCCGGGCCCTGGGTGATCTTCTTGCGCTCGACCTTCTTGCCCGCCTTGAGGCGGCGGCCGGCGTTGCTGATGGCCAGCTCGGCCAGTTGCAGGCCCAGCTCGGGGTTGGCGTTGAGCCAGAGGCTGAAGGCGTCCTTCACGACGCCGGAGACGAAGGCCGCCGCCTCGCGAGACGACAGGCGCTCCTTGGTCTGCCCGGAGAACTGTGGCTCCTGCAGCTTCATCGAGAGGACGAAGGCGATGCGCTCCCAGACGTCTTCCGGGGCCAGCTTGACGCCGCGCGGCAGCAGGTTGCGGAACTCGCAGAACTCGCGCATGGCATCCAGCAGGCCCTGGCGCAGGCCGTTGACGTGGGTGCCGCCCTGGGCCGTGGGGATCAGGTTGACGTAGCTTTCCTGCAGCGACTCGCCACCCTCGGGCAGCCACAGCAAGGCCCAGTCCACCGCCTCCTTGCTGCCGGCCAGGGTGCCGCAGAAGGGCTCTTCCGGCAGGCGCGGCAGCTCGGACACCGAGTCGGCCAGGTAGGAACGCAAGCCGTCCTCGTAGTGCCATTCGACGCGCTCGCCGCTGCTCTTGTCCTCGAAAGTGACCAACAGCCCCGGGCAGAGCACGGCCTTGGCCTTGAGCACGTGCTTGAGGCGGCTGACGGAGAACTTCGGCGAATCGAAATACTTCGGGTCGGGCCAGAAGCGCACGGTGGTGCCGGTGTTGCGCCGGCCGACGCTGCCGATGACTTCCAGGTCGCTGGCCTTGAAGCCGTCGGCGAAGGTCATGCGGTATTCGTTGGCGTCGCGCTTGACGCGCACTTCCACCTGGGTGGAAAGCGCGTTCACCACCGAGATGCCCACGCCGTGCAGGCCGCCGGAGAACTGGTAGTTCTTGTTGGAGAACTTGCCGCCGGCGTGCAGCTTGGTGAGGATCAGCTCGACCCCCGGCACGCCCTCTTCGGGGTGGATGTCCACCGGCATGCCGCGGCCGTCGTCGATCACTTCCAGCGAGTTGTCCTCGTGGAGGATCACCTGCACGCTCCTGGCGTGGCCGGCCAGGGCCTCGTCCACGGAGTTGTCGATGACTTCCTGGGCCAGGTGGTTGGGCCGCGTGGTGTCGGTGTACATGCCCGGGCGCTTGCGCACCGGATCGAGGCCGGAGAGGACTTCGATGGCTTCTGCGGTATAGGCGTTCTGCTGGGCCATGGGGTCCCTTTTCAAAGAGTTGTGAAATCGAGGTCGCGCCACAGGCCCGCC
The DNA here is from genome assembly GCF_000725445.1 of Pseudomonas sp. AAC. Taxonomy (NCBI): domain Bacteria; kingdom Pseudomonadati; phylum Pseudomonadota; class Gammaproteobacteria; order Pseudomonadales; family Pseudomonadaceae; genus Pseudomonas; species Pseudomonas sp. AAC. The sequence goes on along the minus strand of NZ_KL647095.1, from coordinate 456,291 downwards.
GGCACCCCGGCGAAGGCCAGCAGCGCCGGCAGCCAGCGGGCGAAGCCCTGGAAGCCGTGGTCGCCGCCGGCCTCGATGCGCAAGGCGCAGGCCCGGTAGAAGACCGCGGCGACCTTGTAGTCGAGGGTTTCATCGCCGGTCTGCAGCCACACCTGGTAGCGCGCCGCATCGACCGGCGGCGGCACTTCGAGTTCCGCCAGGGCGTCGACGTGGTCCTGGGTCAGCACCCATTCCTCGCCGCTGTAATGGTTCTTCTGCGGCCCCAGGTAGCCGTCGAAACGGCCGTGGGGCAGCACCGCCGGGTTGATCAGCAGGGCCTTGAGCCCGTGCCGCTCGGCGAGATGGGTCGCATAGTAGCCGCCCAGGGAACTGCCGACCAGCAAGGGCCGGTCGAGTTCGCCGATGGCCGCCTGCAGCTGGGCCATGGCCTGCCGCGGGTGGTGGTGCAGTTCGGGCACCCGCAGGTGCGCCTGCAAGCCCAGGCGCTCCATGACAGCCGCGAGCTGGCGCGCCTTCTGCGAGGCGGGGGAGCTGTTGAAGCCGTGGATATAGAGGATATCGGTCATGGTGCGGGAGGCTACAAGCAGCGAGCCGCTGCCTGCAAGCCGCACGCGTCAGTAGCCCTGGACGCTGTAGTCCACCTGGAAATCGATGCCGGTGACCCGCGACACGCCGGTCTGCACGCCGCCATCGGGCAGCAGGCGCAGCCAGCGGTAGCCCGGCGCCAGGGTGTCCACGCCGAAGTCCTCGCTGCCCGGGGCGAACTGCACGCAGGTGGAAGGGGACGCCAACAGGCGCACGTCGCCGCGCAGGCGGTCTATTTCCTGGTGCACGTGGCCCCAGAGCAGGCAGCGCACGTGCCGGTGGCGGTCGAGCACGGCGAACAGGTCGTCCGGGTTGCGGATGCCGATGCGGTCCATCCACTGGCTGCCGATGCTCACCGGGTGGTGGTGGAAGGCCACCAGCACGTGGCGATCGCGCGCGTCGTGCAGGGCTTGGTCCAGCAGCGCCAGTTGCTCGGCGGACACCTGCCCGGGCACCGCGCCGGGGATGGTGGAATCGAGCAGGACGATGCGCCAGGCGCCCAGGTCGAGCACCGGGTCGAGGAGGTCGCTGCCGGCGCAGACTTCGCGCATGGGCGCCAGCTCGTCGTGGTTGCCGGGGAACCAGCGGGCCGGTGCCTGAATGCTGGAACAGATATCCAGGAAACGTCTGTACGACTCTGGGGAACCGTCCTGCGAGATATCACCCGTCGCCAGGACCAGGTCGATCTGCGGCTGCTCCTCGAGGACGCGCTTCACCACTTGTTGCAGGCTGTCCGCGGTATCCATGCCGAGAAGCCGGCCATCGTGCTCGGCGAACAGATGGCTGTCAGTGAGCTGCACCAGCAGCACCGGCTCATTTGAGGAAAATTCTTTCGCAGGCAATGCGCCTTCTCCTGTCAGGCGAGGCGTCGTCGTTGAAGGAAGTATGGTGACAGCCCCGGTGCCGGGCAAACCGGGAAAGAGTCACAGTTCACAGTATGCTCGCCGTCGACCGGACGAACGACATCCTATCATGGCGCAACGCCATCACCCGCGCTTTCAGCGTTGCAGGACCGGTTCCAGCTCGTGGCCGCAGGCCAGGCAGTGGCTCAGCCATTCGCCGAGGAAGAGGTTGAGCTGGCTCTTCTCGTCCGGCTGGTGCATGGCCTGGTTCGGGTAAGGGTAGATGGCCAGCAGGCGGCGCGCCTGCTCGGCGCCGACCACTTCGGCCATGCGCGCGTCATGGTAGACGCGCACTTCCAGGCGCGGCGCGGGCAGCCAGGGCAGGCCCAGTTCCTGGCGCACCTGCAGGGTGGTGGTGTAGGGGCAGGCCTCGATCACTTCCAGGGCCAGCACGCCGAGCAGGCGTTCGCCCTCGCTCAGTGCCACGCGGCGCTGCGACTGCACTTCGCGCATGTCCGGCAGCAGCCGCATCAGGCGCAGGTAGTTGGCCTCGCAGGTGGCTTGCAGCCCGGCCAGGTCGACGCGGTAGCGTTCACGCAGCAGGTTCACACCCATAGGCCACGAACCTCGGCGCGGTTCAGCGCCAGCCATTGCAGGGCGAGCATGCTCGCGGCGTTGTTGACGCGCCCGTCGCGCACGGCCTGCAGGGCATCCTCGAGGGCCAGCACGTGGACGCGGATGTCCTCGCCCTCCTCCTCCAGGCCATGGATGCCCGAGGCCAGGCTGCTGTCGCAACGGCCGACGAACAGGTGCACCAGTTCGTTGCTGCCGCCGGGCGACGGCAGGTACTGGCTGATCGGCCAGAGCGCGCCGAGGTTCAGGCCGGCTTCTTCCACGGCTTCGCGGCGGGCGACCTCTTCAGGTTCTTCGTCCTTGTCGATCAGCCCGGCGACCAGCTCCAGCAGCCAGGGGTTGACCCCGGCCTCCAGGGCGCCGACGCGGAACTGCTCGATCAGCACCACTTCGTCGCGCTGCGGGTCGTAGGGCAGCACGCAGACGGCATCGTGGCGGACGAACAGCTCGCGGCTGATCAGCGGCCCCATGTCGCCGGCGAACTGGCGATGACGCAGGTGCAGACGCTCGATGCGATAGAAGCCGCGGAAGCACTCCTCGCGTCGAGTGATCTCCACGTCGTCCGGACCCGCCTTGAAGATATCCGCCATCCCACACACTCATCGATCGGTTGAACTTCGCGCCATCCTATCGCGACGCCGTGCCCCGCGCAGCCTCTTTCCGCCACCGCCCGGCGGGGAGCCGCGCGACACTGCTACACTCGGCGGCGCGGCGAACCCGGCGCGGCTGCGCTGGTCCAAGCCGCGCGGCCGACCGCCGCCGGACACGCAAAGAAGGACACCCATGAATTTTCTGAAAACCCTTGCCGCCACCGGCCTGCTGCTGGCGCTCGGCGGCTGCCAGAGCCTCTTCGGCCCCGGCCTGGGCGACCCGCTGAGCGCCCGCCACACCGCCTTCGAACACCTGCAGCCGGGCTGCCAGGGCGAGCAGTGCCCGCTGTTCAACCTGGACACCCTGAGCTTCGACGCAGAGCCCGCACTGGACGCCGCCATCGAGACGCAGTTGCTCGACCTCACCCGCAACACCCCGGACGACCCGCGCCCGGCCAGCCTCGCCGGCTACGAGCGGGATTTCCTGGCCAGCGCCAAGCCGGGCTGGAGCAGCTACCTGCAGGCGAAGATACGCGAGCAGCATGACGGCCTGGTGATCGTCGAGCTGTCCAGCTACGTCTTCACCGGCGGCGAGTACGGCCAGCCGGGGCGCGCCTTCATCAACTACGACCGCCGCCTGCACAAGGTGCTGACGCTGCAGGACGTACTGCTGCCCGGCCAGGAAGAGGCCTTCTGGCAGAACGCGCGCCTGGCCCACCAGGCCTGGGTGGTGCAGAACAAGCTGGTGGAGCAGGACGCGAACTTCCTCAGGGACTGGCCGTTCCAGAAAACCCCGCACTTCGCCCTGACCTTCGGCGCGCTGACGCTGAAGTACGACATCGACAGCATCGCCCCGCACTCGGTCGGGCACCCGGAGCTGAAGATTCCGTATCCGCGGCTCAACGGCATCGTCAAGCCGTACTATTTCCCGGGGCGTGGGGCGCAGTAGGGCATCGCGGACAAGGTCCGCTCTTACAGATCACCGTGAGGCATGGCGCTGCCCGTAGGAGCAACTGTCTTGCCGGCCGCGCCGAGACGCTTTTCGTAGGATGGGTTGAGCCTTGGCGAAACCCATGCGGTTGCGGTGATGGGTATCGCTTCGCTCAACGCCATCCTACGAAAGCCATGCTCGCTCATGCGGTAGGAGCCATGCTCGCTCATGCGGTAGGAGCGGACCTTGTCCGCGAACGGTGTTCACCGGCGGCAACGGTGCTTCGGATTGACTCCGTTCCCTCTCCCCAACCCTCTCCCGCAAGCGGGAGAGGGGGCTGTCCGGCATGGACGGGAAGTTCGGCATCGACCTGTAGGAACAACTGTCTTACAGGCTGCACCGAAGTGCTCTTCGTAGGATGGGGTGAGCTTGCGAAACCCCTGCGGTTGCGGGGATGGGGATCGCTTCGCTCAACACCATCCTACGAAAGCCATGCTCGCTCATGCGGTAGGAGCGGACCTTGTCCGCGAACGGTGTTCACCGGCGGCAACGGTGCTTCGGATTGACTCCGTTCCCTCTCCCCAACCCTCTCCCGCAAGCGGGAGAGGGGGCTGTCCGGCATGGACGGGAAGTTCGGCATCAACCTGTAGGAACAACTGTCTTACAGGCTGCACCGAAGTGCTCTTCGTAGGATGGGTTGAGCTTGCGAAACCCATGCTGCCATGGTGATGGGTATCGCTTCGCTCAACCCATCCTACGCTTGAGTTTCTCCCGCACTCCGCCAGGCGCTCAGCCCTTCGCGCCGATACGCCCCAGCGCAAGCTGCAACACCCCGGCCACCAGCAACGCCGGCAGGGTGGCGCCCAGGTCCGGGGCGTAGTTGGCCAGCAGGTGGTAGGTGACCACGCCGCCGGCCCAGGCCAGCAGCGAGCCCCAGCGCAGGCCGGGGCGGACTTCGGCGGCGGCGCGGCGGCGCAGCAGGAAGTGGTCGACCAGCACCACGCCGAACAGCGGGGCGAACACCGAGCCGATCAGCAGCAGGAAGTTCTGGTACTGCGCAAGCGGCGCGAACCAGGCGATCAGGGTGCAGAGCACGCCGATGATCAGCGCCAGGTGCTCGACCTTCAGCGGCACCAGGATGCCGCTGGAAACCGCCGCCGAGTGGATGTCGGCGAAGGCCTTTTCCGATTCGTCGAGCAGGATCAGCAGCAGCGGGATGCCCATGCCGGCGCCGGCCAGGGCCAGCAGCAGGGCGTTGGCGTCGCTGCCCTGGGCGAACGCCAGGGTGTAGGCCACGCCCAGGCCCATCAGCCAGAAGCAGCCGATGAAGAAGCCCAGCGCGGCGCCGCCGAACACCTGCCCGGCGTGCTTGCCGAAGCGCGAGTAGTCGGCGATCAGCGGCAGCCAGGACAGCGGCATGGCGATGGCGATGTCGAAGCCCACCGCCAGCGGCAGCGAGCCGTCGCCGCCGCGGGCCCAGATGGCCGCCAGATCCGCGCGGTGCAACAGGTCCCAGGTCAGCCAGATACAGGCCGCCAGCAACAGCCAGATGCCCCACTTGCGCAGCACCCGGCGAACGAAAGCCAGCGGCCCGCTGACCGCCAGCAGGGTGGCCAGGGCGCCGAACACCAGGGTCCACAGCGCCGGGCTGGTCCAGGCGCTGCCCTCGCCGAAGGCGCGCGCGACCAGCAGGCTGGCGGCATCGCGCATGACGATCACCTCGAAGGCGCCCCAGCCCACCAGTTGCAGCAGGTTGAGCACGGCCGGCAGCGCCGCGCCGTGGCCGCCCAGGCTGAGCTTGAGCGAGGCCATGGCGGCCAGCCCGGTGTCGCTGCCGATTACCCCGGCGGCGGCCAGCAGCAGCACGCCGACCAGGGTGCCGAGGAAGATCGCCAGCAGCGAGCCGGCCAGGCCCAGGCCGGGCGCCAGCAGCGCGCCGGTCTGCAGCACCATCAGGCCGATGCCGAGGGAGAACCACAGGGAGAACAGGTCGCGCAGGCCGAGCACGCGCTGGGCGGCGCCAACGGCGATGGCCGGTGAGTAGTTGGTTGCAGTGGTGGTGGTCACGATGTGCGCAAGGCTCTGGGGTTATTGGGATGTGTCTTCTTTTCGTAGGAGCGAGCTTGCTCGCGAACCGGCCCCGAGCCTGGGCTGTTCGCGAGCAAGCTCGCTCCTACAGGTGCCGCGGTGTAGCGATCAGACCTGTTTGTAGATCACCGAGCCTTCGTCCTTGAAGCGCGCGGCCTGTTCCTGGAAGCCGGCCTCGATGGCCTTCTGCTCGTCGGTCAGGCCGTTTTCCTTGGCGTAGTCGCGGACTTCCTGGGTGATCTTCATCGAGCAGAACTTCGGCCCGCACATGGAGCAGAAGTGCGCGACCTTGGCCGAGTCCTTCGGCAGCGTCTCGTCATGGAAGGTGCGGGCGGTGTCCGGGTCCAGGCCGAGGTTGAACTGGTCTTCCCAGCGGAACTCGAAGCGCGCCTTGGACAGCGCGTTGTCACGGATCTGCGCGCCCGGATGACCTTTTGCGAGATCGGCAGCATGCGCGGCGATCTTGTAGGTGATGATGCCGGTCTTCACGTCGTCCTTGTTCGGCAGGCCCAGGTGCTCCTTGGGCGTGACGTAGCAGAGCATGGCGCAGCCGAACCAGCCGATCATCGCCGCGCCGATGCCCGAGGTGATGTGGTCGTAGCCGGGGGCGATGTCGGTGGTCAGCGGGCCGAGGGTGTAGAACGGCGCCTCGTCGCAGCATTCCAGCTGCTTGTCCATGTTCTCCTTGATCAGCTGCATGGGCACGTGGCCGGGGCCTTCGATCATCACCTGCACGTCGTGCTTCCAGGCGATCTTGGTCAGCTCGCCGAGGGTTTCCAGCTCGCCGAACTGGGCGGCGTCGTTGGCGTCGGCCACCGAGCCCGGGCGCAGGCCGTCGCCCAGCGAGAAGCTGACGTCGTAGGCCTTCATGATTTCGCAGATGTCTTCGAAATGCGTATAGAGGAAGTTCTCCTGGTGGTGCGCCAGGCACCACTTGGCCATGATCGAGCCACCGCGGGAGACGATGCCGGTGACGCGCTTGGCGGTCAGCGGCACGTAGCGCAGCAGCACGCCGGCGTGGATGGTGAAGTAGTCCACGCCCTGCTCGGCCTGCTCGATCAGGGTGTCGCGGAAGATTTCCCAGTTCAGGTCCTCGGCGATGCCGCCAACCTTCTCCAGCGCCTGGTAGATGGGCACGGTGCCGATCGGCACCGGGCTGTTGCGCAGGATCCACTCGCGGGTCTCGTGGATGTGCTTGCCGGTGGACAGGTCCATCACCGTATCGGCGCCCCAGCGGATGCCCCAGGTGAGCTTCTCCACCTCTTCCTCGATGGACGAGCCCAGGGCGCTGTTGCCGATGTTGCCGTTGATCTTCACCAGGAAGTTGCGGCCGATGATCATCGGCTCCAGTTCCGTGTGGTTGATGTTCGCCGGGACGATGGCGCGGCCGCGGGCGATCTCCTCGCGGACGAACTCGGCGGTGATCTCCTGCGGGATGCTGGCGCCGAAGCTCTGCCCCGGGTGCTGGTCCTTGAGCAGGCCGGCGGCGCGGGCTTCCTGCAGCTTCATGTTCTCGCGGATGGCGATGTATTCCATCTCCGGGGTGATGATGCCCTGGCGCGCGTAGTGCATCTGCGTGACGTTCTTCCCGGCCTTGGCCCGGCGCGGGGTGCGCACGTGGGCGAAGCGCAGGGCGTCGAGGCTGGCGTCGGCCAGGCGGGCCTGGCCGAAGTTGGAGGTCAGGCCGGGGAGGATCTCGGTGTCGCCGCGCTCGTCGATCCAGCGCGAGCGCACATCGGGCAGGCCCTTGCGCAGGTCGATGCGCACTTCGGGGTCGGTGTAGGGGCCGGAGGTGTCGTAGACGAACACCGGGGCGTTCTTCTCGCCGCCGAAGGCGGTGGGGGTATCGGCCAGGGAAATTTCCCGCACCGGTACGCGGATGTCCGGGCGCGAGCCGGTCAGGTAGACCTTGCGCGAATTGGGGAAGGGCTGCGCCGACTGGCGATCGAGCTGTTCAAGGCGGGTTACGTTGTTCTTCTGGGTGCTCATCCTGGCTCTCCTGGGTTGATTGTCGGGAGAACCTGGGTGACGCGGGAGCCGCAAGGCACTGCGGAGAAAGGACGCGTCCGGGGAGGGCTGGGGCCGGCCGGAAAGGCACTGGGGACGCGGACTTCTTGTTCCCTACGCGGGTGCTAACCCGATCAGGTTCAACGGGATCCGGAACTATCCGATCTCAGCCCCTCGCAATGGGGCACCCCGACAAGAACGTCCGCAGTCTAAACAAGAGTTCGGCGCTTGGCCAATGCCGCCGGGCCGAAAGTATCGGATGCGACTTCGCGGTCACGCCCCGGCAACTACAATGCTGCAACGAATTGCCCGAAGATGGCGCCTTGACCGCCAATCGGGGCGACCGTAGCCTTGCCCCACCCGCACACTTTCTAGGACGAACGAATGCTGCGCAGACTCTCCCTGGCTGTCGCCGTGGCCGCCTCCACAGGTTTCGTCTGGGCAGCACAGCCCACGTCGAGCGTCGCTCCGCTGCCGACCAAGACCGACCTGATCAGCGTCTACAAGGATGCCGTAGACAACAACGCCGACCTCGCCGCCGCCCAGGCCGACTACCTGGCGCGCAAGGAAGTCGTGCCCCAGGCGCGCTCCGGCCTGCTGCCGCAGATCAACGCCGGCGGCAGCCTGGGCACCAGCCGCACCTCGCTGGACACCCCGGACGTGACCCTCAACCGCAGCAGCCAGTTGGTCCAGGCCAGCCTCAGCCAGCCGCTGTTCCGCGCCGACCGCTGGTTCCAGCTCAAGGCCGCGGAAAACATCAGCGAACAGGCCCAGCTGGAATTCTCCGCGACCCAGCAGCGGCTGATCCTGCAGACCGCCGAGACCTACTTCGGCGTGCTCCGCGCCCAGGACAACCTGGCCGCCAGCAAGGCCGAGGAAGCGGCCTTCAAGCGCCAGCTCGACCAGTCCAACGAACGCTTCGACGTCGGCCTGTCGGACAAGACCGACGTGCTCGAATCCCAGGCCGGCTACGACACCGCGCGGGCCAACCGGATCGTCGCCGAGCAGGCGGTGGAAGACGCCTTCCAGGCCCTGGTGACCCTGACCAACCGCGAGTACAGCGGCATCGAGGGCATCCTTCACTCGCTGCCGGTGGTGGTGCCGACGCCGAACGACGCCAAGGCCTGGGTGGATACCTCGGTGCAACAGAACATCGCCCTGCAGGCCAGCAACTTCGCGGTCACCGCCGCCGAGGAAACCCTGCGCCAGCGCAAGGCCGGGCACCTGCCGACCGTGGACGCGGTGGTGCAGTACCAGAAGGGCGACAACGACGCGCTGGGCTTCACCAACACCGGCACCGCCCCGACCTACGGCAAGTGGGTGGACCAGACCAGCGTCGGCGTGCAGTTGAACATCCCGATCTACAGCGGCGGCCTGACCAGCTCCCAGGTGCGCGAGTCGTACCAGCGCCTGAGCCAGAGCGAGCAGCTGCGCGAAAGCCAGCGCCGCCAGGTGGTGCAGGACGCGCGCAACCAGCACCGCGCGGTGAACACCGACGTGGAAACGGTGAAGGCGCGGCGCCAGGCGATCATCTCCAACCAGAGCTCGCTGGAAGCCACCGAGATCGGCTACCAGGTCGGCACCCGCAACATCGTCGACGTGCTCGACGCCCAGCGCCAGCTGTACAGCGCCGTGCGCGACTACAACAACAGCCGCTACGACTACATCCTCGACAACCTGCGCCTGAAGCAGACCGCCGGCACCCTCAGCCCGGCCGACCTGCAGGCCCTGGGCACCTACCTCAAGGCCGACTACAACCCGGACAAGGACTTCCTCCCGCCGGACCTGGCCAAGGCCGCCGAGCAGCAGCTGGAAAGCAGCAGCAAGGCGCGGACCCAGCAGTGAACAACAAGCCCGGCGGAAGCCGGGCTTGTCGTTTGCGGAGCGGACTCCGTCCGCTCCTACGCCACACCCCCACACCATTTCCATGTAGGAGCGCGCCCTGCGCGCGATTTCGCGGGCAGGACGCGCTTACAAGGAACAGGAGAAACGCCGTCGTAGGATGGGTTGAGCGAAGCGATACCCATCACCACGGCCGCACGGGTTTCGCAAGCTCAACCCATCCTACGAAAAGCACCTCGGCGCGGCCGGCAAGACAAGGCCGGTCGCTCAGTCGCGATACCCCGGCGCAATGCGCTCCAGCATGCGCAGCAGCGCCTCCCAGGCCAGGTCGATGCCGTCCGGGTCGCTCAATTCGCCTTCGGCCTGCGGCTGATACGGTTCGTTGAACTGGCGCTCGGTGCGCCGGCACACCGCGTCCGGCGGGATCACCAGTTCGCCGCCGGCCTGGGCGGCGATCTGGATGTCGCAGGCCTTCTCCAGGTAGTACATGCGCAGGAACGCCTGTTTCACGCTCGCGCCCACGGTCAGCAGGCCGTGGTTGCGCAGGATCATCCCCAGGTGGTCGCCGAGGTCGCGCACCAGGCGCTGCTGCTCGTCGAACGACAGCGCGATGCCCTCATAGTCGTGGTAGCCCAGGCGCCCGTAGAACTCCATGGACATCTGGTTCAGCGGCAGCAGCCCCGCGGCCTGGGCCGCCACCGCGCAGCCGGCGCGGGTGTGGGTGTGCAGCACGCACTGGGCATCCTCGCGGGCGGCGTGGATGGCGCTGTGGATGACGAAGCCGGCCGGGTTGACCTTGTAGCGCGTCGGCGCCACCGGGTGGCCGGCCAGGTCGATCTTCACCAGGCTGGAGGCGCTGATCTCGTCGAACATCAGCCCGTAGGGGTTGATCAGGAAATGATGCTCCGGCCCCGGAAGGCGCAGGGAAATGTGGGTGAAGATCAGGTCGCTCATGCGGAAATGGGCGATCAGCCGGTAGCAGGCGGCCAACTCCTCGCGCAGCTTCCACTCTTCGGCGGAGCAGGTTTCACGGGAAGGCATCGGGATGGTCATGCCGGGGTTCCTCTTGTTGTTCGAACAACAGGCTACAGGCGAAGAGCATGTGCGGGGCTCTTCGCTCTTGCTTGCAGCTTGCAGCTTGCAGCTTGCAGCTTGCAGCTTGCAGCCTATAGCTTGACCTATTGCGCCGCCCAGGCGTTGAAGCGCTCTTCCAGCTCCTCGCCATGGTCGGCCCAGAACTCGTCGTCCATGGCCAGGCCCACCTTGATGTTCGCCGGCGCGGTCGGCACCCAGCGCGCCAGATCCTGCGGCAAGCGTTCGGCGGCCTGCTTGTTGGTCGGGCCGTAGGGGATGTTGTGCACGTACTCGACCTGGGCGTCGGCCTGGTTGGCGAAGGCGATGAAGCGCTTGGCCAGGTCGACGTGCTGCGAGCCCTTGATGATCGCCCAGTAGTCCATGCCGTACAGCGCGCCCGGCCAGACCAGGTCGAGGTTGCGCCCGCTCTTGTGGGCGTCGGCGATGCGCCCGGTGTAGCTGGTGGTCATCACCACGTCGCCGGCGGCGAGCCACTGCGGCGGCTGGGCGCCGGCTTCCCACCACTGGATCGACGGCTTGATCTGGTCGAGCTTGGCGAAGGCGCGGTCGACGCCGGCCTTGGTGGAGAGCACCTTGTAGACGTCCGCCGGGGCGACGCCGTCGGCCATCAGGGCGAACTCCAGGTTGTACACCGCGCGCTTGCGCAGGCCGCGCTTGCCGGGGAATTTCTTCAGGTCCCAGAAGTCCTGCCAGCCGCCGGGCGCGGTCTTCAGCTTGTCGGCGTCGTAGGCGATGGCCACGCCCCACACCAGCGCGGCCGAGCCGCATTCCTTGGCGGCGTTGGGCACCAACTGGTCGGCGCCGCCCAGCTGCTTCCAGTCCAGCGGCACGAACATGCCCAGGTCGCAGTTGCGCGCCAGGTCCGGGCCCTCGATCTGCACCACGTCCCAGTCGGCATGGCCGGTGTCGGTCATCACCTTGATGCGCGCCATCTCGCCGTTGTACTCGGCCTGGGTCAGGCGTGCCCCGCTGGCCTTGGCGAAGGGCTGGAAGAAAGCCACGTCCTGGGCCTTCTGCCCGGCGCCGCCATAGCCGACCACGACCATGGAATCCTGCGCCTGGGCGCTGCCGAGACCGAGTCCCAGGAGCAGCAGCAGGGGTTGCAAAGCGTTCTTGCGCGAAATCATCGAGCGGACCCTCTGTGGATGCGAACCGTGGCCACCGCGGTGGCACGGCGGAGGTGGGTTGGGCGTACCGGAACAACTCGCGGACGGAGGCGACTGGCAGTCAGAGGCGAAGGGGCGCCGCGGCCTGGTGCGGCCGGCGCGGGTAGATACCGTGGGGCACGGTTCATGCGCATCTCCTCTTGTAGTTGTTGTGGAGTACGTCGCTGGATACGCCCCGTCGGCGACGGGGCGTGGAAATGAAACTACCCAGTCACTTTTAAAAAAACAAGTTGATTTTTTACTGAAGGTAAATTTCCATGGAAATACGTTAGATGACCATCCGCCCACCAGGAGCCCCGCCGTGTCCGACGTCATCCACTTCCAGAAGTCCGCCCTGCAGTTCCAGCCCTATGCCGGCCAGGCGCCGGAGAACGCCGCCATCTGCCGCCTGATCGGCCCGGCCGACAGCCAGACCATGGGCGCCGGCCTGGCCCGCTTCGACGGCTGCTCCATCGAGTGGACGGTGCTCTACGACGAGCTGATCGTGGTGCTGGAAGGCCACTTCCGCCTGCGCCTGGGCGAGCGCGTCATCGAGGCCGCTCCGGGCGACGTGATCTGGGTACCGGAGCGCACGCCGCTGGCCTACGAGGGCGAGAAGGCCTGCGTGTTCTACGCCCTCTACCCGGTCGACTGGCAGGCCCGCAACGCCTGAGCCCCCACAGAACAACAAGAAAGGACGACGCCCGTGAGCCATGCCTTCCCGCACCTGTTCAGCCCGCTGCAAATCCGTGGCAAGCGCCTGAAGAACCGCATCATGTCCACCGGGCACGATACCTCCATGCCCACCGACAACCTGGTCAACGACCAGCTGGTGGCCTACCACCAGGCCCGCGCCAAGGGCGGCGTGGGGCTGATCGTGATGCAGGTGGCGGGGGTGCACGACAGCGCCCGCTACACCTCCCACGTGCTGATGGCCACCGACGACGCCTGCATCCCCGGCTACCGCCGCGTCGCCGAGGCCTGCCATGCCGAGGGCACCCTGGTGCTGTCGCAGATCTTCCACCCCGGGCGCGAGATCATGGAGTCCAGCGACGGCCTGCTGGCGGTGGCCTACTCCGCCTCGGCCTCGCCCAACGAGCGCTTCCGCGTGATGCCGCGCGAGCTGGACCAGCGCATGATCGACGAGATAGTCGCCGGCTACGCCGCCGCCGCGCGGCGCCTGCACCAGGCCGGGCTGGACGGCGTGGAAGTGGTGGCCAGCCACGGTTACCTGCCGGCGCAGTTCCTCAACCCGCGGGTGAACCACCGCACGGACGGCTACAACGGCGACCTCGACGCGCGCCTGCGCTTCACCCGCGAGGTGATCGCCGCGGTGCGCGCAGCCACCGCCGAGGACTTCATCGTCGGCCTGCGCATCTCCGCCGACGAGCGCGACCCCGAGGGCCTGACCGAGGACGAGTCGCTGCTGGCCGTGCGCGCGCTGCAGGGCGAGCTGGACTACGTGCACATAGTCGCCGGCACCTCCGCTTCCCTCGGCGGCGCCATCCACATCGTCCCGCCCATGGCCATCGAGGCCGCCTACCTGGCCAGCAACGCCGCGACCTTCAAGGCGCGCCTGGACATCCCGCTGTTCGTCACCGGGCGCATCAACCAGCCGCAGGAAGCCGAGCTGATCATCGCCCGCGGCCAGGCCGACGTGTGCGGCATGACCCGCGCGCTGATCTGCGACCCGCAGATGCCGAACAAGACCGAGACCGGCCACGTCGAGGACGTGCGCGCCTGCATCGCCTGCAACCAGGCGTGCATCGGCCATTTCCACCGCGGCTACCCGATCTCCTGCATCCAGCACCCGGAAACCGGCCGCGAACTGCAGTACGGGCGCATAGAACCGGCCGCGCAACGCAAGCGCGTGCTGGTGGCCGGCGGCGGCCCGGCGGGCATGAAGGCCGCGGCGGTGGCGGCGCAGCGTGGCCATGAGGTGATTCTCTGCGAGGCCGGCGCGCAGCTCGGCGGCCAGGTCAACCTGGCGCAACTGCTGCCGCGCCGCGCCGAATTCGGCGGCGCCTCCACCAACCTGCAGCGCGAAATGCAGCTGGCCGGCGTGGAAGTGCGGCGCAACACCCGCGTCGACCGCGCCCTGGTGGAAGCCGAGAAGCCCGACCTGGTGATAGTCGCCACCGGCGCCAAGCCCTACTGGCCGCCCTTCGAGCGCGGCGGCGAACTGCAGGTGGTGGACGCCTGGCAGGTGCTGCGCGGCGAGGTGCAGGTCGGCCGCTCGGTGCTGGTCACCGACTGGCGCTGCGACTGGATCGCCCCCGGCATCGCCGAGCAACTGGTGCGCGCTGGCCACCAGGTGCGCCTGGCGGTGAACGGCACCCATGCCGGCGAGAACCTGCCGCTCTACGTGCGCGACCACCTGGCCGGCGAGCTGCACCGCCTGGGCATCGAGATCAGCCCCTACGCGCGGCTGTACGGCTGCGACGACAGCAGCGTCTACCTGCAGCACAGTGCCAGCGGCGAGCCGATGATCTTCGAAGGCATCGACACCCTGGTGCTGTGCCAGGGCCACCAGCCGGTGGACGACCTGGCCGCCGAGCTGGAAGGCCTGGTGGAATTCCGCCGCATCGGCGACTGCCTGGCCCCGCGCACCGCCGAAGAAGCGATCTACGAAGGCCTCAAGGCAGCCTGGGCAATCTGAGTCGATGGGGTGGGCGTAGGGCGGATAACCGTTCGCGGTTATCCGCCGCCTGACCTTGACCGTCGCGCGCTCGGAGCCGAACCCGAAGCCGCCCCACGCCAAGTCCAGCAACGGCATTCGCGGCAAGCAAGGTGCAGCGACCCACAGGCGCGGCGCATTGTCTTAGAATGCCCCACGACCGACTCGCCAGGACCCTCGCCGCATGAGCCCGAAAGCCCCGCAGCAAGCCCCCGCCAGCGCCGAAGCGCAGTTCCTCGGCACGCGCATTCGCGGCCTGCGCAAGCGGCGCGGCATGACCCTGGCCGAGCTGGCCGAGCAGAGCAAGCTCACCGCCGGCTACATCAGCCAGCTGGAACGCAACCTGGCCTACCCGTCGATCCCGGCGCTGTTCAACATCGCCCGCAGCCTGGGCGTGACCATCCAGTGGTTCTTCGCCAGCGAGGTGCAGGCCGACCCGGCCGACGCCGGCTACGTGGTGCGGCGCAACGCGCGCACCAGCGTGCACTACGAGGACGGCATCGTCGACGAACTGCTCAGCCCGCAGCCCACCCGCCAGTTGGAAATCCTCCACTCGCGCTTTCCGCCCGGCACCTACAGCCAGCAGAGCTACAGCCACGAGGGCGAGGAAGCCGGCTACCTGCTCAGCGGCACCTTCGAGCTGTGGGTGGGCGAGCGGTATTTCCTGCTCAACGAAGGCGACAGCTTCAGCTACTCCAGCCAGGAGCCGCACCGCTACGGCAACCCCGGGGACGTGGATGCGGTGGTGCTCTGGGTGATTACGCCGCCGACGTTCTGACACCGCGTTCATTGTGTAGGAGCGAGCTTGCTCGCGAACGGAGTTCGCCGGGAGTCGTGGGTGCTGGGGTTGAGAGCGCCCTCTCCCTAACCCTCTCCCTGAAGGGAGAGGGGACCGTTGGGCAGGGTTTGATGCTCTGGAGTCAGCCGGCTAGCACCGTGATTTCCGATTGAAACCATTCCTTCTCTCGGCACGAACAAGCCCCCTCTCCCTTCAGGGCGGGGCGCGCAGCCGAGGGCTGGGGAGAGGGGACAGTGGTGATCTCATGCGCCGCCATGACCGGGAAACTCCGTTCGCGGGCAAGCTCGCTCCTACAAAGGCCCTAGCCCAACAACCGCGCCAGACCGTCGAGCAGCCGCCGCAACGCCCCCTGATTGGCCTTCAGCACCCCCAACCCAGCCTCCGCCATGCGCTGCGCCACCGCCGGCTCGTCCCACAGCTGCCCCACTGCCACCGCCAGCGTCGGCGCATCCAGCACCTCGCGCAGGGCGCCGACCTCGCGTAGTTGCGCGGCGATCTCGAGGAAGTTGAACAGCTGCGGCCCGGACAGCACCGGCTTGCCCAGCGCCGCCGGCTCCAGCAGGTTGTGCCCGCCGTTGGGCACCAGGCTGCCGCCGACGAAGGCGACGTCGGCCAGGGCGTAGAGGAACAGCAGTTCGCCCATGGTGTCGCCGAGCAGCACCTGGGTCGCGGCCTGCACCGGCTCGCCGCTGGAGCGGCGCAGCGTGGCGAAGCCCTCGCGGCGGCACAGTTCGAACATGCCGTCGAAGCGTTCCGGGTGGCGCGGCACCAGGATCAGCAAGGCGTCCGGGTGCGTTTCCAGCAGCTTGCGGTGGGCGGCGAGGACGATCTCGTCTTCCCCGGCATGGGTGCTGGCGGCGATCCATACCGGCCGGCCCTCGGCCTGCCAGTCGTGGCGCAGGGCCGTGGCGCGGGCGAGCAGTTCGGCGTCGATGCTCAGGTCGAACTTGATCGAGCCGGTCACGCTCACGCACTCCGGGCGCGCGCCCAGGCGGCGGAAGCGCTCGGCCTCGGCCTCGGTCTGCACCGCCAGCCAGCTCATCTCGCCGAGCATCGGCCGCGTCAGCCCTTCGAAGCGCGCATAGCCGCGGGCCGAGCGCTCGGACAGGCGCGCATTGGCCAGCGCCACCGGGATGCCGCGGCGGGCGCATTGGTGGATGTGGTTGGGCCACAACTCGGTTTCCATGATCACCGCCAGGCGCGGCTTCACCCGGTTCAGGAAGCGCGCCGCGGCCCAGGGCAGGTCGTAGGGCAGGTAGCAGTGCTGGACGCTGTCGCCGAACAGCGCGCGGATGCGCTCGGAGCCGGTCGGCGTCATGCAGGTGACGGTGATCGGCAGCTGTGGATAACGCTGCTGCAGGGCGCGGATCATGGGCGCTGCGGCGATGCTTTCGCCCACCGATACTGCGTGCACCCAGATACCGCCCGGCTGCATGGCCGGCAGGCCGAAGGAAAAGCGCTCGCCGATGCGCCGGGCATAGGCCGGCGCCTTGCGCGAACGCAGGAACAGGCGCAGCGCGACCAGCGGCAGGCCCAGGTGGAACAGCAGGGTATAGAGAGTCCGGTTCATGGCGGCGGAGAGTAGCAAATAACGCCGGAGGTTCGCGCATGCGGGCCGCTCTTCGTAGGAGCGAGCTTGCTCGCGAACAAATCCCGCTGCGGACTCCGTTCGCGAGCAAGCTCGCTCCTACAGTCGTGCCTCCTATTCCTTCAGGTGTTCGGCGAAGCATTCGCCCAGCCACTGCGCCGCCGGGCCCAGGGGCTCGTCGCGGCGCCAGACCAGTTCCACCACCAGCGGCGGCGGCGTCCAGTCGCTGGCCAGCTCCACCAGCAGCGGCTGGTAGGCCGGGTACTGCGCCACGTGGCGCGGCAGCCAGGCCCAGCCGAGGTCGCGCATCAGCAGTTCGGCCATGGCGTAGAAGCTGTCGGCGCGCCACACCAGCGGGCTGATCTGCTCGCCGCCCGGGTAGTGGCTGTCCTGCGGCGCCATCAGCAGCTGGCGGTGCCGCGCCAGTTCGCGGCGATCGGCGTAGTCCAGGCTGGCCAGGACGTGGCCGGCGCCGCACACGGTGACCATCTCGATGGTGCCCAGGTGCTGGCGCTCCAGTTCGTCCGGCATGCCCTCGTGGTGGAACAGCAGGCCGAGGTCGGCGCGGCGCTCCAGCAGCTTGCGCGCCACGTCGCCCTGGGCGCCGCTGGCCAGTTGCACCTCCAGGGTGGGGAAGGCCCGGGCCAGCGCCTGCAGGCCGGAAAGCACCGGCTGGTAGGGCATGGCCTCGTCCTGGGCCAGGCGCAGGCGCGCTTCCTCGCCGCGCACCAGGGCCATCGCCCGGCTTTCCAGGCGCTGGCACTGGCGCAGCACCTCGCGGGCCTCGTCGAGCAGCGCCCTGCCCTCCTGGGTCAGCACCGGCTGGCGGCCGCTGCTGCGGTCGAACAGGCTCACGCCCAGATCGCTCTCCAGCAGCGCGATGGACGAGCTGACCGCCGACTGCACGCGCTTGAGCTGGCGCGCCGCCGCCGAGAAGGAGGATTGATCGGCGACGCTGACGAAGAGTCGCAACTGGTCCAGGTTCCACTGCATGGCCTATCTCCCTTTCAGATAGGTAATGACTTTATCCCATCGCCGGGAACACTAGAATGTCGCTATTCGCAACATCGGCCGGCCGCCCGGCCACCCCTGGGGAGGACTGAACATGCCCGGCTATCTCTATCTCGCCATCGCCATCGTCGCCGAAGTCATCGCCACCGCTTCGCTGAAGTCGGTGAAAGGCCTGTCCACGCCCCTGCCCCTGCTGCTGGTGATCGTCGGCTACGCCATCTCCTTTTGGATGCTCACCCTGGTGGTGCGCAGCATCCCGGTGGGCATCGCCTACGCCATCTGGGCCGGCCTGGGCATCGTGCTGGTCAGCGTCGCCGCGCTGGTGCTCTACCAGCAGAAACTCGACACCCCGGCGCTGCTGGGCATGGGCCTGATCGTCAGCGGCGTGGTGGTGATCCAGCTGTTCTCGCGCAGCGTCGGCCACTGAGCCATAGCCCCTCGGTTATACTGCGCGCTTCGTTTCACGCGAGGCGCGCCCTTCCATGACCCAACCCCTGAGCACCGACATCCTGGTCGTCGGCGGCGGTATCGCCGGCCTCTGGCTGAATGCCCGCCTGCGCCGTGCCGGCTATTCCACCGTGCTGGTGGAGAACACCGCGCTCGGCGGCGTGCAGAGCATGCGCTCGCAGGGGATCATCCACGGCGGCACCAAGTACGCCCTGCACGGCGCGCTGACCGGCGCCTCGGAAGCCATCGCCGACATGCCCTCGCTGTGGCGCCAGTGCCTGGCCGGCGACGGCGAGTTGGACCTGCGCGGCGTGCGCGTGCTCTCCGACGCCCACTACCTGTGGTCGCCGGGCGGCCTGGCCGGCAACCTCACCAGCTTCTTCGCCAGCAAGGCGGTGCGCAGCCGCGTCGCCCAGGTGAAGGGCGACGAACTGCCGCCGGCGCTGCAGGACAAGGCCTTCAAGGGCAAGGCCTACCGTCTCTCCGAACTGGTGCTGGACGTGCCCAGCCTCATCGCCCACCTGGCGGTGCTGGGCGGCGACGGCCTGCTGGCCGGGGAACGCATCGAGCCGCTGCGCGAAGGCGACGAGCTGGTCGGCCTGCGCGTCGACGGCCGCGATATCCGCGCCCAGCGCGTGGTGCTGGCCGCCGGCGCCGGCAACGAGGCGCTGCTGCGCGAACTCGGCCTGGAGCAGCCGGCCATGCAGCGCCGCCCGCTGCACATGGTGCTGCTCAAGGCGCCGACGCTGAAGCCGCTGTACGCCCACTGCGTCGGCGGCGGGCCCAAGCCGCGGGTCACCGTGACCACCCACCCGGCCGCCGACGGCCAGTGGGTGTGGTACCTGGGCGGCGACATCGCCGAGGCCGAAGGCGTGGCCCGCAGCGAAGCCGAACAGATCGCCGAGGCCCAGCGCGAGCTGCGCAAGCTGCTGCCCTGGGTCGACCTCTCCGCCGCGCGCTGGGCCACCCTGCGGGTGGACCGCGCCGAGCCGGCGCAATCCGGCCTGCTGCGCCCGGACAGCGCCTTCCTCGCCGACCAGGGCCGCCTGCTGGTGGGCTGGCCGACCAAGCTGGCACTGGCGCCGAACTTCGCCGACCGCGTCTTCGAGGCCCTGGACCGCGACGGCATCCGCCCCGCCGCCGGGCAGCCGCTGCCGGAGCTGCCGCGTCCGCCCCTGGCCCGCCCGGTATGGGAGGAGCTGCTGCCATGAGCGGCCTGCACGCACTGCACCGTCCGCTGGGCCGCACCGGCCTGAACGTCTCGCCGCTGGGCCTGGGCACCGTCAAGCTCGGCCGCGACCAGGGCGTGAAGTACCCCAGCGGCTTCCGCATCCCCGACGACCGCGAGGCCGCCGACCTGCTGGCGCTGGCCCGCGAACTGGGCATCAACCTGATCGACACCGCGCCGGCCTATGGCCGCAGCGAGGAGCGTCTCGGCCCGCTGCTGCGCGGCCAGCGCCAGGACTGGGTGATCGTCAGCAAGACCGGCGAGGAGTTCGAAAACGGCCAGTCGCGCTTCGACTTCAGCGCCGCCCACACCCGCCTGTCGGTGGAGCGCAGCCTGCGCCGCCTGGAGACCGACTACATCGACCTGGTGCTGGTGCACTCCGACGGCAACGACCTGCACGTCCTGCAGCGCACCGAGGTCTACGAGAGCCTCGAACGGCTCAAGCAGGAAGGCCTGATCCGCGGCTTCGGCTTCTCCGGCAAGACCGTCGATGGCGGCCTGCTGGCGCTGCAGCGCGGCGACTGCGCCATGGTCACCTACAACCTCAACGAACAGGCCGAGAAAGCGGTGATCGACCATGCCCTGGCGCAGCATCGCGGCATCCTGGTGAAGAAGGCCCTGGCCAGCGGCCATGCCTGCCTGGGCGAGGGCCAGGACCCCGTGCGCGCCAGCTTCGAGCTGGTGTTCGGCCACCCCGGGGTGGGCGCGGCCATCGTCGGCACCATCGACCCGCAGCACCTGCGGCACAACGTCGCGCTGGCGGCCGAAGTCCTCGGCGGCTGAGCCCCTGGCGGCCGAATCCGGCGGCGCCACGACCGTTGATCGGCAGTCACCCAAGGTTGACACAAAGGGCGCATTCCTGTGCCATGCTCAGACTCCGCGGTGAAAAACCGCGGCACGTAAAATTGCCGCCAAAAGCTCGCTGACAGGAAAAACATCCGAAAACAAAGCGCCTTTCAGGACTAACCTCGAAATAATCGAGGGTTTTCGAAGTTCGCCGTCAACGCCCTAGCCACTGGCAACCCGGAACGATCGGCCAGGCCGCCCACCCCTGAAGGCGGCCCGATGCGCCCTGTACGACGAGGACCGCCCATGCCCCGTACGCTCGCCCGCAAGGACCCGACCGCCTTCAAGACCCTGCCGTTGCTGGTCGAGGCCAACCCCGACAGCCTGGTCTACCAGGGCCTCGGCCTGCCGCTGAATTTCTCCCAGGTCCTGGAGCGCCGCCGCCCGGTCGAGGTGGCCGATACCCAGCGCTTCACCGCCGAGCTGGCCAACCTGGGCGTGTCGGTGCGACTGACGCTCAACTGGCAGGGCCGCGACTATTGGGTGCTGGTGCGCCAGCAGCGCGCCGACCGCGGCGACACCGTGCTCAAGCTGATTTCCGGCTACGTGCCGTCCCACGAACTGAACCTGCCGCTGCTCACCGCCATCCAGGAAGTGGCCGAAGAATGCCTGGTGGAAACCGCCGACGGCTGGCTCGGCGGGCGCTTCGGCGACACCTGGCTGCCGACGCCCTACCAGGGCACCCTGCGCTACCGCGAGGCCAGCCACTTCTCGCTGACGCCGCTGTCCGGCGCCGCGCGCCCGGTGCAGGCCGGCGCCCTGCGTCTACTCGAGCGCCCGCAGGCCTACGTGCACCTGCCCACCGCCTCGCTGCAGCTGGTCTACGACCTGCGCATGGAGCTGCCCAAGGACGTGCGCGACGTCAGCCTGTTCCACGTCGACGAGCGCCTGGAAAGCGGCCCCCTGGTGGCCCGCCTGGACCGCCGCCGCCCGGACCTGTACCTGCTGCCGCTGGAACACGGCCAGCCCACCGACGCGCTCTTCACCCTGCGCAAGGGCGAACTAGTGAAGGCCGCGACCCGCGGCATCTGGCTGTCGGAGAGCTTCGCGGAGCAGGACGGCTGGCTGGTGCGCGACGAACGCATCCGCTTCCGCGACTGGCTCGACAGCCTGCCGCCGGCCAACGGCAATTCCGGCAAGGGCCGGCGCACGGCCTGAGCCCCGCTCCTATGTATGGACTCACCCCCACCGTCAACCCGCTTTTGAACATGAAAACCCGACTGCATCTATGTATTAGGCCTGTTCGAGGAAGCCACGTCGGGCTTCTGGCCAACATTGGGTAAGCCCGCGGAATGCCGATTACAAAGAGGCCTCGAAGGCCGGTAGGAGCGTAGGCATCGATCCGCGACGGTCTGACCAGGGGTCAATGTTCTTCAGCAAGGGTTGGAGCGACTTGGCGCCCCGTTGGCGGGAACTCGTTGATCAGTGGCTCATTTCCATCTCCCGGCAAGCATTCGGCTTGCGCTGGTAGGTTTGTTCGCTGCACAGCAGCACCCAGGCGATACGCAGGTTGCGGTTGGCCAGTCGCACTGCCGCGCCCTTGCGCCCCAGACGTTGTAGCCAGCGCTGCAGGCGCCGATCATCCGGGTGTTCGGAATCGGGCCGCAGTTGCTTCAACACCGCATGCGAGCCTACGACCATCAGGCTGCGCACATAGGCGTCGCCACGTTTGGTCATCTTGCCCAGCCGCACCTTCTGCCCGCTGCTGTGCTGGTCGGGCACGATGCCGAAGTAGGCAGCGAACTGACGCGCATTGGCGAAACGTTCCGGCTCGACCTGTTTGGCCAGCAAGGCCGTAGCCGTGATCGGACCGATACCACGTACCGTCATCAGCCGTTTGGCTGTCGGGTCGGCGGCGGCACAGGCTTCCAGACGCCCGGTCAGCGCGGCGATACGCTCGCCCAGCCGTTTCCATTCGTTCAGCATCTCGTCGATCAGCTCGCGCAGCAGCGCCGGCAACGGCTGTCTAGCGTCTTCCAGCACCCGGGTGACACCTTGCTTCAAGCCCACATCCCCCTGCGCCAGGGCGATACCCTGCTCCAGCAGCAGCCCGCGGATCTGATTACCCATGGCGGTGCGCCGCCGCACATAGCCCCGCCGGACACGGTGCCAGGCCTGCATCGCCAGTGCCGCGACGCTCTTCACCGGCACCGACGCAATACTGCTATCCCGGCCCGCCCGCAGAATGGCGTGGGCATCATTGCGATCATTCTTCGCTCCGCTCCGGTGCTCGGCCACCCGCTGGGCCGGCAGGATACGCACCAGGTTGCCCTGCGCCTGCAGCAGCCGGGCCCAGGCTTGTGCTCCAGGACCGGTCTCCATCAGCACCGTCACGCCCTCCGGCAGCTTCTGCAGAAACACCTGAAACGCTTCACGCGACTTGATTCGCTGTTCGTATGCCAGTTGACCCTGGGCGTCTTCCCCCGCCACCTGGAAGACCTTTTTCGCCAGATCCACGGCGACTGTCGTGCACACCGATACATCGGTTGCAGACACCGGCTTATTCATCGTCGTATGCTTTTTCATGGATTCACCCTCACTGTCGGTGGCTTCTTAGACCGCCACCGTGGCGCCTCGACGCCTCGGTGAGGGTGAGTCCATCCAATTACGCCCCCCCCCGGCAAACACAACCCCGTAGGATGGGTTGAGCGAAGCGATACCCATCACCGATGACCGCATGGGTTTCGCAAGCTCAACCCATCCTACGAAAAGCACTACGCGTGCTGCATCCCCGACCTGTAGGAGCAGGCCCTGCCTGCGAATCGCGCGCAGGGCGCGCTCCTACATGTGAATGATCACTTCAATTGGCTGGAGGTCTTGCCCAATAGCCTGCGCGCCACGATCAGCAGCTGGATCTGCTGGGTGCCTTCGAAGATGTCGAGAATCTTCGAGTCCCGCGCCCACTTCTCCAGCAGTTCGTCCTCGCCGTAACCCAGGGCGCCGGCCAGTTCCACGCATTTCAAGGTGACCTCGTTGGCCACGCGCCCGGCCTTGGCCTTGGCGATGGAGGCCTCCTTGGAGTTGGGCTGGCGGTTGTCGGCCATCCACGCGGCCTTCAGCGTCAGCAGGCGCGCCGCTTCCCATTCGGCCTCCAGGCGGTACAGGGTCGCCTCGGCATGGCTGACGGAGAGCAGCGGCTTGGCGTAGTCGAAACGGCAGCCGGCCTTCTTCAGCAATTCGCGGGCGCGGTCCAGCGAGGCCTTGGCCACGCCCACGGCCATGGCGGCCACCAGCGGGCGGGTGTTGTCGAAGGTCTCCATCACGCCGGCGAAGCCCTTATGCACGTCGATCTCGGCATTGCCCAGCAGGTTGGCCGCCGGCACCCGACAGTCGCTGAAGCTGATGGAGGCGGTATCCGAGGCCTTGATCCCGAGCTTCTTCTCCAGACGGGTGACGGTCATGCCCGGGGTGCCCTTCTCCACCACGAAGGACTTGATCGCCGCGCGGCCCAGGCCGCGGTCCAGGGTGGCCCAGACCACCACGGCGTCGGCGCGGGCGCCGGAGGTGACAAAGATCTTCTCGCCGTTGAGCACGTAGTGGTCGCCATCGCGGGTGGCAGTGGCGCGGACGGCCGCCGAGTCCGAGCCGCAGCCCGGTTCGGTGATGGCCATGGCCGCCCAGGTGCCGCCGAAGCGTTTCAGTTGTTCGTCGTTGGCCACCGCGGCGATGGCGGCGTTGCCCAGGCCCTGGCGCGGCATGGCCAGCAACAGGCCGACATCGCCCCAGCACATTTCCATCACGCCCAGGCAGGCGGAGAGGTTGCCGCCGTTCTTCACGCCCTCCTCCGCCGCCGCGCCCTTGCGCTTGCTGGCCGAGGTGGCGCCCACGGCGTCCGGCGAGCCGGCGTTCATGCCGTCCAGCAGCGCGGCCAACAGGTCCAGTTCCTTGGGGTAGGCGTGCTCGGCCTTGTCGTATTTGCGCGAGATCGGCCGCAGGTAGTTTTCCGCCACCTGGTGCGCCTGGTTGACCAGGCCGCGGAATTTCTTCGGGGTTTCCAGGTACATGCAGGCGCTCCTCAGAGGTGCAGGCCGCCGGCCATCACGGCCACGGCGCGCAGGTCGCGATACCAGCGCTCGGCTGGGTGTTCCTTGGTGAAGCCGTGGCCGCCGAGCAGTTGCACGGCGTCGGTGCCGATCTTCATGGCCTTTTCGGCACACAGCAGGCGCGCCAGGTAGGCCTCGCGATGGAACGGTTGGCCGCGCTCTGCCAGGGCACAGGCGCGCCAGGTCATCAGGCGCATGGCGTCCAGTTCGATGGCGATGTCGGCGACCATGAAGGCCACGCCCTGGCGGTGGCTGATGGGCTCACCGAAGGCCTCGCGCTCGTTGCAGTAGCCGGTCACGTAGTCCAGCGCCGCCTGCGCTGTGCCCAGGGCCAGGGCGCACCAGGCCAGGCCGCTGAGGTCGAGGAAGGCCTGGTAGTCGAATTTCTCCGCGGCCAGGCGCCGTTCGGCGGCCACCTTCACACTCTTCAGGCGGATGCGCGCGGTGCCGGCGGCCTTCAGGCCCATGGCCGGTTCGGGGCGGCGTTCCACGCCCCTGGCGGCGGCATCGACCAGGAACAGCGCCGGGCCGTCGGCAGTCTGTGCGGCGATCAGCAACTGGCTGGCGTCCAGGCCGCGCACCACCAGGCACTTCTCACCGGACAGCAGGTAATGGCGGCCGCGCTTGCGCGCCTGGGTCTTCAGTTGTGCGGCGTCAGCCAGCAGCTGCGGCTCGCCCACGGCGATGCCGATCAGCGGCGGGCCATCCTCGCCGACGAACGCCGGCAGCCACTGCGCCTGCTGCTGCGGGCTGGCCCAGCGGCGGATGCAGTTGGCCGCAGACAACGGTACCAGCAGCGCCGCGGCCAGGCTCAGGTCGCCGCGGGCCAGGGCTTCGGCGATCAGCGCGTTGGTCAGCACGGTGCGCTCGCCGGCCATGCCGCCGTGCACTTCGTTCACCCCGTAGTAGGCCAGGCCCAGTTCCAGGGCCTGGTTGAGCAGTTCGGCGGGGACCCCGGCGTTGGCGTCGGCATCGTGGGCGGCCGGGCGCAGCACCTCGGCGGCGAAGCCTTCGAGCATTTCCACCAGCATCTGCTGTTCGTCGGACAGCGACAGGTCGAAGAGCCCGTCCGGGTCGACCTTGCGCGGCGTCTTGAGCTGCTTGGCAGCGCGCTGGCTGGCCATGCGGAAGCCGGTGCGGCTGCCGGTGTAGAGCAGTTTCTCGAAGGGTTTGCGCAATTTCAGGCGGTCCGGCCAGTCGGCCTGGGCCACCCGGTTGAGCACGGCCAGGGCGCGGCCCTGCACGTCGGTGGTCATGGCATCTCGCTCCACGCGGGGATGGGATGCCGGGATCATGCGCCGGGAAGCGGCGGGGGGACCATGACCGCTTTGCCGGGACGCGCTGGCGCGGCGGTCAGTGGGTGGGAAGCTGGAAGCTGGAAGCTAGAAGCTAGAAGCTAGAAGCTAGAAGCTAGAAGCTAGAAGCTAGAAGCTAGAAGCTAGAAGCTAGAAGCTAGAAGTGTGCGGCTCTCGCTTTCAGCTTCCAGCTTCCAGCTTCCAGCTTCCAGCTTCCAGCTAATTCTTACGACGTATCTTTTCGACGATGGCGGTGGTGGAGCTGTTCGGCACCAGGCCGAGGACGCGCACTTCGCCGCCGTAGCCGGCGACTATGTCGGCGCCGACCACCTGGTCGACGGAGTAGTCGCCGCCCTTGACCAGCACGTCCGGGCGCACCTGGGCGAGCAGGCGTTCGGGGGTGTCTTCGCTGAAGCTCACCACCCAGTCCACCGCGCCGAGGCCGGCGAGCACCGCCATGCGCCGGTCGACGCTGTTGATCGGCCGGCCCGGGCCTTTCAGGCGGCAGACCGAGGCGTCGTCGTTGACCGCCACGATCAGCCGGTCGCCCTGGGCGCGGGCCTGTTCCAGGTAGCTGACGTGGCCGGCGTGGAGGATGTCGAAGCAGCCGTTGGTGAAGACGATCTTCTCGCCGTGGGCGCGGGCATCCTCGATGGCCAGCAGCAGTTGCTCCAGGCCCAGCACGCCACGCTCGGAGCCCTGCTCGCGCTGCACCGCGCGGCGCAGTTCGGGGGCGCTGATGGCCGCGGTGCCGAGCTTGCCGACGACGATGCCGGCGGCCAGGTTGGCCAGGGCCACGGCCTGCGGCAGGTCCTCGCCGGCGGCCAGGGCGCCGGCCAGGGTGGAGATCACGGTGTCGCCGGCGCCGGTGACGTCGAACACCTCGCGGGCGCGGGCCGGCAGGTGCAGCGCCGGGTGGCCGGGGCGCAGCAGGGTCATGCCGTGCTCGCCGCGGGTCACCAGCAGGGCGCCCAGGTCCAGGTCGCCGAGCAGCTTCAGGCCCTTGGCCACCAGCTCGTTCTCATCCTGGCAGCGGCCGACGATGGCCTCGAATTCGGAGAGGTTCGGGGTGATCAGGCTGGCGCCGCGGTAGATGGAGAAGTCCTTGCCCTTGGGATCGGCCAGCACCGGGATGTTGCGCTTGCGCGCGGCCTGGATCAGCGCCTGGTGGTTCTTCAGCGCGCCCTTGCCGTAGTCCGACAGCACCAGCACGCGGACCTGGTCCAGCAGCGCTTCGGTCTCGCGGGCCAGGGCCTCGGCGTCGGTCCTGAAGGGTTCCTCGAAGTCCACCCGCAACAACTGTTGGTGCCGGCTCATGACGCGCAGCTTGACGATGGTCGGCTGCCCGGCGATGCGCTGGAAGCGGGTGGTCACACCCACCGCGCCGAGGCTGTCGGCCAGGCTGGCGGCGGCCTCGTCCTCGCCGGTGACGCCGACCAGGAAGGCCGGGGCGCCCAGGGCGGCCAGGTTCAGCGCGACGTTGGCCGCGCCGCCGGGGCGGTCCTCATGCTGCTCGACCCGCACCACCGGCACCGGAGCCTCGGGCGAGATGCGCGAGGTCGCGCCGTGCCAGTAGCGGTCGAGCATCACGTCGCCGACCACCAGCACAGGGGCCTGATCGAAACGGGGCATGGTCAGTTTCATGGGAACTCCGCAGGTCGAAATCGCCGCGGATAATACCATAGCCGCTCGCCCGGCCTCGCGCCGGGCGCCGGTCGTTCAGCGCAGCGGACGCACCCAGAACAGCTCGTGGCGACGCACCGCCTTGCGGAAGAATTCGTCCTCGCCGAAGGCCGGCCAGCAGCGCCCGGCCAGGGCCCGCTGGATCAGCCGGCGCAGGCGTTTCTTGGCCGGCAGCGGGACGGTCAGGTCGTGCTGCATGGCCAGGGCCTGGGCCTTGTCGAGGCGCGTGGCGGCGTCCAGCGTCGGGCTCCACAGGGCGTCGGCCGGCAGCGGCTCGATGCACGGCGGCAGGGCCACGCCACCCTCGGCCGGGCCCATGGGCCAGCGGTCGTTGTCGTGCAGGTGGTTGGCGTAGAACAGCAGGGTCTGCGGCTTCCAGGCGCTGCGCTCGATGGCCTCGCACAGCGCCCGCGTGGCGTGCACGTGGTCGGCATGGGGGTCCAGCTGCGGGTGCGGGGTGACCAGCACCTCGGGGCGGAAGTGCTCCAGCAGTGCCGCCAGGTCGGCCACCAGGTTGTTCCAGCTGGGCACGCCGTCGGCGTCGGCCGGCAGTTGCAGCGGGTTGTGCCGGCGCAGGTCGCGGATGTCGCTCTCGCCGGACTCCCGCGAGCCGAAGCCCTTGTCCGGTTCGCCGCACATCGCCGGCAGTTGCAGGCAGTAGTAGCCCAGTTGCACGCAGCGGCCGGCCGGCACCCCGCCCCACAGCGGCACAGCCAGGCTGTCCCAGGTACGCAGGCGGCCCTTCAGGCGTGCCGCGGCGGCCTGGTCCAGGCCCAGGCGCTGGTAGTGCTCGGCCTCGATCTCGCCCTGGGTGAGGGTGACGATGCTGGCCTCGGCGGCGCGGCTGTACAGGCCGAAGGCGGCCAGTTCGGCGTCGTCGGCGTGGGGCGCGATCACCATCAGCCGGCATTCGGCGTAGTCCGGGTTGTGGAAGGCGTGCAGGGTGCCCTGGCTGTCCAGGCGGCAGTGGCGGCCGCGGATGCGCAGGTGTCCGCCGCGCAGGGCCGCGCCCTGGCCGGACAGGTTGAGGTAGCGCACGCCGTTCACGCCGCGCTCGAAGTCCTGGCGGTCGACACCCTCGCTGCCTTCGATCAGCACCTGCGGGTCGAGCCAGCGCCCCAGCCAGTTGGCCTTGACGCGGATCTGCAGCAGCAGCGTCTCGTGGTCCGCGGGCAGCGCATCGGTGGCGACGTGCAGGCCATGCGGGCCGAGGGAGGCCGGCAGGCTCAGCTGGCCTTCCGGGAAGTCGTAGCGGTAGTCGTCGCGCGGCGAGTAGAACAGGTGGTCGGCGAACCAGGCCTCGTGGGCCACCCAGCCCAGCAGCACGGCCAGCGGCACGCTCCACCAGGGGGCGAACACGCCGAGGGCGGCCAGCGCCAGCAGCGCGACCAGCAGCACCAGGCGCTTCTTGCGGCGGTGGGCCTTGAGCAGTTGCTGCTTGCGGGCGCTCATGGGAGTTCTCCGGAGTCTGCTCCTACGAAGAGCATTTCGAGCATTTACACCTGGAACACCGGCACCCGGTGGCACCAGCGGTCCTTGTATTCGCGGTCGGCGCGGCCGAAGGAATAGCGTAGCGGCTTGCCCAGCGCCTCGGCCTCGGCCCAGGCCTGCTGGGTGTTGACGTGGGTGAGCACGCTGCCGGGGCTGAACTCGCGGTTCTCCGGGGCCACACCGCCGTTGATGTATTCGACGCTAATCCACTTCGGCGACTCGACGCGGTAGAGGATCTGGATCGCCACCGGCTCGCCGTCCAGGCGCACCAGCGAGCCGCGCATGAATTCGCGCATCAGTTCCAGCACTTCGGCCAGGCGCGCCTTGCCCGGCACCTCGAAGCCCCAGCGACGCTGGAACAGTTCGGCGTAGATGCGCGCCTGCTCGACCGGGCTCAGCTCGTCCATCGGCTGCAGCACGCCGCCCGCCTCTTCCAGCAGGCGCAGTTCGCGGCGCTGGTTGTAGCGGAATTTCTTCGAGAAGTCCGCCGGCGCGCGGTTCAGCGCCAGCTCTTCATCCTGCCGGCGGGCGTCGGTCACCTGCTGCTGGTTCAACTCGGACAGGTAGCGCACCCGGTGGCGCAGGGCGATCCGCGCGTCCTCGGCAACCGGCAGGATGACCTCGGCGTTGCCCAGGTCGAACAGCGCCTTCTTGCCTTCGCGCTTGAGCACGTCCTTGGACAGCGCCAGGTGCCGACCCCAGGTGGGGATAGCGGCGCGCAGCTGGCCGTCGGCGACCCAGCCCAGGTAGCGCACCGGGATGCCGGCCAGGCCGGCCAGGCGCTCCACCACCTGCGGGTGGGTGGCCACGCTGCCGCCGAAGCGTTGCCAGGCCTCGGCGTAGGCCGCGGCGTCGATGGGTGTCCAGCCGCGCTCGCGGAAGCAGCGCAGGCGATCGAGCAGGGCCATTCAGACCGACTCGCCGACGCCGTCCTCGGCCGGCTCGTCGGCGAACTGCCTGGCGTGCAGGCGCGCGTAGTAGCCGTTGAGGGCGATCAGCTCGTCGTGGGTGCCACGTTCGACGATGTGGCCCTGGTCCATCACCAGGATCAGGTCGGCGCGCTCGATGGTGCTCAAGCGGTGGGCGATCACCAGGGTGGTGCGGCCCTCCATGACCTTCTCCAGGGCGGCCTGTATGTGCCGCTCGGACTCGGTGTCCAGCGCCGAGGTGGCCTCGTCGAGGATCAGCACCGGAGCGTCCTTGAGCAGCGCGCGGGCGATGGCCAGGCGCTGGCGCTGGCCGCCGGAGAGCATCACGCCGTTCTCTCCGACCTCGGTGTCGAAGCCTTCGGCCAGGCGGTCGATGAACTCGCGGGCGAAGGCATCCTCGGCGGCTTTCTCCACCGCGCTGCGCGGCTTGCTGGCGAGGTCGCCGTAGGCGATGTTGTTGAGCACGCTGTCGTTGAACAGGTTGACCTGCTGGGTGACCAGCGAGATGTGCTTGCGCAGGTTGCGCAGGCGGTAGTCTTCCACGTCCACGCCATCGAGGAGGATCTTGCCCTCGCTGTGGTCGTAGAAGCGCGGGATGAGGTTGGCCAGGGTCGACTTGCCGCTGCCGGAGCGGCCGACCAGGGCGACCATCTGCCCCGGCTCGACGCTGAAGTTGAGGTCGTTGAGCACGCGTTTGTCGCTGCCCGGGTAGCTGAAGCTGAGGTTCTTCACTTCCAGGCGGCCCAGCACGCGCTCCTTCTCCACGCTGCCGCGGTCCACCTCGGGCTGCTCGTCGAGCTGCTCGAAGATGCTCTCGGCGCCGGCCACGCCCTTCTGGATGGTGGAGCTGACCTCGGAGAGCTGGCGGATCGGCTTGGGCAGCAGGCCGGCCATGGAGATGTAGGCCACCAGGTCGCCGACGGTGGCATCGCCGCGCAGCAGCAGCACCAGGTACAGCAACACCGCCATGGCGCTGTAGATCACCAGTTGCAGCATCGGCGTGTAGATAGCCGAGGTCTTGTTCATGCGCAGGTTCTTGCTGGTGTTCTCCTGGCTCACCTGCAGGAAGCGCTCGCGCTCGTAGGCCTCGCCGCCGAAGCTGCGCACCACGCGGTAGCCCTGGATGGTCTCGGAGGAAACGTGGGTCACGTCGCCCATGGCCACCTGGATCTTCTTGCTCTGCTTGCGGAACTTGCGGCTGGCGCTGGTCACCATCAGGGCGATGACCGGCAGGATGGCGACCATCACCAGGGTCAGCTTCCAGTTCATGTACAGCAGCGAGAGGAACAGGAAGACCACGGTCATGCCTTCGCGGATCACCACCTTGATGGCGTCGGTGGCGGCGCCGGTGACCATGGTCACGTTGAAGGTGATGCGCGAGATCAGGTGCCCGGAGTTGTGGCTGTCGAAGTAGCGGTTGGGCAGCGTCAGCAGGTTGTTGAACAGCGCCACCCGCAGGTCGTGCACCAGGCCCAGGGAGACGCGGGCGATGTAGTAGTTGCCGAGGAAGGAGCCGATGCCCTGCCACACCGCGATCATCACCACCAGCAGCGGCACCGCGTAGAGCAGCGAGAGGTCGCGCAGCCAGGGCCAGGGCGCGTTGGGGAACAGCTTGGCGTCCGGGTGCGTCAGGCCGTCGACGAAATACTTGAGGATGCCGGCCAGCATCGGCTGGGTGGCGGCGAAGATCAGGAAGCCGACGATGCTCAGGGCGAACATGCCCCAATAGGGCCGCACGTAGGTGAGCAGGCGGAAGTAGATCTTCAGGCTCGAGGGCTCTGCGGTGTCTTTGCCGGTCATGAAAGAATCGCACGCTGAAAAGGCCGGCGATTATAACACAGGCCTCTCGTTTGCCCGGCGCCTGGGCTACTATAGCCGGCCCCCGTCCAGGAAGCCGGTATGCAAGAGCTCGACCTACCCGCCTACGAATCGCTTCGCACCGGCGCCACCGTGCTGGAAGCCGACAAGCAC
Source organism: Pseudomonas sp. AAC (assembly GCF_000725445.1). Lineage (NCBI taxonomy): Bacteria > Pseudomonadati > Pseudomonadota > Gammaproteobacteria > Pseudomonadales > Pseudomonadaceae > Pseudomonas > Pseudomonas sp. AAC. The sequence goes on along the minus strand of NZ_KL647095.1, from coordinate 424,525 downwards.
GGCGACAAGGTCCTGCGCCTGCCCGACGGCAACTTCGTCAAGCTGTTCCGGCGCAAGCGGCTGATCTCCTCGGCGGCGCTCTACCCCTATGCCCAGCGCTTCGCCGACAACGCCCGGGCGCTGCAGCGGCTGGGCATCCCCTGCCCCGAGGTGATCGGCGTCTACCGCGTGCCCGGCATCGCCCGCGACCTGGTGCACTACCGCCCGCTGCCGGGCCAGACGCTGCGCCAGCTGATCGCCGCCGGCCAGGCCGACGGCCCCCTGCGCGAGCGCCTGGGCGAGCTGATCGCCCGGCTGCACGAGCGCGGCGTGTACTTCCGCTCGCTGCACCTGGGCAACGTGGTGCAGACCCCGCAGGGCGAACTGGGGCTGATCGACATCGCCGACATGAAGACCCAGCGCCGCGCCCTCGGCCGCGCCCAGCGCAAGCGCAACTTCGCGCACATGCTGCGCTATGCGGAGGATCGGCAGTGGTTGCTGGCGGATGAGGGCGGCGAGCTGAGCGAAGGCTACCTGCGCCACGGCACGGTACGCTGGGACGCCCGCGAACTGCGGGGCATCCTCAACGCCGGTTGAGTTCGCTCCCGGCTTCCCCGGCCGCGGCCGGGCGCTTCAGGCTCAGGCCGAGCAGGAACACCGCCCAGGGCATCAGCCACATGGCGCGGGTGCGCTCCCACAGGCTGAACACGTCGAACTGCATGGCCACGCTGGCATAGACCCACAGCAGCAGCAACGCCAGGCCCAGTTGCGTATGGCGGCTGCGCCAGGCCCGCAGGCCCAGCATCGCCCAGAGCACCAGCCAGACGAGCAGCGCCGGGATCCCATACTGCAGGGCGGTGTGCAGCAGGAAGTTGTGGGTGCTGCCATGGTAGCCACCGGCCCAGCCCTGGACCTCATAGGTGGTGCCGTAGCCCACGCCGATCCAGAAATGCTCGCGCAGGATCGGCAAGGCGCTGCGCAACAGCTCCAGCCGCTCCGAATCCCCCCGCGCCATCAGGCTCGGCTCCAGGCAGAACAGCGCGGCGCCGCCGGCCAGGGCCGCCAGGGCCGCCAGGCGCTTGCGCCAGCCTGGCAGCAACACTAGGCAGAACACCGCTGTGACCATCAGCGCCAGGAGCGCACCGCGGCTGCCGCACAGACCGACGTAGATCAGCGGGGGGAGTTGCAACAGCAGCCAGGCCAGCCACCAGCCGCGCCTCGCCGGACGCAGCGGCAACGCCATCACCAGCAGGAAACCCGTGGCGTAGGCGGCCGCGTTGGGGTTGTCGAGGAAGCCACCGAAGCCGTTCAGGCGTCCCGGTGCGTAGGCTGGAGCCCACAACAGCGCAGCCAGGCAATAGAGGCTGTTGACCATGCCAAGCAGCACCAGGGTGCCTCGCAGGCGCGACTCGCTGGCCCGGGCCCAGAGCAGCCAGCCACAGGCCAACAATACGAAGAGGCTCGACTGCTTGACCCGCGACAATCGGTCGAAATCCCCGACGGCCCACAACAGCGAGAGGTTGGCCCAGGCGAACAGCGCCAGGAACAGCCACATTTCCCTGCGTTCGGCGATCAGCCGCCCCAGCTCGGCGCGGCGGGCAACCACCAGCCAGAGCGCCGGCAGGTACACGAATAGCGCCACCATGGTGTAGTAGAACTTCATGGTCGGCGTCAGCAACACCCCGGCGATGGTCCAGAACACGCCGAACCCCAGCATCGCCTCGGCCACCCGGTCCCTGCGGGCGATTGGCACACCGCCTTGACTCATCGCGGGCCGCCAGGTCTGCCACGCTTGCAACAACATCGACTTCATCCCGGACGCACTCATCCCTCGTGGAACTTGAACATGAGGTGACGCAGGCGGCGCCAGGTCACGCGATTCCAGCGCCATGGCGGCAGCCGTAGAAGAAGCCGCAGGGCATAGGCCTTGTCCGACACCACCGAGTGCTTGAGCGCCTTGTTGATCACGCAGGTCAGGCCCTGCGAGTAGGCCGGATGGTCGCGATAGGGGGCGATGGCCATCAGGTCGTAGTCGAGCTGGCGCTGGTAGGCGGTCTTGGACATGTTGCCCGCATGCCTGCGGTAGAGCGTCACCAGGTCCGGCAGCACATCCGTGCGATAGCCCAGGTGGGCGATCTTCAGGGTGATCTGGAAATCCTGGATGCGGATCGCCGGGTCATAGCCCCCGGCACGGTCCAGCGCCTCGCGTCGATACATGGCCACGGGGGCGCCGATGGCGTGGGCGCGGGACAGCAGCTCGGCGAAGCTGTAGCTGCGCAGCGACTTGCCCTCCTCGGTCTTCAGCCGCCGCCCTTCTGAGTCGACGTAGACCACCCGCGCCCCGACGCAGCCCACCTGGGGATGCGCCTCAAGGTAGGCGGCCTGCAGCGACAGGCGGCCCGGCAGCATGACGTCATCGGAATCGGGCGTGGCGATGAACTCGCCGCGGGCATGGCTCAGGGCCGTGTTCAGCGCGGCGCTGACGCCCTGGTTGGCTTGCCGGTAGAACTGGAAGCCGTAGCGCTGGCGCAGGGCCTCGATCTTTTCGGCGCTGGCATCCTGGGAGCCGTCGTCGACGACGATCAGCTCGAAATTCGGATAATCCTGCTCGAGGATGCTCAGCAGGGCCTCCTCGATGTAGCGTTCGCGGTTGTAACAGGGAACCAGCACGGAGATCAGCGGCCTGGGCACGACCACCTCCGGCCCCGATGGCCGCCACGAAAGCTTCGGCGCATGAATGTTCAAATTCCCAGAGCCCGGCGTAATCGCTCCAGCCTGCCCGGTTGCGGGTGTGGACGCAAGGGTGGCGTCATCGCCTCGACGATGCGCGCCCCGATCTGGCTGAAGCCGAAGCCCTCCTCGGCCAGTTGGCGGCCCTGGGCGACGATGCGCGCCGCCAGCTCAGGGTCCTCGCGCAGCACCTGCAGCTTGCGGCGCAGCTCGGGAATGTCGCGATAGAACACCACGTTGTGCATGTCCACCAGGCCCAGCGCTCGGTTTTCCTCCTCGCCCTGGTCGTAGGCGAAAAGCACGCAGCCGCAGGCCATGGCCTCGAAGTTCTTGATCATGTATTCGCCCATGCCGACGTCCGCGCTGACGAAGAAGCGGATGCGGTTGAGCGTGTTCAGGTAGTCCTCGCCGGAGTTGGTCTTGGTGACCAGCAGGTTCTCCACCTTGCCCAGCTCGTCCAGCAGCGCCTTGCGCCCGCTGTAGGCGACGCTGCCGGTGCTGCCGACGAAGGCCAGTTCGATGTCGCGCTCGCGGCCCAGGTCGTGGAGCAGGTCCTGGTCGTAGCCCTTGGGCACGAAGACGGCGTCGAAGCCCTCCTCGCGCAGGCGCCGGGCGACCACCGCGCCGGAGCTGATCACCCGCGCCCAGGGCATGCGCCGGTAGTGGGCGCTGAACTTGCCGGTGTACTTGCAGGGGATGTAGTTCTGGTAGGCATCGTGTTCGAGGATCACCAGGTTCGGCACGCTGGCGATGAAGGAAGCCTGGCGCATTTCCTTCTTGAAGCGCAGGAAGAACAGGATGCGGTCGTAGCGCGTGACGTCCACCTGCTCGCGGAAGTAGCGGCGCAGGTTGGCCTGCTCGTCGCTGCTCAACCAGCGCAGGTCGCAGTCGCAGTGCTCGGCGATGCCGTCGTAGAGGCGGTCGAGAATGGCGCGTTGTTCTTTCTGGACCAGGAACAGGACTTTCAAGATTCACCCTTGGCGGCCGCGGCCGTCATTCGGAAACGCCACGCGTCAGCGCACGGACCAGCGGCAGGCTCCAGAACTCCCGGCGCACGGCCTCGTCGGAGAAGCGCTCATGCAGGCGCTCGTCCATCAGCCGGGCGCAGGCCTCGCGCTGCTGCCGGTCGAGCGCCGCCAGGTGCCCCAGGCCCTGGGCCAGGGCCGCGTCGTCGCGCAGCGGGAAGAGGATGCCCAGGCCCTCGACGATTTCGCCGGCGCCACCGCCGGCGGTGGAGATCAGCGGCACGCCGGCGGCCATGGCCTCCAGCAGGACCATGCCGAAGGGCTCGTGGTCGGAGCTCAGGGCGAACACGTCGAAGGCCTTGAAGTAGCGCCGCGCGTCCGGCACCTGGCCGAGGAACAGCACGCGCTCGGCGATGCCCAGCTCGCGGGCCAGCGCCTTGAGGTCTTCCTCCAGGCGGCCCTTGCCGAGGATCGCCAGCAGCGCGTTCGGCGGCAGTTGCGGCAGGGCCGCGGCGAAGCCGCGCAGCAGCGTGGCCTGGTCCTTGTCCGGGTGCAGGCGGCCGACGTTGCCGACCACCCAGGCGTTGTCCGCCAGGCGCAGGTGCTGGCGCGCCGGGTAGCGCTCCACCTGCTCGGCTTGCAGGGCGTCGACGTCGACGCGGTTATACAGCGTCTCGATGCGCTCCGCCGGCCAGGCCGGCAGGCACTGGCGCAGTTCGTCGCGCACGGCGTTGGACACCGCCAGCAGGCTCAGGCGCTTGGCGAACAGCTTGGCGAACAGCTTGCGGCCGAGCCGGCGGTAGTCACCTAAGCCATGGTGCACGCCGATCACCGGCAGGCGCGTGCCGAGCATGGCGATCCAGGTGGGTTTGAAGCGATGAGCGATGCAGAAGCGGAAGTCCCGCGAGCGGGCGATCTCGCGCAGGTCGCGGATGGCGCGCAGCTTGAGGCCGCGCACGTCCTTCGAGCTGTAGTCGAGGAACAGCACCTCGTCGCTGGCGCAGCCGGCGGCCACCTCGGCGTCGGGCGCCCCGGTAAGGAACACCGTGGTCACCCGGTAGCCGGTTCCGGCGAACAGGCTGGCGTACTGACGGGCGCAATCCAGGAAGGGCCCGTCATAGCCGTGGCAGAACTGCAGGACCCGCGGTTCAGCCGAGCGAGTCATAGGCCGCCGCGCCTTCCTTGACCACCAGGATGTCCTGCATGATCAGGTATTGCAGGTCCGAACCGTAGAACATGTTCAGCGCGTCGGTCGGCGAGCAGATCATCGGCTCGCCACGGCGGTTCAGCGAAGTGTTCAGCGCCACGCCGTTGCCGGTGAGCTTCTCCAGCTCCTTCATCAGGTCGTAGTAGCGCGGGTTGAACTCGCGCTTGAGCACCTGGGCGCGGGAGGTGCCGTCCTCGTGGACGACTTCCGGCACGCGGGTCTTCCACTCTTCGTTGACCTCGAAGGTGAAGGTCATGAACGGCGCCGGGTGGTCGATCTTGAACATCTGCGGGCCGACGGTATCCAGCATCGACGGGCAGAAGGGCCGCCAGCGCTCGCGGAACTTGATCTGCGCGTTGATGCGGTCGGCCACGCCCGGCACGCTCGGGCAGCCGAGGATGGAGCGGCCGCCAAGGGCGCGCGGACCGAATTCCATGCGGCCCTGGAACCAGGCCACCGGGTTGCCGTCGGCCAGCACCTTGGCGATGGTTTCGGGCACGTTGTCGATCTTGCGCCAGGCCGGCTTGGCCTCGTGGCGGGCGCAGGCGGCGATGACGTCTTCGTTGCTGTAGGCCGGGCCGAGGTAGACGTGCTCCATCTTCTCCACCGGCACGCCGCGCTCCCAGGACACGTAGGCGGCGGCGCCCACCGCAGTGCCGGCGTCGCTGGCCGCGGGCTGCACGTACAGCTCCTTGACCTCGGGGCGGGCGATGATCTTCTGGTTCAGCTTGACGTTCAGCGCGCAGCCGCCGGCGAAGGCGATCTTGCCGGTTTCGCGGAGGATGTCGCCCAGGTAGTAGTCCATCATCTCCAGCGCCAGCTTCTCGAACAGCGCCTGGATGCTGGCGGCGTAGTGGATGTACGGGTCGTCGGCGATGTCGCCTTCGCGTTTCGGGCCCAGCCACTCGATCAGCTTGGGCGAGAAGTAGTAGCCCTTGCCCTTTTCCTTGTAGCGGCGGAAGCCGATGACGTTGGCGTACTCGGTGTTGATGATCAGCTCGCCGTTCTCGAACTTGGCCAGGCGCGAGAAATCGTACTTGCTGGCGTCGCCGTAGGGCGCCATGCCCATGACCTTGAACTCGCCGTCGAGCATGTCGAAGCCGAGATACTCGGTGATCGCGCCGTACAGCCCGCCGAGGGAGTCCGGGTCGTAGAACTCCTTGATCTTGTGGATCTTGCCGTTCTCGCCGTAGCCGAAGAAGGTGGTGGCGTACTCGCCCTTGCCGTCGATCCCGAGGATCGCGGTCTTCTCCTTGAAGCCGGAGCAGTGGTAGGCGCTGGAGGCGTGGGCCAGGTGGTGCTCCACCGGCTGGATCTTGACCTTCTTCAGGTCGAAGCCCAGTTGCTGCAAGCACCACTGGATGCGCTTGTAGTAGCGCTTGTAGCGGCGGTTGCCGAGCAGGATGGCGTCCAGCGCGCGGTCCGGGGCGTAGGCGTAGCGCTTGGCGTAGTGCCAGCGGGCCTTGCCGAACAGGCTGATGGGGGCGAAGGGAATGGCCACCACGTCGACATCGGCGGGCTTGATGCCGGCCTGTTCCAGGCAGAACTTGGCCGACTCGTAGGGCATGCGGTTCTTCGCGTGCTTGTCGCGGACGAAGCGCTCTTCTTCGACCGCCGCGACCAGCTTGCCGTCGATGTACAGGGCGGCGGAAGGGTCATGGCTTACGGCGCCGGACAGGCCGAGGATGGTCAATGACACGGGTAAGAGCCTCTTTGAAAGCAGCTGGAAGCTTGAAGCCGGAAGCTTGAAGCAACAGCGATGTTCGTCATAGCCCCTGGGGGCTTTCGTCTTCCAGCGTCAAGCCTCGGGCTTGAAACCGGGATAAATTGTCTTAGAAGCAGCTGGAAGCTTGAAGCCGGAAGCTTGAAGCAACAGCGGTGTTCGCCATAGCCCCTGGGGGCTTTCGTCTTCCGGCGTCAAGCCTCGGGCTTGACGCTGGGATAAATTGTCTTAGAAGCAGTTGGAAGCTTGAAGCCGGAAGCTTGAAGCCCAAAACACCAGCGCCAACCTCCAGGCTCTTGCTTTCAGCTTCCAGCTTCCAGCTTCCAGCTGCTCTTAGGTATTCGCTCATCCAGCAACCGGTGCAGCGCGCTGCCTTGCGGCCAGTTGCGCAGGAAACGTGCGCGGTCGCGGGCATAGGCGCGCTCGAAACTGGCCTGGCCGTGGTACTTGTGCATGGCGTCGAGGTCGATCAGCGCCCAGCGCCCCGCATCGCCTTCCCCCTGCCAGAACAGGTTGTGGCCCTTGAGGTCGCCGTGGCTGATGCGCTCGCGCCGCAGCGCCGCGAACAGGCTGTCCAGGGCCTTGAGTTCGGCCTCCGGCGGCATGCCGGCCCCGTCCGGATCGTCCAGATGGGGTTTGAAACGGGCAATTATATCCTGCCCGGCCAGGTAATCGGTAATCAGGAAGGCCGGCCCGCGCAGCCACAGCCAGCGCCGTTCCAGCACCGCCAGGGGTTTCGCGGTGGCGATGCCGAGGGCTTCCAGACGGTTGCCCTCGCGCCAGGAGGCCCAGGCGCGGCTGGGGCGCCAGAAGCGCTTGAGCCAGTGCAGCAGGTTCTTGATGTTGTAACGCTTCACTACCAGCGGGCGGCCATCCAGCTCCACTTTCGCCACGGTAGCGGCACCGCCGGTCTTGTAGACATGCCCCCGGTCAATGAAAGCGTCCGGCTCGGCCAGCAGCGGCGCCAGGCCGGCTTCCTCCTCGCGGCGCACCGCGCGCAGGCCGAAGGCGCCGCGGCGCACGCTGAACAGGCTGCAGTCGCGGCCGATCTTCTTCAGCAGGTCGGCGACGCGCCAGCGGCGCACCCGGGCTATCTCCTTCTGCAGGGCCTCCAGCGGCAGCGCGTGCTCGCCGTTGACCAGCAGGTAGTGCACCAGCAGTTCTTCGAGGAAGGGGTCGAGGCTGGCCGGCAGTTGGGCGAAGAACACCCCGAGGTTTTCCAGCACGTGCTTGCGCGACAGCGGCTGGCCGGGCGTTTCGGCGCGGATGCCGGCGCCGTCGATCAGGTACAGGCGGCCGTCGTGGCGCAGCAGGTTGTCCAGGTGCAGGTCTTCCTGCCAGAGGCCCTTGGCGTGCAGTTCGGCGATGGCCGCCAGGGCCTCGCCGAGCACCGCCTGCTGGGCGTCGGACAGCGCCGGCTCGGCTTCCACCGCGCGCCAGGCGTCGCCCAGGCTGTGGGCGTCGTCGAGGAATTCGAAGAGCAGCCAGCCGCCCTCGCCTTCGCGCAGGCCGTCGGCCAGCAGCAGCGGCGTGGTCAGGCCCTGTTCGGCGAGCAGGCGCACGCCGGCCAGCTCGCGCTGGAAGTGCCGCGCGGCCTTGCCGCCGACCAGCAGCTTGGCCAGCACCTGGCGCCCGCGCCAGTTGCCTGCGCCGACGTAGCGCCGGCCCGGCAGCACGCGCAGCAGGCTGTCCAGGCGCAGTTCGGCGGGGCCGGCGCCATCGGCCAGTTCCAGTCGCAGCGGCAGCGTCGGCTGGCGCCCGGCGCTTCGCAGTTCGCCCAGCCTCACCCGCGTTTCTCCTTCTTGCGCCGGCGCGCGCCCAGGCGCTTGTACCAGTGGTCCACCTCGGCGCCGCCGGCCGCGCTGCCCAGGTAGGCGGCGAGCAGCTGGCGCACGTCCACCTCGCTCCAGTCCGGCGCGCGGCGCAGCAGCGGCTCCAGGTCCTTGACGCGGTCGCGCAGGCCGAACCACAGCGGACGGGTCTTCTCCAGGTCGATCAGGCAGGCCTGGAAGCCGTCCTCGGCCTCCCGCAGGAAGATGTGCTTGGGATAGAAGCAGCCGTGCATCTGCCCGGCCTCGTGCAGGCGCCGGGCGAGCATGCCGCAGGCGTGCAGGATGGCCAGGCGGCGCTCCGCCGGCAGGCCGGGCCAGTCCTTCAGCCAGGCGTCCAGGTCGCGCCAGCCGTCCAGCGCGCGGGTCACCAGGATGGCGCGGCGCTCGCCGCCCTCGCGGCGTTCGCCGAAGAAGGCCGCCTGCAACGCCGGGATGCCCAGTTGCTGGTAGCGCTGGATGTTGCGGAACTCGCGGGCGAAGGTCGGCTCGCCGCCCGGGCGCAGCAGGCTGCGCGTGAGGTGGTTGCTCTGCCGCTTGAGGTAGTAGGCGCCGCCGTCCAGCTCCAGGCGGAACACGCAGCTCATGCCGCCGCGCTCGGTGTTGGGCTCGTCCACCGCCTCCAGCGGCAGCGTCCAGAGCGCGTCGAAGTCGGCCAGGCCCTGGCTGTGCAGGCGCTCGCGGTCGTCGTCGGCGATGAAGTCGTTCACTCGCGTCCCTCGTAGAAATGGGCGATGCGCCGCACGCGGACCTTGTCCGAGGCGTTCAGCCGCTCGCGCCGGCGGTACTGCAGGTAGAAGCGCAGGCGCTGGGTGGCGGAAAGGTGGTACTTGGCCACCTTGTCCAGGGTCGCCAGGTCCTTGGTCACGCGGTGGCGCAGCATGAAACTGACCCAGTAGTTGCCGATCGGGCAGTCGATGAAATACACGGTGCCGGCGGCGTCGACCAGGATGTTGCGCCACTTCAGGTCGTTGTGGGTGAAGTGGTGGTCATGCATCAGCCGGGTATGAGCGGCCAGCTGCCGGCTGACGTGGTCGACCCAGGCGCGGTCGCGCAGGCGCGGGTCGTCGCGCCGGGCCAGCGCGGCCAGGTCCTCGGTGCCCGGCACTTCGCGGGTGACCATGGCGCCGCGGACGAAGGCGCCGTGCTTGCGCTCCAGGCCCCAGGCCACCACTTCGGCGGTGGGGATGCCCCACTTGGCGAACTGCTTGAGGTTCTGCCACTCGGCCTTGATCCGCGGCCGCGCCAGGTAGCGGTGGTAACCCTTGCCGGCGCTGTTGTAGCGCTTGACGTAGTAGCGCACGCCGTCGCGCTCGACGCGGATCACTTCGGACTTGGGGTCCTTGGTCAGGCGCTCGCCCTGCAGGGCGAATACCGCGTCCAGGCTGCCGAAGTCGGCGGACAGGTGGCTGTAGGCGGGTTCCAGGGTCCAGCCCGACATCAGAGCAGGTCTCCGTAGCGCTGCTTGCGATCGTAGAGTTTGGCAGCCTTGCGCTCCATCCAGGCGAGCAGAGCGGCCTCCTCGCGGAGGATGTCGCGCAGGGGCTTGCGGAAGTAACCGCGCAGGAAGCGTAGCTTGTCGCGTTGCGTCAGGCCGATGTCCAGCGCCGAGAAGTACAGCGCGGCCAGGTCCTTGTCGCGCCAGCGCCGCGGCGTGGCGGCGCGGGTCTGGGCGCGGTGCAGGTCGATCACCGACAGGCGCAGGTCGTCGGGCGTCGGCGGGCGGTCGGTGTGCAGCAGGAAGTGGCAGATGTAGCAGTCGCGGTGGTTCACCCCGGCGCGGTGCATGGTGCCGACCATCTTCGCCACTTCGTCGATCAGCGCGCGCTTGAAGCGCGGCTGCGGCGGCTCGCGCAGCCAGTTCAGCGACAGCTGTTCGAGATCGATGGTGGGCGCCAGTTCCTCGGTGACGATGAAGGAATGCTGGCGCGCCGGGTCGCCGCCGCGCTCGCCGTAGGCCACCGCGGTCATGGTCGCCACGCCGGCCTGGTGCAGGCGCTCCAGGGCGCGTTGCTCCTGGCCGGCGCCAAGCACCGGGAGCTTGGCGCTGAGCAGGTTCTTGAAGATTTCGCCCCAGCCGATGCCGCGGTGGATCTTGACGAAGTAGCCGCGGCCGTCGACCTCGGTGCGCAGGGTACGGCGGCCTTCCAACTCGCGGTAGACCTTGCCCTGCAGGCGCTCGACCTCGACGAAGGGGTCCTTGCCGGCCCACAGGCTCCTGAACGGCTCGCGCAGCTCAAGCTTCATGGGCGCCCGCCTTTCGTAGGAGCCCGGGGAAGCCGGGGAGTGGGGTGTTCATGGGCGCTCCTGCAGGATCACGTCCGCGGCGTGCTGCGGCATGGAGTACAGGTCCGCCGTGTCGGCAAAGGCCAGGCCGTTGCGCGACCAGGCGGCGCGCGCCGCGTCGTCCCGGAGCATCTCCGCCAGCATGCGGTTGAAGGCGTCCTGCTCGAAGGGCGAAGGCACCACGCGGCCGGCATCGGCTTCGGCGATGTAGTGGGCGTAGCCGCAGACGTCAGTGACCAGCACCGGCAGCCCGGCGACCACCGCCTCCAGCAGCACGGTGCCGGTGTTCTCGTTGTACGCCGGGTGGATCAGCAGGTCGGCGCCGAGCAGAAAGCGCGGGATGTCGCTGCGGCCCTTGAGGATCTGCACGTGGTCCGACAGGCCCAGGGCCTTGACCTGCAGCAGGAAGGGCTTGGGGTCGTCCTGGCCGATGGCGATCAGCCGGGTGCGCTTGCGCAGGTCCCGCGGCAGCGCCGCCAGGGCCTTGAGGCTGCGATCCAGGCCCTTGGTCTTGAAGCCCGAACCGATCTGCACCAGCAGCAGGTCGTCGTCGGCCAGTTTGAATTCGCGGCGGAAGTCGGCGCGGATTTCCGCGGCGTTGGCCGGCGCGCGGCGGTCCAGGGCGATGCCCGGGGGCAACAGGTGGAAGCGCTCGATCGGGGTACGGTAGTGCTTGATGAACAGCGGCTGCTGCACCTCGGAGATCATCAGCACCTCGGTCTTCGACTCGGGGGCGAACACCGCCCGCTCGTAGTCGGCGAAGTGCTTGTAGCGGCCCCAGCGGCGGTAGATGGGGTTGCGCAGGGTCTGTGCCTTGTCTTCGAAGCAGCCGTCGGCGGCGTAGTAGACGTCAAGGCCCGGCATCTTGTTGAAGCCGATCACCCGGTCCACCGGGTCGCGCGCCAGGTCGGCGGCCAGCCAGGCGCTGAATTTCTCGTTGCGGCGGTGGTTGAACAGCGCCTTGACCGGCGCCACGCGCACGTCGAAGCCGGGCGGCACCTCGCCTTCCCAGATCGGCGTGTAGACGCGGATGACGTGGCCGCGCTTCTGGCATTCCAGGGCGATGCGCATGAAGTCGCGCTGCAACCCGCCGAACGGGAAGTACTTGTACAGGACGAAAGCCAGTTTCATCGAAGCGTCTCCGGGGCCAGCAGCAGCGCCTCCAGTTGCAGCGCCACGCGCTGCGGGTTCAGGCGCGTGAAGCACAGGGGCTGCTCTTGCCGCAGGTCGAACTGGCGCTTGTCTTCGGCCGTCGGCTGGTAGGTGCAGGTCTTCTGCAGGCAGGGTGCGCAGGGCCAGTCGCTGGCCAGGTGCACCTGGGAACGCCCGTAGGCGCCGGTCAGCCCGGGATTGGTCGGGCCGAACAGCGACAGCGTCGGCACGTCCAGGGCGGCGGCCAGGTGTCCGAGCCCGGTGTCCACCGCCACGCAGGCGGAAGCGCCGGCCAGGACCTTGGCCATGCCTGCGAGGGATAATTTGGGGAGCACCGAGGCGTTTTCCAAGCCCTGGGCGATGCGCTCGGCACGCTGGCGCTCGTTGTCGTTGCCCCAGGGCAGGCGCACCGACCAGCCGCGCTCGCCCATGCGTTCGGCCAGCTCGCGCCAGTAGGCCTCGGGCCAGTGCTTGGTGACCCAGGTGGTGCCGTGCAGGAAGACCAGATAAGGCTCGCCGGCGCTCCCGTCGATCAGCAGGCCGCGGTCCAGGCCGTAGTCGCCGACGCCCGCCGGCAGCGGGTAGTCCAGCGCCTGGGCGAACAGCTGGCGCACACGCTCCACCGCGTGCTGGCCCCAGGCGACCGGGTAGCCGCGGTCGTAGAAGCGGCTGGCCGCCGGCTCGCGCGCGGACTCCCTGCCCAGCCCGGCGACCGGCACCTTCTTCGCGTAGCGCGTCAGCCAGGCGCTCTTGAGCAGGCCCTGGGCGTCGATCACCAGGTCGTAGTCGACCTCGCGCAGGCGCTTCTTGAAACGCCGCCACTCGCCATTCTTCAGGGTCTGCCAGAGGTTCTTGCGCCAGCGCCGGATGGCCACCGGGATGACCTGGGCCACCGCCGGGTGCCAGGCCGGGATCTCGGCGAAGCCTTCCTCGACCACCCAGTCGAACTGGATGCCGGGGATGGCCCGGGCGGCGTCGGTGAGCGCCGGCAGGGTATGGATGACGTCGCCCAGGGACGACGTCTTGATCAGCAGTACCCTCATTCGACGTCGACCGGGTCCGCGACCAGGCGGTCGAGCGCCTGCAGCACCATCGACGGCGGCAGCTCGCGCAGGCAGTTGTAGTGGCCGAAGCGGCACACGCGGTCGAAGCAGGGGCTGCATTCCAGGCCCAGGCGGACGATTTCCACGGCATCGGCCAGCGGCGGGGTGAACTGCGGCGAGGTGGAGCCGTAGACCGCCACCAGCGGGCGGTTCAGCGCGGCGGCCACGTGCATCAGGCCGGAGTCGTTGCTGACCACGGCGGATGCGCAGGACATCAGGTCGATGGCCTCGGCCAGGGCGGTTCCGCCGGCGAGGTTGACCGACTCCTCGCGCAGGCCGGGGATCAGCCGCGAGCGGATGTCCTCGCCGCCGGGGTGGTCGTTCTTCGAGCCGAAGATCCACACCTGCCAGCCGGCACGGATCTTCGCCTCGGCGACCTTGGCGTAGAACTCCGCCGGCCAGCGCTTGGCTTCGCCGAACTCGGCGCCGGGGCACAGCGCCAGCACCGGGCGGTCCAGGCTCAGGCCGAACTTGGCCAGGGCCGCGTCGCGGCTGGCCGGGTCGATGGCCAGGCGCGGCTGCGGGTAGGGCTTGGGCAGCTCGGCGCCCGGCGGGTAGGCCAGGGCCATGAAGCGCTCGATCATCAGCGGGTAGCGCGCCTTGTCGAGCTTGCGCACGTCGTTGAGCAGGCCGTAGCGCATCTCGCCCTTCCAGCCGGTGCGCCTGGCGATGCCGGCGAAGAACGGCACCAGCGCGGACTTGAGCGAGTTAGGCAGAAGGATGGCCTGGTCGTACCGGCCGGCCAGGGATTTGCCGATGCGCCGGCGCGCGGCGATGTCGAGCACGCCGTGGCCGAGCGGGAAGCTCAGGGCCTGGCGCACTTCGGGCATGCGTTCGAGGATCGGCCGGCTCCAGTCGGGCGCCAGCACGTCGATCTGGCAGTCGGGGTGTTCGCGCTTCAGGCACTCGAAGAGCGTCTGCGCCATCACCATGTCGCCGACCCAGGAGGGACCTACGATCAGAATGTTCATAAGCTGGAGGCTGAAAGCTCGAAGCTGGAAGCCTGTCTGGAACCGCGTTGGCTTCCGACTTCAGGCTTCCAGCTTCCGGCTCATTTGACCAGAGTGCGCCACTCCGGATGGGCGCTGGTCTTGCCGGTGACCAGGTCGAAGTAGGCCTTCTGCAGTCGCTCGGTCACCGGGCCGCGGCGGCCGATGCCGATCTGCCGGCCGTCCACCTCGCGGATCGGGGTGACTTCGGCGGCGGTGCCGGTGAAGAAGGCTTCGTCGGCGATGTACACCTCGTCGCGGGTGATGCGCTTCTCCACCACCCTGATGCCCAGCTCGTCGGCCAGGGTCAGCACGGTGTTGCGGGTGATGCCGTTCAGGCAGGCGGTGACTTCCGGGGTGTAGATCACGCCGTCCTTGATGATGAAGATGTTCTCGCCCGAGCCCTCGGCCACGTAGCCTTCGGGGTCCAGCATCATGGCCTCGTCGGCGCCGCCGGAGATGGCTTCCTGCAGTGCCAGCATCGAGTTGATGTAGGCGCCGTTGGACTTGGCGCGGGTCATGGAGATGTTCACGTGGTGGCGGGTGAAGGAGCTGGTGCGCACCTTGATGCCCTGCTCCAGGGCGTCGTCGCCCATGTAGGCGCCCCAGTGCCAGGCGGCGACTATCACGTGGACCTTCAGGCCGGCGGCGCGCAGGCCCATGCCTTCGCTTCCGTAGAACACCATCGGACGGATGTAGGCGCTTTCCAGGTTGTTCTCGCGGACCGCGGCGCGGGTCGCTTCGTTGATCTCTTCCCTGGTGAACGGCATCTTCATGTTCATGATGTGCGCCGAGTCGAAGAGACGGTCGGTGTGGGCCTGCAGGCGGAAGATCGCGGTGCCCTGCGGGGTGTTGTAGGCGCGCACGCCCTCGAACACGCCCATGCCGTAGTGCAGGGTGTGGGTCAGAACGTGGGTGGTCGCGTCGCGCCACTGCACCAGTTCGCCGTCATACCAGATCACGCCATCACGATCGGCCATCGACATATTTGCCAGCTCCTCACAGAAATTCGTCGTCCGGTCGCCGCGGAACCCAGCCCCGCCGGCGACCTGTGCGTACTGCCCGGGATCAGGCGAGCTCGAGCTCGCGCCAGATCCGCATCACTCCGCGGCGTTCTTCATGGAAACGGTCGCCGCCCACTACCCCTGGCTGTTTCTGCAGCGCCAGACGGTGCGCGGCTGCGCGATAGGCCTTGTAGGCCTCCTGCAGGAAACGGACGTCCTCGCTGGCGATCAGGCCAGCCCGCTCCAACCCTTCCAGGATGCGGATGTTGTCGGTGAACTGCAGCAACCCAGGGTGCTGCCACGACCAGGCAAGGGCCGCATATTGCACCATAAATTCGATATCGACGATACCACCGGCATCCTGCTTGAGATCGAAGGGCGCCGCGGCTTCGAAGGCATTCGGCGCGGTGCCGGCGGCGGTCGCGGGGGTGCCCAGGTTGTCGCGCATCTTCGCGCGCATCTCGCTGACTTCCCGGCGCAGCTCGGCCAGGTCGCGATGGCGCCCCACCACCGCGGCGCGGATGCCCTCGAAGGCCTCGGCCACCCGCGCACTGCCGGCCAACACGCGGGCGCGCACCAGGGCCTGGTGTTCCCAGGTCCAGGCCTCGTTCTGCTGGTAGGCCTGGAAAGCCGCCAGCGAACTCACCAGCAGGCCGGCGGCGCCGCTGGGGCGCAGGCGCATGTCCACCTCGTAGAGCGCGCCGGAAGTGGTCTGGGTAGTCAGGAAGTGGATGATCTTCTGCCCCAGGCGGGTGAAGAACTGCGAACCGTCGATGGGCTTGGCGCCGTCGGTCTCGCGCTGCGGGTCGCCGTCGTGGATGAACACCAGGTCCAGGTCCGAGCCGTGGCCCAGCTCCAGGCCGCCGACCTTGCCGTAGCCGACGATGATGAAGTCGGTGTCGCAAGGCGTGCCGTCGGCGCGCAGCGGCCGGCCGTGGCGCTGCACCAGCTGGTGCCAGGCCAGGGCCAGGACCTGTTCGAGGATGGCCTCGGCGAGCCAGGTCAGGTAGTCGCTGACCTTCATCAGCGGCAGGGTGCCGGCGATCTCCGAGGCCACCACGCGCAGGCCGTGGGCCAGCTTGAAGTGACGGAGGGTCTCCATCTGCTGTTCGAGGTCGTCCTCGGGGATGCGCATCAGCCGCTCGCGCAGCTCGGCGATCAGCTCCGGCGCCTGCGGCGGGCTGAGCAGGCGCCCTTCATTAAGCAGCTCGTCCAGCAGAATGGGGAACTTGGCGATCTGCTCGGCCACCATCGGGCTGGCCGCGCACAGCGTCAGCAGGCGCTCCAGGGCGCCGGGGTTCTCGGTGAGCAGCACCAGGTAGGCCGAGCGCCGCGCCACCGCCTCCACCAGGGGCAGCACGCGCTCCAGGGTCAGGTCCGGTTTCTCGTGCTCGGCGAGCATGTTCAGCAGCCGCGGGACGAAGGCGTCCAGGCGCTCGCGGCCCAGGCGCTGCATGGCGCGCACCTGGTTGCCGTGGCGCAGGTCGATGAGCCGCTTGAAGGCCGCCGCCGGCTCGGCGAACCCGGCCTCGGCCAGTTGCCGGCAGGCGGACTCCTCGTCCATCTGCTCTTCCCATAGCGGCAGCCACTCGGCGCCAGGGGTGGCGCCCTCGTTCTCGCCGCGCTCGTCCTCGTCGGGGTCGGCGATCACCTGGCGGAAATGCCAGTCGACGCGCTCGCGCCAGTGGTTGATCGCCTCGTGGAACGCCGACCAGTTGGCGAAGCCCATGATGAAGGCGACGCGGATGCGCGACAGCTCGTCCTCCGGCAGCATCTGCGTCTGCCGGTCGTCGATGGCCTGCAGGGCGTGCTCGGCGTAGCGCAGGAACTGGTAGCCCTCGCGCAGCTCGGCGATCACCTGCGGCGGCAGGTAGCCCTGCCCTTCGAGGGTCGCCAGCACCCGCAGCAGCGGCCGCTGCTGCAGGCTCAGGTCACGGCCGCCGTGGATCAGCTGGAAGGCCTGGGCGATGAACTCCACCTCGCGGATGCCGCCGGCGCCGAGCTTGATGTTCTCGCTCATGCCCTTGCGCCGCACTTCCTGCTGGATCAGCTGCTTCATGCTGCGCAGCGCCTCGATGGCCGAGAAGTCCAGGTAGCGCCGGTAGACGAACGGCCGCAGCAGCTCCAGCAGGCGCTGGCCGGCGTCCTGGTCGCCGCCGACCACCCGCGCCTTGATCATGGCGTAGCGCTCCCAGTCGCGGCCCTGGTCCTGGTAGTACTGCTCCAGCGCGGCGAAGCTGTGCACCAGCGGGCCGCTGGAGCCGTAGGGGCGCAGGCGCATGTCGACGCGGAAGACGAAACCTTCGACGGTGATGGCGTCCAGCGCCTTGATCAGCTTCTGCCCCAGGCGGGTGAAGAACTCCTGGTTGTCCAGGGCGCGGCGGGCGCCCTGGGTCTCGCCGCCCTCGGGGTAGCCGAAGATCAGGTCGATGTCCGAGGACAGGTTCAGCTCGCCGGCGCCCAGCTTGCCCATGCCCAGCACCACCAGTTGCTGCGGCAGGCCGGAGCGGTGGCCGATGGGGGTGCCGAACTGCTGGCAGTGCCTTTCGTAGAGCCAGCGGTAGGCCAGGTCGATGCCGTTGTCGGCGAGGTCCGACAGGTCGCGGCAGGTGCCGGCCAGGTCGCTGCCGCGGGTCAGGTCGCGCCAGACGATGCGTATCTGCTGGCGCCGGCGGAAGCGGCGCAGGCGGCGGCCCAGTTCGTCCTCGTCGGCGCAGTCGGCCAGCAGCGCCTCCAGTTGCGCGCGCATCTCGCCGCGCTCCAGCGGCCGGTCCAGCTGGCCGCTGGCCACCAGCTCGAGAAAGCCCGCGGCATCGCGCGCCGCCTGCTCGGCGACGAAGTCGCTGGCGGCGCAGACCTGGGCGAAGTCGGCGTGGCGCTCGGCGGACCACTGCTCATAAAGGGCGGCGTTTTCGGCGGGAAGATCGGCTACGGCGGTACTGAAGGTCTGCCCCGCGCGCTCGGCGAGGGGCTTCAGGGTGGCCGGCAAGGCGGCCCGGGACGGCAGAGTCATGCATCGATCCTGATGAACGGCAACCCCGCGGAAGCCCCGCCATTCGGGCGCCTGTAGTTTTACTACTAACTTTTTTCGCCCAAGGGCTGTATCCAGTCGCGTTTTGTAGTAAAACTACAACCCGCCGGAACCACCCCCGGTGCACTTCCAAGAATTCGCGGCGTCGCCCACGAGGCCGGCGCTGCTATCGGCAACGATCTACTGGCTTTCGATTCTGGAAGCCTTTCCGCCCTGGAGCAAGCCATGCAAGACCTCGATCCCGTCGAAACCCAGGAATGGCTGGACGCCCTGGAATCGGTCCTGGACCGTGAAGGTGAAGACCGCGCCCACTACCTGATGACCCGCATGGGCGAGCTGGCCAGCCGGTCCGGCACCCAACTGCCCTACGCCATCACCACGCCCTACCGCAACACCATCCCGGTGACCCACGAAGCACGCATGCCCGGCGACCTGTTCATGGAACGCCGCATTCGCTCGCTGGTGCGCTGGAACGCGCTGGCCATGGTGATGAAGGCGAACAAGCACGACCCGGATCTGGGCGGCCACATCTCCTCCTTCGCTTCCTCGGCGACGCTCTACGACATCGGCTTCAACTACTTCTTCCAGGCCCCGACCGAAGAACACGGCGGCGACCTGGTGTTCTTCCAGGGCCACGCCTCCCCCGGCGTGTACGCCCGCGCCTTCCTCGAAGGGCGCATCAGCGAAGACCAGTTGAACAACTTCCGCCAGGAAGTGGACGGCCACGGCCTGTCCTCCTACCCGCACCCCTGGCTGATGCCGGACTTCTGGCAGTTCCCCACGGTGTCCATGGGCCTGGGCCCGATCCAGGCGATCTACCAGGCGCGCTTCATGAAGTACCTGGAGAGCCGCGGCTTCATCCCCGCCGGCAAGCAGAAGGTCTGGTGCTTCATGGGCGACGGCGAGTGCGACGAGCCCGAATCCCTGGGCGCCATCTCCCTGGCCGGCCGCGAGAAGCTGGACAACCTGATCTTCGTCATCAACTGCAACCTGCAGCGCCTCGACGGCCCGGTGCGCGGCAACGGCAAGATCATCCAGGAACTCGAAGGCGTGTTCCGCGGCGCCGAGTGGAACGTCAACAAGGTCATCTGGGGCCGCTTCTGGGACCCGCTGTTCGCCAAGGACACCGCCGGCCTGCTGCAGGCGCGCATGGATGAAGTCATCGACGGCGAATACCAGAACTACAAGGCGAAAGACGGCGCCTACGTGCGCGAGCACTTCTTCGGTGCGCGTCCGGAACTGCTGGAGATGGTCAAGGACCTCTCCGACGAGGAAATCTGGAAGCTCAACCGTGGCGGCCACGACCCCTACAAGGTCTATGCGGCCTACCACCAGGCGGTCAACCACAAGGGCCAGCCGACCGTCATCCTGGCCAAGACCATCAAGGGCTATGGCACAGGTTCGGGCGAAGCGAAGAACATCGCGCACAACGTCAAGAAGGTCGACGTCGAGAGCCTGAAGTCGTTCCGCGACAAGTTCGACATCCCGATCAAGGATGCCGACCTGGAAAACCTGCCGTTCTACCGCCCCGAAGAAGGCAGCGCCGAGGCCAAGTACCTGGCCGAGCGCCGCGCCGCCCTGGGTGGCTACATGCCGGTGCGCCGGCAGAAGAGCTTCCAGGTCCCGGTTCCCCCGCTGGACACCCTCAAGGCCATCCTCGACGGCTCGGGCGACCGCGAAATCTCCACCACCATGGCCTTCGTGCGGATCATCTCGCAACTGGTCAAGGACAAGGAGCTCGGCCCGCGCATCGTGCCGATCGTGCCCGACGAAGCCCGTACCTTCGGCATGGAAGGCATGTTCCGTCAGCTCGGCATCTACTCCTCCGTCGGCCAGCTGTACGAGCCGGTGGACAAGGACCAGGTGATGTTCTACCGCGAGGACAAGAAGGGCCAGATCCTCGAGGAAGGCATCAACGAGGCCGGCGCCATGTCCAGCTGGATCGCCGCCGGCACCTCGTACTCCACCCACAACCAGCCGATGCTGCCGTTCTACATCTTCTACTCGATGTTCGGCTTCCAGCGCATCGGCGACCTGGCCTGGGCCGCAGGCGACAGCCGCGCCCACGGCTTCCTGGTCGGCGGCACCGCCGGGCGCACCACCCTGAACGGCGAAGGCCTGCAGCACGAGGACGGCCACAGCCACATCCTGGCCTCGACCATCCCCAACTGCCGCACCTACGATCCGACCTATGCCTACGAGCTGGCGGTGATCATCCGCGAAGGCGCGCGGCAGATGATCGAAGAGCAGCAGGACATCTTCTACTACATCACCGTGATGAACGAGAACTACGTCCAGCCGGCCATGCCCAAGGGCGTGGAGGAAGGCATCATCAAGGGCATGTACCTGCTCGACGAGGACAAGAAGGACGCCGCTCACCACGTGCAGCTGCTGGGCTCGGGCACCATCCTGCGCGAAGTGGAAGCCGCGGCGAAGATCCTCCGCGAGGACTTCGGCATCGGCGCCGACGTCTGGTCGGTCCCCAGCTTCAACGAACTGCGCCGCGACGGCCTGGCCGTGGAGCGCTGGAACCGCCTGCACCCGGGCCAGAAGCCCAAGCTGAGCTACGTCGAGGAATGCCTGGGCGGCCGCAAGGGCCCGGTCATCGCCTCCACCGACTACATGAAGCTGTACGCCGAGCAGATCCGCCAGTGGGTCCCGAGCAAGGAGTACAAGGTCCTGGGCACCGACGGTTTCGGCCGCAGCGACAGCCGCCGCAAGCTGCGCGACTTCTTCGAGGTGGACCGCCGCTGGGTCGTCCTGGCCGCGCTGGAAGCCCTGGCCGACCGTGGCGACATCGACGCCAAGGTGGTGGCCGAGGCCATCGCCAAGCTCGGTATCGACCCGGAAAAACGCAACCCGCTGGACTGCTGAGGAGACGCATTGTGAGCGAGCTGATCCGCGTACCCGACATCGGCAACGGTCAGGGTGAAGTCATCGAACTGCTGGTCAAGGTCGGCGACAAGGTCGAGGCCGACCAGAGCCTGCTGACCCTGGAATCCGACAAGGCCAGCATGGAAATCCCCTCGCCCAAGGCTGGCGTGGTGAAGAGCCTGAAGGTCAAGGTGGGCGACACCCTGAAGGAAGGCGACGAGATTCTCGAGCTGGAAGTCGAGGGTGGCGCAGCCGAGGCCCCGGCCGCGGCGCCCGCCCCGGCCGCCGAAGCGCCCAAGGCCGAGGCTCCGGCCCCGGCCGCCGCACCCGCCCCTGCCGCCGCCCCGGCGGCAGCGGCCAGCGTCCAGGACATCGCCGTCCCGGACATCGGCTCGGCGGGCAAGGCCAACGTCATCGAGGTCATGGTGCAAGCCGGCGACACGGTCGAGGCCGACCAGTCGCTGATCACCCTGGAATCGGACAAGGCCAGCATGGAAATCCCCTCGCCGGCTGCCGGCGTGGTGGAAAGCGTGTCGATCAAGGTCGGTGACGAAGTCGGCACCGGCGACCTGATCCTTAAGCTCAAGGTCGCGGGCGCCGCTGCCCCGGCGGCCGCCGAACAACCGGCCGCCGCGCCGGCTCCGGCTGCTGCTCCGGCCACTCCGGCTGCCGCTGCCCCGGCTCCGGCCGCCAAGGCCGAAACCCCGGCCCCGGTCGGCGCGCCCAGCCGCGACGGCGCCAAGGTCCATGCCGGCCCGGCCGTGCGCATGCTGGCCCGGGAGTTCGGCGTCGAGCTGGCCGAGGTGAAGGCCACCGGTCCGAAAGGCCGCATCCTCAAGGAAGACGTGCAACTGTTCGTCAAGGAACAGCTGCAGCGCGCCAAGTCGGCCCCGGCCGGCGCCACTGGCGGCGCGGGCATCCCGCCGATCCCGGAAGTCGACTTCAGCAAGTTCGGCGAAGTGGAAGAAGTGGCCATGACCCGCCTGATGCAGGTCGGCGCCGCCAACCTGCACCGCAGCTGGCTGAACGTGCCCCACGTGACCCAGTTCGACCAGTCGGACATCACCGACATGGAAGCCTTCCGCGTCGCGCAGAAGGCCGCCGCCGAGAAGGCCGGCGTCAAGCTGACCGTGCTGCCGATCCTGCTCAAGGCCTGCGCCCACCTGCTCAAGGAACTGCCGGACTTCAACAGCTCCCTGGCCCCCAGCGGCAAGGCGCTGATCCGCAAGAAGTACGTGCACATCGGCTTCGCCGTGGACACCCCGGACGGCCTGCTGGTGCCAGTGATCCGCGACGTCGACCGCAAGAGCCTGCTGCAGCTGGCCGCCGAAGCCGCCGAACTGGCGGAAAAGGCGCGCACCAAGAAACTCTCGGCCGACGCCATGCAGGGCGCCTGCTTCACCATCTCCAGCCTCGGCCACATCGGCGGCACCGGCTTCACGCCGATCGTCAACGCGCCGGAAGTGGCGATCCTGGGCGTGAGCAAGGCGACCCTGCAGCCGGTGTGGGACGGCAAGGCCTTCCAGCCGCGCCTGATGCTGCCGCTGTCGCTGTCCTACGATCACCGGGTGATCAACGGCGCCGCCGCCGCGCGCTTCACCAAGCGCCTGGGCGAGCTGCTCGGCGATATCCGCACCCTGCTGCTGTAACCGCATCGGCCCCCATTCGGGGGCCGATCGCTTTCTACCAACGAGCACGCCACGCTCGTTCTCTCCAGCCCTGTCGGATGACGGGGCTTTTTTTATTCGCGCCGGCCGCGATAATGGCAAACAGCCATTACCCATGGCATTCTCCGATCAACGGCACCCCGCATGCCGCTCAAAATCCTCCCGGTCCCGCCGATACAGGCATTGCTTGTCAGACAAAACCGCATCATGCACCCTTGCCTTCGCCCAACAGAAGTCGGCCGAGGCAAAGTACCTCGCCCAGTAGTGGAAAACCGCCGAGCATGAAGAGTCATCCCGATACCGCCAATCGCCCGGCGGTCGAGGCTGTCACCCAGCTCCCCGTCCCGTCGCGGCTGGGGCTGCTGCGCTTCGAGCGGTTGAATGAACCGAGCTGGACCCTGCTGTTCCTCGACCCGGCCTGCGAGCGCGCCTTCGGCGTGCCCGCCGCCGAGCTCTGCGGCCTGCTCGATGCCCCCTACGCCAGCCTGATGGAACCCGAGGCGCGGCACCGCCTGCACGAACAGATCCAGCAGCAACTGGTGGAACATGCCCATTACCAGGTGCGCTACGCCCTGCACACGCCCCGCGGCGTGCTGAACCTGCTGGAAGTCGGCGAGGCCTTCCAGCAGCGCGGCCGCCAGCTGCTCCACGGCTACCTGCTGCAGGACGAAGAAGGCGCCCGCCAGGAAACCCAGGGTGAGCTGGCGGAACAGAACCTGCGCCTGCAGATGTCCCTGGAGATGTACCAGCGCTCCCAGGACGAGCACCTGCAGCACCTGGTGCGCTCGCGCGCCCAGCAGAACCTGATCGTGCGCCTGGCGCGGCACCGCTACCAGTCCAGCGACCCGCTGCTGGAAGCCGCGCAGCTGATCGCCCAGGCCGCCAGCGAGGCCTACGACGTGGCCCGCGCCGGCATCTGGCGTCTGACCGTCGACGACCACATGGAGCCGATCGCCGTCTACCGCCGCGACATCGACCAGTTCGAACTGCCGCGCGGCTTCGACGCCAGCCGCTACCCCAACTACCTGGAGGCCATCAACAGCGGCCGCGCCATCGACGCCCACAACGTCCTGCAGGACCCGCGCACCCGCGAGCTGGCCGAGGCCTACCTGCGCCCGCAAGGCATCAGCGCCATGCTCGACGCCACCATCCGCGTCGGCGGCGAGGTGGTCGGCGTGCTCTGCCTGGAGCACATCGGCGAAGTGCGCCTGTGGCAGAGCGACGAGATCGCCTTCGCCGGCGAGCTGGCCGACCAGTACGCCCAGGTGCTGATGAACCACGAACGGCGCAGCGCCTCCAGCGCCCTGCACCTGTTCCAGCGCGCCGTCGAGCAGAGCGCCAGCGCCTTCCTGCTGATCGACCGCGACGGCGTCATCGAATACGTCAACCCCAGCTTCACCGCCATCACCCAGTACGGCGCCGACGAAGTGCGCGGCCGCCGCCTGGCCGAGGTGCCGGCCCTGGCCAACCTCAGCGAGCTGCTGTTCGACGCGCGCTCCACCCTGGTCAACCAGAACAGCTGGCAGGGCGAGTTCCGCAGCCGACGCAAGAACCTCGAGCCCTACTGGGGGCAGTTGTCGCTGTCCAAGGTCTACGCCGACGACGGCGAGCTGACCCACTACATCGGCATCTACGAAGACATCACCCAGAGCAAGCTGGCCCAGCAGCACATCGAGAAGCTCGCCTACCGCGACAACCTCACGGGCCTGGCCAACCGGCACTACTTCATCAACGTGCTGGAAGAGCGCCTACGCGCCGGCTCCGGCCCGCCCCTGGGCCTGCTGCTGGTGGACATCGACAACTTCAAGCGGATCAACGACAGCCTCGGCCACCAGACCGGCGACAAGCTCCTGGCCAGCCTGGCCCGGCGCCTGCGCAGCAGCCTGGTGGACGGCACCACCCTGGCGCGCTTTGCCAGCAACGAATTCGCCGTGCTGCTGGAGGAATCCAGCCCCGGCCGCGGCGAGCGGGTGGCGGCGCAGATTCTCGACGTGCTCGACAAGCCGCTGTTCGTCGACAACCAGTTGATCAACATCACCGGCTCCATCGGCCTGGCCTACGCGCCGCAGCACGGCCATGACCCGCAGACGCTGATGAAGAACGCCGGCCTCGCGCTGCACAAGGCCAAGGCCAACGGCAAGCACCAGTTGCAGACCTTCACCGAGGAAATGACCGCCGAGGCCAGCCACAAGCTGTTCGTCGAGAACAACCTGCGCCGCGCCCTGGTGCAGAACGAACTGGCGGTGCACTACCAGCCCAAGCTGTGCCTGCGCAGCGGCCAGTTGCTGGGCCTGGAGGCGCTGCTGCGCTGGCAGCACCCGGAGAAGGGCATGATCCGCCCGGACCAGTTCATCAGCGTGGCCGAGGAAACCGGGCTGATCATCCCCATCGGCAAGTGGGTGATCCGCGAGGCCTGCCGCATGGGCCGCGAGCTGGCGGAAAACGGCCTGGGCGACCTGAACATCGCCATCAACCTGTCGCCCAAGCAGTTCAGCGACCCCGACCTGGTCGGCTCCATCGCCGCCATCCTCCACGAGGAACAGGTGCCGGCCGGGCGCCTCGAACTGGAACTGACCGAAAGCCTGCTGCTGGACGCCACCGCCGACACCAAGCAGCAACTGGAACGCCTCAAGCAGCTGGGCCTGACCCTGGCCATGGACGACTTCGGCACCGGCTACTCGTCGCTGAGCTACCTGAAGAAATTCCCCATCGACGTCATCAAGATCGACCGCAGCTTCATCAAGGACATTCCCGACAACCAGGACGACATGGAAATCACCTCGGCGGTGATCGCCATGGCCCACAACCTCAAGCTGCAGGTGGTCGCCGAAGGCGTCGAGACCGCCGCCCAGCTGGCCTTCCTGCGGCGCAACCGCTGCGACATCGGCCAGGGCTACCTGTTCGACAAGCCGATCCCCGGCGCCCAGCTCGCCAGCAGCCTGCAGCGCTATCCCTGCCGCGGCGAGTGAAAAGCTCCACAGCCCGCACAAAGGCTGTAATCTCCAGGGTCTTCGCGCGTCTATCGCCACCCGGACAAAGGAGACCCAGGCCATGACCCTTCGCTCGCAGATACTCGTCAACAAGCAGGAACTGCCCACCCAGGCCCAGGCCCTGCCCGGCCGTGAGGCACCGATGCCGGTGCCGGAAACCCACTACGTCAACGGCCATCCGCTGTGCCCGCCGTTCCCCGGCGGCCTGCAGCAGATCGTCCTCGGCCTGGGCTGCTTCTGGGGCGCCGAGCGGCGCTTCTGGCAGCAGCCGGGGGTGTGGGTCACCGCCGTGGGCTACGCCGGCGGCCTGACGCCCAACCCCACCTACGACGAAGTCTGCTCCGGCCTGACCGGGCACAGCGAGGTGGTGCTGGTGGTGTTCGATCCGCAGCAAACCAGCCTGGAACAGCTGCTCAAGGTGTTCTGGGAGTCCCACGATCCGACCCAGGGCATGCGCCAGGGCAACGACACCGGCACCCAGTACCGCTCGGCCATCTACTGGTACGACCAGGCGCAGAAAGCCGCCGTAGAGGCCAGCCGCGCCGCCTACCAGAAGGAGCTCAGCGCCGGCGGCTACGGCGAGATCACCACCGAAATCCGCGAAGTGCCGCCGTTCTACTACGCCGAGGCCTACCACCAGCAGTACCTGGCGAAGAACCCCAACGGCTACTGCGGCCTGCGCGGCACCGGCGTGTGCCTGCCGGCATAACGCGACCCGTAGGAGCGGACTCTGTCCGCGATTGGATCCCCGGCCACGCCGGGCGCCCCGGTGGCACGAACGGCCCCTGTTCGCGATCCGTCGTAGGATGGCGTTGAGCGAAGCGATACCCATCGCCGCCACCGCATGGGTTTCGCCAAGGCTCAACCCATCCTACGAAAAGCACCCCGGCGCAGCGAACAAGATCGTTGCGCCTACGAAGAGCGCCCTTCTTCCACCAGCCAATCCAGCCGCCAGCCACCTTCGCTCTGCGCCAGCACCTCGGCCAGCCAGGGCAGCAGCTCGCGCAGTTCTTCCTCCAGCGGCCACGGCGGGTTGGCGATGGCCAGGCCGGAGCCGTTGAGGCGGTCGGCGCTGTCCGCCGGGTGCACCAGCAGTTCGACGCGCAGCAGCTTGGGCGCCTTGCTGCGTTCCAGGCCCTGGTAGAAGCGCCTGAGCTGGCGCTCGTCCTTGATCGGGTACCAGATCGCCACCACCGTCTGGCGCATGCGCCCGATGGCCTCTTCCAGGGCGATGACGCAGCGTTCCAGTTCGTCGGCCTCCTCGAAGGGCGGGTCGATCAGCAGCACCCCGCGTTTTTCCTGCACCGGCAGCAGCGCCCGCGGCAGCAGCCAGCCGTCGTTCTGGTGCACGGCGATGCGCCGCTCGCCGCCCATGTTGGCCTTGAGCAGGCGGCCGTCCTCCGGGTGCAGCTCGTTCAGGTGCACGCGGTCCTGGGAGCGCGTCAGGCGCCGCGCCAGCTCGGGCGAGCCGGGGTAGTACTGCAGCTCGCCGTCGGGGTTCAGCGCGCGCACCACTTCCATATAGTCCGCCGCCAGCTCCGGCACCTCGTCGAGCTGCCACAGGCGGCCGATGCCCGCTACCCACTCGCCGGTGCGGCTGGCCTCGTCGCCCTGCAGGTCGTACAGGCCGATGCCCGAATGGCTGTCGAGGAAGGCGAAGGGCGTGTCCTTGCGCACCATCAGGGCGAAGATCCGCGACAGCACCAGGTGCTTGAGAACGTCGGCGTGGTTGCCGGCGTGGTAGGCGTGACGGTAGTTCATGAACGGCAGACTCCTTGAAGGCGTGCAGTTTAGCTGCACCGGCATTGTTTTAGGCCTTTATCACGCTCATGGATGTTGCTGTGCCTGCTTCATTCACCAGACTAGACTGCGGCCATTCCCCTGGAGGCCGACCATGTCCGAGACCCTGCTCAGCTCCCGCAACCTCGCCTTCGAGCTCTACGAAGTGCTCGACGCCGAGGCCCTGACCCAGCGCGAACGTTTCGCCGACCACAACCGCGAGACCTTCGACGCCGCCCTGGCCACTGCCCGCGGCATCGCCGAGGAGCTGTTCGCCCCGCACAACCGCAAGAACGACGAGCACGAGCCGCAGTACGTGGACGGCGCCGCGGTGCTGATCCCCGAGGTCAAGCCGGCGGTGGACGCCTTCAACGAAGCCGGCTTCCAGAATGCCTCGCGCAGCTTCGAACAGGGTGGCATGCAGTTGCCGCACCTGCTGTCGCGCGCCTGCTTCGCGCACTTCCAGTCGGCCAACATCGCCACCTCGTCATACCCGATGCTGAGCATGGGCTCCAGCCACCTGATCGAGTCCTTCGGCGACGAGGAGCAGAAGCGCCTGTTCCTGCAGCCGATGATCGAAGGCCGCTTCTTCGGCACCATGGCCCTGACCGAGCCCCACGCCGGCTCGTCCCTGGCCGACATCCGCACCCGCGCCGAACCCCACGCCGACGGCAGCTACCGCATCCGCGGCAACAAGATCTTCATCTCCGGCGGCGACCATCCCCTTTCGGAAAACATAGTCCACATGGTGCTGGCCAAGCTGCCGGATGCGCCGCCCGGGGTGAAGGGCATCTCGCTGTTCATCGTGCCCAAGTTCCTGGTGAACCCGGACGGCAGCCTCGGCAAGCGCAACGACGTGGCCCTGGCCGGGCTGTTCCACAAGATGGGCTGGCGCGGTACCACCTCCACCGCGCTGAACTTCGGCGACAACGGCGACTGCGTCGGCTACCTGGTGGGCAAGCCGCACCACGGCCTGGCCTACATGTTCCAGATGATGAACGAGGCGCGCATCGGCGTCGGCATGGGCGCCATCATGCTCGGCTACGCCGGCTACCTGTACTCCCTGGAATACGCCCGCGAGCGCCCCCAGGGCCGCCCGGTGGACGCCAAGGACCCGACCTCGGCGCAGGTGTCGATCATCGAGCACGCCGACGTCAAGCGCATGCTGCTGACGCAGAAGGCCTACGTCGAGGGCGCCTTCGACCTCGGCCTGTACGCCGCGCGCCTGGTGGACGACTGCGAGACGCTGCCCACCGAGGAGGCGCGCAAGCAGGCCCACGAGCTACTCGACCTGCTCACCCCGATCGTCAAGTCCTGGCCCTCGGAGTTCTGCCTGAAGGCCAACGAGCTGGCCATCCAGATTCTCGGCGGCCACGGCTACACCCGCGAATACCCGGTGGAGCAGTACTACCGCGACAACCGCCTGAACCCCATCCACGAAGGCACCCACGGCATCCAGTCGCTGGACCTGCTGGGCCGCAAGCTCAGCCAGAACGGCGGCGCCGGCCTCAAGCAACTGACGCGCCTGATCCACCAGGCCTGCGAACGCGCCCGGACGTACCCGTCGCTGGACGCCCTGCGCCAGCCGCTGGAGCAACTGCTGGCGCGCCTGTCGGAAGTGACCCTGGCGCTGCTTGGCGACCTGATGCAGGGCAAGGTGGCCCAGGGCCTGGCCAACTCGGCGCTGTACCTGAAGGCGTTCGGCCACACCGTCATCGGCTGGCGCTGGCTGGAACAGGCGATCCGCGCCGAGGAAGGCCTGGCCCTGCTCCACAACGGCGGGGGCAACCCCGCCGACGAGGACTTCTACCGAGGCAAGCTGCAGGCGGCGCGCTACTTCCTGACCTGGGAAGTGCCGTCCTGCCACCACGAGCTGGCCCTGCTCGAAGCCCGCGACGACACCTGTTCCAGCATGCGGGACGCCTGGTTCTAGTCCCGCCTGCCCCTTCCAGCCCCGGTCACGTCCGGGGCTTTTTTATGGGCCAAACCCTGGCGACACAGGCTGTGTGAAAACCTCCGGATCGGTCCAGCTGGTTAAAAAACAACCTGGATTTCGCGTTTCTACGCGGATTCTGGGTTGGCTGAATAGCCAAGCCTTTTCAGATTTCACGTAGGAACGCACTCTTCGAAGAGCCGCTCGGGTTTTCACACAGCCTGGACAGGCTGCCTTTCGTAGGAGCGAGCTTGCTCGCGAACGGAGTATCCCGGTTGCAACGGTGTGCCGGGTTGGGCTCCGCCCCTCTCCCCAACCCTCTCCCTGAAGGGAGAGGGGGCCGTTCGGCATGCGTGGGAAGCCAGGTGTCATCCTGGAGCCTTCGGCGGTTCGCGAGCAAGCTCGCTCCTACAGGGGGATCCGGCATCGGGGAAAAGCCCTCTGAAAGCTCGCTGAAAGGCACTGCAATTAGCCTTTGACAGCCTTGCAAATCCGCAGGTTAGAATCCCTTGGCATGCGGCCTGCATCCTTCCCGTCAACGCCGCCGCTTCCCCCCTCGCCCCGCCAGGAGATCCGCCGCCTTGGATGCCGTCTCGATCAACACCTATTTCCTGGTGGGCGCGGTGCTGGTGGGCATGAGCATCCTGGTCAGCTCGCTGTCCTCGCGCCTGGGCATCCCGATCCTGGTCATCTTCCTCGCCGTGGGCATGGTCGCCGGCACCGACGGCCCCGGCGGCATCGGCTTCTCCAACTACCCCATGGCCTACCTGGTGGGCAACCTGGCGCTGGCGGTGATCCTCCTCGACGGCGGCCTGCGCACCCGCGTGGCGAGCTTCCGCGTGGCGCTCTGGCCGGCGCTGTCGCTGGCCACGGTGGGCGTGCTGATCACCGCCGGGCTCACCGGCCTGGCCGCCGCCTGGCTGTTCAAGCTGAGCTGGATGGAAGGCCTGCTGATCGGCGCCATCGTCGGCTCCACCGACGCCGCGGCGGTGTTCTCCCTGCTCGGCGGCAAGGGCCTGAACGAGCGGGTCACCGCCAGCCTGGAAATCGAGTCGGGCAGCAACGACCCCATGGCGGTGTTCCTCACCGTCACCCTGATCGACATGCTCGCCCACGGCCAGAGCGAGATGAGCTGGAGCTTCCTGGCCCACTTCCTGCGCGAGTTCGGCATCGGCGCCGTGCTCGGCCTGGGCGGCGGCTGGCTGCTGCTGCAGATGATCAACCGCATGCAGCTGGCCAGCGGCCTCTACCCGCTGCTGGCGATCAGCGGCGGCCTGCTGATCTTCGCCCTGTCCAACGCCGTGCACGGCAGTGGCATCCTGGCCATCTACCTGTGCGGCCTGGTGCTGGGCAACCAGCCGATCCGCTCGCGCCACGGCATCCTGCACATGCTCGACGGCATGGCCTGGCTGGCGCAGATCGGCATGTTCCTGGTCCTCGGCCTGCTGGTCACGCCCCACGACCTCTGGCCCATCGCCCTGCCGGCCCTGGGCCTGGCGCTGTGGATGATCCTCTTCGCCCGGCCGCTGTCGGTGCTGGTGGGCCTGGCGCCGTTCCGCGCCTTCCATGGCCGCGAGAAGGTGTTCATCGCCTGGGTCGGCCTGCGCGGCGCGGTGCCGATCATCCTCGCGGTGTTCCCGCTGATGGCCGGGCTGCCCAACGCCCAGCTGTTCTTCAACGTGGCCTTCTTCATCGTGCTGATCTCGCTGCTGGTGCAGGGCACCAGCCTGCCCTGGGCCGCCAAGCTATTGCGCGTGGTGGTGCCGCCGGACCCGGCGCCGATCTCCCGCGCCGGCCTGGAAGTGCACCCGACCAGCGAGTGGGAGCTGTTCGTCTACCACCTGAGCAAGGAAAAGTGGTGCATAGGCGCGGCCCTGCGCGAGCTGAAGATGCCCGAGGGCACCCGCATCGCCGCGCTGTTCCGCGGCACCCAGCTGCTGCACCCCTCCGGCAGCACCATCCTGGAGGCCGACGACATCCTCTGCGTGATCGGCCACGAGCACGACCTGTCGGCCCTCGGCAAGCTGTTCAGCCAGGCCCCGGACCGCGGCCTGGGCGCGCGCTTCTTCGGCGACTTCGTGCTGGAGGGCGACGCCCAGCTCTCGGCGGTGGCCTCGCTCTACGGCCTCAAGCTCGACGGCGTCGACGGCGAGCAGAACCTCGGCCGCTTCATCGCCCAGCAGATCGGCGGCCAGGCGATCATCGGCGACCAGGTGGAGTGGAACGGCCTGACCTGGACCGTGGCCGCCCTGGACGGGAACAAGATCCGCAAGGTGGGGGTCAAATTCCCCGAAGGTCGCCCGGGCCCCGGGTTGTTCCTCTGACAGACCACCTCCACGGACGCTAGCCAAGCCAGCCCACGCCCCCTCCGCGGCGGCGCGTCGGCCGTGCCTTGCCGGCGCCGCACCGGGCGCACTACCCTCACTGCAACCTACCGAGAGCCGCTGACCGCGACCATGCAATCCCTGCGCACCCTGCTCGCCGCCGCCCTGCTCGGCGGCTGCCTCGCCGTCCTGCCCGCGCACGCCGAGGACAGCAACCAGCCACCGTCCGCCGAAACCGTCCAGCAAAGCCTCGACGGCCTGGCCGAG
This sequence comes from Pseudomonas sp. AAC, assembly GCF_000725445.1. Classification (NCBI taxonomy): domain Bacteria; kingdom Pseudomonadati; phylum Pseudomonadota; class Gammaproteobacteria; order Pseudomonadales; family Pseudomonadaceae; genus Pseudomonas; species Pseudomonas sp. AAC. The sequence goes on along the minus strand of NZ_KL647095.1, from coordinate 392,693 downwards.
CGCAAGCTCGCCGACGCCGATGCCAAGGCCACCAAGGCCAGCCTCGAGCGCACCCTGAAGCTGCTCGGCGCCCGCGACGACAGCGAGAAGCAGTTGGCCGAGCTGAAGGCCAGCCTGAGCGACGCCCCCCGGCAGATACTGGAGAACCAGCGCGCCCTGGCGCGCCTGAAGGGCAGCGGCGAGAAGCCGGCGGCCCAGCGCTACGCCGGGGAGAACGTCAGCCGCCTGGAAATGCTGCTCAACGACCGCTCCACCCAACTGGCCGACTGGCAGAAGCAGCTGACCGAGGCGAAGAGCCAGTACATCACCGCGCAGACCCGCCCGGAACGCGCCCAGTCCGACATCAGCAACGCCCAGGCGCGCCTGCTGGAGATCGGCAACATCCTCAAGGCCGGCAAGGAGACCGGCAAGACGCTGGCCCCCGAGCGGCGCAACGAACTGCTCGCCGAACAGGCCGCGCTCAACGCGCAGATCCAGCTGCTGCGCCAGCAACTGGCCGGCAACAATCTGCTGCAGGACCTGGCCAGCAGCCAGCAGGACCTGCTGGGCGAGCAGGTCACCCGCGCCGAGCGCGAGACCCTCGAACTGCAGGCCATGATCAGCGGCATGCGCCGCGAGCAGTCGGAGAAGACCGTCGCCGAGCTGGCCCGCGACGGCAGCCAGGGCGCCGGCAGCGACAGCCTGCTGAGCCAGGAGAACGCCGAGAACCTGCGCCTGTCCGACTACCTGCTGCGCACCACCGACCGCCTCAACGTGCTGACGCGGCGCAACCTCGAGGCCAAGCAGCACCTGGACAGCCTGACCCAGCTCGACCAGACCCTCGACCAGCAGATCAACGTGCTGCGCGGCAGCCTGCTGCTGTCCAAGGTGCTCTACCAGCAGAAGCAGTCGCTGCCGAAGATCAAGACCGACCAGGAACTGGCCGACGAGATCGCCGACCTGCGCCTGTACCAGTTCGAGCTGAACCAGAAGCGCGACGAACTGGCCAACCCGCAGCAGTACATCGACGACCTGCTCGCCCAGCAGCCCCAGGAAGCCGTGACCCCGCAGCTGCGCAAGGACCTGTCCACCCTGGTGGACACCCGCAGCGAGCTGATGGAGCGCCTCAACCACGAGCTCAACGCCGTGCTCAACGAGGCCATCACCCTGCAGCTGAACCAGAAGCAGCTCAAGGACACCAGCGACAACCTGCGCGCCACCCTCGACGAGCAGATGTTCTGGATTCCCAGCAACCGCCCGCTGGACCTGTCCTGGTTCAAGATGACCCCGACGCTGCTGCAGCACCAGCTCTCCGAGGTGCCCTGGGGCTCGGCGGTGGTCGAGCTGGGCGAGGGCCTGATCGACCGCCCGCTGCTGTTCCTGCCGCTGTTGCTGCTGATCGCCGGGCTGCTGTGGAAACGCCGCTACCTCTACGACAAGCTCGCCTCGATCAACGACGACATCGGCCACTTCAAGCGCGACAGCCAGGCGCACACGCCGCTGGCCCTGCTGCTGGCGCTGCTGCTGGCGCTGCCCGGCACCCTGACCCTGGCCATCGCCGGCCTGGCCCTGATGCTCGACGCCCGCGGGCAGAACGCCACCCTGGGCGCCGCGCTGCTGCAGATGGCCGAGGTCTGGCTGGTGTTCTACGCCGCGCACCGCATCCTCAGCCCCGGCGGCATCGCCGAGCGGCACTTCCACTGGAGCCAGGCCCAGGTGCGCTTCAGCAGCAAGCTGATCCGCCGCCTCGGCGTGGTGGTCATGGCCCTGGCCGCGGTGGTCACGGTGGCCGAGCGCCAGCCCGGCAGCCTGGCCGACGACGTCATCGGCATCGCCGTGGTGCTCAGCGGCTTCGCGGTGATGACCTGGCTGATGGCGCGCATGCTCTTCGCCAGCCCCAGCACCAGCCGGCCGTCGGCGGTGAAGATGGTGGTCGGCGTGCTCTTCACCGCGCTGCCGGTGCTGCTCTTCGTCGCCGTGTGCTTCGGCTACTACTACACCGCCCTGCGCCTGAGCGACCGGCTGATCGACACCCTGTTCCTGCTCATGGTCTGGGTGGTGATCGAGGCCACCTTCGTCCGCGGCCTCAGCGTGGCGGCGCGACGCCTGGCCTACCAGCGCGCCCAGGCCAAGCGGCAGAACCCGCCGAAGGAAGGCGTCGACGGCAACGAGACCGCGGAGGAGCCGACCCTGGGCATCGAGCAGATCAACGAGCAGTCCCTGCGCCTGATCCGCCTGGGCCTGCTGATCGGCTTCGTGGTGGCGCTGTACTGGGTCTGGGCCGACCTGATCAGCGTCGCCGCCTACCTGGACAACGTCACCCTCTACCAGTACACCGGCGGCAGCGGCGACAGCGCCACCAGCCTGCCGATCAGCCTCGGCGACGTGCTCATGGCGCTGGTCATCGCCGCGGTGACCGTGGCCCTGGCGCGCAACCTGCCGGGCCTGCTGGAAGTGCTGGTGCTGCAGCGCCTGACCCTGGCCCAGGGCAGCGCCTACGCCATCACCACCCTGCTGTCCTACGCCATCAGTGGCGTCGGCATCGTCAGCGCGCTGTCCACCCTGGGCGTCAGCTGGGACAAGCTGCAGTGGCTGGTGGCGGCGCTCTCGGTGGGCCTGGGCTTCGGCCTGCAGGCGATCTTCTCCAACTTCGTCTCCGGCCTGATCATCCTCTTCGAGCGCCCGGTGCGCATCGGCGACACCGTGACCATCGGCAACCTGTCCGGCACCGTCAGCCGCATCCGCATTCGCGCCACCACCATCACCGACTTCGACCGCAAGGAAATCATCGTCCCCAACCAAACCTTCATCACCGGGCAGTTGATCAACTGGTCGCTGAGCGACACCGTGACCCGCGTGACCATCAAGATCGGCCTGGCCTACGAAAGCGACCTGGCCCTGGCGCGCAAGCTCATGCTCGAAGCCGCCCGCGGCAACCCGCGGGTGCTGCGCGACCCCGAGCCGTCGCTGTACTTCCTGGCCATCAGCGCCAGCACCTTCGACTACGAGCTGCGCTTCCACGTGCGCGAGCTGGGCGACCGCAACCCGGCGGTGGACGAACTGCTCACCGCCATCGCCCTGAGCTTCCGCGAGCACGGCGTGGACATGGCCTTCAACCAGCTGGACGTGTTCGTCAAGAACGGCGAGGGCAAGGAAATCCACCTGGCGCAGAACGTCACCCAGTTGCCCCTGGCGCTGCCCGGCGCGCCGCTGAAGGACCAGGACCCGCCGCTGCCGCCCGGCAGCAAGCCCTGAGTCTGGACGGCTCCGGACAAGTCCGAGCACAATGCTCGGACTTACCGGAGCCCGCCCGTGACCGTGAAACAGCTCGACGAACTGACCTTCGACAACCGCTTCGCCCGCCTGGGCGACGCCTTCTCCACCGAAGTCCTGCCCGACCCCATCGCCGAGCCGCGCCTGGTGGTGGCCAGCCCCGCCGCGATGGCGCTGCTCGACCTCGACCCGGCGGTGGCCGGGGAACCGGTGTTCGCCGAAATCTTCTCCGGGCACAAGCTCTGGTCCGAGGCCGAGCCGCGGGCGATGGTCTACTCCGGCCACCAGTTCGGCGCCTACAATCCGCGCCTGGGCGACGGCCGCGGCCTGCTGCTGGGCGAGGTGGTCAACGACGCCGGCCAGCACTGGGACCTGCACCTCAAAGGCGCCGGGCAGACGCCCTACTCGCGCATGGGCGACGGCCGCGCGGTGCTGCGCAGCTCGATCCGCGAATTCCTCGCCAGCGAATACCTGCACGCCCTGGGCATCCCCAGCAGCCGCGCGCTCTGCGTCACCGGCTCGGACACCCCGGTGTGGCGCGAGACCAGGGAAAGCGCCGCCATGCTGCTGCGCCTGGCGCCCAGCCACGTGCGCTTCGGCCACTTCGAGTACTTCTACTACACCCAGCAGCACGACAAGCTGAAGGAACTGGGCGACTTCGTCCTGGCCAACCACTTCCCCGAGTGCCTGGAGCAGCCGCAACCCTACGCCGCGTTCTTCCGCGCCGTGGTGGAAAGCAACGCCGAACTCATCGCCCACTGGCAGGCCTACGGCTTCTGCCACGGGGTGATGAACACCGACAACATGTCGATCCTCGGCATCACCTTCGACTACGGCCCCTACGCCTTCCTCGACGACTTCGACGCCAAGCACATCTGCAACCATTCCGACGACGCCGGGCGCTACAGCTTCAACAACCAGGTGCCCATCGCCCACTGGAACCTGGCGGCCCTGGCCCAGGCGCTGACGCCCTTCGTCGAGGTGGACGAACTGCGCGAGGCCCTCGGCCTGTTCCTGCCGCTGTACCAGGCCCACTACCTGGACCTGATGCGCCGCCGCCTGGGCTTCACCACCGCGGAGGACGGCGACCTGGACCTGGTGCAGCGCCTGCTGCAGGCCATGCAGAGCGGCGCGGTGGACTACAGCCTATTCTTCCGCCGCCTCGGCGAGCAGGCGCCGGAACAGGCGCTGGCGCAGGTCCGCGAAGACTTCGTCGACCTCGCCGGCTTCGACGCCTGGGCCGCCGACTACCGCGCCCGCGCCGAACGCGAGGGCGGCAGCCAGGACGACCGCCGCGCCCGCATGCACGCGGTAAACCCGCTGTACGTGCTGCGCAACTACCTGGCCCAGGAAGCCATCGCCGCCGCCGAACAGGGCGACTACTCGGTGGTGCGCGAGCTGCACGAGACGCTCAGCAAGCCCTTCGAGGAACAGCCCGGACGCGAGGCCTTCACCCGCCGCCCGCCGGACTGGGGACGTCACCTGGAGATCAGTTGCTCCTCCTGAGAACCTGTTTACGATCTGCTGCGCGTCGGCATAACTGCGTTAAAAACAGGCGAGCGATGCTCATTTAGCGAACTAAACTGCGCTCTCTCGCCTGTTTGACTCGCTGCGCTCGCCCTTCGGGCCAGCCTTCGGCTGTTACTCCCGTTGGTCGTTGCGCCTTGTTCTGCTCTAGCTCGCGAGATCGTAAACAGGTTCTGAGGCGGTTATAAGCTCAGGCGAAATCGTTCTGGCGCCGCCCCGCGGGCATTGCTCCCGGTCATTGACCGGTCGGGGCGCCGCTCGCATCCTCAGGGCTTTCTGCCCACCAAGGATGCTCGAACAATGAAACTGGAAACCCTGGCGATCCACGCCGGCTACAGCCCCGACCCGACCACCAAGGCGGTGGCCGTGCCGATCTACCAGACCACCTCCTACGCCTTCGACGACACCCAGCACGGCGCCGACCTGTTCGACCTGAAGGTGGCCGGCAACATCTACACGCGGATCATGAACCCCACCAACGACGTGCTGGAGCAGCGCGTCGCCGCCCTGGAAGGCGGCGTGGGCGCGCTGGCCGTGGCCTCGGGCATGGCCGCCATCACCTACGCCATCCAGACCGTGGCCGAGGCCGGCGACAACATCGTCTCGGTGGCCAAGCTCTACGGCGGCACCTACAACCTGCTGGCCCACACCCTGCCGCGCTTCGGCATCCAGACGCGCTTCGCGCCCCACGATGACGTGGCCGCGCTGGAAGCGCTGATCGACGAGCGCACCAAGGCGGTGTTCTGCGAGTCCATTGGCAACCCGGCAGGCAACATCGTCGACCTCCAGGCCCTGGCCGACGCCGCGCACCGCCACGGCGTGCCGCTGATCGTCGACAACACCGTGGCCACGCCCATCCTCTGCCGGCCCTTCGAGCACGGCGCGGACATAGTCGTGCATTCGCTGACCAAGTACATCGGCGGCCACGGCACCAGCATCGGCGGCATCGTGGTCGACTCCGGCAAGTTCCCCTGGGCGCAGCACAAGGAACGCTTCCCGCTGCTCAACACCCCGGACCCGTCCTACCACGGCGTGACCTACACCGAAGCCTTCGGCCCGGCCGCGTTCATCGGCCGCTGCCGCGTGGTGCCGCTGCGCAACACCGGCGCGGCGCTATCGCCGTTCAATGCCTTCCTCATCCTCCAGGGCCTGGAAACCCTGGCCTTGCGCATGGAGCGCCACTGCGACAACGCGCTCAAGGTCGCCCACTACCTGGAGCAGCACCCGCAGGTGGCCTGGGTGAAATACGCCGGCCTGCCGGAGCACCCCGAGCACGCCCTGGCCAAGCGCTACATGGACGGCAAGCCGGCCTCGATCCTGTCCTTCGGCATCCAGGGCGGCGCCGAGGCCGGCGCGCGCTTCATCGACGCGCTGAAGCTGGTGGTGCGCCTGGTCAACATCGGCGACGCCAAGTCGCTGGCCTGCCACCCGGCCAGCACCACCCATCGCCAGCTCAACGCCGAGGAACTGGCCCGCGCCGGGGTGAGCCAGGACATGGTGCGGCTGTCCATCGGCATCGAGCACAGCGACGACATCATCGCCGACCTCGAACAGGCCCTGGCCGCCGCCGCGGCTTGATATCCGCCGGACGCGGCTCCAGATTGGGGAGATCCCCTTCCGGAGCCGCGCCATGACCGACCCCCTGCTGACTCCCTGCCCCCACTGCGGCGGCCTGAACCGCCTGCCGGCAGCGCGCCTGGACGACCATCCGCGCTGCGGGCGCTGCAAGCACGAGGTGCTGCCGGGCAAGCCCTTCGCCGTCGACGAAGCCGGCTTCGCCGCCCAGCTCAAGGGCGACCTGCCGCTGCTGCTGGACGTCTGGGCCGACTGGTGTGGCCCGTGCAAGGCCTTCGCGCCGACCTTCGAGCAGGCCGCCGCGCGGCTTTCCGGGCGCTGCCGCCTGGCCAAGCTGGACAGCGAAGCCAACCAGCGCCTGGCCGGGCAACTGGGCATCCGCTCCATCCCCAGCCTGATCCTCTTCAAGGACGGCCGCGAAGTGGCGCGCCAGAGCGGCGCCCTGCCGCTGCCGCAGCTGCTCGACTGGCTGGCCCGCCAGGGCCTGTGAGGCGCCGCGACCGCTTCGGTCAGCGCGCCTGAGCGAAGCGGTCATTGCCCGCCGCGGCAGGGCGGCTAGGCTTGCCTGGACAGAACAAGAAGCGGAGCCGCCCGATGTCCTTTCCCGTCGAATTCGTCCGCCAGATGACCGAAGAGCACATCGCCTTCGTCAAGCGCTGCGGGCTCAAGGCCGAAATCCTCGAACGCGGCCACGTGCGCCTGCGCATGCCGCTGCACGGCAACGAGAATCACCTGGGCAACATGTACGCCGGCGCCCTCTTCACCCTCGCCGAGCTGCCCGGCGGCGTCATCACCCTGACCAGCTTCGACAGCCACCGCTTCTACCCCATCGTCAAGGAAGCCGGCCTGCGCTTTCGCCGCCCGGCGGCCAGCGACGTGCTGGTGGAGGCCCGCCTGGACGAGGCCGAGCTCAAGCGCATCGCCGAGGAGGCCACGCTCAACGGCAAGGCCGAGTACGTGCTGGAGCTGCAGCTCAAGGACGTCCACGGCGAGGTGGTCGCGGAAAGCCGCGCCGTCTATCAGCTGCGCAGCCGTTGATCCGCGGCCCTTGCGCTGCGTCAACATGGGCGCGCACGGCTGGGCCAGAGTGGTGGGACCGCCGGAGGATCCCACCATGCCCAAGCACATCCTGGTCGCCCACGACCTCAGCGTCGAAGCCGACGTCGCCGTGCGCCGCGCCGCGCAACTGGCCGCCGAGCACGATGCCCGCGTCAGCCTGCTGCATGTCATCGAACAGCCCCTGGGCGCGCCGCTGCTGGCCAGGGCCCGGCAGAGCGCCGTCGCCGCGCTGCAGGACAGCGCCCGCAGCGCCGGCCTGACGGATTACCAGCCGCTGGTCGCCGAGGGCCGCCCGGCCAGCGTGATAGCCGCCACGGCGCAGGAGCTGCAGGCGGACCTGCTGGTCACCGGCACTCACCGCCAGGCGCTGGTGGAGCGTTTCGAAGGCACCACCTTGGAACAGATCCTGCGCTGCAGCCGGGTGCCCGCCCTGCTGGTGACCGACTCGCAGCTGCGCCCCTACCAGCGGGCGCTCAGCGCCCTGGACTTCTCCGTCGGCGCCTGCCACGCCTGGCGCAGCGCCTGCGCCTGGCTGGCGCCGGGCGGCGAACTGCTGGCCCTGCATGCCTACGACGCCGGCAACGACCCCGCCCGGCTGCGCGAACGCCTGGACGAGCAACGCCAGCTGCTGGAACAGCTGATTCACGACGAGAGCCAGCAGGTGGGCGGCCCGCTGCCGCAACTCGAGTGCCTGGTGAGTTCGATGGGGGTTCGCGAAGCGCTGGACCACAGCCTGGCCGACTGGCAGCCGCAGCTACTGGTGCTCGGCAGCCGCGGGCGCGGCGCGCTACAGCAGGCCCTGCTGGGCAGCACGGCGCGCTACTACCTGCGCCGGCCGCCCTGCGACCTGCTGGTCAGTGCCTGAATAGAGCAGCTGTAAGCTTCAGGCTTCAGGCTTCAGGCTTCAGGCTTCAGGCTTCAGGCTTCAAGCAGACCGTGCAGTTCGACGAACTGCTGGGTCAGCTTGTGGCGGGGGTCGAGGTAGATCAGCGGGGTGCAGGCCTGGTGCGACTCGCGCATCTTCACCGAGCTCATCAGGTACACCGGCAGCACCGGCATTTCCTCTTCCACCAGTTCGTCGAGCAGTTGCTGCGGCAGGCTGGCGCGCGGCTGGAACTGGTTGACCACGATGCCCTCCACTTCCAGGTCCTCGTTGTGGTCCTCCTTCAGCTCCTCGATCTCGCGCAGCAGGCCGTACAGCGCCTGGCGGGAGAAGCTGTCGCAGTCGAAGGGGATCAGGCAGCGGTCGGCGGCGATCAGCGCGGATACCGTGTAGAAGTTCAGCGCCGGCGGGGTGTCCAGGTAGATGCGGTCGTAGTCCTCGGCCAGCTCGTCGAGCAGTTTGCGCAGCTTGTTGATCTTGTGCTTGGCCTCGAGCTTGGGCTGCAGGTCGGCCAGCTCGGCGGTGGCGGTCACCACATGGAGGTTGTCGAACGGCGTCTCGTAGATATCCACCTTGCCCTTGCGGGCGAAGGGGCCGCCGGAAAGGCTCTGCTTGAAGAAATCGGCGATGCCCATGGGCACGTCGTCGCCGGTCAGGCCGGTGAGGTAGTGGGTGGAATTGCCCTGGGCATCCAGGTCCACCAGCAGCGTGCGGTAGCCCTCGGCGGCGCTCACGGCGGCCAGGTTGCAGGCAATGCTCGACTTGCCGACCCCGCCCTTCTGATTGAAAACCACGCGACGCATGAGCACCCCTCCAAGCCGTTCAAGTGACAGCGGATTCTATGCAATGCCCATGACGAGGGCGAGCACTTGCGCATGCCGTCGGGCGGCGCCTAGGCCGCCGCGCCGCGGGTGACCAGCTCGATGAAGGCCAGCGCCGCCGGGGACCTCTCGCTGCGCCGCCGCACCAGCCATACCGAGCTGGTCGCGCCAGGGTCCAGCAGGGTGCGGTAGACCACCCCGTCCACCCGCGTGCGGCGGAACGAGCCTGGCAGCATGGAAACCCCCAGGCCCGCCGCCACCAGGCCGATGATGGTCATGGCCTCGCCGGCCTCCTGGCTGATGCGCGGGGTGAAGCCGGCCTGCCGCGCCAGCGCCTGCAACTGGTCGTACAGCCCGGTGCCGTAGCTGCGCGGGAAGAACACGAAGGACTCCTCGGCCAGCGCCGCCAGCTCCAGGCCCTCCAGCGAATCGCGGGCCAGCGGGTGGTCGGCGCGCAGCACCGCCACCAGCGGTTCGCTGAACAGCTCCACCGCCTCCAGCGAGGCCGGCAGCTGGAAGGAGCGGATCACCCCGACCTGCAGGCGCTCTTCCTGCAGCGCTTCGACGATCTGCCGGCTGCTCATCTCCTGCAGGTCCAGGTGCACTTCCGGGTAGGCCTGGCGGAAGGCGTGGATGCTGCGCGGGATGGCCGAGGTGAAGGGCGCCGAGGCGGTGAAGCCGATGCGCAGCTCGCCCAGTTCGCCCTGGTGCGCGCGGCGCGCCAGCAGCACCGCGCGGTCGACCTGGGCCAACACCTGGCGTGCCTCGTCGAGGAACAGCCGGCCGGCTTCGGTCAGCGCCACCCGACGGTTGGTGCGCTCCAGCAGGCGCGCGCCTATCTCCTCCTCCAGCGCCTGGATCTGCTGGCTCAGCGGCGGCTGGGAGATGCCCAGGGCCTCGGCGGCGCGGCCGAAATGCAGTTCCTCGGCGACGGCGATGAAGTAACGCAGGTGGCGCAGCTCCATGGGAACTCCGAATGAGTCGAATTACATATCAAACGTGTCGATCAATATATTGGAAATAATAAAAGCCCTTCCTTATCCTTGTCACACAAGCCCAATAACGACTTTCCACTTTCTGCCAGCCTGGCTGCGCGGGCTGATTTCGCTCGCCGCGAGGCACACCCCTTTCCAGAATCGAGGTGAGTTGTGAGTCACTCTGCCGTGCGGGCTTCGTCGGATTCCGAACCCGCCTTGCTGCAGGCCGCCGAGGCGGCCAACCAGGCGCTGGCCGGCGCCGTGAACGACATCGAGAGCTACATCGAGAAAGGCACCCCGGCCTTCATGCGCACCTCTTTGGCGCTGTTCTCCGGCGGCTTCGCCACCTTCGCCCTGCTCTACTGCGTGCAGCCGATGATGCCGGTGCTGTCGCAGACCTTCGCCCTCAGCGCCGCGCAGAGCAGCCTGGTGCTGTCCATCGCGACCATCATGATGGCCCTCGGCCTGCTGGTCACCGGGCCGATTTCCGACGCCATCGGGCGCAAGCCGATCATGGTCGCCTCGCTGGCCTTCGCCGCCCTCTTCACCCTGGCCAGCGCGGTGATGCCGACCTGGCACGGCGTGCTGGCCATGCGCGCGCTGGTCGGGCTGTCGCTCAGCGGCCTGGCGGCGGTGGGCATGACCTACCTGAGCGAGGAGATCCACCCGCAGCACATCGGCCTGTCCATGGGGCTGTACATCGGCGGCAACGCCATCGGCGGCATGAGCGGGCGGCTGATCACCGGCGTGCTGGTGGACTTCATGTCCTGGCACGCGGCCATCGCCATCCTCGGCGGCCTGGCCCTGGTGGCGGCCGTGGTGTTCTGGCGCATCCTCCCGGAGTCGCGCAACTTCCGCCCCACCCCGCTGAACCTCCGGCAACTGGCCGACGGCTTCGCCTCGCACCTGCGCGACGCCGGCCTGCCCTGGCTGTTCCTCGAGGGCTTCCTGCTGATGGGCGCCTTCGTCACCCTGTTCAACTACATCGGCTACCGCCTGCTGGCCGATCCGTACCACCTCAGCCAGGCCGTGGTCGGCGTGCTCTCGCTGGTGTACCTGGTGGGCATTTACAGCTCCGCCTGGGTCGGCTCGCTGGCCGACCGCCTGGGCCGGCGCAAGGTGCTCTGGGCGGTGATAGTGCTGATGCTCAGCGGCCTGCTGCTGACCCTGCTGCCGGCGCTGCCGCTGATAGTCGCGGGCATGCTGCTGTTCACCTTCGGCTTCTTCGCCGCGCACTCGGTGGCCAGCAGCTGGATCGGCCGCCGCGCGCTCAAGGCCAAGGGCCAGGCCTCGTCGCTGTACCTGTTCAGCTATTACCTGGGCTCCAGCGTGGCCGGCACCACCGGCGGGGTGTTCTGGCACCACTTCGGCTGGACCGGCGTCGGCCTGTTCATCGCCGCGCTGCTGAGCATCGCCGTGCTGGTGGCGTTGCACCTGGCGCGTCTGGCAGTGTTACCGCGCACCCTTCCCGCGCTGAGCACCCCGCACAACTGAGTAATTTCTACACACTCAGTTTCGATTCTGTCGGCGACAGATATGCCAGTGTCGCCTCTGGATATGACATTCCCATGATCGCGACGCCCCTATCTCGGGGCGTCGTGGCACTTCTACCCAACTTTTTTCGCGCCTACGACCAAGGTCGTAACAAAATGTGGCGCGCATCTTGCGTTCAGGAAAAGGAACACCTCGTTGGATTATCAAAACGGCTTCGGCTGCGCAGGACGCATTTCCTTCCTTTTCTCGCTGTAGGTAACGCATGAGCAGTACCCCATCCGCCGGTCTGGCCCAGGGCCTGAAGAACCGCCACGTCACCATGTTGTCCATCGCCGGGGCCATCGGCGCCGGCCTCTTCGTCGGCTCCGGCCACGCCATCGCCGAAGCCGGCCCGGGTGTCATGGTCTCCTACTTGGTCGCCGGCCTGCTGGTGGTCCTGGTCATGCGCATGCTGGCCGAGATGGCCGTCGCGCAGCCGGACAGCGGCTCCTTCTCCACCTACGCCGACCGCGCCATCGGCCACTGGGCCGGGTTCACCATCGGCTGGCTGTACTGGTGGTTCTGGGTCCTGGTGATCCCGCTGGAGGCCAACGCCGCCGCCGCCATCATCCACGCCTGGATCCCCGGCGCGCCGATCTGGGTCCTGGCCTTCGTGATCACCGCGGCGCTGACCGTGACCAACCTGTTCAGCGTGAAGAACTACGGTGAGTTCGAGTTCTGGCTGGCACTGATCAAGGTCGGCTCGATCATCGCCTTCCTGGTCATGGGTTGCGCGGCCATCTTCGGCGTCTCGCCGAACCCCGAGGTCAGCGGCATCAGCCACCTGTACGCCGAGGGCGGCTTCCTGCCCAAGGGCTGGGGCGCCGTGCTGGCGGCCCTGCTGACCACCATGTTCTCCTTCATGGGCTCGGAGATCGTCACCATCGCCGCCACCGAGTCCAAGGACCCGGCGCAGCAGATCACCCGCGCCACCAACTCGGTGATCTGGCGGATCGCGCTGTTCTACCTGCTGTCGATCCTGATCGTGGTCTGCCTGGTGCCGTGGAACGACCCGCGCCTGGTGAGCATGGGCTCCTACCAGACCGTGCTGGAGCACCTGCACGTGCCCTACGCCAAGCTGATCGTCGACATCATCGTCCTGGTCTCGGTGACCAGCTGCCTGAACTCGGCGCTCTACACCGCCTCGCGGATGATGTACTCGCTGAGCAAGCGCGGCGACGCCCCGCGCATCGCCCAGGCGACCAGCGCCAGCCGCACCCCGGTGTATGCCGTGCTGCTGTCCACCGCCATGGCCTTCCTGTGCACCTTCGCCAACTACCTGGCCCCGGCCGAAGTGTTCAACTTCCTGCTGGCCAGCTCCGGCGCCATCGCCCTCCTGGTGTACCTGGTGATCGCCATCTCGCAACTGAACATGCGCAAGAAGCTGCTCGCCCAAGGCCACCAGCTGACGTTGAAGATGTGGCTGTTCCCCTGGCTGACCTGGGCGGTGATCCTGTTCATCGCCGGCGCCCTGGTAACCATGATGATCCGCCCGGACCACCGCATGGAGGTGGTCGCCACCGCCCTGCTGACCATCGTGGTCGTGTGCTCCGGCCTGCTGGTCTCGAACCGTCGCAAAGCCCAGCGCGCCGCCGGCTACGCGGCCGACGCCGCCTGACGCGCAGCGCCATGAAAAAGCCCCGCCATTCAGGCTGTGTGAAAACCTCCGGATCGGTCCAGCTGGTTAAAAAACAACCTGGATTTCGCGTTTCTACGCGGATTCTGGGTTGGCTGAATAGCCAAGCCTTTTCAGATTTCACGTAGGAACGCACTCTTCGAAGAGCCGCTCGGGTTTTCACACAGCCTGCATTGGCGGGGCTTTTTCGTTGGGTGCATGTTTTGTAGGAGCGCGCCCTGCGCGCGAATCGCGGGCAGGGCCCGCTCCTACAGGTTGGCACCGAATTTCCCGACCATGCCCGCAGGGCGAAGCGTCAGTGATACTGCGCCGACAGCTCGTGCACCGCCTCGAAGAAGGCGCCGGCGTGGGCCGGGTCGACTTCCGGGGTGATGCCGTGGCCGAGGTTGAACACGTGGCCGCTGCCCTGGCCGTAGGCGCCGAGGATGCGCGCCACTTCGCGGCGGATGGCTTCCGGGTTGGCGTAGAGCACCGACGGGTCCATGTTGCCCTGCAGCGCCACCTTGTCGCCGACGCGGGCGCGGGCGCTGCCGATGTCGCAGGTCCAGTCCAGGCCCAGCGCTTCGGCGCCGGTGGCGGCCATGGATTCCAACCACAAGCCGCCGCCCTTGGTGAAGAGGATCACCGGCACCTGGCGGCCGTCGTGCTCGCGGATCAGGCCGTCGACGATCTTCTTCATGTAGGCCAGGGAGAATTCCTGGTAGGCCGCCGCCGACAGGCTGCCGCCCCAGGAGTCGAAGATCTGCACGGCCTGGGCGCCGGCGCGGATCTGCCCGTTGAGGTAGCTGGTCACCGACTGCGCCAGCTTGTCGAGCAGCGCGTGCATGGCCTGCGGGTTGTCGTAGAGCATCGCCTTGGATTTGCGGAAGTCCCTGCTGGAGCCGCCCTCGACCATGTAGGTGGCGAGGGTCCAGGGGCTGCCGGAGAAACCGATCAGCGGCACCCGGCCGTTCAGCTCGCGGCGGATGGTGCGCACCGCGTCCATGACGTAGCCCAGGTCCTTTTCCGGATCGGGGATCGGCAGCGCTTCGATGTCGGCCAGGCTGGAGACCACCTTCTTGAAGCGCGGGCCCTCGCCGCTCTCGAAGAACAGACCCTGGCCCATGGCGTCGGGGATGGTGAGGATGTCGGAGAAGAGGATCGCCGCGTCCAGCTGCGGATAGCGGTCCAGCGGCTGCAGGGTCACCTCGCAGGCCAGCTGCGGGTTCATGCACAGGCTCATGAAGTCCCCGGCCTTGGCGCGGGTGGCGCGGTATTCCGGAAGATAGCGGCCGGCCTGGCGCATCATCCACACGGGGGTAACGTCGACGGGCTGCTTGAGCAGGGCACGGAGGAAGCGATCGTTCTTCAGGGCAGTCATGGCGGCATCCGGCAAAAAAGTGCGGGCATTTTCGCAAAGCCCAAAGCAAAAGGCACGGCGGGGGCCGTGCCTTTTGTCCATCGCGGCATTCTGCCGCAGCGCCATACATCTTTTGCAGGAGCGCGCCCTGCGCGCGATTCGCGGGCAGGGCCCGCTACAGGGGCAGGGTTCGCAGTCGTAGGATGGGTTGAGCGAAGCGATACCCATCACCCCACGGCCGCATGGGTTTCGCAAAGCTCAACCCATCCTACGAAAAGCGCCTCGGCGCAGCCGGCAAGACAGCCAATCAGACGCCGAGGTAGTCGAGGATGCCTTCGGCGGCCGTGCGGCCTTCGAAAATCGCCGTCACCACCAGGTCGGAACCGCGGACCATGTCGCCGCCGGCGAAGATCTTCGGGTTGCTGGTCTGGTGCTTGAACTGCGCGGCGGCCGGGGCGATGACGCGGCCCTGGCTGTCGATCTCGACCTGGTGCTGCTCGAACCAGGGCGCCGGGCTCGGGCGGAAGCCGAAGGCGATCAGCACGGCTTCGGCCGGGATGATCTCCTCGGAGCCCGGGATCGGCTCGGGGCTGCGGCGGCCACGGGCGTCCGGTTCGCCGAGACGGGTCTCGACCACCTTCACGCCTTCCACCTTGTCCTCGCCGACGATGGCGATGGGCTGGCGGTTGAAGAGGAACTTCACGCCCTCTTCCTTGGCGTTCTTCACCTCTTTGCGCGAACCGGGCATGTTCTCTTCGTCGCGGCGATAGGCGCAGGTCACGCTCTTGGCGCCCTGGCGGATGGAGGTGCGGTTGCAGTCCATCGCGGTGTCGCCGCCGCCCAGGACCACCACGCGCTTGCCCTTCATGTCGACGAAGTCCTCGGGGGACTTCTCGAAGCCGAGGTTGCGGTTCACGTTGGCGATCAGGAAGTCCAGCGCATCGTGCACGCCGGGCAGGTCCTCGCCGGGGAAGCCACCCTTCATGTAGGTGTAGGTGCCCATGCCCATGAACACGGCATCGTACTCATCGAGCAGCTGCTCCATGGTCACGTCCTTGCCGATCTCGGTGTTCAGGCGGAACTCGATGCCCATGCCGGTGAAGACTTCGCGGCGGCGCGACAGCACGTGCTTCTCCAGCTTGAACTCGGGGATGCCGAAGGTCAGCAGGCCACCGATTTCCGGGTTGCGGTCGTACACCACCGGGGTCACGCCGTTGCGCACCAGCACGTCGGCGCAGCCCAGGCCGGCCGGGCCGGCGCCTATCACCGCGACGCGCTTGCCGGTGGGCTTGACCTTGGACATGTCCGGGCGCCAACCCATGGCGAAGGCGGTGTCGGTGATGTATTTCTCCACCGAGCCGATGGTCACCGCGCCGAAACCGTCGTTGAGGGTGCAGGCACCCTCGCAGAGGCGGTCCTGCGGGCACACCCGGCCGCAGACTTCCGGCAGGGTGTTGGTCTGGTGCGACAGCTCGGCGGCGGCCAGGATGTTGCCTTCGGAAACCAGCTTCAGCCAGTTGGGGATGAAGTTGTGGACCGGGCACTTCCACTCGCAGTACGGGTTGCCGCAGCCCAGGCAGCGATGGGCCTGGTCAGCCGCCTGCTGCGGCTTGAACAGGTCGTAGATTTCCACGAACTCGCGCTTGCGCTGGCGCAGCAGTTTCTTCTTCGGATCCTTGCGCCCGACTTCGATGAACTGGAAGTCATTGTTGAGACGTTCAGACATTTCAAGACCTCTTCAGACTTCAGGCGCTTATTGCGGGTTGGCACGGGTGCTGGTCAGCAGGGAACCGAGGCTCGCGGCCTTCGGTTTCACCAGCCAGAACCGACGCAGGTAGTCGTCGAGGTTCTCCAGCAGGTTCGCACCCCACTCGCTAGCCGTTTCCTCGACATATTCCACCAGGACCTTGCGCAGGTGACTGCGCTGGGCCTCCATCGCCTCGCCGCTGATCCGCTGGATTTCCACCAGCTCATGGTTCACGCGGTCGACGAAGGTGTTGTCCATGTCCAGGACGTAGGCGAAGCCCCCGGTCATGCCGGAGCCGAAGTTGTAGCCGGTCTTGCCCAGTACGCAGACGAAGCCGCCGGTCATGTACTCGCAGCAGTGGTCGCCAGTGCCTTCCACCACCGCGTGGGCGCCGGAGTTGCGCACGCCGAAACGCTCGCCCGCGGTGCCGGCGGCGAACAGCTTGCCGCCGGTGGCGCCGTACAGGCAGGTGTTGCCGACGATGGCCGACTCCTGGGTCTTGAACGGGCTGCCCTTGGGCGGGGTCACCACCAGCTTGCCGCCGGTCATGCCCTTGCCGACGTAGTCGTTGGCGTCGCCTTCCAGGTACAGGTGCAGGCCGCCGGCGTTCCACACGCCGAAGCTCTGCCCCGCGGTACCCTTGAAGCGGAAGGTGATCGGCGCCTTGGCCATGCCCTGGTTGCCGTGCACCCGGGCGATCTCGCCGGACACGCGCGCGCCGATGGAACGGTCGCAGTTGCAGATGTCCAGCTCGTACTCGCCGCCCTTGGCGCCTTGGATGGCGCCGCGGGCCAGCTCGACCATCTTCTCGGCCAGCAGGCCCTGGTCGAACGGCGGGTTCTTCTCGACCTCGCAGAACTGCGGCTTCTCGGCCGGGATCAGGTCGCTGCCCAGCAGCGGGGTGAGGTCGAGATTGCCCTGCTTGGCGGTTTCGCCGGGGAGGATTTCCAGCAGGTCGGTACGGCCGATCAGCTCGGCGAGGCTGCGCACGCCCAGCTTGGCCAGCCATTCGCGGGTCTCGCTGGCGATGAAGGTGAAGAAGTTCGTCACCATCTCGACCGTGCCGATGAAGTGGTCCTTGCGCAGCTTGTCGTTCTGGGTGGCCACGCCGGTGGCGCAGTTGTTCAGGTGGCAGATGCGCAGGTACTTGCAGCCCAGGGCGATCATCGGCGCGGTGCCGAAGCCGAAGCTCTCGGCGCCGAGTATGGCCGCCTTGATCACGTCCAGACCGGTCTTCAGGCCGCCGTCGGTCTGCACGCGGACCTTGCCGCGCAGGTCGTTGCCGCGCAGGGTCTGGTGTGCCTCGGCCAGGCCCAGCTCCCAAGGCGAACCGGCGTACTTGATGGAGGTGATCGGCGAAGCACCGGTACCGCCGTCGTAGCCGGAGATGGTGATCAGGTCGGCATAGGCCTTGGCCACGCCGGCGGCGATGGTGCCCACGCCCGGCTCGGAGACCAGTTTCACCGACACCAGCGCCTGCGGGTTGACCTGCTTGAGGTCGAAGATCAGCTGCGCCAGGTCCTCGATGGAGTAGATGTCGTGGTGCGGCGGCGGCGAGATCAGCGTCACGCCGGGCACCGCGTAGCGCAGGCGGGCGATCAGGCCGTTGACCTTGCCGCCGGGCAGCTGGCCGCCCTCGCCGGGCTTGGCGCCCTGGGCCACCTTGATCTGCAGGACCTCGGCGTTGACCAGGTATTCCGGGGTCACGCCGAAGCGGCCGGTGGCCACCTGCTTGATCTTCGAGCTCTTCAGCGTGCCGTAGCGCGCCGGGTCCTCGCCGCCCTCACCGGAGTTGGAGCGCCCGCCGAGGCGGTTCATGGCTTCGGCCAGGGCCTCGTGGGCTTCCGGCGACAGCGCGCCGAGGGAGATGCCGGCGGCGTCGAAGCGCTTGAAGATCGACTCCAGCGGCTCGATTTCGTCGAGGCTCAGCGGCTGCGCGGCGGTCTTCACCTGCAGCAGGTCGCGGAGCATCGACACCGGGCGCTTGTCCACCAGCGCGGTGTATTCCTTGAATTTCTCGTAGTCGCCCTGCTGCACGGCGGCCTGCAGGGTGTTGACCACGTCCGGGTTGTAGGCGTGGTACTCGCCGCCGTAGACGAACTTCAGCAGGCCGCCCTGCTGGATCGGCTTGCGGTTGTTCCAGGCATCAAAGGCCAGCAGCTTCTGCTCGTTTTCCAGGTCGAGGAAACGCGCACCCTGGATGCGGCTGGGCACGCCCGGGAAGCACAGGCCGGTGACCTCGTCGGACAGGCCGATGGCTTCGAACAGCTGGGCGCCGCGGTAGGAGGCGATGGTGGAGATGCCCATCTTCGACAGGATCTTCATCAGGCCCTTGGAGATGCCCTTGCGGTAGTACTTGAACACCTCGTAGAGGTCGCCCAGCACTTCGCCGGTGCGGATCAGGTCGGCCAGCACCTCGTAGGCGAGGAACGGGTAGACCGCCGAGGCACCGAAGCCCACCAGCACCGCGAAGTGGTGCGGGTCGCGGGCGGTGGCGGTTTCCACCAGGATGTTGGAGTCGCAGCGCAGGCCGGTCTGCACCAGGCGGTGGTGCACGGCGCCGACGGCCAGGGCCGCGTGCACCGGCAGCTTGCCGGGGGCGATGTGGCGGTCGGAGAGCACCAGCAGCACCTTGCCGGCGCGCACGGCTTCCTCGGCCTGGTCGGCGATGTTGCGCACGGCCGCTTCCAGGCCGATGGACTCGTCGTAGTTCAGGTCGATATGGTGGCGGTCGAAGCCCGGGCGCTCCAGGTTCATCAGGCTGCGCCACTTCGCCGGGGAGATCACCGGGGTGGTCAGGATGGCCTGGTTGGCGTGGTGCGGCGACTCTTCGAAGATATTCTGCTCGACGCCCAGGCAGGTTTCCAGGGACATCACGATCGCTTCGCGCAGCGGGTCGATCGGCGGGTTGGTGACCTGGGCGAAGACCTGGCGGAAGTAGTCGTAGGGCGAGCGGATGCGCTTGGACAGCACCGCCATCGGGGTGTCGTCGCCCATCGAGCCGACCGCTTCCTGGCCCTGCTCGGCCAGCGGGCGCAGCACCTGGTCACGCTCCTCGAAGGTGACCTGGAACATCTTCATGTACTGCTTGAGCTGGTCGCTGTCGTAGCTGGCCACGCCCTGGTCGTCTTCCAGGGTCGCCTGGATGCGCAGCGCGCGCTGGCGCAGCCACTGCTTGTACGGGTGGCGCGACTTCAGGCGGTTGTCGATGTCCTCGGTCTGCAGCAGTTGGCCGGTCTCGGTGTCCACCGCGAGGATCTGCCCCGGGCCGACGCGGCCCTTGGCCAGCACGTCCTCGGCCTTGTAGTCCCACACGCCGATTTCCGAGGCCAGGGTGATGTAGCCGTTCCTGGTGGTGACCCAGCGCGCCGGGCGCAGGCCGTTGCGGTCGAGCAGGCAGACGGCGTAGCGGCCGTCGGTCAGCACCACGCCGGCGGGGCCGTCCCACGGCTCCATGTGCAGCGAGTTGAATTCATAGAACGCGCGCAGGTCGGCGTCCATGGTCTCGACGTTCTGCCAGGCCGGCGGAATGATCATGCGCAGGCCGCGGAACATGTCCATGCCGCCGGTGACCATCAGCTCGAGCATGTTGTCCATGCTCGAGGAGTCCGAACCCACGCGGTTGACCAGCGGACCGAGCTCGTCGAGGTTCGGCATGAACTCGTTGACGAACTTGCTGCGCCGGGCCTGGGCCCAGTTGCGGTTGCCGGTGATGGTGTTGATCTCGCCGTTGTGCGCCAGCAGGCGGAACGGCTGGGCCAGCGGCCACTTCGGCAGGGTGTTGGTGGAGAAGCGCTGATGGAAGACGCAGATGGCGGTCTTCAGGCGCTCGTCGGAAAGGTCCGGATAGAAGGCGGCGAGGTCCGCCGGCATCATCAGGCCCTTATAGATGATGGTCTTGTGCGAGAAGCTGCAGACGTAATGGTCGGCGTCGGCGGCGTTGGCCACCGAGGAGCGCCGACGGGCGCAGAACAGCTTCACGGCGAAGTCCTGGTCGGACAGGCCTTCGCCGCCGACGAACACCTGCTCGATCTGCGGCAGGCGCTCCAGGGCCAGGCGGCCGAGCACGCTGGTGTCGATCGGCACCTTGCGCCAGCCGACCAGCTGCAGGCCTTCGGCCTCGATCTCGCGGTTCATGTTCGCGCGAGCGGCCTCGGCCTTCACCGGGTCCTGGTTGAAGAAGACCATGCCCACCGCGTACTGGGCGGGCAGATCGGTCGCGAATTCGGCCTTGGCCACCGCCCGCAGGAACTCGTCGGGCTTCTGGATCAGCAACCCGCAGCCGTCCCCGGTCTTCCCGTCCGCGTTGATCCCACCTCGGTGGGTCATGCAGGTCAGTGCTTCGATGGCGGTTTGCAGAAGTTCGTGGCTTGGCTCGCCCTGCATATGGGCGATCAGGCCGAATCCGCA
Source organism: Pseudomonas sp. AAC (assembly GCF_000725445.1). Classification (NCBI taxonomy): domain Bacteria; kingdom Pseudomonadati; phylum Pseudomonadota; class Gammaproteobacteria; order Pseudomonadales; family Pseudomonadaceae; genus Pseudomonas; species Pseudomonas sp. AAC. Next base: position 371,934 of record NZ_KL647095.1, on the reverse strand, counting down.
GTTATCCTTGAACGTCTCAGGATGGTACAGACCTGCTTTCATAGGGAACTCTCACCGGCAAAACTTTTTTAATTCAGCGACTTCGCCTGTCTTCTCGCTCAAGCGGCAAGTTTCCGACAGGCAAAGGGAGGCCATTGTACATAGGTACAAGGCGCCTCACAAATTTTTGGCGAGAGGCTGAAACTGGATGTCGCATTCCTGAAAGAAAAAACCCGCCAGTCGTGCTTGTGACTGGCGGGTTTTCATTTTTGCGACAGCGCGTCAGCGGGCGCTGGCGATTTCCTGCTGGATGCTGGCGAAGGTGCGCGGCCAGGGTTTGCCGCCCTGGGCCTTGGCCGACAGGCTCTTCACCGCGGCCACGGCGGCGGCGCGGCTGGGGAAGCTGCCGTAGGTCACCACGTAGAAGGGCTTGCCCTGCAGGGTCTTGCGGAAGTAGCGGTACTCGCCGCCGCCCTGCTTGCTGATGTAGGCCTTGGCGCTGGCCTCGGAGCCAGTGCCCAGCACCTGCACAGCATAATTCCCCGCGGGCTGCGAGCGATACCACTGGCTACCGGCACCACCGGCGGCGGCGCTGGCCTTGGCCGGGGCCGCAGGCTTGCTCGGCGCAGCCTTGGCCACGGCCTTGGGTTCTGCCGGCTTGGCCGCGGGCTTGGCGACCGGTTTCACCGGCTCGGCCTTGGCCACCGGTTTGCTGACCGGGGCCGGGGCAGGCGTCGAAACCACCGGCTGCGCCGGAGCGCTCGCCACGCTCGGCGCCGGCGGCACCGGGTTCAGCGGTTGCGGCGCGCTCTTGCCGGCCAGCGGCGCGAGCGGCGGTGCGGAGGTGGTCACGGTCGGCGGCACGCCAGGCGCGGGCATGGCGCCTTCGTCGGCGTCTTCCTGGCCACCGGCCTGGGCCATGGGCTCGCGGATGACCGGCTGGGCCTCGCCCACCAGCGGCAGCGGCACCGGCTGGTTGGAACCGGCGAACTCCACCGAGGGACCGGAGCCCGAGGCCGGCGCCTGGGCGGCGCCCGGCTGCGCGGCGGAACCCATCGGCAACTGCGCGGAAGCCTGGGTGGCGGCGCTATCCGGCTTGCTGGTGCGGCCCTGCATGAACCAGGCGGCGACCACGCCGATGGCGACCACGCCGAGGATCAGCAGATGTTTCTTCGGCAGGCGCAGACTGGCGCCAGGAGCGGCCTTGCGGGCGCCGCCACGGTCGGCCAGCATCGCCTCGATCAGGGCGTCGCGGGCCACCTGGTTGATCGAGCCCGGCCAGCCGCCGGACTGCTCGTGGATGTCGGCCAGCAGGTCGTCGGAAATCAGCTCCGCGCCCTGCCCTGCGCCTTCCAGGCGCTGCGCCAGGTATTCGCGGGTCTCTTCCTCGCTGTAGGGCTGCAGTTCGATGGCGTGGAAGCGCTCCTCGCCCTCGGACAGCGCCTCCAGCCGCGACAGCAGCTCGGGCTCGCCGAACAGGAACACGTGCAGGCGCGCCTCGCTGTTGCCGGCGGCCAGCAACAGCAGCACTTCCAGGGCGCCGTCACGCAGTTGCTCGGCATCGTCCACCAGCAGGTAGACGTCCTGCCCGGTGATCGCCAGCTGGGCGACCTTGGCCAGGATGGCCTCGATGCTCACCTGGGTGATGCCCAGGCCCTGGGCCAGCTGGCGCATCAGGGTGGCTTCGTCGGCCGCCGAACGGCCGGAGATCACCACGCTGGACACCGCATCCTTGTTGGTGCTGGCCACCAGGGCCTGGCGCAGCAGCGTCTTGCCGCTGCCCAGGGGGCCGGTCACCGCCAGCAGCAGGTGGCTGTAGCGCGCCAGGTGGTGCAGTTGGCCCAGCACCGGCTTGCGCTGTGCCGGGAAGAACTTGAAGCCAGGAACCCGCGGAGCGAAGGGGTCGTGGCTGAACTGGTAGTGGGCCAGGAAGGCCTCATCGGCATGCAAGCTGGACATGGGACCTCAATGTTCTCCTAACTGATCGACCAGGGCCTGGTAATCAGTACGCAGGGTTTCTTCCAGAATCTCACGAGGGAAGTCCGCAGTGACCACCGCATCCCCCAGCCCTTTCAGCAATACGAGGCGCAGACGGCCGTCGAGCACTTTCTTGTCCACCGCCATGTGCTCGAGGAAGTCCCCGGCGCTCATTTCCTTCGGCGGCACCACCGGCAGTTTCGCCCGCTGCAGCAGACGCACGCCACGATCACGCTCGGCGGCGGTCAGCCAGCCCAACAGATGCGACATCTGCAGTGCCATCACGGTTCCCGCACCCACGGCTTCGCCGTGCAGCCAGACGCCATAGCCCATGTGGGTCTCGATGGCGTGGCCGAAGGTGTGGCCGAGGTTCAGGGTGGCGCGCACCCCGGATTCCCGTTCGTCGGCGCCCACCACCCGGGCCTTGGCCGCGCAGGAGCGCTCGATGGCTTCGGCCAGCGCGGCGGAGTCGAGCGCCAGCAGCGCGTCGACGTTGTCTTCCAGCCAGGCGAGGAAAGGCTCGTCGCAGATCAGGCCGTACTTGATGACCTCTGCCAGGCCGGCGGACAGCTCGCGCGCCGGCAGCGTTCCCAGCGAGGCGGCATCGATCACCACCGCCTGCGGCTGGTAGAAGGCGCCGATCATGTTCTTGCCCAGCGGGTGGTTGATACCGGTCTTGCCGCCCACCGAGGAATCCACCTGGGACAGCAGGGTGGTCGGCACCTGGATGAAATCGACACCGCGCTGGTAGCAGGCCGCGGCGAAGCCGGTCATGTCGCCGACCACGCCGCCGCCAAGGGCGATCAGGGTGGTCTTGCGGTCATGCCGCGCCTGCAGCAGGGCATCGAAGATCAATTGCAGGGTTTCCCACTGCTTGTACGCCTCGCCATCGGGCAGGACCACGGCGATCTGCGCGTAGTCGGCCAGCGTCTTCTGCAGGCGCGCCAGGTACAGCGGCGCGATGGTCTCGTTGGTGACGATGGCGACCTGCCGCCCGCGGATGTGGGGCGCGAAATGACGCGGATCGTCCAGCAGCCCTTCGCCGATGTGGATCGGGTAGCTGCGGTCGCCGAGATCGACAGTGAGTGTGCGCATGAAGCCCCCAGACAGGAAAGGGCACTAGGATAACGCAGAACCGCGCGCCCTTTAATGGCGCTCCAGCCTGCGCAGGCGATCGAGTATCTCCAGCACCACCAGGCGCGGTGGCCGCTCGTCGGTTTCCACCACCACGTCGGCGATCTCCCGGTACAACGGATCGCGCAGGGCCATGAGGTCGCGCAGAATCTGCCCCGGGTTGGGCTTCTGCAGCAGCGGCCGGTTCCTGTCGCGGGCGGTGCGGGCGATCTGCTGGTCGACCGAGGCGTGCAGGTAGACCACCTTGCCGCCGGCCTTGAGCGCGGCGCGGTTGGCCTCGCGCAGCACGGCGCCGCCACCGGTGGCGATCACCACGCCGTCGCCGTCGCAGAGCTCGGCGAGCATGGCGCTTTCCCGCTCACGAAAGCCAGCCTCCCCCTCGACGTCGAAGATCCAGGGGATGTTGGCTCCGCAGCGCTGTTCGATCTCCTTGTCGGAGTCCTTGAAGTCGAGGTGCAGCTCTTTGGCAAGAAGACGCCCGATGGTGCTCTTTCCAGCACCCATCGGGCCTACCAGAATCAAATTGGGCACGGCATTGATCAACGATCGATGGCAATGGCCTGATTATTCATGATCCGGGGAGTGAGGAAAACCAGAAGCTCGTTCTTGGTGTCCGTCACATAGTCGTTCTTGAACAGGCGGCCGACGACCGGTACGTCGCCGAGGAACGGGACCTTGGAGGTGGTCTTGGTCTGGGTGTTGGAGAACACCCCGCCGATGACGATGGTTTCACCGTCGTTGACCAGCACCTTGGCGTTGACCTCGTTCTTCTTGATCGGCGGCACGCCGAGCAGCGCGTTCTGGTAGTCGGGCTCGTCCTTGTTCACCTTGACCTGCATGATGATGCGGTTGTCCGGGGTGATCTGCGGAGTGACCTCCAGGGACAGCGCGGCCTCCTTGAAGGACACCGAGGTGGCGCCGCTGGAGCTGGCTTCCTGGTAGGGAATCTCCGAGCCCTTGAGGATCTTCGCGGTTTCCTTGTCCGAGGTGACCACCTTCGGCTGCGACACCACTTCGCCGTTGCCGGTCTTCTCCATGGCGTTGAGCTGCAGGTCCAGGGTGGTGTTGTCGGTGACGAAGCCGATGCCGATGCCGGAGGTCGGGGACGCGGTGCTGACGCCCAGATCGACGAAGGTATTGCTCGTGCTGTTGGCGCCACCGGTGATGTTGAAGTTGCCGCGATTATTCAGCGAACCACCCCACTGCACCCCCAGTTCCTTGGTGTAGTCGACGCTGGCCTCGACGATGCGCGCCTCGATCATCACCTGGCGTACCGGGATGTCCAGCTGCGAGACGATGCGTCGCAGCTCGTCCAGGCGGTCCTGGGTCTGGTAGGCGATGATGGCGTTGGTGCGGTCGTCGACGGTGATGGAGCCACGGTTGTCGGTGCCGGCGGCAGGCTGGGCGCCCGGGCCGGAACTGGTGCCGGTCACGGACTGGAACAGCTTGGCGATGTCGGAGGCCTTGGCGTAGTTCACCTGGATCAGCTCGCGGCGCAGGGGCGCCAGTTCGGCGATCTGCTTCTGCGCTTCCAGCTCCTGGCGCTCGCGCGCGGCGATCTCGTCGGCCGGCGCCACCAGCAGGACGTTGCCGACCTTGCGCTTGTCCAGGCCCTTGGTCTTGAGCACCAGGTCCAGCGCCTGGTCCCAGGGCACGTTCTGCAGGCGCAGGGTGATGTTGCCCTGCACGGTGTCCGAGGCCACCAGGTTCAGGTCGGTGAAGTCGGCGATCAGCTGCAGCACCGAGCGCACGTCGATGTCCTGGAAGTTCAGCGACAGCTTCTCGCCGGTGTAGGCGAAGCTGTCCTTCTTGCGCTTCTCGGCCTCGTTGGCGGTCATCGGCTTGATGCTGACGGTCATGCGGTTGTCGGTCTGGAACACCAGGTAGTCGTACAGGCCGCTGGGCTCGATGACGATGCTGGCCTTGTCGCCGGCCGCCGAGGCGTTGACGAACTGCACCGGGGTGGCGAAGTCCTTCACGTCCAGGCGCACGCGCAGGCTGTCGGGCAGTTGGGTGCGCGGGAAGTCCAGGCGGATCTTGCCGCCCTGCTCCTGGATGTCCGGGCTGACGCTCGGGTCGGACAGGTCGATGACCACATTGCCCTCGCCCTGCTCGCCGCGCTGGAAGTCGATGTTGCGGATCGCCTTGCCCACCGGCACGTAGGGCTTGGGCTGCGCCGGGCGAGGCGCCGCGGCATAGGCCGGGGCCGCGCTCGGCGCGGAGCTGGCCGCCGCGGCGGGCGCGCCGCCACCCTGGCCGACCAGGATGATCAGGTCGTTGCCCTGGGCGCGGGTGGAATACGGCACCAGGGTGGTCAGGTTGATGATCAGGCGGGTGCGGTCCTTGGCCTCGACCACGGTCAGGCTGCGCGCGTTGCCCACGCCCAGCTCGCGGTTCTTGCTGCCCAGCTTGTTCTGCACGCCCGGCAGGTCCAGGGCGATGCGCGCCGGCTGCTCGATGGTGTAGCCACGCGGCGCGGCCACCGGCTCGTCGAAGCCCAGCTTGAGCTCCACGCGATCCCCCGGCAGCGAGGCCACGTCGACGCGCTGCAGGTTGGCGGCGAGCAGGCTCGGCGCGAAAAGGCCGGCCAACAGGGCAAAGCCCAGGCGGGTCATAGTTCTGTTCATCGTCGTCTGTATCCGTCGTGCAGACAGCAGTTTGTTATCCATGGTCATCCCCGCCCTTAGGAGCGCTCCTTGAGAGTCAGGCTGCGCGGACGTTCGAGCCAGCCACCCTCACCATCAGGAACGATCTCGACTACATCGATCTTGCCTTCGCTGATGGAAACGATCTTCCCATCGTTGCGCCCCAGATAATCCCCCACCTTGACCCGGTGCACCCCTCCTGCACCGCGGACCAGGGCGAACGTACCCTCCTGGTTGGACAGTGTCCCCACCATCTCGAAGGTCTCGATGTTGAAACCTTCGAGGAACTGCTTGACCCGCGTTTCGTCGGGTTTGACCACCTTGGAGCCCTTCTGCTTGATCGCCAGGTCGATCTTCACCGGCGGCTGGAACGGGCTGCGCAGGGACGAGGCGTTGTAGGTGAAGGCCTCGTAGGGCTGGAACTTGGGCAGCGGCTCGATGGAGCCCTTGGGCCGCGCACGGACTTCGTCCATGTACGCCTGCAGGTCGGCGAAATCGCCCCCCGAACCGCAACCATTCAGACTCAACAGCAACAGGCCACACAGCATCAGGCGCTTGTTCATTTCTTCGCCCCCGCCTTGTTGGCCGCCGGCTTGGCCTGCACGCCCTTGTCGTTGTAGCGGTAGGTCTTGGCCACGATGGTCATGCGCAGCTTGGTGGTACTGTCCGCACTCACGGGTTTGATCTCGAAGTCGTGCAGGGTGACGATCCGCGGCAGGCTGGCCACGCCGCTGACGAAGGTCGCCAGGTCGTGGTAGCCGCCGACCACGCTGATCTGTATCGGCAGCTCGATGTAGAACTGCTGGGTGACTTCCGGCAGCAGCTTGATTTCCTCGAACTCCAGGCCGCTGCCCAGGCCGGTGCGGGTGATGTCCTCGAGCAGCCCGGGCACCTCGGTGTCGCTGGGCAGCTGGCGCAGCAGCGCGCCGAAGGACTCTTCCATCTCCTTCATCTGGTTCTTGTAGGCTTCCAGGTTGGCCGCCTGGAAGGCCTTGGTGCCGAACTGCTGCTTGAGCGTCTCCTCCTCGGCCCGGCGCTGGTCCAGCTCGCCTTGCAGGTCCTTGAGGTGGAACTGGTAGCCGAGCACCAGCACCAGCACCATCAGCAGCGCGCCGGCGATCACCTTGGCCGCGGCGGGCCAGGAACCGACGTTGTTGAAGTCCAGCTCGTTGATGTCGATCTTGCGCAGGCTTTGCAGGGAATCGGCCAGACTCATTTCTTGGCTCCTTGCGCGACTGTCTTCTTCTCCTGCTCCTTGACCTTCTCGCCAGGCTGCGTCTGCTGCACGGTGAGCTGGAAGGTGTTGGCCTGGTCGACGGCGCCCTGGGTGACCGCCTTGACCTCGGTGAGGTTGGGCGAGGTCAGCCAGTCGGAGGCGTCCAGGTTGCGCATCAGGTTGGACACGCGGTTGTTGGACTCGGCGGCGCCGGCGATGGCGATGGTGTGGCCGTTCATCTTCAGGCCGGTGTAGTACACGCCATCGGGCAGGGTGCGCACCAGTTGGTCGAAGACGCGCCCGATGATCGGCCGGTTGCCCTGCAGGTCCTGGATGATCTTCATCCGCTCCAGCAATTGCTGGCGGCGCGTCTTCAGCTCGCTGATCTCCTTGATGCGGGCGTCCAGCACGGCGATTTCCTTGCGCAGGAAGTCGTTGCGCGCGCTCTGGTTCTCGATCGCCGAGCTGAAGTACTGGTCACCGAGGAACACCAGGCCGCCGGACACCAGCAGCACGCCGCCCAGGGCAACCAGGAAGCGCTGCTTGCGCTCCTCGCGCAGCTGCTCCCGCCATGGCAGTAGGTTGATGCGTGCCATCAGTCGAAACTCCTCATCGCCAGACCGCAGGCAATCATCAGCGCCGGCGCATCACTGGCCAGCGCGCCGGCATTCACCTTGTTGCTCAGCACCATGTCGGCGAAGGGGTTGGCCACCAGCGTCGGGGTGCCGATCTTCTGCTGGATGAGCCGGTCCAGGTCGGGAATGGAAGCCGTGCCGCCGGCGAGCAGGATGTAGTCGACGTCGTTGAACTGGCCAGCGGCGAAGAAGAACTGCAGCGAACGCGAGACCTGCTGCACCACCGCATCCTTGAACGGTTGCAACACTTCGCTGTCGTAGTCATCCGGAAGACCGCCCTGCTTCTTGGCGAGGCCGGCTTCTTCCACCGACAGGCCATAGCGGCGCTGGATCTCCTCGGTGAGCTGGCGCCCGCCGAACAGCTGTTCGCGGGTATAGATGGTGCGGCCGTGGTGCAAGACGCTGAGGGTGGTCATGGTGGCGCCGATGTCGACCACCGCGACGGTCAGCTCGTCGGCGTTGCCGCCCAGCTGGTCGCCGAGCAGGCCGAAGGCGCGCTCCAGCGCGTAGGCCTCGACGTCCACCACCTTGGCAGTGAGCCCGGCCAGGGCCAGCGCGGCCTCGCGCACCTCGACGTTCTCCTTGCGGCAGGCCGCCAGCAGCACGTCGACGCGCTCGGCGTTGCGCGCGGATACGCCCTGGACCTCGAAGTCGATGGCGACTTCCTCCAGGGGATAGGGAATGTACTGGTCGGCTTCGATCTTGAGCTGGTTCTCCAGCTCGTCTTCGGAAAGACCGCCGTCCATCTCGATGGTCTTGGTGATGACCGCCGAGCCGGCGACCGCCACGGCAGCCGTCTTCACGCCGGTGCGCGCCTTGGCGACCACCCGCGACAGCGCCTGGCCGACCCCCTCCAGTTCGGCGATGTTCTTCTCGACCACCGAGTTCGGCGGGAGCGGCTCTACGGCGTAGGCCTCTACCTTGTAGCGCCCGCCCGAACGGCTCAACTCGAGGAGTTTGACCGAAGTCGAACTGATGTCGATCCCCAGCAGTGTGTTCGCTTTCTTAGTGAAGAGCCCTAGCACGACTGATTTCCTATCAGCATCCGAGACTTACGGACGATTTATGTTTTTTGACATTAGATACCAGACTTGACACCCGCGCAAATAGCTCGCTGGCAAAAAAACTGCTTATAATGTGATCAGCTTTTCCCTTTTCGCCGCGCCGTTCGCTTAACTCTCTCTTTTCCCTGGAAATCCAAGACCTGCCAATGCGCCTGCTGAAGTTTCTGTGGTGGACTTGCGTCACCCTTTTTTGTGGAGTGCTGCTCGGTTTAAGTGGCGCCTACCTGTACCTGAGCCCCAGCCTGCCTTCGGTCGACGCCCTGCGCAACGTGCAGCTGCAGATTCCGTTGCGGGTTTATAGCAGTGATAACAAATTGATAGCAGAGTTCGGTGAAATGCGCCGCACTCCTATCCGCTTCGCTGACATCCCGCCGGATTTCATTCACGCCCTTCTGTCGGCCGAGGACGACAATTTCGCCAATCATTATGGCGTGGACGTGAAGAGCCTTATGCGCGCTGCCGCGCAATTATTGTCGACCGGTCACATCCAGACCGGCGGCAGCACCATCACCATGCAGGTGGCGAAGAACTACTTCCTCACCAACGAGCGCAGCTTCTCGCGCAAGATCACCGAGATCCTCCTGGCCCTGCAGATCGAGCGCGAGCTGACCAAGGACGAGATCCTCGAGCTGTACGTCAACAAGATCTACCTCGGCAACCGCGCCTACGGCATCGAGGCCGCCGCCCAGGTTTACTACGGCAAGTCGATCAAGGACCTGAGCCTGGCGCAGATGGCGATGATCGCCGGCCTGCCCAAGGCGCCCTCGCGCTACAACCCGCTGGCCAACGTGGCGCGCAGCATGGAGCGGCGCAACTGGATCCTCGAGCGGATGAACAAGCTCGGCTTCATCGACCAGGCCCGCTACCAGGAAGCCGTCGCCGAGCCGGTGGGCGCCTCCTACCACGTGGCGAGCCCGGAACTGGCGGCCCCGTACATCGCCGAGATGGCCCGCGCCGAAATGGTCGGCCGCTACGGCGGCAACGCCTACACCGAGGGCTACCGGGTCTACACCACGGTGCGCAGCGACCTGCAGCAGTACGCCAACGACGCCCTGCGCGAAGGCCTCCAGGAATACGACCAGCGCCACGGCTACCGCGGCCCCGAGGCGCGCATGCCGGGCAAGTCGCTGGATGCCTGGCGCCTGGCGGTGGCCCAGCAGCGCCCGATTGGCGGCCTGGAGCCGGCCATCGTCACCCGCGTGGAGAAGAGCGGCGTGATGGTCGTCACCCGTGACGGCAAGGACGACACCATCAGTTGGGACAACATGAAGTGGGCCCGCCCCTTCCTCAGCAGCAACAGCATGGGCCCGGCGCCGCGCCAGCCCGGCGACGTGCTGCAGCCCGGCGACCTGATCCGCGTGCAGCGCAAGGACGACGGCGCCCTGCGCCTGACCCAGGTGCCGGCGGCGCAGAGCGCGCTGGTCTCGCTGAACCCGGACAACGGCGCCATCATGGCCCTGGTCGGCGGCTTCTCCTTCGAGCAGAGCAGCTACAACCGCGCCGTCCAGGCCAAGCGCCAGCCCGGCTCCAGCTTCAAACCGTTCATCTACAGCTGCGCGCTGGACAACGGCTTCACCGCCGCCAGCCTGGTCAACGATGCGCCCATCGTGTTCGTCGACGAGTACCTGGACAAGGTCTGGCGGCCGAAGAACGACACCAACACCTTCCTCGGCCCCATCCCGCTGCGCGAGGCGCTGTACAAGTCGCGCAACATGGTCTCGATCCGCACCCTGCAGGCCCTGGGCGTGGAGCGCGCGCGCCAGTACATCAGCCGCTTCGGCTTCGATGCCCAGGAACTGCCGCCGAACCTGTCCATGGCGCTGGGCACCGCGAACCTGACGCCCCTGGAGATCGCCGGCGCCTGGAGCACCTTCGCCAACGGCGGCTACAAGATCAGCCCCTACGTGGTCGACCGCATCGAAAGCCGCGACGGCCAGGTGCTGTACCAGGCCAACCCGCCCAGCGTGCCGGTGGAGGACAACCCGCAGGTCGCCGACAAGGAGGCCGCGCAGCCCGTCGCCGCGCCGGCGGAGGACAACGACCCGGCCCATGCCAGGACCACCATCGAGCCGACCCCGGCCGAGCGCATCATCGACGCCCGCACCGCCTACATCATGACCAGCATGCTGCAGGACGTGATCAAGCGCGGCACCGGTCGCCGCGCCCTGGCCCTCAAGCGCGACGACCTGGCGGGCAAGACCGGCACCACCAACGACTCCAAGGACGCCTGGTTCTCCGGCTTCAACGCCGACTACATGACCACCGTGTGGGTCGGCTTCGACCAGCCGGAAAGCCTCGGCCGCCGCGAGTTCGGCGGCAACGTGGCGCTGCCGATCTGGATGCGCTACATGGGTGCGGCGCTCAAGGACAAGCCCTCGCACACGCTGCCCGAGCCCTCCGGCCTGGTCAGCCTGCGCATCGACCCGCTCAGCGGCCGCGCCGCGCCGCCGGGCACGCCGGGCGCCTACTTCGAGCTGTTCAAGAGCGAAGACACCCCGCCGCCCATGAGCGAACTGGGCAGCGGCGCGCCAGGCACGCCGCTGCCGGCCGACGAAGGCGCGCCGATGGATCTGTTCTGATCGCCTGCGCTGGCTTTACGGGAACGCCGTCCCCCTGAGGGGGGACGGCGTTTTTCGTAGGGGGCTCTTTTAGGAGGTCGGTGCTCACCTGGGGCTTCGGTGCTATGGCTTGGCGCCGTTCCCTCTCCCTAACCCTCTCCCTGAAGGGAGAGGGGACCGTTCCGTGTGAAGCGTTAGTTCGACGCTCGCCGGAAATAGCGGACTTGCGGGGTGACTCAGAACTAACCGGCAGCACCGTACGGCTCCCTCTCCCTTCAGGGAGAGGGCTGGGGAGAGGGTGCGAAGGTGAGCCAGTACACCGAAGCCGCAGGTGATCCACCTTACGTCCGCGACGATTTTTCCCCCAAATGGGAAAAAATTCCGAAAAGACTGATGGCAATATGCCAAATCTTTTGATTACTCTCCGGATGCGGCGGGGGAAGGCTCCTGTGCGGTCGACCCCCATCCGATCGCCGGGAGCTTCCCGCGGCAACCCGGCCTCCGTGGCGCGCAAGGCGCCGGAAGTTCAGTCCAGTTCGCGCCAGGTCAGGTAGACACGCAGGTCGAATTCCAGTTGGTGATAGCCCGGCAGCATGTATTCGCAGAGCTGGTAGAAGGCCTTGTTGTGGTCGCGCTCGCGCAGGTGCGCCAGTTCGTGCACCAGGATCATCCTGAGGAATTCCGGTGCCGCGTCCTTGAACAGCGAGGCCACGCGGATTTCCTTCTTCGCCTTCAGCTTGCCGCCCTGCACCCGCGAGATCGCGGTGTTCAGCCCCAGGGCGCGCTGCACCACGTCCAGCTTGCTGTCGTAGAGCACCTTGTCCACCGCCGGCGCGTTGCGCATGTGCTCCTGCTTGAGCTGCATGGCATAGGCGTACAGCGCCTTGTCGCTCTGCACCTCGTGGCGCCCGGGGTAGCGGCGCTGCAGGTAGTCGCCCAGGCGATCCTCGGCGATCAACTGGCGGACCTGGTCCTGCAGCTGTTGCGGGTAGGCCTGGAGGTAGCGGAGCGGTTGCATGAAGGTCGGTTCGCGGTGACGGGGCGCGCAGTCTAGCCGATCCGCGCGCCCCTTCGCAGGCTCAGTCCAGCACCACCGCCGAATAGGCCTCGGTGCGGTAGGGGAAGGCCACCTCGGCCTGGCCCTTGAGCGCCGGGTGGGTGGCGATCAGTTCCTGCAGGCGCTGCTCGACCCGCGCCTTCTGCTCCGCCGGCAACGCGGCGATGAAGCTGATCGACAGCGTCCGCGCCACTATCACCTGCTCCGGCGGGCCGACGTGGCGGTAGCTGAATTCGCGCAACTGCAGCGGGCCGAAGGGCGCGTCGGCAAAGGCCCGGCGCCATTCGCCGGTGTGGAAGCGCGGGGTGCTGCCCTCGTAGGGCGCGACTATGTGGGTCAGCTCGGCGACCCAGTCCACCCGCTCGTCGCGCACGTTCCATACCAGCCCCAGGTGGCCGCGCGGGCGCAGCACGCGATGGATCTCGCGCAGCGCCTCGGGCTTGGCGAACCAGTGGAAGGCCTGGGCGCAGAGCACCGCGTCCAGGCTGGCGTCGGCCAGCGGCATGCCCTGGGCGGTGCCTTCCAGCACACGCACGTCGGGCAGCTCCTCGTGCAGGCGTTCGCGCATGGCCGCCACCGGCTCGATGGCGGTCACTTCGGCGCCGGTGCGCAGCAGCAGGCGGGTGAACTTGCCGGTGCCGGCGCCGAGGTCGGCCACCTTGCTGCCGGCCTTGATGCCGAGGCTGCCGTCGAGCCAGCCGAGCAGCTCGTCGGGGTATTCGGGGCGCCCGTGGGCGTAGGTCTGGGCTTCCTGGCCGAAGCCCTGCTGGGCGCTGGCGTGGACGCTATCCATGGACGGCTCTCCTGTACGGTGTCGCCCTCCGGTATAGCACACTCAGCGCAGCCGGCAGGCCTTGCCTTCCAGGTAGTCGCGGTAGCAGGCGAGCAGCCTGGCCTCGCTGATCCGGCAGCGCTTCTGCCGGCACTGGCTGTGGAACTCGAAGCGCCCGCCGTCGGGCTCGGCCAGTTGGATGCGCAGCGCCGGCCAGCCCTTGTTCGGCGCCTTCTCCGGGGTACTCAGCAGGCGGCCTTCGCTGACCACCAGGGGCGCGCCGGCCGCGGCGTAGTCGAAGACGAACAGCAGCGAGCGCGAGGTCTTCAGCGTGCACTCGGTGTGGCTCAGGCAGTTCTGCGCATCCACCGGCAGGTCGACCGCCGGCGCTCGCGGCGCGGGGGCTGCGGCGGGCGCGGGCGTGCCGGGCGGCTGCGCAGCACAACCGGCGAGCAGGAACATCAACAGGGGAACGAGCCAACGCATGGCGGACTCCGGGGCGTGGATACGAAAGAGCCCCGCCGGGGCGGGGCTCTTCAGGGGCGGGGCCGGATCAGTTGATCTTCGGCTCCAGTTCGCCCTTGGCGTAGCGCTGGAACATGGCTTCCAGGGAGATCGGCTTGATCTTGGAGGCGTGGCCGGCGGTGCCGAAGGCTTCGTAGCGGGCGATGCACACGTCGCGCATGGCTTCGATGGTCTTGGCGAAGTACTTGCGCGGGTCGAACTCGCTCTTGTTCTGCGCCAGGAAGCGACGGATGGCGCCGGTGGAGGCCAGGCGCAGGTCGGTGTCGATGTTCACCTTGCGCACGCCGTACTTGATGCCTTCGACGATTTCTTCTACCGGAACGCCGTAGGTTTCCGGGATTTCGCCGCCGAATTCGTTGATGATCGCCAGCCAGTCCTGCGGCACCGAAGAGGAGCCGTGCATCACCAGGTGGGTGCCCGGGATGCGCGCGTGGATCGCCTTGATGCGGTCGATGGCGAGGATGTCGCCGGTCGGCGGCTTGGTGAACTTGTAGGCGCCGTGGCTGGTGCCGATGGCGATGGCCAGGGCGTCGACCTTGGTTTTCTTGACGAAGTCGGCGGCTTCTTCCGGGTCGGTCAGCAGCTGGCTATGGTCCAGCACGCCTTCGGCGCCGACGCCGTCTTCCTCGCCGGCCATGCCGGTTTCCAGGGAGCCCAGGCAGCCCAGCTCACCTTCCACGGAGACGCCGCAGGCATGGGCGAAGGCCACGGTCTGCTGGGTCACGCGGACGTTGTATTCGTAGTCGGCCGGGGTCTTGCCGTCTTCCTTCAGCGAGCCGTCCATCATCACCGAGCTGAAGCCCAGCTGGATGGAGCGCTGGCACACGTCGGGGCTGGTGCCATGGTCCTGGTGCATGCACACCGGGATGTGCGGGAATTCCTCGATGGCCGCCAGGATCAGGTGGCGCAGGAAGGGCGCGCCGGCGTATTTGCGGGCGCCGGCCGAGGCCTGCACGATCACCGGGGAATCGGTCTTGTCGGCCGCTTCCATGATGGCGCGCATCTGCTCGAGGTTGTTGACGTTGAAAGCCGGGACGCCGTAGCCGAACTCGGCGGCGTGGTCCAGCATTTGGCGCATGCTGATGAGTGCCATGTTTTCACTTCTCCCAGGAAGTTGGGCTCGTTCTATGGTTCGACAGCCTGCCGCAGGGGCAGGCCGCATTCAAGTCTGTTGCGCCGCGCGGTGCTAGCGTGCGCGGCAGCCGCGGCCGATCAGGTCGTTGCTTTCCACCCAGTAGATCAGCCCCTGCTCGCCGGTGATGCTGAAACCGACCAGTCCGTCACTATAGAAAGCACCGGACCCGCCGGGTTCCTCCTCCAGGTGATGGACGACGTCGTCCTCGCCCAGGCGCAGGTCCACCACCGACGAGCGGGCGCCTTCGACGTAGCGCCAGATCACCACGGCGCCGCTGTCGCAGGTCCAGTGGTTCCAGCCGCCTTTGGCGGTGCCGGCGCCGCTTCCCGCGGGGTGGCTGGAGCAACCGGCCAGCAGGGCGCCCAGGGCCAGGGCGGCGAGGTAACGCTTCATCGGGCAATTCTCCCTCTCACGGCGATGCCGTATGTCCATTCAGCCCCGCGCCGCGCCGGCGCCCCGGTTCAGGGGTATTTCACCGGGGGTCGGACGCCGCCAGGCTCACTGCTTGGCGCGTTGCTCCAACACTTCCACGGCCGGCAGGACCTTGCCTTCGACGAACTCGAGGAAGGCGCCGCCACCGGTGGAAATGTAGGAGATCCGCTCGGCCACGCCATACTTGTCGATGGCCGCCAGGGTGTCGCCGCCGCCGGCGATGGAGAACGCCGGGCTCTCGGCGATGGCCAGGGCCAGGGTCTTGGTGCCTTCGCCGAACTGGTCGAACTCGAAGACGCCCACCGGGCCGTTCCACAGGATGGTCTTCGACGACTTCAGCAGCTCGGCGAACTGCGCGGCGGTCTGCGGGCCGATGTCGAGGATCATGTCGTCGTCGGCGACGTCGGCGATGGCCTTGACGGTGGCGGCGGCGCTTTCGGCGAACTCCTTGGCCACCACGACGTCGACCGGCAGCGGCACGCTGACCTTGGCCGCGATGGCCTTGGCGGTGTCGACCAGGTCGGCCTCGTACAGCGACTTGCCGACCTTGTAGCCGGCCGCGGCGAGGAAGGTGTTGGCGATGCCGCCGCCGACGATCAGCTGGTCGCAGATCTGCGCCAGGCTGTTGAGCACGTCGAGCTTGGTGGAAACCTTGGAGCCGGCGACGATGGCCGCCATCGGCCGCGCCGGGTTGCCCAGGGCCGTGCCCAGGGCGTCCAGCTCGGCGGCCAGCAGCGGGCCGGCCGCGGCGACCTTGGCGAACTTGGCCACGCCGTGGGTCGAGCCCTCGGCGCGGTGGGCGGTGCCGAAGGCGTCCATGACGAACACATCGCACAGCGCGGCGTACTTCTGCGCCAGCTCGTCGGCGTTCTTCTTCTCGCCCTTGTTGAAGCGCACGTTCTCGAACAGCACCAGCTCGCCCGGCTTGACCTCGACGCCGTCGAGGTAGTCGCGCACCAGCGGCACGTCGCGGCCCAGGGCCTTGCTCAGGTAGTCGGCGACCGGCTTGAGGCTGTTCTCCTCGGAGAACTCGCCCTCGGTGGGGCGGCCCAGGTGCGAGCAGACCATCACCGCCGCGCCCTTCTCCAGGGCCAGCTTGATGGTGGGCAGCGAGGCCAGGATGCGGGCGTCGCTCTTCACCACGCCGTCCTTCACCGGCACGTTGAGGTCCTCGCGGATCAGCACGCGCTTACCTTGGAGGTCGAGGTCGGTCATCTTCAAAACGGTCATGACATCAGTCCTGTCTGGGCTGGTTGTTTAACGTTCACTGGCGGCGACCCGCAGGAAGTGCCCCGCGGTGTCGAGCATGCGGTTGGCGAAGCCCCACTCGTTGTCGAACCAGGCCAGCAGGTTCACCAGGCGCGGCCCGGAAACGCGGGTCTGGCTGCCGTCGACGATCGCCGAGTGCGGGTCGTGGTTGAAGTCGCAACTGGCGTGGGGCAGCTCGGTGTAGTCCAGCAGGCCCTTGAGCGGCCCGCTGCCGGCGGCCTCGCGCAGCACCCTGTTGATTTCCGCGGCGGAAGTGTCGCGGGAAACCTGCAGGGTGATGTCCAGGGCCGAGACGTTCACCGTCGGCACCCGGATGGCTTTGGCCTGGATTCGCCCGGCAAGTTCCGGGAGCAGGCGCTCGATGCCCCGCGCCAGCCCCGTGGACACCGGGATCACCGACTGGAAGGCCGAGCGCGTGCGGCGCAAGTCTTCGTGGTGGTAGGCGTCGATCACCGGCTGGTCGTTCATCGCCGAGTGGATGGTGGTGATCGAGACGTACTCGATGCCCACGGCCTCGTTCAGCAGCTTGAGCAGCGGCACGCTGCAGTTGGTGGTGCAGGAGGCGTTGGAGACCAGCTTCTCGGCGCCGGACAGCTGTTGCTGGTTGATGCCGAAGACCACGGTGGCGTCGACGTCGGCCTCGCTGGCCATGGGCTGGGAGAACAGCACCCGCGGCGCGCCGGCGGCGAGGAAGCGCTGGCCATCGGCGCGGCTGTGGTAGACGCCGGAGCACTCCAGCACCAGGTCGACGTCCAGCGCCGCCCAGTCGATGGCCTCGGGCTCGGCCTGGCGCAGCACCTTCACGCAGTCGCCGCCGACGTGCAGGCAGCCGTCGGCCACGCTCACCTCGCCGGGGAAGCGGCCATGGGTGGAGTCGAAGCGGGTCAGGTATTCCAGGCTCGGCAGGTCGGCCAGGTCGTTCAGCGCGACGATGGAAAAGCCGGCCTTCGCGCCGCGCTCGTGCAGGGCGCGGAACACGCAGCGGCCGATGCGGCCGTAGCCATTGAGGGCGACACGGTAAGGGCGTTTGGGCATAAGCCTTCGGAAGCCGAAAGCGGGAAGCTGGAAGCTGGAAGCCGAGAGCAAAAGCAGCCAGGGGCATGCTTGCGCTTCAAGCTTCCAGCTTCAGGCTTCCAGCTATCAGACTCAGTCCTCCAACAATTCCTGGGCAGTGGAGAGAACGTTTTCGACGGTAAAGCCGAAGTGCTCGAACAGCGCCGGCGCCGGGGCCGACTCGCCGAAGGTGGTCATGCCGATCACGCGGCCTTCCAGGCCCACGTACTTGTACCAGTAGTCGGCGTGGGCGGCCTCGATGGCGATGCGCGCGCCGACCTGCACCGGCAGCACGGCCTGCTTGTAGCCGGCGTCCTGCTGCTCGAAGACGCTGGTGGAGGGCATGGAGACCACGCGCACCTGGCGGCCTTCGGCGCTGAGCTTGTCGTAGGCCTGCACGGCCAGGCCGACTTCCGAGCCGGTGGCGATCAGGATCAGCTCCGGCTCGCCGGCGCAGTCCTTGAGCACGTAGCCGCCGCGGGCGACGTTGGCCAGCTGCTCGGCGTCGCGCGCCTGGTGCGGCAGGTTCTGGCGGCTGAAGATCAGCGCCGAGGGACCGTCGTTGCGCTCGATGGCGTACTTCCAGGCCACCGCGGACTCGACCGCGTCGGCCGGGCGCCAGGTGTCCAGGTTCGGCGTCAGGCGCAGGCTGGCCAGCTGCTCGATGGGCTGGTGGGTCGGGCCGTCCTCGCCCAGGCCGATGGAGTCGTGGGTGAACACGTAGAGCACGCGCTGCTTCATCAGGGCGGACATGCGCACCGCGTTGCGGGCGTATTCCATGAAGATCAGGAAGGTCGCGCCGTAGGGGATGAAGCCGCCGTGCAGGGCCACGCCGTTCATGATGGCGCTCATGCCGAACTCGCGCACGCCGTAGAACACGTAGTTGCCCGAGGCGTCGCTGGGGGTCACGCCCTTGCAGCCCTTCCACAGGGTCAGGTTGGAACCGGCCAGGTCGGCGGAGCCGCCGAGCAGTTCCGGCAGCAGCGGGCCGAAGGCGTTCAGTGCGTTCTGGCTGGCCTTGCGGCTGGCGATGGTCTCGCCCTTGGCGGCGACTTCGGCGACGTAGGCCGCGGCCTGCTCGGCGAAGTCGGCCGGCAGTTCGCCCTTGACGCGGCGCTGGAACTCGGCGGCCAGCTCCGGGTGCGCAGCCTGGTAGGCGGCGAAGCGCTGGTTCCACTCGGCCTCGCGGGCGGCGCCGGCTTCCTTGGCGTCCCACTCGGCGTAGATCTCGGCGGGGACTTCGAACGGGCCGTGGTTCCAGCCCAGGGCGGCGCGGGTGGCGACGATCTCGTCATTGCCCAGCGGCGCGCCGTGGCACTCTTCCTTGCCCTGCTTGTTGGGCGAGCCGAAGCCGATCACGGTCTTGCAGCAGATCAGCGTCGGCGCGTCGCTCTTGCGTGCGGTCTCGATGGCGGTCTTGATCTCGTCGGCGTCGTGGCCGTCGACGTTGCGGATCACCTGCCAGCCGTAGGCTTCGAAGCGCTTCGGGGTGTCGTCGGTGAACCAGCCGTGGACCTCGCCGTCGATGGAGATGCCGTTGTCGTCGTAGAAGGCGATCAGCTTGTTCAGGCGCAGGGTGCCGGCCAGGGAGGCGACCTCGTGGGAGATGCCTTCCATCATGCAGCCGTCGCCGAGGAAGGCGTAGGTGTAGTGGTCGACGATGCCATGGCCTTCGCGGTTGAACTGCGCGGCCAGCACCTTCTCCGCCAGGGCCATGCCCACGGCGTTGGCGATGCCCTGGCCGAGCGGGCCGGTGGTGGTCTCCACGCCCGCGGTGTAGCCGTACTCCGGGTGGCCCGGGGTGCGCGAGTTGAGCTGGCGGAAGTTCTTCAGGTCCTCGATGCCCAGGTCGTAGCCGGTCAGGTGCAGCAGCGAGTAGATCAGCATCGAGCCGTGGCCGTTGGACAGCACGAAGCGGTCGCGGTCGGCCCACTGCGGGTTGCCCGGGTTGTGCTTGAGGTAGTCGCGCCAGAGCACTTCGGCGATGTCCGCCATCCCCATGGGGGCGCCTGGGTGGCCGCTGTTGGCTTTCTGCACGGCATCCATGCTCAGTGCGCGGATGGCATTGGCTCGCTCACGACGGCTGGGCATCGCTGAATCTCCTGCGGGGGCTGCTTCGATTGATCGAAGGGATGAAAAAAGGCGGCCATTTTCGCCCAGCCGGCCATCGCGGGGCAATGACAATCGGGCCGCAGGCTACAGGCGGCAGGTTTCTGGCGCGAGCCGCCTTTGGCAGGAGCGAGCCTGCTCGCGAACAAGCGCAGTGCCAGGCCGGTTCGCGAGCAAGCTCGCTCCTACAGTCCTGGCATTGCCGCTACCTTCCGCCTCCAATATCAAAACTTTTTGATACAGCCGTTGCCAGCATCCTCCCGGAGCTCTAGACTCCGCCCCCTATGAGCCTGCGCATGCCCCTGATCCGCCACGATGCCTGCGACGAGCTGGCCGCGCTGTGCAAGGCCGGCGGCGACCCGCTGCGGCTGAACGTGCTGCGGGTGCTGGCCAACGATTCGTTCGGCGTGCTGGAGCTGGCGCAGATCTTCGCCATCCGCCAGTCGGGCATGAGCCACCACCTGAAGGTGCTGGCCCAGGCCGGCCTGGTGGCGACGCGCCGCGAAGGCAACGCGATCTTCTACCGCCGCGCCCTGCCCCAGGCCGACAGCCTCGGCGGCAAGCTGCACGGGGCGCTGCTGGCGGAAGTGGACGAGCTGGCGCTGCCGGCCGAGGTGGACGCCCGCGTCGCCGCGGTGCACGCCCAGCGCGCCGCGGTGAGCCGCGACTACTTCGCCCGCAGCGCGGAGAAGTTTCAGGCCACGCAGGACCTGATCGCGGGGCTGCCGCAATACCGTGAAAGCGTTCTGGCGCTGCTCGACGCACTGAGCTTCGCCCCCGGCGCCACGGCGCTGGAAGTCGGCCCCGGCGACGGCGGGTTCCTCCCCGAGCTGGCCCGGCGTTTCGCGCGGGTGACCGCGCTGGACAACAGCGTGGCCATGCTCGACCTGGCCCGCCGGCGCTGCCTGGAGGCAGGGCTGACGAACGTGCGGCTGGACCTGGCCGACGCCCTGCAGGATGCCGCCGAACCGGCCGACTGCGTGGTGCTGAACATGGTGCTGCACCATTTCGCGGCGCCCGCCGAGGCCCTGCGCCAGCTGGCGCGCCTGGTGAAGCCGGGCGGCAGCCTGCTGGTGACCGAACTGTGCAGCCACGACCAGAGCTGGGCCCGCGAAGCCTGCGGGGACCTCTGGCTGGGGTTCGAACAGGAAGACCTGGCCCTTTGGGCCGATGCCGCGGGGCTCGCCCCCGGCGAGAGCTTGTACATTGGTTTACGTAATGGCTTTCAGATCCAGGTGCGGCATTTCGCCAAGCCGGATTCGCGAAGCGTCCTCACCCACCGGTAAAGACAGGAACCGTTAGATGAGCGAATACTCGATTTTCACCTCCGAATCCGTATCCGAAGGCCATCCGGACAAGATCGCCGACCAGATCTCCGACGCGGTGCTGGACGCCATCATCGCCAAGGACAAGTACGCCCGCGTGGCCTGCGAGACCCTGGTGAAGACCGGCGTCGCCATCATCGCCGGCGAAGTCACCACCTCGGCCTGGGTCGACCTCGAAGACCTGGTGCGCAAGGTCATCATCGACATCGGCTACAACAGCTCCGACGTCGGCTTCGACGGCGCCACCTGCGGCGTGCTGAACATCATCGGCAAGCAGTCGGTGGACATCAACCAGGGCGTCGACCGCGCCAAGCCCGAAGACCAGGGCGCCGGCGACCAGGGCCTGATGTTCGGCTACGCCAGCAACGAGACCGACGTGCTGATGCCGGCGCCGATCTGCTTCTCCCACCGCCTGGTCGAGCGCCAGGCCGAAGCACGCAAGTCCGGCCTGCTGCCGTGGCTGCGCCCGGACGCCAAGAGCCAGGTCACCTGCCGCTATGAAGGCGGCAAGGTAGTGGGTATCGACGCCATCGTGCTGTCCACCCAGCACAACCCGGACGTCTCCTACGCCGACCTGCGCGAAGGCGTGATGGAACTGATCATCAAGCACGTGCTGCCGGCCGAGCTGCTGCACAAGGACACCCAGTTCCACATCAACCCGACCGGCAACTTCGTCATCGGCGGGCCGGTGGGCGACTGCGGCCTGACCGGGCGCAAGATCATCGTCGACTCCTACGGCGGCATGGCCCGCCACGGCGGCGGCGCCTTCTCCGGCAAGGACCCGTCCAAGGTCGACCGTTCGGCTGCCTACGCCGGCCGCTACGTGGCCAAGAACATCGTCGCCGCCGGCCTGGCCGAGCGTTGCGAGATCCAGGTGTCCTACGCCATCGGCGTGGCCCAGCCGACCTCCATCTCGGTGAACACCTTCGGCACCGGCAAGATCAGCGACGAGAAGATCGTCCAGCTGGTTCGCGAGCACTTCGACCTGCGTCCGTACGCGATCACCAAGATGCTCGACCTGCTGCATCCGATGTACCAGCCGACCGCGGCCTATGGTCACTTCGGCCGCAACCCGTACGAGCTGACCTACGGTGACGAGACCTTCACCGCCTTCACCTGGGAGCGCACCGACAAGGCCGCCGCCCTGCGTGACGCGGCTGGCCTGTAAGGTCCGTCCGACGGAACAGCCCTGCTCCGGCGGGCTGTTCACGGTAAGAAAGAATGCCGTTTCTCTGTCTGGGGGAAACGGCATTTTTCGTATGGGATGGGCCATGGCTTCGCGCACGCATCCTGTCCTTCGCTCCGACCTCGATCCCATCGCGGACAGAGTCTCCTACCGCATGAGCGAGCATGGCTTTTCGTAGGATGGTGTTGAGCGAAGCGATACCCATCAGCGCAACCGCATGGGTTTCGCAAGCTCAACCCATCCTACGTAAAGCAGCTCGGCGCAGTCGGTGAGACAGTTGCTCCTACGACCGAGTCTCCCTGACACCCATGATCGCTCACCTGGCGTACAGCCGAGTCCGTAGGATGGTGTTGAGCGAAGCGATACCCATCAGCGCAACCGCATGGGTTTCGCAGGCTCAACCCATCCTACGTAAAGCAGCTCGGCGCAGTCGGTGAGACAGTTGCTCCGACGATTCAGGGAAGCTTGGGCGTAGGAGCGGACTCTGTCCGCGATTGGATTCACCGTTTGGCGTGAAGTGAAATCACGACGGTCCCTGAATCCTGTTCGCGATGGCGCCGCATCCCGGAAGCCTCCCACACTCCACCCGGCCCCTTCGCGGCGGCGGCGCACCTAGTCTGGAACCCCCTCCAGGCGCAAGGAAGCCCGCCGATGAAAGCCCTGCTCGCCTCAGCCCTGCTGCTCCTCCCCAGCCTCTCCCTGGCCTGCCCCGACTGGCCCGAACAGCGCGCCCGCGAAGAGCTGCTGGGCCTGCGCCAGCAACTGGAAGCCTGGGACCAGGCCTACCACCAGCGCGGCGAAAGCCCGATCGCCGACGAACTCTACGACCAGGCCCGGCAACGCTTCAGCCTTTGGCGCGGCTGTTATCCACATCTCGCCGTCGAACCGCCCCCGCTGCTGCCGGCCAGCCGCGGCAAGCTGCGCCACCCCGCCGCCCATACCGGCCTGGACAAGGCCGCCGACGCCGGCGAAGTCCGCCAGTGGATGGCCGGGCGCGAGGACCTCTGGGTGCAGCCCAAGGTCGATGGCGTGGCCGTGACGCTGGTCTACCAGGACGGCGAACTGGTCCAGGCCATCAGCCGTGGCGACGGCATCCATGGCCAGGACTGGACCGACAACGCCCGCCGCCTGCCGGCCGTGCCGCAACGTCTGCCCGCCACGGGGCGGCTGGTGTTGCAGGGCGAACTCTACTGGCGCCTGCCGGGCCACGTGCAGGTACAAAGGGGCGGCCTCGGCGCCCGCGGCAAGGTCGCCGGACTGATGGCGCGCAGCGAACCGGGCGAACAGGTTTCGCAGGTCGGCCTGTTCGTCTGGGAATTGCCCCACGGTCCCCAAAGCATGGCGCAACGCCTGGAGCGCCTGAGAGCGCTGGGCCTTGCGGACAGCGCAGCCCTGACGCTGCCGGTGACGGACTTCGAGGACGCCCAGCGCCAGCGCGAGCACTGGTACCGCAGCCCCCTGCCCTTCGCCAGCGACGGCATCGTCCTCCGCCAGGGCTCGCGCCCCGCCGCGAAGGCCTGGCAGGCCGGTGGCGCCAGCTGGGCGCTGGCCTGGAAATACCCCTACCGCCAGGCCCTGGCCGAGGTGCGCCGGGTGCATTTCCGCATCGGCCGCACCGGACGGGTGACGCCGCTGCTGGAGCTGCAGCCGGTGACCCTGGACGAGCGCCGCATCGCCCAGGTCAGCCTCGGCTCGACGCGGCGCTGGCAGGCCCTGGACATCCGCCCCGGCGACCAGGTGGCCATCGCTCTGGCCGGCCTGACCATCCCGCGGCTGGAAAGCGTGGTCTGGCGCTCGCCGCAGCGCCTTGCGGTAGAGCCTCCGGAGTCCGGGCGCTACCACTCGCTCAGCTGCTGGCGGGCAACGCCCGGCTGCGAGGAACAGTTCCTCGCCCGTCTCGCCTGGCTGGGCGGCGAACAGGGTTTGGCCTTGGAAGGCGTGGGACCGGGCACCTGGCAGGCACTGCTGGAAGCCGGCCAGCTCGCCGGCCTGCTCGACTGGCTGGAATTGCCGCCGGAAGCCCTGCGCCAACTGCCGGGCTTCGCCGAGCACAGTGGCGAACGCCTGCACGCCCAGTTCCGCGCCGCGCGGCAACGTCCCTTCCAGCACTGGTTGCGGGCGCTGGGCGTGCCCCAGGTCGACAGCCTGCCGGCCACCGAAGGTTGGGCCGAACTGAGCGCCCGGCAGGCCAGCGACTGGCGCCAGCTGCCGGGCGTCGGGCCGGTCCGGGCCCGGCAACTGCAGGCCTTCTTCGCCGACCACGAGGTGCATCGCCTGGGCGCCCAGCTCGCCGCGGCCGGGGTAGCCGGCTTCTGAGCCCTCAGCGCAGGCGGAAGGCTTCCTGGTGGAAATTGCGCGCCGGCATGCCGCGCCGGCCGAGGTCGCGCCGCAGCAGGTCGGCCAGGCCCTGCGGGCCGCAGAACCACAGGCTCGGCCAGCGACCGGAGGCGTCCGGCGCCATGCTCAGGTCGTCACCGCGCAGGTAGCCCTCTTCGGCGCTGTAGTGGACCTTCAGCGCCACGCTGGGCAGGCCGTCGCACAGCTCGCGCAGGCGCCCGGCGTAGATGGCGTCGGCGGGGCTGCGCACGCAGTAGTGCAGTTCCACTTCCGGCGCATCGGCCGGGTGCTGCTGCAGCGCCTCCAGCCAGGCCAGGAAGGGCGTGATGCCGATGCCGCCGGCGATCCACACCTGGCGCTCGCCGCCGCGGCGGAAATCGAAGCAGCCATAGGGCCCCTCGACCTTGACCGCATCGCCCGGCGCCAGAGAGTCCTGCAGGCGCCGGGTGTAGTCGCCCAGGGCCTTGATGCTGAAGCGCACCTCGCCGTTGCCCTGGTCGGCGCTGGAAATGCTGAAGGGATGTTGCCCCTCCAGGCGGTCGCAGGTGAGGAAGGCGAACTGCCCGGCCTTGTGCCGCCAGTTGCGGCCGAGCCGGCAGGTGACTTCCAGCATGCGCTCGCCGGGCCGCGCTACCGCCACCACCACGCCCTGGTGCGTGCGCCGCCGGCCGATGCGCCCGCTCAGGGCGATCAGCGCGCACACCGAGCCCAGCGCCGCGCACAGCGCCAGCAGCCAGCCCAGCGGCTGCGCCCAGTAGCCGGCTGGCGCCAGCACCACGCCATGGAAGGCCAGCACCAGGTAGACCAGCGCCAGCGCTTTGTGCACGTAGCGCCACAGGTGGTAGGGGAAGCGCTGCCAGAGCGTCAGCACCAGCATGGCGGCGAGCAACCAGGCCGACCACTCGCCCAGCTCCTTGGCCGAGCCGCGGAAGACCTCGAGGAAGGTCTCCACCCGCGGCCCCTTCGCCGGCTTGGCGACGAATTTCGCCAGCAGCGGCCCGCCCAGCTCCAGCAGGTAGTGCAGCAGGCCCAGGCTGATGGCCAGGATGCCCGCCCAGCGGTGCACCCGGTACATGCGGTCGAGCCCGCCCAGCGGCCGCTCCAGCCAGGCCGGGCGTACCGCCAGGAGCATGATCAGCGACATCAGCGCGAAGGCGACGACGCCGCTCAGCAGGATGGCCTGCTTGCGCAGGACCCAGATATCGAAAGTGGCCGGCGGATCGAGCGCGAGCGCCAGCCCGAACGCCGCCAACATGGTGGCGATGACGATGCCTACGAACTTCATATGGCCTCCCTGGTTGCGAGCCTGGTCCGAGACTGGGCGCGCGGCCTTAATCATCCCTGAAGCTCGTATGGGAATTTTCCGCTGTTCGGCCTTGCCATGACCCAGGTCAAGCGCTGGGCAAGGCCGCGGGCGTGCCGCACAATGCCGGACCCGGCCAGGAGACAACCCGCATGCGTATCCGCGTCCTTTCCGACCTGCACCACGAGCACTTCGGCGGCCGCCGCGAGCTGCCCGCGGTGGACGCCGACCTGGTGGTGCTGGCCGGCGACATCCACGAGCACCTGCAGGGCCTGCACTGGGCCCGCGAAGCCTTCCCCGACACGCCGGTGGTCTACGTCGCCGGCAACCACGAGTTCTACAACGCCGACCTGCCGGAGCTGACCCAGGCCATGCGCAACCTGGCCCGCGCCCTGGACATCCACTTCCTGGAGAACGACGCGGTGGTCATCGATGGCGTGCGCATCCTCGGCGCCACCCTGTGGACGGACTTCCGGCTCTACGGCGAGGAAACCCTGCCGCTGACGCTGCAACGCGCGCTGCGCCTGATGCCCGATTTCAGCTGCATCGACTGGTTCACCGCGCCCTTCACCCCAGCGCTCAGCCAGCAACTGTTCCAGGCCTCGCGGGACTGGCTGGCGGCGCAGCTGGCCGAGCCCTTCGCCGGGCCGACCGTGGTGGTCACCCACCATGCGCCCAGCGCCCGCTCCATTCCGCCGCAATATGTCGGCGACAGCCTGTCGCCGGCCTTCGCCTCGGACCTGGAGCATCTGGTGCAGCAATGCGACCTGTGGCTGCACGGCCACGTGCACGACGCCCTGGACTACCGCATCGGCCGCGCCCGGGTGGTGGCCAACCCGGGCGGCTACCCGGGCGAGCAGGGCGGCTTCGACGCCTACGGCACCGTGGAAGTCTGAGCCACCGGCAACTGCTTGAAGAAGCGCCAGATCTCCGCCGGCCCGTCCAGCTCGGGGTCGGCCATGCCGAACAGGCGCGGCGGCCGATAGCCCGGCTGCGACAACAGATGGCCGCCGCCGTGCACGCTCACCAGTTCCACCGGCGGCATTCCCTCGCCCTGCCATTGCCAGCGCTCCGACCAGACCGGGCCGGGGCGCGTCAGCGGCTCGCGCTGCGCCGGCGCGCTGATGCCGTTGCGCCGCGCCAGCTCGCCGGCCGAAGCCTCGCTGGAGAGCACTTCGCCGCGGTCGCCGAAGCCGAACAGCTTCACCCGCCCGCCGCCGTAGGGGTTGATCGGGTCGCGCGTGCCGTTCATCAGCAGCGCCGCCACGGCCCGCTGCGACTCGCTGCAAGCGTCGTTCGCCGCGCTCGGCAGGCTGGCCGCCACCAGGGCGATCCCGGCCAGCGGCAGTTCGGACTCCGCGGCCATGCGCAGGGCCATCTGCCCGCCGTTGGAGTAGCCGGCGAAGAACACCCGCTGCGGGTCCACCTGGCGCTCGCGCTGAATCCGCCGCACCAGCCGGGTGAGGAAGGCCACATCGTCGATGTTGCGGGCGCGCGCGCTGTAGCTGGCCACCTTGCGGCAGTCGTTCCAGTGGCCCTCGAAGCCGTCCGGGTAGAGCACCAGGAAGCCGTCGCGGTCGGCCAGGGCGTCGAAGCCGAAGCCGCTGTCGCGGCGCATCAGCTGGCCGTTGCTGCGCGAGGCGTGCAGCACCACCAGCAGCGCCGGGTTCGGCACCAGGTTGGGCGGCACGTAGAGCACGTAGCCGCGGCGCAGGCCGCCGGCACGCAGGGAGCTGTCCTCGCTCACCCCGGTGAGCATCGGCGGGCGCAGTTGCTCGCCGGGCAGCAGGTACCAGGCGCCCACCAGCAGGGCCGCCAGCAACAGCAGGATCAGCGTCTGAACCAGGCGAATCGCGATACGCATCCAGCCTCCCCCGCTCCGCCCGACGGAGCGCGTTCAATGGATCGACCAGGCCGCGGACTGCCATGGGGCAACCCCCACGCGCGCGCTTAATGGCAAACTCTAGACGTTCGTCAGCATCGATATCTCATTTGGTAACGCAGGACCCAAGAATGTTCCGATCAATTACCCTCAGCCTCGCCGCACTGCTCTGCACCGGCGCCTTCGCCGCGCAACCCGAGCAGCCCCTGAGCGGCTGCGCCGCCAAGCAGGCGGCCATCGCCGGCAAGCTGGAAGAAGCCCGCGCCCGCGGCGACAAGGGCGCCATCGCCGGCCTGGAAACCGCCCTGGAAAAGGCCCGCACCTACTGCACCGACGGCAGCCTGACGCAAAAGCGCACCCAGCGCGTGCTGGACGCCGAGCGCGAAGTCAGCCAGCGCGAAAGCGACCTGCGCAAGGCCATGAACAAGGGCGACGCGGAAAAGATCGAGAAGCGCAAGGACAAGCTGGCCGAGGCCCGCGCGGAGCTGGAGCAGGCGAAGCGGGAGTTGGAGGAGTGAGCAGGGCTGGTTGCCTGACTGGCTACCTGTAGGAGCGAGCTTGCTCGCGAACGGTGCCTACCGGTAGCAACAGTGCTTGGGATAAGTCCGCCCCTCTCCCTAACCCTCTCCCTGAAGGGAGAGGGGACCGTTGGGCAGGGTTGGGGATTCTGGAGTCAGCCGGCAGCTCCGGTGGTTTCCAGCTGAAACCATTTCTTCTCTTGGCACGGACTAGCCCCCTCTCCCTTCAGGGAG
Source organism: Pseudomonas sp. AAC (assembly GCF_000725445.1). Classification (NCBI taxonomy): domain Bacteria; kingdom Pseudomonadati; phylum Pseudomonadota; class Gammaproteobacteria; order Pseudomonadales; family Pseudomonadaceae; genus Pseudomonas; species Pseudomonas sp. AAC. Next base: position 343,589 of record NZ_KL647095.1, on the reverse strand, counting down.
AGGGCTGGGGAGAGGGAGCGGAGTCAAACCAAAACACCGAGGTCGCCTGGAAACGCTGTTCGCGAGCAAGCTCGCTCCAAAAAAAGCGGAGCCCCCGTCAGAGCGCCCTGAACTTCTTGTGGCAAGCCTCGCAGGCATCTTCCACCGCGGCCAGGTCCTTGCGCACGCCGTCGGCGGTCGGGGTGGCCTGGCGGGTGTTGGCCTCCAGCGCGGCGGCGGCCTGCTGGAAGGTCTTGGCGTCGGCCTGGAACTCCAGCTGGCGCTGCCACAGCTCGTCCCTGGCGCGGCTGTCGCCGCCCTCGTCGGTCGGCTTGCTGGTGGGGAAATACTGCCAGGGCTGGCCGGCCAGCTCGTTGAGCTTAACCGAGTCGGCGCGGAATTTCTCGGCGTCGAAGACCACGCGGCCGCGCAGCATGCCGCCCATGTCCTCGCTGGCGTGGAGCATCTGCTTGAAGATCGCCTGGCGCTTGGCCAGCGGGGAATTCGGATCGAGGCGGTGGCAACCGGCCAGGGCGGCACCGGCCAACAGCAGGACGAGCAGGGTCTTCAGCTTCATGAGCGGACTCTTGTAGGACAGGCCAGACACGGGAGCGGCGGATTATCCGCCGCTGCCCGGCATTGATCCAGAGCCCGCGCGCCCGCCTGCGGCCATCCGCCGCAGCGATGCGCGAACCGTTCAGCTGCGGTTCAGGCGGAGACCACAAAGAAGGCAGCGATCAGCGCCATGCCGACGAACCACACCAGCGAACGCAGCAGCGCCAGGTCGGCAAGGTAGAAGATCAGGTAGAGCAGACGGCTGGTCAGCCAGGCGATGGCCAGGGTATCGAGGGTCGCCGGCTCGGCGTTGCCCACCACGTAGGCCACCAGCACGGCGATGGCGAAGGCCGGGGTGACCTCGAAGCTGTTCAGCTGGAAGGCGTTGGCGCGCTTGCGGTAGCCCTCCAGGCCGGCCAGGAAGGTGCGCGGGTCGTGGTTCTGCCGGGGGCCGAAGCCGCCGCCGGTGAACTTGGCGATGCTGGTGCCCAGGTAGGGCAGGAAGATGGCGATCAGGATGCACCAGAAGGCGATGGGCATGAACGGAGGTCTCGTCGGCTGGGAAGTCGGCAGGTTGCCGCCAAGCATAGGCGAAGGTCAGTGGCCGGCGGGCGGATGCGTGCGCCAAAGCGGCCAATCTCGCGGCCTGTTCGCCAAGCTCAGAGTTTCATCACCAGCATCCCCGCCAGCACCAGGCTGCACGCCAGCAGGCGCGGCAGCCCGAAGGGCTCCTTGAGGAAGCGCATGCCGAACAGCACCACCAGCACCACGCTGGTCTCGCGCAGCGCCGCGGCCTCGGCCACCGAGCCCAGCTGCATGGCCCAGAGCACCAGGCCGTAGCTGGCCATCACGCAGATGCCGACGCTCAGGCCGAGCTTCCACTGCGTCTGCCAGAAGCGCGCGAAGGCGCGGGTGCGCGCGCCCAGGGCGAGCAGCGGGAAGGGCACGCCGGAGAGCAGCGTCAGCCACACCAGGTAGTCCAGCGGCTGCGGCCAGCGCTTCAGGGCGTGGCCGTCGGTCCAGGTGTAGCTGCCGATGCACAGGCCCATCAGCAGCACCACGGGGAAGGCGATCCAGGGCAGCCGCGAACCGCCGCCGCCCTTGAGCAGGAACAGCATGCCCAGCGGGATCAGCAGGATGCCGAGGACCTGCCGGTCGCTGAGCTGCTCGCCGCCCACCAGCAGCGTCAGCGCCAGCACCACCAGCGGCGACAGGCCGCGCATCAGCGGGTAGACCAGGCCGAGATCGCCGACCTTGTAGGCCTGGATCAGCAGCACCCGGTAGACCAGCTGCAGGGCCACGGCACTGCCCAGCCAGGGCCAGACCTCGGCCGGCGGCAGGCTGATCCAGGGCAGCAGGGCGAGGGCCACGAGCAGGCCGACGAGGTCCATGCAGGCCACCACCAGCAGGCGGTCGGCGCTGAATTTGACGAGGGTGTTCCAGGCCGCGTGGAGCACGGCGGCGAGCAGCACCAGGGCGGTGGCGAACAAGGCGGGGCTTCCTGGTATAGACCAGTTGCGATTCTAGCGCCTCGCTCCCCATGCCCGGCAAGCCTCGGAAAGGCCTGAAGTGCGCACGCGGCTGCGCACCGAGGGGCGTGACTGGTCTAGACTGGGGGTTTCGCGATCGCCAGAGTCCCCTGCCATGCCCCGAATGCTCAAGTTCCTGTGCTGCTACGTCCTCGTCTCCCTGCTCACCGGCTGCGGCTACAACGCCATGCAAGCCGGCGACGAGCAGGTCAAGGCGGCCTGGTCCGAAGTGCTCAACCAGTACCAGCGGCGCGCCGACCTGGTGCCCAACCTGGTCAACACCGTGAAAGGCTATGCCGCCCACGAGGCCGCCGTGCTCACCCAGGTCACCGAGGCCCGGGCCAGGGTCGGCAGCACCACCCTCAATGCCGACCAGCTCGGCGACGCGGCGGCCATGCAGCGCTTCCAGCAGGCCCAGGGCGAGCTCAGCTCGGCGCTCTCGCGGCTGCTGGTGGTCACCGAGAATTATCCACAGCTCAAGGCCGACGGCCTGTTCAAGGACCTGCTGACGCAGCTCGAAGGCACCGAGAACCGCATCACCGTGGCCCGCGGCCGCTACGTCAAGGCGGTGCAGGACTACAACGTGCTGATCCGCCAGTTCCCGCAGGTGATCACCGCGAAGATCTTCGGCTACCAGCCCAAGGCCAACTTCAGCGTGGAGAACGAGGCGGCCATCTCCACCGCGCCCAAGGTCGATTTCGGCACGCCGCAGCCGCAACCGGCGCAATGAGCATGCGCGCCTGGCTGCTGGCGCTGGCCCTGCTGTGCTGCGCGGGCCTGGCGCGGGCCGAGGTGGCCGTGCCGCAGCTGAGCGCGCGGGTCACCGACCTCACCGCCACCCTCGACGCCGAGCAGCGCGAGCGGCTGGAGCAGCAGTTGGCGGCGCTGGAGCAGCGCAAGGGCGCGCAACTGGCGGTGCTGATGATCCCCAGCACCGGCGAGGAGAGCATCGAGCAGTACGCGGTGCGCGCCTTCGAGCAGTGGAAGCTGGGCCGCAAGGGCGTGGACGACGGCGTGCTGCTGGTGGTGGCCAAGGACGACCGCGCCCTGCGCATCGAGGTCGGCTACGGCCTGGAAGGCGCCATCACCGACGTCCTGGCCGGGCGCATCATCCGCGAGCAGATAGTCCCGCACTTCCGCGAAGGCGACTTCGCCGGCGGCGTGCAGGCCGGGGTGGACAGCCTGGAGAAGCTGATCGACGGCGAGGCGCTGCCCGAGCCCCAGCAGGCTGCGCAGGGCGACGACCTGGGCCTGCCGGCCGGCAGCCTGCTGCCGCTGTTCGCCCTGCTGGCCGGCGTGCCGCTGCTGGGGCGCCTGCTGCCGCTGCCGTTCATGCGCCAGCGCAGCTTCGGCCGCTATGTGGTGTGCAGCGTGATCGTCGGGGTGCTGGCCGGCGTGCTCAGTCTGGTGCTGAGCTTCAGCTTCGCCGCGCTGGTCAACAACGGCGTCAGCGCCTTCGTCTTCGCCCTCATCGCCTACCCCTTCTTCCTGCTGCCGGCCGGCTTCTTCCGTGGCGGGCGCGGCGGCGGTTTCGGCGGGGGCGGCTTCGGTGGCCGGGGTGGCGGTGGCTTCGGCGGTGGCGGGGGTTCCAGCGGCGGTGGCGGGGCCTCCGGCCGCTGGTGAGCCTCAGAGCACCGCGGCGCCGGCCTCTTCCTCGCGGATCGAGCGCAGCACCTGGCGCTGCAGCTCGATGAACTCGGCGCTGCCGGCCATCTCCTCGCGGCGCGGGCGCGGCAGGTTCACGTCGAAGGTGGTCTTGATCCGCCCCGGGCCCAGGCCCATGACCACGATGCGGTCGGACAGGTAGACCGCCTCCTCGACGTCGTGGGTGACGAACATCACCGTCAGCCGGTGCGTCTCCCAGATGCGCGTGAGCAGCTCCTGCATCTGGTGGCGGGTCATGGCGTCCAGGGCGCCGAAGGGCTCGTCCATCAGCAGGATCTTCGGCCGGTAGGACAGCGCCCGGGCGATCGCCACGCGCTGCTTCATGCCGCCGGAAAGCTCGGTGGGATAGGCGTCGGCGAACTTCTCCAGCTTCACCAGCTGCAGGTGCTCGGCGGCGATCTCGCGGCACTCGGCGCGGGAGCGGCCGGCGGCCTTGAGGGCGAACTCGACGTTCTGCCGCGCGGTCAGCCAGGGCAGCAGGGTGTAGGCCTGGAACACCACGCCGCGGTCCAGGCCGGGGCCGGCGATGGGCACGCCGTCGACCTTGACGCTGCCGCTGTCGAAGTCCTCGAGCCCCGCAGCGATGGACAGCAGGGTGCTCTTGCCGCAGCCAGAGGTGCCGACGATGGAGACGAACTCGTTGTCCGCCAGGGTCAGGTCGATGTTGCGCAGCACCTCGCGGCGCTCTCTGCCGACCGCGAAGCTCTTGTTCAGGCCGGAAATCTCCAGGGTCGCCATCAGCCGCGCCTCCGGTTGTAGCGGAACAGGACGCGCTCGGCGGCGCGCATGGCCTGGTCGGTGACCAGCCCCAGCAGGCCGAGCAGCAGGATGTAGCCGATGATGGTGTCGGTCTGGAAGAAGCGCTGCGACACCACGATGCGGTAGCCCAGGCCCGAGGTGGCGGCCACCAGCTCGGCCAGCACCAGCCAGGTCCAGGCCCAGCCGAGGCTGATGCGCAGGGCGTCCCAGATGCCCGGCAGGGCGCTGGGTAGGACGATCTTCAGGAGGATGCGCCGGTCGGGCATGCCCAGGGTCCGGCCGAGGCCGACGAAGTCCGGCGGCACGCGCTTGATGGCGTCCATCACCATCAGCACCTGCTGGAAGAAGGTGCCGATCCAGATGATGAGGAATTTCTGGAAGTCGCTGGTGCCGGCCCAGAGGATGCTCAGCGGCACGAAGGCCACCACCGGCATGTAGCGCACGAAGTCCACCAGCGGTTCGGTGGCGGCCTTCCAGAAGCCGTAGCAGCCGGCGAACACGCCGATGACGATGGACATCGCCGAGGAAATCGCGAAGGCCACCAGGATGCGGTAGACGCTGACCTTCAGGTCGGCCCAGAGGGTGCCGTCGGCGGCCAGCCTGAGCATGCGCGCCCAGACGTCGCCGGGCGCCGGCAGGAAGATCTTCGGCACCGCGCCGCTGGCGCCGGCCGCCCACCAGGCCAGGGCCAGCAGGACGAATACGCCGCCGCCGATCAGCAGCAGGTGGGTGCGCGCCAGCGGCTTGCCGATGACGAACAGCGGGGAGGGTTTACGGGCGTTCATGCGAGGCTCGGGGTAACGGGGAAAACGCGCCGACCCTGCGGCCGGCGCGCGGGGTGCGTCAGAGCGCCTCGGCGAAGCGCGTGTCGACGGCCTGCTCCGGTGTCACCGGCTGCTGGATGATGCCGGCTTCGCTGGCGGCCTTCTGGATGTGCGCGAAGGAGTCCTTGACGAAGGCGCCCTTCAGCTCGGCCTTGTTCTCGCCCAGGGAATAGAAGCGCACGCCGTCGAAGGCGCTCTGCAGCTCCGCCGGCTCGGCGCCGACGCCCTTGGCAATGGCCGCGCGGCCTTCGGCGGTGTGGGCCTGGTAGTGCTTCAGGCCGGCTTCCCAACTCTTGAGCAGGGCCAGCACCTGGCCGGGGCGCTGCTTGAGCACCTCGTCGCGGACCACGAACACGTCGCTGATGATGCCCGGGTCGTCCGAGCCCTTGTACAGCAGGTTGACCTTCGGGTTCTGCTGCCTGGCGGCGCTCAGGTAGGGCTCGTAGGTCACCGCCGCCGGCACCTGGCCTGCGATCAGCGCGGAACCGGCGTTGGCCGCCGGCATCGGCACCGGCTGCACATCGGCCAGGCTCAGGCCGGCCTTGCGCAGGGCGCTGTGCAGGAGGATGTCGCTGGTGGTGCCCTCTTCATAGGCGACCTGCTTGCCCTTGAGGTCCTTCAGCGTCTTGATCGAGGGGTCGACGATCAGCGCGTCGGCGCTGGTGCTCTGGTCCAGCAGCAGGACGATCTTCACCGGCAGGCCGGCGGCGACCATGGCCATGGCGGTGTGGGTGGCGAGGTTGCCGCCGTCGATCTGGCCGCTGGCCAGGGCGGCGTTCATGTCCTTGTCTTCGGTGAAGTTGACCAGCTCGACCTTGTCCAGGCCGTTGGCCTTGAAGGCCCCGGCCTGCTCGGCGACGTACCACTGGCCGTAGCCCAGCCAGGGCTGCATGCCCATCTTGAAGGTGCCGGCCTCGGGCTTGAGGTCGGCCTTGGGCTCGGCGGCCTGGGCGGCGCCGCCCAGCAGGACGGCGCAGCAGGTGGCCGCGACGAGGCGGCGCAGCGTGGATGCGATGGGCGCTTGCATGGTGTCTCCCCGGTCTTTTTCTGTGGTGGTACGACGGGGGAGCGGTGGCCCGCACCCGCCGTGGGCGGGCACAGGCTCACACGAAACCGCGCGGATGCAAAGCCTGGATGCGTCGCTGCGGGCCCGCAGGCTCAGGGCTCGAGGTCGTCCCCGTCCTTGAACTGGTCCTTGATGTAGGTGATCTCGGTCTTGCCGTGGGGCGCCGGCAGGCCGTCCGGGCCCATGTTGACGAAGACCATCTTGTCGATGGTGAGGATGCTCTTGCGGGTGATCTTGTTGCGCACGTGGCAGGTCAGGGTGATCGAGGTGCGGCCGAAGTCGGTGGCGGTGATGCCCATCTCGATGATGTCGCCGGTGCGCGCCGAGCTGACGAAGTTGATCTCGGAGATGAACTTGGTGACCACGCGCTGGTTGCCCAGCTGGACGATGGCGTAGATGGCCGCTTCTTCGTCTATCCACTTCAGCAGGCTGCCGCCGAACAGCGAGCCGTTGGGGTTGAGGTCTTCGGGTTTTACCCATTTGCGGGTGTGGAAATTCATGGTGACTCCTTGCTGGTTGCGCCTTGTGAGCGCGATGCCTTGTCGGCAAGTTGACGGGCCGAGCCCCGCCGGCTGCGCAATTATCGCGCGGATCGCCGCTGCGCGTCCTGCCTGGAGTCAGCCCAGGCCGGCCTCCTCGCGGTAGATGCGCGCCTGCTCCACCAGCCAGTCGCGGAAGGCGCGGACGATGGCGGATTCCACCTTGCGCTCGGGAATCATCAGGTAATAGGCATGCTCGCTCAAATAGGCATGTTGCATCGCCACGATCAGCCGGCCCTCGGCCAGCTCGCGCTGGATCAGCATCGGCGGGATCAGCGCCACACCCATGCCCTGCTCGGCCGCCTGGGCGAGCATGGAGAACAGCTCGTAGCGGGTGCCGCTCATGTCGTGGGCGACGCTCATGCCCAGGGAGCCGAACCACTGGCGCCAGGCATAGGGCCGGGTGGTCTGCTGCATCAGCGGCAGCGCGGCGATCGCCTCGGCGCTGAGGCTGGCGCGGCCTTCGAGCAGCTCGGGGCTGCACACCGGCACCGGGTTCTCGCGCATGAGGAAGTGCTTGACCGTGCCGGACCAGGCGCCGTCGCCGAAGTACAGCGCGCAGTCGAAGTCGGTGTCGGCGAAGAGGAAGGGCCGGGTGCGGTTGGTCAGGTTCACCGTGACTTCCGGGTACAGCCCCTTGAAGGCCTTGAGCCGCGGCAGCAGCCATTGGGTGGCGAAGGTCGGCACCACCGCCAGCTCGATGCTGCCGCCGCCCTGCTGGCCCATCACCGCCAGGGTGTCGCGCTCCACTGCGTCCAGCCGCGCGGCGATGCGCCGGCTGTAGCCCAGCCCCGCCTCGGTGAGCTTGACGCCGCGCCGCGAACGGCGGAACAGTTCGACGCCGAGGAACGCCTCCAGCCCGGCGATCTGCCGGCAGATGGCGCTCTGCGTCAGCGACAGTTCCTCGGCGGCCTTGGTGAAGCTCTCGTGGCGCGCCGCCGACTCGAAGCTGACCAGCGCCGCGGTGGTGGGGATCTTGCGCCGCATCGAATGCCTCTTGGGAATCTCGTGATCCGCGAAGCCCGGGAAACAGGCCATTCAAACATTCGTTTCATGGGGCCCGGGCGGTCACGGAGTGAGAAAATAGCACAACAGCGTGCGAATTAGTCGGTTGCCGCACCGGTCGGCGGCTGACTAGGATCGACCGCACTGCGTCCGCCTAAACTGGTCGGACACCCTGTCACTGCCCCGAGGTAACCCGATGGCCACCAAAGCAAGCTTCAACTGGGAAGACCCGCTGCTGCTGGATCAGCAACTCACCGAAGAAGAGCGCATGGTTCGCGACAGCGCCCAGCAGTTCGCCCAGGACAAGCTGGCCCCGCGCGTGCTGGAGGCCTTCCGCCATGAGCAGACCGACCCGGCGATCTTCCGCGAGATGGGCGAGACCGGCCTGCTCGGCGCGACCATCCCCGCCGAGTACGGCGGCAGCGGCCTGAACTACGTGTGCTACGGCCTGATCGCCCGCGAGGTCGAGCGCGTCGACTCCGGCTACCGCTCGATGATGAGCGTGCAGTCGTCCCTGGTCATGGTGCCGATCTACGAGTTCGGCAACGAAGCCACCAAGCAGAAGTACCTGCCGAAACTGGCCAGCGGCGAATACATCGGCTGCTTCGGCCTGACCGAGCCGAACCACGGCTCCGACCCGGGCTCGATGATCACCCGCGCCAAGAAGGTCGACGGCGGCTACCGCCTGTCCGGCGCCAAGATGTGGATCACCAACAGCCCGATCGCCGACGTCTTCGTGGTCTGGGCCAAGGACGACGAAGGCCAGATCCGCGGCTTCGTCCTGGAGAAAGGCTGGGAAGGCCTGAGCGCCCCGGCCATCCACGGCAAGGTCGGCCTGCGCGCCTCCATCACCGGCGAGATCGTGATGGACAACGTGTTCGTCCCCGAAGAGAACGCCTTCCCCGAAGTGCGCGGCCTGCGCGGCCCGTTCACCTGCCTGAACTCGGCCCGCTACGGCATCTCCTGGGGCGCCCTGGGCGCGGCCGAGGCCTGCTGGCACACCGCCCGCCAGTACACCCTGGACCGCAAGCAGTTCGGCCGCCCGCTGGCCGCCAACCAGCTGATCCAGAAGAAACTGGCCGACATGCAGACCGAAATCACCCTCGCCCTGCAAGGCTGCCTGCGCCTGGGCCGGATGAAGGACGAAGGCACCGCCGCGGTGGAAATCACCTCGATCATGAAGCGCAACAGCTGCGGCAAGGCCCTGGACATCGCCCGCATGGCCCGCGACATGCTCGGCGGCAACGGCATCTCCGACGAGTTCGGCGTGGCCCGCCACCTGGTCAACCTGGAAGTGGTGAACACCTATGAAGGTACCCACGACGTCCACGCGCTGATCCTCGGCCGCGCGCAGACTGGCATCCAGGCTTTCTTCTAAGACGAGCCATAAGCTGGAAGCCCGAAGCTGGAAGCCTCTCCGGCGCGGGCTTCCGGCTTCAAGCTTCCCGCTTCCAGCTCCTCTGCGAGGTCATCCATGTCCGGCGCCCTGTCCCATATCCGCGTTCTCGACCTTTCCCGCGTCCTGGCCGGCCCCTGGGCCGGGCAGATCCTCGCCGACCTCGGCGCCGAAGTGATCAAGATCGAACGCCCCGGCAGCGGCGACGACACCCGCGCCTGGGGCCCGCCGTTCCTCAAGGACGCCGAGGGCCGCGACACCAGCGAGGCGGCCTACTACCTGTCGGCCAACCGCAACAAGAAATCCCTCACCATCGATTTCACCCAGCCCGAAGGCCAGCGCCTGGTGCGCGAGCTGGCGGCCAAGGCCGACATCGTGCTGGAGAACTTCAAGGTCGGCGGGCTGAAAAGCTACGGGCTGGACTACGAGTCGCTCAAGCAGCTCAACCCGAAGCTGATCTACTGCTCCATCACCGGCTTCGGCCAGACCGGCCCCTACGCCAAGCGCGCCGGCTACGACTTCATGATCCAGGGCCTGGGCGGCCTGATGAGCATCACCGGGCGCTCCGACAGCGAAGAAGGCGCCGGCCCGGTGAAGGTCGGCGTGGCGCTGACCGACATCCTCACCGGCCTGTACTCGTCCACCGCCATCCTCGCCGCCCTCGCCCACCGCGACGTCAGCGGCATCGGCCAGCACATCGACATGGCCCTGCTCGACGTGCAGGTGGCCTGCCTGGCCAACCAGACGCTGAACTACCTGACCACCGGCATCCCGCCGCGCCGGCTGGGCAACGCCCACCCGAACATCGTGCCCTACCAGGACTTCCCCACCGCCGACGGCGACATGATCCTCACCGTCGGCAACGACGGGCAGTTCCGCAAGTTCTGCGAACTGGCCGGGCACCCGGAATGGGCCGACGACGAACGCTTCGCCAGCAACAAGGCGCGGGTCGCCCACCGCGACGTGCTGATCCCGCTGATCCGCCAGGCCACGGTGATGCGCACCACCGCGCAGTGGATCACCGCGCTGGAGCAGGCCGGCGTGCCCTGCGGGCCGATCAACGACCTGGCCCAGGTGTTCGCCGACCCGCAGGTGATCGCCCGCGGCCTGCGCGTGGACCTGCCGCACCCGCTGGCCGGCAGCGTGCCCCAGGTGGCCAGCCCGATCCGCCTGTCGCAGACCCCCGTCGAGTACCGCAACGCCCCACCGACCCTCGGCCAGCACACCGAGCAGATCCTCGAGAACGTGCTCGGCCTGGACGCCGCCGCCATCGGCAAGCTGCGCGAGCAGGGCGTGATCTGAACCCGTGCGCCGCCGCGCCAGGGTATTCACGGCCCCTGGCGCGGCGCGGGCGGGCCCGGCGGACGACGGAAAACCTTTGGCTTGCCGCCCGGCATCGCTATAATCCGCAGGCTTCACCGGCCGGCTCCGCTCCGGCCGTTCCCGCCACCCGTTCCGAGGGGCGCTGCAGCAAGCCAAGGCTTGTCAGGCTCGGACGGGGCGCGTCCCGGTCGGCGTCCGCCGGCCGTTAACGCATCAACGGCGCCCATTCGCAGACAACGAATGGAGAGTTACGCATGAGCGCTGTCATGACGCCTGCCGGTTTCACCGACTATAAAGTCGCCGACATTTCCCTGGCCGCCTGGGGCCGCCGCGAGCTGATCATCGCCGAGTCCGAGATGCCGGCACTGATGGGCCTGCGCCGCAAGTACGCCGCCAGCCAGCCGCTCAAGGGCGCCAAGATCCTCGGCTGCATCCACATGACCATCCAGACCGGCGTGCTCATCGAGACCCTGGTCGCCCTCGGCGCCGAAGTGCGCTGGTCGTCCTGCAACATCTTCTCCACCCAGGACCAGGCCGCCGCCGCCATCGCCGCCGCCGGCATCCCGGTGTTCGCCTGGAAGGGCGAGACCGAGCAGGAATACGAGTGGTGCATCGAGCAGACCATCCTCAAGGATGGCCAGCCGTGGGACGCCAACATGGTGCTGGATGACGGCGGTGACCTGACCGAGATCCTGCACAAGAAATACCCGGCGATGCTGGAGAAGATCCACGGCATCACCGAAGAGACCACCACCGGCGTGCACCGCCTGCTCGACATGCTCAAGGCCGGCACCCTGAAAGTCCCGGCGATCAACGTCAACGACTCGGTGACCAAGAGCAAGAACGACAACAAGTACGGCTGCCGCCACAGCCTCAACGACGCCATCAAGCGCGGCACCGACCACCTGCTGTCCGGCAAGCAGGCCCTGGTGATCGGCTACGGCGACGTGGGCAAGGGCTCGGCGCAATCGCTGCGCCAGGAAGGCATGATCGTCAAGGTCTCGGAAGTCGACCCGATCTGCGCCATGCAGGCCTGCATGGACGGCTTCGAAGTCGTCTCGCCCTACAAGAACGGCCTGAACGACGGCACCGAGGCCAGCGTCGACGCCGCCCTGCTGGGCAAGATCGACCTGATCGTCACCACCACCGGCAACGTCAACGTCTGTGACGCCGGCATGCTCAAGGCCCTGAAGAAGCGCGCCGTGGTCTGCAACATCGGCCACTTCGACAACGAGATCGACACCGCCTTCATGCGCAAGACCTGGGCCTGGGAAGAGGTCAAGCCGCAGGTGCACAAGATCCACCGCACCGGCAAGGACGGCTTCGATCCGCACAACGACGACTACCTGATCCTGCTCGCCGAGGGCCGCCTGGTGAACCTGGGCAACGCCACCGGCCACCCGAGCCGCATCATGGACGGTTCCTTCGCCAACCAGGTGCTGGCGCAGATCCACCTGTTCGAGCGCAAGTTCGCCGACCAGCCGGCCGCCGAGAAGGCCAAGCGCCTGACCGTCGAAGTGCTGCCGAAGAAGCTCGACGAGGAAGTCGCCCTGGAGATGGTCCGCGGCTTCGGCGGCGTGGTCACCCAACTGACGCCGAAACAGGCCGAGTACATCGGCGTGACCGTCGAAGGTCCGTTCAAGCCCGATACTTACCGCTACTAAGCCGAAAGCCGGAAGCTGGAAGCTGGAAGCCCTGGCGGCTCCGCTTCCAGCCTCAGGCTTCAAGCTTCAAGCTTGGAAAAAGCCATGTCCCAAGATCGCCGCTTCAGCTTCGAGTTCTTCCCCGCCAAGACCGAAGCCGGGCATGAAAAACTGCTGGCCACCGCGCGCCAGCTGGCCGGCTACAAGCCGGACTTCTTCTCCTGCACCTACGGCGCCGGCGGTTCCACCCGCGACCGCACCCTGGTCACCGTCCTGCAGCTGGACGGCGAGGTGAACGTCCCCACCGCGCCGCACCTGTCCTGCGTCGGCGACACCAAGGCCGAGCTGCACGCCCTGCTCGCCCACTACAAGGACGCCGGCATCCGCCGCATCGTCGCCCTGCGCGGCGACCTGCCCTCGGGCATGGGCATGGCCAGCGGCGAGCTGCGCTACGCCAACGAGCTGGTGGAGTTCATCCGCGCCGAGACCGGCGACCACTTCCACATCGAGGTCGCTGCCTACCCGGAAGTACATCCGCAGGCACGCAATTCCGAGCACGATCTGGCCAATTTCGTACGCAAGGTCAAGGCCGGTGCTGACAGTGCAATCACGCAGTATTTCTTCAACGCCGACAGCTATTTCCACTTCGTCGAGCGTGCACAGAAGTTGGGCGTCGACATCCCGATCGTCCCGGGCATCATGCCGATCACCAACTACTCTAAGCTGGCGCGTTTCTCGGACGCCTGTGGCGCCGAAATCCCCCGCTGGATCCGCAAGCAGCTGGAAGCCTATGGCGACGACATCGCCAGCATCCAGTCCTTCGGCGAGCAGGTGATCACCGAGATGTGCGAACGTCTGCTGGACGGCGGCGCCCCCGGGCTGCATTTCTACACGCTGAACCAGGCCGACCCCAGCCTGGCACTGTGGAAAAACCTGAAGCTGCCCCGCTAGCGCAACGGCGTTCCGCCGCCCGCCACGGGCGGCGGTTCACCGACCAGGACGCTAGAGGTTGCACATGGCATGGCACATGCCCCCTCTCTGATCTACCTCGTGTACGGTCGCCAGACCTACCATCAGGAAGCCCTGTTCAGCATCGCCAGCGCCATCGCCCGGGCACGGGAAACGCCGCAGCTGCGCCTGGACATCCAGGTCGTCACCGATGACGGCGCCCCCTACGCCGGGCTGCCGGTGCGGGTGCGCCACATCGACGCAGGCACCCTGGCCGGCTGGTACGGGCCGCACGGCTATCACTTCCGCGCCAAGCACGTGGCCCTGCGCCAGGCGCTCGACGAACTGCCCGCCGCCGTGCTGATCGACACCGACACCTTCTTCCGCGTATCGCCGGCCCGGCTGTTCGCCCAGGTGCGGCCCGGCGCCCTGCTGTGCAACGCCGTGCGGCACCGGCTTGGCGACTCGCAGGCGCCCGTCTACCGCCAGTTGATCGAGCCCCTGAAGGCCCGCGGGCTGGCCGACGAACGGACGCCGCTGATCAATTCCGGGGTGATCGGGCTGGCCCGCAAAGACGCCGCCGTACTCGACCGTTCGTTGGAATTGATGGATGACCTCTACCCAATTGCCCGCGCAGCCTATAATCTTGAAGAGTTCGTTCTGGCGATTGCGGCCTACAGACAACTGGAACCGGTCGGCTGTACCGACCTCATCCACCATTATTGGAGCCGCAAGCAGTTGTTCCGGGCGAAAGTCCAGGCCTGGCTGCACAAGCACCGAACGTCCCTTCTCAGCCCCCTGGCTCTCGACGACACCCAACTGGTGACCGACCGCCTGCCGCGTCCACCACGTGCCGCGCGCCTGTTGTACAAGCTGAGAACACTGCCGTTGCCGGTCCCGATGCGCCAGTTCAGCCTGGAGCTGTTCTACGGGTGCCACGACTACGACAACGAGTTCGACCGGGCCTGCGGCCCCGTCTGGTGGGAAAAGGCCGTGACCAATGTCATCGCGCGCCATCCCGACCAGCCGGTGCAAGAGCAGCTCGGTGAATGGCTGAACCAAAAGGTGTTGCGCCATCTCCTCGGCCCAAGGCTCGAGGAGATACGCCGGCACCTACGCCAGCAGGACCTGCTCTGAACGGCAGGCCAGCGCTGGCAGCGCCTCTGCCCTTCCGGGGCCGGGCGCAACCCCAGGCCGGCGGCCCTTGCCGCCGGCCCCCGGAGGAGCCCGCGAGGGCCCCTGCCAGTAGCTCGGCCATGGGTGCATACGCAGCGCCCCGCGCCGTCCCTCTTCCCGCCACGGGAACGAGGGTACAGAGGAGTTCGAAGAACTTGGTGACTTCACATTCGCCGGCCAGCCGCCGGCTCATATAGGAATACCCCGCATGTCCTTTTCCTCCCTCGGTCTCTCCGAGGCGCTGGCCCGCGCAGTAGAGGCGGCGGGCTACAGCCAGCCCACCCCTGTCCAGGAGCGGGCGATTCCCGCCGTATTGCAAGGTCGCGACCTGATGGTCGCGGCCCAGACCGGCACCGGCAAGACCGGTGGCTTCGCCCTTCCGGTGCTCGAGCGGCTGTTCCCCGAAGGCCATCCCGACCGTGAACACCGCCACGGCCCGCGCCAGGCGCGCGTGCTGGTGCTGACGCCGACCCGCGAGCTGGCCGCCCAGGTCCACGACAGCTTCAAGGTCTATGCCCGCGACCTGCCCCTGAAGAGCGCCTGCATCTTCGGCGGCGTCGGCATGAATCCCCAGGTCCAGGCCATGTCCAAGGGCGTCGACGTGCTGGTGGCCTGCCCCGGCCGCCTGCTCGACCTGATCGGCCAGGGCAGCGTCGACCTCTCCCGCGTGGAAATCCTGGTCCTCGACGAAGCCGACCGCATGCTCGACATGGGCTTCATCCACGACGTCAAGAAGGTCCTCGCCAAGCTGCCGCCCAAGCGCCAGAACCTGCTGTTCTCGGCGACCTTCTCGAAAGACATCACCGACCTCGCCAACAAGCTGCTGCACAACCCCGAGCGCATCGAGGTCACCCCGCCGAACACCACCGTCGAGCGCATCGAACAGCGCGTGTTCCGCATCCCCTCGGTACAGAAGCGCGCCCTGCTGGCGCACCTGGTGACCGTGGGCGCCTGGGAGCAGGTGCTGGTCTTCACTCGCACCAAGCACGGCGCCAACCGCCTCGCCGAATACCTGAGCAAACACGGCCTGCCGGCCGCCGCGATCCACGGCAACAAGAGCCAGAACGCGCGCACCAAGGCCCTGGCCGACTTCAAGACCAACGACGTGCGCATCCTGGTGGCCACCGACATCGCCGCCCGCGGCCTGGACATCGACCAGTTGCCCCACGTGGTCAACTACGAGCTGCCCAACGTCGAGGAAGACTACGTCCACCGCATCGGCCGCACCGGCCGTGCCGGGCGCAGCGGCGAGGCCATCTCGCTGGTGGCCCCGGACGAAGAGAAGCTGCTCAAGGCCATCGAGCGCCTGACCAGGCAACAGATTCCCGCCGGCGACACCCAGGGCTTCGACCCCGAGGCGGTGCTGCCGGAAGTGGCCCTGCCCGAGCCCAAGGAACAGCCCCAGCGCCAGCCACGCAAGGACAAGGCCAAGCGCGAGCGCAAGCCCAGGGACAAGGAGCCGCAGCAGGCGCAACCCGCCGCCGAGGCAGCCCATGCCGACGCCGGCGCCGAGCAGGGCGACAAGCCGGCCGGTAAGCGCCGCCGCCGTGGCGGTCGCGGCAAGAAGAAGGGCGAGGCCCAGGCCCAGGGCGAGCAGCAGGCCCCGCGCGGCGACGCCCAACCCAAGCAGCCCAGGCAACCCAAGCCGGCGGCGCAGGGCCAGAACCGCGATCCCGAGGAATTCCTCGACGACGACTACGACAACTTCGGCAACCGCGCCGACTACGTCAGCCCCTTCCCGGACAAGGACGTGCAACGCGGCCAACGCCGTCGCGGCGGCCAGCCCCAGGGCCAGGGCCAGGCGTCCCAGGGCCAGCGTGCCCGCGGCCAGGGCCAAGCTCAGGCTCAGGGCCAAGGCCAGAAGCAGGGCAAGCCGGGTCAGAAGGGCACCGGCCAGGGCGGCCAGGGCGCCCGCGGCAAGAACGCCAACGGCCAGGCCCGCGGCGGCCAGGGCGGCAACGCCCAGGGCAAGCAGCGCGCCGCCCGCAAGCGCGGCGGCAAGGGCCAACCCTCGCTGATGAGCGATGCGCCGCTGCGCGAGCCGAGCGAGTACGGCGCCGCCAAGCCGACCCGCCAGCCGGTGGTGATCAACAAGCGCGACCTGGTCCGCGGCGACCGCTTCCCCACCGCCGAGCAACTGGAAGAACTGGAACCGCGCCGCGACAAGGGCGAACGCCCGGCGCTGCTGACGCGCAATCGTTGAGTGCCAGTTGCTGAAGAAACCGCCCCTCGGGGTAATGCCAGTCAGTTAAGCTGACTGGCATTTTCATTTTCGTGTCGAATATTTTGCTGGTCGCTGCTTCACCGTTCTCGGGAACCAGCGATCAGGTCGCCGATGAGGTAGGACATACTGCGCCGCTGAGGCCTGCAAATCTGCCAGAAATCCTGGCAAGTTACCGGGATGGTTCAGCGACGTGCCATGCAGCAAGCCCAGGATTGCCCAACTGCAGGCGGTAAAACTCATTTCGCATGGGTATACCCCCGGGCACTGCCTCGACATCTGTACCATCTGATAACGTAACAGGTTGTAGCCCAGCAGCACGCCCCACAGTTCTTGCGCAATCATCTCCGGAGTCTTGCTTCTCAGGGTGTATTCGCCGCCCAAAAGTCCTTGCTTGATCTCCCGATAGCCCAGTTCGATTTCCCAGCGCTGACTGTAAAGATCGACGATCTCATCGCCAGGGAAACGCAGCGGATCGGTCATTGAGGTCAAGACGCTCACCACCTTTCCTTTGATCGTTTTGCTCAGCAACCTCGCTCGAATTTCCAACGGCAAGTCTGGCCATTGTTTGCGAGCCTGAGGCGATGTACGCAGAACGACCTGGGCATCATTGCGCCCAAGCTTGTGCTCTACCTCATACTGAGTGCCCTTTTTCAAAGGGATCAGCCAGTGTCGATGCTCGCCGTGCGATTGCCAGTGATGCAGCAAGCCCAACGAGTAGAAACCTTTGTCGAACAGGGTCAACGAATGATTCGGCGTGGTGGCGATCAGCTGTTCTGCCAGCTTCATTTCGCTACTGTGATAGCCCTCGAAAGTGCTGCTTATCAGTAGATGGCTGGTCAGCTCCATCTGACAGACCATCCGAACTTGAGGAAAGCTGCCGTCACCATGCTGGTTGGTCGCGCTGCCGTAGCACGCACGATTTTCTGCGGTATCAGGCGTATTCCAGACAACGCCGTCCACGCCAAGCAGCGTCAATCCCAACCACTGCGGATGTTTGGTTTCTTCGTGCCATCGCTGCTGGGTCAGCGTAAAGACTTCGCGTACAGCTTCGCTACCCAGCCGCTGCCGCCCTTGCACAACAGCGCTGGGCGCCACCAGCGGCCGCTTGCCCGGTAGCATGATGTCCATGTGGTTCACGACATCCCAAGCCGACATCCGGCGGAACAACGCCATGCCGATGATGCACCACACCAGGCTTTCAAGCGGAAGACGACGCTTGCGAATGGTCGAGACACCTGCAGTCTCGAAAGCCTGTTTCACGATGTCTGGATCGAGCAAAGCTCCCAGCCCCTCCAGCGCATGAGGCCGCGATGCCATTTCGTGAGTGAGGGACAGGGCTTGTGACAGGCGCATAAAAAATCCGATGCTCGTTTCCAAGCATCGGATTTTGCGGCCTGCAGACTAAAGGTCAATGTGTCAGCCTTAACTGACTGGCATTACCCCTCGGGGCGGTTTTTTCTTGGCTGTGCGCAGGGTCTGGTCCTGTAGGAGCGAGCTTGCTTGCGAATGGTGTTCGCGGCAGGCATTTGCTAAGAGCACCCTCTCCCCAGCCCTCTCCCTGAAGGGAGAGGGAGCTTGTCCGTGCCGAGAGAGGTCTTGGCGTCAATCGGAAACTTCGTAGCAGCCGGCTAACGCCGAAATACCCGAGCACACCGAACGGCCCCTCTCCCTTCAGGGAGAGGGGGGCTTGTCCGTGCCGAGAAAGGTTTTGGCGCCAATCGGAAACTTCGTGGTAGCCGGCTAACGCCGAAACACCCGAACACACCGAACGGTCCCCTCTCCCTTCAGGGAGAGGGTTAGGGAGAGGGAGCGGAGTTGAGCCGACACGCCGTCGCCAAAGGGAAACACGGTTCGCGACAGGCAACAAAAAAGCCGCCCCAAAGGGCGGCTTCGTGTCATTCACCAAGTACTCAAAGCACCTGCCGCAAAAAGCTCTGCGCCCGAGGATCGGCCGGCTGTTCGAAGAACTGCGCCGGCGGCGCGTCTTCCAACAACTTGCCGTGGTCAAAGAACAGCACGCGGTCGGCCACTTCGCGGGCGAAGCCCATTTCGTGGGTGACGCAGACCATGGTCATGCCTTCCACTGCCAGGGCCTTCATCACGTCGAGCACCTCGCCGACCATCTCCGGGTCGAGCGCCGAGGTCGGCTCGTCGAACAGCATCACCTTCGGCTCCATGCACAGCGCGCGGGCGATGGCCACGCGCTGCTGCTGGCCGCCGGACAGGCGCGAGGGGTACTCGTTGGCCTTCTGGCCGATACCGACCTTGGCCAGCAGCGCCTTCGCCTTCTCCTCGCGCTCGGCCTTGCCGCGCTTGCGCACCACCTTCTGCGCCAGGCACAGGTTCTCCAGCACGGTCATGTGCGGGAACAGGTTGAAGTGCTGGAACACCATGCCGACTTCGCGGCGGTAGGCGTTGATGTCGGTCTTCGGGTTGGCCAGGTCGACGCCGTCGATGCTCACCGAGCCGGAGTCGAACTCCTCCAGGCCGTTGAGGCAGCGCAGGAAGGTGGACTTGCCCGAGCCGGAGGGCCCGATCACCACCACCACCTCGCCCCTGTCCACGCGGGTGGTCACGTCGTCCACCGCGCGCACCACGTGGCCGCGGGTGTCGAACACCTTGGTCAGGTTGCGGACTTCAATCACTTTGTCCGAGCCTCCGTTCCAGCCGGCTCGCCATATGCGACAGCGGCAGGTTGATGACGAGGTAGAGCGCGGCCACGCAGAACCAGATCTCGAAGGTGGAGAACGAGGTGGTGATGGCCTCGCGGCCGCTCTTGGTCAGTTCGGTGATGGCGATCACCGAGACCAGCGAGGTGTCCTTGACCAGGCTGATGAACTGCCCGGCCAACGGCGGCAGCACGCGCTTGAAGGCCTGCGGCAGGATCACGTGGCGCATCGACTGCGCCGCGCTCAGGCCCAGGGAGCGCGCCGCCTCGTCCTGGCCGCGGGCGATGGACTGTACGCCGGCGCGGACGATCTCGGCCACGTAGGCGCCGGTGAACAGCGCCAGCGCGGCCACCCCGGCGAACTCGCGGGACAGGTTGAGCACGGTGCCGATGAAGAAATAGAAGATGAAGATCTGCACCAGCAGCGGCGTGCCGCGCACCAGCTCGACGTAGAGCGTCGAGAGGTCGTGCAGCGTGGGGTTCTTCGACAGCCGGCAGAGGCCGGTGAACAGGCCGATGGCCAGGCCGATCGCGCCGGAGACGAAGGAGATCCACAGCGTGGTCCACAGGCCCCAGGCCAACGGGCCCGCGGCCCAGTGGCGCTGCACGCCGACCACGTCGCCTTCGCCGACGTCGTCGTTCTCGGAGAACTGCAGGCTGTCGCCGGCCACGTTCAGCACCTGCTGTTTGCCGTCGTCGTCGACCAGGGTGACGCGGGCCTCGCGGCCGGAATCCTCGATCTTCTCCACCCGCGAGACGGCGTCCGCACGTTGCGGTTCCTCCGCCTGGTAGGCGAAGTACTGGGGAACGCGGTTCCAGCGCCACTCGTAGGAAATCAGCGAGGTGGAATACCAGATGGCCAGGCCGATCAGCAGGAGGATCAGCGCGGTCAGCCCATGCCAGGGCCAGGTGGGGCGTTTGCTTCTAGTCACGTATCTTTACCGTGAAAATGCGAACGCGCAGGCCGGGGCCTGCGCGTCGGGTCGAACAGCGTCGGACGCGGATTACTCCATGTCCTTCAGCCAGTCGGTGCTCTTGAACCACTTATCGTGCAGACGATCGTAGGTCCCGTCCTCGTGGATCTGCTTGAGGAAGTTGTTGATCCAGTTGATCGAGTCGTAGTCGCCCTTCTTCAGGCCGAAGGCCAGCGGTTCGTAGGTGAACGGCTGGTCGAGGAACACCAGCTTGCCGGCGCCGAACTTGCCGACCGCGACCACGTTGTAGGGCGAGTCGTAGATGAAGGCGTCGGCCTTGCCGTTGACCACGTCCATGACCGCCTCGGGCTCGTTGTCGAAGCCGTGGTACTGGGCCTTGGACAGCTGCTTCTTGGCGACGAACTCGCCGGTGGTGCCGATCTTCGAGGTGATGCGGTACTTGGCGTCGTTCAGGTCCTTGTAGGACTTGATGGTGCCTTCCAGCTCCTTGCGGATCAGCAGGGTCTGGCCGACCACGATGAAGGGATCGGAGAAGTTGACCCGCAGGTTGCGTTCCTGGGTCAGGGTCATGCCCGAGCCGATCATGTCGAACTTGTCGGTCAGCAGCGCCGGGATGATGCCGTCGTAGCTGGTGGAGACCAGCTCCAGCTTGACGCCCATGGCCTTGGCCATGGCCTTGAGCAGGTCGACTTCGAAGCCGACGATCTGGCCACGCTTGTTGGTCATCTCGAACGGCATGTAGGTCGGGTCCATGCCCACCCGCAGGCTGCCGCGCTTGACCGCTTCGTCGATGGCGCCGGCTTGCGCCGCGTTCACGCCGACCAGGGCGCAGACGCCCAGCAGCAGCGATGCCAGATACTTTTTCATTCCCCACACTCCCAGACAGTCGAAATTGAGTCGTGCGCACGTCGGCACGGCATCCAGCTGCGGTCTTTATGCCGCGCGAAGCCTCGCCGGGCGCTGAAGGGTGCGAATCCTACCCTCTGTCGCCGTCCGTCGGGAGTCTTTCTGGATCGATGGCGCAGGTTAGCAGCAGTAAAGCGCCGGGAAAACCGTTGCAAGGCGTTGCCACTCCCCGCCTGGCGACGGGGAGCGGCTCGCGGTCAGGACTGCGCGGCGGGCAGGCCCACGCCGGCGCCGGCCGGCGGCGCCAGCGGCAATGCCGGGCTGTGCGCGTCGGCCTGCACCGACTTGCGCCAAGGCTCCAGCCAGTTCTCGTGGCCGCCTTCCCACACCTGCAGGTGCAGGCGCGAGAGCGCCACCGGGTCGCTCAGCAGGGCCAGGCGGGCCTCGCCGACGACGGCCTGCGGGCCGCCTTCCAGGGCCTGCTGCACGCGCCGCTGGCGCGCCGCCTCGATGGCCTCGGAGCGCGCGTGGCGCGCGGTGCCCATGGCGCAGGCCAGGGCGTTGAGCAGCGGGTCGGAAACGCTGCGGACGAAGCCGTCCTTCAGCGCCTGCCAGCGGTTCTGGTAGGTGTACTCGTCGGTGGAACGCAGCTCGCGCGGGGTGTCGTATTCCTCGGGGATGAGGAACAGCTTCTCGTCGCGCGAGGCCAGGCCCAGGTTGACGCGGCTGGTGATCACCGACACCGGGATGGACAGCATCAGCGAACCGACGATGGGCGACAGCCACCACAAAAAGCGCGGGTTCAGCCACACCACCAGCAGCGCCCAGGCCAGGCCCAGCAGGGTCTGCATGCCGTGGCGGCGCAGCGCCTCGCTCCACGGCGTGGCGTCGTCGTCACGCTGCGGCGACTTCCACTGCGCTTCCCAGCCGAGGAACGCGGCCAGCACGAAGCGGGTGTGGAAGAGCATGCGCACCGGCGCCAGCAGCACAGAGAAGAGCATCTCCAGGAGCATGCTCAGGGTGACCTTGACCACGCCACCGAAGGCCTTGGCGCCCTTGGCCCAGATCAGCATGACGCTGAGCAGCTTGGGCAGGAACAGCAGGGTCAGGGTGGTGGAGAACAGCGCGATGGCCTTCTCCGGGTGCCACTGCGGCCAGATCGGGAACAGCTGGCGCGGCTCCAGGAAGTACTGTGGCTCCATCAGCTGGTGCACCGCCAGCAGCGCGGTGGACAGCACCAGGAAGAAGAACCACAGCGGCGCCGACAGGTAGGACATCACCCCGGTGAGGAACACCGCGCGGTGCACCGGGTGCATGCCCTTGACCAGGAACAGGCGGAAGTTCATCAGGTTGCCGTGGCACCAGCGGCGGTCGCGCTTGAGCTCGTCCAGCAGGTTCGGCGGCAATTCCTCGTAGCTGCCCTCCAGGTCGTAGGCGATCCATACGCCCCAGCCGGCGCGGCGCATCAGCGCGGCCTCGACGAAGTCGTGGGAGAGGATGGCCCCGGAGAACGAGCCCTTGCCCGGCAGCGGCGCCAGGGCGCAGTGCTCGATGAAGGGCTTCATGCGGATGATCGCGTTGTGGCCCCAGTAGTGCGACTCGCCCAGCTGCCAGAAGTGCAGGCCGGCGGTGAACAGCGGGCCGTACACGCGGGTGGCGAACTGCTGCATGCGCGCATAGAGGGTGTCCATGCCCGAGGCCTTGGGCGCGGTCTGGATGATCCCCGCCTCCGGGTTGGCTTCCATCAGCCGCACCAGCTTGGCCAGGCAGTCGCCGCTCATTACGCTGTCGGCGTCCATCACCACCATGTACTTGTACTGGCTGCCCCAGCGCCGGCAGAAGTCGTCGATGTTGCCGCTCTTGCGCTTCACCCGGCGACGGCGGCGGCGGTAGAACAGCTTGCCGAAGCCCTTGGTCTCCTGGCACAGCTCGATCCAGGCCTGCTCCTCGGCCACGGCGATGTCGGCCTGGTAGGTGTCGCTGAGGACGAAGAAGTCGAAGTGCTCCAGCTCGCCGCTGGCCGCCACCGACTCGAAGGTGGCGCGCAGGCCGGCGAAGACCCGCGGCACGTCCTCGTTGCAGATCGGCATGACGATGGCGGTGCGCGCGTCGGCCGCGATCGGCTCGTTGCCGGCGCTGCTGCCGGAGATGCGGTAGCGGTCGCGGCCGCTGAGCAGCTCCCAGAAGCCCATCAGCGCGGTCCAGAAACCGGCCGAGACCCAGCAGAAGAGGATGGCGAAGAGCAGCAGCACGCCGAACTGGATCAGGTACGGCAGCACCTGCTGCAGGGTCTGCAGCCAGGTCTGGCGGTTGATCTCTTCCAGGTCGATCAGCGCCCAGCCCTGGTACGGCAGGATGCCCTTCATGTAGTAGGTGGCGATGCTGGTCTGGCCGAGCATCAGCAGCAGCAGGATCATCCGGCGCAGCGAGCCGACCCGCTGCCAGCGCGCCTTGGGCAGGTCGCGCACGGGCTTGGACGGGTTGCCGCGGCCGAGCAGGCGGCGCCAGCCGCGCACCAACACGTTGGTCCGCCAGGGTTCGGGCAGCACCTTGGTGCGCTGGATCGGCGGCGCCGCCTTGAGGTAGGCGCGGCCGTTGTCGTCCAGGCCGAGCATGCCGGTTTCCTGCAGCTCCTGGCCGTAGCCGAGCAGCAGGCGCGGGCCGATGGAGCCCAGCGCCGCATCGTCGGTGGCGACCGGCGCGGTGCCGGCCTCCTCCGCCAGGCGCTGGTGCAGGTCACTGAAGGAAGCGCTGCGCGCCAGGCGCTCGC
Source organism: Pseudomonas sp. AAC (assembly GCF_000725445.1). Classification (NCBI taxonomy): domain Bacteria; kingdom Pseudomonadati; phylum Pseudomonadota; class Gammaproteobacteria; order Pseudomonadales; family Pseudomonadaceae; genus Pseudomonas; species Pseudomonas sp. AAC. The sequence continues at coordinate 319,739 of NZ_KL647095.1, read as the reverse complement.
GCCCTTCCGCGGTCAGCGGAAGGTACTCGAGGTATTCGCCCAGCGGAGCCTTGTGGGTGGTCGTGTTATTCATCGGCAGGCAGCTGGTAGCTCCAGGTTTCGGACAGGGTCTGTCCATCTTTGACCAGGGCCGCACGCATTTCGGTCGGCTTCTTCGGATCCTTCACCTTGATCCGCAGGGTCAGGCGCCAGCCCTGGGTCACAGGGTTGTAGCGCAGGTTGTTTTCCTTGACCTCGGCGTTGTCGTCGGTGCTCACCTGGGTGGTCACCGCGGCGTCGGCCGGCAGGACCTTGAGGTTGGCGCCCTCGAAGTCCACCACCAGGGCGGTGCTGCCGTCGGGCTGGCGGATCAGGTTGGCCTGCTTGACGTCACCCACCGAGCGCAGGGTCTGCTTGACCTGGGCGACCTTCTGCGAATGCAGGGCGTCCTCGTCCATGGTCCAGTGCATGCGGTAGGCGTATTCCAGCGGCTGGCCGGCCTCCGGGCGCTTCTCCGGGTTGAAGAAGGCGACGATGTTGTCGTTGGTCTCGTCCGGGGTGGGGATCTCGACCAGCTCGACGCTGCCCTTGCCCCAGTCGCCGCGCGGCTCGATCCACAGGCTCGGGCGCAGGTCGTAGCGGTCGTCCAGGTCTTCGTAGCGGCTGAACTCGCGGCCGCGCTGGAGCAGGCCGAAGCCTTTCGGGTTCTCCACGGCGTAGCTGCTTACCGACAGGTGCTTGGGATTGTTCAGCGGGCGCCAGATCCACTCGTCGTTGCCGGCATGGATCTGCAGGCCGGTGGAGTCATGCAGCTCCGGACGGAAGTTGTGCTGCTCCGAGGGCTGGTTGGAGCCGAACAGGAACATGCTGGTCAGCGGCGCCAGGCCGAGCTTGGTGACCTTGTCGCGCAGGAACACCTTGGCCTGCACGTCGACCACGGTGTCCTTGCCGGGGCGCAGGACCAGGCGGTAGGCGCCGGTGGCGCGCGGCGAGTCGAGCAGGGCGTAGATCACCAGGTGCTTGTCCTGGGGCTTGGGCTTCTCGATCCAGAACTCGCGGAAGCGCGGGAACTCCTCGCCGGAGGGCAGCGCGGTGTCCAGCGCCAGGCCGCGGGCGGAGAGGCCGTAGACGTGACCCTTGCCGACCACGCGGAAGTAGCTGGCGCCGAGGAAGGTGGCGATCTCGTCGAGCTTGTCGGCCTTGTTGATCGGGTAGAGCACGCGGAACCCGGCGTAGCCGAGGTCCTTGGTGGCATTGGCGTCGAACTGCAGCGTACCGAAGTCGAAACGCGCGGGATCGTACTTGATCTCCTTGACGCTGGTGGCCGTCACCTCGTTGATCTTCACCGGGGTGTCGAAGTGCATGCCCTGGTGATAGAAGCTGAGCTTGAACGGCTCCTTCTCGTCGGCCCAGTAGGCCTTGTCCATGCGGAAGCGGATCTGCTGGTAGTCGGCGAATTTCATCTCGCTGAATACCGACGGCAGGTTGCTGGTCGGCGCGCTGTACTTCTCGCTGGCCAGCTTCTTCGCCTCGCCGGCGACGTCATCGATGGTGAAAGCCCAGGCGTGAGAAGCGCCCAGGGCCAGGAAAGCGGAGCCGACCAGCATCAGGTCGCGCAGGAAATTACGGGAAGCGGTGTGTTGAACGGAACGAAAAATCACGAGTCCCCCTCGTCCGTGAACTTGAAAAAACCAAGGCCGACCCTGGCAATGCCAAAGTGCCGGCGATTGAATTCCGACCCCGGTGAGCCCGAATGATTCCCCGCGATTGCGAAGAACCCTTGCCCGGCCTTGTGGCCTGGGCTTCCGGGGAGCCATTGTTCTAGTCGCATGCGAGTTGCCATCATCCTGCGGCCCGATTACGGACTGCCGCCTGTTCACGCCTCCAGAAGAAAGGTCACCGGCCCGTCGTTGACCAGGTGGACCTGCATGTTGGCGCCGAACCGGCCGGTAGCGACCAGCGGATGACGGGCTCGTGCCTGATCCACGAGATGTTCGAACAACTCGGCGCCCCGGGCTGGCGGCGCCGCGCTGGAAAAGCTCGGCCGCAGGCCCTTGCGGGTGTCGGCAGCCAGGGTGAACTGCGAGACCAGCAGCAGGCCGCCGCCGACATCGCCCAGAGAAAGGTTCATCTTACCTTCAATATCGGCGAACACTCGATAGTTAAGCAGCTTGTGCAGCAGCCGCTGGGCGCTCGCCTCGTCGTCCTGGGGCTCCACACCGACCAGCGCCAGCAGGCCCTGGTCGATGGCGCCGACGATTTCCCCGTCGACTTCCACCCGCGCGGCGCTCACGCGCTGGATCAGCGCCTTCATTCGGCCTCCGGGGGCATGTTCAGCAGGCGCCGGCCGATTTCGTTGGTGGCGCGCACCAGGGCATCGGCGATGCCCGGCTCGCTGGCCGCGTGGCCGGCGTCGCGGACGATCTGCAATTCGCTGTTCGGCCAGGCCTTGTGCAGCGCCCAGGCGTTGTCCAGCGGGCAGACCACGTCGTAGCGGCCGTGCACGATGACGCCGGGCAGGTGGGCGATGCGGTGCATGTCGCGCAGCAGCTGGTCCGGCTCGAGGAAGGCGGCGTTGACGAAGTAGTGGTTCTCGATGCGGGCGATGGACAGCGCGCGGTGCGGATCGCTGAAGCGGTCGACTACCGCCGGGTTGGGCCGCAGCGTCGCGGTGCGCCCTTCCCAGGTGGACCAGGCGCGCGCGGCGTGCATTTGGGCGATCTGGTCGCTGCCCACCAGGCGCTTGCGGAAGGCCTGCATGAGGTCGCCGCGCTCGTCCACCGGGATCGGCGCCAGGTAGTCCTCCCAGTAGTCGGGGAACAGCTGGCTGGCGCCTTCCTGGTAGAACCAGCGCAGATCCTGCGGGCGGCACAGGAAGATGCCGCGCAGGACCAGGGCGTGGACGCGCTCGGGGTGCGTCTGGGCGTAGGCCAGCGACAGCGTCGAGCCCCAGGAGCCGCCGAACAGCACCCATTTCTCGATGCCCAGGTGCTGGCGGATGCGCTCCATGTCGGCCACCAGGTGCCAGGTGGTGTTGTCGTCCAGGCTGGCGAAGGGCGTGGAGCGCCCGCAGCCGCGCTGGTCGAAGGTGACGATGCGGTACAGGTTGGGGTCGAAGAAGCGCCTGGACAGGGCGTCGCAACCGGCACCCGGGCCGCCGTGCACAAAAAGCACCGGCAGGCCGTCCGGTATGCCGCTTTCATCCACGTAGAGGACGTGCGGTTCATCGACGGCCAGCTGGTGCCGGGCGTAAGGCTTGATTTCCGGATACAAAAGCTGCATGGCGCACTCCTGAATCTTTACGTACGGTCCGTCCCTCGACCGGATACCATCCCTTGCGTGTCCGGCATGATACCTGTGCCCGCGCAAAACCGATAAAGGAGTTCACTCGGGATGCCGAGGAAGTTGTATCTTTGCCTGCTGTGCGTCATTTGTCTGCTGGGCGGGTGCAGCAGCGACTCCTCCCAGGACCAGCTGAACGACGCGGTGCGCCAGCTGCAGCGCAACCTCGACGAGCGCGCCACCAGCGCCGTGCTGGCGCAGTTGCACGAAGATTTCCGCGCCCAGGGCGAGTACGACCGCGACTGGGTGCGCCGGACCCTGGCGCAGGTGTTCGTCCAGCAGCCGCGGGTGCGCTTCATCACCCTGGGCCGCAGCAGCCGCGTCGACCGCAACTATGCCGACGTCGGCCATACCCGGGCGGAACTGGCGCTGACCGGCGGCGACGACCTGCTGCCCGAGCGCAGGCGCAACCGCCCCTACAGCGTAAGCCTGGAATGGCGACGCGACGGTGACACCTGGAAGCTGGCGAGGCTCGACTGGCGATGAACCCACTGCAACACCGCATCCGCGCCGCCGGCCTGCTGGTCCGCGAGCAGAGCATCCTGCTGGTGCGCCACGAGGTCGACGGCGACGTCTACTGGATTCCCCCGGGCGGCGGCTTCGAGTCGCACAGCGACCGATCGACGCGCGACACCGTGAAGCGCGAATGCCGCGAGGAAACCGGGCTGGAAGTGGAGGTCGGGCCGCTGGTGTACGTCCGCGAGTTCGCCGAGCCGCTGGCCGGGCGCTTCCACATGGAGCTGTTCTACCGCGTCGACGCCTGGCGCGGCGACCTGAGCCTGGACAACCTGCGCGGCCTGGGCGGCGACGAGTTCGCCATCCACGAGGTGGCCTGGGTGCCGCGCGCCGACCTGACCGCCCTGCCCTCCTTCTATCCCGCCGAACTGCTCGACGACGTCTGGGAACGCCTGGCCGCGCCGGCGCCGCTGATCCGCCACCTGGGCCTGCAGGTATGAAACGCCGCTGGCTTCTGCTGCTCGCGGCGCTGCTGGTCCTGCCGATGCTATTGCCGGAACGCCCGGTCATCCCGGTGCAGGGCGCCAGCCAGCGCGACTGGAACCGCCGTTCGTTCTGGTACGAACCCTGGGGCATTTCCGGGGTGCACAAGGGCATCGACATCTTCGCCGACGCCGGTGCCCCGGCGCTGTCGCCGGTGCCGGGGCTGGTGCTGTACCGCGGCGAGATCGACCTGGGCGGCAAGGTGGTACTGATCCTCGGGCCGAAATGGCGCCTGCACTACCTGGCGCACCTGCAGGCCTGGAACGTGGCGCCGCTGCAGCCGGTGGGCCGCGGCCAGGTGGTCGGCGCGGTGGGCAGTTCGGGCAACGCCGCCGGCAAGCCGCCGCACCTGCACTACGCGGTGCTGTCGCTGCTGCCGCGGCCCTGGGCGGCCACCGACGAGACCCAGGGCTGGAAGAAGATGTTCTTCGTCGACCCCGGGCAGTTCCTCCTGGCGCGCTGAACGGCGAACTTTGGAAACACTCCCGGCGTGGCCGCGGGGCGCGCGTCTGCGCTACGGTGCCGGGCTCACCTTCATTCCGAAAAGGAGTTCGACATGCTGGCCAGGCCCCTCGCCCTGCCCCTGCTGCTGTGCCTCGCCCTGCTCGCCGGCTGCGGCAAGGACGACCCGCAAGCCGCCCTGGAAGCCGCCGTGCAGCAATTGCAGGCGAACATCGAAGCGAAGAAGACCGGCGCAGTGCTCGACCAGTTGGCCGACGACTTCCGTGCCCAGCAGGTCAACGACCGCGACTGGGCCCGGCGCACCATGGCGGTGCTGTTCCTCCGCCACCAGAAAGTTGGCGTGCTAGCCCCGGCGAAGAACAGCTGGATCGACCCGGCGGTCTCGCGCCGCGGCTACACCGAGGCCAAGGTCGGCCTGACCGGCGCCGAGGGACTGATCCCCGACAGCGCGCGCCTGTATGACGTGAAGCTGGAGTGGTGGCTGGACGACGGCGAGTGGAAGCTGGCCCGGCTGGATTGGGAATGACCGCGCGCCCCGCGCCGAGGTGCTCTTCGTAGTAGGACCTTGTCCGCGATAGCCGGACATATCGGCGCGATTCGCGGATGAGATCCGCTCCTACGCCGCCCCACCCACATCGACCCCATGTAGGAGCGCGCCCTGCGCGCGATTCGCGGGCAGGGCCCGCTCCTACAGGTTGTGGGGAAGCACGGTATTCCTCCCCCCGTAGGAGCGGACCTTGTCCGCGATAGCCGGACGAACCGGCGCGATTCGCGGATGAGATCCGCTCCTACGCTGCCCCACCCACGCCATTCCCCTGTAGGAGCGCGCCCTGCGCGCGATTGGGGGGCAGGCCCCGCTCCTACAGGTTGTCGGGAAGCACGGTATTCCTCCCCCGTAGGAGCGGACCTTGTCCGCGATAGCCGGACGAACCGGCGCGATTCGCGGATGAGATCCGCTACGCCGGCCCCCCCACGCCATTCCCCTGTAGGAGCGCGCCCTGCGCGCGAATCGCGGGCAGGGCCCGCTCCTACAGGTTGTCGGGAAGCACGGTATTCCTCCCCCGTAGGAGCGGACCTTGTCCGCGATAGCCGGAGGTTCCGGCGCGGTTCGCGGATGAGATCCGCTACGCCGCCCCACCCACGCCATTCCCCTGTAGGAGCGCGCCCTGCGCGCGAATCGCGGGCAGGGCCCGCTCCTACAGGTTGTGGGGAAGCACGGTATTCCTCCCCCTGTAGGAGCGGACCTTGTCCGCGATAGCCGGACATATCGACGCGATTCGCGGATGAGATCCGCTTACGCCGCCCCACCCACAGCGTCCCCATGTAAGAGCGCGCCCTGCGCGCGATTCGCGGGCAGGGCCCGCTCCTACGCCCATCCTACGAAAAGCATCTCGGCAAGCGCCGTGCGCGGGCGTTTCGTCAACGGCCGTAGCGCTCCCGGCCCCAGGCCAGGAAGGTCTCCAGCATCTTGCGCAGCACCTCGGCGGTCGGGGCGGCCAGGTCTTCGCGGTAGGCGAAGGGCGCCTGTTCATCCATGTAGTTGCACTGCGCGAGCTCCAGTTGTACCGCGTGCACGTGCTGCCCGGGCTGGCCGTAGTGGCGGGTGATGTGGCCGCCCTTGAAGCGCCCGTTCAGTACGTGGCTGTAGCCCTCGGCTTCGGCGCACACCGCCTGCAGGCGCTCGGCGAGGTCCGCCGGGCAGCTGTTGCCGGAGTTGGTGCCGATGTTGAAGTCCGGCAGCTTGCCGTCGAACAGGTGCGGGATGTGCGAACGGATCGAGTGCGCGTCCCACAGCAGGGCGTAGCCGAACTCGGCCTTCAGCCGCGCCAGCTCCTCGGCCAGCGTGCGGTGGTACGGCGTCCAGACTTCCGCCAGGTAGCGCGCGCGCTCCTCGGCCGAGGGCGCCTGGCCTTCGTGGAACAGCGGGCGGCCGTCGAACAGGGTGTCCGGGTAGAGGCCGGTGGTGGCGGTGCTGTACAGCGGCTTGTCGTCGGCCGGGCGATTCAGGTCGATGACGTAGCGCGAGTAGTTCGCCGCCAGGGTGCTGGCGCCCAGTTCGCGGGCGAAGTCGTACAGGCGCGGGATGTGCCAGTCGGTGTCGGCCAGTTCCTTCGCCTCGTCCACCAGGCCGGCTTCCACGGCCGGGGTCAGGCGGGTGCCGGGGTGCGGCATGCTCACCAGCAGCGGCACGCGGCCGCGGCTGAAGCTCAGTACGTTATCCACAGGAGACTTCCTCTGCGTGACGGATGATGCGCTTGGGCAGGTCGCCGCCGAGCCAGTAGGCCAGCTCGGCCGGGCGCTGGATGTCCCAGGCGACGAAGTCGGCGAGCTTGCCCGCCTCCAGGCTGCCGTGGTCGGCTTCCAGGCCCAGGGCGCGGGCGGCGTGCAGGGTGACGCCGGCCAGCGCTTCTTCCGGGGTCAGGCGGAAGGCGGTGCAGCCCATGTTCAGCATCAGGCGCAGCGACAGCGTCGGCGAGGTGCCGGGGTTGAGGTCGCTGGCCAGGGCGATGGCCACGCCGTGCTTGCGCAGCGCGTCCATCGGCGGCAGCTGGGTTTCGCGCAGGACGAAGAAGGCGCCCGGCAGCAGCACCGCGACGGTGCCGGCCCTGGCCATGGCGATGGCGTCTTCCTCGGTCATGAATTCCAGGTGGTCGGCGGACAGTGCCTGGTAGCGCGCGGCCAGGCTGGAGCCATGCAGCGACGACAGCTGCTCGGCGTGCAGCTTCACCGGCAGACCCAGCGCCTTGGCGGCCTGGAACACCCGCTCGACCTGCGCCGGGGAGAACGCCAGGTGCTCGCAGAAGGCGTCCACCGCATCCACCAGCCCTTCCTGCGCCAGCGCCGGGAGGATTTCCGCGCAGATCAGCTCGATGTAGTCGTCGGCACGATTGGCGTATTCCGGCGGCAGGGCATGGGCCGACAGGCAGGTGGCGCGCACCGTCACCGGCAGCACCTCGCCCAGGCGCCGCGCCACGCGCAGCATCTTGCGCTCGCTGGGCAGGTCCAGGCCGTAGCCGGATTTCACTTCCAGCACGGTCACACCGTCGGCCAGCAGCGGCCGCGCGCGCTTGATGGCGCTGGCCAGCAGTTCTTCCTCGCTGGCCTCGCGGGTGGCGCGCACGGTGCTGGCAATGCCGCCGCCGGCGGCGGCGATCTCCGCATAGCTGGCGCCCTGCAGGCGCAGCTCGAATTCGGCGCTGCGGTCGCCACCGAACACCAGGTGGGTGTGGCAGTCGATCAGCCCCGGGGTCAGCCAGGCGCCGCCCAGGTCGTGGCTGCGCTGCACCTCGTGCAGCGGCAGCTCGGCGTGGGGACCGATCCAGTGGATGCGCGCGCCCTCGGTAAGAATCGCCGCGTCCTCGATGATCGAGTACTTGCCGCCGGCCATGGTGGCGGCGTGGCAGTTGTGCCAGAGCTGTTTCATTGCAGTCTCCCGATGCTCGCGCCGACGTTCTGCAGCGCCCGGCGGTCGGCCAGCAGCGCGGCGGCGCGGGCGATGTCCGGGGCCAGCCAGCGGTCGGCGTCGTAGGCCGGCACCTGCTCGCGCAGCAGTTCCCAGGCGCGCTGGGTGCCGGCGCCGAAGCGTTGTTCCTTGAGGAATTCGAAGGCCTGGGCGGCCAGCAGGTATTCGATGGCGAGAATCTGCTGGCAGTTGCCGATGCAGCGCCCGAGCTTGAGCGCGGCGCTGGTGCCCAGGCTCAGGTGGTCTTCCTGCAGGCCGGAGGTGACGTAGTTGTCGACCACCGCCGGCTGCGCCAGTTGGCGGTTCTCGCCGGCCAGGGCGGCGGCCACGTACTGCACGATCATCATCCCCGAGTTGACCCCCGGCTGGCTCACCAGGAACGCCGGCAGGCCGCTGACCAGCGGGTTGATCAGGCGGTCCAGGCGGCGCTCGGCGACGCCGCCCAGCTCGGCCACGGCGATGCACAGCAGGTCGGCGGCCATGGCCACGGACTCGCCGTGGGGGTTGGCCTGGGACACTACCCGGTAGTGCTCGGGCGTGCCCAGCACCAGCGGGTTGTCGTTGGCCGAGTTGAGTTCGATCTCCACCTGGCGCGCGGCGTGGGCCAGCTGGTCGCGGCAGGCGCCGTGGATCTGCGGCATGGAGCGCATGCTCAGGGCGTCCTGGGTGCGGATGCCGCGGCTGCTGGCGAGCACTTCGCTGCCGTCGAGCAGCGCGCGCAGGTTCTCGCCCACCAGCTGCGCGCCGGGGTGCGGCTTGAGCGCGAGGATTTCCGCGTCGAAGGCGTCGGTCTGCCCGCGCAAGGCCTCGAAGCTCATGGCGCCGATGACGTCGGCCCAGTGCGCCAGGCGCGTCGCGTCTTCCAGGGCCAGGCAGCACAGGCCGGTCATGCAGGGCGTGCCGTTGACCAGGCTGAGCCCGTCCTTGGCGCCCAGCTCCACCGGCGCCAGGCCCTCGGCGGCCAGCGCTTCGGCGGCGCTGACGATGCGCCCCTGGTAGCTCACCTCGCCGACGCCCAGCAGGGCCACGCCGACGTGGGCCATGTGCGTCAGGTAGCCCACCGAGCCCTGGGCCGGCACCCGCGGGGTGATGCCGCGGTTGAGCAGTTCCAGCAGGGCCTGCACCACGCGGCGGTGCAGGCCGGACTTGCCGAGGCTGTAGTTGGCGATGGCGACGCAGATGATCGCGCGGGTCTGCTCGTCCTTCAGTGCTTCGCCGACGCCGCAGGCGTGGCTGAGCAGGGTGTTGCGCGACAGCTGGGCCAGTTGCTCGCCTTCGAGCACCACGTTGCACAGGGCGCCGAGGCCAGTGCTGATGCCGTAGGCGCGCTCGCCGCGTTCGACGATGCGCTCGACGATGCCGCGGGCGTTGTCGATGCGCGCCCAGGCCGCCGCCGAAAGCTCCAGGCGCGCGCCATGGCGGGCCACGGCGACCACGTCCTGCCAGTGCAGGGGCGCGTCGCCGAAGGTGATGATGGAAGCGGAGGACATCGAAACTCCCGGACTACAGGTTGGCCACGCGGCGCTGGACGAAGCGGTCGACGTACTCGTCGGCCGGCTGGTGGAGGATTTCCCGCGGGGCGCCGACCTGGATCAGCTGGCCGTCCTTGAGGATGGCGATGCGGTTGCCGATGCGCACCGCCTCGTCGAGGTCGTGGGTGATGAAGACGATGGTCTTGTGCAGGGTCTTCTGCAGTTCCAGCAGTTGGTCCTGCATGTCCGCGCGGATCAACGGGTCGAGGGCGCTGAACGCCTCGTCCATGAGGATCACGTCGGTGTCGGCGGCCAGCGCGCGGGCTAGGCCGACGCGCTGGCGCATGCCGCCGGAGAGCTGGTGCGGGTAGGACTTCTCGTAGCCCTTCAGGCCCACGGTGGCGATCCAGTGCAGCGCGCGCTCCTGGCACAGCGCCTTGCTCTCGCCGCGGACCTTGAGGCCGTAGGCGACGTTGTCGAGCACGCTCTTGTGCGGCAGCAGGCCGAAGCTCTGGAACACCATGCTGATCTTGCGCCGGCGGAAGTTCTCCAGCTGGCGCGAGTCGTAGCGCAGGATGTCTTCGCCGTCGACCAGGATCTCGCCGCTGGTGGGGTCGATCAGGCGGTTGAAGTGGCGCACCAGGGTCGACTTGCCGGAGCCGGACAGGCCCATGATCACGAAGATTTCACCCGCCTCGATGGACAGCGACAGGTCGTTCACCCCGACCACGCAGTCGGTGGCGGCCAGCACCTCGGCCTTGCTCTTGCCCTGGCGGATCATCGCCAGCGCGGCGTCGGCGCGGGCGCCGAAGATCTTGTAGACGTTCTTGACCTGGATCTTGCTCATTTGCTGGCCTCGTGGTGACGCGAGCGGCCGTAGGCCTGGGTGATGCGGTCGATGACCACGGCGAGGATGACGATCGCAAGACCCGCCTCCAGGCCCTTGCCGACGTTGAGCGTCTGGATGCCCACCAGCACGTCTTCGCCCAGGCCGCGGGCGCCGATCATCGAGGCGATCACCACCATCGACAGGGCCATCATGGTGGTCTGGTTGATGCCCGCCATGATGCTCGGCAGGGCCAGCGGCAGCTGCACGCCGAACAGTTGCTGGCGGCGGTTGGCGCCGAAGGCGGTGACCGCTTCCATCACCTCGCGGTCGACCTGGCGGATGCCCAGGTCGGTGAGGCGGATCAGCGGCGGCGCGGCGTAGATCACGGTGGCGAAGATCGCCGGCACCTTGCCCAGACCGAACAGCATCAGCACCGGGATCAGGTACACGAAGCTGGGCATGGTCTGCATGATGTCCAGCAGCGGCAGCAGGATGGCGCGCAGGCGGTCGCTGCGGGCGGCGAGGATGCCCAGGGGGATGCCGATCAGCACCGAGATGATCGTCGCCACCATCATCAGCGCGAGGGTCTGCATGAGCTTGTCCCACAGGCCCACCGCGCCGACCAGGAACAGCAGGCCGGTGATCACCAGGGTCGGCACCAGGCGCCGGGTGGCGTGCCAGGCGATGCCGGCGACTACGGCCAGCATCAGCCACCAGGGCGTGGCGCGCAGCAGGCTTTCGAGGTTGACGATGGCCCACAGCAGGGTGTCGGAAATGTGCCGGAAGACGTCGCCGTAGTTGGTCACCAGGGCGTCTACCCAGCCGTTGACCACGTCGGCGATGGAGAAGGTGAAGCGTTCAGGGAACATGGCTCGTACTCGCAAGGATTAGGCATCGCCGGGGAGGCCTGGCCTCCCCGGCTCGGGCAGCGTCAGAGCGCGGCCTGGATCTTCTTCGCGGCGTCCTCGCTGACCCAGGCGGTCCACACCTCAGGGTGCTCCTTGAGGAAAGCCTTGGCCAGTTGTTCGGAGGACAGTTTCTCCTTGGCCATCTTCGCCAGGTTCTGGTTCAGCAGGTCGATGGGCAGGTTGACCTTCTCCAGCACCGCGACCAGCTCCGGCGCCTGGTCATGGAAGCTGCGCGACAGGCCGACCTGGATCTTCACGTCCTTGTTCACCCCCGGCTCGTCCAGCTTGACCAGGTCGGCCTGGCCCATCAGCGGCGTCGGCGACCAGTAGTAGAAGAGGATCGGCTCCTTGCGCTTGTAGCTGGACAGCACCGCGGCATCCAGCGCCGGGCCGGTGCCCGGGCGGAAGTTGGTGTACTTGTCCTCCAGGCCGTACTTCTTGAGCATCTCGGAGTTTTCCAGCTCGCAGGTCCAGCCAGCCGGGCAGTTGTAGAAGCGGCCCTTGCCCGGTTCTTCCGGGTCGCGGAACAGCTCGGCGTACTGGCCCAGGTCGGTGACCGCCTTGAGGTTCGGCGCCTTGGCCTCGATGCCGCGGGCCTTGTCGCCCTCGATCACGAAGCGCGGCACGTACCAGCCCTCGGTGGCGCCGACGATGGGCGCGCCCACGCCGACCACCTTGTTGGCGGCGGCGGCCTTGTTCCAGGCGTCGCTGCGGCCGATCCACTCCTCGCTGAAGATCTGGATGTCGTTGTTGGCCAGGGCCTGCTCCATGGTGATGGAGTTGCCCGGCAGGCTGTCGGTCTCGCAGCCGTAGCCGTTCTTCAGGATGAACTGCATGACGTCGGTGAGCAGCATGCCGCTCTCCCAGTTCAGCCCGGCGAACTTCACCGGCTTGCCGCTCTCGCACCAGCCCGCGGCCTGGGCCGATGCCATGGAACCCAGCAACCCGGCGCAAAGGATCAGGCCCAGCAGCGTCTTCTTGGAATTGTTCATCTGATGCTCCTAAAAGTGGAAAGGGAGTTGGGCAGTACAAGGGCCACGCCCGTGCGGGGCGCGGCCGGGCCGGTTCAGGTACGGGCCGGCAGGATCAGCCGGTCCGGCACCGCCCGGCTGCTGCGCCGGGCGACCAGGTAATAGAGGACGGCGGGCACCACCAGGCCGATGATCCAGGAGATGTCCACGCCGCCCAGGTAGTCCACCAGCGGGCCGGTGTAGAACTTGGTGGCGATGAACGGCAGCTGGACCAGCACGCCGATCACGTACACGCTGATCCCCGGCAGGTTCCAGCGGCCGTAGCGGCCGTCCGGGTCGGCCAGCGCCGGCACGTCGTAGCGCTCGCGGGTGATCAGGTAGTAGTCCACCAGGTTGACCGCGCTCCACGGGGTGAAGAAGGCCAGCAGGAACAGGATGAAGGACTTGAACGCGCCGAGGAACGAATGCTGGCCGAGCAGCGCGACCAGGGTGGCGGCGCCGACGATCAGCAGCACGAACACCAGGCGCTGCCGGGGCGTGACTTCGACGTGGCCGCGGAAGCCGCTGATGATGGTGGCGATGCACATGAAGCTGCCGTAGGAGTTCAGCGTGGAGATGGTCACCTTGCCGAAGGCGATGCTGAAGTACAGCAGCGCCGCGGTGGCGCCGCTGCCGCCCAGGCCGACGATGTAGGCGACCTCGCGGCCGGCGAACTGACCGTTGGCCATGGCCGCGGCGAACACCCCGAGGACCATCGCCACCTGCGCGCCTATCACCGAACCGGCGCCGACGGCGAGGAAGGTCTTCACCGACGAGGTCTTGCTCGGCAGGTAGCGCGAGTAGTCGGCCACGTAGGGGCCGAAGGCGATCTGCCAGGACGCGGCCAGGGACACCGCGAGCAGGAAGCTGCTCCAGCTGAAATGACGGATCTGCAGCAGCGCGCCGACGTCGGTCTGGGTCATCAGGCGGCTGAACAGGTAGACGAAGGCGATCACCCCGATGACGCTGGCGAGGCGGCCGATGAAGTGGATCACCCGATAGCCGAGCACGGTCGCCAGGACGATGACGCTGGCGAAGATCAGGATGCCGGCGCTATCGCTGACGCCGAACAGCTGGCCCAGCGCCTGCCCGGAAAGCACCGTGCCGGTGGCGGTGAAGCCCAGGTACATGAGGCACACCAGCACGATCGGGATGGCCGCGCCGTAGACGCCGAACTGCACCCGGCTGGAGATCATCTGCGGCAGGCCCAGCTTGGGCCCCTGGGCCGCGTGCAGGGCCATGACCCCGCCGCCGAGCAACTGGCCGATGAGCAGGCCGATCAGCGACCAGAACACGTCGCCGCCCAGCACCACGGCCAGGGCCCCGGTGACGATGGCGGTGATCTGCAGGTTGGCGCCCAGCCACAGGGTGAACTGGCTGTAGAGCTTGCCGTGGCGCTCGGCCTCGGGGATGTAGTTGATCGAGCGCCGCTCGATCAGCGGCTTGCTGGAGTTCTCACTGGCCTGGGACATCGCTTTTCTTCTCCACCCCGGCGCCGGGCCGGGGTTCTTGTTGTGTCAGAGGACGGATTCCGCTCGGCCCGACCGCCGCGCCCCCACCCGCGCGGCGGTTCCTCCCTGGCCCGGGGCGGCGGAGCCGCCCCTGTGCCTCACTTGCCGGTGATCATCGGCAGGTTCAGGCCCTGTTCCTTGGCGCAGTCGATGGCGATCTGGTAGCCGGCGTCGGCATGGCGCATCACGCCGGTGCCCGGGTCGTTGGTCAGCACGCGGGCGATGCGCGCTGCGGCTTCGTCGGTGCCGTCGCAGACGATCACCATCCCCGAGTGCTGCGAGAAGCCCATGCCCACGCCGCCGCCGTGGTGCAGCGACACCCAGGTGGCGCCGCTGGCGGTGTTCAGCAGGGCGTTGAGCAGCGGCCAGTCGGACACGGCGTCGGAGCCGTCCTGCATGGCCTCGGTCTCGCGGTTCGGGCTGGACACCGAGCCGGAATCCAGGTGGTCGCGGCCGATCACCACCGGCGCCTTCAGCTCGCCGCTGCGGACCATCTCGTTGAACGCCAGGCCGAGCTTGGCACGCTGGCCCAGGCCGACCCAGCAGATGCGCGCCGGCAGGCCCTGGAAGCTGATGCGCTCCTTGGCCATGTCCAGCCAGCGGTGCAGGTGGGCGTCGTCGGGGATCAGCTCCTTGACCTTGGCGTCGGTCTTGTAGATGTCCTCGGCGTCGCCCGACAGCGCAGCCCAGCGGAACGGGCCGATGCCACGGCAGAACAGCGGGCGGATGTAGGCCGGGACGAAGCCGGGGAAGTCGAAGGCGTTGGCCACGCCCTCTTCCTTGGCCATCTGGCGGATGTTGTTGCCGTAGTCGAAGGTCGGCACGCCCTGCTTCTGGAACTCGAGCATGGCTTTGACGTGCACGGCCATGGACTGCTTGGCGGCCTTGACCACGGCGGCCGGCTCGGTCTGCGCGCGGTCGCGGTACTGCTCCCAGGTCCAGCCGGCCGGCAGGTAGCCGTTGAGCGGGTCGTGGGCGCTGGTCTGGTCGGTGACCATGTCCGGGCGCACGCCGCGGCGTACCAGCTCCGGGAGGATTTCGGCGGCGTTGCCCAGCAGGGCGATGGAGATGGCCTTGCCTTCGGCGGTGTACTTGGCGATGCGCGCCAGGGCGTCGTCCAGGTCCTTGGCCTGTTCGTCGACGTAGCGGCTGCGCAGGCGGAAGTCGATGCGGCTCTGCTGGCACTCGATGTTCAGCGAGCAGGCGCCGGCCAGGGTCGCGGCCAGCGGCTGGGCGCCGCCCATGCCGCCCAGGCCCGCGGTCAGCACCCAGCGGCCCTTGAGGTTGCCGTCATAGTGCTGGCGGCCGGCTTCGACGAAGGTTTCGTAGGTGCCCTGGACGATGCCCTGGCTGCCGATGTAGATCCAGCTGCCGGCGGTCATCTGGCCGTACATGGCCAGGCCCTTGGCGTCCAGTTCGTTGAAGTGTTCCCAGGTGGCCCAGTGCGGCACCAGGTTGGAGTTGGCGATCAGCACGCGCGGGGCGTTGGCGTGGGTCTTGAACACGCCGACCGGCTTGCCGGACTGCACCAGCAGGGTCTCGTCGTCGTTCAGCTCTTTAAGGGTGGCGACGATTTTGTCGTAGCACTCCCAGTTGCGCGCGGCGCGGCCGATGCCGCCGTACACCACCAGTTCCTTGGGGTTCTCCGCGACTTCCGGGTCGAGGTTGTTCATCAGCATGCGCAGCGGGGCTTCGGTCAGCCAGCTCTTGGCGTTCAGCTGGGTGCCGCGCGGGGCGCGGATTTCGACGTCGCGGAATTTGCTGGATTCGGTCACGGCAGGCTCCTTCAAGGCAGTCTTGGGCTCGGATGCGAAAGCCGGGGCGTTCGGCTTCCGGCAACGGGATTCGGGTTGGGCATCGGTGCAGGAAGCGTCGCCTCCTGTCACGTATATGCTTGTACATACAAGTATAAGCAAAGGAAAGGCCAAGTCCCTCGCCGGGCACTTCGGGCATGCTGGAAATAGAACTCAACCTATTGATTTAAAAAGTATTAATAGATGAATTCGTACAGCCGGGCGGGTCCAGGAAGGCAGCTACATCTGTCGGTCATACGCACCAGAACGGTGATCGCCTGCTCCATTTCGTAGCATCCGGTAACGCCTCGCCGTTACAGCTCGCCTCATTTCCCGGGGGCGCCGCTGCCCTTCCTTATTTCCTACAGAGGGACGCCGCGCCCCGCTCGCGCACGCAGGCATGGCGTCGGCGCAATCCGGCCCGGCGGAATGGCTCGCTTATTGCTCATACTTGTATATACAGGAATAGATAGTCTCGCCGCCGAGCGCGGTAACACTCCGGAACACGGGAGCCGTCATGTCCGAAACCCTGCAGATCACCCCCGGCCAGTTTTCCCTCGACCAGCTGCGCGCCATCCACCAGCGGCAACCCGAGCTGCAACTGGATGCAGCCTGCCGCGCGAACATCGAGAACAGCGCCCGCACGGTCAGCCAGATCATCGCCGACCAGCGCACCGTCTATGGCATCAACACCGGCTTCGGCCTGCTGGCGCGCACTTCCATCCCCGAGGATTCGCTGGTCACCCTGCAGCGCAACCTGATCCTCTCGCACTGCACCGGCACCGGCCCGCTGCTGGACGACGCCAGCGTGGCGCTGATCATGGCGCTGAAGATCGGTTCCCTGGCCCGCGGCTTCTCCGGCGTGGGCATGGCGGTCATCGACACCCTGCTCAAGCTCTACCAGGCGCGCGTCTACCCGTGCATCCCGTCCCAGGGCTCGGTGGGCGCCTCCGGCGACCTGGCGCCGCTGGCGCACATGTCCTCGGCGCTCATCGGCGTCGGCCAGGTGCGCCACCAGGGCCGCGTCATGGAGGCCAGCGAAGGCCTGGCCATCGCCGGCTGCCAGCCGCTGGTGCTGGGGCCCAAGGAGGGCCTGGCGCTGATCAACGGCACCCAGGTGTCCACCGCCCTGGCCCTGCGCGGGCTGTTCGCGGCGGAGAAGCTGTTCGTCTCGGCGGTGGTCGCCGGCAGCCTGACGGTGGAAGCGCTCAAGGGCTCCTACGTGCCCTTCGACGCGCGCATCCAGGCGGTCCGCGGCCAGCCCGGGCAGATCGACGTGGCGGCCTTCTACCGCGAGCTGCTGCACGACAGCCAGATCAACCAGTCGCACATCGACTGCAAGCGCGTGCAGGACCCCTACTCGCTGCGCTGCCAGCCCCAGGTGATGGGCGCCTGCCTCGATCACCTGCGCTTCGCCGCCGGGGTGTTCCTGCGCGAGGCCAACGCGGTGTCGGACAACCCGCTGGTGTTCAGCGCCGACGGCGACGTGCTCTCCGGCGGCAACTTCCACGCCGAGCCGGTGGCCATGGCCGCCGACGTGCTGGCCCTGGCCATCGCCGAGATCGGCGCCCTGTCGGAACGGCGCATCGCCCAACTGGTGGACCCGGCGCTGTCCGGCCTGCCGGCGTTCCTGGTCAGGGAAGGCGGGCTCAACTCCGGCTTCATGATCGCCCAGGTGACCTCGGCGGCCCTGGCCTCGGAGAACAAGACCCTCGCCCACCCGGCCTCGGTGGACAGCCTGCCGACCTCGGCCAACCAGGAAGACCACGTGTCCATGGCCACCTTCGCCGCGCGCCGCCTGCAGGACATGGCCGGCAACAGCTCGGCGGTGGTCGCCATCGAGCTGCTGGCCGCCGCCCAGGGCGTGGAATTCCACGCGCCGCTGCAAAGCTCGCCACAGTTGCAGGAAGTGCTGAAGATGATCCGCGCCCAGGTCCCGGCCTACGAGCAGGACCGCTACTTCGCCCCGGACATCGCCGCGGCCCGCGCCTGGGTGGAGGAAGGCGCGCTTAGCCGCTGGCTGGATTACTCGCGGCTGTACGGCTGATCGGACGACGGTGGCGTTCTACGCCACCGCAGACGTGGCCCGCGCCTACACCGCCTTGCCGAGGCGCTCTTCGCAGGATGGGCTGAGCCTGCGATACCCATCGCGCCATGGTGATGGGTATCGCTTCGCTCAACCCATCCTACGGGGTGTCGTGTTTGCTGGGCCATGCCCGCGAAAGCACCTGCAAGGCGCTTCTCCCACTAACGAAAAAGGGCTCCCCCGGCAGTCTTTTCCCTCAGCGTGATTCGAGTTCGATCACGCAGATGTCGGCGCTTCCCGCCACGCTCAGCCGCCACTCCCGCAGCCGCTCCTCGCCCTCGGCAAGCAGCGTGTCATGCAGCCCCAGCACAGCAGCGGCCCCGCCATCCTGGCTGACGTGAACCCCCTCGCCCGCGCTGAACAGCAGCACGGTCGAAGCGCTGCTGAAGAAGTGCGCCTCACCGCCCACCCGCAGCCACTGCAGGCGTGCGCGGTAACGCGCGGGCGCATAGATCAGGTTGAAGTCGCGGATGGCGCCGCCGAGCAGCTCGCAGTCCACCGCGCTGGCGCCATCGAAGGCGAAGGCGTCCAGGGCGCGCAGCTCGCGGGACTGCTCGCCGTCGACGGTCAGGCGCATGCCCTCGCCTTCCAGCACGGTGATCACCCGCTGGTAACCGCTGAAGGCAGAGAACGGCCCCGGTGCGCCGACGTCGGCGATGGACAGGCGCCAGCCGAAGCCCTCCAGGCCGTCGCCGGCGTCGCGGAGGATTTCGCGGGTGCTGCCCGCGCCGTTCTTCCAGGGCATCACCGGGTAGTCGGCGGCCCGCAGCAGGCGATGGTTCATGACGAGAAGCGTCCTTCCAGGCGGTAGCGCGAGCCCGGGTAGAGCAGGCGCGCGCTGGTCACGGTGTTGCGCCCCGACCAGGTGCGCCGGCGGATCATCAGGCAGGGCTCGTGGCGGTCGATGTTCAGCAGCCTGCATTCCTCGGCATCGGGCAGCACCGCCTCGACCACGTGCTCGCCCTCGCTGAGCGGAGCCACCTGGGTGAGGTAGGCGAAGGGCGTCTGCCCGGTGAAGTCCTGCTTGAGGTAGTCCGGCGCCACGGCGGCGTTGACGTAGCGGTCCTCGATCTGCACCGGCACGTCGTTCTCGAAGTGCACGATCAGCGAATGGAACACCCGCTGGCCTTCACGCACGTCCAGCGTCAGGGCGCGCTCGGCGCTGGCCTTCTCCTCTTCCAGGCGCACCACCACGCAATGGTGGCGATGGCCGCGGGCCTGGATTTCCTCGGCTATGTTCTGCACCTGGAACAACGCCGACTGGCCCTTGGGCTCGGCGACAAAGGTGCCGACGCCCTGCATGCGCACCAGCAGGCCGTCGTTGGTCAGCTCGCGCAGGGCGCGGTTGATGGTCATGCGGCTGACGCCCAGCTCGCTGACCAGCTCGCTCTCCGAGGGCACCCGGTGGTGCGGCGGCCAGGCGCCGGACTGGATCTGCTGGACGATCATCTGCTTCACCCGCGCGTACAGCGGGGCGGGCAGCTCGCCCATCTGCGAGGCCAGCGAGGAGCCCTCCGCGGGCGGGTTGGGCGGGGACGATGCGGGCACGGGGGTACTCCTTGTCGGGGCGACGGTGGGCAGTGGCGGGAAGGCAGCGGCGCAATGCGCTCTTGTCCTCCGGCATGTACCGGAATCGACCGGTGCATACAAGTCCCGCGGCGACCGCCGGGCGCATCACCTAGTTTACGGCCATCCTAAACGTCTGTATATGTATATACAAATTCGAAGAGCCCTGCGAGGACCCCAGCATGCCTGCCCTGTTCGCCGAACACGCCCTGCTCCCCAGCGGCTGGGCCCGCGATGTCCGTTTCGAGGTTGCCGCCGACGGCCTGCTGGCGCGGGTCGAGGCCAATGCCAGCGCCGAGGGCGCCGAGCGCCTGCGCGGGCCGGTGCTGCCGGGCATGCCCAACCTGCACTCGCACGCCTTCCAGCGCGCCATGGCGGGCCTGGCCGAGGTGGCCGGCAACCCCAACGACAGCTTCTGGACCTGGCGCGAGCTGATGTACCGCCTGGTCGGCCGCATCACCCCGGAGCAGTTGCAGGTCATCGCCCGCCAGCTGTACATCGAGATGCTCAAGGCCGGCTACACCGGCGTCGCCGAATTCCACTACGTGCACCACGACCTGGATGGCCAGCGCTACGCCGAGCCGGCCGAGCTGGCGCTGCGCGTCAGCCAGGCCGCGCGCGAGGCCGGCATCGGCCTGACGCTGCTGCCGGTGCTCTACAGCCATTCCGGCTTCGGCGGCCAGCCGCCCAGCGAGGGCCAGCGCCGCTTCATCAACGGCACCGACGCCTACCTCGAACTGATCCACGGCCTGCAGCCGCGCCTGGCGGCGCAACCGGCGCAGCGCGTCGGCCTGTGCTTCCACTCGCTGCGCGCGGTGACGCCGCAGCAGATCACCGAGGTGCTGGAGTCCGACAGCAGCGAAGGGCCCATCCATATCCACATCGCCGAGCAGCAGAAGGAAGTCGACGACTGCCTGGCCTGGAGTCAGCGCCGGCCGCTGCAGTGGCTGTACGACAACATCGAGGTGGACGAGCGCTGGTGCCTGGTCCACGCCACCCACGCCGAGCCCGACGAAGTCGCCGCCATGGCCGCCAGCGGCGCGGTGGCCGGCCTGTGCCTGACCACCGAGGCCAACCTCGGCGACGGCATCTTCCCGGCGGTGGACTACCTGGCCCGCGGCGGGCGCCTGGGCATCGGCTCGGACAGCCACGTGTCGCTGAGCGTGGTGGAAGAACTGCGCTGGCTGGAATACGGCCAGCGTCTGCGCGACCAGAAGCGCAACCGCCTGTACCGCAGCGACCAGCCCAACATCGGCCAGACGCTCTACGAAGCGGCCCTGACGGGCGGCGCCCAGGCCCTGGGCCAGCCGGTGGGCGAACTGGCCGCGGGCCGCCGCGCCGACCTGCTGGTGCTCGACGGCAACGATCCCTACCTGGCCACCGCCAAGCCCGACACCCTGCTCAACCGCTGGCTGTTCGCCGGCGGCGACCGCCAGGTGCGCGATGTGATGGTCAACGGACAGTGGGTGGTGCGGGAGCGCCGGCATGCGCTGGAAGAGCAGAGCGCCGGGGAGTTCGCGGGGGTGTTGCGGGAGTTGTTGGGGTGATGGGGGCAGCCGGTGGCTTCGTCGTCTAGACCAACCTTCTTTCCCTCTCCCCAGCCCTCGGCTGCGCGCCCCGCCCTGAAGGGAGAGGGGGCTAGTCCGTGCCGAGAGATGGAAGGGTTTCAGCCGGACACCTCCGGCGTCGCCGGCTGACTCTAAAACACCCAGCCCTGCCCAACGGTCCCCTCTCCCTTCAGGGAGAGGGTTAGGGAGAGGGAGCGGAGGTGAAGTAGCGCGCCTGCGTTACCGGCAGACACCACCACCCCACAAAACATCCATCCCTCAATTCCCCGCTATCGCGCTGTCCTTGCTCCGCCAGATCAGATCGCTCGTGTCATACCCCTTGCGATTGGCCTCGGCCAACAAACGACGCAACGTCGCCTCCGGCAGGCTGGTCTGCCGCGCCAGCAGCCACAGGTGGTCGCGGTCGCGGTTGCCGACCAGTGCGGTCTGGTAGTCCTCGTCGACGTAGAGCACCCGGTAGTCGCCGCGCACCACGCCGGGGAGCAGCCGCGACGCCCAGTTATCGAAGCGCACCCAGAAGGCATCGGTGCTGCCCGGCGTCTGCGGGGTGGCCGTGCCGGTCACCTGCTTCCAGCTGCCGTCGGCGGTGCGGCAGCGGTTGAGCAGGCCGATGCTGCCGTCGGCGCGCACGCTGTAGTGGGCCTCGGACTGCAGGCAGGCGCGCTGGAAGAACATTGGCTTGCGCGCCAGCTCGTACCAGGTGCCGGCGTAGCGCTGCGGGTCGACCTGCATCGTTTGCGGCCGCTCCTCGGCGTGCCCGGCGCAGCCGCCGATGCCGGCCAGCGCGACGGCGGCGAGCACCCGCAGCGCGGCGTTCATCTCACTTCAGGCCCTGGCCGGAGAACATCAGCACCTTGTCGCCGGCGTACTGCACGCTGATGAAGGTCTTGTCGTCGCCCCAGGTGCAGCTGGACACGCCCAGCGCGCCGGAACACTCGGTCGGCTTGCCAAGCAGGGCCTCCACCTCGGCCTTGTCCATGCCGGCCTTGAGCTTGGAATAGTTTTCCTGGTTGAGCTTGCTGCAGGCGGCCATGGCGATGCAGACGGCGATCAGGGCGATACGGCGGAAGGACATGGGCAACTCCATTGTCGGATGGTCCATTGGACAAGCGTGGCACAGGCCACGCGAAACGCACCCTTGGAGTCAGAAACGCGAGCCGGGTTCCTTGAGGAAGGCGACTTCCTCGGCGCTGGACTCGCGGCCAAGGATGGCGTTGCGATGGGGGAAGCGGCCGAAGCGCGCGACCACTGCGCGGTGGCGCTCGGCGTAGTCGAGGAAATCGGCGAACAGCGCCTTGTCGTCCTCGGCGGCCTGCTCGTGCAGTTCGGCGAAATGCTTCACCGCCTGCTCCTGCTGCGCCAGGTCCTCGGCGTGCTCAAGCACCAGGTAGACGAAGACCCGCTCGATGGGCTGCAACTGGCGATCCAGCCCGGCCGCAAGTCCGCGGCGCACCAGCGCCTGGGCGCGGGCGTCGCCGTCGTAGGCGCGCGGCGTGTCGCGGAAGATCATCCGCGGCAACTGATCCAGCAGCAGGATCAGCGCCAGCCAGCCCTGGGCCGAGCCGGCCCAGTCGGCCAGCCCGCCGTCCAGGGCCTGGCGCACCAGGCCGCCGAAGCGGTTGTCCGAAGCCGTGTCCTCGCAGGCGCTCTTGCCGAACCACAGGCCGTTGCGCTGGGCGGCGACGTCGCTGGCGCGCAGGGCGTCGCCGAACCACCAGTCCAGCAAAGCCTGCCAGGCGGGTACCGCGCTCATCAGGCCTGGTGGTAGCCGGTGACGCGCTCGACCTCTTCCTTCGAACCGAGGAACACGGCCACGCGCTGGTGCAGCGAATCCGGCTGGATGTCGAGGATGCGCTGGGTGCCGTTGGTGGCGGCGCCGCCGGCCTGCTCGATGATGAAGGACATCGGGTTGGCCTCGTACATCAGCCGCAGCTTGCCGGGCTTCTCCGGCTCACGGGCATCGCGCGGGTACATGAAGATGCCGCCGCGGGTCAGGATGCGGTGCACGTCGGCCACCATGGAGGCGATCCAGCGCATGTTGTAGTTCTTGCCCAGCGGGCCTTCCTTGCCGGCCAGCAGTTCGCTGACGTAGCGCTGCACCGGGGCTTCCCAGTGGCGCTGGTTGGACATGTTGATGGCGAACTCGGCGGTGCTTTCCGGCACGCGGATGTTGTCGTGGGTGAGCACGAAGCTGCCCAGCTCGCGGTCCAGGGTGAAGCCCTTGACGCCGTCGCCGAGGGTCAGCATCAGCATGGTCTGCGGGCCGTAGATGGCGTAGCCGGCGGCGACCTGCTTGGTACCCGGCTGGAGGAAGGCCTGCTCGTTGAGGCTGTCGTTCTGGCTCAGGTGCTGCTCGGGGCAGCGCAGCACCGAGAAGATGGTGCCGACCGAAACGTTGACGTCGATGTTGCTGGAGCCGTCCAGCGGGTCGAACACCAGCAGGTAGGCGCCCTTGGGGTACTTGCCGGGAATCTGGTAGGCGTTGTCCATCTCCTCGGAGGCCATGCCGGCCAGGTGGCCGCCCCACTCGTTGGCTTCCAGGAGGATTTCGTTGGACATCACGTCCAGCTTCTTCTGCACCTCGCCCTGCACGTTCTCGGTGCCCATGCTGCCCAGCACGCCGCCCAGGGCGCCCTTGGACACGGCATGGCTGATTTCCTTGCACGCACGCGCCACCACCTCGATGAGGAAGCGCAGGTCGGCCGGGGTGTTGTGGCTGCGGGTCTGCTCGATGAGGTAGCGGCTGAGGGTAACGCGGGACATGGAAGGGCTCCGGGGGAGAGGTAGGAAAAAAACTGCGCGCATTCTAGCGTGGAATCGGCCACGCCGCCTCCCGTACGGCGCGTCCGTCCTGAGGTTGGAGCGCGCCGCCGGTGGTCGGTTCCCTCGTCGCTGCGGCCGTCAGTCGCGGCGGCTTGCCGGCGTGCCGGGCCAGGGCCCGGCATGCGGCCTTAGAAGTCCAGGCTCAGCGCCAGGCTCACGCCCTGCTGCAGGTCGTCGTCGCTGCGGTGCGCGCTGTAGCCGCCACGCAGCGAGAGTTCCGGGGTCAGCTTCCGGGCGAAGCCCAGGGTCGCGCGCTGCAGGTGGCTCTGCGGGGTGTAGCCCTGCAGGGTGAAGCCGTTGGCCGGCAGGCTGGTGAAGGCCATCCCGATGTTCTGGGTGTCGTCGGCGTATTCACGCTCCACCGCCACTTCGCCGAACAGCTGGGTCTGCTCGCTGAGCGCGTACTTGCCCTGCAGGCCCGCGCCGAGACGGCGGGAGTAGCGCTTCTGCTCGTCGAACGACAGCGAGGTGGAAGCGTTGCCCTCGTCGTAGCCGTCCACCTTCACCCGCGCCCAGTCGGCGCTGACGAAGGGCGACAGGTGCCAGGCCTCGCCGCCCTGGGCGATGTCGTAGCCGATCCGGCCGCTGAAGGCGAGCAGGTTGCCGTTGGTGTCGCCCTTCTCCTCGACGGTGCGCGGGCCGATGGCGAACTTGCGGTTGGCCTCGTCGTAGTCGAGGTAGCCGCCGGTCACCGCGGCGTCGCCCCACCAGCGATCCTGCTGGTACTGCACGAAGAGGCTGCCCAGGTAGCTGTTGAGCTTGTAGTCGGAATCCTCGGCGCCGGCCTCCAGTTTCTGCCGGTAGAAGCCGGCGGCGATGCCGGCGCGCCAGGCGTCGTCCAGGCGCAGCGAGCCGCCCAGGGTCAGGTTGTAGCCGAAGCCGTCGCCGCTGGCGGCGCTGTCCTGGTCGTCGTAGTCCAGGTGCTGGCCGCCGCCGGTGACGAAGCCACGCCACTGGCCGACGCCCTGCCAGTTCTCCCAGTCGGCCAGCCACTGGCTGCGCAGTTCGTCCTGGTAGGCGCGCAGGGTGCCGTGGGCCATTTCCGGCAGCAGGGTGGCTTCCCAGGGCGCGGACAGCACCGAGTAGGCGTAATCGGCGATCAGCGTCTGGCCGGCGATGGTCGGGTGCACGCCATCGTTGAAGATCAGCTTGGTCGGGTCGGGGCTGCTGCCGTGGCGGCCGTAGACCGGGTTTTCCGGGCAGCTGTTGCCACTGAAGCAGGTGCCCACCAGGTTCTGTCCGGTGGCCAGGCCATAGGCGCCGGGGTCGGCCAGCACTTCCTGGAGCATCAGCGGGATGTTCAGCGGGATCACGTTGGCGCCGCTGCTGGCCAACTGGCTGACCAGCTCCTCGTTGAAAATGCCGCTGAGCTGGGTGCCGAAGCTCTGCAGGACGGTGCCGTTGGTGGCCGGGGTAAGGCCCAGGTCGGGCAGCAGCCAGACCATGATGTAGCGCGCGCCGGCCTGGCTCAGGGCCTGGGCGCTGTCCACCAGGCGCCCGGCGGCGGCGCGGGCGGAGGGATCGTCGGTGATGCGGAACTGCAGGAAGTCGTTGCCGCCGCCGGTGAGGTAGTAGAGCGCGTTGGGGTCGGCGAGGCGGCCGACCAGGTAGCCGTCGCGGGTGCGCGTCTGGCCGTTGGCGCTGACCACCGAACCGCCCGCGGCGGTGATGGAGTCGTAGATCTGGTCGGTGCGGTAGCCGCCCACCGCCCAGTTGTTGCCATCCGGCAGGCCTTCGGCGGCGTTCACCAGCGAGGTCGAGGGGCCGAGGTCGCCGGCGGCGACGCCCAGCTTGCCGCCGAGGATCATCGCCGCGGTGGGCCCGAAGACCTCGCCGCTGCCGTCCAGATAGGTCGGGCCCACGCGGTTGGTGAAGCGGGTGGAGGCGCCGGCGGGGCCGTCGGCGTCGGGGAACTGGCCGGCGTCGCTGAGGCTATCGCCGAACACCACCAGGGTCGAATACGGGGAAGGTGACGCCAGGGCCTGACCGGCGATGCCGAGCAGGCAGGCGGCGGCCAGGGGTGAAAGCACCTGTTTGATCATACGGCTGACTCCATGCTTTTTCTTATAGGTAGAGTGCAACGCCGTTAACAGTATCAGAACAATCGCGCAGAGTAGCGTTCTTGACGCATTTCCCTACATAAGCTGGCGTAATTTCTCCATTTCGCGGTATTTGCTCATTGGCCGGCGCGCTGCCCGCGCAGCAGGCTGAAGGCCATGCCGCCCAGCAGCAGCACCCCGCCCAGCAATACGGCCCACAGGCCGATGCGCTTCCAACTGCCGTCGCCGGCGCTGGCGGCTTCCGCCGGAGCGGCCTGCAGGGCACCGTCCAGGCTGGCCTGGCCGACCTGGGCCGGCTTGTCCGGCTGGTAGCCGGGGATCAGCACGCTCAGCGGCAGGCTGGCGGAGGTGGCGTCGCGCTTGCCGAGGGCCAGTTGGTAGGGTGCGCTGCCGCGCACCAGGAACACCAGCTCGCGGGCACGCATGGCCACCCGCAGGCTCGGCGCCGTGTCGCCCAGGCCGGTGCCGCGCGCGTCGGTGACCAGGCGCAGCTGGCGCACCGGCTGGCCGGCCAGCAGCAGTTCGTCCTGGCGCACCTGGCGGCCGTCCACCGGCAGGTCGTAGAGCACCCCGCGGGCCAGCGGGTACCAGTCGTCCCGGCTGCCCTGCCCGGTTGCCTTGCGCGCGGACAGCGCCACCGGCGCCATCAGGTGCTGCGCCGCAGTGCCCAGCTCGAAGCGCACCCGCTCCAGCGGCAGCGCCTGAGGCAGGTCCCAGCGGTAGCTGCCGTCTACCTCGCGGCGCCCGGCGATGGGCTCGGACCACACCAGCGGCGTGCTCGCGGCCTGGTCGGTGCGGCCCAGCAGGCGCGCGCCCTTGAGCGTCACCGCCGCGTTGCCGGCCGGCCACGACAGGCGCAGGTAGCGCGCCTTCTGCCCGGGCAGGGCCACCTCGCTGACGTCCATGCGCTCGCCGTTGAAGCTCAGGCGGGCGAGCTGGCCGTCGCCCCAGTTGCGCCAGTGCTGCAGGTCGTCGCTGGCCTCGATGCGGAAATGCTGGAAGCCCTCGGCCTCGCTGCTCCAGTCCAGGGCCAGGCGCTCGAAGGGGAAGTCGGCGTCGCCGGCGTCCAGCAGCCAGCCGCTGCGCCGCTCGCCCGTTGGCGCGGGCGCCGCGTCGGGCAGCACTTCCACCAGGGTGCCGGTGGTGTTGCGCTGGATGCGCAGGCCGGGCTGGCGGCCGGGGTCGGCTTCGGCGCCGTACAGCGGGAACAACCGGGCCGCGGACTCATGGGCGGTGCTGCTGCCCTGCGCCGCCACCGCGCTCAGCGCGTAGGGCAGCGCCTCGCCCTCCTTGTCGAACACCCGCAGGTCGCGCAGGTCGGCATGGGCGGCGGCCAGTTGCACGCTCATCGGCACCTGCAGGCGGTACCAGGGGCCTTCGCCCTGCAGGCGCAGGGGCACCTGCTGCGGGTAGTCGGCGGGGGTTTCCGCGGCCTGGGCCAGCCCGGCGGCCAGGCAGAGGATGAGGGAAGCCAGCTTCATGCGGGGGGTTGCTCCTGTTGCCCGGCCACCCGGTGCGGCGGCAGCGGGGCGAAATAGCCGACGACCAGCAGCAGCACGCCGACGCCGATGAAGGAAACGATGCGCTCCAGGCTGCCGCTGTTGCCCAGCTCGACGAAGAACAGCTTGACCACCACCACGCCGATCAGCGCCGCGCCGACCATCCACAGGTCGCGCCGCCCGCGCAGGTGGCCGCCGACCATCAGGCCCAGGGCGATCAGCGTCCAGACGATGGACAACCCGGCCTGCACCAGCATCGACTCGCGCAGCGGCTCCAGGGCGAAGGGCACGCCACCCCAGTGGTGCGCGGTGCGGCACACGGCCAGGGTCAGCAGGGCGAACAGCGAGGCGCCCAGCAGCACCTGGGCCGGCAGGCGCACCTGTTCGCCGGCAAGGCCCAGTTGCGGCAGGCCCTCGCGGCTCCACTGGAAGACCGCCGCCAGCACGATCAGCATGCCCAGCTCCAACGGGTTGAGCAGCGGCAGGTAGGGCAACGGTTGTGCCGCGCCGTCGCTGACCAGGTTGACCAGCCAGAACCAGCCGAGCAGCGCCAGCGCCACCGGCGCCGCGGCCAGGGCGCGGTATTCGCGAGGGAAGGCCGCCACCGGCCAGGGCAGCGTGCGGCGCGCGCCCATGAGGATCAGGTAGAGGCTCGGCACCAGCGCCCAGCCCAGCCAGCGCCAGGCGTTGTAGTGCTCGGCCAGGGCGAGGAACAGGTAGCGCAGCTGCAGCGCCAGCACCGCGAGCAACAGCCAGCAGCCGAGCACGTGGGCGCCGCGCAGGGGCAGCGCCGGCAGCACCGGTTCCAGGCGTTTGAGCGACCAGAAGTGCGCCACGAACAGCGCGCCCCAGCCCAGCCAGCCGAGTTCACCCAGCGGCTGGTACTCCGGCTGCCATGCACTGGCCAGCGCCAATACGCCCGCCGGCGCCAGGGCCAGGCAGGCAAGCGCCAGGGCCCGCCACTGCTCGCGGCGGGCGACGAAGGCCCAGAGCACCACGCTGACGGCCGCCACCAGCAGGGCGACGTGCTCGCGCCGCGGCGCCGGGACGAAGCGGGCGATCTCGCACAGCGCGGTCAGCGCCCACCAGCCAGCGCCCCAGGCCAGCAGCAACTGCGACAGCCGTTCCAGGGTCAGCGCCCCCAGTTGCAGCGCCTGCCCGCCCTGCCCCGCCCGGTGCAGGCGCCAGGCGCCGACCAGCGCCGCCAGGGCCAGCACCGCCGGGCACCAGAAGCCGCTGTGGGCCAGGGGCGTCAGGCCCTCGCCGGAGAGCCCGGCGAACAATGACGAGCCGCCGAACAGCAGCGCCGCGCCGCCCAGCACCTGCAGCAGCAGGCCGAACACGAAGCTCGCGCGCTGCTGCAAGGCCAGGCTCAACCAGAGGATCAGCAGGCCGCTGCCGGCCCATACCGCCGCGGCGCTGCGCCAGGGCAGGACGAACAGCACCGCCAGGTTGACGAAGGCCAGGCCGGCCAGCAGCACCGCGCTAAGGCCGAGCATCAGCCGGCGGTCGTCGCGCACCAGCGGGTCGCGCGCGGCGAGGATCATCCCGGCGATCAGCGCCAGGCCGATCAGGCTGGCGCCGAACAGGCCGGTCCAGCCGCTGCCGAGCACCCCGGCGCCGCCGTCGGCCGCCCGCAGGTCGGCGAGGAACAGCGCGCCACCGAGCAACTGCACGGCGAAGGCGCAGAACAGGAAGGTCCGCGAACCCAGGCGCAGCCCGGCGAATACCGTGGCCAGGCCGGCCAGGGCCCAAGCCATGGCGGTGCCCGGCACGGCGAAGCACAGCGGCGCGATCAGATAGAGGAAGGCCAGGCCGCAGGCCGCCAGCAGCGGCTGGCAGCGCGGTTCCCAGGGCCAGAGGCCGGCGTCGCCGTGGCGGCGCAGCTGCCAGTAGCTGAACAGCAGCGCCACGCCGAGCATCAACGCCCCCAGCGGCGCGCCGTCCAGCAGCTTATCCACACCCGGCTGCAAGCCCATCAGGAAGGCGATGGCCGCGCCCACCTGCAGCAGCAGCGCGAACATCCGCGCCAGCCGCCGCCCCTGGCACAGGCCCAGCCAGTAGATGCCGGCGCCCTCCACGGCCCAGGCCGCCGAGGTCCAGCGCGCGTCCAGGCCCAGCGGGATGGCCAGGCTGCCGAACACCACGCCCAGCGCCAGGCAGGCTTCCACCAGCAGCAGGGCGCGGCCGGCGGTGCGCCCGGCCAGCAGGCGCGCCAGGCCCATGTAGAACAGCCCCAGCGCCAGCGCGCTGAACGCCGGGCCGAACTCCAGATGGCGGATCAGCGCGTATTGCAGGCCGAAGCCGATCAGCGGCGCACCGAACAGCACGGTGCCGTCGACGTAGTCGGTCTGCCGCAGCGACCAGCGCAGCGTCTCGTCGCGCCCGGCGCCCTCCTCCAGGCCTGCGGCCTCGCGCAGGCGGCGGCGGGCGAAGAGCAGGCCGATGGCCACGTACATCAGGAAGAACAGCAGCAGGAACGGCTCGGTGCTGGCGAACAGCTCCGGCGTGTAGGAACGCAGTCCCCAGGCGAAACCGATGCCGAAGGTGCCGAAGAAGCCGATCAGGTTGAGCAGGCGCCAGGCGCGGAACCAGGCGATGGCGAAGATGCCGGCGTTGAGCAGGGCGAAGTAGCTGAACAGGGCGACGTGGTTGCCGGCGCCGGTGGAAGTCAGGATGGGCGCGGCGAAACCGCCCAGGGCCGCTGCGGCGGCAAGGCCGAGGGCGTCCTGCAGTACCGCCAGCACGGCGGAGAACACCGTCACCGCCACCAGCAGCCCAAGGGCCTGGCCGGGCGTCAGCAGTGGATGCAGGCGCATGGCGGCGAATACCGTCAGATACAGCACCGCGATGCCGGTGCCCTGCAGCAGCAGGCCGTAGGTCGCGCGCTTGTGCCTCAGCCACCAGCCCAGGGCCAGCAGGGCGATGGCGGCGGCGGCCACGCCCATGTAGCGCAGCTCGACGGGAACGACCACGCGCTCAGAGGCGTAGCGCAGCAGGAAGGCCAGGCCGAGGAACAGCAGCAGCACGCCGACGCGCAGCACGGTATTGCCGCCGAACAGCCAGTCGCGCGCGGCGCCGAAGGCACGGTCGAACCAGGAAGGACCGGATGGAGCGGCCGGTTCGGCTTCCCAGGCAGAGGCTTCGCGCGCCGCGGGGGCTTCGACGACGGGCGGGATCGGTGCCGGCGGCGGCTCCTGGGGCTGCAACGACCAGTCAGGCGCAACTGTGCTCGCAGCCGGCGCTTCGGGCAGCTCGATCTCCCATTCCAGCTCGGGCTCAGGCTCGGCGACGGCTTCCGGCGCAACGACGGGCTCCGCCGGCTCGGCGGGCGGCACAGGCGCCGCAGCCCCGCCCTGCTCCAGGCGCAGCAGGCGCTGGTATAACGCCTCGGTACCCGCCTCGAACCGCTCGGCGAACTGCTCCAGCTGCCGGCGCAGCGCCGCGTTCTGCCGCTGCAGGCCATGCAGCGCCAGCGCCTGGCCGAACAGCAGCCCCAGCCCGGCGCCCACCAGGCCATCGGTGATCGACTCGTCCCAGGCGGTGCCCAGCACCAGGCCGATCAGCATGAAGATCCATTGCATGCATTCACATCCTTGAAGGGGAAACGCACCCATCCAGCGGCGCGCAAGGCTCCGAGTATATAGCCCCGCGCGGCGCAGGCACCCTGATTCCACAGGATATGACGCCAGCGCCGGGACGCCAGCCACAAAGCACAAGGAACGGCAGGCACCGGCAGTATCGGCTGGGCGCGAGCGTCGAGCCCGAGCAGATCGGCAAGGGTCATGAAGCGCCTCCTTGTCCGAGACGCGTGTCTCCTGCCGATACGGCTCCCCCGCTTTATTGCCGCCTCCGATTGACAGCCTTGGGGTAGCGCCCTAACGTGGCTCGGCCGCTCAACAGGGCGGCTCGGGATTGGCGTCCCGATGGACAAGAGAAGGCGCATGGGCATCCGCTCGGCGTCGTGCATGGCTGCACCTGCGTTATGGGCGGGCCGTGCGGGGCATCTTCGGATGCGCCGGTTTCCTTGTCCCGGTACGCCAACCTGTACGGTCCGCCCTCCCTGATTGGCGTCAGGAGGCGGAAACCCCATCGACAAGAGGCCCACTCCATGAACCTTGCAGCCCAAGTGCTACCCCATCCCCTGACAAGCACCGCCCCATCGGAGCTCTACGACGCCGCGCAATCCCGCCAGGCGGCCCTGGTCAACCTGCTGCGCCTGCTGGCCGGCGCGCCGGACCTGGGCGCGCCCACCGAGGAAGTGCTGGACGGCACCTTCAGCGCGCTGGAATACCTGGCGGCCGACGCCGAGCAACGCACCCGACCGTAGGGCGCATAACGCGAAGCGTTATCCGCCGTTGGCGGATGACGCTTCGCTCCGCGACCCACGCAGTTTCGGATCTAGAGCAGAAAGATGAATCCGTCTCTCTGCTCCCTGCTGGTCATTTACGTTCCTTGGCCACGCTACCCAAACTGGCATCCTTGACCAGGTAACGGCCCTCGGTATCGCCAAGCAGCACCAGGTTGTTGCGCGCCATCAGCATCCCGACTTCCACTTCCTGCTTGATGAACACCACTTCGCCGGCCCGCACCTCGAAAGACAGGTCCGCCCAGTTTTCCGCCTTGGAACTGATGGTGTGCTTGCCTGGCTCGACGTAGAAATAGATGTACTGATTGCCACGGTTGTAGCCCATCTCCGAGGCGTCTTCGCGGTCATCCAGGAACACGTTGAAGCGCACCAGGCCACCAGCGTTACTCGGCCGCACCACATAGACCAGCCCCTGGTCGGCAGTGGCAGCCTTGGGCAACTCGTACCCGGCAACTTCCGCCTGCATTTTCTCCATCGACGGCGCCGAGGCGCAGCCATAGATAAGCGCGATGCTGGCCAGCGCAAGCAGTTTGAGCATTCTCACAACGACTTCTCCCTTTCCATATGGTTGTAGCCGCCGCCCTTTCTTCCAGAGGCAACGGCAGTGCCTGCCCTTGCCAATGCCGGCGCGTCGAAAGATCGACTCGGCAGTGATGGCAAAAGGCCAAAAACTTTACCCTGAATGCCGTCTGGAAGGCCATCTGAAAGACTTGATCGGATTCTTAATTAAGTAAAAAGGGAAAGATTTATTTTTCTATTCTAATCCTGTTCAGTGGAGCATAAGAAATAAATTCATACCTTATTTCGTCGACACTTCGCCACTTAACCCTCTTTCCTTTCGCGCCACCAATTCTCAACCTTTTCTTTCTCTCTTGCGAAAATTTTCAAATCACTCTTCCCACGTTCCAACACACCAACATAATGAGCAAAATCTTCGGCAAGCGTTTTATAACCACAAATCAGCCAAATACCAAATTCATCCAGCAGCTGGCTATAAGATGGATCGTTCACCGTAAGATTCAAGACCCAATCCGGGGGAATCTCTCTATTCTTGACCTTGAAGAGGAAACCTGGGGCCCACAAAACAGCTCCAGAAGCATATACAAGATAATCAATACGATTATGAACACAAGCAAACCCATAGACTAAATACTCTTCGCCAACAACCAATGGGGAGTATTCCGTGTCATCGAACTCTCCCCAATACCGATACTCACAGGGAATCTCCTTCCCTTTTATAGAGACGCACCTCAAGTACAAAAAAGCCTCCACTTAAGTTCAAAATCATCAGCCTTCGATTTGAAGAAACTCCCCTATCCTCCCATCCAAAACATTCGTTCTCTTGCTTTATCTCCCCTCAAGACTCTCAGTTACTTTACAGGCCGAGTTAACCCACTACATACCTATCCAAAAGACATACATCGGCCACACTACAGTCTGGATATATCCATTTACTCCAGTTTTCCACTACCCAACCCTTATCTAATCCACCTGCGGGATGAGAACTTTCGCCAGGCAAATAGACTAGTATCAATCCAGCCTTGTACCCAGACGTCACCATTAGTCCATAAGGACTCTCCTCAGAGAGAGTCTCAAAGACCATGAAATCAACACACTCTTCATATGGATACTTTCCCTTAACCCGAAAAACATTCCCACGCCAGATAGCAGCATCCTTCGAGTCAATAAGCTTAACAGGCTCTTTCATATCACCGCATCTTCAAATCATGGCTGCCATTTTTATCGGCGGGTTTTGTTTTATTGAAGTCAAAATCAAACTCCCCAAGATGCCTTCCATTTTTTGGATTAACCATTTCAAATCTTCCATGTTGAGTATCCAAGAGCAAACAAATACCCGTTCTTTTCCTTGTATACGTCACGACCATTCATCTTGGACAAACTACTATCTTTCACCATCCCACTTGCTGCCGCCACGCTAACTGCAGCCATCTTAACTTGAACAACTTTTCTCCCTGCGGGAGCTTAACCAAACTTTTTCAAACTCAGCAGCAGATTTTCCTCTTATAAAAGAGCCTTTGCAGAGCTGCCGGCAATTGCCATTCTTAGCAAATTCCCTATATCGGAAAGCGGTCCGACACTGTTCCCAAGAAAAATAAAAACCTCTCAATCCAATTGCTCTACAACATACATCAGAATACACTTACCGCTCTTCTTCCCAATCAAACTAATAGGCCGAGAGGTGGCCCCGCCATCCAAGGACA
The DNA here is from genome assembly GCF_000725445.1 of Pseudomonas sp. AAC. Taxonomy (NCBI): domain Bacteria; kingdom Pseudomonadati; phylum Pseudomonadota; class Gammaproteobacteria; order Pseudomonadales; family Pseudomonadaceae; genus Pseudomonas; species Pseudomonas sp. AAC. Next base: position 285,778 of record NZ_KL647095.1, on the reverse strand, counting down.
GCTCAACAGCAAGCTCCCTATCTTCAAACGATTCCAATTCAGATATTAGTTCGGAGATGCTCTTTCCTCGACAAACCCAATCCTTACTCTCATTCATCTTTTTCATTCAAGTCAAGCCATTTGAAAACTGCCCCTAAAATTCAACCTATTCTTTTACTGTTTTCAAAAAGATTCATTTCTCACACCCTAATCCTGTCCAGTCAGCCAGCTTTAGAGCAGGAAAAATAAATCTTTTTCGGTCCCGAGAAGGCTAATAACCCTCCAACCCCCCCCTGCTCTTTAAGCTGAAAAAGCTCACCCCCTCCTTCCACTCCCCATACACCGCTATCACTGGAGAGCCTAAGACCATTCACAACTATACGTTTCATACCCTAGCTACATCCCTTCTCGCGGTCCCCTTTTCGAACTCAAGACCGTGAAGACTCCATTCTTGCCTCTCACTTTCTCTTCGTCATTTCACTAATACTTTAATAGCGCCATGAGACTGTGGATCAAAACCAATCGGCCAAATAGTTCTTTCATCATAGATCGCACCAGAAAAGTCAGCCTCACCTATTCTTTTCACATCGACATTGGCGCCAGACAAATCAGTTCCCTTAAAGCAAGCGCCTCCCACATCAGCACCCTTTAAACTTGACATAGTAAGATTTGCCTTAGTAAAGCTTGCGCCAACTGCAACTGCACCTGACATATCCACACCCACCATTTTTGCATGATCAAATGTTGCATTCATAAGTGCCGCCCTGGTCATTTTTGCTCTATTCAAAATAGAATAATCAAAAACAGAATTCCTTAAATTTGCCTTGGAAAAATCAGCATTAGTCGCATCCAACCTCTCGAATATTGCTCGATGCAAAGCACTTTTACTGAAGTCTGCCCCAACAAAACTATCAAAAGGAAACTCAACGACATCACCCGTCTCGAACCTCACACTAATCATTTATTTCCCCAATCTACCAGATCAATTTTTATATCACCAACAGGCTTAACTTGATTAGCTTTGCTTGACGATAAAACTCCAGGAGTCACCGCCGGCTCACGCCCAAGTATCTTTGCCGCAATATATCTATGATTCCCGTCAACTATTACATTCCCATCCATTTTAATAGCTGGGGCCACCTCACCAGCAAGAAGACGATCAACATACCGCTGAATCGCGGGCAGTGACACGAAATTCTGTGCACTAATAGCTGTATCGCCTTGTAGAGCCTTCTGAATTACTTCGGGCGTTACATCAGAGCCCTTCGTGACCAACGGAACTTTAGAAGTATTAGCTCCTTTTACAGAGCCAGCCCCAATTGCGGCCCCAATCAATTCACCAATCTGAGAAATGACACCAGCGCTGACGCCACTCTCTTCAGTTTTTACCGCCTTGGCAATGAGCCCCTGCGCCGCCTGATTGCTTTGGGGAATTGTCCATCCCACAGTCAATGCGGCGCCGCTCTCACCTTGATCTCTCAGCTGCTGAGACAGTTCCTGCAGCTTAGGAGCATCTTGGATCAACTGAGCAGATAGCAACGTGCAAGCCTTGACGTCCCGGCTACACAGGCTGTCCAGTTCTTCGTTGCGTTGCTGGTCAAGCTCGGCGTAACGCTTCTGCACACCAAGACGACATTCGGCGTCAGCACATGCTGCCCTTTCCGCCAACATCTGCTCGACTTCGTGATAACGCAGGTAGTTGTAGACAGTGCCTTGCTGAGCTACCCAGCCGGCCTTTTCCTGTTCTTTCTCACTGCCACCGGCCATGGCCGCAACGGTCATCCCGACCAACTGGGATGTCATGGCGAGTACGCGATCATGGGCTTCGCCGGGGAAAATCTCGCTCCCTACCAACTCGATCAGAGCCTTGTTCGCCCCCGCAGCCAGAGCCCCGGTTTCGAAGCTGCCACCGGCAGCTTCTGCAATCAGCCCCCCTACGATGGCGTGCACGGCAACTTTGGTCGGGAGTCCCGTCCCGACCAGTTCTGCTCCCACGTTCTGGTAGATGTATCCAGACAGCGCGTTGGCTGCGAGGCTGACAGCGGCCTGTGCCAGATTGTCCTTGAAGCTACCGCCTTGCAGGACGGTCTTCATGGCGGAGTTGACTGCCAGTTGCAGTCCGACATTGGCGTTTGCGATGCCACCGCTGACCCCGGCAATGGCATAGCCCTTCAGGCTGTCGCTTGAAGTGACATCCCTGGCAACCGCGCCCAGATTACCTTTGTTGTTGATGGTGCTGATTGCGGCGTTGCTGGCCACAGCAGCCGCTACCGAGTTCGCGGCCACACCTGCAGCACTTTTGGCGGCAACGCCCAGCGCCGAATTCCCAGTGCCCCAGGTCAGGTAGGTAACCATGATGGCGATGGCCAGCTGCGCCCCCACGCCCAGCCCCGAGCTGCTGTAGCTGAAGGAGTCGTGCACCTCCTTGACGCGGTTCCAGTCCACGTCCCCGCGCTGTTCGGCCTCCTTCAACCAAGCCAGATTCGGATCGGCCTGCACCATGGCGTCGATGGTCTGCCCGACGCTCTGCTGGTCGATGTGCTTGATATCGATCTTCAGGCCTTCCACGGCCTTGATCGCCAGTTCGCCCTGGGCGATCAGCTGGCTCTGGCGCAGGGTTTCGTCGGTCTGGCCCTTGCCCTTGGCGGACTGCCAGGCGAGGTTGCCCTTGCTCTTTTCGTGGCTTTCCTGGTGCAGGTCCTTGACCGCTTCGAAGGTCACGCTGCCGCCGCTGACGATGGCGATGTCGTTGCCGCTTTCGAGCTTCGCGCCCTGGTATTTCTGGTCGCCGCCGCTGAGCAGGGTGATGTCGCCGCCGGCGCTGATCTGGCTGCCCACCGCCTTCACGTCGGTGACTTCGTCGCGCTGGGTCTTCTTGCTGCCGAAGCCGCCCTTTTTCTCCTCGCTGTACAGGGCGTAGTCGCTGTCGTAGCCCGCCAGCAGTTCCAGTTTGTCGCCGGCCACCAGGTAGGCTTCGTTGCCCGCGCTGATCTGGCTGGCCACCAGGGTGAGGTTCTGCCCCGCGCTGACGACCACGTCGCCGCCCGCGCTCAGGCTGGCGCCCTGCTGCCGCACCTGGTCGTCCTGCTGCTCGACCTTCTTGCCGCCGCCCTTGTACTTCGTCTGGCTGTGCTCTTCGTTCGCCGCCGAGGCGAGGGTGACGTCGCGGCCGGCGCCCAGGGCGATGTCGCCCTTGGCGTCGATGTGGCTGGCGATGACCGTGAGGTCGCGGCCGGCGCTGGCATCGAGGTTGCCGCCGACGCTGATTTCGCTGGCGTGCTGGGTGGTGCTGGCGAGGCTGCCCTGCATGCGCCGGCTCTGGAAATCGGCGCTGTCGGTTTCCCCGGCAGCCTCCAGGCGCAGGTCGCGCCCGGCCTGCAGGTGGGCGTCGCCACCGGCCTGGATCGCGCTGCCGACGCTGAGCAGATCGCGCCCGGCGTTGATCGCCAGGTTGCCGCTGGCTTCGATACGGGCGGCGGCGTTGGCGATTTCCTTGTGGATGCGGTCGTTGCCGGCGCTCAGGTCGAGGGTGGTGATGCTGCGTTCGTTGATCACGTCGCCGGTCAGCGCGGTGAGGCTGACGTCGCGCCCCTTGAGGATGCCGCCGGCGGTGTTGCGGATGCTCTCGGTGGCCAGCAGGTCGAGGCGCTTGCCCGCTTCGATCAGGCCGCTGTTGCCGATGTTCGCCGCGCTGGCGCTAAGGTCGCCGCTGGCGCGCAGGGTGCCGGCGTTGTTCAGGGCGCCGCCGCTGATCAGGCTCAGGTTCTGGCCCTGGATCAGCGCGCCGTTGGGCGCCAGGCGGTTGTCGGCCTGGGCCAGGTAGAGCACCGGCACCAGTACCTTTTCGCCGTTCACCACGGCCTCTTCCAGCCAGACGATGTCGTGGGTCAGCGCCGCCACCTGTTCGGCGGTTAGACCCACACCCACCGTCAGGTTGAGGCGGTCCTTGTAGGCGATGGCGTTGTCCATCAGGTACTTGAACAGCGCCTCGTCGCTGGCCATGCCGTCGATGAAGCGCTGGCCGGTGCGCGCCACCAGCGCCTGCTGGATCAGCCGCTGTTCGTAGAGGCCGTCGCCCAGGCGCTTCTGCGCCTGGTCCGGGTCGTAGCCGAGCAGGCCCAGCAGGTAGTCGGAGCTGAGGAAGCGCTTCAGGCTGGTCAGCTCGGGATTGGTCTCGATCAGGTACTTGTGGCTGTTGCCCGGCGCGGCGTTGCCCGGCACGCCCTGGACGCGGGAAAGCCCCTGGCCGAGGCCGGCGAGATCGGGCCCGTTCCCGGCGCCGGCGCTGCCGTCCTCGCCGCTGAGGCGGAACAGGCCGTTGCCGCCGCTGGGCAGGCTGAAGCCGGGAAGCTCCAGTGGGTTGACCTGCTGCTGCGCCAGGTCCGGCGGCAGCTGCGAGGTGATGGCGAACTGGCCGGTGGCGGCGCCGGTGGCCGTGCTCACGTCGCGCGGGTCGATGCTCTGGGCGCCGGCGTCGCGGCGCACCACGCTGTTGTCGAATTGCTCGCTGGCGATGATGCTGACGTTGCCTGCGGCCTGGATCACCGCGCTGGCCGCCGGGGCGCCGGACACCTGCACCTCGGAGATCATGAGGTTGTGGAAGTTGTGTTCCGGGTAGCCGCCGGATTCCAGCACCTGCTGGCGGCTCAGGGCGCCGGGGTCGTAGTCCGGCGAGTTGGGGTCGTTGTAGCGGTTGTAGAGCTCCTGGTTGTCGCGGAACGTCCAGTAGTAGGCGTCGGTGCGGGTGTAGAAGGCCCCGTCCAGGTGCCGCTCCACGCCGCCGGCCGCGCCCTGGTTGCGGAAGCGGGCGGCCTGGATGTCGATGTCGCCGCCCGAGGCGATGCTGCTGTAGAGGTTGGCGAAGGCGCCGCCGCGGAAGACGAAGTCGCCGCCGGCGGTGATCGTCGCCTGGGGCGAGTCCTGGGTGATGACGTCCTCGTAGCGCTCCCAGGACTGGAACCGGAATTCGCAGCCCTTGCCGTCGCACAGGTCGTCGGCGTACATGCGGATGTTGCCGGCGACGATGCGCTGGCCGATGCGGAAGTCGTCGCCACGGCGGTTGTCGAAGTCCTGCGCCAGCAGGGTCAGGGCGCCGGCGCTCTCGATGCTGCCGGAGACGTTCTCGACCTTGGCCGCCCAGCCGTTCTGGTCGTTGGCGGCGATGTGCAGGTTGCCGAGGCTGTAGAGGTCGCCGGCGCGGTTGCTGAGGGTGCCGACCCGCAGCGCCATGTCGCCGCCGCTGAACAGCAGCCCGCCCTGGTTGAGCAGGTTGCCGGCCTCCACGCGCAGCCCGGCGGCGCTGCCGAGGCTGCCGAAGTTATCGAGGCTGGCGACGCGCACGCCGAGGTCGCCGGCGGAGCTGATGCGGCCGTGGTTGCTCAGGCCGTTGGCGGTGACGCTGGCCGCGCTGCCGCCGGCGATGCTGGCGGCGGCGCCGAGTTCGACCTGCCTCGCCCCAAGGCTCAGGTCGCCCAGGCTGGTGAGGCGCCCGGCGCCAGCGTAGGTGCCGCTCAGGTTCAGGTTCAGGCCGGCGTCGCTGGCGATCAGCCCGTCGTTGCGCCAGTGGCCGCCGCTGCCGTCAAGGCCCTGCACGGCCAGCAGCTGGCCGTCGCTGCCGAGCTGCAGGCGGTCGACGTTGAGGCTGAGCTGGCGGGCCTGCAAGCTGCTGTTCAGGGTCCAGTCCGGCGCGTCGATGTCCAGCGCGGCCTGGGTGATGAAGTGGCCGCCGGCCCGGCCGAGTTGCCCCAGGTCGACGAGGAACTGGCCGTTGCCGGCGTGCAACACGGTGCCGCCGGCGTTGTGCAGGGCGCCGCCGCTCAGTTGCAGGGTGTCGGCGGCGGTTTCCAGGGTGCCCTGGCGATTGTCCAGCAGGCCACGGGTGACGATCCGCGTGCTGCCGCTCTGGCCCAGGGCGCGCAGGCGGCCCTGGGCGTTGCTCAGGCTGGCGGCGTCGAGGCTCAGCCAGTCGCCGGCTTCGATCAGGCCGCCGTCGTTGTTCAGGGCGCCCAGCAGGCTGAAGTCGATGCCTTTCGCGCCGACCTTGCCGTTGCCGTTGAGGAAGTCGCCGGCGGCGAGGGTCAGCTGGTTGCCGGCGTAGAGACCACCGTCGCGGTTGTCCAGGGCTGCGCCGCCGGTGTCGATCTTGGCCTGGCCGGCGGTGGCGGCGAGATGCCCTTGTCCATTACCGATACCGCCGCTGGCCTTGACGTCCAGGTCCACGCCCTGGGCCACGCCGGCGTCGTTGCCGAAGTAGCCGGTGACGATCCTGAGCAGGCCCTGGGCGACATTGAGGATGCCGCCGCTGTTGTCGGTGCTCGCGGCGCCCAGGTCGAGCTTGCCGCCATCGCTCTGGATGCGGCCCCGGGCATTGTTCAGCGCACCGCTCAGGGCGAGGCTGGCGTCGCCCTGGCTGGAAACCTGCCCCTGCTGGTTGTCGAGGCCGGCGGCGCGCAGGCTGAGGCTGTCGCCGCTGTGGACGAGGCCGTCGTTGCCGTTGAGCAGGCGGCCGTCGAGCGCCTCGATGCGCAATGCGCCCTGGCTGGCCAGGGTGCCGCGGTCGCGATTGTCCAGGCCGCCCTGGCCGAGGATCAGCTCGAGGGTGGACTGGCTGGACAGCTGGCCGCCACGGTTGTCCAGGCTGGCGGCCTTGAGCAGCAGGCCGGCGCCGCTGCTCAGGCGGGCGTTGTTGGCGTTGATGAGCGCGCCGCTCAGCGTCGCCTCCAGGGCCCCCTGGCTGAGCAGTTGGCCACCGCTGTTGTCCAGGCTGCGGCCCTTGAGCAGCAGGCTGCCGGCGCTGATCTGCCCACCCTGGTTGAGCAACCGGGTGGCGGCGTGGCTGAAGTCGAGCCGGCGCTGGGCGTCGATCAGGCCGGCGTCGCGGTTGTCGAGGGTGTCGGCGATGGCGAGTTCGACGTTGCCCTCGGCGGAGACGATGCCGCCGCGGTTGTCCAGGCTGGCCGCGCTGATCCGCTGGTCCCCCTGGCTGACCAGGGCGCCCTGGCTGGCGTTGTTCAGTGCGCCGGCGAGGCTGACGGCGAGCGCGCCGGCCTTGCTGGAGAGGGTGCCGCCCTGGCTGTTGTCCAGGCTGCCGCCGCCGACGCTCAGCCCCTGCCAGCCGGACAGCAGGCCCAGGCCGGCGTTGAGCAGCCGGTCGGCCTGCAGGTCGAGCCGTCCGGCGCTGATGATGCGGCCGCTGTCGCGGTTGTCCAGCAGCCGGGCGCCGAGGGCGAAGCTCTGCTGGCTGGAGATTTCGCCGCCACGGTTATCCACCGCGCCCAGTTGCTTGAAACTCAGGGTGCCGGCGCTGAGCAGCCCGCCCTGGCTGTTGTCCAGGTCGCCGCCCTGCAGGTCGAGGCCGAGCGCGCCGTTGCCCAGCAGGCGCCCGCCGCGCAGGCTCAGTTGCCGGGTGCGGATGTCGGCATCGGCCTGGGTGGAGATTTCGCCCCGGCTGGCGTCGATGTGCTGCGCTGCCAGCGTGAGGTTGCCGGCGCTGTGGATGAGGCCGTCGGCGCTGTTGTCCAGCTTGCCGGCGAGGTTGGCGTGCAGGGTGCCGCGGCTGGTGAGGGTGCCCTGGCCGCTGTTGTCCAGGCTGGCCAGGTCCAGGCGCAGGCTCTGTTCGGCGGCAAACAGGCCGAGGCGGTTGTCCAGGGCGCCGCCGCTGATATGGATGTGCTGGCCGCCGATCTGGCCGTTGCGATTGTCGAGCACGGCGGCGCGGGCCTGCAGCTGGCGCGTGGCGATCAGGCTGCCGCTGTTGCGCAGGTTCTGCGCGTCGATGGCCACGTCGCCGCGGGCATTGCGACTGTTGTCGGCATTGACGCCGGCCTCGATCACGCCGCTGTTGCTGAGCTGGCTGGCCTTCAGTTCGAGGGTCGAACCCGCCGCCAGGCTCTGCGCATTGCTCAGCGCACCGCTGGCCTGCACGCTGGCACTGCCCCCGGCATAGGCCGGGCCGTTCAGCGCCACGTCCTGGCCCTTCAGCACCAGGTCCCCGCTGGCCGCCGCCTGGGCCAGTTCCAGCTTGCCGTTGGCATCGATGCGGATGTCGCCCGCGCTGGCCGCCATGTTGCCGGCCAGTTTCACCCCCACGCCCTGTTCGGTGCCGACCAGGCGGATGGTGTTGGCGTACATGCCGCCCAGGGCGGAACTGTCGATGGCCAGTTGCGGCTTGGCGCTGCCGTCGTCGGGCTTGGCAGTGGCGGCCAGAGTCTGCGCGTCCACCGTGTTGCGCCCGGCCACCACGGTGAGCTGCTTGGCGTACAGGTCGGCGTTGAGCTTGGCGCTGCGGGTGATCAGCTCGAACTGGTCGAGGTTGCTGGCATTGAGCCCGGCGCCTTCGATGGCGATCTCGCCGCCATCCACGTCGTAGCCCTGCAGGCGCTCGCCGGCCAGGATCGGCTTGCCGGTGGTGAGGGTGGCGCGCGGGGTGTTGATGAAGCCGCAGCCGTTGCAGGTGATGCCGTGGGGGTTGGCGACTATGACGTGGGCGCCCTGCCCGGCCACTTCGGTGTAGCCCTTGAGTTGCGAGGGACTGGCCCCGGTGACTTCGTTGAGGATCTTCTGCGCCGCCTGGCCCTTGAGGTTGGGGTTGCCGATGATGATTCCGCCCAGCTGGGTGCTGGCGGTCTTGCCGGTGGCGTTGTTGAGGATCAGGCCCTGCTGGCCAACGCCGTAGTCGCTGAATTTATTGTGCGACAGGCCCGCGCCGTTGGGCGTGGCGATGTTGACGATGGGCACGCCGTTGCCCGCCGCACCCAGGCTGGTGTTGCCACCGGCGGCCGCGTCCACCGCTAACTGGGCGGCGGTCGTGACTATCGGGTTGAGGATCAGCAGGCCGGCCAGGGCGCTGGCGATGGCCTGATAGAAGGGGCGACGGATGTCCATATCGGGGGGCTCGCGCGGGGTAATCGTTGACCCGGCGGACTCTATTCCCCTACTCGGCATGGGGCCTTGAGGAGTTCCAGCCTCCTTACGTAGGCCTTTTCCGAACTATGCCCAGTCACCCACGGAGCACATTCACAAGGCGCCGGCGCCGCAGCTCAAATAGCGCTCCGATGTCACGCAAAGCCCGCCCCATGCCCCGCCGCCAACTCGACCACGCCCTGCCCATCCTCGACCGTGGCCAGGACATCCCCCGGTACGAAGACCCCGCACTGACCGCCTTCCTGCAACGGCACATCGACGAAGTCCTGTCCAAGGACCCAACACCGCCGCCCTGCCATCACTGCGGCAGCCACCAGGTGGTGTTGCGCTACCGGGGCAGGCCGCCGAACGGCATTCCCTATTTCAATTGCCGGCACTGCGGCAAGGGCTTCAACCGGCGTACCGGTACGGCGCTGCAGAGCTTCCTGCGCTGCGACAAGCTGGAGGCGTTCCTGCCCCTGCTGTCGCAACAACGCTCGATCGCCAATGCCAGCGAACGGCTGGGGGTGTCGCACAGGATGCTGTCCCGCTGGGTCAGGGTGTTCCGCCAGTGGCTGCTGAGGCTCGACCCCAGCGGCGAGTGGGAGGCGAAGGTCAAGCTGGGCATGCGGCCCGAACTGCCTGCCCTGGAATGCCCACGCTGTGGCAACCGCGAGCACTTTTTCCGCTTGGGCTTCGTCGACGGCAGGCACCAGGGCAAGCGGATGTTTCAGTGCAAGGCTTGCCGGCGCTGCGTGAGCGAGCCGGACGAGCATTTCAGGATGCGCATCGCAAGCCGGGCAGGCGCCACGGAAAAATGAAAAAAGGCCCCGCCGGATCGCTCCGGCGGGGCCTTCTTCATGCTGCGGTCGGGATCAGACCTTGGCGCGTTCGTAGCGCTTGCGGTCGTTCTCGTTCAGCAGTTTCTTGCGCAGGCGGATGGACTTCGGCGTCACTTCCACCAGTTCGTCGTCGGCGATGAATTCCAGCGCCTGCTCCAGGGTGAAGCGGATCGGCGGAACCAGGGCGATGACTTCGTCCTTGCCGGACGCGCGCATGTTGTCGAGCTTCTTGCCCTTGGTGGGGTTGATCACCAGGTCGTTGTCGCGGCTGTTGATGCCGGCCAGCTGGCCTTCGTAGATCTCGTCGCCCGGGCCGAGGAACAGCTTGCCGCGGCTCTGCAGGGTTTCCAGCGAGTAGGTCAGCGCGGTGCCGGTGGCCATGGAGACCAGTACGCCGTTCTGGCGGTTGCTGACTTCGCCGGCCTTGATCGGGCCGTAGTGGCTGAAGGTCGAGGTCAGGATGCCGGTGCCCGAGGTCAGGGTCAGGAAGTTGTTGCGGAAGCCGATCAGGCCGCGCGCCGGGATGGTGTATTCCAGGCGCACGCGGCCCTTGCCGTCGGGGATCATGTTGCTCAGATCGCCCTTGCGCAGGCCCATCTGTTCCATCACCGAGCCCTGGTGCTGCTCTTCGATGTCGATGGTGACGTTCTCGTAGGGCTCCTGCTTCTCGCCGGCCTCGTTCTCGATGATCACCACTTCCGGACGGCCCACGGCCATCTCGAAGCCTTCGCGGCGCATGGTTTCGATCAGCACGGACAGGTGCAGCTCGCCACGGCCGGAGACCTTGAATTTCTCCGGGCTGTCGCCTTGCTCGACGCGCAGGGCCACGTTGTGCAGCAGTTCCTTCTCCAGGCGCTCCTTGATGTTGCGGCTGGTGACGAACTTGCCTTCCTTGCCGGCGAACGGCGAGTCGTTGACCTGGAAAGTCATGCTCACGGTCGGCTGGTCGACGGTCAGCGGCGGCAGGGCCTCGACGTTCTGCGGGTCGCACAGGGTGTCGGAGATGAACAGCTCTTCCATGCCCGAGACGCAGACGATGTCGCCGGCTTCGGCTTCCGGCACTTCGACGCGCTGCAGGCCGGAGTGGCCCATGATCTTCAGGATGCGGCCGTTGCGCTTGCTGCCGTCGTCGCTGACCGCCACCACCGGGGTGTTGGACTTGACCTTGCCGCGGGTGATGCGGCCGATGCCGATCACGCCGAGGAAGCTGTTGTAGTCCAGCTGCGAGATCTGCATCTGGAACGGGCCGTCGACGTCGACCACCGGGGCCGGGACGTGGTCGATGATCGCCTGGAACAGGGCGTCCATGTTGTCGTCCATCTTCTCGTGGTCCATGCCGGCGATGCCGTTCAGGGCGCTGGCGTAGACGATCGGGAAGTCGAGCTGCTCATCGGTGGCGCCGAGGTTGTCGAACAGGTCGAAGATCTGGTCGATGACCCAGTCCGGACGCGCGCCGGGGCGGTCGATCTTGTTGACCACGACGATCGGGCGCAGGCCGGCCTTGAAGGCCTTCTGGGTCACGAAGCGGGTCTGCGGCATGGGGCCGTCCTGGGCGTCGACCACCAGCAGCACGGAGTCGACCATGCTCATCACACGCTCCACCTCGCCACCGAAGTCGGCGTGGCCGGGGGTGTCGACGATGTTGATGTTGTAGCCGTTCCACTTGATCGCGGTGTTCTTCGCCAGGATGGTGATGCCGCGTTCCTTTTCCTGGTCGTTGGAGTCCATCACGCGCTCGGATTCCGCTTCTTTGCGGTCGAGGGTGCCGGACAGCTTCAGCAGCTTGTCCACCAGGGTGGTCTTGCCATGGTCGACGTGGGCGATGATGGCGATGTTGCGGAGATTTTCGATCACGGTGTCTGTCTCGGTAAAAAGTAGCTTCAAGCTGCAAGCCACAAGCGGCAAGCAGGTGGAAATATCGTTCAGGTACGGACGTCCGGAGGATGCCTGCGCCAGGTTGCGTTTCGACTGATGCGGCACAGGATCATGCGGGACCGCTCTTCTCTTGCAGCTTGCCGCTTACAGCTTGCAGCTGCCCAACGGGCCTGTAGACCCGCACATTGGTGTGCCCTTCGTTGACCAGATGGTGGGCGTGCAGGCGGCTCATCACGCCCTTGTCGCAATACAGGAGGTACTGGCGGTTGGGGTCCAGTTCCTTGAACTTGCTGTTGATCGCGTAGAACGGCATGGCCAGCACTTCGATGCCTTCCAGCGCCAGGGGTTCATCTTCCTGGGCGTCGGGGTGGCGGATGTCGACCACGATCTGGCCGGGGAGCACCTCGTCGACCATTTCCACCGGCAGGTCCTTGCCCAGCTCGTCGATGACACGGTCGACGGTCATCTGGGTGGCGCGCTCCAGGGCGCGGTCGAGCACGGCCATGTCGAACTTGGTCTCTTCGTGCTCGACGCGGTAGGGCTTGGCCTGGGTGGTCGGGTTCACCGAGATCACGCCGCAGTATTCGGGCATGTGCTTGGCGAACTCGGCGGTGCCGATCTTCGTCGCGGTGTCGATGATGTCCTGCTTGTGGCTGACGATCAGCGGGCGCAGCACCAGGGTGTCGGTCACCCGGTCGATCACCGAGAGGTTCGGCAGCGTCTGGCTGGACACCTGGGAGATCGACTCGCCGGTGACCAGCGCGTGCAGCTCCAGGCGCTCGGCCACGCGGCTGGCGGCGCGCAGCATCATGCGCTTCAAGGTGACGCCCATGTAGCTGTCGTCGACCTTGGTGAGAATCTCGCCGACCACTTCCTCGAAGGGCACGCTGACGAACAGCACGCGCTGCGAGCGGCCGAACTTCTCCCACAGGTAGTGGGCCACTTCCATCACGCCCAGTTCGTGGGCGCGGCCGCCGAGGTTGAAGAACACGAAGTGGCTGATCAGCCCGCGGCGCATCATCTGGTAGGCCGCCACGGTGGAGTCGAAGCCGCCGGACATCAGCACCAGCACCTGCTCCAGGGCGCCCAGCGGGTAGCCGCCCAGGCCCTCGTGCTGGGCATGGATGACGTACAGACGGTCGTGGCGGATTTCCACGCGCACCTGCACTTCCGGGTTCTTCAGAGATACCCCGGCCGCGCCGCAGTGCTGGCGCAGGCCGCCGCCGACGTAGCGTTCCACGTCCATGGAGGTGAAGGCGTGCTTGCCGGCGCGCTTGCAGCGCATGGAGAAGACCTTGCCCGGCAGCAGGTGGCCGAAGTGCTGCTTGCACTTCTCGAGGATGTCGTCGAAGTCGCCCAGCGGGTATTCGTGCACTTCCAGGAAGTGGCCGATGCCCGGCACGCAGGTCAGGCGCTCGATCATCTCGCGCAGGGCCTTGGCGTCGGTCACCCGGGTTTCCACTTCAAGATTGTCCCACTCGCCCTCGACCAGCAGCGCCGGGTCCAGGTCGCGCAGCACGGTGCGGATGTTCTTCGCGAGCTGGCGGATGAAGCGCTTGCGCACCGGCCGGCTCTTGATGGTGATTTCCTGGAAGACCTTGACGATGAGTTTCATGCGAGAAAAGGCACGAGCCCGAAGGGACGAAAAAAAGGGGCGGAATTATACCTGAAATTGCTCAAGACTTGAGCAGTCGAGCGCAGATTCTTTTTGGTGCACCAAAATGGACGCATGCACCATTGTGTAGCACCAAATCGGTGCAACAATTCCGTCATTCGCGCCAGCTACCGTGCGCAAAGCCCTGTAGCGCGGGGCCCTGTCCAAAATCGGGCACTGGCACGCTACTTGCTCTCTTGTGAGGCAGGTTGCCCTGGCGGAGTATTCCGGCCGGCATCACCCGATACTGGGGCACAGAAAGCTCCCAGCTCTAATCCCTCCTGGAGGACAGCATGTCGTACAAGTCGCACCAACTGATCAAAGACCATGACGTGAAGTGGGTAGACCTGCGCTTCACCGATACCAAAGGCAAGCAGCAGCACGTCACCATGCCGGCCCGCGACGCGCTGGACGATGACTTCTTCGAAGCCGGCAAGATGTTCGACGGCTCCTCCATCGCCGGCTGGAAAGGCATCGAAGCCTCCGACATGATCCTGCTGCCGGACGACAGCACCGCCGTGCTGGACCCGTTCACCGAAGAGCCGACCCTGATCCTGGTGTGCGACATCATCGAGCCGAGCACCATGCAAGGCTACGAGCGCGACCCGCGCAACATCGCCAAGCGTGCCGAGGAATACCTGAAGTCCACCGGCATCGGCGACACCGTCTTCGTCGGCCCGGAGCCGGAGTTCTTCATCTTCGACGAAGTGAAGTTCAAGTCCGACATCTCCGGCTCGATGTTCAAGATCTTCTCCGAGCAGGCTTCCTGGAACACCGACGCCGACATCGAGTCGGGCAACAAGGGCCACCGTCCGGGCGTGAAGGGCGGCTACTTCCCGGTACCGCCGGTCGACCACGACCACGAAATCCGTACCGCCATGTGCAACGCCCTGGAAGAAATGGGCCTGGTGGTCGAAGTTCACCACCACGAAGTCGCCACCGCCGGCCAGAACGAAATCGGTGTGAAGTTCAACACCCTGGTGGCCAAGGCTGACGAAGTCCAGACTCTGAAGTACTGCGTACACAACGTCGCCGACGCCTACGGCAAGACCGTGACCTTCATGCCGAAGCCGCTGTACGGCGACAACGGCTCGGGCATGCACGTGCACATGTCCATCTCCAAGGATGGCAAGAACACCTTCGCTGGCGAAGGCTATGCCGGCCTGTCCGACACCGCCCTGTACTTCATCGGCGGCATCATCAAGCACGGCAAGGCCCTGAACGGCTTCACCAACCCGTCGACCAACTCCTACAAGCGTCTGGTCCCGGGCTTCGAAGCCCCGGTCATGCTGGCCTACTCGGCCCGCAACCGTTCCGCCTCGATCCGTATCCCCTACGTCACCAGCCCGAAAGCCCGCCGCATCGAAGCGCGCTTCCCGGACCCGGCGGCCAACCCCTACCTGTGCTTCGCCGCGCTGCTGATGGCCGGCCTGGACGGCATCCAGAACAAGATCCACCCCGGCGATGCCGCCGACAAGAACCTGTACGACCTGCCGCCGGAAGAGGCGAAGGAAATCCCGCAGGTTTGCGGCAGCCTGAAAGAGGCGCTGGAAGAACTCGACAAGGGCCGCGCGTTCCTGACCAAGGGCGGCGTGTTCACCGACGAGTTCATCGATGCCTACATCGAGCTGAAGTCCGAGGAAGAAATCAAGGTGCGCACCTTCGTGCACCCGCTGGAATACGACCTGTACTACAGCGTCTGATCCACGAATACCTATAAGTAGCGGCAACATTAAGGCCTCCTTCGGGAGGCCTTTTTTATTGGGTGTGTTTTATTGGGCGTGCGCAGGGTTGCTGCTTTTCGTAGGAGCGAGCTTGCTCGCGAACGGTGTCCTGTCGTTGGGGGCGGTGTGCATCCTCAAGAGCGCCCTCTCCCTAACCCTCTCCCTGAAGGGAGAGGGGACCGTTTGGAGTACTTGGATATTCCTGAGTCAGCCGGCAGCGCCGTTGGTGTCCGACTGAAACCATTCCTCCTCTCGGCACGGACTAGCCCCCTCTCCCTTCAGGGAGAGGGCTGGGGAGAGGGAGCGGAGTCAAACCGCCCCCCAGGCCACCTGGAAACTCCATTCGCGAGCAAGCTCGCTCCTACAAAGCGAGCATCCCCCCTCCAATTCGGCTCAGCCCCCGGCATCTGTATGATGTGCCGAGTTTCGCCTGCTCCGGAGTGCCCGTTCGTGACCGATCTTCTTCGCCGCTTCCTGCTGCTGTGCTGCCTCAGCCTGGGCCTGCTCCTCGCCGGGCCGGCATCCGCCGCGCTGCCCAGCATCCCCGGCGTGACCGGGAGCGACGCCAAGGTCAGCGAGGCGCAGTTGCAGCAGTCGCTGGACCAGGTGATCAAGACCCTGGAGAACGACCAGCAGCGCAGCGACCTGCTGAAGAAGCTCAAGCAGCTGCGCGACGCCACCAAGAAGGGCGCGGAGGACCAGAGCGGCGTGCTCGGCCTGCTCGGCGACACCCTGGGCAGCCTGGAGAAGCGCTTCGAAGGCGCCAACAGCCCGACACTGCGCTGGAGCGGCCTGTTCCAGCAGGCCGGCGTGGAGTTGCAGGAGCGCACGCCGTCCTGGCAGGAATGGCCGGGGATGATCCTCGACTTCTCCCTGGTGCTCCTCCTCTGGGCCTGCCTGGCCCTGGGCCTGCGCTGGCTGGCGCGGCGCATGCGCGAGCGCTTCGGCCTGGCCGACGAGCTGCCGCAGCACCCCAAGACCCGCGACCTGCTGCTGTTCGCCCTGCGCAAGCTGGGGCCCTGGCTGGTGGCCTTCCTGATCACCGTGTACCTCTCCGTGGTGCTGCCCAGCTCCCTGGGCAAGCTGCTGGCCATGGTGATCGCCTACGTGCTGGTGTGCGGCACGCTGTTCTCCGCGCTCTGCGTGATCTCCCTGTCGCTGCTCGGCGGCCCGCACCGCACGCGCGCCCTGGACATCCTGCGGCGCCGCGCCTTCCGCCCGCTGTGGCTGATCGGCAGCCTGGCCGCCCTGGGCGAGGTGATGCACGACCCGCGGGTGACCGACAGCCTCGGGCAGAACACCGCGCTGACCGTGGGCTCGCTGGCGAACATCTGCGCCGCGCTGTTCACCGCCCTGTTCGTCCTGCAGTTCCGCCGGCCCATCGCCCACCTGATCCGCAACCAGCCGCTGGAGCGCCGCCTCAAGCGCCGCAGCCTGCACGAGCTGGTGGAGCTGGTCGGCTCGCTGTGGTACGTGCCGGTCCTGCTGCTGGTGGGCATCTCGCTGTTCGCCACCGTGGTCACCGCCGGCGACAGCAGCTACGCCCTGCGCCGGGCCCTGCTGTGCGCGCTGATCGCGGTGGTGGCGATGACCGTCAACGGCCTGATCCGCCGCGCCCACCTGCGCTCGGCGCAACGCAGCAGCCGGCGCAGCGCGCCCTACATCGAGCAGTTGCAGAACTTCGGCTACACCCTGCTGCACCTGGCCACCCTGCTGGTGTTCCTGGAAGTGGGCCTGCGCGTCTGGGGCATGTCGCTGATCGGCTTCGCCGAGGGCGACGGCTCGCAGATCAGCCTCAAGCTGATCAGCTTCGGCAGCACCCTGCTGGTGGCCTGGCTGATCTGGATTCTCACCGACACCGCGGTGCAGCACAGCCTCGGCCTGGGCGGGAAGAACCGCGCCAACACCCGCGCGCTGACCATGCTGCCGCTGATCCGCAACGTGCTGTTCATCACCATCGCGGTGATCGCGCTGATAGTCGCGCTGGCCAACATGGGCATGAACGTCACGCCGCTGCTGGCCGGCGCCGGCGTCATCGGCCTGGCCATCGGCTTCGGCGCGCAGTCGCTGGTGGCCGACCTGATCACCGGGCTGTTCATCATCATCGAGGACTCGCTGTCGATCGACGACTACGTCGACGTCGGCGGCCACCTCGGCACGGTCGAGGGCCTGACCATCCGCACCGTGCGCCTGCGCGACCTGGACGGCGTGGTGCACACCATCCCGTTCAGCGAGATCAAGAGCATCAAGAACTACTCGCGGCAGTTCGGCTACGCCATGTTCCGCTGGCCGGTGCCGGCGAGCATGCCGATCGACGACGCCCTGGCGCTGGTGAAAGACGTGGCCGGCGAGCTGCGCAACGACCGCACCATCAACCGGGCGATCTGGTCGCCGCTGGAAATGCAGGGCGTCGAGAGCTTCGACAACGGCCAGGCGATCCTGCGCTTCCGCTTCAAGACCGCGCCGATCCGCCAGTGGGAAGTGCAGCGCGCCTTCAACCTGCGCCTGCGCCAGAAGCTGGACAAAGCCGGGCTGGAACTGGCCATGCCGCGCCTGAACGTGCAGCTCTCACGCATGCGCAAGCCGCGCGAGGAAGGCCCGCAGGACCACGCCGAGCCCGCCGACGGCGGCATCTGAGGCCGCCGGCGCGGTTCAGACCGGCTCGCGCGGGGCCTCGGCGCCGGCCCGGGCGTTGACCTGGGCGCCGTTCTCGGCCGTCACCTGGCCATAGACCTTGCAGCCCTCGTTGATCCGCACCCGCTCGGCGTTGATGCTGGTCGGCGAGCCCTGCGCGCCGACCACGCAATCGCGCCCCAGGCTGACGCTGCGCCCGGCGCTCAGCGGCCCGGCGACGCGCGAGCGGCGGCCGACGCGCACCGAACCCCGGGCCAGGATGGCGCCGGCCACTTCCGCGCCTTCGTCCATCCACACGCCACCCTCGACCCGCACCGAGCCGAGCACGCGGGAATAGCGGCCGAGGTACAGGTCGCCGCGCACCAGCAGGTCGCCTTCCTGGCAGCCGCCGGCAGCCACGCGGTACTCGCCCTCCTCGACCTGGCGCCGGCCGCTGCCGGCAGCGACGATCCCGGTCGGCGTGCGCGAACAGTCGCCGAAGCGGATCTCGCCCGCGCAGATGCGCCAGAACTGCAGCGGCGGGCGGATGCGCACCAGCCCCTCCACCACCAGCGGCCCGTGCAGGCAGCGATCGGCCGGGTGCAGGCCCAGCGGCAGGTAGAGCAGGTTGTTCGGCGCCGTGCTGGCCTGCGGTTTCGGCAACGACGGCGGCTCGGGCAGTTCGCAGGCGTGCCAGGTGGCCGCGGCGGCGCCGGCCGGCACGCTGACGGTGCTGACGACGGGCAGCGGCAACAGGCGCGGCAAGGCCACCAGCAGCAGGGCGATGAACAGCGGCAGCAGGAGGGTCATGCTCGGCGCCTCCCGCTGAAGGGGCCGGCCCGCAGGCGGCGTGGCGAAGGGATGGACATGGCGTTCACTCCGGGCGCCCCGGCGAAGGGGCGCGCGTACGATTCGGTGCGCCTATCTCAAGCCATGCCCCGGGAAGTACCCTTGACATTTGTCAGAAAACGCAGAGATCAACAACGAAACCACGCTAGATATCAAATAAGTTCGACAAAAGCAGCAGCACTCCGTCGGCTGCGCACTGTTAACTCCCGCGCAAACCCGGCGGCGTGATGGCGTTTCACTTGCCACCCGTCGGCGCCGATGCAAGGCTTAGCCCATTGTCTTCCGGGAGATCACGCATGCGCGTGCCAGTCCTCTGCCTGCTGCTCGCCCTGGCCGTGCCGGCCAGCGCGCAGATCTACAAGTACACCGACGCCAACGGCAAGACGGTATTCACCAACCAGCCGCCCAGCGGCGTGGACGCCAAGCCGGTGGAACTGCCGCCGACCAACACCGTGGGCGCCCAGCAGCCCGGCGCGCCCATGGGCAGCGGCGATGGCGAGCAGCGCCAGGCCCGCTACGCCATCCTGGCCATCACCGGGCTGCCCGACGAGGAGGCCCTGCGCGCCAACAACGGCAACTTCGACGTCGAGGTGGCCATCCAGCCGCAACTGGCCATGGGCGACCGCCTGCAACTGCGCCTGGACGGCCAGCCCTACGGCGCGCCCAGCAGCTCCACGCGCTTCAGCCTGAACAACCTCGAACGCGGCGACCACAGCCTCTCGGTGGACGTGGTGCAGGGCGACCGTGTGCTGCAGTCCAGCGCGCCGGTGAACTTCACCCTGCAGCGCATCAGCACCAACAGCCCCGCGCGCGTCAGGCCCATGCCGAGGAGCGGCAACTGATGAAACGCCCGCTGCTGCTCGGCCTGCTCCTGCTGGCGGCGTTCCAGGCCAGCGCCGAGGTCTATACCTACATCGACAAGGACGGCAACCGCGTCTTCACCGACCAGCCCAAGCGCAGCAACGCCCAGCGCCTGAACCTGGCGCCGCCCAACGGCATGCCGAACATGCCCCCGCCGCTGTACGCGCCCGCCGCCTCGGCCCTGCCGCCGCAACCGCCGCAATACCAGGTGCTGCGCATCCTGGTGCCCGAGCCCGACGCCACCGTCCGCGCCAACAACGGCGAGCTGATCGTCACCGTCTCCAGCGACCCCAACCTACTGCCCGGGCACAGCTTCCGGCTGTTCCTCGACGGCGTTCCGGTGGGCGAGCCCAGCCGCAGCCCGGTGTTCCCCCTGCACAACCTCGATCGCGGCACCCACCAGCTGTCGGTGGAGATCCTCGACCAGCGCGGCCAGACCCTGGAACAGACGCCCAACCAGCCGTTCCACATGAAGCGCGTATCGGTCGCCGAAAGCGACGCCGGCGAGCGGCCCGCCCTGGCATCGCGCCCCTGAACCCAGCGAATTTTCGCACGCCCTCTTAAGAAGCCTTCCCCGAAGATGCGCACCACTTTGGTGCGCTTGCCTGCACCACTTTCTATACTCTCCCCATTTCGGGTCACGCTGACGGCCCGTTTTCCTTGAGGAAATGCCACGAGTCGGCGCAGATCGCGGCCTGGCGCGTCTTTTCGGGGCTTGGTTTGCTTTTTGCATTTTCCTGCCCAACCTTGGAACGCCTGTCCGCCATGCCTACAGAAACCCAGCTCAGACTGTTGCTCGACAACCTCACCACGGCGGTGATCCTGCTCAACGCCGAACTGCGCCTGGAGTACATGAACCCGGCCGCCGAGATGCTCCTGGCGGTCAGCGGCCAACGTAGCCACGGGCAGTTCATCAGCGAGCTGTTCACCGAATCCCAGGAGGCCCTGCAGTCGCTGCGCCAGGCGGTGGAGGAAGCGCACCCCTTCACCAAGCGCGAAGCCACGCTGACCTCGCTCACCGGCCAGAGCATCACCGTCGACTACGCGGTGACGCCCATCCTCAACCGCCGCGAGACCCTGCTGCTGCTGGAAGTGCACCCGCGCGACCGGCTGATGCGCATCACCAAGGAAGAGGCCCAGCTGTCCAAGCAGGAAACCACCAAGCTGCTGGTGCGCGGCCTGGCCCACGAGATCAAGAACCCCCTGGGCGGCATCCGCGGCGCGGCCCAGCTGCTGTCCCGCGAGTTGCCGGACGAGTCGCTCAAGGACTACACCAACGTCATCATCGAAGAGGCCGACCGCCTGCGGAACCTGGTGGACCGCATGCTCGGCTCGAACAAGCTGCCGCAATTGCGGGTGACCAACATCCACGAAGTGCTGGAGCACGTCTGCAGCCTGGTGGGCGCCGAGACCCAGGGCAGCATCCCGCTGATCCGCGACTACGACCCGAGCATTCCCGACCTGCTGCTCGACCGCGAGCAGATGATCCAGGCGGTGCTCAACATCGTGCGCAACGCCATGCAGGCCATCGCCGCGCACAACGAACTGCGCCTGGGCCGCATCACCCTGCGCACCCGCACCCTGCGCCAGTTCACCATCGGCCACACGCGCCACCGCCTGGTGTGCAAGGTGGAGATCATCGACAACGGCCCGGGCATCCCGGCCGAGCTGCAGGACACCATCTTCTACCCCATGGTCAGCGGCCGCCCGGACGGCACCGGGCTGGGCCTGGCCATCACCCAGAACATCATCAGCCAGCACCAGGGGCTGGTCGAATGCGAGAGCCACCCCGGCCACACCGTATTCAGTCTGTTCCTGCCCCTGGAACAAGGAGTGCACCACCCATGAGCCGTTCAGAGACCGTCTGGATCGTCGACGACGACCGCTCCATCCGCTGGGTACTGGAAAAAGCCCTGCAACAGGAAGGCATGACCACCGTCAGCTTCGAGAACGCCGATAGCGTCATCCACCGCCTCGGCCGGCAGCAGCCGGACGTGATCATCTCGGACATCCGCATGCCCGGCTCCAGCGGCCTCGACCTGCTGGCGCAGATCCGCGAGCTGCACCCGCGCCTGCCGGTGATCATCATGACCGCCCATTCGGACCTGGACAGCGCAGTGGCCTCCTACCAGGGCGGCGCCTTCGAATACCTGCCCAAGCCGTTCGACGTCGACGAGGCCGTGTCCCTGGTCAAGCGCGCCAACCAGCACGCCCAGGAGCAGCAGGGCCTGGAGGCGCCGGCCAACCAGGCGCGCACCCCGGAGATCATCGGCGAAGCGCCGGCGATGCAGGAGGTGTTCCGCGCCATCGGCCGCCTCAGCCACTCCAACATCACCGTGCTGATCAACGGCGAGTCGGGCACCGGCAAGGAACTGGTCGCCCACGCCCTGCACCGCCACAGCCCGCGCGCGGCCGAGCCGTTCATCGCGCTGAACATGGCGGCGATCCCCAAGGACCTGATGGAGTCCGAACTGTTCGGCCACGAGAAGGGCGCCTTCACCGGCGCCGCCGCGCAGCGCCGCGGGCGCTTCGAGCAGGCCGACGGCGGCACCCTGTTCCTCGACGAGATCGGCGACATGCCGGCCGACACCCAGACGCGCCTGCTGCGCGTGCTGGCCGACGGCGAGTTCTACCGCGTCGGCGGCCACACCCCGGTGAAGGTCGACGTGCGCATCATCGCCGCGACGCACCAGAACCTGGAAAACCTGGTGCGCGAGGGCAAGTTCCGCGAGGACCTGTTCCACCGCCTGAACGTCATCCGCATCCACATCCCGCGCCTGGCCGACCGCCGCGAGGACATCCCGGCGCTGGCCCGGCACTTCCTCGCCCGCGCCGCGCAAGAGCTGGCGGTGGAGCCCAAGCTGCTCAAGCCCGAGACCGAGGACTACCTGAAGAACCTCGGTTGGCCGGGCAACGTGCGCCAGTTGGAGAACACCTGCCGCTGGATCACCGTGATGGCCTCCGGCCGCGAAGTGCACATCGACGACCTGCCGCCGGAGCTGCTGACCCAGCCCCAGGACAGCCTGCCGGCGGCCAACTGGGAACAGGCCCTGCGCCACTGGGCCGACCAGGCCCTGGGCCGCGGCCAGTCGAGCCTGCTGGACAGCGCCGTGCCGGCCTTCGAGCGGATCATGATCGAGACCGCCCTGAAGCACACCGCCGGCCGCCGCCGCGACGCCGCCGTGCTGCTGGGCTGGGGAAGGAACACCTTGACGCGCAAGATCAAGGAACTGGGCATGAAAGTGGACGGCCCGGACGACGAAGGCGACGACTGAAGCGCCGTTGGAGCGATCGAAGGGGCCTGCGGGTCCCTTTTTCGTGGGGGAGTGTTCTTGCACCTTGTAGGAGCGAGTTTGCTCGCGAACGGAGTTCTGCCGGTGGGGATGGTGTGCGCCCTGAAGAGCACCCTCTCCCTGAAGGGAGAGGGGGCTTGTCCGTGCCGAGAGGGGATTTGGTGTCAGCCGGGTGCTCGGTACAAGCCGGCTAACGCCGAAACACCCGAGCACTCCGAACGGTCCCCTCTCCCTTCAGGGAGAGGGTTAGGGAGAGGGCGTTCTTCAGGACACGCACCGTCTCGATCGGCAGAACACCCTTCACGAAAATACCCCCAGAACCTGTGGATAACCCTGTGCACAGCCCGGGGATCGATCCCCCCGCAGCCCAGGCCCCGCGCCCCTTACAGCCCCGGCTGAATTCTGTGCAGGATTTCCCACGTTGCCCACAACCGCTGTGCGCCCACCTGTGGACAACCTTGGGATGAATGGCTGCGGCGCAGGCCCCACGGGCCCTGCGCCGGATCGATCAATCGCTGCTCAATCCATGGCGAAGCCGAGCTGGCGCCAGGCTTCATAGACAGTCACGGCGACCGTGTTGGACAAGTTCAGGCTGCGGCTATCCGGGCGCATCGGCAGGCGCAGGCGCTGCTCCGGCGGTAGCGCGTTGCGCACTTCCTCCGGCAGGCCACGGCTTTCCGGGCCGAACAGGAAGGCGTCGCCACGCTGGTAGGCCACTTCGTGGAAGGCGTGGGAGCCCTTGGTGGTGAAGGCGAACAGGCGTGGGTGGCCGAGCTTCTCCAGGCATTCCTCCAGGCTCGCATAGCGCTGCACCGGGGCATATTCGTGATAATCCAGCCCGGCCCGGCGCAGGCGCTTGTCGTCCAGTTCGAAGCCCAGTGGCTCGATCAGGTGCAGGCTGCAGCCGGAATTGGCGCAGAGCCTGATAATGTTGCCGGTATTGGGTGGAATTTCCGGTTGGAAGAGGATGACGTGGAACATGCAGCGCTCCGGGCCTGAGGACGGCCGGCATTCTACTCCCGCGTCGGCGGATGTGCGGCCCCGGCCGTGGCTGCGGGTGTTTTCGGCGCTGGCCATCGGCGGGCTGATGATCGGCCTGATGCTCGGCCGCCTCACCGGCCCTACGCCGGGCGAGCCGCATCTGCTCGCCGTCCGGGCGCAGGATGGCGCCCTGCTGCTGCGCTTCGACCAGAGTGCCAGGGTCGAGGCCGGGCAGATCGAGGGCGCCCTGGCGCTGCGCGTGCGGGCAGCGGGCGCGGCCGCCGAGGGCCAGATGCGCCTGGACGGCCAACCCTTGCGCTGGCGCGTGGAAACCCGGGAGGGAGAACTGTGGATAACCCTGCTCTCCACCCGCCACCTGGGCGGTAGCTGGGACAGCGAAGAGAAGGACGGGGACTGGGTGCTGCGGGTCCATCCGCAACTGCGCTGAGGGCGCCGGCGGCCACCCTCGGGAAGAAAGAAGGGGACTCCCCGGCCTGCCTGAACCGAGGGCCCCGAAAGGGGCGGAGGCCGCATCGCGAACCTCCGGTGTAAAAAGGGGGTTTCCCCGGCCTGCCTGTACCAGGACCCCCGAACCGTTCACGCCTTCCACCGCATCGGGCCGCGGCGGCGCGCCTTGTGTAAAAGTGGGGTTTCCCCAGCCTGCCTGTACCGAGGCCCCCGAAATCGTTATTGGGACTATTGCAGGGGCTGTGCCAGTTTTGTCGACGGGCTGGGTTCCCCATGCTGAACAGCCGTGCAGGCCAGTATTCATGGGACCTGCAGCAAATCTGCAAGTGAATTCCCTGGCACAAAAGGCATGGCCGAAATGCCCGCACAGGCTGGCCGAGAAGGCGCCTTGCTAGTGCACGCGCACCAAAGTTGAACGCGCCGGCCCTGATCTCCCCGTAGGATGGGTTGAGCGAAGCGATACCCATCGCCATGACCGCATGGGTTTCGCCAAGGCTCAACCCATCCTACGAAGAGCGCTTCGCTATCGGATGGGCAAAAGAAAAGGCGCCCTCGGGCGCCTTTCTTCGCTACGACGGACCTTACTGGACCGAAGGAATCTCGCCGGAAGCCTGCAGGCGGGCGATTTCCTGGGCGTACAGGGCGTCGAAGTTCACCGGCGAGAGCATCAGCGCCGGGAACGAGCCGCGCACCACCAGGCTGTCCAGGGCTTCGCGGGCGTAGGGGAAGAGGATGTTCGGGCAGAAGGCGCCCAGGGTGTGGCTCATGCTGGAAGCGTCCAGGCCCTTGATCAGGAAGATGCCGGCCTGCTGCACTTCGACGATGAAGGCCACGTCGTCCTTGTTCTTCACGGTCACCGAAACGGTCAGCACCACTTCGTAGAAGTCGCCGTCGAGCTGCTTCTGGCGGGTGTTCAGGTCCATGCTGATCGCCGGCTGCCATTCCTGGCGGAAGATTTCCGGAGCCTTCGGCGCTTCGAAGGACAGGTCGCGGATGTAGATGCGCTGCAGGGAGAACTGCGGGCCGTTTTCTTGCTCGTTGGCGCCGTTGCTAGATTGCTCAGTCATTTCAGGACCTTCTTATGGCTCGTTTGCAGTAATAAGGGGATCACGCCGACAGCAGCGCATCCAGCTTGCCCGCGCGCTCCAGCGCGTACAGATCGTCGCAGCCGCCGACGTGGGTGCTGCCGATCCAGATTTGCGGTACCGAGGTACGGCCGGCCTTGCGGCTCATTTCGGCGCGCAGGTCGGGCTTGCCGTCCACGCCGATCTCCTCGTAGGCCACGCCCTTCTTGTCCAGCAGCGCCTTGGCGCGGATACAGTAGGGGCACCAGGCCGTGGTGTATATCAGAACCGCCTGCATCTCACTTCACCAGGGGCAGGTTGTCGCCGCGCCAGCTGCCGATGCCGCCGCCCAGCTTGGCCACGTTGTAGCCGGCCTTCTTCAGCACGCCGCACCAGGTACCCGCGTGCTGGCCCATGGCGTCGACCACGATGATGGTCTTGGCCTTGTGCTTGTCCAGCTCGCTCATGCGGCTGTTCAGCTTGTCCGCCGGGATGTTCAGCGAGCCGGAGATGTGGCCGCCGGAGAACTCCTTGCTCGGGCGGATGTCCAGTACGACACCCTGCTCGGCATTGACCAGCGCGGTCAGCTCGCGGGTCGACAGCGCGCGGCCGGCCTTGTTCAGCTCGTGCAGCGCGAGCAGGACCAGGAGCACCACCAGGGCGCCGACCAGCAGGTAGTGATGGGTGGCGAATTCGATCAGACGGGGAAGGAACGACGACATGGCGCAAGGCATCCACAGGTAAAAATGCCGGCCAGTATACACGCGCCCTCCTGACGGCTGAACCCTGCCAATCATGGCGCCCGTCGCACCCAGACGGTAAAATGCCGATCCTTTTCTGACCCCCGTTTTGGAAAGAGCCGCACCTATGACAGCATCGCCCAAACCCCTGGTCCTGATCATCCTGGACGGCTTCGGCCATAGCGACAGCCCCGAGTACAACGCCATCTTCGCCGCGAAGAAGCCGAATCTCGACCGCCTGCTGGCCACCCAGCCGCACGGCCTGATCTCCGGCTCGGGCATGGACGTGGGCCTGCCGGACGGGCAGATGGGCAACTCCGAGGTCGGCCACATGAACCTCGGCGCCGGGCGCGTCGTCTACCAGGACTTCACCCGCGTGACCAAGGCCATCCGCGACGGCGAGTTCTTCGACAACCCGGTGCTGACCGGCGCGGTGGACAAGGCGGTGGGCGCCGGCAAGGCCGTGCACATCCTCGGCCTGCTGTCCGATGGCGGCGTGCACAGCCACCAGGACCACCTGGTCGCCATGGCCGAACTGGCCGCCCGGCGTGGCGCGCAGAAAATCTACCTGCACGCCTTCCTCGACGGCCGCGACACCCCGCCCAAGAGCGCCGAGCCGTCGCTGAAGCTGGTCGACGAGGCCTTCGCCCGCATCGGCAAGGGCCGCACCGCCAGCATCATCGGCCGCTACTTCGCCATGGACCGCGACAACCGCTGGGACCGCGTCGAAGCCGCCTACAACCTGATCACCGAAGGCGCCGCCGAATTCACCGCCGACGACGCCGTGGCCGCGCTGCACGCCGCCTACGAGCGCGGCGAGAGCGACGAGTTCGTCAAGGCCACGCGCATCGGCGAACAGGTGCGCGTGGAGGATGGCGACGCCGTGGTGTTCATGAACTTCCGCGCCGACCGCGCCCGCGAACTGTCGCGCGCCTTCGTCGAGCCGGGCTTCA
Organism: Pseudomonas sp. AAC; assembly: GCF_000725445.1. NCBI lineage: Bacteria > Pseudomonadati > Pseudomonadota > Gammaproteobacteria > Pseudomonadales > Pseudomonadaceae > Pseudomonas > Pseudomonas sp. AAC. Next base: position 258,981 of record NZ_KL647095.1, on the reverse strand, counting down.
AGGAATTCCCGCGCCAGCGCGAGCTGCACCTGGCCGAGTACGTGATGCTCACCCAGTACTCGGCGAACATCCCGGCGCCCAGCGCGTTCAAGCCCGAGTCGCTGGACAACGTCCTCGGCGAATACCTGGCCAAGAACGGCAAGACCCAGCTGCGCATCGCCGAGACCGAGAAGTACGCCCACGTCACCTTCTTCTTCTCCGGCGGCCGCGAAGAGCCGTTCGAGGGCGAAGAACGCATCCTCATCCCCTCGCCCAAGGTCGCCACCTACGACCTGCAGCCGGAAATGAGCGCGCCGGAAGTCACCGACAGGATCGTCGAGGCCATCGAAAACCAGCGCTACGACGTCATCGTGGTCAACTATGCCAACGGCGACATGGTCGGCCACACCGGCGTGTTCGAGGCCGCGGTCAAGGCCGTGGAATGCCTGGACACCTGCGTCGGGCGCATCGCCGCGGCGCTGGACAAGGTCGGCGGCGAGGCCCTGATCACCGCCGACCACGGCAACGTCGAGCAGATGGAAGACGAGAGCACCGGCCAGGCGCACACCGCGCACACCTGCGAGCCGGTACCCTTCATCTACGTCGGCAAGCGCAAGCTGAGCATCCGCGAAGGCGGCGTGCTGGCCGACGTGGCGCCGACCATGCTGACGCTGATGGGCCTGCCGGTGCCGGCCGAGATGACCGGCAAATCCATCGTCACCCTGGAGTGACCCTCGCGAGCTGCAGGCGGCGTGATGCTTTTCACTCGCCGCTTGCGGCTTGTAACGATTTTTTTATGCATACTAGGCCGATTCCGCCTCCAGGTGCCCGCCACCCCATGCATCGCGCCCTATCCTCCCTGCTGCTGATCTGCCTGCTGAGCCCGCTGGCGGTCGTCGCCGACGAACGCGCCGACACCCAGAAGCAGATCGAGCGGACGCAGAAAGACATCGCCGAGCTGAAGAAGACCCTCAGCGGCATCCAGGAAGAGAAATCCGGGGTGCAGAAGCAGCTCAAGTCCACCGAAACCCAGATGGGCGACCTGGAGAAGCAGGTCAAAGCGCTGCAGGAGGAGCTGGAGAAGAGCGAAAAGGAGCTCCAGCGCCTGGACGAGGAGAAAAAAAAACTCCAGGGCGCGCGCCTTGAACAGCAGCGGCTGATCGGCATCCAGGCCCGCGCCGCGTACCAGAGCGGCCGCGAGGAATACCTCAAGCTGCTGCTGAACCAGGAACATCCCGAGAAGTTCAGCCGCACCCTCACCTACTACGACTACATCAACCGCGCGCGCCTGGAACAGCTCAACGCCTTCAACGAGACACTGCGCCAGCTGGAGAACGTCGAGCGCGACATCACCACGCAGAAGAGCCAGCAACTGGCCCAGCAGCAGGACCTCGAGGCCCGCCGCCAGGAACTGGCCGAAGTGCGCAAGCAGCGCCAGGAAGCCCTGGCCAAGCTCAACAGCGACTACAGCGACAGCAACCGCAAGCTGCAGGACCGCCAGCAGGCCCAGGCCGAGCTGAACAAGGTGCTCAAGACCATCGAGGAAACCCTCGCCCGCCAGGCCCGCGAAGCCGAGGAAGCGCGCCAGCGCGCCCTGGCCGCCGAACGCGAGCGCGCCCGCCGCGAACGCGAGACGGCCAGCAGCGGCGGCAGCGTGAAACCCAAGCCCCGCGCGGACTACAGCGGCCCGCTGGTATCCAGCGGCGCCGGCTTTGGCGGCGCCTTCGACGCCACCCGCGGCAAGCTGCCCTGGCCGGTCAACGGGCGCATCCTGGCGCGCTTCGGCAGCCCGCGCGGCGACGACCCGCGCGCCACCTGGGACGGCGTGCTGATCGGCGCCAGCGCAGGCGCCACGGTACGCGCCGTGCATGGCGGCAGGGTGGTGTTCGCCGACTGGCTGCGCGGCGCCGGGCTACTGGTTATCCTCGACCACGGTGGTGGATACCTGAGCCTTTATGGTCATAATCAGAGTCTGCTGAAAGGCGCCGGGGATACGGTCAAGGCCGGGGATCCCATCGCTACCGTCGGCACCAGCGGCGGGCAGGAGACTCCGGCGGTGTATTTCGCCATTCGTCATCAGGGCCGCCCGACGGACCCCACTACCTGGTGTCGCACGCAAGGATAAGCGGCGGACACGCCTTAGGAGCCAAACATGTCGCATCGCTTCCGTCTCATCACCCTGGCCCTGCTGCTCGGTATCGGGGCGGCCCAGGCCGCCGAGACACCGCCCGCCGCGCCAGCCGCGGCCAGCGGCAAGGAGGCGCCGCTGCCGCTGGACGAACTGCGGACCTTCGCCGAGGTCCTGGACCGGGTGAAGGCCGCCTACGTCGAGCCGGTGGACGACAAGACCCTGCTGGAGAACGCCATCAAGGGCATGCTCAGCAACCTCGACCCGCACTCCGCCTACCTGGACCCGGAAGAATTCGCCGAGCTGCAGGAAAGCACCAGCGGCGAGTTCGGCGGCCTGGGCATCGAGGTGGGCACCGAGGACGGCTTCATCAAGGTGGTCTCGCCGATCGACGACACCCCGGCGGCCGCGGCCGGTATCCAGCCCGGCGACCTGATCGTGCAGATCGACGGCAAGCCGACCAAGGGCCAGTCGATGAACGAGGCGGTGGACAGCATGCGCGGCAAGCCCGGCTCGTCCATCACCCTGACCATAGTGCGCGGCGGCGGCCGGCCGTTCGACGTCAGCCTCAAGCGCGCCATCATCAAGGTCAAGAGCGTCAAGACCCAGCTGCTGGAGCCGAACTACGGCTACCTGCGCATCACCCAGTTCCAGGTCAACACCGGTGACGAGGTGGTCAAGGCCCTGGCGCAGCTGAAGAAGGACAACAAGGGCAAGCTCAAGGGCCTGGTCCTGGACCTGCGCAACAACCCCGGCGGCGTGCTGCAGTCCGCGGTGGAAGTGGCCGACGCCTTCCTCACCAAGGGCCTGATCGTCTACACCAAGGGCCGCATCCCCAACTCCGAACTGCGCTTCTCCGCCGACCCGGCCGACCCCAGCGAGGGCGTGCAACTGGTGGTGCTGATCAACGGCGGCACCGCCTCGGCGGCGGAAATCGTCTCCGGCGCCCTGCAGGACCAGAAACGCGCCATCCTCATGGGCACCGACAGCTTCGGCAAGGGCTCGGTGCAGACCGTGCTGCCGCTGAACAACGACCGCGCCCTGAAGCTGACCACCGCGCTCTACTACACCCCCAACGGCCGCTCCATCCAGGCCCAGGGCATAGTCCCGGACATCGAGGTGGAACGCGCCAAGGTGACCCGCGAGCAGAGCGACTTCGAAGGCTTCAAGGAAGCCGACCTGCAGGGTCACCTGGCCAACGGCAACGGCGGCAAGGACCGTCCGACGCAGTCGGGCAAGGCGCCCCAGGCCGCCCCGCAGGACAGCGACTTCCAGCTGAGCCAGGCCCTCAGCCTGCTGAAGGGGCTCAGCGTCAGCCGCGGCAACTGACCGGTGCGCCGGGCACGGCTGCTGTTCGGCCTGTGCCTGGCCGCCCTGCTCGGCCAGGCACAGACCAAGCCACTGCTGAGCGTGGTGATCGACGACCTCGGGCAGAACCTGGCGCGCGACCGCCAGGTGTTCGAACTACCGGCCGCAGTGGCCCTGGCGATCATGCCGGACACCCCGCATGCTGCCGAACTGGCCCGCGAAGCCCACCAGCGCGGGCGCACCCTGATCCTGCACCTGCCGATGGACCCGGCCGGCGGCCCCTACGCCTGGCGCCCCGACCTGCCGCACACGGAACTGGCCCGGCGCCTGGATGCGGCGCTGGCCGCGGTGCCCTACGTGCAAGGCGTGAACAACCACGAAGGCAGCCGCATGACCGCCGACCGCGCCGGCATGGACCTGCTCATGGGCACCCTGCAGGAACGCCACCTGTTCTTCCTCGACAGCCGCACCAGCGCCGCCACCGTGGCCGCCGCCGAGGCGCAGAAGCGCGGCCTGGCCAGCCTGTCCCGCGATGTCTTCCTCGACGACCAACCGGATGAAGACAGCATCGCCCGCCAGCTGCAGAGCGGCGTGGCCCTGGCGCGCAAGCAGGGCTCGGCGCTGCTGATCGGCCACCCGCGCCCGGCCACCCTGCGGGTGCTGCTGCGCGAACTGCCGAAGCTGAAGGCGGCGGGCATCGAACTGGTGAAGCCCGACCTGCTGATCGCCGAGCGCGGCAACCGCGCCATGGCGGCGCATGGCAAGGATGGCGTCTACCGCTGAACCCCGCTCGCCGGCCGCGCCTCAGCGCTTTTCGTAGGATGGGTTGAGCGAAGCGATACCCATCGCCGCGCCCGACCGAGCACCGGCCGTTGCAGGCGAGCATGGCTCGCTCCTACGAAGAGCACGCCGGTGCGGCCTGTTGCTTCTAGGCGGTTTTCTGGGTTCCCGCGAACGCGGGAACCCAATAGAACAGTTCCGAACCCACCTGTAGGAGCGCGCCCTGCGCGCGAATCGCGGGCAGGACCCGCTCCTACAATCGTGCATCCTCAGAACCGTAGGGCGGGCGCAGGAGCGGACTCCGTCCGCGATCCGGCCTCAGAGGTAATTGTTGGTAACCTCGTCCACATACCCCTCGGCGCGCATCTGGTCCAGGGCCTTCTGCAGGCGCTCGACCACCTCGTCCGGAGTGTCCTTGTTCAGCGCCAGGTACAGCTGCGCCTCGTTGAAGCGCAGCACCGTCTGCAGACCGCTGACGCCCTCCTGCTTGGCCAGGTAGCGGCCCACCGGGTCGGTGGTGGCCCAGAGGTCGATCTGCCCGGTCATCAGCTTCTTCACGTTCTCCTGGTCGCGCAGGGCGTTGATCACCGGGATGCCCTGGCTCTCCAGCGCCTGGCTGACAGCGTCGTTCTTGTAGGCGCCGAGCTTGTACTTGCCGGCTTCCTTGACGTCCTTCAGCGCAGTGATCTTGCTGCCCGGCGGCGCCAGCACCACCCAGCCGGTCTTCGCCAGCGGGCCCACCCACTTGAACAGCGGCACCCGCTCGGGGGTGTAGGTGGTGGAGAACAGGCCGTAGCCGGCGCGGTCCAGGGTCAGCTTGTACAGCCGGTCCCAGGGGAAGCGCAGGCTGAGGGTGTAGCCGATGCCGGCGCGCTTGAACATCTCGCGGACGATGTCCGCGCTGATGCCGTCGATGCCTTCGTCGCGGGCGAAGTTCTTGTCGTCCACCGCCATGTTGAACGGCGGGAAGTTCTCCGTCAGCAGCACCACCTTGTAGTCGGCGGGCAGGTCGGCGCGGGCCGTGGCGGCCCCCAGCAGCAGGCCGATGAACAGCCCGCAGGTCTTGAGTTTCAGCATGGTCATACCGCTCGCTTGGTTATCGTTATGGCTAGCGGCATCCCTGCATAGTGGACGCGATTCCCGTCCTGTACACCATCCCTGGCACAGCTCCGGCCGTGGCCGGCAACACAGCGCGGCGCCGCTCCCCTCGAGCGGCGCCGACGGATCACAGGTAGCTGTTCAGTACATCGTCGACGAAGCCTTCGGCGCGCATCTTGTCCAGCGCGGCCTGCAGCTTCTGCACCACTTCGTCGGGGGTTTCCTTGTTCAGCGCCAGGTACAGCTGGTCGCTGTTGAAGCGCAGCACCGTCTTCAGGCCGCTGACGCCGACCTGCTTGGCCAGGTAGCGCCCGGCCGGGTCGCCGCTGGCCCAGAGGTCGATCTCGCCCTTTTGCAGCTTGCCGGCGTTCTCCTGGTCGCGCAGCGCCAGCACCGGTTCGAAGCCGTGCTCGGCGAGGTACTCGGCCATGGCGTCGCCCTTGTAGGCGCCCACCCGGTACTTCTTCGCCTCGTCCAGGCTCTTCAGGGCGATGGGGCTGTCGCCGCGGGCCAGCAGCACCCAGTCGTCCGGGCCGATGGGGCCGACCCACTTGAAGGCGTTTTCCCGCTCCGGCAGCCGCGCGGTGACGAAGACGCCGTAGTCCGGCTTCTCCAGCGCCAGCTTGTAGATGCGTTCCCAGGGGAAGCGCAGGGTCATGCTGTACTTGATGCCGGCGCGCTTGTACATCTCGCGGACGATGTCCACGGCGATGCCGTCGATGTTGTCTTCCTGGGCGAAGTTCTTGCCGTTGATGGCCATGTTGTAGGGCGGGAAGTTCTCCGTCAGCAGGACCATGCTGTAGTCCGGAGAGATTTCCGCATGCACTGTGCCAGCCAACAGCAGAGAGCTGGCCAGCAGGAGGCGTTTCAGCATCGCAGAACATTCCTGGTTGTAAGCGAAGGCGCAGAGCTTACCGCAAGTTTGCCATCATTCGGCCTTGCATCTTTCAGACCGCGTCACGCCCTGTAGGAAACATCGCCAGAAAGCACAAGGCCCGGCCGCCATGAGCGGGCCGGGCCCTGTCGCAAGCTGCACCCCGGCAGTGCGGCGCGCCCTTCAGCGCACCACGATGCCGCGGCTGGCCAGGTAGGCCTTGGCCTCCGGCACGCTGTACTCGCCGAAGTGGAAGATGCTCGCCGCCAACACCGCGTCGGCCTTGCCTTCGAGGATGCCGGCTGCCAGGTGCTCCAGGTTGCCGACGCCGCCGGAAGCGATCACCGGCACGTTCACCGCCTCGCTGATGGCGCGGGTCACGCCCAGGTCGTAGCCGCTCTTCACGCCGTCCTGATCCATGCTGGTCAGGAGGATTTCGCCGGCGCCCAGGCCTTCCATCTTCTTCGCCCACTCCACCGCGTCCAGCCCGGTGGGCTTGCGCCCGCCGTGGGTGAAGATTTCCCAGCGCGGGGTTTCGCCCGGCGCCGAGACCTTCTTGGCGTCGATGGCGACCACGATGCACTGCGAGCCGAAGCGCGCGGCGGCTTCGCCGACGAACTCCGGAGTGAACACCGCGGCGGTGTTGATCGAGACCTTGTCCGCGCCGGCGTTGAGCAGGTTGCGGATGTCCTGCACGGTGCGCACGCCGCCGCCGACGGTCAGCGGGATGAACACCTGGCTGGCCATGCGCTCGACGGTGTGCAGCGTGGTGTCGCGGCCGTCGACGCTGGCGGTGATGTCGAGGAAGGTGATCTCGTCGGCGCCCTGCTCGTCGTAGCGGCGGGCGATCTCCACCGGGTCGCCGGCGTCGCGGATGTTCTCGAACTTGACGCCCTTGACCACGCGGCCGTTGTCCACGTCGAGGCAGGGGATGATGCGCTTAGCGAGGGCCATTCTGGTGTCTCCCAATCTTGAAATTCGCGGGAGGCTGAAGGCTGGAGGCTGAACGAAAAAGCGACTCGGTCACGTCCAGCCTTCAGCCTCCAGCGCTTTTATTCGTCTATTCGTCTTTTGCCTGCCGATCGCAAAGCGCCTGGGCCTCGGCGACATCGAGGGTACCCTCGTAGATCGCCCGGCCGGTGATGGCGCCGATGATGCCCGGGGTGCGCGCGTCCAGCAGTTTCTGGATGTCGCCCAGGTTGTGGATGCCGCCGGAGGCGATCACCGGGATGCGCGTGGCGTTGGCCAGGGCGGCGGTGGCTTCGACGTTGCAGCCCTGCATCATGCCGTCCTTGGAGATGTCGGTGTAGACGATGGCGGAGACGCCGTCGGCCTCGAAGCGCTTGGCCAGGTCGATCACCTGCACCTCGCTGACCTCGGCCCAGCCGTCGGTGGCGACGAAGCCGTCCTTCGCGTCCAGGCCGACGATCACCTTGCCGGGGAAGGCGCGGCAGGCTTCGCCGACGAATTCCGGCTGCTTCACCGCCTTGGTGCCGATGATCACGTAGCTGACGCCGGCGCGCACGTAGTGCTCGATGGTCTCCAGCGAACGGATGCCGCCGCCGATCTGGATCGGCAGGTTCGGGTAGCGCTTGGCGATGGCGGTGACCACCTCGCCGTTCACCGGCTTGCCTTCGAAGGCGCCGTTGAGGTCCACCAGGTGCAGGCGGCGGCAGCCACCGTCCACCCATTTGGCGGCCATGGCCACCGGGTCGTCGGAGAAGACCGTGGCGTCTTCCATCAGGCCCTGGCGCAGGCGCACGCAGGCGCCGTCCTTCAGATCGATTGCGGGGATGATCAGCATCGGTTGAACCTGCTCGAATCCAAGTCGTGAATGGGGTCGGGTCAGCTCTTCTCGAGCGCCCACAAGTCGCTTTCGATGCTTTCGAACCTGTCTTTCAGGTGCGCCTGCACATCGAGAATCGCCTTGTTGTAGAACAGCGGGCCGAACTCGCGCATGAAGAAGTCCAGCACTTCCTCGGCCTCGAAGCCGCCCAGGTCCAGCTCGAAGCGCTCCTCGAGGAAGCGCTGGATGGCCCGCGCCGCGCTCTGGCGCTGGGCGCCATCGAGTTCGAGGATCGCCGGCTTGTCCTTCTGGCGGGCCATGGGCTTACCAGCGGCCGTCCCAGGCGGCGAAGTTCTGCAGCAGCTGCAGGCCGTGGGTGTGGCTCTTCTCCGGGTGGAACTGCACGGCGAAGCGCGGGCCCTCGGCCAGCGCGGCGGCGAAGTCGCGGCCATAGTGGCCGCGGCCGGCGACCTGGCGCGGGTTGCCCGCCTCGATGTAGTAACTGTGCACGAAGTAGAAGCGCGCTTCGTCGGGGATCTCGTGCCACAGCGGGTGGTCGAGGCTCTGTTTGACCTGGTTCCAGCCCATGTGCGGCACCTTCAGGTGCTCGCCGTCCTCGCGCAGGTCCTTGCCGAAGAAGCGCACCTGGCCGGGGAACAGGCCGATGCAGTCGACGCCGCCGTTCTCCTCGCTGTGCTCCAGCAGCGCCTGCATGCCGACGCAGATGCCGAGGAAGGGGCGGTCCTGGCTGACTTCACGCACCAGCGCGTCGAAGCCCAGGCGCCTGATCTCGGCCATGCAGTCGCGGATGGCGCCCACGCCGGGGAACACCACGCGGTCGGCCTCGCGGATCACCGCGGCGTCGCTGGTCACCAGCACGCGGCCGGCGCCCACGCGCTCCAGCGCCTTGGACACCGAGTGCAGGTTGCCCATGCCGTAGTCGATGACGGCGACCGTCTGCATTACAGGCACCCCTTGGTCGACGGCATCTGCCCGGCCATGCGCTCGTCCAGCTCGATGGCCATGCGCAGGGCGCGGCCGAAGGCCTTGAACACCGTCTCGATCTGGTGGTGGGTGTTGTGCCCGCGCAGGTTGTCGATGTGCAGGGTCACCTGGGCGTGGTTGACGAAGCCCTGGAAGAACTCCATGAACAGGTCGACGTCGAAGCCGCCGACGCTGGCGCGGGTGAAGGGCACGTGCATCTGCAGGCCGGGGCGGCCGGAGAAGTCGATCACCACGCGCGACAGCGCCTCGTCCAGCGGCACGTAGGCATGGCCGTAGCGGCGGATACCCTTCTTGTCGCCGATAGCCTTGGCGAAGGCCTGGCCGAGGGTGATGCCGATGTCTTCGACGGTGTGGTGGTCGTCGATGTGCAGGTCGCCCTTGCACTCGATGTCCAGGTCGATCAGGCCATGGCGGGCGATCTGGTCCATCATGTGCTCGAGGAAGGGCACCCCGGTATCGAAGCGGGCCTTGCCCGTGCCGTCCAGGTCGATGGACACCTTGATCTGGGTTTCCAGGGTGTCGCGCGCGACGGTTGCCTTGCGTTCGGCCATCACCAGCTCCACAGCTAACACTGCACTTGATTATAAGAGGGCCCGCATTATAGGCGCGGCGGGCCCCGCAGGGCTACGGGCGACGGTCGGCGGCGCTGGCCGCGGGGCGCCGCTTGTCCGTAAACTGCGCGTCCCCGCCGAGGATGCCGCCATGCCCGTGATCGTCGAACACCTTGCCCAGCCCTCCGCCCAGGACCGCCAGGACCTGGCCCGGCTCTACGCCGAGGCGCCGGCCTGGCTGCTCGCGCCCTTCGCCGATGGCGAGGCCCTGGTGGACGCCGCGCTGGCCGCGGGCACGCTACTGACCGGGCGCTTCAACGACCGCCTGCTGGGCGCCGCCTGGCTGCAGCGCGATGCCGACGCCTGGCGCCTCTCGCGCCTGTGCGTGCGCCGCGTCACCCGCGGCCGCGGCGTGGCCCGCCGGCTGCTGGAGGAAGCCCAGCGCCAGGCGGTGCTCGCCGGCTGCCCGCTGCGCCTGCTGGCCCCGGCCGGGCAGGCGGAAGCGGCCGAGCTGGCCGCGCACCTGGGCCTGGCCCTGGAAACCGCGGAGGCACCGTGAACGACATCGACATCCTGGTCATAGGCGCCGGCGCGGTCGGCCTGGCCTGCGCCGCGCGCCTGGCCGCCGCTGGGCGCAGCGTGCTGATCGTCGAGGCCGAACGGCTGATCGGCAGCCATACCTCCAGCCGCAACTCCGAAGTCATCCACGCCGGCCTCTACTACCCGCCCGGCTCGCTCAAGGCCGAACTCTGCCTGGAAGGCCGCGAGCGCCTGTACGCCTGGTGCGCCAGCCACGACGTGCCGCACAGCCGCATCGGCAAGCTGCTGGTGGCCGTGGAAGACGTCGAACTGGGCAAGCTGGAAGCCCTCGCCGCCAATGCCCAAGCCAGCGGCGTACATGACCTGCAGCCGCTGGACACCACCCAGCTCCACGCGCTGGAACCGGCGGTGCGCGGCGTGGCCGCCCTGCTCTCGCCGAGCACCGGGATCATCGACAGCCACGCCTACATGCTGTCGCTGCAGCACGCCGCGCAAATTCAGGGCGCACAGCTGGTGCTGGACACCCGCATCGACAGCCTGCGCCGAGCCGCCGACGGCTGGGTTGCCGAAGGCGTCAGCGTCGGCGAGCCGTTCAGCATCCGGGCCGAACAGGTGGTCAACGCCGGCGGCCTGTTCGCCCAGCAACGGGCCGCCCGCACCGAAGGCCTGGAAGGCGTGCCGCCGCTGCACCTGTGCCAGGGCCGCTACTTCACCTACGGCGGTCGCTCGCCGTTCAGCCACCTGATTTACCCGATGCCCGAGGCCAACACCGCCGGCCTGGGGGTGCACGCCACCCTCGACCTCGGCGGCCAGCTGCGCTTCGGCCCGGACGTGCGTTACCTGGAAAGCATCGACTATCTGGTCGACGAAGCGCTGCGCGAGCCCTTCGCCCAGGCCATCCGCCGCTACTTCCCGGGCCTGGACGCCGAGCGCCTGCAGGCCGGCTATGCCGGGATTCGTCCTAAACTGAGCGGCGCCGGGGAACCCGCCTCCGACTTCGTCATCCAAACCGCCGTGGACCACGGCCTGCCGGGCCTGGTCAACCTGTTCGGGATCGAGTCGCCGGGGCTCACCGCCAGCCTGGCCATCGCCGAGCGCGTCGCCGCCGCCTGCTGAAGCGGGCGGGCGCATTGATATACTCCCGCCAATTCACCCGCCGCCAGAACAAGGACCCGTCCATGAAAGCGTTCGGCAAGATCCTGGGCATAGCCGTCCTCGCCCTGCTGCTACTGGTAGTCGCCGCCGGCTTCATCCTCACCCACTTCTTCGACCCCAACGACTACAAGGACGAGATCCGCCAGCTCGCCCGCGACAAGGCCAACCTGGAGCTGGACCTGCGCGGCGACATCGGCTGGAGCCTGTTCCCCTGGCTCGGCCTGGAGCTGCACGACACCAGCGTGGCCAGCGTGCGCAGCCCGGACAAGCCGTTCGCCGACCTGCAGCTGCTCGGCCTGTCAGTGCGGGTGCTGCCGCTGCTGCGCCGCGAAGTGCAGATGAGCGACATCCGCGTGCAGGGCCTGACACTCACGCTGAACCGCGACAAGGCCGGCAAGGGCAACTGGGAAGACATCGGCAAGCCGGCCCAGCCCGCCGGCGCCACCCCCGCCACGCCGGCCGGCCAGGCCGGCGCGCCCGCCGAAGCGCCCAAGGCTCCGGGCGAAACCGCTTCCACGCCGATGAAGCTGGACATCGACAGCCTCAACGTCAGCGGCGCGCGCATCGACTACAGCGACGAGCAGAGCGGCAAGCAGTACACCGTCGAAGGCCTGGACCTGAACACCGGCGCCATCCGCGAAGGCAGCAGCATCCCCTTCAAGCTCAACGCCTACCTGGGCACCAACCAGCCGGTGACCCGCGCCAAGACCGAGCTGACCGGCAACCTGCGCTTCGACCGCGCGCTCAAGCGCTACCAGTTGGAAGACGCCAAGCTCTCCGGCGAACTGGCCGGCGACCAGTTGCAGGGCCGCACCGCGACCTTCTCCGCCCAGGGCCAGCTGCTGCTCGACCAGGCCGCGCAGGTCGCCGAATGGAACGGCCTGAAGCTGTCGATCAACCAGCTGCGCGCCCTCGGCGAGCTGAAGGCGCGCAACCTCGACAAGGAGCCGCAGTTCACCGGCGGCCTGTCCATCGCCCCGTTCAACCTGCGCGAATTCCTCGAAGGCCTCGGCCAGAAACTGCCGGAGATGGCCGACGGCAACACCCTGACCAAGCTGGAACTGGCCGCGCGCCTGGACGGCAGCCGCAACGCCGTCAACCTCAGCGACATCCAGCTCAAGCTCGACGACAGCAGCTTCAGCGGCCGCCTGGGCCTGGCCGACATCGCCAAGCAGGCCGTGCGCGCCCAGCTCAGCGGCGACAAGCTGAACCTCGACCGCTACCTGCCGGCCAAGGCCGCCAAAGGCGCCGAGGCGGCCAGCGCCAGCCGCAAGGCGGAAGTCGACGCCACCGTCGCCAGCGCCACCGGCAAGGGCGACAGCCCGCTGCCCAACGCCCCCACCCAGCAGGCCTGGAGCGACGCCCCGCTGCTGCCGCTGGCCAAGCTGCGCACGCTGGACCTGGACCTCAACCTGAACCTCGGCCAGCTCACCCTCGACAAGCTGCCGATCGAGAACGCCGTGCTCAAGCTGCGCGGGCAGAACGGCCAGTTCACGCTCGACGACATGCGCGGCGAACTCTACGACGGCCGCTTCAACGCCAAGGCCAGCCTCGACGTGCGCCAGGACGTGGCGCTGCTGGCGGCGCAGAAGCACATCGAAGGCGTGCCGGTGGAGAAACTCCTCCAGGCCCAGGGCCAGAAGCCGCCGGTCACCGGCCTGCTGAACCTGGACGCGGACATCACCACCCAGGGCAACAGCCAGAAGGCCTGGATCGACAACCTCAACGGCAAGGCCAACTTCAAGCTGAGCAAGGGCGTGCTGCTCAACGCCAACCTGGAAGAGCAACTGTGCCGCGGCATCGCCACCCTCAACCGGAAGAGCCTGAGCGCCGAGCACGGCGGCAAGGACACGCCCTTCCGCGAACTCAACGGCAGCCTGACCTTCCACAACGGCGTGGCCAGCAACCCCGACCTGCGCGTCGCGGTGCCCGGCCTGACGGTGAAGGGCGACGGCGACCTCGACCTGCGCGTGCTGGGCATGGACTACCGCGTCGGCGTGATCATCGAAGGCGACAAGAGCGACATGCCCGACCCGGCCTGCGAAGTGAACAAGCGCTACGTCGGCATCGAATGGCCGCTGCGCTGCCGCGGCCCGCTGGAACTGGGCGCCAAGGCCTGCCGCCTGGACCAGGAAGGCATCGGCCGCATTGCCGGGCAACTGGCCGGCCAGCGCCTGAACGAAAAACTCGAAGAGAAATTCGGCGACAAGGTCAGCCCCGACCTGAAGGACGCCCTGAAGAACCTGCTGAAGAAGAAATGACCCCCGAACGCTTCAATACCGCGGTCCTCGACTGGCACGACCGCCACGGCCGCCATGACCTGCCCTGGCAGCGCGACATCAACCCCTACCGGGTGTGGGTGTCGGAAATCATGCTGCAGCAGACCCAGGTGAGCACCGTGCTGGGCTACTTCGACCGCTTCATGGCGGCGTTGCCCACGGTCGCCGACCTGGCCGCTGCACCCGAGGACGAAGTCCTGCACCTGTGGACCGGGCTGGGCTACTACACCCGCGCGCGCAACCTGCAGAAGACCGCGAAGATGGTGATGGAGCGCCATGGCGGCGAATTCCCCCGCGACCTCGAGCAGCTCACCGAGCTGCCCGGCATCGGCCGCTCCACCGCCGGGGCCATCGCCAGCATTTCCATGGGCCTGCGCGCGCCCATCCTCGACGGCAACGTCAAGCGCGTGCTGGCCCGCTACCTGGCCTGCGACGGCTACCCGGGCGAGCCCAGGGTGGCGAAACAGCTGTGGGAAGCGGCGGAACGCTTCACCCCGCACGCACGGGTCAACCACTACACCCAGGCGATGATGGACCTGGGCGCCACCCTCTGCACCCGCAGCAAACCCAGCTGCCTGCTGTGCCCATTGAGCGAGGGCTGCCGCGCCCACCTGCTCGGCCGCGAAAGCGCCTACCCGGTGCCCAAGCCGCGCAAAGAGCTGCCGCAGCGGCGCACTCTGATGCCGATACTGGCCAACCGCGAAGGCGCCATCCTGCTCTACCGGCGCCCGTCCACCGGCCTGTGGGGCGGCCTGTGGAGCTTCCCGGAACTGGACGACCTCGCCCAGCTCGACCCGCTCGCCGCGCAGCACGCCCTACGCCTGGGGCAGCGCCACGAACTGCCCGGCCTGACCCATACCTTCAGCCACTTCCAGTTGGCCATCGAGCCCTGGCTGGTGCGCGTGGAAGACGCAGCCAGCGGCGTGGCCGAGGGCGACTGGCTCTGGTATAACCTGGCCACCCCGCCGCGGCTCGGTCTCGCGGCCCCGGTCAAGAAGCTGCTCAAGCGGGCAGCCGACGCGTTGAATGCAGGAGAGATGACATGAGCCGAATGGTGATGTGCCGCAAGTACAAAGAACAGCTGCCCGGCCTCGATCGCCCGCCCTACCCCGGCGCCAAGGGCCAGGACATCTACGAGCACGTGTCGAAGCAGGCCTGGGACGAGTGGCAGAAGCACCAGACCATGCTGATCAACGAGCGCCGGCTGAACATGATGAACGCCGAGGACCGCAAATTCCTCCAGGGCGAGATGGACAAGTTCCTCTCCGGCGAGGAATACGCCCAGGCCGACGGCTACGTCCCACCGAGCGCGTAAGCTCCGGTATTAACTGAAAATTTTTTCGCGGCACGCTTGACACCCTTTCGGAAAACCCTTTTAATGCGCGCCACGTTGCCCAGGTAGCTCAGTTGGTAGAGCAGGGGATTGAAAATCCCCGTGTCGGCGGTTCGATTCCGTCCCTGGGCACCAAGACTCCGAAAGGCCCCTGCGTTCACCAGAACCAGGGGCCTTTTGCATTTCCGCCCTCAGCCGATCACGGCCGCGCTTCCGCCACTGGTCGCCCGCCCGGCGAAACTCCCCTGATTTCCGTTGTCTACTGGCGCGTAGCACAACGTTTTTTCAGAATGATGACATTCCGGATGATTTCCGCCCGAGGGATGGGATACTTTCAGGCCCTTCGATGCCTGAAAAGGGAGTGCTCGTGCATCCTCTAAAACGCTGGTGGCAACAACGCGGCAACCTCGCGACGCTTGCCATCCTGTTCCTGGCGATCCCGCTGGCTAGCCGCCACGCCTTTGGCTGGGGCAACCTCTATGGCTACCTTTCGGATCTGGCCATCGGCAGCCTGCTGGTCCTGCTGCTGCACCGCCTGCGCCTGTTCGTAGCCCTGCCGATCATGCTGCTGTGGGCGCTGATGACGATCGGCAACGCCGAGCTGGTCAGCGCCGTGGGCCGCATGCCCGATCCCAGCGACCTGCACTTCATGGCCGACCCGACCTTCGTCGGCAACTCCACTCAGGGCGGCGGCATCGCCCACCCGTGGCTGGCCGGCGCGCTGCTCGGCGCCATCGTGCTCTGCGCCGTGCTGTGGCGGCGCCGCGAACAGCGCCTGTCGCGCTTCGCCTATGCCGTGCCGGTGGCCCTGCTGGGCGCCCACTTCGGCCTGCAGTACGTGATCCCCAACGACGTCGACGTGTGGAAGCAGTTCAACCTGCCGCACCGCCTGCTGGCCGGCGTCGCCAGCCAGGGCCAGCTCGCCGCCGAGGACTGGCTGGCCGGCGACCAGGGCGACACCCCGCCCGACGTCACCGGGCTGACCCAGCTCGACCTCTCCGGCACCCCGCTGCTGTCCGGCCCGGGCACGGCGAAGAACGTGCTGATCATCACCATGGAAGGCATTCCCGGCGCCTACGTGGCGACCAACCGCGCGGCGCTGAGCAGCAGCTACGAAGAATCCATGATGCCCAGGCTCAGCGCCTGGGCCGAACGCTCGATGACCACCCCGGACTACGTGGTGCACAGCCACCAGACCATCCGCGGCCTCTATGCCCTGCTCTGCGGCGACTACAGCAAGCTGGACAACGGCACGCCCAAGGGCGTCGAGCTGCTGTCCAACCCCGGCCGCGCCGCCGAGTGCCTGCCGGCGCAGCTGCGCCAGCACGGCTTCAGCACCCACTTCCTGCAGGGCGCCGGCCTGCGCTTCATGGCCAAGGACAAGGTGATGCCGGCCATGGGCTTCGACAAGACCCTCGGCCGCGACTGGTTCAAGAAGAAGCCCTACCTGGAGTTCGCCTGGGGCATGGATGACAAGGCCTTCTTCGAGGGCGCGCTGGACTACGTCGGCGAGCTGCGCAAGAACAAGAAGCCGTGGATGCTCACCCTGCTCACCGTCGGCACCCACCAGCCCTACTCGGCCACCCCGGAATATCTGGCCAAATACCCCACCCCGCGCCAAGCCGCGGTGGGCTACCTGGATGACGCCGTCGACGCCTTCCTCGCCGGTCTGGAGAAACAGGGCGTGCTCAAGGACACCCTGGTGATCGTCACCTCCGACGAATCCCACGGCATCGACAACGTGCGCCTGGCCTCGTCCTGGGGCCTGAACCTGGTGCTGGCCCCCGAGCAGGCGGCGCTGCCGCCGGTGAAGAGCGGTGTCTACGGCCACGTCGACATGGACGCCTCGATCCTCGACTACTTCGGCTTCACCCCGCCGAAGGACGTTTCCGGCCGCTCGCTGTTCCGCGAGTACGACAAGGGTCGCGAGATGGTCTCCTTCACCAACGGTATGCTGCGCTTCCACGACGGCAAGCAGACCTTCACCGAATGCGACTTCCAGCAGGTCTGCCGGCGCTACAAGAGCGATGGCTTCATCGCCGACAGCGCCCAGTTCGTCGGCCGCTTCAGTGGCCGCGACGCCCGCCTGGTCGCCGCCCGCGCGGGCATTCTGGATCATTCGGTGATCGGTAACCCGATGGGCCGCGAATACCAGTTCGCCACCCAGGAGAAGATCCGCATCAAGCCGCAGGTCACCAACGAGTACACCGACAACCTGATCGGCGCCCAGTACCTGGAGTTCCCGGCCGACAGCCACACCACCGTGAGCCTGAAGATCCGCGCCCTGCAGATGGACAAGGCCGGCGCCAGGGTGCAGCTGAAGACCCGCGAGTTCGAGCGCCCGGTGGACCTGGCGATCCCCGAGTTCCCGCTGCTGACCCGCGACAAGCCGCTGCAGGTGACCTTCGGCTTCGACAACGAGCGGGCGCGCAAGGCCTTCTCCTTCCACCTGCTGGCCGAAGGCAAGGGCATCATCGAGATCACCGATTTCCACGTGCAGACGCAGCCGCGCAAATCGGCCATCGATGCCAGCGAGCATCCCACCCGCCTGGCCGACGGCAGCGTGCTGCCCGGCCCGCGCATCGGTGGCCGCCCGGCGCTGATGGCCGGCCAGCTCGACCAGCTCGACGAAGAGAGCCGCGACAGCAACGCCGCCGAGCCGCAGATCACCCAGTGAACCCGGGCCCCGACCAATGTCGGGGCCTGCGGTCTTTTCCCCCGCCGGCGAAGCTGGCACTATCGCGCCCCGCGTTTCGCCGGCCCCCTCGCCAGGCTTCCGGACCCCCGGTGTTCAGCCCAGGCGACAAGGCACTGCGGCAATGCGACAAGATGCCACCATCCAGGCCCGGCGCGGCCCCCGGACGCTTGGCGCCCCCCGGGTCGCGTGATAGGTTGCGTTCGCCAGGAAGGCCCTACCCCCTGCCGCGGCGCGCCGCGAAGCATCCGAACAACAATAGAGGAGCCCCCAATGGCCGAGGCCATACCCGCACTGGAAATCCGTAACCTGCACAAGCGTTACGGCGACCTGGAAGTGCTCAAGGGCATTTCCCTGACCGCCCGCGAAGGCGACGTGATCTCCATTCTCGGCTCCTCGGGTTCCGGCAAGTCGACCTTCCTGCGCTGCATCAACCTGCTGGAAAACCCCCACCAGGGCCAGATCATCGTCGCCGGCGAAGAACTCAAGCTGAAGAAGGCCAAGGACGGGGCGCTGGTCGCCGCCGACAACCGCCAGATCAACCGCCTGCGCAGCGAACTGGGCTTCGTCTTCCAGAACTTCAACCTCTGGCCGCACATGAGCATCCTCGACAACATCATCGAGGCGCCGCGCCGCGTGCTGGGCAAGAGCCGCGCCGAAGCCATCGAGATCGCCGAGGCCCTGCTGGCCAAGGTCGGCATCGCCGACAAGCGCCACAGCTTCCCCGCGCAGCTCTCCGGCGGCCAGCAGCAGCGTGCGGCCATTGCCCGCACCCTGGCCATGCAGCCCAAGGTCATACTGTTCGACGAGCCCACTTCCGCACTGGACCCGGAGATGGTCCAGGAAGTGCTCAACGTGATCCGCGCGCTGGCCGAGGAAGGCCGCACCATGCTGCTGGTCACCCACGAAATGAATTTCGCCCGCCAGGTTTCCAGCGAGGTGGTGTTCCTCCACCAGGGCCTGGTCGAGGAACAGGGTTCCCCCGAGCAGGTCTTCGGGAACCCGCAGTCCGCGCGCTGCAAGCAGTTCATGTCCAGCCACCGCTAACGGAGCAACTTTGCATGAAGAACTATAAGAAGATCCTTCTGGCCGCTGCCGCCACCCTGGCCTTCGGCGCCCACGCGGTCGCCGCCGAGAAGCTGCGCATCGGCACCGAAGGCGCCTACCCGCCCTTCAACGGCATCGACGCCAGCGGCCAGGTGGTCGGCTTCGACCTCGACGTCGGCAAGGCCTTGTGCGCCAAGATGAAGGTCGAGTGCGAGGTGGTCACCTCCGACTGGGACGGCATCATCCCGGCGCTGAACGCCAAGAAGTTCGACTTCATCGTCGCCTCCATGTCGATCACCGACGAGCGCAAGCAGGCGGTGGACTTCACCAACCCCTACTACACCAACAAGCTGCAGTTCGTGGCGCCCAAGTCGGTGGACTTCAAGACCGACAAGGGCTACCTGAAGGGCAAGGTGATCGGCGCCCAGCGCGCGACCATCGCCGGCACCTGGCTGGAGGACAACATGTCCGACACCGTCACCATCAAGCTCTACGACACCCAGGAAAACGCCTACCTGGACCTGTCCTCGGGCCGCCTGGACGGCGTGCTGGCCGACAAGTTCGTGCAGTACGACTGGCTCAAGAGCGACGCCGGCAAGGACTTCGAGTTCAAGGGCCTGCCGGTGTTCGACAACGACAAGATCGGCATCGCCGTGCGCAAAGGCGACCCGCTGCGTGACAAGCTGAACGCCGCCCTGAAGGAAATCGTCGACGACGGCACCTACAAGAAGATCAACGACAAGTACTTCCCCTTCAGCATCTACTGATGCCAGTCCGGCGCGCCCTGTGATCCAGGGCGCGCCCCTTCAGGCGTGATCCCCATGATTTTCGACCTGCACGGTTTCGGCCCGCAGCTGGCGGCCGGCACCCTGATGACGCTCAAGCTGTCCCTGGCCGCGGTCTGCCTCGGCCTGCTCCTCGGGCTGCTCGGCGCCATCGCCAAGACCTCGAAGAATGCCTTGCTGCGCATGCTCGGCGGCGCCTACACCACCCTGGTGCGCGGCGTGCCGGAAACCCTCTGGGTGCTGATGATCTACTTCGGCACCGTGGCCGGGCTGAACGCCCTGGGCGACCTGTTCGGCAAGCCCGACCTGGCCCTGAGCCCCTTCGCCGCCGGCACCTGCGCCCTGGGCCTGTGCTTCGGCGCCTACGCCACCGAAGTCTTCCGCGGCGCCCTGCTGGCCGTGCCCAAGGGCCACCGCGAGGCCGGCCAGGCGCTGGGCCTGTCCGCCCCGCGGATCTTCTGGCGCATCGTCCTGCCGCAGGTGTGGCGCGTGGCCCTGCCGGGCCTGGGCAACCTGTACCTGATCCTGCTCAAGGACACCGCCCTGGTCTCGCTGATCACCCTCGACGAGATCATGCGCAAGGCCCAGGTCGCCTCCAACGCGACCAAGGAGCCCTTCACCTTCTACATGACCGCCGCGCTGATCTACCTGGGCCTGACCGTGTTCGTCATGGCCGCCCTGCACTTCCTGGAGCGCCGCGCCGGCCGCGGTTTCGTGAGGAACGAGCTATGACCGACATGGAGCTGATCCTCAAGTGGCTGCCGAAGATGCTCCAGGGCGCCGGGCTGACCCTCGAGCTGCTGGCCTTCGCCGTGGTCGCCGGCCTGGCCCTGGCCGTGCCGCTGGGCATCGCCCGCGCCTCGCGGCACTGGTACGTGCGCGCGCTGCCCTACACCTACATCTTCTTCTTCCGCGGCACCCCGCTGCTGCTGCAGCTGTTCATCGTCTACTACGGCCTGGCGCAGTTCGACTCGGTGCGCCAGGGCCCGCTCTGGCCGTACCTGCGCGACCCATACTGGTGCGCGCTGCTGACCATGACGCTGCACACCGCGGCCTACATCGCCGAGATCCTCCGCGGCGCCATCCACGCCATCCCGGTGGGTGAAGTGGAAGCCGCGCGGGCCCTGGGCATGTCGCGCCGCCAGGCACTGCTGCACATCATCCTGCCGCGCGCCGCGCGCATCGCCCTGCCGGCCTACAGCAACGAGGTGATCCTCATGCTCAAGGCCAGCGCCGTGGTCTACACCGTGACGCTGTTCGACATCATGGGCATGACCCGCACCATCATCGCCCGCACCTACGAGGCCATGCTGTTCTTCTGCCTCGCCGGGGTGTTCTACCTGGTCATCACCCTGGTCCTCACCCGCCTGTTCCGCCTCGCCGAGCGCTGGCTGCGGGTGGACTCCGTGCAGGGGCGCTGACCGGCGCTTCCCGGACGTGGCGGGGCCGCTATAATCGCCGCCCCGCCACTCATCCCCAGCGCACCGCCGTGGCCAACCGCCTCACCGACGACGTCCTGCTCCAGCGCTTCCAGGCTCTGGACGCCTTCCTGCTCGCCCACCAGGGGCTGTGGCGGCCCAAGCCCTTCACCCTGCTGGAACTGCCCTGGGAAGCCGAACACCGGGAACTGGCCACCTGGCTGCGCGGGCGCGACCTGGAACAGGCCGACGCCGCGCACAACCAGCCCGAACGCCTGCCCGCCCCGGCGCCCTTCCCGGAGCTGGCGAACCGCGCCGCGCAACTGAGCGAAGTCGAGGACCTGCCGTCACATCCGCTGCCCAGGCTGCCGGCGCAGTTCCAGGTCGACGTGCCTGGGCGCAAATGGCAGCAGATCGAGGCCTTCGCCAGCCGCCTGGACTTCGCCACGCCCTCCGTGCAGTGGCTGGACTGGTGCGCCGGCAAGGGCCACCTCGGACGCCTGCTGGCCCATGGCGGGCAGCCGCTGCTGAGCCTGGAGCGCGACCTCGCGCTGGTCAGCGACGGCCAGCGCCTGAGCGACCGTCTGGGCCTGCGCGCCATG
The DNA here is from genome assembly GCF_000725445.1 of Pseudomonas sp. AAC. Lineage (NCBI taxonomy): Bacteria > Pseudomonadati > Pseudomonadota > Gammaproteobacteria > Pseudomonadales > Pseudomonadaceae > Pseudomonas > Pseudomonas sp. AAC. Next base: position 237,618 of record NZ_KL647095.1, on the reverse strand, counting down.
CACGTCGAGCAGGACGTGCTCGCCGGAGGCGCCGCCCGCTACCTGCAGCCCGGCCAGACCGCCGTGGCGCTGCACGCCTGCGGCGACCTGCACGTCCAGTTGCTGCGCCTGGCGGCAAGTAAGCGCTGCCGGCAACTGGCGGTGGCGCCCTGCTGCTACAACCGCATCGCCAGCGAGCACTACCAGCCGTTATCCACAGCCGCGGGTGCTTCCCGCCTGAAGCTGGATCAGGACGACCTGCGCCTACCGCTCGCCGAGACGGTCACCGCCGGCGCCCGGATACGGCGCCAGCGCGACAACTCCATGGCCCGGCGCCTGGCCTTCGACCTGCTGCAGCGCGAACTGCGCGGCGAGGACAGCTACCTACCGGTGCCCTCGGTGCCCGCCGACTGGCTGCACAAACCCTTCGCCGACTACTGCCGCGACCTGGCCGCGCTCAAGGGCCTGCCCCGCCCCGCCGAGCGTGACTGGAGCGCGCTGGAGGCCCAAGGCTGGCGGCGCCTGGCCGAGGTGCGCAATCTCGAACTGGTGCGCGGCCTGTTCCGCCGCCCGCTGGAACTCTGGCTGCTGCTCGACCGCGCGCTGTTCCTCGTCGAGCAGGGCTACCGGGTACGCCTGGGGCGCTTCTGCGCCAGCCAGGTCACGCCGCGAAACCTGCTCATTCTCGCCGAGCACGTCTAGTACGAGCGTTCCAGAGAGAAGCCCACAGAACCTGTGGATAACTCTGTTGAGAACACCGGGAAAATCGCTCACGCGGCCCGCTGCTGGCCTGTCGGCGCGGCTCTGTTCGAATTTTGAACAGACCAGATAATTTCTTTTAAAAACACACACTTAGGGAAAAACTGAAAAACGCTGAGGCTTTTTTAGCACTAGCCGCCAAGCCATGCCCCGGCATTGTGCATAAGCACTGCTGCCGGGGCCGCGTCGCACACCGAGCGGGCACATCCTGTTTCGCGGAACGCTCGCATAGTGCTTTCAGGAACGGATTGTTGCCCATTTGCAACAATCCGCTATTTGTCATTAGCTGCCTAGGCAGTATTATTTCGAAACAGATTTCCTGCCTAGACAGTTATTAGCCTTGCCATGGATCACTACCGCGTCACGGACTTCCCGTTCAGGGGCTCGATCGGCCAGTTGCTGGGGCTGGCGGCCATCCTCAAGGACCGCCTGCTGGACAAGCACCTGATCCACCTGGACATCACCGCCGCGCAATTCAAGGTGCTGTTCTTCATCGGCCAGAACCGCGCCAACACCCCGGGCGAGCTGTGCCGCGAGCTGTCCATCGACAGCGGCTCGATGACGCGCATGCTCGACCGCCTGGCGAAGAAAGACCTGCTGCTGCGCCAGCCCTGCCCCAACGACCGGCGCAGCGTGCGCCTGCAGCTCAGCCCCGCCGGCGAGGCGGTGAACGCCCAGGCGCCACAGATCGCCGTGCGGGCGATGAACGAACTGGTCGGCTGCCTCAGCCCCGAGGAACTGCTGACCCTCACCCGGCTGCTGGACAAGATCCTCGCCAGCCATGGCGTCGCGCCCGGCGCGACCCAGGAGAAGTAGGCCATGCGTGCATTCCGCTTACCCGCCGCCACCCTGCTGGCCAGCGCCGTGGCGCTGGCCGGCTGCGTCAGCTCCTCGGGCCTGGCGCCCAACGGCAAGGCGCTCGACAGCGCCTCGCTGCAGGCTGGCCGCAGCCTCGACGGCACACCGCTGTCCAGTGCCGCCTGGCCACGCCGGAACTGGTGGAGCAGCCTGGGCGACGCCCAGCTCGACAGCCTGATCGACGAGGCCCTGAAAGGCGCACCGGACCTGCAGATTGCCGACGCCCGCGCGCGCCAGGCCGCCGCCGCGGCCAACGCCGCCGATGCCGAGCGCATGCCCACGCTCAATGGCAAGGCCAGCTATGCGGGCATCCGCGCGCCCACCAGCGTGCTCCCCGCGCCAACGGGCGGGCATTATTCGGCGGTGAAGTACCTGTCCCTGGGCTTCAACTACGATTTCGACCTCTGGGGCGGCCAGCGCGCCGCCTGGGAAGCCGCCCTCGGCCAGGCCAACGCCGCCGAGGTGGACCGCCAGGCCGCGGCCATCACCCTCTCGGCCAACGTCGCCCGCGCCTATAGCGAGCTGGGCCACGCCTTCGCCGTGCGCGACCTGTCCCGCGATGAGCTGGAACGCTCGCAGCGCCTGTTCGAGCTCAGCCGCAAGCGCATGGACGCCGGCCTGGACAGCAAGGTGCAGTTGCAGCAGGCGCAAACCCAGGTGGCCAGCGCCCGCCAGCAGCTGGCCGCCGCCGAACAGCAGATCGCCAGCGACCGCATCGCCCTGGCCGTGCTGCTCGGCCAGGGACCGGACCGCGGCCTCGACCTGCAGCGCCCGCAAGCGCTCAAGACCGACGCCCTGAGCCTGCCGCCGAACCTGCCGGCGGAACTGCTCGGCCGCCGCCCGGACATAGTCGCCGCACGCTGGCGCGTCGAGGCCGCGAGCAAGGACATCCAGGCGGCGAAGACGCAGTTCTACCCGAACCTCAACCTGGGCGCGATGGTCGGCCTGGCCAGCATGCACACCAGCGACCTGCTGGAGGCGCCGAGCCGCTTCTACCAGATCGCCCCGGCCATCTCCCTGCCGCTGTTCGACGGCGGCCGCCTGCGCGCCAACCTGGCCGGCAAGGACGCGGACTACGACCTCGCCGTGGCGCAGTACAACAAGACCCTGGTCGGCGCCCTGGGCGAGGTCAGCGACGACCTCGGCCAGTTGCACTCGCTGGAGCAGCAACTGGTCGACCAGCGCGAGGCCCGCGACATCGCCAAGTCCAACTTCGAACTGGCCATGCGCCGCTATGGCGAAGGCGTCGGCAACTACCTCGACGCCCTCAGCGTGCAGCAACAACTGCTGCTCGCCGAGCGCCAGCTGGCCAACCTGGAAGCCCAGCGCATCGACCTCTCCGTCCAGCTGGTGCAAGCCCTGGGCGGCGGCTTCCAGGCCGACTCCGTTCCCCCGTCTTCCGCCCCGCTCGCCCAGGCGGGCGCAGCTGCCGTGCACTAAGAGGCAACCGCCATGACCACCGATACCCAAGAAACCACCGGCGGCAACCCCCAGCGCAAGCGCTGGCTGCTGATCCTGCTGGTCGTCGTCATCCTCGCCGGCATCGCCGCGGCGCTCTGGGAGTTCCTCTACGGGCGCTGGCACGAAGACACCGACGATGCCTACGTCAACGGCAACGTGGTGCAGATCACCCCGCAGATCACCGGCACCGTGGTCAGCATCGGCGCCGACGACGGCAACCTGGTGCACAAGGGCCAGGTGCTGGTGAAGTTCGACCCCAGCGACGCCGACGTGGCCCTGCAGCAGGCCGAAGCCAACCTGGCGCGCACCGTGCGCCAGGTGCGCGGGCTGTTCAGCAACGTCGACGGCTACAAGGCCGACGTCGCCGCGAAGAAGGTCGCCCTGGCCAAGGCCGAGGCCGACTTCAAGCGCCGCCAACACCTGGCCGACGACGGCGCCATCTCCCGCGAGGAACTGGCCCACGCCCGCGACGCGCTGGATACCGCGCGCAGCTCGCTGACCAGCGCCGAACAGCAGCTGGACACCAACCGCGCGCTGGTGGACGACACCGTCGTCGCCTCCCACCCGGACGTCAAGGCGGCCGCCGCCAAGCTGCGCCAGGCCTACCTGGACGACGCCCGCGCGGTGATAGTCGCGCCGGTGACCGGCTACGTGGCCAAGCGCACCGTGCAGGTCGGCCAGCGCGTGCAACCGGGCACCGCGCTGATGGCGGTGATCCCGCTGGAGCAGGTGTGGATCGACGCCAACTTCAAGGAAACCCAGCTGCAGCACATGCGCATCGGCCAGCCGGTGGAGATCCGTTCCGACCTCTACGGCAGCTCGGTCAAGTACCAGGGCAGCGTGGAAAGCCTGGGCGTCGGCACCGGCAGCGCCTTCTCCCTGCTGCCGGCGCAGAACGCCACCGGCAACTGGATCAAGATCGTCCAGCGCGTGCCGGTGCGCATCCGCGTCGACGCCAGGCAACTGGACGAGCATCCGCTGCGCATCGGCCTGTCGATGGACGTCAACGTCGACCTGCACGACCAGAGCGGCCCGGCGCTGTCGCAGCAGCCGCCGAAGGAAGCGCTGTTCTCCACCGACGTCTACCAGCAGCAACTGGCCTCGGCGGACCAGCTCATCGAGCAGCTGATCCACGCCAACATGGCCGACGGCCGCGGCCGCAGCACCGCCGCGCGCTGAGCCCGGAAGCATCATGAGCGAGAACAGCAGCAACGGCGCCTTCAGCCCGCCCAGCCTGGTGATGGCCACCATCGGCCTGTCCCTGGCGACCTTCATGCAGGTGCTGGACACCACCATCGCCAACGTCGCCCTGCCGACCATCTCCGGCAACCTCGGTGTGAGCGCCGAGCAGGGCACCTGGGTGATCACCTCCTTCGCGGTGAGCAACGCCATCGCCCTGCCGCTGACCGGCTGGCTGAGCCGCAAGGTCGGCGAGGTACGGCTGTTCATCGCCGCCACCCTCCTCTTCGTGATCGCCTCCTTCCTCTGCGGCGTGGCCCAGCAGATGGGCATGCTGGTGGGCTTCCGCGCCCTGCAGGGCTTTGTCGCCGGGCCGCTGTACCCGATCACCCAGACACTGCTGATCTCCATCTACCCACCGGCCAAGCGCGGCATGGCCCTGGCGCTGCTGGCGATGGTCACGGTGGTGGCGCCCATCGCCGGGCCCATCCTCGGCGGCTGGATCACCGACAGCTACAGCTGGCCGTGGATCTTCTTCATCAACGTGCCGATCGGCCTGTTCGCCGCCTTCGTGGTCTACCAGCAACTGAAGAAACGCCCGGTGGTGATCAAGCACGCGCCCATGGACTACATGGGGCTGATCCTGCTGGTCCTCGGCGTGGGCGCCCTGCAGATCGTGCTCGACAAGGGCAACGACCTGGACTGGTTCGAGTCGAACTTCATCGTCGGCGGCACCGTGGTGTCGGTCATCGCCCTGGCGGCCTTCGTCATCTGGGAACTGACCGACAAGCACCCGATCGTCAACCTGCGCCTGTTCGTGCATCGCAACTTCACCTTCGGCACCCTGGCGCTGGTGGGCGGCTACGCCGGCTTCTTCGGCATGAACCTGCTGCTGCCGCAGTGGCTGCAGACGCAGATGGGCTACACCGCCACATGGGCGGGCCTGGCCGCGGCGCCGATCGGCATCCTGCCGGTGTTCCTCTCGCCGCTGGTCGGCCGCTACGCCAACAACTTCGACCTGCGCATCCTCGCCGGCCTAGCGTTCCTGGTGATGTCCGTCACCAGCTTCATGCGCGCCGCCTTCAACACCGAGGTCGACTACTACCACATCGCCCTGGTGCAGACCCTCATGGGCCTGGGCGTGGCCTTCTTCTTCATGCCCATCCTCAGCATCCTGCTCTCCGACCTGCCGCCGGACCAGATCGCCGACGGCTCGGGCCTGGCCACCTTCCTGCGCACCCTGGGCGGCAGCTTCGCGGCCTCCCTCACCACCTGGATCTGGGACCGCCGCGCCACGCTGCACCACGCCCACCTGACGGAAAGCCTGAGCACCTACGACCCGGCCACCCGCGACGCCCTGGACCTGCTCGGCGGCGCCAACCAGCACGGCGCGGCCATGCTCGACCGCATCGTCGAAGGCCAGGCCTACATGCTCTCCACGGTGGAATACTTCACCCTGCTCGGCTGGCTGTTCCTGACCCTGCTGGCCATCATCTGGCTGGCCAAGCCCCCCTTCGGCGCCAAGCCGGGAGCGGCCGCCAGCGGCCACTGAGCGAACGGGCACCGGCTGAAAAATCAGAGGTTTACACCGCCCGGCGCGTGGCTATAATGGCGTCCCTCCTTGCCGGTATAGCTCAGCTGGTAGAGCAACTGACTTGTAATCAGTAGGTCCCGGGTTCGACTCCTGGTGCCGGCACCATCAAATACAAGCACTTAGGCCCGCCTCGCAGCGGGCCTTTGTGTTTCTGCTCAACGCATTGCTCAACGGGCGCAGATTGCTGCCCCCTGAAGGCGCTCCAACGGGAGCCGTCGTCGTCCTGCCGTATCCTCTACCCAACCAGGATCAGAGGTCCACAAACCACCGGTAGAAACGCTGCCCGGCGTAGATCGCAATCCCCACCGTCGCGAGGGATAGCAGCGGATATTTGTCCTCGATGCCGAGCCACCACTGGATCTTGAACAGGAAGGCCTGGACCAGAACGTAAGTCAGCCCTCCTAATCCGAGTCCAGCCAGGTAGAACAGCCGATCGCCAAGCGTTGGGGCGTTGCCATGCCAGTTTTCGCTCAGGCAGAAGGGACAATGATTGGTGTGAGGCCTACTCCCCCACACACCTCGACGATAGGTCGTACGTGGAACCATCGCTCGACCACAGCCATGACACAACTCAACTGCACGCTTCATATCCATCCCCATCAAGCACTGATGGCAAGAAGCATCCCTCAGCCCTTCGATATCCCAAGTAGCTCATCCCCACGATCTCCCTAACCAATCCACTTCCAACGAAGTAAACAGTTTGAACCACGAGAGAGCACAGGTATGCTCAAAGCACATTGCCACTCAAGTCGTGCGGGCTTGATTCTCTCCTTTGGAAAGAAAATTTGACGCCAGCAGGCCCCTCTAAGGAAAGAGCATGTTCGACCAATCGTTCTGCGAAGCATCCATTACTAGAATGCTCCGAAAGAGTGACTTTATAAAACTACCTTCGCTTCGCGATGAGAACACTAAGGATCGAGCTATAGCGGAAGCTGTAGCTCGTTCCAGAAGTGGATTCGCAGGGGTTAGTTTTTTAGAAAAGTCAAAACTTCGCGGGAAGTCAATTTATAGCATACCAGACTATTCTGACGAACTGGTCCTAAGAAAAATAAACAAAAACATCCGAAAATGCATTGGAATAAGAGAACCCAATAGAGACTCGATAACTCGAAACCTTAGAAGCCTACTATCTGAAGGCGTAACATATCGCACCTACAGACTAGATATAAGAAGCTTTTACGAGTCATTCAATACACCAAGTGTAATCCATGAAGTACTTAAAATACCCGAGCTTAGCCCTGGAACAAAAAAGCTGGTCAACGAAATCCTGACTCATTACAGCTCAAATGGCGGTCTTGGCATCCCTAGGGGACTTGCGTTAAGCGCTACCCTCTCGGAAATAATGATGCGCTCATTTGACGAAGAAATAAAACTCCACCCAGAAGTATTTTTCTACTCAAGGTACGTTGACGACATAATAATAACCAGCAAAAATGAAGAAGAAAGCGATTTTTTAAAATCCATAAAGAGGCTACTTCCCAAAGGCCTCTTCTTAAATACACAAAAAACAAAATTCTTCGAAACCCAAAGCAATGTCAAGCCACATAAAACAGGAGAATTGGCGCCCGTCGTCCTTTCCATGGAGTTTCTTGGCTATAAAATCATTGTATCTGAACCAGAAAAAACCACAGAAAAGTCACAATTTAGGGACGTTCATCTAGACATTGCAGATGGAAAAGTCAAAAAGCTAAAAACAAAAGCAACAAGGGCAGTAATTAGATACTGTCAAGATAGAGATTTTGACCTCTTGATTTGTAGGTTAAAGTTCTTAGCCTCTAATTTTAGTGTGCTTGATGCTGACCGAGAGCGAAAGCGCCTTGCAGGCATATATTATAACTACCCTCTAGTCGACCCATACAAATCCGACTCCCTTAAAGTTCTTGACCAATACATCAAAAGAATTGCGCTCTCAGGACACGGGAAAATATTTGACGATTTTTACTCGAAAACAACAGACGCCCAACGGCGACAGATATTAAAAGTGAGCTTCTGCAATGGCTTTCGAGAAAAGACTTTCCTAAATTATTCCCACCAGAAGCTGAAGAAAATTCAAGAGTGCTGGTTATATGCCTAACCCGAATGAAAACAAAATCAAGAAAAGCGATATAAATAGGGTTTTGGTCACCGAAACCATCCCCTATGAAACCCCGATAATATTTTCAAATGATGGCTTCTACAAAATATGCAACCTAGACAAAAGCAACCATGATGTTCTTAACAGGATATTTCAAACATTAGTTCTCGGGGAGAAGCGGAGTAAATTCTTCACCACCCCATACCAATATAAAATCAGGAAGAATTTTCTTGAGTATAGAAAGCTCTCAGTAATCCATCCGATTTCACAATGGGAGATGAAAGATTTCTACCAAAAGCATGAAACCCTGATCTGCCACTACTGCTCCGAAAGCACATTTACCCTGCGCGCCCCCCTCAGGACTGCAAGCGTCTTTTACTACAAGAACTCTTGGGAGAATATTGGAAAATACAAACGCGGAGGAGTTGAGGAAGAGGAAAATGAGATGCGGAGCAAGCATAGCTCCTCATTTTATACGTACCGAGGATATGATCGACTTTACAAATTTTTCAACTCAAGTGAGTTTCTATCACTTGAAAAAAAATACTCCAACCTAATAACACTCGATGTATCCAAATGCTTTGACAGTATCTACACGCACTCTATTGCCTGGGCGACCAAAGAGAAGCAGTATGTAAAGTCAAAACTTGGCGCAGCCACATTTGGCGCAGCCACATTTGGCGCAGCCTTCGATACCCTTATGCAGAGAGCAAATTACAATGAAACCAACGGCATACTAATCGGACCAGAAATCAGCAGAATATTTGCGGAAATAATTTTTCAAGATATCGACGCCAAAGTCAAAGAAAGGCTGAGGAAAAGCCCTTTTAATCTTGAGCAAAAAAAGGACTACGACATAAAACGATATGTCGATGACGTCTTCATTTTTGCGCTCAACGAGAAATCCGCCAGAAAGATTCACGAAATATACTCTGACCACCTAACACAATACAATCTGCACACAAACTCTTCTAAATCCCAAGAATATAGCCGTCCGTTTTTCACCCCCAAGTCCCGAGTAATAAGGGAAGTAAACGCAAAGGTTAATGAGTTCTTCGAAAAATTCCTAGAAAGCAAAAGCGAAAACTCCGTCCTAACTCCGCTCGAAATACATCGAACAGACAGAATGGCACATAGCTTCATTGACTCAATAAAGTCAACGTGCTCTAGCAATAACATTGAATACGACGAAGTTTCCTCCTATCTGATTTCCGCCTTTTTTGAAAGAACCAAAAGACTTATAAACATTGAGAAAATAGACAACCCAACCGACCTGAAAAACTACAAAGACACATCAATTTTATTTGTCGACCTTTTATTTTTCTTCTATTCCGTAGCGCCATCCGTCAGTGCCTCATACAAGCTATGCGCCTCAATTATATTGCTAGCCAGGTTTTCAGAGTCACACCTTGAAGCTCATGAACACACATTAAAGCATCGTATATACCAACACACTCTCGAATTACTAGACAGCGATTTCTCAACAAACACAGCAGATGTTGAGAACTTCATCTTCCTTGAGGCACTCAATATAGTCCTCGCCGCGAGTGAGATGGGCGACGAGTACCTACTCCCGCCACATGTCGTCAGCAAAGTCTTCAACCAAAAGAACTCCTACTATGACTTAATCGCATGTCTTTTTTACATAAAGGACAAGCCCGAGTATTACGAAATCCATGAAAGAACTGTAAATGAAATAGACAAAAAACTTGCTGACCTTAGCTCAATACAGATTCATTCGGAACTTGCCTGCCTTTTCCTAGACTCAATATCCTGCCCTTACATCAACCGCCGGAAAAAGGAAAAATGGATTCAAAGGATATATCGAGTCACAAGCACACCACGCCCGTCATCTCAGGCACTCCGAGAGTTCATCAACAACTCATCAAATTACTTTTGGTTCACTAACTGGAATGAAGTTGACTTGCTCAACGCCCTAGAGCGAAAAGAGTTGAGGCACGTATACTAATCATGTTATTTTCAAGTAGTGGAAGGTAGCCAACATGCTCTCCACGCTGGATGCGTTTTCGATCTGGCGATTTACCTACGTATTGAACTGCGCAGGCACTTTTTTTGGGTGAATGCAAAGGAATTTCGCGAGGAGCGGCCCCAATACATCGTGGCTGCACACACTTAGAGATGAGGCTACCTTTCACACACCTGTTTTTCGGCACAAAAACGGTCAGAAAGCGCCTCAACGGCTATAAAATCTGCTGGAGCATGACACTCCCGTCCAATTGGAGTTGAAGCATGCCTACAGATCTCGTCACCATTCGCCAGCTCTGCAACGCCTTACAGATCAGTAACGCTACCTTGTGGCGCTGCCGCCAAGAGCCTGGCTTCCCCTCCCCATACAGAATCGGCCGTTTAGTCCGCTTCAGCTTGTCTGAGGTGGTCCTTCATTTTCGTCGCTGACCGGCCTCCCCGCCTCGTTACCTATCATCTCCAGTCGCTCTCGCAGTGAGAGCGGCATCCCCTGGAACATCAGAACTCATGAGCAGCACACCCAACCAGGATGCGCTGGACGCGCCATTGCCTCTCCTAACGGCTAGCTCCTCCGCTTCTCCTTACCCGATCAACTGCCTCCCACCACTGCTGCGTGACGCCGCAACTGCGATAGCCAAGCACGTGCAAGCCTCCGCGGCCATTGCAGGCCAGTGCCTGCTGGGAGCCGCCACGCACCTGCTTCAAGCTCGCTTGAACGCACCATCCATTAATAATCCAGCGGGCATGCCCTGCAGCCTCTTCCTGCTTTCCCTCGGCAGCTCCGGCGATCGCAAAAGCGCCTGTCGTGACCTGGCGTTCACACCGATCGATCGACATGAACACGCGGCATACACCCGCTACCAGGCAACGACGAAGAGCGCGCGCCAGAACAAGCCAAACAACTCCCTGGATAAGGGAGAGAATGTTCCCCCAGCACTGCAGGATCCACGCACTCAACTCACGGATGCGACCTTTGAGGGAGTCGTGGGCGAATTCATCCGCGGGAAGTCAGCCTGCACCTGGGATACGGATGAGGGGAGTCAGCTACTCAGTGGCGCCTCTCTGAAATCCGATCATGCAAGCTCGATCATTGGCGGCTTATGCCGAGCCTTCGACAAGGGGAGCTTCGACAGGCTCCGGTCGAAGAACAACTCGGAAACCTCTGGCACTGCCTACAACAGGAGGTTGAGCATCCATCTACTCGCCCAACCGGAAGCACTTCTGGCCGCACTCTCTCAACCATTGCTTATCACCCAAGGATTCCTCCCACGCTTCCTGTTCACAGCTCCGGAAAGCCTGGCAGGCACGCGTTTGCTCACCGAGCAGATGCTTGAGCGGCCACCTCACGTCATCGCAGCCCTACAGGCATTCTGGGGGCGTTGCGAAGAACTACTGGAAACACCGACTTTCGCCCACCCAGATACTGCGGAGATAAATCCCCCAGTGCTCGACCTGACGAGACCGGCCCAAGACGTATGGCTCGATTTCTACAACGACGTGGAGGCCCAGATGGGCAACGCCGGCCAATACGCTCTAATCCGGCCGTTCGCTGCACGGGCTGGAGAGCAGGCACGCAGGGTAGCCACTGTCCTGGCCGGGTTTGCAGGGGCAAATCGCATTAACGAGACAGCCATGGAGCAAGCATGTCGCCTGGTAGAACACTCCGTGACTGAATGGCATCGCCATTCCACGGCGCGGAGTGCTGATCCGCAGCTTGTCGCTGCCAAAGATCTTCTCGACTGGCTCAAAGCCAAAGGGTGGAACGACTTCCATCGCGACAAGCTGGGGAAGTCGGGGCCAAGCTATGCCCGCAAGGCCAAGGCGCGCGACGGACTGCTGGAGGTGCTGATTGAGCACCGGCAGTTACTCAGCGTCGACAACAAGGTTTTCCACCTGAATCCGCTTGCGGAAGTCGAGGATGTTGCGGAGACCTAGACACTCAGGGCTTCGCAGCATGACTAAGCGTCGAGGAGAGTATGCGGACCTGTATTGGATCCGCAGAAATCCGCAGCCACGCGCGGCCTGATGGCCCCTGAAATCAGGGGAGCTTCCGCAAGCTCCTCTGAATCCGCAGGAACGATACCTGCAACAATCGGCACTGCGGGTGAAGCTACATGCTCATAGAGCTCATAGCAGGCTCATAGAAACCCCATAGCGGCCCATAGCCGCTCATATCAGCGCCCCTCGCCGAGAACGTAAATCGCCCAACGACGCTCCCCTTGCTGCATCAGAGCGCCCTGTTCTTTCATCCGTTTCAGCAGCTTTGCCGCCTGGTCCGTAGACAACCGGCACAGCTCCATCACATCCGCGCGCCTGATTTGCCCATGCTGACGTACGTAGCTAAGCACCATCTGCTCGTGCTGAATCACCGAGAATCCCAGTTGGCGCGTATAAGCTGCTTTGTCGCCAACGGCCTGATAAAGGCTGGCCGAAAGTGTATAGCTACGCGCTCGGGTGGCACCGTGGGCCTCGACAAGACCGGCTTCAGTTAGGGCCTCTAGGGTGCGTTTGGCGCTGGTGGCATCGCGCTGTATGCGCTCAGCTAGTGCGTCAGCAGTAAGGCGCTTGAGCTCGCGCAAAGCCGCCAATGCAATCAGGCTGTCAATTGGCAACTCGGCGTTGCGGCGCCGCTCCTCCTCGACCACCAGGCGGCGGAACTCGAGGTCAGCCTCGGTGGTGGGTAGCCGCAGCACCACATTCTGCGCACTAGTGTGACTGTAATCCGGAGCAGGCCGGCCAAACTTGAGCAGACCGCGGAATATCTTGTCCACTCCGCGGCCCGAGCGCTCGACCACACCAATACGCTTCATTGCATCCGCTAGCGCTGGGTTTCGGGGACGCGGCTCAGTGACAAGCAGGTTAGCCAGGGTGACGCCATCAACCAGCCCACCGGGGTTACTGACCACCAGGGCATCGTCTTCTAGGCGTACATGGACAGCACCAAGGCGATGGTAGTCGCGGTGAATCAGAGCGTTAGCAACCGCTTCCCGGAAAGCGCCGAGATCTACCTTAGGAACGGGAACGCGGAACAAGCCGACCTGCAACTCTTCCTCTGGGTTATAGGGGCGAAAGTTGGTCTCTAACCAGTCCAGCGCCTTTAGCAATGGGAAGCGGCGAAACTCGTTGAAACGCACCGCTTGCTGAGCCAAAACCTGGAAGGCGAATTCATGACTGGGTACCAACTGACGCAGAGAGGTTTCCCGACCGACCAGCAGCAACCCCGTCAGAGTCGGCACACGCGAACCGTCGGACTGGCGCGCAGTGAGCAGCAGAGCGCCATCAAGGGCCTCGTCGTCAAGCTCAAGCAGAACGCGGTCGCCGCCGTATTGCTGTACAGCTTGACGCAGGCGCTCGCGCTCCAGCGGGTCGAGGTCAGCCAGGGTAGCGCCGACCACCGGTTGGGCGGAGACATCAATCAGGCCAAAGCTTGAGGCACGACTAGATCGCTCATGAGGCAGCATGGCCACACATTCAGGAGTGCCGTCATGTTTGAGGCGACGACGCAGGTATACGCCGGCCGTGGTTGCCACTTCCCCCTGAGACTTGGGCACGCAGATTCGCGCCACGCTAACACCAGCCACCTCAACCGCCTCGGCCTTCACAGATAGCGACGGAGAGGTACGCGCAGCCACCATGCCAGCCAGCCCATCTAATAGTTGATGCTCGGCATGCAGGCCTGTTGGTGTGCCGTCGTCCTCAATCCCCAACCACAACTCGCCACCCTCGGCATTGGCTAGGCAAACCAGCGCCTCAATCAACTCGCGGTCAGACAGTTTCTTCAGGTCGCTTTTGAACTCGACAGTCAGGGTTTCGCGGAGCGGCGGGAGGTTGGTCATTACGTGGTAGTCCCTTCGAGCAGCAAGCTAAGACACCCCTGACTGAGCATGACAGGAAAGGAAGCATTCTATCCCCTGCCAGATTCCTGTCAGCCTCCCCACGTAGCAAATTGCCTTCGCTGCGCGACACGTTCAGTTAGAAGCCGGACTTCCATCCCTTAACTATGGAAGTCCCGCCTTTCAGTTCGCATAGAAAATGCCCTGCGAAAGCGCAAATCCAAGTTGGAGGCTGAAAGGAAGGCTGAAACCCTTATGGAGCCTGGGTTACAGCCACACCCAGGGTACTGTGGAACACTGCTGTTTCAGCCTCTGCGCACTGGAGGCTGAAACCATGGCTGAAACCAAGGCTGAAAGTGGCGAAAACTCTGGGCTCCAGCCATTTTTGTAGCTCCGTGGAACGGTTTTCGCCTCAGCCAATGCAGATTGAAGGCGGAAACATAGGCTGAATCCCGCGAATTATCAGGGCTTCAGCCATTCCAGAGTAGCCGTGGAGCATATTTTGATTCAGCCTCCGCAGATTGGAGGCTGAAACATAGGCTGAATCCAGCAGAATTACTGAATTCAGCCATCTCAGGCTACCCGTGGAACAATTTCGGATGCCAGGGCGGAGCGTGTCCCCCCAGAATCATGCTTGGAGCGATCATCGGCAAACGCCGAAGGTCCCCTTTCAGGCACCCCCTGTTCGCTGAGATAGATCGCGAGCTGCCCCTAGATCTCCAACCAGGGCGTCATTTCCGGTTGCGAGCCTTGTGCCTCTGGATATAGTGGTCAGCCACAAGGGCCGCGACTCCCATCACGATTGCAAAGGCCGTTACCGAAATCACGCCAATACCAAGCGGACTCATCAACCCTTTCTCCCTAGTGAATCAGCAACTTTAACCTCATCAAGATAGCGCCCGAGCAACTCCAGATCCTCACGCTTCTCGCGCAGGTAATGGTAGCGATCATAGTGCCGGGCCTGCACACCGTTGCGACCGTGAGACAGAAGCCAGGCGCGGCGCTGCTCATCCACGCCGAGTTGCGCCAAATGAGTCTCAATGCTGGCCCGCACCATGCGCCAGGTGAACTTACGCGTAAGTCCCTTCCCAGCCAGCTCAGCGCCCAGCTCCGAAAAGAGCTGCAGCGCCGTGTCGCGAGCCACCTGTCGACCTGTCCGTACGGAAAACAGCGGATCCGAAACTGATCCTGCGGACGCCTGCAGCAAGGGTTGAATGTACTCCTGCAACCTCGGTGTCAGTGGAAGAAGATGATCCCTTGGCATTGCCCCCTTGCCACCCTTCCGCTCAGTGAGCGCGAGGACCGAGCCATAACCATCCACCTCAATGATGCTTCCCCTGGTGGCACGCACCAACATCGCCACGCGCTGGCCACCGAGGTAAACCATACAGCGGGCGATGGCACGCTGCGGTTCATCCATCGCATCGACGCCCAGCAGCAGGTGCCGCAGCTCATCTTTGGTCAGCGAATCGGTATTGGCTCTCTCCGCGCCGTCGATCGTCGGAAGCATCGCAGCGGGATTTTGCGTCAGTCCAAACAGGACCGAGTCACCTGCTCGCAATGGATCAAGATCGTGCTTCAGGCCGTAGGAGTATGCGGCGCGCAGGTATGACCGCAGCCTATTGGCCATTGTGCGCTTGCCATTCACGGCGTTAGCGACCGTCTTCCGGGCTCCCCGCCCTTTCAGTGCCGGTTCGCGGTGAATGCAGAGCCGCAGAATATTCGACAGCTCAGCCGCCGAGATGTCCTTGGCCCTCCTCTGGGCTAGGTCGGGAAAGGCCTGGAGCACATTCAGCTCGAGGGCGCGACCTACATCCTTGGCGCTCGATTTCTCGCGCCGCTGCATATCGTCGACGTATGCCTTGAGCAACTCCTCGAAACTGCCCTGCTGGGCCTCCAATGACACCTGACGCTCAGATTGCAACTGGTCCAGCCGCCGCCGCTCCTCATAAGCGGCAAGACTGGAGAATGGCCGAGCCTGGGCAGAAATCTGTGCGGCCTCCCGCCGCCAGAAAGCCAGCCCTCTTACATGGCCATCAGCCCCTAAGGCGCCAAAGACGCCCAGCTTCATTCGCTCCTGGCCACCATTTCGGCGCCAAGAGAGATACACCTCGATGCAGCCATTAGTCCGGCGCTCCAAGAGCATAGACCCCGCCCCACGCTCCCCCAGGGGCTCGGAGTGAGTCTTAGTCCGCGTGGTAACATCCCCCTTCTTAAGCATGCCACTCTGCGCCCAGGATCGTGCCTGCGTGTCTGTCAGCCTTCCACTCACTACGTCGTTCCTCGTCATTTGAGTCTGCGCTTCGCTCAACGGACCGTTGAAGCTCCAAGCAGTACTGTGATCGACTCTGAACGACTCCCAAGGCTTTATTCCGCAGGTTTCCGGTCGAAATGAACTCAGGTGAAATCTGCTGAAAGGCGGTATGCTTTGACTTGTAATCAGTAGGTCCCGGGTTCGACTCCTGGTGCCGGCACCATCTTTCTCAAGACGACTTGGGCTCACCTTCGGGTGGGCCCAAGTCGTTCTTGCCGCAAGGAAAAGCTCTATCTCCGGGGTTGTACCGGCGAAGAAACTTTTTGCCTTGAGTGGAATCTAATTACGCCTTATAGATGCCGCTGAGTTTCGCGTCCTTCTCAGGTCCATCCGCCGTCCAGCAGCCTAGAATAGCCAGAGTGTGTTTACGGGTTTACTCCCCAGGTCCGATGCATATAATTGCCGCCTTTTCCACCAGATCGCCCAGATCGGCAGCTGTCCCACACCTGCCGGCACCCCATGGATGGCGGATTCGCAAGAACCGGATGGATTCGCCGGAGGCACTGTGTTGACTTCTTCGCCCTCTGCATCACCCCCAAAGGGGCAGAGTTCGCTTTCCGCGTCCGAGCGGGTGGCCATCCTGCTGTCGACGTACAACGGCGAACGCTTTCTCGCCGAACAGCTCGACTCCCTGATCGCCCAGACCCACAAGGACTGGACGATCTATGCCTCCGACGATGGCTCCCGCGATGCGACATTGGACATCCTGGCGAAGTACCGCGCGCAGCTTGGCGATGACCGCCTCGTCATTGTGCAGGGCCCCCGCCAGGGGTTCGCGGCGAACTTCCTGAGCTTGCTGGCCCGGGAAGAAATCCAGGCCCCTTATTTCGCGTTCTGCGACCAGGATGACCTCTGGATCCCCGAGCGACTTGCGATGGGGCTGGACTGGATGCGCGGCCTTCCCGCCGATCGCCCGGCGCTTTTCTGCTCCAGGACGCAGCTTATCGACAGCGGTGGCAAGCCCATTGGGCTGTCACCCCTGTTCCTGCGCCCACCGACTTTCGAAAACGCCCTGGTGCAAAGCATCGCGGGCGGCAACACCATGCTGTTCAATGCATCGACCCGGGAGTTGTTGCGACAGACGCCGAAGGGCGAACACATCATTTCCCACGACTGGTGGACCTACCTGCTGGTGACCGGTTGTGGTGGCCACGTGTCCTACGATCCGCGGCCGACGGTCGATTATCGTCAGCATGGCCGAAACCTTGTCGGCTCCAACGCAAGCCTTCAGGAGCGTGTCGTGCGGGTATGCAAGATGTTCAAGGGCACCTTCCGTGAATGGATGGATGCCAATCTGCACGCCTTGACGGTTTTCCGCCCCCACCTCACTCCTGACCATCAGCTCACCCTGCAGCTGTTCGAGCAGGCCCGAGCATCGGCACTTCCCAAGCGCCTGCAACTGATCCGAAAATCTGGCGTCCACAGGCAGTCTCCACTGGGTACCCTGGGCCTGACCGCCGCCGCCATCCTCCATAGGATTTAATACAATGACCATCCTCGTGACCGGCAGCGCCGGCTTCATCGGCGCCAACTTCGTTCTCGACTGGCTGGCAGGCAATGACGAAAAGGTCATCAGCCTCGACAAGCTGACCTACGCCGGCAACCGCCAGAACCTGGCCAGCCTGGACGGCGACGAGCGGCACGTATTCGTGCACGGTGACATCGGCGATGGCGAACTGGTCTCCCGCCTGCTGGCCGAGCACCAACCCCGCGCCATACTGAACTTCGCCGCCGAATCTCACGTCGACCGCTCCATCCACGGCCCGGAAGACTTCATCCAGACCAACATCGTCGGCACCTTCCGCCTGCTGGAAGCGGTGCGCGCCTACTGGAATAACCTTGGCGACGAGCCCAAAGCCGCCTTCCGCTTCCTCCACGTCTCCACCGACGAGGTCTACGGCTCGCTGGGCCCGAACGATCCGGCCTTCCGCGAAAGCAACAAGTACGAGCCGAACAGCCCCTATTCGGCCTCCAAGGCCGCATCCGACCACCTGGTCCGCGCCTACCACCACACCTACGGGCTGCCGGTGCTGACCACCAACTGCTCGAACAACTACGGCCCCTATCACTTCCCCGAGAAGCTGATCCCGCTGGTCATCCACAACGCCCTGGCCGGCAAGCCGCTGCCGATCTACGGCGACGGCCAGCAGGTCCGCGACTGGCTGTACGTGAAGGACCACTGCGCCGCCATCCGCCGCGTGCTGGAAGCCGGCCAACTGGGCGAGACCTATAACGTCGGCGGCTGGAACGAGAAAGCCAATATCGACGTGGTCCATACCCTGTGCGACATCCTCGACCAGGAGCAGCCGCGGACCGACGGACGGAGCTACCGCGAGCAGATCACCTTCGTCAAAGATCGTCCCGGTCACGACCGCCGCTACGCCATCGACGCCACCCGCCTCGAACGCGAGCTGGGCTGGAAGCCGGCGGAAACCTTCGAGACCGGCATCCGCAAGACCGTGCGCTGGTACCTGGACAACCAGGCATGGGTGAACAACGTCACCAGCGGCGCATACCGTGAATGGGTAGGTAAGCAGTACGCATGAACAAGATTCTTCTACTCGGCGCCAACGGCCAGGTCGGCTGGGAACTCCAGCGTGCCCTCGCGCCCCTGGCGCAACTGGTGGTCTGTGACCGGCAAAGGGCCGACCTGAGCGACCTCGCGGGGCTGGCCCGGCTGGTCGCCGAAGAGCGCCCCGACGTGATCGTCAACGCCGGCGCCTACACCGCGGTGGACAAGGCCGAAGGCGACGTCGACGCTGCCCGCCGGATCAATGCCGAGGCTGTCGCGACCCTGGCCCAGGCGGCTCGGGAAATCGATGCCTGGCTGGTGCACTACTCCACCGACTACGTCTTCGACGGCAGCGGCGACACGCCCTTCGAGGAAGACGCCGCCACCGGCGCCCTGGGCGTCTATGGCCAGACCAAGCTGGAAGGCGAGCTCGCCATTCGCGAGAGCGGCTGCCGCCACCTGATCTTCCGCACCAGTTGGGTCTATGCCGCGCGCGGGGCGAACTTCGCCAAGACCATGCTGCGCCTGGCCAAGGAGCGCGACGAACTGCGCGTCATCGCCGACCAGGTGGGCGCACCGACCAGCGCCGAACTGATCGCCGACGTCACCGCCCTGGCACTACAGCGCCTGGCCCATGATGCCGGCCTGCGCGAACGCGCCAGCGGCACCTATCACCTGGTGGCCAGCGGCGAGACCAGTTGGCACCGCTATGCCCAATTCGTCATCGGCGAAGCCATCCACCTGGGCGCCGGCCTGCGCGCCACGCCAGAACGCATCGCCCCCATCGCCACCAGCGAATATCCGCTGCCGGCGAAACGCCCGGCCAACTCGCGCCTGGCCAACGACAAGCTGCAACGCACCTTCGGCCTGGTACTGCCCACCTGGGAGTACCATGTCCAACGCATGATCCGGGAACTGGTAGACCAGGGAGCAGTATGAAACGCAAAGGCATCATCCTCGCCGGGGGTTCCGGCACCCGCCTGCATCCGGCGACCCTGGCCATCTCCAAGCAGCTGCTGCCGGTCTACGACAAGCCGATGATCTACTACCCGCTCAGCACTCTGATGCTGGCGGGCATCCGCGACATCCTGATCATCTCCACCCCGCAGGACACCCCGCGCTTCGAGCAACTGCTCGGCGACGGCAGCCAGTGGGGCCTGAACCTGCAGTACGCCGTGCAACCGTCCCCGGACGGCCTGGCCCAGGCGTTCCTGATCGGCGAGGAGTTCATCGGCAACGACCTCTGCGCCCTGGTGTTGGGCGACAACATCTACCACGGCCACGACTTCCAGGAACTGTTGGTCAGCGCCATGCAGCGCACCTCCGGCGCCAGCGTGTTCGCCTACCACGTGCATGATCCGGAGCGTTACGGCGTGGTCGAGTTCAATGCCGATGGCAAGGCCATCAGCCTCGAGGAAAAGCCGGTCAAACCGAAGTCCAGCTACGCGGTGACCGGCCTGTACTTCTACGACAACCAGGTGATCGACATCGCCAAGAACATCAAGCCCTCCGCCCGCGGCGAGCTGGAGATCACCGATGTCAACAAGGCCTACCTGGAAGCCGGCAAGCTTTCCGTGGAGATCATGGGCCGCGGCTACGCCTGGCTGGACACCGGCACCCACGACTCGCTGCTGGAAGCCAGCCACTTCATCGCCACCCTGGAAAACCGCCAGGGCCTGAAGGTCGCCTGCCCGGAAGAGATCGCCTTCCGCCAGAAGTGGATCAGCGCCGAGCAGCTCGAAGCCCTCGCCGCCCCGCTGGCCAAGAATGGCTATGGCCAATACCTGAAACGCCTGCTGGTCGAGACCGTCTACTGATGAAAGCTACCCGTCTTGCAATCCCGGAAGTGGTCCTGATCGAACCCAAGGTCTTCGGCGACGACCGCGGCTTCTTCTTCGAAAGCTTCAACCACCAGCAATTCGAGGAAGCCATCGGCCGCCCGGTGAAGTTCGTCCAGGACAACCATTCGCGCTCCTCGAAGGGCGTGCTGCGCGGCCTGCACTACCAGCTCCAGAATCCCCAGGGGAAACTGGTGCGCGTGGTCAACGGCGAAGTCTTCGACGTCGCCGTGGACATGCGCCGCTCCTCGCCGACATTCGGCAAATGGGTAGGCGCCCTGCTGAGCGCAGAGAACAAGCACCAGCTGTGGGTACCGGAAGGTTTCGCCCATGGCTTCGTGGTGCTATCGGACTCGGCGGACTTCCTCTACAAGACCACCGACTACTACGCACCGCAGCATGAGCGCTGCCTGGCCTGGAACGATACCGAGGTGGGCGTGGACTGGATGCTCGAGCGTCTCGGCGGCGTCACGCCGCAGCTCTCGGCCAAGGATCAGGTCGGCAACGCTTTCGCTACTGCGGAGGTCTATGCGTAATGCGCCAATACAGCATTGCGCCACTGGAAATTCCTCGTACCTTCTGGCGTAACCGCAGCCTGATCCTGCAGCTGACCCGGCGTGAAATTGCCGGGCGCTACAAGGGCTCTTTCCTCGGCACACTGTGGTCATTCTTCAACCCAATCTTGATGCTCACCGTTTATACTTTCGTATTCAGCGTAGTGTTCAAGGCAAGATGGGGCGGGAGTGGCGCTTCCAAAACCGAGTTCGCCCTTATCTTGTTCGCTGGGCTCATCATCTTCAACATCTTTGCAGAAACCTTCACTAAAGCGCCCAATATCGTCCTATACAGTGCCAACTATGTGAAGAAGATTATCTTCCCACTGGAGATTCTACCAATCATCTCCTTGGCAACTTCGCTCTTCCACGGTTTGGTGAGCTTTCTGGTGTGGTTTATTTTCCACATCATTATCTTCGGAGTGCCTCACCCGCAAGTACTTTATTTTCCACTGGTAGTACTCCCCTTGCTGATGGCAACTCTGGGACTTTCGTGGCTATTGGCATCTGCCGGCGTTTACCTACGCGACGTCTCCCAGGTTATCGGCATTCTCACTACAGCACTGATGTTCCTCTCGCCGATCTTCTATCCGCTCTCGTCACTGCCAACGGAGCTCCAGCCGCTATTCATGATCAATCCATTGACCTCTACCATCGAGCAAACACGCGCGGTACTGATCTTTGGCCAGCAGCCGGACTGGTATGGCCTAGGCATATCCATGCTAGTAGCCAGCCTGATTCTTTGGCTCGGCTTCGCTTGGTTCCAGAAAACACGCAAGGGGTTCGCGGATGTCCTCTGACGTTGCGATCAGCATCAAGAACCTGAGCAAGTGCTATCAGATATATGACAACCCAAGGGATCGCCTGAAGCAATTCATCCTTCCGAGGTTCTCACGCTCTGGCAAGCAATATTTCCGCGAGTTCTGGGCTCTGCAGAATATCAGCCTGGATATACGCCGCGGTGAAACACTGGGCATCCTAGGCCGCAATGGTGCGGGCAAGTCCACACTACTCCAGATCATTTGCGGCACTCTCTCCCAAACGGGCGGCAGCGTTGACGTCAACGGTAGGATCGCAGCACTGCTAGAACTTGGCGCTGGCTTCAATCCGGAGTTCACCGGGCGAGAAAATGTCTACTTGAACGGTAGCGTACTAGGGCTAAGTATTGAGGAAATCGATCGACGCTTTGCTGAAATCGAGAGCTTTGCAGATATTGGAGATTTCATCGATCAGCCCGTCAAGTCCTATTCCAGCGGGATGTACGTTCGCCTGGCATTTGCTGTGCAAGCCTGCGTGGATCCAGAGATTCTGATCGTCGACGAAGCGCTATCCGTTGGCGACATCGGTTTCCAATACAAATGCTTCAAGCGCATGGAAGCACTGCGCAAGAAAGGCGTGACCATCATCATGGTCACCCACTCAACCGGTAGTATCCTGGACTACGCCGACCGCTGCATAGTGCTGGAACGCGGTCGGATTACCACCAATACCACCGATGTACTTTCGGCGGTGCTGGCCTACGAGAAGGGCATGCTAAGCCAGGAAAAGAGCGCGCCACGCCAGATAAATGAGGCAACTGCCACAGAACACCTTCTCGACACCGCCCAACTCAAACAGATCCAGGCGGCAGAGACTAACAAGGAACTCAATGAAAAGCGCTTTGGCTCTGCCCGCGCAATCATCCGCAGCCTAGAAACGGTCAAATCGGACGGAAAGAGCCTTTCCGAAGAACCGATCGTCCGCAGCGGCGAAGAAGTAACCTTCCGCGTCACCCTCACAGCCACTGAAGCGATCAACGATGCCATCCTGGGAATCTCGATCTCGCGCAGTCAGGGGGCCGATATCTGGGGTGACAACAATCTAAACGCCGGTTACACGCTGGATCTCGTTCCCGGCACCCAGGTCATAGAATATGCGGTAAAGCTTCCCATCAGCCAAGGCGACTACCTGATCCATTGTGGCCTGGCCTGTATCAATCAGGGGGAGCGCGAAGAGCTTGATCAGCGACGTCCAATCCAACAGATCAAGTTCTGGTCGGCGCGAAACCAAGTTGGAGTGGTGTTCTCGCCCGTCAAAGTCAGTCAGGGCAACGCACAATGATTGCGGTTTTCCTTCCACCCTATCCTTTCCGAGGAACTCCAGCCCCGTACTTGTGGGTCTTCTACAAGTTCATTAGCCAGAGTACTGAACCACTGTACTTCATAACTGGCGAAGAATACCTGGACTTGGAGGGCAACGCCGGCCGCTGGGAACATACAAGCAACGCCCCCAAACGCTTGAACTACACTATCCCATCTCGGGAAGTGCTGGATCGCCATCGGTTCCATATGCTCTCGCAGGCGCCTTTCGAAGTGCAGTTGGCCCAACGGAATCAGAATCCTGTTGCAGTATTCAAGGATTTTCTGACCATTGACCTTCCTAGCCTCGGTAATGAACTCGAGGAGGCCCTGAATCGTGCCCCGGATCTGGAAGCCATCATTACATGGTGTAACTGCCCTACTCTGACAAGAGTCGCCAACCAATACGACATTCCGGTCATACACTTGGAGTTGGGGCCTTTGCGAAGCCCTGAGTACCGCGCTACAGCCTACCTCGACTTCAGTGGCGTGAATGGAAACACGGAGGCACAGGCCCGCTACGAGAAGCTCGAAAAAGATTTCCAACTCGATATCACCGTCTCGGATCTGCTCGACTACTACGCCTGCAAAGCAGGACAACACGATGACATAGATCGAAACATGATGCAGTTGGGGCTCGCCCTTCAAGTAGAAGACGACTCGAACCTGATAGCCTTTTCCAACGGCTACGACAACACGAGCCTGATCAATCACACCCGCCTATTGCATCCGGATGTCCCGCTGCTGGTACGGGCCCACCCCGGTAGCCTGTTCAACCTGGACAACCAGAAGCTGATTGTCGACTACTCTCCGGACACGGCTTGCTTCCTTGATCGAATTCAAGAGTTGCTCACCATCAACTCTAGCGTTGGCCTGGAAGCACTGCTACGGGAGAAGTGCGTCAAGGCGCTGGGTGACTGTTCTTATCAGTTTCTGACTCATCTGCCGGTGGAACAGCGCACTGCTGCACTGGCTTTCTACCTATTCGGCTATCTAGTACCACAAGAGTTGGTGTTCGACCTCGCCTACCTGCGGATGCGCTTGGGCAATCCCAGCGAAAACGAGATCATCGGGTGTCATATTGCCCACTATGCCGGCAACGCCCGCGCCATACCTACGAATGCAGCTACCTTGAAGCAAATGATCGAATACGAACTTCAGCGCGAAAAGCTGGAAAGGCTTGCACACATCGAATCCGAACTCCGCCTGAAAATCGCAGGCATGGAGCAGAATATTCAATGCCTGGAGAATGAGCTTGCCCTTCATCAGGAACAAAGCCACCAGCATGCGAGCAACACTCAGCAGCGTGATGCGACCATCCGCGAATTGCAGATGAAGCTTTCCGAGACCGACGAGCAATCTCGCCAACTTCGCAAACGGTTGGGGCAGGCAGAAGAAACGATCACGGAAATTTTCAGCAGCAATAGTTGGAAATTTAGCGCTCCAGTACGTATGGCTGGCCGCGCCGCCATTCGTGCGCGCCGATTGGTCCAGGCCTATTCCCTCGCACGCAGCCGCTATGCGTCTCCCTCACTGCTGTTGGACAAAGCTTTCACCGTATATCGGAACGAAGGCCTCCCCGGCCTGCGCTTGCGGATTCGCCAATTGTTGATCAGCACGCCGACCCCTTCGGGATTGAGCCAGACGGCACCTCTACCACGACGCAGCACCGAAGTGACGAGGCTGGATGAGCCCGTGGACATTGTGGTGTGCGTGCACAACGCATTGCAGGATGTGAAACATTGCCTGGAGTCCGTATCACGCTACACGCTGTCCCCCTACAATCTGATCCTGGTAGACGATGGCAGCGGTCCGGAAACCCAAGCCTATCTGGCGCAATACGCAGCCGAGCAGGGAGCAGTCCTTCACCGCAATGAAACAGCAGGCGGCTATACACGCGCTGCCAACTGCGGGCTTCGCTTGTCATCGGCAAGCTACGTGGTATTGCTCAATAGTGACACCATAGTCTCACCCTACTGGCTGGAACGTCTGGCCCGCTGTGCGCGACAGGTGCCGCGTGCCGGCATTGTCGGACCATTAAGCAACACCGCCTCCTGGCAGTCGGTACCCCGCATCTTCGATGAGGCCGGCGACTGGACGGACAATCCCCTTCCGAAGGGGTCGAGCATCCAGGACTTTGCCAATGAAGTCGCCCGCGAAGCACAGGGCATCTATCCGGAGGTGGGCTTTATCAATGGCTTCTGCTTCATGATCAGCCGAAGCCTGATTAATGAAATCGGCCATTTCGACGAAGAGACTTTCGCCAAGGGATACGGCGAAGAGAACGACTTCTGCTTACGCGCCGCAGCGGCCGGATGGAAGTTGGCTATTGCCGACGACGCCTATGTGTTCCATGCGCAGTCCAAGAGCTACTCTCACGAACGTCGCAAGGAATTAGCCAGCGCCGCGGGAGAAAAGCTGGCAAACAAACACGGCCAAGCAGCCATCAACAGCCAGTTGAGCATTACCGCACAGCACCTTGCCCTGGAATACATTCGCCGACGAACCGCCCTGATAGAAGCCAAGCAGGCCACGCGGGCTCGTAGTCGCCGGTTCCAGGGCAAGCGCATATTGTTCGTCCTTCCGGCAAGGACCGCCGGAGGTGGTGGCAACATCATTCTCCTGGAAGCCGATCGACTTCGTCGCCTGGGCATCGACGCTCACATAGCCAATCTCTCATCCAATCGGGACATCTTCACAGCCAGTTATCCGGATAATTCCCTACCGACTCATTTCGTCGATGGTCCGGATGCTGTTGCCGAGTTGGCAATGAATTTCGATGCAGTGGTAGCCACTCTCTACCTGACTGTCGAATGGTTGGCACCGCTGGCCAAGCGAGAAGGCGCTCCACGCATTGTTTACTACGTGCAGGATTATGAACCAGACTTCTTCCCTGCAGAGCATTCAGAGCACGCTCGTGCTCTACAAAGCTACTCTCTGGTACCAAATTCTCGCCTGGTCACCAAGACGCAATGGAACCGCCGCGTTCTTCAAGAGAAATGTGGTGTAACCGCCAGCGTGATTGGAGTCGACTACGACGACGAGCGCTACTTCCCCTCTCGCGTGTCCCAGGTCGGCAATCCGGTTATTCGAGTCTGCGCAATGCTGCGCCCGCAGACGCCACGCCGAGCTCCCGAGCTGACTGCTCGTGTCTTGAAGCAACTCAAGACCCAGTTCGGAGCACAGGTGTCCATCCACATTTTTGGCTGCAATAATAACGACCCGGGCTATCAGGCCCTGAGGCTCGATATCGAACATGAGAACTTGGGTGAGTGCTCTCCAGAGATCGTCTCCCAACTGCTACGCAGAACAGATGTGTTCCTCGACCTATCCTCCTTCCAGGCCATGGGGCTAACTGCACTGGAAGCAATGGCTTGCGGCGTAGCAGTGGTAGCCCCCCGCAACGGTGGCCCCAGCGAATTCATCGAAGATGGCAAGAATGGCCTACTGGTAGACAGCAGTAACGAACAGGCATGCCTGAATGCAGCCTGCTCGCTGATCACCAACTTCGAACTGCGAAATTACATTCGCAGCCAAGCCGTTGGCGTCAGCCGATATTACCCGGAAGCAGTTCTGGAAAACCTGCTCACCGCCATCTTTGCCTGAAGAGCCTGCAATGTCGACGAGTTCCCCCCTCAAAATTCACGTGCTATTCGAAAGCTCCGATGATGGTAAACCACACGGCTGCAGCCTAATCCGGCTGCTGCGCCCCTTCGCCCATCCTAACCTCGCCGGGTCTCTGGAGCTGACTTACAGCACCGAGCTGCCAGTTTTCAACCCAGATGTCGTGATCATAGAAAGGCTCTGGACGCATCGAATGGACACTCTAGCATTGCTCAAATGCATTCATGGCCTGAAGTCACGAGGGATCACTGTCATCTATGAAACAGATGACGACCTATTGCACGTCCATACACGAGTTGGTGATCGCGAATGGCCCACCGCAGATCAACGTAACCATTTACGCCTCCTGGCACGTGAAGCGGATGGCGTTATAGTGTCTACAACGCCGCTTGCCGAGACACTCAGGCCGCTGAACCCTTGTGTGCATGTCGTGCCGAATACGCTTGATGAACAGCTCTTCCCAGCAACGCGCACGCTGCCCCCCCGATCGGGTCACTTGAAGTTCGGCTATATGGGGACCTTCACCCATCTTGAAGACTTGGCCTACATTGCCAATCCCATAAAATCCCTATTGTATGAAATGCGTGGCTCCTTGGAGTTCGAGATCGTGGGTATAGGTGATACGCGTGCCATCCAGAACGTTTTCAAGAATACTCCAGTCTCGATAAAGTACGTCCCCACTAACTGCGTCGAATACACACAGTTCTGCAGTTGGATGCAGAGAAATCTAGATTGGCACTTTGGCATTGCGCCGCTGTTAAAGTCTGAGTTCTCAGATTCGAAATCCGACATCAAATATCTAGACTATTCGATCCTAGGCATACCTGGCATCTATTCCGACGTTCCAGCGTACAGCAGCACCGTGGAGCATGAACGGACCGGCCTACTAAGCGCTAATGACAACGACAGCTGGAAACTCAACCTCAAGCGAATGATTGAACAACCGGAACTGCGCATGGCGCTAGCCAAACAGGCAGAGGAAGAGATCCGCTCCAAGCGTACGCTGGCAACTCAAGCTCATCGCTTCCTCGATGCCGTAGTGAGTATCAGAAGCCAGTCCATAGTCTAGCCGTGTCTCCCAGCGAGCATGCGCCTGCCACGGCTGGCCAATGCTCGCAATGGGGCAGTTATGCGCCAACTTGTTGATTGGCGATACTCTTCGACAGCGCTCTTCAGCAGAGCACGCTCCTGCATCAGAACATCCAGTTCGCTCCTCAACAGCGTCAGGCGTTCATCCTCTTCTCCAACGCGGCCCTGAGTTGTGCCCAACATAACGCTATAACGCAAAGATGCCACACAGGCTTCATCCTGTTCACGACGCAGCAACTCAATACGTCTCTTGGCAAATACCTCCGGAGCCTGTCTGCTGTGAGAGCTGTTATGGCGCAAGTGCACATAGAACTCCCCGGCTCCGGCTTCTACCTCGATTAGTTCAAGCTCGATAAGACCGAGAAAACTCAGCTCACTCACCAGTCGCTCGAAAGATGCAGGGGTGAAGACCCAGCAATGTACGTCGAAATACTGATCCGGCGATTGTGCGAGCCGGGAACGCCATACGTCATATACGTGTTTAAGATCCCCGCTGGGGAAGATACTCATGGGATCCACACCGGTGCTGAAGCCTGACGTAGGCTTACCATCCAGATATTGCTTTGCGTAAAGGGATTCATGTTCAAACATTTGTCCGAAAGAAGGCTTACTCCTATGCTGCTGATTCGCCTCCAGTACGTCGGCTAATGAAGAATTGGGACGAAAATAGTCAAAGCAGCCCCGCTTGTCCGGGACAGCCATACTGAGAGTGCCCCCGTCCTTCAAGACTTTTGCACATCCTTGAAGAAACTTGAGTAGGTCAGGAATGTGCTCAACATTGTGCGACGATACAATGAAGTCCATCTGGCCAAGCAGGCCTGCACGCTCGACCAGAGCCTCCAGCTCGGACGAGGAGCCCAACAGATCCACCGGCTCGATATCGCGTACCCGCTCTGCAGGAACGTTAGGATCGGAGATGGCCCTCTGACGCAGGGTCTCCTCATCAAAGACATCGATAATCAAAGTGGCATAGCCATCCCGCTTCGGGACAATCGGATTGAACCAAGGCCCAATCTCTATTCCTCGTCCGTCACGCGATAAATATTTGGTGATTTTCTGCTTGCGCTCCACACTCTCTCCTTTAGTTTACAAAACCAGCCCTCGGGCGCTGCCCCCTTGGGAAAAACCGTCAATGAAGATTAGACCTCTTTTGCATTTGCGCACATGGCTGGCTGTCGGAGTGACTCTGGTTACTTGCTTCTGGCTCCTATCTAGGTTCGCCGAACACTATTACAGCGAACAACTCGCCAGGCAGAACCAGCAAACCCTTGACCTCTACGTCGCCAACCTGCTCGGCACACTGCGCCGCTACGAGGATCTACCGCCAATCCTCAGCGAACTGCCGGCGCTGCGAGCGACCTTGCAGCAGATTGGTGACACAACGGTGCGCGACGAGGCCAATGCCCGGCTGGCGGAGATATGCCTACGCACCGGTGCCGACGTCATTTACCTGATGCGCCCTGATGGCTTGACACAGGCGGCTTCCAACTGGGACCAGCCGGACAGCTTCGTCGGCCGCAACTTCTCCTTCCGCCCTTATTACAAGGACGCCATCCAGGGCAAGCCAGCGCGCTTCTTCGGCTTGGGTACCACCTCCAACCGGCGAGGCTACTACTTCGCCAGCGACGTTCGCGAGAGCAACAAATTGCTGGGAGTCCTGGTGGTCAAGCTGGATCTGGAGCACATGGAGCAGCTTTGGGGTAACACGCCGGAACAACTACTGGTCACCGATAGCGATGGCGTGGTCATCCTTTCGTCCAACAGCGCCTGGCGCTTCCATGCCAGCCGTTCGCTGTCACCAGCGAAGCAACGCGAGATAGCCGAGAACATTCCCTATCCGGTGCTCAACCCAAAGCCCCTGCAGATCGACGAAAAACGGTGGATCAGCCTCAGTCGCGAACTCCCGGAAACCGGTTGGACGGTAAGCATCTATACGCCTCGAGCCCAGATAGACCAACCGGTACGCAGCGTGCTGCTGGTAGGTGGGGCCACCCTGATAGCCCTGCTGTTGCTGTTCGCACTACTGGGCATTAGCCGCCGCCATTATCTCGAACGCATTGCCCTCGAGGCCCAGGCCAAGCGCCAGTTGGAAATGCGCGTTCTGGAGCGCACCCAGGAACTGGAAGACACCAATGCCCGGCTGCTGCAGGAAGTACATGATCGCGAGCAGGCCCAGCGCGAACTTATGCACGCCCAGGAAGAAGTGGTTCAGGCTGGAAAACTGACCGCCCTAGGCACCATGTCAGCGAGCATCAGCCACGAACTCAACCAGCCGCTTGCTGCAATCCGCAGCTATGCTGACAACGCCCGGGTGCTGCTGGATCACCAGCGTCTCGACGATGCCCGAGGCAACTTGGACCAGATCAGCTCATTGACCGAGCGCATGGCCTCAATCATCGCCCATCTCAAAGCCTATGCCCGCGGAGCCCGCCGCGCGCCGGAAAACGTCGCCTTGCAACCAGCCATCAATGACGCCCTGGCTCTGGTGGCCAGCCGCCGCCAGGCCATGGGAGTGGAACTGCAGCGCGACCTGCCCGATGCCCCTATCTGGGTCCAAGCTGGAGAGACGCGCCTTCGGCAGATCCTTGCCAATCTGCTGTCCAACGCCCTCGACGCCCTCAGCGAGAAAGCTCCGCCACGGCGTATCTGGCTGACCGCCGAACAGAAGCCGGACAGCGTAGTCCTGTACCTGCGCGACAACGGCCCGGGCTTCTCCCAGGAGGCACTGACCCACGCTCGCGAACCCTTCTTCACCACCAAGACCAGCGCCAAAGGTCTCGGCCTCGGCCTGGCCATCTGCGACACCCTGCTGCGCGCCCTTGGTGGCCGCCTGGAACTGGAGAATCATCCCAAGGGCGGTGCTCTCGTGCAGTTACACCTATTGCCGGGCATCCCCGGCGTGATGCCAACGCCTCAGGAAGAAACCCGCGCATGAGCAGCAGCGCAGCATTCGCAACCGGTGCCCAGGCCCAGCCGATTGACACCCCTACCTATCAACCCCTTGATTTCACCGGCTTCCAAACCACCACCCCAGGTGATGCCAGAGCGCTGAATGCTAGCCTCTCACACACCAGGCTCTGTATGGTTGAATTGCAAAATCTGGGGAAGAAAGTAAATATCATGTCTAGCCACATCTGCTCAAATGTCTATATTCTTCAGCCCCGATGCATCTTCTTTCTTCAAAAACCAGAAGCGATCATACCTGCGATGATGTTTATCTCTAAGCGTACAGAGCTAGAAAAATAAAGCCTCAGACTAAAAAAGTGTGACTGTATAGTCATCATCAAAACTCTCTTCAAAGGCCATCAAAAGAAGAAAAAGAGATCTAGAATGAATTCAAAAATCGCAGTAGTAATTCCTTGCTACAAGGTAACCAGCCATATACTCAATGTCATAAGCCGCATTGACAAAGAAATTTCTTTAATTTACGTTATCGATGATAAATGCCCAGACAACTCAGGCGATTTAGTCCAGCGCCATTGTCATGATCCTCGTGTAAGAATCATCCGGCATGAGGTTAATTTAGGTGTTGGTGGCGCCGTAATGTCCGGCTATATTGCTGCTGCAGACGAAGGCGCCGACATAATTGTCAAAGTAGATGGTGATGGACAGATGGACCCATCGCTTATTACTAGATTCACGACGCCCATTCAGGAGTCTTGGGCAGATTATACAAAGGGAAATCGTTTCTATGACCTGACTCATATTCGCCGCATGCCGGGAGTCCGTCTTCTAGGAAATGCCGCACTTTCATTTCTAGCGAAGCTTTCTACCGGATATTGGAACTTATTTGACCCGACAAACGGTTACACTGCCATAGATTCGAGGTTAATAAAGCACCTTCAACTCGAAAAAGTCAGCAATCGCTATTTTTTTGAAACAGACATGCTATTTAGACTTAACACCATAAAGGCGGTTGTTGTAGACATACCGATGGACGCCAAATATGGAGATGAGCACTCCAACCTCAAGATATCTAAAATTCTCGGCGAATTCGCAAGAAAGCACGTTACAAATCTTGGAAAGCGAATTTTCTACAACTACTTTCTTCGCGACATGTCGGCCGCCAGCTTCGAACTTATATTTGGTATACTTCTCATTGTCTTCTCGATCATCTATGGCTCCATCGAGTGGCTCCATTCAATACGTACAGGGCTGGCTGCACCACTTGGCTCAATCATGCTCGCAGTGGTCCCGTTCCTTACAGGGCTACAATTTATGACGGCCTTTATCAACCATGACGTATCCAATGTCCCTAGCACACCCATCAGCCGCCTATTGACACCGCCCAAGAAGAAGTAAAAAACATGACACTCCAACAGACACTATTGACACTGCTTTGTGTACTAGCCATTTCCGGCGGCCAGCTCTTATTCAAACGGGCCAGCATGGCGATAGAGCAGGCAGGCACTTGGCAGTCTCAAAACGCCCTTATGCTGGTTGGCTTGGCACTTTTTATATATGGCCTCACGACACTACTATGGATAAACATACTTAGGCAGATTCCACTGAGCCGAGCCCATATATTCATGTCACTGAGTTTTGTACTCGTTCCCGTTGCCAGCCACTTCCTATATGGAGACATATTAAGCAGGGGATTCATCATTGGCCTCTCCCTAGTCATACTTGGGCTTATAATTGCTATTCAGTACGGATGAGCCATGCTTTTACATCACAGTAGCTATAGAATCACGTATATTCTATTGGCAATCTTCTTGATTACGCTCTCACTGTCAATCCCCCCATTACAATCACCTGATGAAGGAGCACATATCAAACGCGCCTATACAGCTTCACAGGGCAAAATCACATTAGAAACGCCACTCGGAAAAAGCTCTGGAGGAAATATAGATACGGGGCTTATAGATTACCTGACAACATTTGACAGTCTACCGTTCAAGCCGAACTCGACTCTTTCAAGAGACGATTATCTTTCCTCCAAGAAACTGAACTGGACATACTCAGAATCATTCTCTGAAATGCCCGGAACAGGCTTCTACTTCCCAGCTATATATACCCCTCAAGCTTTAGCCTTCATTACAGGCCAGAAGCTTGGGTTACACATCGATCAGTCATATCGATTAGCACGTATTTTTAACATATTAGCCTCTCTGGCAATATTGGCGGTAGCTATACAGACTCTCTCTCCGCCGCCACTTGTAATCGCTCTCCTGATACTGCCAATGAGTCTTTTCCAGTTCATGTCGGCATCCATTGATGGTGTCTCTACAGCATTAACAGTGCTTGCCATATCGCTATTTATCAGTATCTATAAGCGTGAAACCCCACCAGCATGCAAAGATATAGTATTTCTCTCGACAGTACTTCTTATCATCTGCACAAGCCGTGCTCAACTATCTCCACTCCTAATTTTACTTCTGATAATAGCGATATCATACCGTAGCCTCTCTGCATTTATTTCTTTCGCAACATCATCATTTATCACACTAGCTTGGACATTCTTCACCATCACCCACACTATCGACAACCGAGTGACCCGTGAACTGTCTACAGCACAAATTGCAGCAGAATATATTCACACCCCCCTAAGTTATTGCAAGATCCTATTAAAGACCGTAAGCACACCAGAGAATTATTATTTTTACGGAAGATCATTTCTTGGAATACTCGGATACTTAGATACGCCACTAACAAACTCGACGTACCTAGTTCTATCGTCCCTATTATTAGTCATCGCGCTACTTTCCATATCCTGGCTCCGAAACGAAAGACATGTCCAATCATCTATCATACTAGTTGCTCTCTCGACCTCAACCATACTTCTTATATTCTTTGCGCTAGCAATTAGCTGGACGCCTTATCCAACTGAAGTTATCCAAGGCGTACAAGGAAGATACTTCATAGCATCAGCCATTATTCTTGCATATGGCCTATCTCCCAAGGGGTTCCGCTGGAGAAGTGCTCAGGGAGTAATAGCCTCTATCGCTCTTTTATTTCTATTCACTTTTTCCATCTACAAAACCAACGAAGCGCTACTCATGCGCTACTTCATGCGTACCGACCTGACTGAACTTCAACGCAAGCCCAGCTCACTACTATCCCCTGATAGCAGTATAGATTTAAGTCTTCTCAATGTACCAAACTCCTCTATCACCCCCCCAACTTCGGTATCTGTCCAGTTCGCCACCTACAGAAATACGCTTTCAGGTACCGCAAAATTAACTTTCTATAATGCAGAAAAACCAGTTCAGTCGGAATATATTGACCTAAGCACAATAAAGGACAATGAGTACCACAAATTCAATCTTCCTCCTCAACCAATTACCAATATAAAGATAACCTCGGACACCGAAATAAGTCTAAGCACCTGGCAGGTTTCTGGTGCTCAAAGCCATGCACCCCAGACATGCATAATTTATAAATATCAATCCGGTCGGACCTGGAGAACACCAGGATGTTGACAAACCAGTCCCCCTTCAAACCAAGGCTTATTCAAAAGTGACTTTTACATAGGCAAGTATGTAAATGGCACCTAGGGGGCGGCTAGACTTCCGGCGTGCCGATGGCAACATCTCAATGCCCAAATCCTCATCGCCTGGCCATCTGCGACACCCTGCTACGCGCCCTCGGCGGCCGCCTGGAACTGGGCAATCACCCCGAGGGCGGCGCTCTCGTACAATTGCACCTGTTGCCGGGAGTCCCCGGCGTGATGCCGACGCCCCAGGAGGAAACCCGCGCATGAGCAGTGCCGCATTCGCCGCCGATACCCAGGTCCTGCTGATCGACGATGACCCCCACCTGCGCCAGGCGCTGGGCCAGACCCTCGACCTCGCCGGCTTCCGCGCCACCAGCCTGGGCGATGCCCGGGAACTGGACGCCAGCCTCGCGCGCGACTGGCCGGGCGTGGTGGTGAGCGATATCCGCATGCCTGGCGTCGACGGCCTGCAGTTGCTGGAACAGTTGCATGCCCAGGACCCGGAGCTGCCGGTAATCCTGATCACCGGGCACGGCGACGTGCCCCTGGCGGTCAAGGCCATGCGCGCCGGCGCCTATGACTTCCTCGAGAAGCCCTTCCCCAGCGACGCCCTGCTCGACAGCGTGCGCCGTGCCCTGGAGGTGCGTCGCCTGGTGCTGGAGAACCGCAGCCTGCGCATGGCCCTGGCCGAGCGCAAGGAACTGAAGGGGCGCCTGGTCGGCCAGTCGGCCGGCATGCAGCGCCTGCAGGAGCAGGTGGCGGCCTTGTCTGGCCTGCAGGCCGACGTGCTGATCCTCGGCGAGACCGGCTCCGGCAAGGAAGTGGTGGCCCGTGCGCTGCACGACCTGTCCAGCCGACGCAACGGCCCCTTCGTCGCCATCAACGCCGGCGCCCTGGCCGAGTCGGTGGTGGAAAGCGAGCTGTTCGGCCACGAGCAGGGCGCCTTCACCGGTGCGCAGAAGCGCCGCATCGGCAAGTTCGAGTTCGCCAACGGCGGCACCCTGTTCCTCGACGAGATCGAGAGCATGAGCCTGGACGTGCAGGTCAAGCTGCTGCGCCTGCTGCAGGAGCGGGTGGTCGAGCGCCTGGGCTCGAACCAGTTGATCCCGCTGGACATCCGCATCATCGCCGCGACCAAGGAAGACCTGCGCCTGGCCGCCGACGACGGACGTTTCCGCGCCGACCTCTATTACCGCCTGAACGTCGCCAGCCTGCGTATTCCACCGCTGCGCGAGCGTGGTGAGGACATCCTGCTGCTGTTCCAGCACTTTTCCGAACTCGCCGCACAACGCCATGGCATCCCTTCGCGCAGCCTCGCCAGCGCGCAACGCGCACAACTGCTGGGCCACAGCTGGCCGGGCAATGTGCGCGAACTGCAGAACGTCGCCGAGCGCTTCGCCCTGGGCCTGGACCTTGGCCTGGACGAACAGGCCGCACAGGTGCCGGCGGCGATTTCCGGCAACTCCCTGAACGAGCAGGTGGAAGCCTTCGAGCGCGCCCTGATCGCCGCCGAGATGGCCAACCAGCACGCCTCGCTACGCAGCCTGGCCGAGGCCCTGGGCATCCCGCGCAAGACCTTGCATGACAAGCTGCGCAAACATGGGCTGCTGTTCAGTGGCACTGGCGGGAATCCCGCCGAAGAAGCCGACGCATAAGCGGAATCTTGCCGACGCCGACCCTACCTGCCCGCTAAACCCCAGGCCACATGGGCGCTCCAGCGCACCTCGCGTATGGCACGGAGCTTGCGATACGCCTCCCCGGTGCCTTGCGCATCCTTCTCGCCCCGGCCCCGCGTCGTGGCGCCCGCCAGGCCACAAGCCCGGCGGTGTCCCTTCGGCCACCCGGCCCTGCGCCCCTCCGCACGGTGGGCGCGCCGCCTGTGCAGCGACCCTGTATGGGCACCTCCTTATAGAAAGCAGCCCGGCCATGCCGGGCTTTTTTCTGCCTCTCTGAAGACTGCAACAAGTTCTGACAGATTTTTCCGACTCATGCCCCGACGCGGGAATCCATTCACGCAATCAATAGAAAGCCTGACGGTCACCGAAACGCCATCCGGATTTCACATGAATCCCCTCTAAATCAGGCGATATCGGCAAACCTCTCCTATCGTTCCTATTCATGCGGCCCGGCACCGCTGCGCAGTTGGAAACATTTGTTAGCAGGCTATTGATTTAGGTCAGGGGGGTTCCCTGACAGTCGGCGCCTAATGACTACACTCTCCAACTCCTATAGGGAGATTCCGAAAATGTCGCAAGAAAGCAGCCAAAAACTACGACTTGGGGCACTCACCGCTCTCGTCGTCGGTTCCATGGTCGGCGGGGGGATCTTCTCTCTCCCGCAAAACATGGCCGCCAGTGCAGACGTCGGCGCCATTCTCATCGGTTGGGCCATCACCGCGGTCGGCATGCTGACCCTGGCCTTCGTCTTCCAGACCCTCGCCAACCGCAAACCCAACCTCGACGGTGGTGTATATGCCTACGCCAAGGCCGGTTTCGGTGACTACATGGGCTTCTCCTCGGCCTGGGGTTACTGGATCAGCGCCTGGCTGGGCAACGTCGGCTACTTCATGCTGCTGTTCAGCACCCTGGGTTACTTCTTCCCGGTCTTCGGCAAGGGCGACACCCTCCCCGCGATCATCGCGGCATCGGTGCTGCTGTGGGCCCTGCACTTCCTGGTGCTGCGCGGGATCAAGGAAGCGGCGTTCATCAACACCATCACCACCATCGCCAAGATAGTGCCGCTATTCCTGTTCATCCTGATCTGCCTGTTCGCCTTCAAGCTGGACATCTTCACCTCCGACATCTGGGGCAAGAGCAATCCCGAGTTGGGCAGCGTGATGAACCAGGTGCGCAACATGATGCTGGTCACCGTGTGGGTGTTCATCGGCATCGAGGGCGCGAGCATCTTCTCCTCCCGCGCGGAAAAACGCGCCGACGTCGGCAAGGCCACGGTCATCGG
This sequence comes from Pseudomonas sp. AAC, assembly GCF_000725445.1. NCBI lineage: Bacteria > Pseudomonadati > Pseudomonadota > Gammaproteobacteria > Pseudomonadales > Pseudomonadaceae > Pseudomonas > Pseudomonas sp. AAC. Next base: position 200,453 of record NZ_KL647095.1, on the reverse strand, counting down.
CTTCATCACCGTGCTGTTGCTGCTGGTGCTGGTGAACGTGCTGTCCATGGGCGTGATGACCCAGCCGGAACTGGCCAAGCTGCAGAACCCGTCGATGGCGCTGGTGCTGGAGCACGTGGTCGGCCACTGGGGCGCGATACTCATCAGCGTCGGCCTGCTGATCTCCCTGCTCGGTGCCCTGCTGTCCTGGGTGCTGCTGTGCGCCGAGATCATGTTCGCCGCGGCCAAGGACCACACCATGCCGGAGTTCCTGCGCAAGGAGAACGCCAACCAGGTGCCGGCCAACGCCCTGTGGCTGACCAACATCTGCGTGCAGGTCTTCCTGGTCATCGTGTTCTTCACCTCGGGCGACCCGAGCGGCATGGACCCGTACACCAAGATGCTGCTGCTGGCCACCTCGATGATCCTCATCCCGTACTTCTGGTCCGCGGCCTACGGCCTGCTGCTGGCGGTGCGCGGCGAGACCTACGAGAACGATGCGGGCGAGCGCAACAAGGACCTGATCATCGCGGGCATCTCGGTGATCTACGCCGTCTGGCTGATCTACGCCGGCGGCCTGAAATACCTGCTGCTGTCGGCGCTGCTGTACGCACCAGGCGTCATCCTCTTCGCGAAAGCGAAACGTGAAGTCGGCCAACCGATCTTCACCAACGTCGAGAAGCTCATCTTCGCAGGTGTCGTGATCGGCGCGCTGATCGCGGCGTATGGCCTCTACGACGGCTTCCTCACTCTGTGACATCACTGGAGACACTCATGAGCACGGAAAAAACCAAACTTGGCGTCCACTCCGAAGCTGGCAAATTGCGCAAAGTGATGGTCTGCTCGCCCGGTCTTGCCCACCAACGCCTGACCCCTAGCAACTGCGACGAGTTGCTGTTCGACGACGTAATCTGGGTAAACCAGGCCAAGCGCGACCACTTCGATTTCGTCACCAAGATGCGCGAGCGCGGCGTCGACGTCCTGGAAATGCACAACCTGCTGACCGAGACCGTCCAGAACCCCGAAGCGCTGAAATGGATCCTCGATCGCAAGATCACCGCCGACAGCGTCGGCCTGGGCCTGACCCACGAACTGCGCGCCTGGCTGGAAGGCCTCGAGCCGCGACGACTGGCCGAATTCCTCATCGGTGGCGTGACCGCCGACGACATCCCGGAAAGCGAAGGTTCCAAGCCGCTGAAGATGTTCCGCGACTACCTGGGCCACTCCAGCTTCCTGCTGCCGCCGCTGCCCAACACCCAGTTCACCCGCGACACCACCTGCTGGATCTACGGCGGCGTGACGCTGAACCCGATGTACTGGCCGGCGCGTCGCCAGGAAACCCTGCTGACCACCGCCATCTACAAGTTCCACCCGGAATTCACCAACGCCGAATTCGAAATCTGGTACGGCGACCCGGACAAGGACCACGGCTCCTCCACCCTCGAAGGCGGCGACGTCATGCCCATCGGCAATGGCGTGGTGCTGATCGGCATGGGCGAGCGGACTTCCCGCCAGGCCATCGGCCAGGTCGCCCAGTCGCTGTTCGCCAAGGGCGCGGTCGAGAAAGTCATAGTCGCCGGCCTGCCGAAGTCCCGCGCGGCCATGCACCTGGACACCGTGTTCAGCTTCTGCGACCGCGACCTGGTCACCGTCTTCCCGGAAGTGGTCAAGGAAATCGTCGCCTTCACCCTGCGCCCGGACGAGAAGAGCCCCTACGGCATCAACGTGCAGCGCGAGGAGAAGGACTTCATCAGCGTGGTCGCCGAGGCCCTGGGCCTGAAGAAACTGCGCATCGTCGAGACCGGCGGCAACAGCTTCGCCGCCGAGCGCGAGCAGTGGGACGACGGTAACAACGTGGTCTGCGTCGAGCCCGGCGTGGTCATCGGCTACGACCGCAACACCTACACCAACACGCTGCTGCGCAAGGCCGGCGTGGAAGTCATCACCATCAGCGCCGGCGAGCTCGGCCGCGGCCGTGGCGGCGGCCACTGCATGACCTGCCCGATCATCCGCGACCCGATCGACTACTGATCGCCACAGCCCACCCTACTCAATGCGGCGGCCCCGGCCAGGGCCGCCCGCCCCGCCAGCCACAAGCTGTACTGACGAGGCCGATCCCATCCCACAAGGAGAAAGAACATGGCTTTCAACATGCACAACCGCAACCTGCTCAGCCTGATGCACCACAGCACCCGCGAGTTGCGCTATCTGCTCGACCTGTCCCGCGACCTCAAGCGCGCCAAGTACACCGGCACCGAGCAGCAACACCTCAAGGGCAACAACATCGCCCTGATCTTCGAGAAGACCTCCACCCGCACCCGTTGCGCCTTCGAGGTCGCCGCCTATGACCAGGGCGCCAACGTCACCTACATCGACCCCAACTCCTCGCAGATCGGCCACAAGGAGAGCATGAAGGACACCGCCCGCGTGCTCGGCCGCATGTACGACGCCATCGAGTACCGTGGCTTCAAGCAGGAGATCGTCGAGGAACTGGCGCAGTACGCCGGCGTACCGGTGTTCAACGGCCTGACCGACGAGTACCACCCGACGCAGATGCTGGCCGACGTGCTGACCATGCGCGAGCACAGCGACAAGCCGCTGCACGACATCGCCTACGCCTACCTGGGCGACGCCCGCAACAACATGGGCAACTCCCTGCTGCTGATCGGCGCCAAGCTCGGCATGGACGTGCGCATCGCCGCGCCGAAAGCGCTGTGGCCGAGCGACGAACACGTCGCCGCCTGCAAGAAATTCGCCGAGGAAAGCGGCGCCCGCATCACCCTCACCGAAGACCCGAAGGAAGCCGTCAAGGGCGTGGACTTCATCCACACCGACGTATGGGTTTCCATGGGCGAGCCGGTGGAAGCCTGGGGCGAGCGCATCAAGGAACTGCTGCCCTACCAGGTCAACCTGGACATCATGAAAGCCGCCGGCAACCCGCGCGTGAAGTTCATGCACTGCCTGCCGGCCTTCCACAACAGCGAAACCAAGGTCGGCCAGCAGATCGCCGCCCAGTACCCGAACCTGAAGAACGGCATCGAAGTCACCGAAGACGTCTTCGAATCCCCGTACAACATCGCCTTCGAGCAAGCGGAGAACCGCATGCACACCATCAAGGCGATCCTCGTTTCGACCCTCGCCGACATGTGATCGACGGATGCGCGCCCCGGGCCCGGCCTGCCGGCCCGGGGGCGTCTTCAGCTTCAGGAGGAAATGACTATGCGTATCGTCGTCGCATTGGGCGGCAACGCCCTGCTGCGTCGTGGCGAACCCATGACTGCGGCCAACCAGCGTGAAAACGTAAGGATCGCCGCCGAACAGATCGCCAAAGTGGCGCCTGGCAACGAGCTGGTGATCGCCCACGGCAACGGCCCGCAAGTGGGCCTGCTGGCCCTGCAGGGCGCCGCCTACGACAAGGTCACGCCGTACCCGCTGGACGTCCTCGGTGCCGAGACCGAGGGCATGATCGGCTACATGATCGAACAGGAAATGGGCAACCTGCTGCCCTTCGAAGTGCCCTTCGCCACCATCCTCACCCAGGTCGAGGTGGACGCCAAGGACCCGGCCTTCCAGCATCCGACCAAGCCGATCGGCCCGGTCTACACCAAGGAAGAAGCCGAAGCCCTGGCCAAGGAAAAGGGCTGGAGCATCGCCCCGGACGGCGACAAGTTCCGCCGCGTGGTGGCCAGCCCGCGGCCCAAGCGCATCTTCGAGATCCGCCCGGTGAAATGGCTGCTGGAGAAAGGCACCATCGTCATCTGCGCCGGCGGCGGCGGCATCCCGACCATGTACGACGACTCCGGCAAGAAACTCTCCGGCGTCGAGGCGGTGATCGACAAGGACCTGTGCTCCTCGCTGCTGGCCCAGGAACTGGATGCCGACATCCTGATCATCGCCACCGACGTGGACGCGGCCTACATCGACTGGGGCAAGCCGACGCAGAAGGCCATCGCCCAGGCCCACCCGGACGAACTGGAACGCCTCGGCTTCGCCGCCGGCTCCATGGGCCCGAAAGTCCAGGCCGCCGCCGAATTCGCCCGCGCCACCGGCAAGGACGCGGTGATCGGCTCGCTGGAAAACATCGTGGCCATCACCCAGGGCAAGTCCGGCACCCGCGTCAGCACCAAAAAACCCGGCATCGAGTACCGCTGAGTCCGTTCTGCAACCCCGCCCGGGAGCCACGCTGGCTCCCGGCGCCTTCGCGCATCCGTTCCACCCCCTCCTTCCTGGCAAGTTCGTCGCCTTTCGCCGTCAATCCCTGGCCAAAAGCGTGACTCGGCAGTCATCATCCTCGTCAGCATAAGCATTCCAATCACAGAGCTGCCGCCGGGCTTGTGCCCCTGATCCGTGATGTCGCCTCTCTGCGCCTCGCGTGCACCCTGGTCGCGCCATCCGGTCCTGCACAGGACGGGCCTATATGAAGGAGTTTGCGAGAGATGTCTCGACTACCGGTCATCGTTGGTTTTGGTGGGTATAACGCCGCGGGTCGCAGTTCCTTCCACCATGCGTTCCGTCGCACCGTCCTGGAGTCCCTGGACGAGCAGGCCCGCCAGCAGACCCTCGCCGGCCTGGCCGTGATGATGAAGCTGGTGAAGTTCGAGGACGGCCACTACCTGGACGCCGCCGACGGCGCGCGCCTGGACCTGGCCGCCATCGAGCGGCGGCATGCCACGCAGATCCTCGGCTCCACCCTGATCCGCCGCATCGAGAAGCAGTACTTCGACGTCGATGCCGCGCACTGGCACAAGAACCTCACCCTGGAAGCCGACGGCGCCCAGCCGCTGAGCTTCACCACCGCGCGCAAGCAGCTGCCCGAGCCGCTGCCGGCCAACTGGTCGGTGGAAGAACTGGCCGACAACCAGGTGCGCGTGACCCTGCACGACAGCGTCGAGGTCAAGGTCGACAGCTACCGCGAGATGCCGGTGAAGTCCGCCGGCCAGCTGCCCACCGGCTTCGAGCCGGGCGAGCTGTACGCCTCGCGCTTCCACCCGCGCGGCCTGCAGATGGCCGTGGTGGGCGCCACCGACGCGATCCGCTCGGTGGGCATCGACTGGCAGCGCATCGTCGACCGCGTGCAACCCGACGAAATCGCCGTGTTCTCCAGCAGCATCATGAGCCAGCTCGACGACAACGGCTTCGGCGGCCTGCTGCAGTCGCGCCTCAAGGGCCACCGCGTCAGCGCCAAGCAGCTGCCGCTGGGCTTCAACAGCATGCCCACCGACTTCATCAACGCCTACGTGCTGGGCAGCGTCGGCCTCACCGGCAGCGTCACCGGCGCCTGCGCCACCTTCCTCTACAACCTGCAGAAAGGCATCGAGGCCATCACCTCCGGCCAGGCGCGGGTGGTCGTGGTGGGCAACAGCGAAGCGCCGATCACCTCGGAAATCGTCGAGGGCTACGCGGCCATGAGCGCCCTGGCCACCGAGGAAGGCCTGCGCAACATCGAGGGCCGCCCGGACGTGGACTTCCGCCGCGCCAGCCGCCCGTTCGGCGAGAACTGCGGCTTCACCCTGGCCGAATCCAGCCAGTACGTGGTGCTGATGGACGACGCCCTGGCCCTGGAGCTGGGCGCCGACATCCATGGCGCGGTGACCGACGTCTTCATCAACGCCGACGGCTTCAAGAAATCCATCTCCGCCCCCGGCCCGGGCAACTACCTGACCATGGCCAAGGCCGTGGCCGCCGCCATGCAGATCGTCGGCGAGGAAGGCGTGCGACGCCACAGCTTCGTCCACGCCCACGGCTCCAGCACCCCGGCCAACCGCGTCACCGAATCGGAAATCCTCGACCGCGTGGCCAAGGCCTTCGGCATCGCCGACTGGCCGGTGGCCGCGGTCAAGGCCTTCGTCGGCCACTCCCTGGCCACCGCCAGCGCCGACCAGCTGGTCTCCGCCCTGGGCACCTTCAAGTACGGCCTGCTGCCGGGCATCAAAACCGTCGAGACCTTCGCCGCCGACGTGCACAAGGACCGTATCGCCCTGTCCAACAAGGACCGCCGCCGCGACGACCTGGACGTCTGTTTCATCAACTCCAAGGGCTTCGGCGGCAACAACGCCACCGGCGTGCTGCTCTCCCCGCGCCTGGCCGAGAAGATGCTGCGCAAGCGCCACGGCGCCGCCGCCTTCGACGCCTACCAGGCGCGCCGCGAGCAAACCCGCGCCGCCGCCCAGCGCTACGAGGAACAGGCGCTCAAGGGCCAGTTCGACATCATCTACAACTTCGGCAACGATATGATCGACGACCGCGACATCCGCATCGGCGCCGAGGAAATGAGCGTGCCGGGCTTCGCCCAGCCGCTGGTGTACAAGAAGGACGAGCGCTTCAGCGACATGCTCGACTAAAGCGCCGCGTTCCAAGCCGTAGGGCGCATAACGCCTACGGCGTTATCCGCCGCCTGGCCATGGCCCCCGTCCTGCTCGCTGTTGGGCTTGGTGCTGGCTGGATATGCGCCAGGGCTCGGCCAAGGCGCGGGCGGCAACGAAGGTGTAGCGGCGGATAACCGCGAACGGTTATACGCCCTACGTTGCGGGGAAGCACGATGATAGGAACGGACTCCATCCGCGATCCCTAATAGCTCCCCTGCCCCACGCCCAGCTCAAGGATGCTCGACTTCAGGTTCTCGAAGTCGTATTCGGTCAGCCCCACGTAATCCAGCACCAGGGCGCGGATGCTCTCCCACTCGTGGTCCTCCGGCTGGTTGCCGAGGATGCGGTGCGAGCCGCAGATGTGCTCGGCCATCTTGAGGATCGCCAGGAGGTTCTTCAGCTGGGTGTTGCGGCTGCTTTCCTCGCTGAACACCGTGAGCGCGTTGTGGTGGTTGGCGATGGCCTCGCAGACGTGCTCCGGCAGGCGCCAGGAACGCGCGGTGAAGTAGCCGACCACGGCGTGGTTGGTGTTCAGCACGCGGTTCTCGGTGTCCACCACGCGGCGCTCGTCGCTGGCGCTGGCATAGGCCTCCTCCAGCACCGCCATGTAGTGCGGGAAGCGCTTGAGCATCAGCGGGATGCCGCAATTGTGGAACAGCCCCAGGGCGTAGGCCTCGTCCACCGACTCATAGCCGATGCGCTTGGCCAGGGTCAGGCAGCTCATGGCCACGTCCTGGGCTGTGTCCCAGAAGCGGTTGAGGGTGACGATGGTGTCGTCGCTCATCTCGCCCTTGATCGACTGGGCGTTGATCAGGTTGATCACCGAGCGGCTGCCCAGCAGGTTGACCGCGCGCTGGATCGAGGTGATGCGGTTGGCCAGGCCGAAGAACGGCGAGTTGACCAGCTTGAGCAACGCGCCGGACAACCCGGGGTCCTGGCTGATGAGCTTGGCGATGGCCTTCAGGTCGGGGCTGGGCATGACCTGTTCCATCTGCAGGTCGACCATGATCTGCGGTTGCGGCGGCACGCTGATGCCCTGCAGGGTCTGGCGGATCTGTTCGGCGGAGAGTTCTTGGACCATGGGGACGGTCTGGAAAAGTTGACGGGGCGCACAGTTTACCCAGACGGACGACTTCTGGAACTGCCGATTTGGACAGAACCGTATCGGCAGCCGCGGCGCGAACTTTATGCCTGCTCGTCACGCCCGCGCGGCATCGGCAACCCCGGCGGCCAGCGGTTATAATCTCGCTCTTTTTCCCGGAGCACCGCCATGACCCTGCCCAGCTTGCGTCTGAAAGCCAACGCCGAGCGCCGCCTGCGCGCCGGCCACCTGTGGGTCTACAGCAACGAGGTGGATGTCCAGGCCACCCCGCTGAACGCCTTCGCCGCCGGCGACCAGGCGATCCTCGAGATGGCCAACGGCAAGCCGCTGGGCGTGGTGGCGCTGAGCCCCAACAACCTGATCTGCGCACGCCTGGTTTCCCGCGATACCAAGCACGTTCTCGACAAGTCGCTGCTGGTTCACCGCCTCAACGTCGCCCTGAGCCTGCGCGAGCGCCTCTTCGACAAGCCCTTCTACCGCCTGGTCTACGGTGACGCCGACCTGCTCCCCGGCCTGGTGGTGGACCGCTTCGGCGACGTGCTGGTGGTGCAGCTCGCCTCGGCGACCATGGAGAAGCACCGCGACGACGTGCTCGCCGCCCTGCTGCAGGTGCTCAAGCCCACTGCCGTGCTGTGGAAGAACGACTCCAGCGCGCGCGATGCCGAAGGCCTGGAGCGCTACGTGGAGAACGCCTACGGCGAAGTGCCCGAGTGGGTCGCCCTGGAAGAGAACGGCGTGCGCTTCGAGGCACCGGTGCTGGCCGGGCAGAAGACCGGCTGGTTCTACGACCACCGCATGAACCGCGCGCGCCTGGCGCCCTACGTGAAAGGCAAGCGCGTGCTCGACCTGTTCAGCTACATCGGCGGCTGGGGCATCCAGGCCGCGGCCTTCGGCGCCAGCGACGTGATGTGCGTGGACGCCTCCGGCTTCGCCCTCGACGGCGTGGAGCGCAATGCCACCCTCAACGGCCTGTCCGAGAAGGTCGCCTGCGTGGAAGGCGACGTGTTCGACGCCCTGCGCGAACTGAAGGCCGCCGACGAGCGCTTCGACGTGGTCATCGCCGACCCGCCGGCCTTCATCAAGCGCAAGAAGGACCTGAAGAACGGCGAGGCCGCCTACCGCCGCCTCAACGAACAGGCCATGCGCCTGCTCTCCAAGGACGGCATCCTGGTCAGCGCCTCCTGCTCCATGCACCTGCCCGAGGACGACCTGCAGAACATCCTGCTCGGCAGCGCCCGCCACCTGGACCGCAACCTCCAGCTGCTGGAACGCGGCGGCCAGGGCCCGGACCACCCGGTGCACCCAGCCATCGCCGAGACCCGCTATATCAAGAGTCTGACGGTGCGGTTGTTGCCCAATAGCTGATAGCTTCAAAGCTGGAAAAGTATTCCAGGCGCCGCTCTTTCTTCAAGCTTCCAGCTTCAGGCTTCCAGCTGCCCCACCCGCCGACCATCAGCCTTTCCCTGGCGGCGGCGGCCGGCGTAGAATCCTGCACATCCCTCGCCAACATCCCCCGGCGGGCCCGTGAGCCCCGGCCGCGCGGGCGGTGACCCCGCCCCGTCTTGCAGCCCCTCCGAGCATGCAGCTCCATCTGCCGTTTGCATGTGCCTCGAACGACGCTCACGATAAGACTCTTACCGATGCCTGATTAGCCGCAGGAACTCGTCATGCCCGATTACCGCTCGAAAACCTCCACCCACGGCCGCAACATGGCCGGCGCCCGCGCCCTCTGGCGCGCCACCGGGATGAAGGACGAAGACTTCAAGAAACCGATCATCGCTATCGCCAACTCCTTCACCCAGTTCGTGCCCGGCCACGTGCACCTGAAGGACCTGGGCCAGCTGGTCGCCCGCGAGATCGAGAAGCACGGCGGCGTGGCCAAGGAATTCAACACCATAGCCGTCGACGACGGCATCGCCATGGGCCATGACGGCATGCTCTATTCCCTGCCGAGCCGCGAGATCATCGCCGACTCCGTGGAATACATGGTCAACGCCCACTGCGCCGACGCCATCGTCTGCATCTCCAACTGCGACAAGATCACCCCCGGCATGCTGATGGCCGCCCTGCGCCTGAACATCCCGGTGGTGTTCGTCTCCGGCGGCCCGATGGAAGCCGGCAAGACCAAGCTGGCCAGCCACGGCCTGGACCTGGTCGACGCCATGGTGGTCGCGGCGGACGATTCCTGCTCCGACGAGAAGGTCGCCGAATACGAGCGCAGCGCCTGCCCCACCTGCGGCTCCTGCTCCGGCATGTTCACCGCCAACTCGATGAACTGCCTGACCGAGGCCCTGGGCCTGTCGCTGCCGGGCAACGGCTCGACCCTGGCCACCCACGCCGACCGCGAGCAGCTGTTCCTGCGCGCCGGGCGCCTGGCCGTGGAACTGTGCCAGCGCTACTACGGCGAAGGCGACGAGTCCGTGCTGCCGCGCAACGTCGCCAGCTTCAAGGCCTTCGAGAACGCCATGACCCTGGACATCGCCATGGGCGGCTCGACCAACACCATCCTGCACCTACTGGCCGCAGCGCAGGAGGCGGAGATCGCCTTCGACCTGCGCGACATCGATCGCCTGTCGCGCAAGGTGCCGCAGCTGTGCAAGGTGGCGCCGAACATCCAGAAGTACCACATGGAAGACGTGCACCGCGCCGGCGGCATCTTCTCCATCCTCGGCGAGCTGGCCCGCGGCGGCCTGCTGCACACCGACGTACCGACCGTGCACAGCCCGAGCATGGCCGACGCCATCGCCCAGTGGGACATCACCCAGACCCGCGACGAAGCCGTCCACACCTTCTTCAAGGCAGGCCCCGCCGGCATCCCCACGCAGACCGCATTCAGCCAGAACACCCGCTGGCCGAGCCTGGACGACGACCGCGCCGAAGGCTGCATCCGCAGCGTCGAGCATGCCTACTCCGCCGAAGGCGGCCTGGCCGTGCTGTACGGCAATATCGCCCTCGACGGCTGCGTGGTGAAGACCGCCGGCGTGGACGAGTCGATCCACGTGTTCGAAGGCAGTGCGAAGATCTTCGAAAGCCAGGACGCCGCGGTGAAGGGCATCCTCGCCGACGAAGTGAAGCCGGGCGACATCGTGATCATCCGCTACGAAGGCCCGAAAGGCGGCCCGGGCATGCAGGAAATGCTCTACCCCACCAGCTACCTGAAGTCCAAGGGCCTGGGCAAGCAATGCGCCCTGCTCACCGATGGCCGCTTCTCCGGCGGCACCTCGGGCCTGTCCATCGGCCACGCCTCGCCGGAAGCCGCCGCGGGCGGTGCCATCGGCCTGGTCAAGGATGGCGACAAGGTGCTGATCGACATCCCCAACCGCAGCATCAACCTGCTGGTCAGCGACGAAGAACTCGCCGCCCGCCGCATCGAACAGGACAAGAAAGGCTGGAAGCCGGCGCAGCCGCGTGCCCGCCGCGTCAGTACTGCGCTGAAGGCTTATGCGTTGCTGGCTACCAGTGCTGACAAGGGGGCGGTGCGGAACAAGGCATTGTTGGACGGCTGATACTCCGAACAATTAAAAAGCCCGGGGTGCTCCCGGGCTTTTTAATTGGCGGAAGATAAGATATCCAACCAAACTTTACTTCTACGTTACCTATTGAAATCCCATTAGTTAGGGATTACCACCACCGCCAGCCTGCTCGGCGGCAGCGCAACCCTTGGGAACAAAAGCCGAAGGCATATCCGAGTTTGTTTCACACTTAAATCCACCCGCAGCTGAAATAGTTCCATCAGCCGCATACGTAGTCTTAACATATTTCAAATCTATATATGCATTAGTTCCAAGTCTCTTGGCATCACGAAGAGTACATTTTATTCCAGCCTCGCCCACATCAATAGCCGAGCAGTTAGGCGTTTCATTGCCGGGAAGACCGACGCTGGCTATAGTGGGAATACGATCTGCTATGATATCTAACTCAAAAGGCGCCTTATGCGTAGCCATTTCCGCAAGACCGGCAGCAGCTTTAGCAGTTGCGGTGTAGTCCTGATAAGCCGGAAGGGCAATTGCTGACAAGATACCGATAATTGCAACAGCAATCATCAGTTCGATCAGGGTAAAACCCTTTTGCAGGGTGCGATATCGTCTCATATTCCTTCTCCATGAGTTATTAATTCTTTACCCGCAAAGTTCTGACCAAAACCAGCGGACAAATGAATTAGATCTTCCATGAACAAGACAAATATGTAGTCCCACTCCCTCAGGCGTGACTGAATTTTCCCCAACATCCAAACACGCTTGACAGCACTCAAAACCGCCCAACAAAAGATGACAAATAATGGCAGATAATGCCGTTACCACCGACACTTCCTGACAGTTAGTGTCACCTCCCAAAGAAAAATCCCTGCCCTATGGCACTGTCCGATCCCGCCCCCACCCCGTAAAATCCCGCTCTTTTTCCCGGACTGCCGCCATGAGCTCCCTCGAGAACCCCGTCACCGCCGACAAGGCCCAGCGCGACCTGGTCTACGGCCTGGAAGACCGTCCCGCCCTGCCCGTCGCGCTGCTCGCCGCGCTGCAGCACCTGCTGGCGATCATCGTGCCGATCGTCACCCCCGGCCTGCTGATCTGCCAGGCGCTGGGCGTTTCCGCCCGCGACACCAACCTGATCGTGTCCATGTCGCTGGTCATCTCCGGCATCGCCACCTTCGTCCAGTGCAAGCGCTTCGGGCCGTTCGGCGCCGGGCTGCTGATCGTCCAGGGCACCAGCTTCAACTTCGTCGGCCCGCTGATCGCCGGCGGGGCGCTGATGGTCAAGCAGGGCACGCCGGTGGAGCAGGTGATGGCGGCCATCTTCGGCGTGGTCATGGCCGGCTCCTTCGTGGAGATGGGCGTGTCGCGCATCCTGCCGTTCGTGAAGCGGCTGATCACCCCGCTGGTGACCGGCATCGTGGTGCTGATGATCGGCCTCACCCTGATCAAGGTCGGCCTGATCAGCATGGGCGGCGGCTTCAGCGCCATGGGCAACGGCACCTTCGCCAACGGCGAGAACCTGCTGCTGTCCGGCACCGTGCTGGCGATCATCGTGGTGCTCAACCGCATCCCGGTGGTGTGGATGCGCAGCGGCGCCATCGTCATCGCCCTGGCCGTGGGCTACGCGCTAGCCGGCTACCTGGGCCGCCTGGACTTCAGCGGCATGCACCAGGCCGCGCTGTTCCAGGTGCCGACGCCGCTGCACTTCGGCCTGAGCTTCTCCTGGGCGTTGTTCATCCCGATGCTGGTGATCTACCTGGTCACCTCGCTGGAGGCCATCGGCGACGTCACCGCCACCAGCCAGGTGTCGAAGCAGCCGGTGGAAGGCCCGCTGTGGATGCAGCGGATCAAGGGCGGGGTGCTGGTGAACGGCGCCAACTCGCTGCTGGCGGGCATCTTCAACACCTTCCCCAGCTCGGTGTTCGCACAGAACAACGGGGTGATCCAGCTGACCGGCGTGGCCAGCCGCCACATCGGCCTGTGGATCGCCGCGATGCTGGTGGTGCTGGGCCTGTTCCCCAGCGTCGCCGGGGTGATCCAGGCAGTGCCCGAGCCGGTGCTCGGCGGCGCGGCCATGGTGATGTTCGGCGCGGTGGCCGCCTCGGGCATCAACATCCTCGCCGGCACCCACCTCGACCGCCGCGCCCTGCTGATCATCGCGGTCAGCCTGGCCCTGGGCCTGGGCGTGTCGCAGGTGCCGGAGTTCCTCGCGCACATGCCGGCGGCGCTGCGCAACGTGCTGGAGTCCGGCGTCGCCACCGGCGGTATCTGCGCCCTGCTGCTGAACTGGTTCCTGCCGGAAACGCCGGCGGCCAGGGCCCAGCACTGAACCAGCCACGACGCCACCTGCCGGTGGCGTCGTCGTTTATGCTGGATGCATGAGCACTTCCCTGCGCGTCGGCGTGATCGCCGACACCCACAACCTGCTGCGTCCCGAGGCCCTGGAAACCCTGCGCGGCTGCCAGCGCCTGCTGCACCTGGGCGACATCGGCAAGCCGACGATCCTCGATGCGCTGCGCCAACTGGCGCCGCTGGACGTGGTGCGCGGCAACAACGACACCGAAGCCTGGGCCGAGACCATTCCCGAAACCCTGGGCCTGGAACTGGGCGGGCTGCGCCTGTACCTGATCCACGACCTCAAGCAATTGGCCATCGATCCACGGGCCGAAGGCTTCGACGTGGTGCTGGCCGGGCATTCGCACAAGCCGCTAGAGGAAGTGCGCGACGGGGTGCTCTACCTCAACCCCGGCAGCGCCGGGCCGCGGCGCTTCAAGCTGCCGATCTCGCTGGCGATCCTGAGCATCGCGGACGGCCAGGCGTCGGTGGAAATGATCGAGCTCGGCTGAACGTAGGGCGAATAACCGTTCGCGGTTATCCGCCGCCTGGCTTTGGCCGCTGGCCCGCTCGCTGTTGGGCTTGGCGCTGGCCGGGTATGCGCCAGGGCTCGGCCAAGACGCGGCGGCAACGGAGGTGTAGCGGCGTATAACCGTTCGCGGTTATCCGCCCTACGGTTCCAATAGCTGCTGAGCCAGGGCGTCTACCTGCTCCTGGCGTTCGCTCTTATCCACCCGCTTGCGGCCATTCAAGGTCGACCACTCCGGGTGCGCCCGCGCCTTGCGCAGCGCCTCGGGCAGCTTGCCCTCGCGCCATTGCTTGTCTTCCGGCGAATCGACGCGGATGGCTTCCATGGCCGCATGGCCCCGCGTCTGCAATGCCGCCAGCAGCTGGCGCTGGCGCAGGGCGAGCAGGCGCAGCACACTGTCGTCCACCGAAAGTTCGCGCTGGCCCTTGAGCTTGCCGAGCAGGCGCTGGCCGTAGTGGCCGACGGTCTGCCAGGCGCCGCCGGCCAGGGCGCCGAGGGCGGTGGCGGCGCCCAGGGTCAGGCCGCCCACCAGCAGGTCGATGCCCGCGCCAGCCGCGGCGCCGGCAGCCACCCCGCCGCCCAGGCGCACGCCGAGCTGGCGCAGGGTTTCGGGGTTGAACAGGTCGTCGCCCCAGCGCCCGTCCAGCAGCGGCAGGTCGGCGGCGCGGGCATCGTCCTTGCGGAAGGCGTAGAGGCGCAGCAGGGCCTGCACGCAGGCTTCCTCGCGCTTGCGCACGCGGTCGCGCAACACTTCGGTGGCCAGGCGGATGGCCTCGGCATCGCCCGGCACCAGGTCGCGGCAGGCGGCGACGTCCACCAGCAGCTCGGCGATCAGCTTGGCGCCGGCTTCGCGGCGCGCCACGGCCTGGGCCTCGTGGTCCCGGATCAGCCGTTCCAGCTGCGGGCGCGACTTCTCCAGCAGCAGCGCCAGGCTTTCGTAGAGCCGGCGTTCGCCGTCCAGCGGCGGCGCCACGCTGTCGAAGCGCACCAGCGCGTGCAGGCCCAGGCGCGACAGGGCCTCGCGCCATTGCTCCTCGCGGTGGTTGGCGCTGGCGACGAAATTCAGCACCGGCAGCAGCGGCCGCGCACAGCCGGCGAGCACCGCTAGTTCGTCGCGGTACTTGGCCAGCACCGGTTCACGGGCGTCGATCACGTAGAGCCCGGCGTCGGATGCCTGCAACTGGCGCAGCACCTTGGCTTCCTGTTCGAAGCGGCCGCGCGCCTCGCTGCCGTCGAGGAAGCGGCGCAGCTTCTCCGGGCCATCCAGGCGCTCGCCGGGACGTTCCAGGGCGTCGAGAAAGTCGCGCAGGGCGATGGCGTCCTCCAGGCCCGGCGTGTCGTACAGCTCCAGCAGCGACTCGCCGTCCACCGACAGGCGCGCGCCCTCGACGTGGCGGGTGGTGCTGGGACGGTGCGAGACCTCGCCGAAGCCGACGTCGCGGGTCAGGGTGCGCAGCAGCGAGGTCTTGCCGACGTTGGTGTGGCCGACCACGGCCAGCCTGAGGGGCTCAGTCATGTCCGCTCTCCAGCCAGGCCAGGGGCGATGCGCCGCTGTGCGGCAGGTTCAGCTTGTCGATGGCGGCATGCCAGTCGGCCAAGCGGTCGCTGTCCAGGCCGCTGCCCGCCGGCGGCTGCAGCAGCCAGACGCGGGTGGCGCCGGCGCAGCGCGACAGCTCGGCGATCAGCGCCAGGGTACCGCGGTCCGGCGAACGCCGTGGGTCGCAGGCGATGGCCAGGCGCGCCGGCGGGTAGCGGGTCAGTTGTTCCAGCAGGCGGCGGCGTTGCGCGCCATCGTCCAGCACGCCGGCATCGGCCACGCCGGCCGGCAGCTTCGGCGGCCAGGGCTGGCTGTCGTCCAGTTCGATGGCCACCAGCAGGGCGCCGTCCGCGCTGGCGGCAGGGTTCTGCGCCTGGGGCTCGACCAGGCTGGCCGGCGCGGCATCGTTGACGCCCAGGCGCTCGCTGCTGGGCAGCAGGCGTTCGCGCAGCAGGCTGTAGCCGGGCAGCGAGAGGTCCAGGCGCAACGCCGCGCGGCCGCGGCGCCAGCGCCACAGGCAGAAGGCCCAGAGCAGCAGGCGCGGCAGCAGCCCGTAGACCAGCAGGATGCCCACCAGCCAGCCGGCCCAGGCGTGGCGCGCCGCCTCGCTGGCCACCAGGGCGTCGCCGCTGGCGCGCACCAGGTCGCTGTCCGGCAGCGGGAAGCCCAGCAACGAAGGCAGTGCGCCGAGGCCTTGGGTGAGGAAAACGAAGGTGTCGCCGCCGAGGATGGTGGTTTCCCAGACGAAGCCGTAGCGCCGCGTCGAGAGCAACGCCAACAGCACCACCATGGCCGCGCCCAGGGCCAGCAACCACAGGCCGTGGACCAGCATGCCCAGCGCCCAGCGCGTCAGGCGCTGGCGGCCGAGCAGCACCAGCAGCGCCGGCGCCAGTTGCGCGGCGCGGGCATCGCGCGCCAGCTTGCCGCTCAGCCATAGCCAGAGACGGCCCAGCGCGCCGGCCGCCTCGCCGCCGCCAAGGGCGAAACCCGCGGCCCAGCCGAGCAGCATCAGCAGGTCCAGGCCGAGCAGGCTGGCCAGGGCCCAGAACACATTGACCGGGCGCTGGCCATCGCCGAGGGCGGCCAGGGCCAGGCCGGCGCCGCTGAGCAGGGCGAGGAAGATCAGCAGGTAGAAGGCCAGTTGCGCGCCCTGTTTCCACAGGCGCAGGGCGCTGTCCAGCTCGTCGCGGCCGGCCAGCCACAGGGCGCGGTTCTCGATGCGCCGGGGCAGTTCGCCGCCGGCGGCGATGGCGCGGCGGTTGGCCTCGGCGTCCTCCAGCGGGCCGGCCTGCTCCTCGCGCAGGCGCACGGCTTCGCACAGCCACAGTCGGTCGAAGGCGGAAGGTGGGGCGCTATCGCTCACAGTGTCTCCGGCACGGGTTCCTGGGGCGCAAGCATAACCGCTGTGCCGCGCCGCGTCCGCCCGCCAGCTCTCCGGGGTAACGGTAACACCGGCGCCCGCCGACCGAACCAAGGAAGGGCTTACCCGGCGCGCCCACGGGTATAGGGTGCCAAAGCCAACCAGAACAACAACAACGAGGCCCGCCATGCCGCGCGTCCTGCCCTGCGCCCTGCTCCTGCTGGCCGCCGCCCACGCGGCGGCCGTGGAAACGCCCCCGGTGCGCCCCTCCGACTGGGGCCCGGACACCCCGCTGATGCAGGCGGTGCCGCCGCGCCAGCTGGACGACAAAGTCGGCCAGCGCGCCTCCGACAGCGACGAGTCGAAGCTGTGGATAAGCCACACCGACTTCCGCCTGCACGACGACATCGGCTTCTTCATCCGCCGCATGCTGATCCGCATGAGCTCCAACGGCCCCAAGGGCACGCCGCTGATGCTCGACGACCCCAGGGCCATGGTCGCGCGCATCCAGGCCGGCGACATCTTCGTCGCCGACGCCACCCTCGCCACCCTGCTCAACGCCGAACTGCGCGGCGCCGACGCGCCGGTGCGCAACCTGGTCCTGGCCACCCGCAAGGATGGCCAGGAAGTGCGCGGCGAGCTGCTGCGCAAGGGCCGCTGGCGGCCGCTGCGGATGCTCACCGGCATCGAGCAGGCCGGCCCGCTGAAGGTGGCGCTGGTGCCGCAACGCATCTTCGTCGACGGCGTGGACGTCACCCCTTCGCTGAGCGCCGCCTCCATCGAAATGTCAGAGGTGCTGCAACTGCACACCGCGCACATGCAACTGGTCGGCAACCGCATCCTGGTCGACCTCGACGGCCTGTTCCCGCCGCCGCGCCTGGAGTTCGCCGTGCGCAGCCTGAAGCTGGCCGACGGCGGCATGGACCTGCTGCTGGGCGAGGACCTGGCCAGCCTGCAATGGCCGCAATTGCAGGCGCCGGAGAGCTACATGTTCATCCAGGGCGGCGACATCAAGATGGCCCGCACCATCCTGGTCAAGGCCTACGCCCTGTTCACCAGTCTCAGCCCCGGGCAGCCGCTGCTGTTCAACCTCTACGACTACCGCCGCCAGCTGCAGTACGGCGAGATCCGCCTGCGCCAGGACGGCATGGTGCACATCGCGGTATCGCCGGTGAAGGCGCCGGCCCCGCAGGAGAAAGCCCTATGAAGCGCCTGCTGCCCCTGCTCCTCGCCCTGCCCCTGTTCGCCCAGGCGCAAAGCGCCATCGACCGCCAGCAGCAGGAACTGCAGCTGCTGCGCCAGGGCTGGTTCCAGCAGACGCCGCCGGACGCCGGGCACGCCGCCAGCCGCCCGGGCGGCGTGCGCGATTCCGGCCAGGACGGCGTCGGCCTGCTGCTGCACAACGTGGACATGTACTTCGAGGGTGGCATCGGCTTCCACAGCCCGCAGCTCAAGGGCTGGCTGGTGCCGCTCAAGGCCGGCGCGCCGGTGGATTTCGACCGCCCGCAGGACATGCGCATCCAGGTCACCGAGGGCGAGGTGATCCTCGACCCGCAGCAACTGGCCAGCCTGTTCAACGAGCGCATCCTGGCTTATCCACAGAGCATGCTGCGCAACTTCAGCATGAGCATCGACGGCGAGCGCCTGCGCGTCAGCGGCGAGGTGCAGCCCCTGGGCATCGGCCCCTGGCTGCCGCTGCGCCTGGCCGGCAGCGTGCGCCTGGAGGGCGACGAGATCCTCTACCAGCCGGACCAGGTCAAGGTCCTCGGCGTGCCGGCCTACGGCGCCATGAGCCTGGTCGGCCTGCGCCTGGATTCGCTGGTCAGCCTGGAGCGCCCCGGCGCCCTGCTGCGCGACAACGCCATGCGCCTGGACTACCACCGGGTGTTCCCGCTGGTGGGCATCGACGGCAAGGTCGACGCCGCCTGGCTCGATGCGCAGGGCCTGCACCTGCGCTTCGCCCGCCCGGCCGGCAGCCCGCCGCCGCGCTTCGAGCCGCCCAGCCTGGCCGGTCCTTCGTACATCTGGCTGCAGTCGGGCGACCTGAAGATCTTCGAGATCCTCATCACCTACGCGCAGGTGCTGCTCAAAGCCGAGCAGCCCGGCCAGACGCTGGCGTTCAGCCTCAAGGACTACCGCAAGGTACTGGCCACCGGCATCACCCAGGTCAACGAGGACGGCACCTTCTTCATGCGCGTGCCGCCCTACGCGAACGACGCGCCGGCCCAGCGGCTGGTATCCTCTGCCACCGATGGATCACCCTGAGCACATGACCGGAGCCACGATGTCCCAAGCCCCTTCCCGCCTGCCGCTGGCGATGATCGCCGCCCTCGCCGAGAACCGCGTGATCGGCATCGACAACCGCCTGCCCTGGCACCTGCCGGCCGACCTCAAGCACTTCAAGGCGCTGACCCTGGGCAAGCCGATCATCATGGGCCGCAAGACCTGGGACTCCCTCGGCCGCCCGCTGCCCGGCCGGCTCAACCTGGTGGTCAGCCGCCAGGCCGGCCTGCAGCTGGAAGGTGCGGAGGTCTTCACCTCGCTGGAAGCCGCGCTACAGCGCGCCGATGCCTGGGCGCGGGAGGAGGAAGCCGAGGAGCTGATGCTGATCGGCGGCGCCCAGCTCTACGCCGAGGCTCTGCCCGTGGCCGAGCGCCTGTACCTGACCCGCGTGGCCCTGAGCCCGGCGGGCGACGCGCACTTCCCCGAGGTGGACGAAAGCCGCTGGCACCTGGCGTCCAGTATCGAGCATGAGGCTACGGCGGAAACGCCGGCCTATGCCTTTGAGGTCTGGGATAGCGCTTGAGCGGCTCTTGGCTTGGCAGAAGCGAGCTTGCCCACTGCACCGA
The DNA here is from genome assembly GCF_000725445.1 of Pseudomonas sp. AAC. Classification (NCBI taxonomy): domain Bacteria; kingdom Pseudomonadati; phylum Pseudomonadota; class Gammaproteobacteria; order Pseudomonadales; family Pseudomonadaceae; genus Pseudomonas; species Pseudomonas sp. AAC. Next base: position 180,925 of record NZ_KL647095.1, on the reverse strand, counting down.
GGTGCTTTTCGTAGGATGGGTTGAGCTTGCGAAACCCATGCGGTCTCGGTGATGGGTATCGCTTCGCTCAACCCATCCTACGGGTGTCGCGTTTGCCGGAGGACGTAGGCGGGCTTGCCCGCTTCTACGAAAAACCGCCGTCCCGTCAGTTGGTCGCCGGCTTCGCCGCCGCGCGGCGGTAGGCCCAGACCATCAGGGCGATGCCGCCGAGGATCATCGGCACGCACAGCAGTTGGCCCATGGTCAGCCAGTCCCAGGCCAGGTAGCCCGGACCGCCGTTGCCGCCGGCGCCCTGGTCGGCGTCGGGCAGGCGGAAGAACTCGACGAAGAAGCGGAAGCAGCCGTAGCAGAGGATGAACAGGCCCGATACCGAGGTGGTCGGCCGCGGCTTGCGCGAGAACATCCAGAGGATGGCGAACAGCACTATGCCTTCCAGGGCGAACTCGTACAGCTGCGACGGGTGGCGCGGCAGCTGCGCGGGGTCGCTGTAGGGCGGGAAGATCATCGCCCAGGGCACGTCGGTGGGCTTGCCCCACAGCTCGGCGTTGATGAAGTTGCCGATGCGCCCGGCGCCCAGGCCGATCGGCACCAGCGGGGCGATGAAGTCCATCAGCTGGAAGAAGCTCTTGCCGTTGCGCTTGCCGAACCACCAGGTGGCCAGCATCACCCCGATCAGCCCGCCGTGGAACGACATGCCGCCTTCCCAGACCTTGAACAGGTTCAGCGGGCTGGCCAGGTAGAAGTCCAGCTTGTAGAACAGCACGTAGCCCAGGCGCCCGCCGAGCACCACGCCGCAGGCGACCCAGAACACCAGGTCGGAGAGCTTCTCCTTGCTCCAGGTCGGGTCGAAGCGGTCGAGCCGGCGCGAGGCCAGCAGCCAGGCGCCGCCGATGCCGATCAGGTACATCAGCCCGTACCAGTGGATCTTCAGGGGGCCGAGCGACACCGCGACGGGGTCGATCTGTGGATAGGGCAGCATCGCTTACTCCTAGGGTTTGATCAGGAAACTCATGCCGATGCAGAACATCAGCAGAGCGAACAGGCGCTTGAGCACCTTGGCCGGCAGGCGGTGCGCCAGGCGCGCGCCGATGCGGGCGAAGAACATGCTGGTGACGGCGATGCCCACCAGCGCCGGCAGGTAGACGAAGCCGAAGCTCCACTGCGGCAGCTCGGGCCGGTGCCAGCCGACCACGATGAACGAAATCGCCCCGGCGATGGCGATGGGCAAGCCACAGGCCGAGGAAGTGGCCACCGCCTGCTGCATGGAGACGCCGCGCCAGGACAGGAAAGGCACGGTCAGCGAGCCGCCGCCGATACCGAAGATCGCCGAGGCCCAGCCGATGAAGCCGCCGGCCGCGCCCAACCCGCCCTTGCCCGGCAGGCTGCCGCCGGCCTTGGGTTGCAGACCCAGGGTCATCTGGATGGAGATGAGCACGGCGAAGACGCCGATGATCTTCTGCAGCACCGCTCCCTTGATGGCCGAGGCGGTCAGCGCGCCCAGGGCGCTGCCGACGACGATGCCCACGGTCATCCACAGGAACACCGGCCAGAGCACCGCGCCGCGGCGATGGTGTTCGAGGATGGAATTGACCGAGGTGAAGACGATGGTAGCCAGCGAGGTGCCCACCGCCATCTGCGTCAGCACCTCGACGGGGAAGCCATGGGCGGTGAAGCTGAACACCAGCACCGGGACGATGATCAGGCCACCGCCGACGCCGAACAACCCGGCCAGCACGCCCGCGCAGGCACCCAGCACCAGGTAGAGAAGGAACTCCATGGAGACCTCGGGTGGCAAAAGCGGCATGGTACCGAAAATGCGCCGGCGACGGCAGCCGCCCGCGGTGCAACAGGCCTTTCGGTACCAATATGAAAGAAATTTCATCGTGCGCCGTGCCCGGACGACGGCGGCTATTGAGTTGCCAACGCCAGTTACCTACCCTGCCAGGACCACCACCGCAGGGCCCTGCCCCATGTGCCTGATCGTCCTTGCCTGGCGCCCCGGACACGCCATGCCGCTGATAGTCGCGGCCAACCGCGACGAGTTCTATGCCCGCCCCACCCTGCCGCTGGCGGCGTGGGAGGATGCGCCGGGCGTGTATGCCGGGCGCGATCTGGAGGCCGGAGGTACCTGGATGGGGCTGGGGCCTGGCGGGCGCTTCGCGGCGCTGACCAACGTGCGTGATCCGAGCCAGCCGCTGGGGCCGCGCTCCCGCGGCGAGCTGGTGGCCGGTTTTCTGCGTGGCCGTCAGGCGCCGCTGGACTACCTGGCCGAGGTGCAGCGCCGCGCCGCCGAGTATTCCGGCTTCAATCTGCTGGTCGGCGATGCCCGTCAGCTCTGCTACTTCAATCCCCGTGATGGCGAGCCGCGGGAATTGCCGGCCGGGCTGCACGGGCTGTCCAACGCTTCGCTGGATACGCCCTGGCCCAAGCTGCTGCGTGCCCGCGCCGCGCTGGAGGAACACCTCGACGAAGCCGAGCCCGAAGCATTGCTGGGGCTGCTCGGCGACCGTGAACGCCCCGGCGACGAACGGCTGCCGGAAACCGGCGTCGGCCTGGCCACCGAGCGCCTGCTGTCCAGCGTGTTCATCGCCAGCGCCAACTACGGCACCCGCGCCAGCAGCGTGCTGCGCGTGCATGCCGATGGGCGCCGGGAGTTCATCGAGCGCAGCTTCGGGCCGGAGGGGGCCCATCTGGGCGAGGTGCGCCTGGAGCTCAACACCTAGGGGAAGGTTGGTTTTGTAGGAGCGGACTCCGTCCGCGATGGTCAGCCTACCGCGCCAATCCCATGTAGGAGCGCGCCCTGCGCGCGAAATCGCGGGCAGGGCCCGCTCCTACATCACGTCCGATGCGCGCTAGCACACCTCGATGGCATCGCGCAGCCCCGTAGGATGGGTTGAGCGAAGCGATACCCATCACCGCCACCGCATGGGTTTCGCAAGCTCAACCCATCCTACGAAAAGCACCTCGGCGCAGCCGGTAGGGCAATTGCGCCTACACCATGCACCGAGGCCTAGCACACCTCGATGGCATCGCGCAGGCGCTTGGCCCGGTAGAGGGCGTCGTCCAGGCGGCGCAGCAGGTTTTCCAGGGGTTCGGCGCGGCGCATGCCGGCCAGGGCGAAGCTGGCGGTGAGCGGTTGCTCCAGCTCGGCGCAGGCCTCGCGGATGTGCAGGCGCAGGCGCTCGGCCAGGCGGCTGGCGGAGGCCAGCGGGGTGTTCGGCAGCAGTACGATGAATTCCTCGCCGCCCCAGCGGGCGAAGCAGTCCTCTTCGCGCAGGGTCCGGCGCACCGCCTGGGTCACCGCTACCAGCACGCGGTCGCCGACCGGGTGGCCGAAGAGGTCGTTGATGCGCTTGAAGTGGTCGAGGTCGAACATCAGCAGGCTGACCGGCTGGTCGTGGCGCTGCAGGCGCTGCCATTCCTGCTGCAGGCTGCTTTCGAAGCGGCGGCGGTTGTAGATCTGCGTCAGCGGGTCGGTCTCGCTCAGGCGCACCGCCACCGCGGCCTGTTCGGCCAGGGCCAGGTTGGCCTGGCGCAGGGCCTCGGTGCGCTGTTCGACCAGTTGTTCCAGGTTGCGGTTGAGTTCGTGCAGCTCTTCGTTGCGCCGCTTGAGTTCCAGCTCGATCAGCTTGCGCTCGTGGATGTTGTGGTGGGCGCCGATCATCCGCGTGGCGCGGCCCTCGCCGTCGAATTCGACGAAGCGGCCGTGGTCCCTTATCCACAGGTACTCGCCGTTGGCGCAGAGACAGCGGTATTCCTCGGCGTAGGCCGCCTGCCGGCCGTCCAGATAGGCCTGGAAGCTGCGCATGACGCGGGGGAAGTCGTCCGGGTGGATCACCGAGTGCCAGGTGGCGACGTTTTCCGGCAGGCCATCGATGGGGTAGCCGAGCATGCGGTACCAGCCGGGGCTGCGCTTGACGTCATTGCTGCGGATGTCCCAGTCCCAGATGCCGTCGCTGACGATCTCCAGGGCATAGCGGAGGGTCTTCTCGATGGCTTCGCGGTCGCCCGCGAGCGCTTGCTGCTCGTCCATAAGCCTTCTCCCGGCGCTGCCGGTTGTACAGGGCCCCAGGGACGACTCAGCTCCGGGGAGTGCGGCGCTCCAGGTCAGCCCTGGACGGTCGCCGCGGGGTTGATCACCCGGCCGAGGCCGAGATTGCGCAAAGCCAGGTGCAGGGAACTGTGGATCACCTGCGGGTTGTCGAAGGTCATCAGCTGGCCGAGCAGTTCGCGGGCCTTGCCCAGGGTGATCTGGCGCAACAGCCATTTCACCTTCGGCAGGTTGGTGGCGTTCATCGACAGCGAGTCGAAGCCCATGGCCATCAGCAGCACCGCCGCCGCCGGGTCGCCGGCCATCTCGCCGCAGATGCTCACCGGCTTGCCTTCGAGGTGGGCGTCGTCGACCACCTTCTTCAGCGCCTGCAGCACCGCCGGGTGCAGGTAGTCGTAGAGGTCGGCCACCCGCGGGTTGTTGCGGTCAACCGCCAGCAGGTACTGGGTCAGGTCGTTGGAGCCGACCGAGAGGAAGTCCACCTGGCGCGCCAGTTCGCGGGTCTGGTACACCGCCGCGGGGATCTCCACCATCATGCCGATGGGCGGCATGGGGATGTCCACGCCTTCGTCGCGAATCTCGCCCCAGGCGCGGTGGATCAGGTGCAGCGCCTCTTCCAGCTCGTGGGTGCCGGAGATCATCGGCAGCAGGATGCGCAGGTTGTTCAGGCCCTCGCTGGCCTTGAGCATGGCGCGGGTCTGCACCAGGAAGATTTCCGGGTGGTCGAGGGTGACGCGGATGCCGCGCCAGCCGAGGAAGGGGTTGTCTTCCTTGATCGGGAAGTAGGACAGCGCCTTGTCGCCGCCGATGTCCAGGGTGCGCATGGTCACCGGCAGCGGGTGGAAGGCCGAGAGCTGCTCGCGGTAGATCGCCAGCTGCTCCTTTTCGCTGGGGAAGCGGTCGTTGATCATGAACGGCACTTCCGTGCGGTACAGGCCAACGCCCTCGGCGCCGCGCTCCTGGGCGCGGGCCACGTCGGCCAGCAGGCCGGTGTTGACCCACAGCGGCATGCGGTGGCCGTCGAGGGTCTCGCAGGGCAGCTCGCGCAGCGCGGCCAGGCCCTTGCTCAGTTCCTTCTCTTCGGCGACCACTTCGCCGTACTGCTTGACCAACTGCGGCGACGGGTTGGTGTAGATCTCGCCGTGGTAGCCGTCGACGATCAGGTCGATGCCGTCGACCTTGGAATACGGCAGGTCGACCGCGCCCATCACCGTGGGGATGCCCATGGCGCGGGCGAGGATGGCCACGTGGGAGTTGCCCGAGCCGAGCACCGAGATCAGCCCCACCAGCTTGCCCTCGGGCACCTCGCCGAGCATCGCCGGGGACAGTTCCTCGCTGACGATGATGGTCTGGTCGGGGTAGGTGAGGGTCTGCTTACGTTCTTCCTGCAGGTAGGCGAGGATGCGCCGGCCGATGTCCTTGACGTCGGAGGCGCGCTCGCGCAGGTAGGCGTCGTCCATCAGCTCGAAGCGCGCGACGTGCTCCATCACCACCTGGCGCAGGGCGCCCTGGGCCCACTGGCCGGAGCGGATGATGCGCTTGACCTCCTGGCCGATGGAGGCGTCGTCGAGCATCATCAGGTAGACGTCGAACAGCGCGCGCTCTTCCTTGCGCAGCTGGGTGGCCAGCTTGCTGGAGAGGTTGCGCATGTCTTCGCGGACGGCTTCCAGGGCCTGCTTGAACAGCTCGACCTCGGCCTCGACGTCGTCGATGGGCTTGTCCGGGACCACTTCCAGGTCGGCCGGCGGCAGCACCACCACGGCCTTGCCCACGGCCACGCCGGGGGCGCCGGGCACGCCGACGAACTTGGCTTCCTGGATGCCCTTGCCGAGCTTGCCCAGGCCGCGGATCGAACCGGTGGCCTCGGCGTGGGCGATGACTCCGGCCAGCTGCGCGCTCATGGTCACCAGGAAGGCTTCCTCGCCTTCGTCGAACTGGCGCTTTTCCTTCTGCTGCACCACCAGTACGCCCATCACCCGGCGGTGGTGGATGATGGGGGCGCCGAGGAAGGAGGCGTAGCGTTCCTCGCCGGTCTCGGCGAAGTAGCGGTAGCGCGGGTGCTCGGAGGCGTTCTCCAGGTTCAGCGGCTCCTCGCGGGTGCCGACCAGGCCCACCAGGCCCTCGTTGGGGGCCATGCTGACCTTGCCGATGGAGCGCTTGTTCAGGCCCTCGGTGGCCATCAGGACGAAGCGGTTGGACTCGGCGTCGAGCAGATAGACCGAGCACACCTGGGTGCCCATGGCTTCCTTGACCCGCTGCACGATGATGCCCAGCGCCGCCCTCAGGTCCTTGGCGGCGTTCACTTCCTGGACGATCTTGCGCAGCGTGTTGAGCATGCTCAGGGCCTTATCTCCTCTTCAGTCCCGCGCCAGAAGGCGCGGCGCCAGTTCCTTCAGGGCGCGCCGGTAAACCTCGCGCTTGAAGGTCACCACCTGCCCCAGGGGATACCAGTAACTCACCCAGCGCCAGCCATCGAATTCCGGCTTGCCGGTCACATCCATGCGTACCCGGTTCTCGTCGCCGGTCAGGCGCAGCAGGAACCACTTCTGTTTCTGGCCGATGCACAGCGGCTGGCTGTTGGTGCGCACCAGACGCTGCGGCAGACGATAGCGCAACCAGCCGCGGGTGCAGGCGAGAATGCGCACATCCTGCTCCTCCAGGCCGACTTCCTCGTTCAACTCGCGGAACAGCGCCTCTTCAGGAGTTTCCCGGGCGTTGATGCCGCCCTGCGGGAACTGCCAGGCCTCCTGGTTGATGCGCCGAGCCCACAGAACCTGACCGGCCTCGTTGGAGAGGATGATGCCGACATTGGGGCGAAAACCATCGGGATCGATCACGGCGGTACATCCTCGAAAACGCGTGTGCCCGCATTGTTCCACAAAGCCTGTGACAGCGGCAACGCGAGGCTTGGCGCGCATGGGCAGGGCCGGCAAAAGCCGTTACTCTAGGCGACTTTTCCGCTTTCGCAATTAATGGTGAACCATGGCGCGTCTGGCCCTTTTCGACCTCGACAACACTCTGCTGGCCGGCGACAGCGACCACAGCTGGGGCGAATGGCTGTGCCGGCGCGGCCTGGTCGACGCCGGCGAATACCAGGCGCGCAACGATGCCTTCTATGCCGACTACCAGGCCGGCACCCTGGACGTGTTCGCCTACCAGGCCTTCACCCAGGCGATCCTCGGCCGCAACAGCCTGGAGCAGCTGGCCACCTGGCATCGCCAGTTCATGGAGGAGGTGATCGAGCCGATCATCCTGCCCCGCGGCGAAGCCCTGCTGGCCGAGCACCGCACCGCCGGCGACCGCCTGGTGATCATCACCGCCACCAACCGCTTCGTCACCGGCCCCATCGCCGAGCGCCTGGGCGTGGAAACGCTGATCGCCACCGAGTGCGAGATGCGCGACGGCCTCTACACCGGCCGCACCTTCGACGTGCCCTGCTTCCAGGGCGGCAAGGTGACCCGCCTGCAACGCTGGCTGCAGGAAACCGGCATGAGCCTGGACGGCAGCTACTTCTACAGCGACTCGCGCAACGACCTGCCGCTGCTGGAAGTCGTCGCCAACCCGGTCGCCGTCGACCCCGACGAAGTCCTGCGCGCCACCGCCGAGGAGCGCGGCTGGCCGGTGCTCAGCCTGCGCGACTGAGGCGCCTCACAGCGGCTTGTTGACCATCAGCCAGAAGATCGCCAGGAAGGCCAGGAACGCCGGCCAGCCCAGGGCGAACCACCAGCGCATATAGAAGAAGGCCCGCGGCGGCAAAGCGGTTCCCGCCGCCGTCGCCGCCTCGGCCAGGTCGCGCACGCGAATCTGCAGCCACACCACCGGCAGCCAGCAGAGCCCGGCGAACACGTACAGCCCCAGGCTCCACAGCAGCCAGCCCTGGGCCAGCGGCCAGCCGGCCCAGTACGCCAGGCCCAGGCCGCTGAGCGGCTGGAACACGGCGCTGGTGGCGATGAACAGCCAGTCGGCGCTGACCAGGTGGCGGAAGGTCGTGGCGATGACCTGCAACTGCCCGCTGCGCCAGGCCCGCCAGGCGTAGTAGGCCGAGCCCAGGCCGGTGCCGAACAGCAGGGTGGCGGTCAGGATGTGCAGGGTCTTGAGCAGCAGGTAGGGACTCATCGGCGCTCCATCGCCATCGGATTCACAGTGGCTTGGCCAGCATCAGCGCCAGTATCGCCAGCCAGTTGAGCAGGGCCAGGGCGAAGAACGCCGCGCCGAAGCGCAGCTCGCGCACCACGCGCTCGGCCAGCGGCTCGCCGCTGTCGCGGGCGCTCACCGCCAGGGCGCGGATGCGCCACAGGCGGCTGGTGAACAGCAGCCAGAAGATCGCCACCAGGATCAGCAGGCAGGCGCTGGCCAGCAGCCAGGTCTGGCCCAGCGGGAAGCCGGCGCGGTGGACCATCTGCCAGCCGGTCAGCGGCAGGCTGACGACGCTGCCGGCCACCAGCACCCAGGCCGCCAGGCCGATGCGCAGCAGCGCCTTGGCCAGCACGCCGGCATCCCCGCCGCGCCAGCTGCGCCAGCCGTACCAGGCGAGGCCGGCGATGGCCAGCAGCGGCACGGCCACGGCGACGCCATGGAGGATCTTGAGGGTCTGGTAGGTTTCCATGCGGGCGGTCCCTGTCGCGATTCGTGGCTGTTCCCTCAGCCTAGCAGCGCTGCCGGCCGGCGGGTCGAACTGGGACAGCGGGCGCCGCCCCGGCGTTCCCCGCCAGGCGCGGCGTCAACCCAGGAACAGCTTGTACGCCGGGTTGTCGCTCTCGTCCCAGTAGGGATAGCCGATTTCCTCCAGCGCCTGCGCCACCAGGTGGCGCTCCTCCTCCGGCACCTGCAGGCCGGCGACCACGCGGCCGTCGGCGGCGCCGTGGTTGCGGTAGTGGAACATGGTGATGTTCCAGCGCCCGCCGAGCTTGTTGAGGAAGTTGAACAGCGCGCCGGGGCGCTCGGGGAACTCGAAGCGGAACACCTGCTCGTCGCTGACCCGCGGCGAGTGGCCGCCGACCATGTGGCGGATGTGCAGCTTGGCCAGCTCGTTGTCGGTCAGGTCCAGCACCGGGAAGCCCTGCTCGCGCAGCTGCTCGACCAGCACCGCGCGCGGGTCGCTGTCCGGGTGGGTCTGCACGCCGACGAAGATGTGCGCTTCGCTGTCGGTGTTGTAGCGGTAGTTGAACTCGGTGATCTGGCGCTTGCCGATGGCCTCGCAGAAGGCCTTGAAGCTGCCCGGGCGCTCGGGGATGGTCACGGCGATGATGGCTTCGCGCTTCTCGCCCAGCTCGGCGCGCTCGGCCACGTGGCGCAGGCGGTCGAAGTTGATGTTGGCGCCGGAGTCGATGGCCACCAGGGTCTGCCCGCGGGCGGCGTCGCGCTCGACGTACTTCTTGATCCCGGCCACCGCCAGGGCGCCGGCGGGCTCGGTGATGGAACGGGTGTCGTCGTAGATGTCCTTGATCGCCGCGCAGATTTCGTCGGTGCTGACGGTGATGACCTCATCCACGTACCGCTTGCAGATGTCGAAGGTGTGCTGGCCGATCTGCGCCACCGCCACGCCGTCGGCGAACAGCCCGACCTGGCTCAGCACCACGCGCTCGCCGGCGGCCATGGCGGCCTGCAGGCAGTTGGAGTCGTCCGGCTCGACGCCGATGACCTTCACCTCCGGGCGCAGGTACTTCACGTAGGCGGCGATGCCGGCGATCAGCCCGCCGCCGCCCACCGGCACGAAGATGGCGTCCAGCCGGCCCGGGTGCTGGCGGAGTATCTCCATGGCCACGGTGCCTTGCCCTGCGATCACGTCCGGGTCGTCGTAGGGGTGGATGTAGACGTAGCCCTTGTCTTCCACCAGCTTCAGCGAATACGCCAGCGCCTCGGGGAAGGCGTCGCCGTGCAGCACCGCCTTGCCGCCGCGGGCGCGCACGCCCTGGACCTTCAGCTCGGGCGTGGTGCGCGGCATCACGATGGTCGCCTTCACCCCCAGTTCCTTCGCCGCCAGGGCCACGCCCTGGGCGTGGTTGCCGGCCGAGGCGGTGACCACGCCGCGCGCCAGTTCCTCGCGGCTCAGCTGCGCCAGCTTGTTGTAGGCGCCGCGGATCTTGAAGGAGAACACCGGCTGCAGGTCCTCGCGCTTGAGCAGCACCTGGTTGTCCAGGCGCTCGGAGAGGCGGCGGGCCGGTTGCAGGGGCGTTTCCTCGGCGACGTCGTAGACGCGCGAGGTGAGGATTTTCTTGACGTACTGTTCGAGCATCGGGGCGGGCTTCGCAGGGACGGGGCACAAAGCCGCCAGTCTACTCCAGTCGGCGGCGGCCGGGAGCGGCGAATCCACATTCGCCCGGCGGCCCCGCTATAATCCGCGCCCCAAGCCCTCTTTGCCGGAACCCAGAGATGAACCAGGACCAGCTCAAGCAGGCCGTGGCCCAGGCCGCCGTCGACCACATCCTCCCGCACCTCGACAGCAAGAGCATCGTCGGCGTCGGCACCGGCTCCACCGCCAACTTCTTCATCGACCTGCTGGCCAGGCACAAGGCCGAGTTCGACGGCGCCGTGGCCAGCTCCGAGGCCACCGCGCAGCGCCTGAAGGGCCACGGCATCCCGGTCTACGACCTGAACAGCGTCAGCGAGCTGGAGTTCTACGTCGACGGCGCCGACGAGAGCAACGAGCGCCTGGAACTGATCAAGGGCGGCGGCGCCGCGCTGACCCGCGAGAAGATAGTCGCAGCCGTGGCCAAGCAGTTCATCTGCATCGCCGACCAGAGCAAGCTGGTGCCCCTGCTCGGCGCCTTCCCGCTGCCGGTGGAAGTCATCCCCATGGCCCGCAGCCACGTGGCCCGCCAACTGGTCAAGCTGGGCGGCGACCCGGTCTACCGCGACGGCGTGCTGACCGACAACGGCAACATCATCCTCGACGTGCACAACCTGCGCATCGACAGCCCGGTGGCCCTGGAAGAGAAGATCAACAACATCGTCGGCGTGGTCACCGTGGGCCTGTTCGCCGCGCGCCCGGCCGACCTGCTGCTGCTCGGCACCGCCGAGGGCGTGAAGCCGCTCAAGGCCTGACCTATTCGCGCCCATGGACGGGCGCCCGACAACGGCTAGGCTTAGGCTGTTCGCGCAACGCGCCGGAGGCCGCCATGTCCGCAAAATACCATCTGAAGAAGGCCAGCGACGGCCAGTTCCATTTCACCCTGCACGCCAGCAACGGCGAGGTCGTGCTCAGCAGCGAGCTGTACCGGGCCAAGACCTCGGCCATTGAGGGCATCGAGTCGGTGCGCAGGAATTCGCAGCGCGACGGCGCCTTCGAGCTGAAGGAAGCGAGCAACGGCAAGCACTACTTCGTGCTCAAGGCCAGCAATGGCCAGGTGGTCGGGCAGAGCCAGATGTACGCCAGCAAGGCCAACGCCGAGAACGGCGTCGCCTCGGTGAAGCGCTACGCGCCGGACGCCGGGATCAGCGACGACAGCTGAGCCGCCTCAGTCGGCCAGCAGCGCCACGCCCCAGGGCTTGGAGTCGATCCGCAGGCGCCGCGGCCGTGGCGCGGCGGGCGGCGCCTGGCGCTCCAGTTGCGTCAGGCAGGCTTCGGGATCGTCCAGCGGCAACTCCCCCAGCACTTCCAGCGGCAGCTCCCACCAGCGGCTGGCCAGCAGGCGCTCGATCACTTCCGGCGGGAAGCGGTAGCGGATCACCCGCGCCGGGCTTCCCGCGACCACCGCGTAGGGCGGCACGTCCTTGTTGACCAGCGATTGCGCGCCTATCACCGCCCCCGTCCCCACCGTCAGGCCGTCGAGGATCAGCACGTCGCGGCCGATCCACACGTCATGGCCGATGGACGAGGGGCGCCGGGGCTCATCGCGGAGGATCGGGCGGCCGATCAGCCTGGGGTTGGACGGGAAGTTGTGGGTGGTCAGCCAGTCCATCGGGTGCGAATGGCGGCCCTGGCCGATCACCACGCCGGTGGCGATCGAGCAGTAGCGGCCGATCCGCGCCACGTCGAGGAACTCGCAGCCGCTGACGGCATCGGTGTGCGCGCCTATCTCCAGCTCGCGCGAGTAGATCTTCGCCTTGCCCAGCTTCACCCCCGGCTCCAGGGTCAGGCGCGCGCCGTCGCGCAGCGACTTGATCCCGCCGGCCAGGCGGCAGCCGTGTTCGCTCAGCGCCTTGTTCAGGCGGCGGTTGATCAGGGCTTCGCGGATGATGTTCAAGGTCGCTCCAGGGGCGGGACAACGGGTGGGGCGACAATGTAAGCCTTTTGTTACTCCGACTCCACGCCCGGCGCCTTGCGGAACACGTAGAACAGGTTGGGCTCGCTGACCAGGTACAGCGTGCCCGCCTCGTCCATGGCCAGGCCCTCGGCCTGCGGCACGCTGCGCTTGAGCCCCTGCATGCCGCGCAGTAGCGACAGGCTGCTGATGGGCTCGCCGTCGACGTCCAGCTCCAGCACCAGGCGCGACTCGTCCGACAGCGCCAGCAGGTGGCCGCTGCCCTCGTCGTACTGCAGGCTGGAAAGGTCGCGGACGAACAGCCGGCGGTCGCGCTTGAGGTCGTCCAGCACGTGCACGGCGAAAGGCTTGTCGGGCTGGGTGTGGGGGAAGCCGTGGACCTCGTAGATGCGCACCGGGTCGCGCTCCTTGGCGACGAACAGGCGCTGGCCGACCGAGTCGTAGGCTAGCCCCTCGAAGCCCTTGTTGCCCATCGGCCCCAGGCCCAGGGACAGCTGTTGCGCCTGTTCGGTGTCCAGCTCGCGGGTGCCGTTGTCCAGGCGCACCTTGAACAGGCGCTGGCGGCGCTCGTCGCTGAGCACGTAGAGGCCGGGGCCGATGTATTCGATGGCCTCGGTGTCGCCGAAATCGTGCAGGGTGATCTTGCGCAGCACCTTGCCGTCCAGGGACAGCTCGACGATCTGCGCCGGCTGGTTGGTGACGGTGAACAGGCTGCGCCGCTCGGGATCGTAGGTCAGCGCCGAGACGTCGTCGTCCAGGCCCTCGATGGGCTGCGCCTCGATCTCCACGCGGTAGTCGGGCAGCCAGATCGAGCGTTCGCGCCAGTTTTCCGCATGGTGCCATTCGCGCACGGCGAACCAGGCGCGTTCGTAGACGCGGAACTGCTGGCCGAGCCAGGCCAGGGCGAGCAGGAGGAGGATCAGCAGCGCCGCCAGGCAGCGGCGCAGGGTGAGGAAACGGAACATCGCAGGTCCATGTCGATGGGGGCACGCCGTAATAGCACAAGGCCGCTGAAGCCAGGCTTAATCCCCGTGCAGGAAAATTCCTCGAGGCTAAAGTCAGGCTAGCGTAATCCCGTGTTCTCGCCGCCCCCGCAAGGAGTTCCGATGAGCGCCGTCCAGCTTCCCGAGCAGCGTACCCTGACCACCCTGCACACCGTGGTGCTGGCCACCGAGGTGCTGAGCCAGGCCGGCATCCCCCGCGGCCGGCTGCTGGAGGGCAGCGGCATCGCCGAGGCGGACCTGCTGACGCCGGAGAAATTCGTCAGCCACGCCCAGGAGCTGCGGGTATTCGCCAATGCCCTGAGCTGCTACCAGGACCCGGCTTTGGGCCTCTACCTGGGCCTGCGCATGCACGTTTCGGCCTACGGCATGCTCGGCTACAGCATGCTGGCCAGCCGCACCCTGCGCGACGCCCTGCAACTGGCCCTGGCCCATCCCGACCTGCTCGGCACCTACTTCCGCCTGGCCCTGCAGGACCACGGCGACGAGGTCTGGCTGAGCGCCGAGGGCTACCGCTACGCGCCGGAGCTGACGGTGTTCAACACCGAGCTGTGCCTGACCTCGCTGCTCACCGTGGTGCGCGACCTGCTCGGCGAGTCGGTGCGTCCGCGGCGCCTGCTGCTGGCCTATCGGCCACCGCTGCACGCCAGCACCTACACCGAGCGCCTGGGCTGCCCGGTGGAGTTCGGCGCCGCCACCAGCGCCCTGTGCCTGGGCCCGGCGCTGCTCGACCGCGCGCTGCCGCTGGCCGACCCGGTCAGCTGCCACAATGGCCTGCAGCAATGCCAGCGCCTGAGCGCGGCCATGAGCGGGCGCGACGACATCCTCGAACTGATCCGCCGCCACCTCGCCAACCACCTGCAGGAAGCCCGCGGCCTGGACGAGGTGGCGCGCCACCTGCACCGCTCCAGCCGCACCCTGCGCCGGCACCTGCAACAGCACAACACCAGCTACCAGCAGGTGCTGGACGAAGTGCGCTACGACAAGGCCCGGCAACTGCTCAAGGACACCGACCTGCCCATCTATCTGATCGCCGAACGGCTCGGCTACAGCGAGACGGCCAGCTTCCGCCATGCCTTCCAGCGCTGGAGCGGGGCGAGTCCGAGCCTGTATCGCGGTTGAGGCCGAGCCGGCCTGGCGGCCGGATCGCGGATGAGATCCGCTACACCATCCTCAACACCCGTGCTCCTTGTAGGAGCGCGCCCTGCGCGCGAAATCGCGGGCAGGGCCTCCTACAGGAGGGGTCGACGGTGGGCGCATCGTAGGAGCGGATCCCATCCGCGAAACGCGCCGGAGCCTCCGGCTATCGCGAGCAAGCCCGCTCCTGCGAAGAGCCGGCCAGGCTGGTGAAAACGGCCCTTCAACTTGGCCTGATTTATCCCTTATTGGCCTGTTCTATCGTTCTGCCGCTGCGAAAAGGAGGGCCATTATCAAGCCGCAGCTAGGTGAAGCGGCCGCCAGAGCCGTAAAACCGTAAACAATAACAACTGCTTAACTGCATGGTATTGAAGCATGACCAGCGCGATTGCCATCGAGCGAATCGGCATGGAATTCGGTACCCCCGGCCAAGGCCTCAAGGCCCTGGACGACGTGTCCCTGGACATCCGCGCCAACGAATTCTTCACCCTCCTCGGCCCCTCGGGCTGCGGCAAGACCACCCTCCTGCGGCTCATCGCCGGCTTCGAACAACCCACCTCCGGCAGCATCCGCCTCTACGGCGAGCCCATGCAGGGCCTCCCACCCTTCCGCCGCCCGGTCAACACCGTGTTCCAGAGCTACGCGCTGTTCCCGCACATGACCGTGGCGCAGAACATCGCCTTCGGCCTGGAGATGCAGGGCAAGCCCAAGGCCGAGATCGAGGCCACGGTGAAGGCCATGCTCGACCTGGTGCGCCTGCCCGACGTCGGCTCGCGGCGCGCCGACCAGCTCTCCGGCGGCCAGCAGCAGCGCATCGCCCTGGCCCGCGCGCTGGCCAGCCGGCCCAAGGTGCTGCTGCTGGACGAGTCGCTCTCGGCGCTGGACCTGAAGCTGCGCAAGGAAATGCAGATCGAACTCAAGCGCCTGCAGCACGAGACCGGCATCACCTTCATCTTCGTCACCCACGACCAGGAAGAAGCCCTGACCATGTCCGACCGCATCGCGGTGATGAACAAGGGCCAGATCCTGCAGATCGGCACCCCCACCGAAATCTACGACGCCCCGGCCAACCGCTGGGTGGCCGACTTCATCGGCGAGACCAACTTCCTCGAAGCCGAGGCCAACGGCGACGGCGTGGTGCTCGCCGACGGCCAGCGCCTGGCCGCCGCCACCACGCTGCCGGGCAAGGTGACCCTGGCGATCCGCCCGGAACGTACCGAACTGGCCCAGGACGGCGAGCTGGAAGGCGTGGTGGAAACCGTGGTCTACGTCGGCACCGACACCGTCTACCACCTGAAGGTCGCCGGCGCCCCCGGCTTCCGCGTGCGCCAGCAGAACCGCCAGGGCGCGGCCGGCGCGCACCAGCCCGGCGCACGGGTGCGCGTGCGGGTGCCCGGCGACGCCATCCGGGTGCTGGCCGAATGAGCACGCTGCGCCTGCAAGCCGAGCGCAAGAGCCTGCGCGCCCGGCTGGCGCTGACCACCCCGGCGATGCTGGTGCTGCTGGTGTTCCTGGTGCTGCCGCTGGGCATCATGTTCGCCGTGTCGGTCCAGGCGCCCGGCGACTACGGCGGCGTGAAATGGGGCCAGCACACCCTGGAGGCATACATCAACTTCCTCTGGGAGCGCGACCTGGACGATTCCCTGGTGTTCAACACCGACTACCTGGGCATCTTCCAGCGCTCCTTCTGGCTGTCCATCCTGACCACCGCCGGCTGCCTGCTGATCGGCTTCCCCACCGCGCTGTACCTGGCGCTGCAGGACGAGCGCCGGCGCAACATGCTGCTGTTCCTGGTCACGGTGCCATTCTGGACCAACCTGCTGGTGCGCGTTTACGCCTGGATCCTGCTGCTGCGCAACGGCGGGCTGATCGACGAGGGCCTGCACAAGCTGGGCTTCAGCGATGCCGCCATCGGCCTGCTGTACACCGACAACGCGGTGATCATCGGCCTGCTCTACACCTACCTGCCATTCATGGTGCTGCCCATCTACACCAGCCTGGAGAAGATGGACTGGCGCCTGGTGGAAGCCGCCTTCGACCTCGGCGCCAACCGCTGGAAGGCGCTGAAGCGGATCATCATCCCGCTGGCGATGCCCGGCATCGTCGCCGGCTGCATCCTGGTGTTCATCCCCTCGCTGGGCAACTAAATCATTCCCGAGCTGCTCGGCGGCGGTAAGTCGCTGATGATCGGCAACCTGATCCAGCTGCAGTTCGGCACGGCGCACAACTGGCCGTTCGGCGCGGCGCTGTCCTTCGCCCTGCTCGCCTTCGTCCTCGCCGCCATGCTGGTCTACAGCATGCGCTTCAGGCAGGGCGCCACCGGAGGTCACCCATGAATTCGCTGAACCCGCTGTGGCGCTTCGCCGGCGTGCGCCCGGCCGCCTGGCTGTTCTTCGCCTTCCTCTACGTGCCGATCCTGGTGCTGGTGGTGCTGAGCTTCAACAGCGGCCAGTCGGCAACGCTCTGGGAAAGCTTCAGCTTCAAGTGGTACGCGGTGGTGGCCAACGACCCGGAGATCGTCCGCGCGGCGAAGAACTCGCTGATAGTCGCAAGCCTGGCCACGGTCTTCGCCACCCTGCTGGCTACCCTGGCGGCGCTGGGCATGCGCGGCCGCGCCTTCCGCGGGCAGAGCCTGATGAACGGCGTGCTCGGCCTGCCGCTGCTGGTGCCGGAGATCGTGGTGGCGGTGGCCACGCTGATGTTCTTCGCCTTCATCGGCCTGAAGCTGTCGCTGTTCACCATCCTCATCGCCCACGTGGTGTTCTGCATCCCCTTCGCCTACCTGCCGATCCGCGCCCGCCTGGAGGGCATGGACCCGCGCCTGGCGGAAGCCGCGGCGGACCTCTACGCCTCGCCGTGGAAGGCCTTCTGGAAGGTGACCTGCCCGCTGCTGATGCCCGGCATCCTCTCCGGGGCGATGCTGGCGTTCATCATCTCGATGGACGACTTCGTCATCACCTACTTCGTCGCCGGCGCCGGGGCCACCACCCTGCCGGTGTACATCTTCAGTTCCATAAGAATGGGGATATCGCCGAAGATCAACGCGATCTCGTCGATCATCTTGCTGATTTCCATCGCGTTCGTTGCGTTGTCGTACTACGTCGGCCAGCGCCGGCGTTGACTGCCTCCCGATAAAAACCATTCGCACAGGAGCTTCACCGATGACCATCCGCCGCCTTCCCCTGGCCCTCAGGGCCGCCGCCCTGGCGGGCCTGACCCTGGCCAGCCAGGCCCACGCCGACGGCACACTGCACTTCGCCAACTGGTCGGACTACTTCCCGCCGGAGCTGCTGAAGAAGTTCGAGAAGGACACCGGCATCCACGCCACCCTCGACTCCTACGACAGCAACGAGACCCTGCTGGCCAAGCTCAAGGCCGGCGGCGGCGCCTACGACGTGGTGGTGCCCTCGGACAGCTTCATCGAGATCTTCGTCAAGGAAGGCCTGCTGCAGAAGCTGGACAAGTCGCAGCTGCCGAACCTGGCCAACCTCAAGGACAAGTTCAAGACCCTCAGCTACGACCCCGGCCACGACTACACCGTGCCCTACCTGTGGGGCAGCACCGGCTACAGCTACGACAGCGCCAAGGCCCCGGGCGGCAAGTTCGACGAGAGCTGGAAGCCGTTCTTCGAGCCGCCGGAGGCGTTCAAGGGCAAGGTAGTGGCGCTCAACTCCATCGAGGAGCTGTGGGCCCCGGCCACCTACTACCTCGGCGTGAACGAATGCACCGAGGACCCGAAACAGGCCGAGAAGGTCCTCGACCTGCTGCTCAGGCAGAAGCCGCTGCTAGCCATGTACAACAGCGATGGCACCATCGAGCGCATGGCCGCCGGCGAGGTGTACATGCACCAGCAGTGGAACGGCGCCTACCACCGCGCCCACGCCCAGCGCGCCAGCCTGGTCTACGTCTATCCGAAGGAAGGCGTGCGCCTGTTCATCGATAACCTGGCCATTCCCAAGGACGCCACCAACATCAAGGAAGCCCACGTCTTCCTCAACTGGATGATGCAGCCGGAAAACATCGCCGCTGCTTCCAACTTCGCCAAGTACAACAACGCCATCACCGGTTCCGAGAAGTTCATGGACAAGGAGCTGTTCGACGACCCGGCGATCAACACCCCGGAAGACAAGATCGACCGCCTGAAGCCCTTCCAGCTGTGCTCGCCGAAATCCCTGTCGCTGCGCGCCAAGGTCTGGACCAAGCTGAAGAAATGACCGGCCGGTGCTGAAGAAATGACCGGCCGGTCCGGCGGCGGGACGGGCGCCCGCCGCCGGGCCTGACAGTCAATTTGGCCACTTCGATCCCTTTTTGACCCTTTACAGGGTTCTGCGGGGCGGCGCGGCGGCCTAAAGTCCGGGTACTCGCCCAGGGAATGGCCGCCAGGGCCGCGATCACCGGCGCAGCACGCGCCGGTATCCAGGGAGCGCCGCCAGCGAGCATCCACAAGAACAATGCCCCGAGAACGCTCATGACCAGCCCTTGCTCCACCCCGGTTCGCGGCCGTCACCGCGCCCACCCCTTCCTCGCCCGTTACGCCCGCCGGCAGCGCTGCGGCTGACCGCCCCGCTCCCTTCGCGCGGCCGCCAGCGGCGCCCCGCGCCAGCGCAACAACGACAAGAATTCGCGAGGAAACATCGATGGCCATCGAACAAGGCGCACGCATGAGCGCCAGCACCGGCAACGCCCCCCAAGCCCAGGCGGACGCCCGCCTCAAACGCATCCTGGGACTGCCCGCCCTGGTCTTCTTCGGCCTGGTCTACATGGTCCCGCTGACCATGTTCACCACCTACGGCGTGGTCACCGAGATGACTGGCGGGCGCACCGCCAGCGCCTACCTGATCACCCTGCTGGCGATGCTGTTCACCGCCGCCTCCTACAGCTTCATGGTGCGCAAGTACCCGATCGCCGGCTCCGCCTATTCCTACACCAGCCTGAGCTTCGGCCCGGCGGTGGGCTTCCTGTCCGGCTGGTCGCTGCTGCTCGACTACCTGTTCCTGCCGATGATCAACTACCTGCTCATCGGCCTGTTCATGAACATCGCCTTCCCGGAGATTCCCGCCTGGGTCTTCGTGGTCGCCTCCATCGCCCTGGTCACCGTGCTCAACGTGGTGGGCATCAGCCAGGTGGCCGGCATGAGCAACGCCATCGTCGGCGCCCAGCTGGTGTTCATCGTGGTGTTCGTCGGCATGTCGCTGAAGAGCCTGGCCGGCGCCCCGGCCCTGGACCTGGCCGCGCCCTTCGTCGGCGACGGCAGCAAGCCCGGCTTCGCCCCGCTGATGGCCGGCGCCGCGGTGCTGTGCCTGTCGTTCCTGGGCTTCGACGCGGTCTCCACCATGGCCGAGGAAACCCGTGACGCGCGCCGCGACATCCCGCGGGCGATCATCATCACCACGGTGCTGGCCGGCCTGATGTTCACCCTACTGGCGATCATCAGCCAGCTGGTGTTCCCCGGCAGCGTGTTCGAGAACGCCGACTCGGCGGCCAACGAGGTGATGCTCAAGGCCGGCGGCCAGTTCCTCGGCAACTTCTTCACCGCCGCCTACATCGCCGGCTGCATCGGCTCGGCGCTGGCCTCCCAGGCCTCGGTATCGCGCATCCTGTTCACCATGGGCCGCGACGGCATCCTCCCGCGCAGCCTGTTCGGCACCCTGCACGCGCGCTTCCAGACGCCGGTGGTGGCGATCCTGGTGGTCTCGGCCATCTCCCTGCTGGCCCTGGTGCTGGACCTGACCACCCTGGCCTCGATGATCAGCTTCGGCGCCCTGGTGGCCTTCTCGGTGGTCAACCTGGCGGTGATCCGCACCTACCTGGGCGTGGAAGGCCGCCGCGCGCCGGCCGATCTGCTGCGCTACGGCCTGGTGCCCTTCATCGGCCTGTGCCTGACGCTCTGGCTGTGGACCAGCCTGTCGCAGCTGACGCTGATCGTCGGCCTGAGCTGGTTCGCCGTCGGCTTCGTCTACCTGGCGCTGCACACCGGCGGCTTCCGCCGCAAGGCGCCGAGCGTGAATTTCGAGGAAAACGCCTGATACCCCACGGACCCACCGGGCGCCGCCGGGCGCCCCCAGGAGTGCATGATGTTGACGATCTACACCGACGACCATCGCTTGCACCACGGCCAGCATGAGCTGATCGGCGGCCAGTTCACCCCCTGCTTCGAGAAGCCCAGCCGCGCCGACATGGTCCTGGACCGCGTCAAGGCGGTGGGCCTGGGCGAGATCCAGGCCCCGCGCGACTTCGGCCTGGAGCCGATCCGGCGCATCCACACCGAGGGGTTCGTCAACTTCCTCCAGCACGCCTGGCGCGACTGGCTGGCCACCGGCAGAACCCACGACATGCTGCCCATCGCCTGGCCGACCCGCCGCCTGCTGCAGAAGGAGCCCGACAGCATCGACGGGCGCCTGGGCTACTACAGCTTCGACGCCGGCGCGCCGATCACCGCCGGCACCTGGCAGGCCATCACCAGCTCGGCCAACGTGGCCCTGACCGGCCAGGCCGAACTGGCCAAGGGCGCCCGCTCGGTGTTCAGCCTGTGCCGCCCGCCGGGCCACCACGCCTCGGCCGACTACATGGGCGGCTACTGCTTCTTCAACAACGCCGCCATCGCCACCCAGGCCATCCTCGACCAGGGCGCGGCGCGGGTGGCCATCCTCGACGTGGACTACCACCACGGCAACGGCACCCAGGACATCTTCTACGACCGCGCCGACGTGCTCTTCACCTCGATCCACGGCGACCCGCGCTTCGAGTACCCCTACTTCCTCGGCTACGCCGACGAGAAGGGCCGGGGCGTGGGCGAAGGCTTCAACTTCAACTACCCGCTGGCCTCGGGCAGCGACTGGTCGGTATGGAGCCTGGCGCTGCAGGCGGCGATCCGCCAGATCGCGGCCTATGGACCGGATGTGCTGGTGGTTTCGCTGGGGGTGGATACCTTCAAGGAAGACCCGATTTCGCAGTTCAAGCTGGACTCCCCGGATTACCTGCGCATGGGCGAGGCCATCGGCAAGCTGGGGCTGCCGACGTTATTCGTCATGGAGGGGGGATATGCGGTGGAGGAGATCGGGGTCAATGCGGTGAATGTGTTGCAGGGGTTTGAGAGTGTTGGTTGATGGTCATTCCCTGTAGGAGTGAGCTTGCTCGCGAACCGCGTCTCCCGGTGGCTCTGGCGCACGGGGTTGACTCCGCTCCCTCTCCCCAGCCCTCTCCCTGAAGGGAGAGGGGGCTTGTCCGTGCCGAGAGAAGGAATGGTTCCAGTCGGAAACCAATGGCGCTGCCGGTTGACTCCAGAACACCCAACCCTGCCCAACGGTCCCCTCTCCCTGAAGGGAGAGGGGGCTTGTCCGTGCCGAGAGAGGGAATGGTTCCAGTCGGAAACCAACGGCGCTGCTGGCTGACTCCAGAACACCCAACCCTGCCCAACGGTCCCCTCTCCCTTCAGGGCGGGGCGCGCAGCCGAGGGTTAGGGAGAGGGCGCTCTACAGCCCAACACCCGAAGTCCCGAGCAAGCACCGTTCGCGAGCAAGCTCGCTCCTACGAAAAGCCGAATGCAAAAAGGCCGCGCCAGGATCGCTCCCGGCGCGGCCTTTTCATATGCGTCTCGTTACTGCAGGACGTCCACGCGATCCACATCGATCTCCACGCCCTTGCGGTCATGGTCGACCTCGCCGGTCAGGCGCACCTTGGTCTTGTCGGAGACGTCCACGCCCTGCGGCCAGTCCTCGTGGTCGATCTCCACCTGCATGCTGCCGGTGGCGTCCTTGAACTCGTAGTGCTCGCCGTGCAGGCGCTTGGTGATCACGCCTTCCAGCACGGCCGGGGCGTCGTCGGCGGCGGCCTGGGCGGCTTTCACGGTGTTCACCGGGCCGGTCGCCGCGGGCTTGGCGGCATTGCTGCCCGGGCCGGTGTAGCCGGCGGCGAAGGTGGCGCCGGAGAACAGGGCGATGGCGGCGATCAGGGGAAGACGGATGGATTTCATGAAGTAGCCTCCTGGCTGTTTTCGTTGGAATCAGATTAGCCAAACAGGCTGAAACCAGCCTGAATCCGCCCTTAATCCAGGCTTAACCGCCCTTGCCGTCGTCCTTGAGCTTGCGGAACACGTAGAACAGTTCAGGCTCGCTGACCATGTAGATGGTGCCCTGCTCGTCGATGGCCACGCCCTCGGCGCGCGGGATCTTGTCGTGCAGGCCGTTGAGCCCGCCGAGCAGGCTGATGAAGCTGACCGGCTCGCCTTTCTCGTCCAGCTCCAGCAGCAGGTGCGACTCCGCCGACAGCACCAGGGTATGGCCGGTGCGCGGGTCGACGCTGAGCGCCGAGACGTTGCGCATGTACAGCTGCTCGCTGGGCAGCGGCCGCATGCTGCCGGTCAGCCCCGGGCTGCCGTCGCTGGTCCAGCTGAAGAGGGTCATGGGGTCGCGCTCGCGGCCCAGCAGCAGGCGTTTCTGCGCCGGGTCCCAGGCGATGCCCTCGAAGCCCTTGTTGCTCTTTTCACCGAGGTTGCCCAGGTCGAAGCTGGCCAGCTTGGCGGTGCTCAGCTCGTGGGTCTGCGGGTCGAGGTGGAAGATGGTCAGGGAGTTCTGCCGCTCGTCGGTCACCGCGACGTTGCCGTTGGGCAGCACCGCCACGCCTTCGGGGTTCTCCAGGCCCAGCAGCGGGATCACCCGCAGCACCTCGCCGTCCAGCGACAGCTCGCCGAGCAGCGGCTTCTTGCCGGTCACGGTGAACAGCGTGCGGGTCACCGGGTTGTAGGCCAGATCGGAGGTTTCCTGGCCTTCCAGCCCGCCCTTGAGCGGCTTGCCCTGGATCACCGCGCGGTAGCCGGGCAGCCAGACGCTGTCGGCGCGCGCCTGCTCGCTGGTGTTCTCTTCCTGCCACCACAGGCGGGCGCGGTCGTCCCAGTGGAACAGCTTGGTCAGGACCACCAGCACCACGGCGGCGAAGAGCAAGGCCAGCAGCAGCCAGCGCAGAAGACGAGAGGATCGGACCTGGGTCATCGGGGAGTTCTTGTTGTCTGGGTGGGAACGCCCCGCAGAACGCAAAGGCCGCACGAATGGCGGCCTTTGGCGGGGTACGGCTCAGAGGACGCGGCTTTCGAACCGGCTGGCGCCGGGAAGTTCCAGCACCAGCTCGCTGCCGCGCTTGAGCGGGCCCACGCCCACCGGCGTGCCGGTGGAGACCACGTCGCCCGGCTGCAGCGAGAAGTGCCCGGCGATGTGCTGGATCAGCGGCACGATGGGGTTGAGCATGTCGCGGCTGTTGCCGTCCTGGCGCACTTCGCCGTCGATGCTCAGGCGGATGCCGATGTCGGCCGGGTCGGGGAAGCGGTCGGCGCTGACGAAGGGCGCCAGCACGAAGGCGCCGTCGAAGGACTTGGCCAGCTCCCAGGGTAGGCCCTTTTCCTTGAGCTTGGCCTGCACGTCGCGCAGGGTCAGGTCCAGGGCCGGGGCGTAGCCGGAAATGGCGTCCAGCACTTCCTCGCGGCTGGGCGTGCGCGACAGCGGCTTGCCGATCAGCACGGCGATCTCCGCTTCGTAGTGCACGTCGCCACGGCCCTCGGGGATGGCGAAGCCACCTTCCGCCGGCACGGTGCAGGAACCGGGCTTGATGAACAGCAGCGGCTCGGTGGGCACCGGGTTGTTCAGCTCCTTGGCGTGCTCGGCGTAGTTGCGCCCGACGCAGACCACCTTGCCCAGCGGGAAGTGGATGCGGGTGCCGTCGACGTACTGATGCTGGTAACTCATGACCGACTCCTGGACGGATGAATGGGATGCCCCGCGGCGCTCGTGGCGCTGCGCGGTGCCCGCCTCCCGCGGGCGCTGCCGGCCGTTCCGTCGGCCCCGAACACGAGAAGGGCCGGTGAACCGGCCCTTCTGGGATGACTGGCTTACTCGGCGAAGATCTTGCCGGGGTTCATGATCCCGTTGGGATCGAACACCGCCTTGACCGCCTTCATGTAGCCGATCTCGGCTTCGGAGCGAGAGTAACCCAGGTAGTCGCGCTTGGTCATGCCCACGCCGTGCTCGGCGGAGATGGAGCCGTTGTACTTCTGCACGGTCTCGAACACCCACTTGTTGACGGTGGCGCACTTGGCGAAGAACTCGTCCTTGGACAGGTTCTCGGGCTTCAAGATGTTCAGGTGCAGGTTGCCGTCGCCGATGTGGCCGAACCAGACCACTTCGAAGTCCGGGTAGTTGGCTTCGACGATGGCGTCGATGTCCTTGAGGAAGGCCGGGACCTTGCTGACGGTGACCGAGATGTCGTTCTTGTACGGCGTCCAGTGCGAGATGGTCTCGGAGATGTACTCGCGCAGCTTCCACAGGTTCTGCAGTTGCTGCTCGCTCTGGCTCATCACGCCGTCCAGCACCCAGCCCTGCTCGACGCAGTGCTCGAAGGTGGCCAGGGCCTCGTTGGCCACTTCCTCGGTGCTGGCCTCGAACTCCAGCAGGGCATAGAACGGGCAGTCGGTCTCGAACGCCGGCGGCACGTCGCCGCGGGCCAGGACCTTGGCCAGGGCCTTGTCGGAGAAGAATTCGAAGGCGGTCAGGTCGAGCTTGCTCTGGAAGGCGTGCAGCACCGGCATGATCGAGTCGAAGTCGGGGGTGCCGAGGACCATCGCGGTGAGGTTCTTCGGCGTGCGCTCCAGGCGCATGGTGGCCTCGACCACGAAGCCCAGGGTGCCTTCGGCGCCAATGAACAGCTGGCGCAGGTCATAGCCGGTGGCGTTCTTGATCAGGTCCTTGTTCAGCTCCAGCAGGTCGCCCTTGCCGGTGACCACCTTCATGCCGGCCACCCAGTTGCGCGTCATGCCGTAGCGAATCACCTTGATCCCGCCGGCATTGGTGCCGATGTTGCCGCCGATCTGGCTGGAACCGGAGGAAGCGAAGTCCACCGGGTAGTACAGGCCCTGCTCCTCGGCGAACAGTTGCAGTTGCTTGGTCACCACGCCCGGCTGGCACACCACGGTGCGGTCGAAGGCGTTGAAGTCGAGGATCCTGTTCATGTAGTCGAACGACACCACCACCTCGCCGTTGGCGGCGACGGCGGCGGCGGAGAGCCCGGTACGCCCGCCCGAGGGCACCAGGCCGACCTTGTGCTCGTTGGCCCAGCGCACCACGGCCTGCACCTGCTCGATGCTCTTGGGGAAGGCGATGGCCAGCGGCGCCGGGGCGAAGTGCTTGGTCCAGTCCTTGCCATAGGCATCCAGGGAATCGGCATCGGTCAGCAGCTTGCCGGGCTCCAGCAGGGGCTTGAGCGATTCGATCAGGGCTTCGCGGGTCATCGAGGGAACTCTCAAATGGTTCATGGTCGTCCTGAGAACAGCTCAGGTCGCAACCGGACAAGGAAAAGGGAGAACATGCTAGCATACGCACCCCACGCAGTTCGCCACCTGGCGCCGAGCTGCGGCACCGGCCGGTTCGGCCAGAGCTGTTCATTTTCTAGCCATTATCCCGGGACTACAGGTTCAAGCAGATGAGCAAGACTTCTCTCGACAAGAGCAAGATCAAATTCCTTCTCCTGGAAGGCGTGCACCAGAATGCCGTTGATACCCTCAAGGCCGCCGGCTACACCAACATCGAGTACCTCAAGACCGCGCTGTCCGGCGACGAGCTGAAGGAAAAGATCGCCGACGCCCACTTCATCGGCATTCGCTCCCGCACCCAGCTCACCGAGGAAGTCTTCGACTGCGCCAAGAAGCTGATCGCGGTGGGCTGCTTCTGCATCGGCACCAACCAGGTCAACCTGAACGCCGCCCGCGAACGCGGCATCGCGGTGTTCAACGCGCCCTACTCCAACACCCGCTCGGTGGCCGAGCTGGTGCTGGCCGAAGCCATCCTGCTGCTGCGCGGCATCCCGGAGAAGAACGCCTCCTGCCACCGCGGCGGCTGGATCAAGTCGGCGGCCAACTCCTTCGAGATCCGCGGCAAGAAGCTGGGCATCGTCGGCTACGGCTCCATCGGTACCCAGCTCTCGGTCCTGGCCGAAGCCCTGGGCATGCAGGTGTTCTTCTACGACGTGGTGACCAAGCTGCCGCTGGGCAACGCGCAGCAGATCGGCTCGCTGCACGAGCTGCTGGGCCTGTGCGACATCGTCTCGCTGCACGTGCCGGAACTGCCGTCCACCCAGTGGATGATCGGCGAGAAGGAAATCCGCGCCATGAAGAAGGGCGGCATCCTGATCAACGCCGCCCGCGGCACCGTGGTCGAGCTGGACCACCTGGCCAACGCCATCAAGGACGAGCACCTGATCGGCGCCGCCATCGACGTGTTCCCGGTCGAGCCCAAATCCAACGACGAAGAGTTCGAAAGCCCGCTGCGTGGCCTGGACCGCGTGATCCTGACCCCGCACATCGGCGGCTCCACCGCCGAGGCCCAAGCCAACATCGGCCTGGAAGTGGCCGAGAAGCTGGTCAAGTACAGCGACAACGGCACCTCGGTGTCCTCGGTCAACTTCCCCGAAGTCGCCCTGCCGTCGCACCCGGGCAAGCACCGCCTGCTGCACATCCACGCCAACATCCCGGGCGTGATGAGCGAGATCAACAAGGTGTTCGCCGACAACGGCATCAACATCTCCGGCCAGTACCTGCAAACCAACGAGAAGGTCGGCTACGTGGTGATCGACGTCGACGCCGAGTACTCGGACCTGGCGCTGGAGAAGCTGCAGCACGTCAACGGCACCATCCGCAGCCGCGTCCTGTTCTAAGGACCGCTCGGCGGCAAGAAAAAAGGAGGCTTCGGCCTAATGCCAGTCAGTTAAGGCTGACACATTGACCTTTAGTCTGCAGGCCGCAAAATCCGATGCTTGGAAACGAGCATCGGATTTTTTATGCGCCTGTCACAAGCCCTGTCCCTCACTCACGAAATGGCATCGCGGCCTCATGCGCTGGAGGGGCTGGGAGCTTTGCTCGATCCAGACATCGTGAAACAGGCTTTCGAGACTGCAGGTGTCTCGACCATTCGCAAGCGTCGTCTTCCGCTTGAAAGCCTGGTGTGGTGCATCATCGGCATGGCGTTGTTCCGCCGGATGTCGGCTTGGGATGTCGTGAACCACATGGACATCATGCTACCGGGCAAGCGGCCGCTGGTGGCGCCCAGCGCTGTTGTGCAAGGGCGGCAGCGGCTGGGTAGCGAAGCTGTACGCGAAGTCTTTACGCTGACCCAGCAGCGATGGCACGAAGAAACCAAACATCCGCAGTGGTTGGGATTGACGCTGCTTGGCGTGGACGGCGTTGTCTGGAATACGCCTGATACCGCAGAAAATCGTGCGTGCTACGGCAGCGCGACCAACCAGCATGGTGACGGCAGCTTTCCTCAAGTTCGGATGGTCTGTCAGATGGAGCTGACCAGCCATCTACTGATAAGCAGCACTTTCGAGGGCTATCACAGTAGCGAAATGAAGCTGGCAGAACAGCTGATCGCCACCACGCCGAATCATTCGTTGACCCTGTTCGACAAAGGTTTCTACTCGTTGGGCTTGCTGCATCACTGGCAATCGCACGGCGAGCATCGACACTGGCTGATCCCTTTGAAAAAGGGCACTCAGTATGAGGTAGAGCACAAGCTTGGGCGCAATGATGCCCAGGTCGTTCTGCGTACATCGCCTCAGGCTCGCAAACAATGGCCAGACTTGCCGTTGGAAATTCGAGCGAGGTTGCTGAGCAAAACGATCAAAGGAAAGGTGGTGAGCGTCTTGACCTCAATGACCGATCCGCTGCGTTTCCCTGGCGATGAGATCGTCGATCTTTACAGTCAGCGCTGGGAAATCGAACTGGGCTATCGGGAGATCAAGCAAGGACTTTTGGGCGGCGAATACACCCTGAGAAGCAAGACTCCGGAGATGATTGCGCAAGAACTGTGGGGCGTGCTGCTGGGCTACAACCTGTTACGTTATCAGATGGTACAGATGTCGAGGCAGTGCCCGGGGGTATACCCATGCGAAATGAGTTTTACCGCCTGCAGTTGGGCAATCCTGGGCTTGCTGCATGGCACGTCGCTGAACCATCCCGGTAACTTGCCAGGATTTCTGGCAGATTTGCAGGCCTCAGCGGCGCAGTATGTCCTACCTCATCGGCGACCTGATCGCTGGTTCCCGAGAACGGTGAAGCAGCGACCAGCAAAATATTCGACACGAAAATGAAAATGCCAGTCAGCTTAACTGACTGGCATTAGGCTTCGGCCTCCTTTTTCGTTTCTGCGGCGGGCGCTCTTCGTAGGATGGGTTGAGCTTGCGAAACCCATGCGGGACGGTGATGGGTATCGCTTCGCTCGACCCATCCTACGTGGTGTATCGCCGGACTCCGTCCGCGAGAGGTTATCCGCCGCTCAAGAGCATCGCGGATAAATCCGCTCCTACGGGCATATCAGCCCGATCTCGCCGGCCCGAGACCCAACCATCACTTCACGTTGACGGTGATCTGCTTGGATTCCACGTTCGGCTCGAAGGGCACGTGGTTCTTGTCGCCCAGCAGCAGCTGCAGGGTGTGCTTGCCCGGCGGCAGGGTGATCTTGGTTTCCGTCTGGCCCTTGCCGAAGTGGCGGATGTTGTCGGTCATCGGCAGCGGCATGTCCATGGCCGGCTGCTCCTTGAGGTCCACCAGCAGGTGGTGGTGCCCGGTGCTGGGCGAGTCGACGCCGGCCGGGGCCACGCCCATGCCTTCCAGGCCGAACTTGACGGTGAAGGTCTGGCCGACGGTGGCGCCGTCCTTCGGTTCGATGAAATACACCTTGGCCCCCTCGGGCGCCGGGGTACGCGGCATGCCGGCCGCCAGCGCGGCGGTGGAGGCGGCGAGCAGCAGGCCGGCAAGGCCCAGGCAAGGCAACGTGAGCTTCATGGAGTTCTCCTTATGAGCGGGATGGGGAGGCCCGGCACGCTGCAGCGAACCTCCGGCGGGACTCTTCAGCATAGGTCGCCACGCCGACGGCTCAAGGAAAAGAGTGCTACAAGGGCTGTCGGAAGGCTCTACGCCGAGCCTCGCAGGCTATCACAAACCACTCAGCCGCCGGCTTCCAGGCCGGCCAGGCAGACCGCCGCGGCGTCCAGCTCCTCCTCGCTGAACACCAGTACGCCCATGCGCTTGAGCGCCGCCGCGGTGACGCCTTCGCCGGGCACGCGCAGGCCGGAGAAGCTGCCGTCGTAGTTCTCGCGGTTGCCACAGGAGGGGCTGCGCGCCTTGAGAATGGCCAGGCGGATGCCATGGCGGTCGACCAGCGCCATGGCCTGTTCGGCGCCGCGGACGAAGGCGCCAGTGACGTCCACGCCATCCACCGTCACCACCGGCGCCTGGCCTTCCAGCACCAGGGCGCCGCGGCCGCCGGGAATCTCCGCCGGCGCGCGCGGCGTGGGCAGGCCGCCGGCCACTTCCGGGCATAGCGCGACCACCCGGCCCTGGGCCTGCCAGCGTTCCAGCAGGTCGAAGGGGCCGTGGCTGCCACCGTCGTAGCGCACCCGGTGGCCCAGCAGGCAGCGGCTGACGAGAATCTTCTGCATGGGCGAAACACTCCCTTTTCGATCGCAACAGACTAGCCCGCACATCGGACCCGGTCACCTGGCAACCGATGGCGGCCATCCGCCGATGGTCGGGCCCATCCTTCGGCTGGAACTGCCGCGCCGGCATGGCGGGCCGGGCGCATCGCGCGCAGACTGCCTCGCCATGTCGCCCACCGCGAGGGAACCGCCACCATGCTCAAGCCTCTCAGCCTGCCGCACCTGCTCGGCGGCCTGCTGCTGTGCGCCGCCGGCGCCAGCCAGGCCGCGCTCGAACCGCTGGACAACGAAAACCTCGGCCGCATCACCGGCCAGGAGGGCCTGAGCATCCGCGCCGACGTCATGGCCAGCATCGGCAAGGCCGCCTGGGTCGACGACGGCGGCAGCGTCTCGCTGCGCAACCTGAAGATCGACAACGGCTGCACCAGCGCCGCGGTCTGCCCGGACGGCCGCGGCGGCGCGCTGCCCCTGGGCGCGGCGCAGCTGGGCCTGAGTCTGCCGTTCTTCGGCGTCGAGCTGCCGACCCTGCAGGTCGACGTGGTCCAGGGCAGCAACGGCCAGCAGCAGTTGGCGCTGACCCTGCCGGACCTGACCACCATCAACAGGCAGCTCAATGACGGCGGCCTGCCGGCGCAGACCATCCGCGTGCGCGTGGCCGGCGACCTCTACGTCGGTGAAAGCCGCCTGGGCAGCCTGGAGGTGCGCGACATCCAGGACATCAGCGGCACCATCCGCGTCTGGGGCCACTGAGCCCTAGAGCGGGGCGTCGCCGCGGCGGCGGAACCAGCCGGTCAGCGACAGGCGTTCGCGGTGGGCCGGCAGCACCTCGTGGGGGAACTCGCCGGAGAGGAACAGCACCAGGCTGCCGCCCAGCGGCGGCACGTCGTCGTGGCTGCCGTCGGCGAAGTACAGGCGCAGTTCGCCGGCGTGCTCGGGCAGCCAGTCGTCGTTGAGGTAGAGCACCGCCGACACGCAGCGGCGGTCATCGTCGCGAAAACGGTCCAGGTGCTTCTGGTAGAAAGCGCCCGGCGGATACAGGGCGAAGTGGCACTCGAAGTCCTCCAGGCCCAGGAACAGCGCGCGGTTGAGCGCCACGCGCAGTTCGCCCATCAGCCCCAGGTAGCGGTCGCAGGCCCCGGCCTGCCCCGGCTCCAGCCACTGGATGCGGTCGCCGCGGATGCCCTCGCGCACCGCCTGGCCGGCGCCGCGCCCCACCGAGGCCGAGGCCAGCTCGCCGGCGGCAGCGCGGTTGCGGCACTCCGCGGCCAGCGCGGCGATCAGGTCCGCGGGCAGGAAGTCGCGTTGCAGCGACCAGCCGCGTTCGGCCAGGTCGTCGACGGCGTTTTGCAGGGGGGAGGAATCGGCGTGGGGGTTCATGCGCTATTGTAACGCCGGCGACAAGCGCCTCGACAAGCGGGGCCGGGCTTGCCGACAATAGCCGCGGCGGATGGCCACTGCCGCCAGGAGGACCCGATTTGCGTGCACTGCTTGCCCTTGCCCTGCTGATGCTGGGCCTACCCGTACTGGCCGACGATTATCAGCGCCTCTACCAGGCCGCCGGCTGGCCGGAACAACGCGCGCACTTCAACGACGCCCTGCACGCCGCGCAGAAGCGCTACCAGGCCAACCTGCCGCCGGCGCTGTACCAGGCCCTGGTGAACAACAGCGACCAGCGCTTCGCCCCGGCGCAGATCGACGCCCGGGCGCTGGCCGGCCTGCGCCGGAACCTGGCGGACAGCGGCCCGGCGCTGGCCTTCTTCGAATCGCCCCTGGGGCGCAAGATCGCCGCCGCGGAAACCCTCGCCACCCGCAGCGACCAGCTCGCCCAGTACGCCAACGGCCTGCCGCGCCAGCAGGCCACGCCGCAGCGCCAGCAGCTGGCCCAGCGCCTGAGCCGGGCCCTGCCCGCCAGCGAGGCCGGCGCCGAGGTCAGCATGGCGCTGGCCAGCGTGGCCGCCGACAGCCTCAGCCAGATGCTCCCCGGCCTGCTCGGCCAGGGCCAGGGGCTGCTCGAAGGGCAGCGGCAGAATGTCGTGCAGCAGATCGGCGCCGACCTCGACAACACCCTGCTGTACGTCTACCGCGGGCTCTCCGACGCCGAGCTGCAGCAGTTCGCCGACTTCGCCGAGTCGCCCGCCGGCCAGGCCTACTACCAGGCGGCTCTGGCCGCGGTGAAGGCCGGGCTGGCTTCCGCCCCCTCGAACTAGCTCAGGCGCTCTCCGAGGAAGTCGAAGTAGCGCCGGCGCAACGCCTCGCTCTCGTTGGCCAGGTGGTGCCGCGCGCCGGTGAGCAGCAGGCACTCGATGCGCTCGAACTTCTCTTCCAGCACCCTCAGGTTGTAGCGCCAGTCCACCGTCTCGTCGGCGTCGCCCTGCACCACCAGCAGGTTGCGCGCGCTGGGCGGCGCGCCCTCGATGTGCGGAATCCAGCGCGCCAGCGCGCCCACCCAGGCGGTGGGCAGGATGCGCGGCTGTAGCGGGTCGCGATCGCGGAGGAAGGCGAGGAAGCCGGCGTCGTTGGAGTTGTCGGTGAACTTGCGCGGGATGGAGTCGACGAAGGGCCGCAGCAGTTGGTAGCTGAGCTTCGACCAGCCCCAGGCGCGCGGCCGCACCAGCGGCGCCAGCAGCAGGGTGTGGCCCAGCTCCGGGCGCGGCGCGCCGGTGAGCAGGTAGTCCAGCAGGATGGCGCCGCCGGTGCTCTGCCCGAAAAGGTGCCAGGGCTGCGGCAGGTCCAGTTGCGCGGCCACGTCCAGCAGGCCGGCGAGCACCGCCTGGTACTCGGCGAAGTCGTTGATGCTGGCCGCCGCGCCGTTGGACAGGCCGTGGCCCGGCAGGTCGCAGGCGATCACCGCCAGGCCCAGGTCCAGCGCCCAGTCGATGACGTGGCCATAGAGCCCCATGTGGTCGTAGTAGCCGTGCAGCAGCAGCAGGCTGCCGCGGGCCAGGGGCGGGCGCCACAGCTGCGCGGCGATGCGGTAGCCGGCGCACTCGAAGTAGCCCAGGCGGCTTTCCAGGCCCGGGTAGCGGGCCGCCAGGTCGAGCCCGTAGAAGGACTGGTAGGCGAGGACCTGGGCGTCGCGTTCGGCTGCGGTCAGGGGTCGCAGGCGCTGGCGCAGCAGATCGGGCTGGAAGGCTTCTGGCATCGGGGTTTTCCGCGGTTTCCGGTGACGCTGGGACGAGCGCCCGGCGGCATCCGGGCGGTTCTGCCACAAGCGACGGCATGGCACTCTTGGGGGCTATCTTACCGGGATTCGCCATGCCTGCCCGCCGCACGCTCATCCTCGCCTGCCTCGCCGCGCTGCTCGCCGCCATGCTGCTGGGCGCCTACCAATGGTTCCAGCAGCGCTACATCCGCCCCTTCGACGCGCAGCCGACGCTGTTCAGCGGCGCCGGCCTGCAGCTGCCGGCCGAACTGGCCGGCCCCGGCGCCATCCGCCTGGTGCATTTCTGGGACCCGGCCTGCCCGTGCAACGTCGGCAACCAGCAGCACCTCGCCGAGTTGCTGGCGCGCTTCGCCCCGCTCGGCGTGCAGTTCTTCGCCGTGCAGAAGTCCGGCAGCCACGGCCAGTTGCCCGCCACCCTCCAGGCCCTGCGGCCATTGGCCACGCCGCCTGGCGCCGAGGCGCTGCCGGCGAGCCCGGCGGTGGCCATCTGGGACCGCCAGGGCCGCCTGGCCTATTTCGGTCCCTACAGCGAGGGCGCGGTGTGCAGCTCGGCCAACAGCTTCATCGAACCGGTGCTGCAGGCGCTGATCGACGGCCGCCCGGTGCAGGCCACCCAGAGCCTCGCCCAAGGCTGCTATTGCCCCTGGCGGGCGGACAGCCGGGCGCCAGCATCTACACTAGCCGGAGCCGGCCCATGAAGGGCCGGCGCGCGACTACAAGGAGCCTCCCATGCCGCTACGCCCCACCCTCGCCCTGTGCGCCCTGCTCAGCCTGCCGCTGCTGGCCGGCGCCGACGACCAGGCGCCCAGTCCCGACCAGGTGATGTCCGAGCACAAGGCGGAGATCGACAACCGCCTGGCCGGCATCGACTACAAGCGCAAACGCATCGTCGAAGCCAACATGAACCTCACCGGCAAGGAAGGCGAGGCATTCTGGCCGATCTACAACACCTACCGCAGCGAGGCCGAGAAGCTGAGCAAGCAGCACCTGGCGCTGATCCTCGACTACGCCAAGTCCTACAACACCGGCAAGGTCTCCGACAAAGACGCCAGCGCCCTGCTCAAGCGCGCCGAGAAGCTCCAGCAGCTGCGCCTGGACCTGCGCAACCGCTACATCGCGCGCATGGCCAAGGCCGTCTCGCCGACCCGCGCCATGCGCTTCCTGCAGATCGAGACGCAGCTC
This sequence comes from Pseudomonas sp. AAC, assembly GCF_000725445.1. NCBI lineage: Bacteria > Pseudomonadati > Pseudomonadota > Gammaproteobacteria > Pseudomonadales > Pseudomonadaceae > Pseudomonas > Pseudomonas sp. AAC. The sequence continues at coordinate 146,713 of NZ_KL647095.1, read as the reverse complement.
GACGCCATGGCCCTGCTGGACATGGCCAGCGAGATCCCGCTGGCCGAATGAGCCCGGCGCGGGACGCCTCAGTGCGCCTACGCCATCTCCTGCAAACGCCGCCGGTACACCTCCGGCGGCACCCCGAACCAGCGCCGGAAGGCGCGATAGAACGGCGACAGCTCGGCGAAACCGCAGGTCCGCGCCACTTCGCGGATGGCCACGCCTTCGGCCAGCAGCTCGGTGGCGCGCTGGCGGCGTACCTCCTCATGCAGCTCGCGGAAGCCGCTGCCCTGCCCGGCCAGGCTGCGCTGCAAGGCGCTGGCCGGCAGCCCCAGCAGCTCGGCGCAGGCCTGCAGGGTGCAGGGTTCGCGGCCCAGGCGGTGGGCCAGCAGGTAGCGCAGGCGGTTGAGCAGGTCGTTCTCCTGCAGGCGCTGTAGTTCCTCCTCCGCATAGCGGGTGAGCACGCCGTGCAAGGCGGCGTTGGCCGTGCGCGACGGGCGCCGCAGCAGGGCGCGCGGGAACAGCAGGGCGTCGTGTGCGCAGGCGAACCGCGGCGTCAGCCCGAACAGCCGGCGGTGCTCGGCCAGGCGCCGTGGCGCGGCATGGCGGAACTCAATGGCGGAACAGGCGAACTCGTCGTCGCTGACCGCCTTCAGCAGCTTGATGAACAGCAGCAGCAGGCACTCCATCTGCTGGCGCAGCGGCGGGCAGTCGCGGTAGTGGATGTCGAGGACCAGCCGCGCCTGCTCACCCTCCTCGCGCAGCTGCGCGGCCAGGCCGCCGGAGAGGATGTGCTGGAAGCGCAGGAAGCTGTGCAGCGCCTGCTCCAGGTCGCGGCTGGCCAGCAGCAGGTAGCCGACCACGTCGAGCAGGCGCGGCTTCATCGCCTCGGCCAGGTGCAGGCCGATGTCCACGTCACCGCTCAGCTCCGGCAGCGCCGCCCAGAACAGCGGCACCTCGTCGTGCAGCAGGCGGCCGTCGGCGCTCACCGGTGCCAGGCGCACGCGCCGCAGCGCCTGGCGGTAGATGCGCGCCGGCTCCAGCCCCAGGTTGGTAAGCGCCTCGTAGAGCAGGCGGCGCAGAGTGGCCGAATGGGTGAGTGGCGCGCTGGCGAGGGACATATGGCCTCCTTTTGACCGAAGACTTGCAGCTTGCGCGCGTTTGGTCAATGAAAGCGCCCGGCGCGAATGCGCAGAATCCGCCCAGAACAACAAGGAGAGCCGCTACATGAAACGCACGTTGACCGTTCTTGCCGTACTGGTGGCGGCCGCTGCCGCCGGGGGCGCCTGGTACCTGCATGGCAAGCAGCCGATCCGCGACGGCCTGGCGGGGCTGCCCGGGCTGCAGGCCGAGGTCGAGGTGCGCTACGACGAGCGTGGCGTGCCGCACATCCGTGCGCAGAACGAAAGCGACCTGTACCGCGCCCTGGGCTACGTGCACGCCCAGGACCGGCTGTTCCAGATGGAGATGCTGCGCCGCCTGGCCAAGGGCGAGCTGGCCGAGGTGCTGGGGCCCAAGCTGGTGGACACCGACCGCCTGTTCCGCACCCTGCGCCTGCGCGACCATGCCGCCGAGTACGCCGCCCGCCAGGACCGGCAGTCGCCGGCCTGGAAAGCCCTGGAGGCGTACCTGGACGGCATCAACCAGTACCAGGCCAGCCACCCGAAGCCGCTGGAATTCGACGTGCTGGGCATTCCCAAGCGGCCCTTCACGGTGGAGGACACCCTCGCCGTGTCCGGCTACCTGGCCTACAGCTTCGCCGTGGCCCTGCGCACCGAGCCGGTGCTCACCTACATCCGCGACGACCTGGGCGCCGACTACCTGAAGGCCTTCGACCTGGCCTGGCACCCGGAGGGCGTGCTGCAACGCCCCACCGCGCTGGCCGCCGGCGACTGGAAGGACCTCGGCGCCCTGGCGCAGATTAGCCAGCAGGCCCTGGAAGCCGCCGGCCTGCCGCAGTACGAGGGCAGCAACGCCTGGGTGGTCTCCGGCAGCCGCACGCGCAGCGGCCGGCCGCTGCTGGCGGGCGACCCGCACATCCGCTTCGCCGCGCCCTCGGTGTGGTACGAGGCGCAGCTCAGCGCCCCCGGCTTCGAACTCTACGGCCACCACCAGGCCCTGGTGCCCTTCGCCATGCTCGGGCACAACAAGGACTTCGGCTGGAGCCTGACCATGTTCCAGAACGACGACATGGACCTGGTGGCCGAGAAGACCAACCCGGCCAACCCCGAGCAGGTCTGGTACCACGGCCAGTGGGTGGACCTCACCCGCGAGGAGCAGAGCATCGCGGTGAAGGGCCAGGCGCCGGTCAAGCTGGTGCTGCGCAGCTCGCCCCACGGGCCGATCGTCAACGACGCCCTGGGCGCCGCCTCGGGCAAGACGCCCATCGCCATGTGGTGGGGCTTCCTGCAGACCAAGAACCCGCTGCTGGACGCCTTCTACCACCTCGACCGCGCCAACACCCTGGACAAGGCCCACGCCGCTGCCGCGCAGATCCACGCGCCGGGGCTCAACGTGGTCTGGGCCAACGCCCGCGGCGACATCGCCTGGTGGGCCTCGGCGCAACTGCCAAAGCGCCCGGCCGGCGTCGATCCGAACTTCATCCTCGATGGCAGCACCGCCGCGGCGGACAAGGATGGCTTCTACCCCTTCGTCGAGAACCCCCACGAAGAGAACCCGGCGCGCGGCTACATCGTCTCGGCCAACTTCCAGCCGGTGCCCGCCAATGGCCGGCCGGTGCCCGGCTACTACAACCTGGCCGACCGCGGCCAGCGCCTGGACCGGCACCTGGCCGACGCCTCGGTGAAGTGGGACCTGCAGAACAGCCAGGCGCTGCAGCTGGACACCGGCACCGACTACGGCCCGCGCACCCTGGCGCCGCTGCTGCCGAGCCTGCGCCAGGTGGCGAGCGGCGAGCAGGAGAAGGCGCTGGTGGAGCAACTGGCGGCCTGGAAGGGCGACTACCCGCTGGATTCGCTGGCCGCCACCCTGTTCAGCCAGTTCCTCTACCAACTGGCCTACGGCGCCATGCACGACGAAATGGGCGACGCCTTCTTCAACACCCTGCTGAGCACCCGGGCCATCGACAGCGCCCTGCCACGGCTGGCCGCCGACGACGCTTCGCACTGGTGGGACGACCGCGCCACGGCGCAGAAGGAAAGCCGCGCGGACATCGTCAAGGTCGCCTGGCAGGCCAGCCTGAAGCACCTGCGCGACACCTTCGGCGAGGACCCGGCCAATTGGCAATGGGGCAAGGCGCACACCCTCACCCACGTGCACCCGCTGGGCATGCAGAAACCGCTGGACCGCCTGTTCAACATCGGCCCCTTCGCCGCGCCCGGCGGCCACGAGGTGCCCAACAACCTCTCGGCGCCCATCGGCCCGGCGCCCTGGGCCGTCACCTACGGGCCCTCGACGCGGCGCCTGGTGGACTTCGCCGACCCGACCCACGCCCTGGGCATCAACCCGGTGGGCCAGAGCGGCGTGCTCTTCGATGCGCACTACAAGGACCAGGCCGAGGACTACGTCGAAGGCCGCTACCACGCCGAGCATTTCGCGCCCGACGAGGTCGCCGCCAACAGCCACGGCCTGCTCAGGTTGGTGCCGCAGGCCCGCTAGGCCGCGCCAGAAACGACGAACCCCGCATGCTGCGGGGTTCGTCGTTTCCGTGAGAAGGGTCTGCGGGAGGCGCCGAAGCTCCCTGGCGCGTTATTCCCCCTAGGGATAACTATTGGGGTGTTGTATTGGGCGCCACCTCCCGCCTGGGTGCTGTGGAAAGCACTGGCAAATTGCCCGGGATCACGGAGGCCGACCAAGCTGCGGGGAATAGCCGGCAACCGCCAACGGACACACTGAATAGTAGTTGGCAAATGCAGGGAAGTTGCGGCGATTAGCTGTCAGATTCTTCTGAGAAGACCGACTCTTCTTGCCCTTCGGCATATGTCCGTCTCCCCCAAAAACATGGGCCACCCGAAGGTGGCCCATGGTTTTCGCAGGCACCGGCTGCAGCCGGCCGACAAGACGACCTCAGACGGTGGCCGGCGAACCTTTCTGCCAGTCGGTGGCCGTGGCTTCCATGGCCTCCTGGACGGCACGCTTGCGGCGCTCCTCGGCCTGGCGGGTGAAGTACCAGGCGAAGAAGGTGAACAGCGAGACGGTCAGCAGGATCAGGCTGGCCACCGCGTTGATCTCCGGCTTCACGCCCAGGCGCACGGCGGAGAACACTTCCATCGGCAGGGTGGTGGAACCGGGGCCGGAGACGAAGCTGGCCAGCACCAGGTCGTCCAGCGACAGGGCGAAGGACATCATGCCGCCGGCCGCCAGCGAAGGCGCGATCATCGGGATGGTGATCAGCAGGAACACTTTCCAGGGCTTGGCGCCCAGGTCCATGGCCGCTTCCTCGATGGACAGGTCCAGCTCGCGCAGGCGCGCCGACACCACCACCGCCACGTAGGACGAGCAGAAGCTGGTGTGGGCGATCCAGATGGTGACGATGCCGCGCTCCTGCGGCCAGCCGATCAACTGGGCCATGGCCACGAACAGCAGCAGCAGCGACAGACCGGTGATCACCTCGGGCATGACCAGCGGCGCGGTGACCATGCCGCCGAACAGCGTGCGGCCGCGGAAACGCGGGATACGCGTCAGCACGAAGGCCGCCAGGGTGCCCAGGATCACCGAGGAGACCGCCGTGTACACGGCGATTTCCAGGGAGCGGAACACCGAGCTGATCAGCTGGGTGTTGTCCAGCAGGCCGACGTACCACTTCACCGACCAGCCGCCCCACACGGTCACCAGCTTGGAGCCGTTGAACGAGTAGATGACCAGGATGACCATCGGCACGTAGATGAACAGCAGGCCGAGGACAAGCATGATGTTGGAGAAGGACCAACGCTTGTTCATACCTTGCCCTCCAGTTCTTTGGCTTGGTTCTTGTTGAACAGGATGATGGGCACGATGAGGATCGCCAGCATGACCACCGCCAGGGCGGACGCCACCGGCCAGTCACGGTTGTTGAAGAACTCCTGCCACAGCACCTTGCCGATCATCAACGTCTCGGGGCCGCCGAGCAGTTCCGGGATGACGAATTCGCCCACCGCCGGGATGAACACCAGCATGCAGCCGGCGATGATGCCGTTCTTCGACAGCGGCACGGTGATCTTCCAGAAGCTGGTGAAGTTGCGCGCGCCCAGGTCGGAAGCGGCCTCCAGCAGGCTCATGTCGTGCTTCACCAGGTTGGCGTACAGCGGCATCACCATGAACGGCAGGTACGAGTAGACGATACCGATGTACACCGCCAGGTTGGTGTTGAGGATGGTCAGCGGTTCGTTGATCACCCCCAGCCACATCAGGAAGCCGTTGAGCAGGCCGTTGTTGGAGAGGATGCCCATCCAGGCGTACACGCGGATCAGGATCGCCGTCCAGGTCGGCATCATGATCAGCAGCAGCAGCACGGTCTGCATTTCCTTGCTGGCGCGGGCGATGGCGTAGGCCATCGGGTAGCCGATCAGCAGGCACAGGAAGGTGCTGATCGCCGCCATCTTCAGCGAGCCCAGGTAGGCGTCGATGTAGAGCGGGTCGTCCGTCAGCATCAGGTAGTTGCCGAGGTTCAGCACCAGTTGCAGGGTCTGGTCGGCGTACTGGAACACTTCGGTGTACGGCGGGATGGCCACGTCCGCTGCCGCCAGGCTGATCTTCAGCACGATGGCGAAGGGCAGCAGGAAGAACAGGAACAGCCAGATGAACGGCACACCGATCACGGCGTGCCGGCCACGCGGCAGGCGCTTCATGAGCGATTTGCTGATGTTCATGATTGCAGCACCACACCGCTGTCGTCGTACCAGCTGATGTACACCGGCTGGTCCCAGGTCGGACGGGCCACGTGGCGTTCGGCGTTGGCCATGAAGGCCTGGACGATCATCCCCGAGGCCAGCTTGATGTAGTACACCGAGTGGCCGCCCAGGTAGGCGATGTCGTAGACGGTGCCCTGGGCCCAGTTGAAGCCTTCGTGCTCGAGGTTTTCCGGCTTCTGCGCGCTGACCATGACCTTCTCCGGACGCAGCGCGTAGGTGATGCGCTTGTCTTCGGCGCGGGTGCTGATGCCGTGGCCGATGTAGATCGGGTTTTCCAGCTGCGGGCAGGCGATCACCGCGTGGTCCTGCAGGTCCTCGACCAGTTGGCCGTCGAACATGTTGACGTTGCCGATGAACTCGCAGATCAGGCGGCTGGCCGGGGTCTCGTAGATGTCCATCGGGCTGCCGATCTGCTCGATGCAGCCCAGGTGCATGATGGCGATGCGCTGGGCCATGGTCATGGCCTCTTCCTGGTCGTGGGTCACCATCACGCAGGTCACGCCCACGCGCTCGATGATCTCCACCAGTTCCAGCTGCATCTGCGAGCGCAGCTTCTTGTCCAGGGCGCCCATGGGCTCGTCGAGCAGCAGCAGCTTCGGCCGCTTGGCCAGCGAACGGGCCAGGGCCACGCGCTGGCGCTGGCCGCCGGAGAGCTGGTGCGGCTTGCGCTTGGCGTACTGGGTCATCTGCACCAGCTTGAGCATTTCCTCGACGATCTTGTCGATCTCGGCCTTGGGCAGACCGTCCTGCTTCAGGCCGAAGGCGATGTTCTGCGCAACCGACATGTGCGGGAACAGCGCGTAGGACTGGAACATCATGTTGATCGGCCGCTCGTAGGGCGGCAGGTCGGTGATGTCCTGGCCATCCAGGAAGATGCGACCTTCGGTCGGCCGCTCGAAGCCGGCCAGCATGCGCAACAGGGTGGATTTACCGGAACCGGAACCGCCGAGCAATGCGAAGATTTCGCCCTTCTTGATGGTCAGGGAAACACTGTCCACCGCAAGGGTTTCGTCGAACTGCTTGGTGACCCGGTCGATTTTTACCAACACCTCTTTGGGCTGCTGGTCGCCCGCGAGGGCTTTCTTGTAGGCACCGGAGGCTATAGCCATTTACCACAACTCCCAACTTTTGGACGCCCGGCCCCCGCGGCCGGGCGTACTTGGATTACTTACCGGACTTGATCTTGGTCCAGGAACGGGTCATGAGGCGCAGGATCTTCGGCGGCAGCTCGTGCTGCACGAAGAGCTTGTCGAGCACTTCCTGAGGCGGGTAGACCTCGGGATTGTCGCGCACGGACTCATCCATGAATTCGCCAGCCTTGGGGTTCGGGTTGGCGTAACCGACGTAATCGCTGACCTTGGCGATCACCTCGGGCTTGAGCAGGTAGTTGATGAAGGCGTGGGCCTCTTTCGGGTTCGACGCATCCTTCGGGATGGCGAGGATGTCGAACCACAGGTTGGCGCCTTCCTTCGGAATCGCATAGGCGATGTTCACACCCTTGCCGGCTTCCTTGGCGCGGTTGGCGGCCTGGAACACGTCGCCGGAGAACCCGGCGGCGACGCAGATGTTGCCGTTGGCCAGGTCCGAGATGTACTTGGAGGAATGGAAGTAGGTGACGTAGGGGCGAACCGCCATCAGCTTGGCCTCGGCCTTCTCGTAGTCGGCCGGGTTGGTGCTGTTGGGGTCCAGGCCCAGGTATTTGAGCACGGCCGGCATCATTTCGTCGCCCGAATCGAGGAAGGCGACGCCGCACTGGCTGAGCTTCTTCATGTTCTCGGGCTCGAAGAGCACGGCCCAGGAGTCGATCTTGTCGACGCCGAGCACGGCCTTGACCTTGTCGACGTTGTAGCCGATGCCGTTGGTGCCCCACAGGTAGGGCACGCCGTAGAGGTTGCCCGGGTCGTTGGCCTCGAGTTGTTTCATCAGGTGCGGGTCGAGGTTCTTCCAGTTCGGCAGTTGGCTCTTGTCCAGCTTCTGGAAGGCGCCGGCCTTGATCTGGCGGCCGAGGAAGTGGTTGGACGGCACCACGATGTCGTAGCCGGTGCGGCCGGCCAGCAGCTTGCCCTCGAGGGTTTCGTTGGAGTCGAAGACGTCGTACACCGGCTTGATGCCGGTTTCCTTCTCGAAATCGGCCAGAGTGGTCTCGCCGATGTAGTCGCTCCAGTTGTACACGTGGACGGTCGGCTCGGCCTGCGCAACGGCGGCGCCCAGGCCCAGGGTCGAGATGGCGGCGATCAGGGTTTTGCGGAAGGGAATGCGCACACGTCGGTCCTCTCTGTTGTCATGAAGCTTCTTTGTGTTGGCGTTTACAGCTTGTCCGGGCCTTCCGTGGCGCGCGCGAGCGCTTCTGCAGCCCTAGCTGCAACCAACGGCCATCCCACTGCAGATGATCCGTGCCTGCAGAGCGATGGCGGGCCTGCGACCGCGCCGCCACCACCCTGCGCCCTGCCCGGCCGTTCGGGACGAACGACCGGGCCGGGGCGTCACTTGCCGGACTTGATGGTGGTCCAGCTGCGGGTCATCAGGCGCTGGGTCTTCGCCGGCAGGTCCGGGAAGGCGTACAGCTTCTTCATGACCGCGTCGCTCGGGTAGATGCCCGGGTCGTTACGGATTTCCTCGTTCACCAGCGGAGTGGCCGCGGAGTTGGCGTTGGGGTAGGAAACGGTATCGGAAATCTCGGCGATCACCTTCGGCTCGAGCAGGAAGTTGATCCACTTCAGGGCGCCTTCGGGGTTCTCGGCGTCCTTCGGAATGGCCACGGTGTCGAAGAAGGCGCCGGCGCCTTCCTTCGGAATGTGGTAGGCCACCTTCACGTTGTTCTTGGCTTCCACGGCGCGGGACTTGGCCTGGTAGATGTCGCCCGAGTAGCCGATGGCGACGCAGATGTTGCCGTTGGCCAGGTCCGAGATGTACTTGGAGGAGTGGAAGTAGGTGATGTACGGACGGATCTTCAGGAACAGCTCTTCGGCAGCCTTGATTTCCTTGGGATCCTGGCTGTCCGGCTTGTAGCCCAGGTAGTGCAGGGCCGCCGGCAGCATCTCGGTGGGCGAGTCGAGGAAGCTCACGCCGCACTGTTTCAGCTTCTGGATGTTCTCGGGCTTGAATACCAGGTCCCAGGAATCCACCGGGGCGCCGTCGCCCAGGGCGGCCTTGACCTTGTCCGGGTTGTAGCCGATGCCGATGGTGCCCCACATGTAGGGGATGGCGAACTTGTTGCCCGGGTCGCTGACCTCGAGGGTCTTCATGATGTCCGGGTTCAGGTTCTTCCAGTTCGGCAGCTTGTCGCGGGCCAGCGGCTGGTAGACGCCGGCCTTGATCTGCTTGGCGAGGAAGGAGTTCGAGGGAACCACCACGTCGTAGCCCGACTTGCCGGCCAGCAGCTTGGCCTCCAGCACTTCGTTGCTGTCGTAGACGTCGTAGACGACCTTGATGCCGGTGGCCTTGGTGAACTCGTCGACCGTGTTCGGGGCGATGTAGTCGGACCAGTTGTAAACGTGCAGTACCTTGTCATCGGCCTGTGCCATACCGGCCACAGCGCCCGCCAGAGTCACGGCGAGCAGGGTCTTGCCGAAGGTTTTGAACATGCGGGTAGCTCCAATTGTTTTTGATGTTCCGGGTGGCGTCGGCGGCTTTCCGCCTTCACCACCCGGTGAGCCTGGCCAACGCACAGGCGCAGTCTGTCAAAGGTCCGGTGAAAGACTCAAGACAGCGCTACGGCGGCGGTTTGATCGAGGCACTTGCGCGCCAGGGTGATCAACTCGTCGATCTCCGGCTTGGTGATGACCAGCGGCGGCGAAATAATCATAGTGTCTCCCACCGCGCGCATGATCAGGCCGTTGCGGAAGCAGTGCTCGCGGCACAGCATCCCCACGCCGTTCTCGAAGCGCTCGCGGGTCTTCTTGTTCTTCACCAGCTCCAGCGCGCCGACCATGCCGACGCCGCGGGCCTCGCCCACCAGCGGGTGGTCGGCCAGTTCCTGCCAGCGCTTTTGCAAGTAAGGTGCCGTTTCCGCCTTCACGGTCTCGACGATCTTCTCCTCGCGCAGGATGCGGATGTTCTCCAGGGCCACCGCCGCGGCCACCGGGTGACCAGAGTAAGTGAAGCCGTGGTAGAACTCGCCACCCTCATTCAGGGTATCGACGATCTCGTCGCGGACGATTACGCCGCCCATGGGGATGTAGCCGGAAGTCAGGCCCTTGGCGATCGGCATCAGGTCCGGGGCGTTGCCGTAGTACTGGCTGCCGAACCATTCGCCGGTACGGCCGAAGCCGCAGATGACTTCGTCGGCGATGAACAGGATTTCGTACTTGGCGAGGATCTCGCGGATCTTCGGCCAGTAGGTGTCCGGCGGAACGATCACGCCGCCGGCGCCCTGGATCGGCTCGGCGATGAAGGCGGCGACGTTCTCCTCGCCGACTTCGAGAATCTTCTTCTCCAGCTGCTCGGCGGCCCAGACGCCGAACTCTTCCGCCGACATGTCGCCGCCCTCGCCGTACCAGTAGGGCTGGGCGATGTGCACGATGCCCGGGATCGGCAGGTCGCCCTGGCTGTGCAGGGCCTTCATGCCGCCGAGGCTGACGCCGGCGACGGTGGAGCCGTGGTAGCCGTTCCAGCGGCCGATGACCACCTTCTTCTGCGGCTTGCCCTTGATGCTCCAGTAGTGGCGGACCATGCGCAGCACGGTGTCGTTGGACTCCGAGCCGGAGCCGGTGAAGAACACGTGGTTCATGCCTTCGGGGGCGATGTCGGCGATGGCCTTGGCCAGCTCCAGCGCTGGCGGGTGCGCGGTCTGGAAGAACAGGTTGTAGTAGGGCAGCTCGAGCATCTGCTTGTAGGCGACCTCGGCAAGCTCCTTGCGACCATAGCCGACGTTCATGCACCACAGGCCGGCCATGCCATCGAGGATCTTGTTGCCCTCGCTGTCCCACAGGTACACGCCTTCGGCCTTGGTGATGATGCGCGCACCCTTCTCGTTCAGTTGCTTGTAGTCGGTGAACGGAGCCAGGTGGTGTTCGCGGCTGAGCGCCTGCCAGTGTTGGGTCTGGGCGCTGGTCTGTTTCGTCATTTTGGTAAAACCTCTCTGTAATGAACACGGGGCCCGGCCGGCAGGGCCGGGCCCCACGCCGATCAGACGGACAGCAGGAGGAACTCCCGCTCCCAGGAACTGATCACCCGCTTGAAGTTCTCGTGCTCGGCGCGTTTCACCGCGACGTAGCCGCGGATGAACTTGCTGCCCAGGTACTGTTCAAGGGTCTTGCTGCCTTCCATGGTTTCCAGTGCCGCCTCGATGGTCAGCGGCAGGCGCAGGTTACGTCGTTCGTAGCCGCGGCCCTTGACCTGGGCACTGGGTTTGATGCCTTCGACCATGCCGATGTAGCCGCACAGCAGGCTGGCGGCCAGGGCCAGGTAGGGGTTGGCGTCGGCGCCGGCCAGGCGGTTTTCCACGCGGCGGTTCTCCGGGTTGGAGTCCGGCACGCGCAGGCCCACGGTGCGGTTCTCCTCGCCCCACTCGACGTTCACCGGCGCCGAGGTGTCGGGCAGGAAGCGGCGGAACGAGTTGACGTTCGGGGCGAACAGCGGCAGGGCCTCGGGGATGAAGCGCTGCAGGCCGCCGACGTGGTGCAGGAACAGCTCGCTCATGGTGCCGTCGGCATTGGAGAAGATGTTCTTGCCGGTCTTGATGTCGACGATGCTCTGGTGCAGGTGCATGGCGCTGCCCGGCTCGCCGGTCATCGGCTTGGCCATGAAGGTCGCGGCCACGTTGTGCTTGAGCGCGGCCTCGCGCATGGTGCGCTTGAACACCAGGATCTGGTCGGCCAGGTCCAGGGCGTCGCCGTGACGGAAGTTGATTTCCATCTGCGCGGTGCCTTCCTCGTGGATCAGCGTGTCCAGGTCCAGGCCCTGGGCCTCGCACCAGTCGTACATGTCCTCGAACAGCGGGTCGAACTCGTTCGCCGCGTCGATGGAGAAGGACTGGCGGCCGGTCTCCTGGCGCCCGGAACGGCCTACGGGGGCCTGCAGCGGGTAGTCGGGGTCGTCGCTGCGCTTGGTCAGGTAGAACTCCATCTCCGGCGCCACGATCGGCTTCCAGCCCTTGTCGGCGTAGAGCTTGAGCACGCGCTTCAAGATGTTGCGCGGCGACAGCTCGATGGGGTTGCCGAGCTTGTCGTAGGTGTCGTGGATGACCATCGCGGTGGGCTCGATGGCCCAGGGGACGAGGAACACGGCATTCTCGTCCGGGCGGCAGACCATATCGATGTCGGCCGGGTCCAGCAGGTCGTAGTAGATGTCGTCCTCGACGTAATCACCGGTCACGGTCTGCAGGAGCACGGACTCCGGCAGGCGCATGCCCTTCTCGTTGAGGAACTTGTTGGTCGGCGCGATCTTGCCCCGGGCAATCCCGGTCAGGTCGGCGATCATGCATTCCACTTCGGTGATCTTGCGTTCCTTCAGCCAGCCGGTCAGCTGGTCTAGCTTGGTAGTCATAAAGACCTCAGGGTTTTGAGAGCCCGGCCCCAACCGCCGGACTCAACGTTGCCCCGCCCTCTTGCCGCAGGCTTTGCCGAATGCCTGGAAGATGGCGAGATAGTTGGGATTGGATCGGACCTGCCACTCCGGGTGCCACTGCACACCGAGGGCGAAGGCCCTGGCGCCTTCTACGGAGAAGGCCTCGACCAACCCGTCAGGCGCCAGTGCTTCTACGCGAAGGCCCGGCGCCAGACGTGCAACGCCTTGGCCATGAATGGAATTGACCTGGATCTGCGCCGGCAAGCCGATGCCGGCGAGAATGCCGCCCGGCTGCACGTCGACGACGTGGCGCGGGGCGTACTGCACCTCGACCGGCTGGTTGGCCGGCTCGCGGTGGTCCATGAAGCCTGGAGTTTCGTGCACCTTCTGGTGCAGCGTGCCGCCTAGAGCCACGTTGATCTCCTGGAACCCGCGGCAGATGCCGAGCAACGGCACGCCGGCGGCGATCGCAGCGCGAATGAGCGGCAGTGTAGTAGCGTCACGGGCGATGTCATGCAAAGTGCCTGCATCGCTCTCGGGACCACTATAATGATGGGGCTCGACGTTCGACGGTGATCCGGTGAACAGCAGCCCATCGAGGCTGGAGAGCAAGGTGTCCTGGTCAAGCGATTCGCCCAGGGCTGGAATGATCAGCGGTAGACCATTGGCCCCGGCCACCACGGCACTGACGTATTTGTCACCGACGGTATGGCTGGGTTTATGACCGACTTGCCTGACGCAGGCGGTCACGCCGATTAACGGCAGGCGAGACATGGGACACCCGTGCTTGTAAGTGTTATGGGTTGCGACCGAGCTTAGCGCTGTTCATTTTTTTACACAATAGTCCTGTAAAAAATTGCACACGCCTCTCTGAACATCCCATGGCAGCACGCTTTCACGGCCCCTGAGACAAGCCGAAATGCCCCAGGAATGGCCACCTTGCACCATCAGCGGGCAGGAAGTGGCGCTATTGACATCAACAGGCCTTTCGGATTGACTCACAGCCTAGCCCCCGCATGATTGATATTTTTAACAATAAAGGTGTTGCACCATGTCGGTACCCCCGAGTGCCGTTCCGCTCTCAGAAGCGACCGAGTTCCTGAAGGAACACCCCGAGGTCCAGTTCGTCGACCTCCTTATTGCAGATATGAATGGCGTGGTTCGCGGCAAGCGCATCGAGCGCAGCAACCTGCCGAAAGTCTACGAGAAAGGCATCAACCTCCCCGCCTCGCTGTTCGCCCTCGACATCACCGGCTCCACCGTTGAAAGCACCGGCCTGGGCCTGGATATCGGCGACGCCGACCGTGTCTGCTATCCCATCCCCAACACCATAGCCATGGAACCCTGGCAGAAGCGTCCGACCGCGCAACTGCTGATGACCATGCATGAAATGGAAGGCGAGCCGTTCTTCGCCGACCCTCGCGAGGTACTGCGCCAGGTCGTCCAGAAGTTCACCGACATGGGCCTGTCCATCGTCGCGGCCTTCGAGCTGGAGTTCTACCTGATCGACCAGGAGAACGTGAACGGCCGTCCGCAGCCGCCGCGCTCGCCGATCTCCGGCAAGCGTCCGCAATCGGTGCAGGTCTACTCCATCGACGACCTCGACGAGTACGCCGACTGCCTGCAGGACATCATCGACGGCGCCCGCGCCCAGGGCATCCCGGCCGACGCCATCGTCAAGGAGAGCGCCCCGGCGCAGTTCGAGGTCAACCTCCACCACGTCAACGACGCGCTCAAGGCCTGCGACTACGCGGTGCTGCTCAAGCGCCTGATCAAGAACGTGGCATACGACCATGAAATGGACTCGACCTTCATGGCCAAGCCCTACCCGGGCCAGGCCGGCAACGGTTTGCACGTCCACGTGTCGCTGCTGGACAAGGATGGCAAGAACATCTTCGCCAGCGAGGATCCCGAGCAGAACGCCGCGTTGCGTCACGCGATCGGCGGTGTGCTCGAGACCCTGCCCGCCTCCATGGCCTTCCTCTGCCCGAACGTCAACTCCTACCGCCGCTTCGGCTCGGCCTTCTTCGTGCCGAACGCGCCGAGCTGGGGCCTGGACAACCGCACCGTGGCGCTGCGCGTGCCCACCGGCGCGCCGGAAGCGGTGCGCCTGGAACACCGCGTGGCCGGTGCCGACGCCAACCCCTACCTGCTGCTGGCCGCGGTCCTCGCCGGCGTCCACCACGGCCTGGTCAACAAGGTCGAGCCGGGCGCGCCGATCGAAGGCAACGCCTACGATCAGCTGGAGCAGAGCCTGCCGAACAACCTGCGCGATGCCCTGCGCGAGCTGGACGACAGCGACGTGATGAACAAGTACATCAGCCCCGAGTACATCGACATCTTCGTCGCGTGCAAGGAACACGAGATGCAGGAGTTCGAGTATTCGATCTCCGACCTCGAGTACAACTGGTACCTGCACACCGTATAAGCAACACCCCAGGCGACGCCGGCCCCGCGCCGGCGTTCGTCTGGCCGCCTTGCCCGCCGGGCGGGCGCCCCGCCGCACCCTGCTCTGCCGCACCACGCTGCAACCAAGCCCCGGGATGGCCGCCGGCCGTCCATGCTGTGCCTTGACATAGGGAGAATGCCAATGCCACGCCTGCTCGCCCCGCTGTTGCTGCTGCTCTGCCCGCTGTTCGTCCAGGCCGAGGACGTCATCCGCGTCTACAACTGGAACGACTACATCGCCCCGGAAGCGCTCAAGGACTTCGAGAAGGCCAGCGGCGTCCGCGTCGAATACCACACCTACAGCACCGCCGAAGAACTCAAGCAGGCGCTGCGCTCCGGCGAGAAGATCGACGTCGCCGTCCCCTCCCACAACGACCTGCCGCAGCTGATCAAGGACAAGCTGATCCAGCCGCTGGACTTCACCCGCCTGCCCAACCGCAGCCACCTCGACCCGCAACTGATGAGCAAGCTGGCCGCCGTCGACCCCGACAACCGCCACGCCGTGCCCTACCTGTGGGGCGCCGTGGGCCTGGCGGTGAACCAGCCGCAGGCCGAGAAGGCCCTGGGCGGGCCGGTGCCGGACAGCTGGAGCCTGCTGTTCGACCCGCAATACAGCGCGCGCCTGAAGAGCTGCGGGCTGAGCCTGCTGGACGCGCCCGACGAGACCTTCTCGGTGCTGATGAACTACCAGGGGCGCAACTTCGCCCGCAGCGCGCCCACGCAGATCCGCCGCGCCGGCCAGGTGCTCGAGGCGCTGCGCCCGAACCTGCGCTACATCGACAGCGAGCGCTACATCCAGGACCTCAACGACGGCAAGCTGTGCGTAGCCATGGCCTGGGTCGGCGACGCCCTGCACGCGGCCCGCGCCGGGCAGCCGGTGCACTTCGTGGTGCCGCAGGAAGGCTCGGTGCTGTTCATCGACAACTTGGTGGTGCCCAGCAGCGCCCAGCACCCGGACCTGGCCCTGCGCTTCATCGACTTCATGCTGCAACCGAAGGTCGCCGCCCAGGTCACCGCCGCCACCCTCTACCCGAACGCCAACGTCGACGCCGCGGCCTTCCTCGACGCCGAGCTGCGCCAGCAGCCGGGCCTGTACCCGGACCAGGAGACCAAGCGCCGCCTGTTCGCCCTGGAAACCGCCCCGGACAAGACCGCGCCGGTGTTCAAGGAAACCTGGGACAAGCTGCTGGCCGACCACTGACGGCCAGCGGCGCGCGCCAGGGGCCGCGAACTTGCTCCGGACGCATGAGCTGGCGTCCAATAGCCCGCTCATGCCCGGAGAACCCCATGCCCGCCCCCACCAGCTCCCGCAAGCCCCGCGCCAGCAGCCAGGCGCGCATCGCCAGCATCCTCGACGCCGCCCGCGCGCTGCTCGCCGAAGACGGCACCGCCGGCCTGTCGATCTACGCCGTGGCGGAGCGGGCGGACATACCGCCGTCCTCGGTCTACCACTTCTTCCCCAGCGTGCCGGCGCTGCTGCAGGCGCTGACCGGCGAAGTCCACGCCGCCTTCCGCGCCTGCCTGGCGGCGCCGGTGGACCACGATGCCCTGCGCGACTGGCGCGACCTCTCGCGGCTGGTGGAGGAACGCATGCTCGCCGTCTACGCCGGCGACGCCGCGGCGCGCCAGCTGATCCTCGCCAGCCACGGCCTGGCCGAGGTGACCCTCGCCGACCGCCAGCACGACATGGAGCTGGGCCGCTCCATGCAGGCCCTGTTCGACCACCACTTCCACCTGCCCGAACTGCCCCGGGACATCGAAGTGTTCAGCCTGGCCATGGAACTGGGCGACCGCGTCTACGCCCTTTCGGTGCAACGCCACGGGCGCATAGAACCGCGCCTGGCCGAGGAAGGGATGCGGGTGTTCGATGCCTATCTGTCGCTGTATCTGCCGCCCTTCCTACCTAAACGGCAGCTATAGGAAAACGGCAGCTGTAAGCGGCAAGCCTCAAGCTGCAAGCAAGAGCCGCTTTCGCTTGCGGCTTGAAGCTTATCGCCCACAGCTTTAAGTCCGATATTTATCTGTCTTTTTATCGGATTCGATGCCGCGATAGAGAAATACCGCTTCAAAAGTCGATTTTTATCGGATATAAATCGCCCCAGCGCCGCGAAAGACGTCGACCTCACGCCTTCTCGCAGCACCCCACGGCCGCCACCCAACCCGGAAGGCCGATAAGTATCCGAATAAAAAGGTGTTCCATGACTCGTACCGTCACCGTCGCCGCCACCCAGATGGCGTGCTCCTGGGATGTCCAGGCCAACATCGCCAATGCCGAGAAGCTGGTGCGCCAGGCGGCCGCCCAGGGCGCGCAGATCATCCTGATCCAGGAACTGTTCGAGACCCCCTACTTCTGCCAGAAGCCCAACGCCGACTACACCCAGCTGGCCACCCCGGTGGAAGAGAACCCGGCGATCCTGCACTTCCGGAAGGTCGCCGCCGAGCTGAAAGTCGTGCTGCCGATCAGCTTCTTCGAACGCGCCGGCCGCGCGCGCTTCAACAGCATCGCCATCATCGATGCCGACGGCAGCAACCTGGGCGTCTACCGCAAGAGCCACATCCCCGACGGCCCCGGCTACCACGAGAAGTACTACTTCAACCCCGGCGACACCGGCTTCAAGGTCTGGGACACCGCCTACGCGCGCATCGGCGTCGGCATCTGCTGGGACCAGTGGTTCCCCGAGTGCGCCCGCAGCATGGCGCTGATGGGCGCCGAGGTGCTGTTCTACCCGACCGCCATCGGCAGCGAGCCGCACGACGCCAGCATCACCTCCCGCGACCACTGGCAGCGCGTGCAGCAGGGCCATGCCGGCGCCAACCTGATGCCGCTGGTGGCCTCCAACCGCATCGGCAAGGAAGAGCAGGACGGCTACGACATCACCTTCTACGGCTCCTCCTTCATCGCCGATCAATTCGGCAAGAAGGTCCAGGAACTGAACGAGACCGAGGAAGGCATCCTGCTGCACAGTTTCGATCTGGACGCGCTGGAGAAGATCCGCACCGCCTGGGGTGTGTTCCGCGACCGCCGTCCGAACCTATACTGGCCGATCGCGACCCTCGACGGAGAGAACCTCTCCGAATGATCTCGCGCGGCGGGAGGCGGTCCCTTCCGCCGCTTCGTCCGTAGCTGCCCGCATCTGGTGACCCCATGACCACTCTGACCAGTACCCCCCGCGCCGATGGCTTCCGCATGCCGGCGGAATGGGAACCCCACACCCAGACCTGGATGGTCTGGCCCGAGCGCCCGGACAACTGGCGCCTGGGCGGCAAGCCGGCGCAGGCCGCCTTCAGCGCCGTGGCCGAGGCCATCGCGCGCTTCGAGCCGGTCACCGTCTGCGTTTCCGCCGCGCAGTTCGAGAACGCCCGCGCGCGCCTGAGCGACGCCGTCCGGGTGATCGAGATCAGCAACGACGACGCCTGGGTGCGCGACACCGGGCCGACCTTCGTGGTCGACGACCAGGGCGGCGTGCGCGGCGTGGACTGGACCTTCAACGCCTGGGGCGGCCTCGACGGCGGCCTGTACTTCCCCTGGCTGCGCGACGATCAGGTGGCGGCGAAGATCCTCCAGGTCGAGCGCTGCGATCGCTACCGCACCGAAGGCTTCGTGCTCGAGGGCGGCTCCATCCACGTGGATGGCGAAGGCACCCTGATCACCACCGAGGAATGCCTGCTCAACCGCAACCGCAACCCGCACCTGTCCCGCGAGGAGATCGAGCAGGTCCTGCGCGAGCACCTGGCGGTGGACAGCGTGATCTGGCTGCCGGACGGCCTGTACAACGACGAGACCAACGGCCACGTCGACAACTTCTGCTGCTACGTGCGCCCCGGCGAAGTGCTGCTGGCCTGGACCGACGACGCCAACGACCCCAACTACCCCCGCTGCCAGGCCGCCATGCGCGTACTGGAACAGGTGCGCGACGCCAAGGGCCGCCAGCTGGTGGTGCACAAGATGCCGATCCCCGGCCCGCTGCACGCCACCGAGGAAGAATGCGCCGGCGTCGACCTGGTGGAAGGCAGCCAGGAGCGCGACCCGTCGATCCGCCTGGCCGGCTCCTACGTGAACTTCCTGATCGTCAACGGCGGCATCGTCGCGCCGAGCTTCGACGACCCGAAGGACGCCGAGGCCAAGGCCATCCTCCAGCGCGTGTTCCCCGAGCACGAAGTGGTGATGGTGCCGGGCCGGGAAATCCTCCTGGGCGGCGGCAACATCCACTGCATCACCCAGCAGCAACCGGCGCCGCAGAAGCGCTGAGACGGTAGCTGCCAACGAAAAGGCCGTCTGCCCGAGAGGGGAGACGGCCTTTTTCGTCACGGCGTGCATCGCCATGCCCTGTGCCGGCCGGATCGCGGACAAGGTCCGCTCCTACGGTTCCAGGGAGCACGGCTTTTCGTAGGATGGCGTTGAGCGAAGCGATACCCATCGTCATGCCCGACCGGGCGCCGGTGTTCCGGCCGGCGGCGTATAACCGCGAACGGTTATACGCCCTACGCCCCCACGCCATTCCCATGTAGGAGCGCGCCCTGCGCGCGAAATCGCGGGCAGGGCCCGCTCCTACAGGTCCCCCCTCCGGCGCGCTCCTACGGAAAGCCCCGGGCCTAGAACAGCGGCAGGGTGTAGCTGACGATCAGGCGGTTCTCGTCCTGGTCGCGCTGGGCCGGGGTGGCGCCCTGGGCCGGCAGGCCGCTGCGCAGCGAGGCGTTCTTCCAGGTGAAGCCCAGGCCCTTGAAGGTGCCGTCCGGGATCACGTAGGCCAGGCTGATGTCGCGCTCCCACTCGCTCTGGTCGCCGCGGGCGGTGTCGATGTTGTCGCCGCGCAGGTACAGGGCCTGGAAGGTCAGGCCCGGCAGGCCGGCCTGGGCGAAGTCGTAGCCGTAGCGGGCCTGCCAGGTACGCTCACCGGCGCGCAGGAACTTGCCGATCTGCACGTCGGTGATCAGGTAGGCGGTGGCGCCGTCGCCGTTGTTGATGAACGGGAAGTCGCTGTCGCCGCTGAGCTGCTGGTAGCCGACGCCGAAGCTGTGGCCGCTGACGATGTAGGTGAACAGGCCGCTGTAGGCCTTGTTGTCGACCTCGCCTTTGGTCACGCCGTTGCCGTAGTAGCCGGAGGTGTAGTAGCGCGAGTCGTGGCTGTTCTTGCCGTCGTCGCTGCTGTTGAAGTAGCGCAGGTCGGTCTTCAGCACGCCCGGGCCGATCGCCCAGTTGTGCTGCAGGCCGAGGAAGTGCTGTTTGTAGAAGTCCTGCAGGTTGCCGTAGTAGTACTGCAGCGTCAGGTCCTTGGTCAGCTTGTAGTCGACGCCGCCGTAGTAGAACTTGTTGACGAACTCGCCGGTGCGCGCATTGTTGGCGCCGGCGATGGACAGGCCCTCGTTGTTGCTCGAACTGCGGCCCTTGGTGTGTTCCAGCTGGCCGCCGATCAGGGTCAGGTCCTTGAACTCGTTGGAGGTGATCTGGCCGCCCTCGAAGGTCTGCGGCAGCAGGCGGCCGTCGTTGTAGGTCACCACCGGCAGCTTGGGCAGCAGGGTGCCGTAGCGCAGTTCGGTGGAGGAAACCTTCACCTTGGCGGTCGCCCCCAGGTGCGAGAAGTCGTCCACCGCGCGGCCATCGCCATCGGTGGGGAACACGGTGCCCGAGAAGCTGGAGCTGGTCGGGTTGTAGTGGGTGCCCTTGCCGCTGTCCAGGCGCACGCCCAGCAGGCCCAGGGCATCGACGCCGAAGCCGACGGTGCCTTCGGTGAAGCCGGAGGTGTAGTTCAGCAGGAAGCCCTGGCCCCACTCCTCCTGCTTGCTCGGCTCGGCGGTGCCGTTGCGGTTGTCGCTGTTGATGTAGAAGTTGCGCAGGGTCAGGCTGGCCTTGCTGTCCTCGATGAAGCCGCCGGCGCTGGCCAGCGGAACATAGGCGCCAAGGGCAGCGGCCGCCACGGCCAACGCCAGGGTGGATTGCGTGATGTTACGACTCTTCATTGGTAATCCCCATTTATTGATCTTGTGTGAAGTCGGCAAAGCGCCAGGCGCCGCGCGGCGCGAATCCCACCGGACAGCCGCGCGGCCGGGCACGGCCCGGGCCTGCAGGCGAACGGCGGTCGTCAGATCGGTCGCCCCTGGGCGGGGTCTCTACGTGGGCAGGCAGGCAGGAAGGAACTTGCGGAAAGGCATGGCAGCGTCATGGTGAATGCTCGTGTCTTGTTCTTGTGGGCGAAGCCTGAGGCTTCACCCCGACATGGCAATCCGCGGGCCAATCGGCCCGGCACACCCCGACACGTGGATTGGCGCGGGTTGGCGTCCCGTAGCCTGGTCCTTCGCTGCGCGCTGGTCAGCGGAAATCCGCCACCTTTCCCGGCCTGGCTGGCGGTTTGTCGCCATGCTCGCCGGACTTCATTGCCTGGACCCTGCGGCCACGCTGGGGGCAACGATAAGCAATCGGAAATAAATCCAAAAAGAATTAATTATTAAAATGTAATTCCTTATTGGAATAAATAATGCGCCCGTATCCCTTGCCGGTCCATTTCCCGGAAGAGGTACGCGCAGGGCGCAAGAGAGGCAGTGGGCCGGGGAGCCGATCAGGCCTGTTCGATACGGTCCTTGCCGTTGCGCTTGGCCTGGTAGAGCGCGGCGTCGGCCCGGCCGTAGAGCGCCGAGAGGTTTTCGTCGTGGGGCTGCAGCAGGGTCAGGCCCTGGCTGACGCTGATACCGAAGGTCTGCTCGTCTTCCTTGAAGCGCAGCCGCTGCACCTCGCGCTGCAGGCGCTCGCCGATCTGCCGGGCGGTCACCTGGTCGCAACCGGGCAGCAGCACGGCGAACTCCTCGCCGCCGATGCGGCCGAACAGGTCGCCGCGGCGCAGCGCCCCGGAGGCGCACTGGGCCACGCGCTGCAGCACGCGGTCGCCGACCTGGTGGCCGTAGCGGTCGTTGACCTTCTTGAAGTCGTCCACGTCCAGCAGCAGGAAGGCCAGGGCCGTGCCGGCCTGCTTGGATTCGTTGAAGGCCTGCTCGGCATTGTCGAAGAAGTAACGGCGGTTGCTGCTCTGCGTCAGCACGTCGGTGGTGGCCAGGCGCTGCAGCTCGCTCTCCAGGTGTTTCTTGTCGGTGATGTCCTCGGCGATGCCGACCACCATCAGCGGCAGGCCCGCCTCGCTGTGCTGGCTGATGAAGCACTTGTCGCTGAGCCAGCGCACCTCGCCGTCGGCGCGCAGGATGCGGTACTCGCGCTGCTCCACGGCGCCGCGCTCGAGCACCTGCAGCAGGCTGCTGGCGGCGTAGTCGAGGTCGTCGGGGTAGATGGCGTTGAGCCATTCGTTGTAGTCGGCCAGCAGCAGGGCCGCCGAGCGGCCGAAGATGTGCTCGTAGGCGGGGCTGACGTAGACCATGCGCTGGGCCTGCCAGTCGAAGGCCCAGAGCACCGCGTTGACGCTGGCCAGCAGGGCGCTGAAGAGTTGCTCGCGTTCTTTCAGGCGCTCCACCTCGGCGCGGCTGTGCAGCAATGCCAGCAGCGCTTCGTCGAGATCCTGCGGCGCCCTGTACCTATCGTCCATGTCTCAGCTTCCCACAACTAATCGAGAGGTCTATGACCGCAAAATTAGCTAAGCGCTCGACAAAAAAAGAAAAAGCCCGCCGAACGGCGGGCTTTTTGTGATGCACATCTCAGTTATCAGGCCAACTCAGACAGCCGGGCGCAGCGAGTAGGTCTTCAGCTGTTCGGCGAAGTCGCGCAGCGACTGGATGCCGCTGGCCTCGGCCTCCTGCACCCACTGCTTGATGGCGGCCAGCATGTCGTGGCCGTTGGCGCTGGTCTTCTGCCAGATCTGCTGCAGCGCCAGGCGCTTCTCGTAGATCACCTGCAACGCCTGGCTGTGCTGCAGCAGGCGCTCGATGCGCGCGTGATGGCGTTCCTCCAGCAGGCTGGTCTCGCGCGAGAGCAGGCGCTTGCCGCGGCGGAACAGGTGGCGCACCGAGGCATCGGCCTTGGCCAGCTCCTGCTTGACCAGCGGGCCGATCACCAGCTTGCGGTACTGGGCCATGATCTGGAAGCGGTTGTTGAGGATAGCCATGGCGGTGTCCATGTCCAGGCTGCCCTTGCCTTCCACCCGGTGGGCGATCGGCGCGACCCGCGCCACCTTGGCCAGGCGCAGGAAGCAGAACAGCTTGATCCAGGCCCAGCCCAGGTCGAACTCCCACTTCTTCACCGACAGCTTGGCCGAGTTCGGGTAGGTGTGGTGGTTGTTGTGCAGCTCCTCGCCGCCAATGACGATGCCCCAGGGCACCAGGTTGGTGGCGGCGTCGCGGCACTCGAAGTTGCGGTAGCCCACGGCGTGGCCCAGGCCGTTGATGACGCCGGCCGCCCAGAACGGGATCCAGGCCATCTGCACGGCCCACACGGTCAGGCCGAGGGCACCGAACAGGGCCACGTCGATCAGCACCATCAGGGCGATGCCGCCCAGCGGGAAGCGGCCGTAGAGGTTGCGCTCCAGCCAGTCGTCCGGGCAGTTCTTGCCGTAGATGCGCAGGGTGTCGGCGTTCTTCGCTTCCTCGCGGTAGAGCTCGGCGCCCTTGCGCAGCACGGTACCCAGGCCCTTGTACACCGGGCTATGCGGGTCGTCTGCGGTCTCGCATTTGGCGTGGTGCTTGCGATGGATGGCGGTCCACTCGCGGGTGTTCATCCCGGTGGTCATCCACAGCCAGAAACGGAAGAAGTGTTGCAGCGCCGGATGCAGCTCGAGGGCGCGGTGGGCGGAATAGCGGTGAAGGTAGACCGTCACGCTGACGATGGTGATGTGGGTGAGCACCAGCGTGACCACGATCAGTTGCCACAGCGGCAGGTCAAGGAAACCGTTGTACCACATGAATGATAATGAACCTCGGAAATGGTCGGCAGCCCAGGCAAGGGCCAGCTCGCATTATCACCAAGCGCGGCGGGAAAACCATCCGGTCTTTTTGATATGAACCGGGGCCAATGGCCATCCACTATACTGCGCAGCCAATAACTCGCTCCCCTCGCGATAATGAATCCACGCCCGAGTGCCCTCCGCATCTGCCTGCTGTACCTGTTGTTCGCCTGCCTGTGGGGGTTGACCAGCGACCAGCTGTTGCGCCTGGCGGTGGGCGATGGCGACCTGCTGCCCTGGCTGGTGGCGAAAAAGTATCTTTTCTTTGCCATCAGCGCCGGCGTGCTGTTCCTGCTGCTGGCCCGGCAGTTCAGGTGGATGCGGCGCACCTTCGCCGCCCGCGAGCGCAGCGAACGGCGCTTCGAGCGGGCCCTGGACGCCCTGGACGACGGCCTCTGGGAATGGGATATCGAGCGCCACCGGGTGTTCTACTCGCCCGGCTACGCGCGGCTGCTCGGCCTGAGCGAGGAAGCGCTGGGCGACAGCTTCGCCACCTGGGAACAGCGGCTGCACCCGGACGACCGCGACAGCGTGCTGGCCCAGCACCGCGACCTGCTGCAGCGGCGCAGCCAGCGCCTGGAATGCACCTACCGCCTGCGCCACGCCGACGGCAACTACCGCTGGGTGCATGCCCGCGCGCGCCTGAGCGGCGGCCACGACGGCGAGCCGCTGCGCATGACCGGCGTCAGCCGCGACGTCACCGAGCAGCGCAAGGCCAACGACCACCTGCGCCAGGCCGCGGCAGTGTTCGAGGCGACCCAGGAAGGCCTGCTGGTGACCGACGACAAGGGCATGATCCTGCACGTCAACCCGTCGTTCCAGCGCATCACCGGCTACAGCGCCGACGAAGTGGTGGGGCGCAACCCCTCGATGCTCAAGTCCGGGCGCCAGGACGACGCCTTCTACCAGCGCATGTGGCAGGCCCTGAACGCCGAAGGCCTGTGGTGCGGGGAAATCTGGAACCGGCGCAAGAGCGGCGAGGTGTACCCGCAGTGGCAGCACATCTGCGCCGTGCACGACGAGCAGGGGCGCCTGACGCACTACGTCGCGGTGTTCTCCGACCTCAGCAGCATCAAGCGCTCGCAGCACGAGCTGGACTTCCTCGCCCACCATGACCCGCTCACCGGGCTGCCCAACCGCCTGCTGCTGCGCGAGCGCATCGAGCAGGCCCTGGCCCGCGCCGAGCGCGAACAGGGCAGCGGCGCCCTGCTGCTGCTCGACCTGGACCACTTCAAGCACGTCAACGACAGCCTCGGCCACAGCGCCGGCGACCAACTGGTCAAGACGGTGGCCGAGCGCCTGCGCGGCTGCCTCGACGAGCACGCCTCCCTGGCGCGCCTGGGCGGCGACGAGTTCGCCGTGGTCCTGGAGAGCCAGCAGCCGCACCATGCCAGCAGCCTCGCCCAGCGCCTGCTGGAGGCCATGCACGCGCCCTTCGAGGTGCAGGGCCAGCCGATCTACATCTCCGCCAGCATGGGCGTCAGCCTGTTCCCCGACGATGCCCGCGACGTCGACCACCTGCTGCGCCACGCCGATGCCGCGCTGTTCCAGGCCAAGGCCAGCGGGCGCAACCTGTACGCCTTCTACACCCCGGAGCTGACCGCCCGCGCGCGTTCCCACGTGCAGGTGGAAGCCGCCCTGCGCCAGGCGCTGGAGCACGACGAGCTGCGCGTGTACTACCAGCCGGTGCACGACCTGGCCAGCGGCCAGGTGGTCGGGGTGGAGTCGCTGGTGCGCTGGCAGCACCCGCAGCGCGGCCTGGTGCCGCCCTGCGAATTCATCCCGGTGGCCGAGGAATGCGGGCTGATCGCCGCCATCGACGCCTGGGTGCTGGACCAGGCCTGCCGACAGATGCGCCAGTGGCTGGACGACGGCGTGGCGCTGGATTTCGTCGCGGTGAACCTGTCCAGCCGCCTGTTCGGCCGCGACGGCCTGGAACAGCGCGTGGCCCGCGCCCTGCAGGAAAGCGGCCTGCAGCCGCGGCACCTGGAGCTGGAAGTGACCGAGAGCGCCATCATGCAGAACATCGACCAGTCGGTGGCCCTGCTGCAGCGCCTGCGGGCGCTGGGCGTGCAACTGGCGATCGACGACTTCGGCACCGGCTATTCCTCGCTGATGCGCCTGAAGCGCATGCCGGTGCAGAAGCTGAAGATCGACCAGGGCTTCGTCGCCGGCCTGCCCGGCGACGCCGAGGACGCCGCCATCGCCCGCGCCATCATCGCCCTGGCCCGCAGCATGGGCCTGAGCGTGGTGGCCGAGGGCATCGAGCGCCCGGACCAGGCGGCCTTCCTCCTCGACCATGCCTGCGACTTCGGCCAGGGCTACTGGTACGGCCGCCCGCAGCCCGCCGACGAGCTGCCCTGGGCCCGGGCGGTGGCGACCGAATCGAATTAAAACCTGGTGGAATATAAAAATTCTTAAATAGTATTTTTAAGAATATTCGACTCCTGCCTAAGATGCGCTCACACCGCACGCGCCGCCCATCCGGGACGGCCCGGCGAAGCCCACCAAGGAGCCCAGATCATGAGCGCAACCCTCCGTAGCCTGGAAGGCCAGGACGAAGCCAACATCCTGCGTGAAGTGCAGAGCGCCCTGCGCGGTCTGCGTTTCGGCGCCGTCGAGATCACCGTGCACAACGGCCAGGTGGTGCAGATCGAGCGCAAGGAGAAGTTCCGCCTGCAGCAGCCCGCCAGCCGCCAGAGCTGACCCCCGGGGCCCACGCGCCCCACCGCGACGCCCCCGATAAGAACACGCCAACAAGCACAACACTGAAGATTCGTATCCAGGAGCTGCACATGTCCATCCGCCGTTTCGCCCTGGCCGCCCTGGCCAGTGCCTTGATCGCCGGCCCCGCGGCCGCGGCCACCCAACTGCTGAACGTCTCCTACGACCCGACCCGCGAGCTGTACCAGGCCTACAACGCGGCCTTCATCAAGCACTGGAAGGCCCAGGGCGGCGACGACCTGACCGTGCAGCAATCCCACGGCGGTTCCGGCAAGCAGGCCCGCGCGGTCATCGACGGCCTGAAGGCCGACGTGGTGACCCTGGCCCTGGCCGGCGACATCGACGAACTGCACAAGCTCGGCAACCTGCTGCCGGCCGACTGGCAGGCGCGCCTGCCGGACAACAGCACCCCCTATACCTCGACCATCGTGTTCCTGGTGCGCAAGGGCAACCCCAAGGGCATCAAGGACTGGGGCGACCTGACCAAGCAGGGCGTGGAAGTCATCACCCCGAACCCGAAGACCTCCGGCGGCGCGCGCTGGAACTTCCTGGCAGCCTGGGCCTGGGCGAAGAAGCAGTACGGTAGCGACGACAAGGCCCAGGACTACGTCAAGGACCTGTACAAGCACGTGCCCGTGCTGGACACCGGCGCCCGCGGCTCGACCATCACCTTCGTCAACAACAACATCGGCGACGTGCTGCTGGCCTGGGAGAACGAAGCCTTCCTGGCCAAGAAGGAACAGGGCGGCGAGAACTTCGAAATCGTCGTACCCTCGCTGTCCATCCTGGCCGAGCCGCCGGTGGCGGTGGTCGACAAGACCGTCGACAAGAAGGGCACCCGCAAGGTCGCCGAGGAATACCTGAAGTACCTGTACAGCGAGGAAGGCCAGCGCATCGCCGCGCAGAACTTCTACCGCCCGCGCAACGCCAAGGTCGCCGCCGAGTTCGCCAACCAGTTCCCGAAACTGGACCTGGTGACCATCGACAAGGACTTCGGCGGCTGGAAGGTCGCGCAGCCCAAGTTCTTCAACGACGGCGGCATCTTCGACAAAATCTACCAGGCGCAGTGAATACGGGCTGGAAGCTGGAAGCGCGAAGCTGGAAGTCGACCTCGGCACCGCTTTCAGCTTCAGGCTTCCAGCTTCCGGCTTTCAGCTAACGAGGTTTCAATGTCACGACGCATCTCCCCGGTCATACCCGGCTTCGGGCTGACTCTGGGCTACACCCTGGTGTATCTCAGCCTGTTGGTGCTGATTCCGCTGGGGGCCCTGTTCCTCAAGACCACCGAGCTCAGCTGGGAACAGTTCTGGACCATCATCACCGCCCCGCGCGTGTTCGCCGCGCTCAAGCTGAGCTTCGGCACCGCGCTGATCGCCGCGCTGATCAACGGCGTGATCGGCACCCTGCTGGCCTGGGTGCTGGTGCGCTACCGGTTCCCCGGGCGCAAGGTCATCGACGCCATGATCGACCTGCCCTTCGCCCTGCCCACCGCCGTGGCCGGCATCGCCCTGACCGCGCTCTACGCCCCCAACGGCATGATCGGCCGCTTCGCCACCGAGCTGGGCTTCAAGATCGCCTACACCCCGCTGGGCATCACCCTGGCGCTGACCTTCGTGGTCCTGCCCTTCGTGGTGCGCACGGTGCAGCCGGTGCTGGCGGACATCCCCCGCGAGGTCGAGGAAGCCGCCGCCTGCCTGGGCGCCAAGCCGCTGCAGGTGTTCCGCCACGTGCTGCTGCCGGCGCTGCTGCCGGCCTGGCTGACCGGCTTCGCCCTGGCCTTCGCCCGCGGCGTCGGCGAGTACGGCTCGGTGATCTTCATCGCCGGCAACATGCCGATGAAGACCGAGATCCTGCCGCTGCTGATCATGGTCAAGCTGGACCAGTACGACTATACCGGCGCCACCGCCATCGGCGTGCTGATGCTGGTGGTGGCCTTCGTCCTGCTGCTGCTGATCAACCTGCTGCAACGCCGCATCGAGACCCCCTGAGGAGCACGCCATGAGTTCCGCAACGCTTTCCACCGCACAAGCGGCGAACGCCGTCCGGCGTGGCAACCCCTGGGGCCGCCGGGCGCTCATCGGCCTGGCCTGGCTGGCCTTCGCCCTGTTCCTGCTGATGCCGCTGTTCGTGGTCCTGAGCGAGGCGCTGAAGCAGGGCTTCGGCACCTTCCTCGAGGCCATCGTCGAGCCCGACGCCCTGGCCGCGCTGAAGCTCACGCTGATCGCCGTGGGCATCTCGGTGCCGCTGAACCTGGTGTTCGGCGTGGCCGCCGCCTGGTGCGTGACCAAGTTCGAGTTCCCCGGCAAGAGCATCCTGGTGACGCTGATCGACCTGCCGTTCTCGGTCTCGCCGGTGATCGCCGGCCTGATCTACGTGCTGCTGTTCGGCGCCCAGGGCTACTTCGGGCCGTGGCTCAGCGACCACGACATCCAGATCGTCTTCGCCGTGCCCGGCATCGTCCTGGCCACCATTTTCGTCACCTTCCCCTTCGTCGCCCGCGAACTGATCCCGCTGATGCAGGAACAGGGCACCCAGGAGGAAGAGGCCGCGCGCCTGCTCGGCGCCAACGGCTGGCAGATGTTCTGGCACGTGACCCTGCCGAACATCAAATGGGGCCTGATCTACGGCGTGGTGCTGTGCACCGCGCGGGCGATGGGCGAGTTCGGCGCGGTGTCGGTGGTTTCCGGGCACATCCGCGGCGTCACCAACACCCTGCCGCTGCACGTCGAGATCCTCTACAACGAATACAATCACGTCGCCGCTTTCAGCGTCGCCACCCTGCTGCTGCTGATGGCCCTGGTCATCCTGCTGCTCAAGCAATGGAGCGAGTCGCGCCTGTCCCGATTGAAAGTCAAAGCTGACGAGGAATAAGCCATGAGTATCGAAATCCGTAACGTCAGCAAGAACTTCAACGCCTTCAAGGCGCTCGACGACATCAACCTGGACATCCACAGCGGCGAGCTGGTGGCCCTGCTCGGCCCCTCCGGCTGCGGCAAGACCACCCTGCTGCGGATCATCGCCGGCCTGGAGACGCCGGACGCCGGCAACATCGTGTTCCACGGCGAGGACGTCTCGCAGCACGACGTGCGCGACCGCAACGTCGGCTTCGTGTTCCAGCACTACGCGCTGTTCCGCCACATGACGGTGTTCGACAACGTCGCCTTCGGCCTGCGCATGAAGGCCAAGAAGGAGCGCCCGAGCGAAACCCGCATCGCCGAGAAGGTCCACGAGCTGCTGAACATGGTGCAGCTGGACTGGCTCGCCGACCGCTACCCGGAACAGCTCTCCGGCGGCCAGCGCCAGCGCATCGCCCTGGCCCGCGCGCTGGCGGTGGAGCCGAAGATCCTGCTGCTGGACGAACCCTTCGGCGCCCTCGACGCCAAGGTGCGCAAGGAGCTGCGCCGCTGGCTGGCGCGCCTGCACGAGGAGATCAACCTCACCAGCGTGTTCGTCACCCACGACCAGGAAGAGGCGATGGAAGTCGCCGACCGCATCGTGGTGATGAACAAGGGCGTGATCGAGCAGATCGGCTCGCCGGGCGAGGTCTACGAGAACCCGGCCAGCGACTTCGTCTACCACTTCCTCGGCGACTCCAACCGCCTGCACCTGGGCAACGACGAGCACCTGCTGTTCCGTCCGCACGAAGTCTCGCTGTCGCGCCAGGAAGTCGAGGAACACCGCGCCGCCGAGGTTCGCGACATCCGCCCGCTGGGCGCGATCACCCGGGTGACGCTGAAGGTCGACGGCCAGGACGAGCTGATCGAGGCCGAGGTGGTCAAGGACCACGACAGCCTGGTCGGCCTGGCGCGCGGCGAGACGCTGTACTTCAAGCCCAAGGCATACCAGCAGGTGGCCAATATCTGAGTCGCCATCCGTTGAAGAAGAACCCCGCCGCGGCGGGGTTCTTCGTTTGCGGGTATCCTGCCCCGCTCCACCGCCAAGGCAAGGCCCGCCCATGTTCGACTCGCTGCCCGCGCACCTGGACCTGATCGTCCTCACCTTCCTCCTCGCCGGCCTGGTCAAGGGCGTGGTCGGCCTCGGCCTGCCGACGGTGGCGGTCGGCCTGCTCGGGCTGCTGATGCCGCCGATGCACGCGGCGGCCATTCTGGTGGTGCCCTCCACCGTCACCAACGTCTGGCAACTGGTCGCCGGGCCGCGCTTCCTCGGGCTGCTCAGGCGGATGTGGGGCATGCTCGCCGGCATCGTCGCCGGCACCCTGGCCGTGGGCTGGTGGCTGGGCGGCGAACACTGGGCGGCGGCCACGCCGCTGCTGGGCGTGGCGCTGGTCCTCTATGCGCTGCTCGGGCTGTCGGCGAAGCGCTTCCAGGTGGCGCCGGCACACGAGGCCTGGCTGTCGCCGCTGATCGGCCTGGCCACCGGCGCCGTCACGGCGGTCACCGGCGTCTTCGTGATCCCCGCGGTGCCTTACCTGCAGGCGCTGGGCCTGGAGAAGGACGACCTGGTGCAGGCCCTCGGGCTGTCCTTCACCGTCTCCACCCTGGCCCTGGCGCTCACCCTCGGGCAGCAGGGCTCGCTGTTGCATGCATCGGTGCTGGGAGTGTCGTTGCTGGCGCTGCTGCCGGCGTTGGCGGGGATGTACCTGGGGCAGTGGCTGCGCAACCGCATCAGCCCGACGGCCTTTCGCCGGTGCTTCTTCGGGGGGTTGTTGTTGCTTGGTGCGGACCTGGCCCTGCGGGGGCTCTGAGGCCCTGGGGCTCTGGGGGCTTTTCGTAGGAGCGAGCTTGCTCGCAAATGGTGCCTCCCGGAAACATCGATACCAACCTGAACACCGCCCCTCTCCCCAACCCTCTCCCTGAAGGGAGAGGGGGCCGTTCGGCGTGCTCTGCTGTTTCAGCTCTCCCTGATGCTACGCATAAAGCCCGATACCTCCATGAGGCACGGCCTTCGCGCCGGCACGGACTAGCTCCCTCTCCCTTCAGGGAGAGGGCTGGGGAGAGGGAGCGGGCTCAAATTCAGCACCCAAGCAACCGGCGAACACCATTCACGAGCAAGCTCGCTCCTACGAAGAAACCTCATCCTCCAACCACCGCAGCCTTGATTCCCAGCGGCTCCAGGGCTGACCTGGGCGCTGGCCATGGCCTCGGTGTATCAGCGCCAGGGAAGCACTGTCGTAGGAACAACTGTCCTGCAAGCCGCGCCGGGGTGCTCTTCGTAGGATGGGTTGAGCTTGCGAAACCCATGCGGTTGCGCTGATGGGTATCGCTTCGCTCAACGCCATCCTACGGGTCTTGTGCTTGCCAGAAGGCGTAGGAGCGGACTCCGTCCGCGATTCGCGCACAAGGCACATCCCTACAAGGCCAATGCATCCAACCGCCGCAGCAGAAACGCTTTACTCGACTCGATAATCGCCCGCTGCGTCTCCTCGCTGGCCGTCATCCGCGCCAGCAGCAACGCCCCCACGCACTGGCTGAGCATCGCCCAGGCATCCTCCGCATTCCCCAACTCCTCCGCCCAGGCCTGCTGCAGCCCGAGCATCGCCGCCTCCACCGTGCCGCGCACCTGCTCGTCGGCGCGGGCGATGTCCGCGCCCAGGGCGGGAATGGCGCAGCCGCCGTCGACGTTCTGCACGTGGGCCAGCGTCAGGTAACGCTGCAGGCAGCGCTCCAGGCGCTCACGGCCGTGGCTGTCGCCGGCCTTGCCCAGGCGCTCGGCGCTGCGCGTCAGTTCGCGTTCGACGATGGCGGCGAACAGCGCATCCTTGGACGGGAAATGGTTGTAGAAGGCCCCGCCGCTCAGTCCCACCGCCTTCATCAGCGCGTCCACGCCGACGCTGGCGAAGCCTTCGCGCTTGGCGATGGCGCCGCTGCTCTCCAGCAGGCGCTGGCGGGTTTCTTCCTTGTGGCTGGCTGAGTAGCGCATGGCGTGGGCTCCGGAAACGGCTTGACGGCTGCCGGAAGCATAACATAACGTTCGTTTACCAAACGATCGTTTACCCATAACGAACAGAGGAAACGAACATGAGCGCTGCCTCCCCCAACGAGAAGAAAGTGGTGCTGGTGATCGGCGCCGGGGACGCCACCGGCGGCGCCATCGCCCGCCGCTTTGCCCGCGAGGGCTACGTCGCCTGCGTCACCCGGCGCTCGGCGGACAAGCTGCAACCGCTGGTCGACGCCATCCGCGCCGAGGGCGGCGAGGCCTACGGCTTCGCCTCGGACGCGCGCAAGGAAGAGCAGGTGGCGGAACTGGTGGAGACCATCGAACGCGACATCGGCCCCATCGAGGCCTTCGTCTTCAACATCGGCGCCAACGTGCCCTGCAGCATCCTCGACGAGACCGCGCGCAAGTACTTCAAGATCTGGGAAATGGCCTGCTTCTCCGGCTTCCTCACCGGCCAGGCGGTGGCCCGGCGCATGGTCGCGCGCCAGCGTGGCACCCTGCTGTTCACCGGCGCCACCGCCGGCCTGCGCGGCGCCGCCGGGTTCGCCGCCTTCGCCGGGGCCAAGCACGGCATCCGCGCGCTGGCCCAGAGCATGGCCCGCGAGCTGGGGCCCATGGGCCTGCACGTGGCCCACGTGGTGGTGGATGGCGCCATCGACACCGAGTTCATCCGCGACAACTTCCCGGAGAAGTACGCGCAGAAAGCCCAGGACGGCATCCTCGATCCCGAGCACATCGCCGACAACTACTGGTACCTGCACAGCCAGCCGCGCGACGCCTGGACCTTCGAGCTGGACCTGCGGCCCTGGATGGAACGCTGGTAATCCACAACGACAACAAAGAGGGATCACCCATGAGCAAAAGCGTCGAGTTCTACTTCGACTTCGGCAGCCCCACCTCCTACCTGGCCTACACCCAACTGCCGGGCATCTGCGCCGCGGCCGGAGCCGAGCTGGTCTACCGCCCGGTGCTGCTGGGCGGGGTGTTCCAGGCCACCGGCAACGTCTCGCCCATCGCCGTCCCGGCCAAGGGCCGCTACACCCTGATCGACATGCAGCGCTTCGCCCGCCGCTACGGCGTGCCGCTGAAGATGAACCCGCACTTCCCGATCAACACCCTGCTGCTGATGCGCGCCGCCACCGGCGTGCAGCTGCGCCAGCCGGAACGCTTCGAGGCGCTGTTGGCCTGCGTGTTCAAGGGCATGTGGGTGGACGCCCTGAACCTGGGCGACGCGGCGGTGCTGGGCCCGCTGCTGGCCGAGGCCAGCTTCGATCCACAGGCGCTGCTGGCGCTGGCGGCGGACCAGGAAGTGAAGGACGCGCTCAAGGCCAACACCGAGGCGGCCATCAAGCGCGGCATGTTCGGCGCGCCGACCCTGTTCGTCGGCGACCAGATGTTCTTCGGCCAGGACCGCCTGGACTTCGTCCGCGAGGCGCTGGCCTGAGGCGAAGGGCGGCCCCGCAAGGCCGCCCCTCGGGCCTCACAGGGTATGCAGCGCGGCGGAGCGGCGCAGGCCGAAGAACTCCAGCTCCGCCAGCACCCCGACCACCAGCGCCTGGCCGATGACGAAGGCGCAGCCCAGCACGGTCGGCTGCACCCAGCCGCTGAGCAGCAGGAACAGGCTTTCCAGCACCCACAGCAGGTTGGCGGCGATCACCGCCCAGACGCCGGTGCGCGACAGCAGTTCGCTATTGGCCATCCAGGCCAGCACCAGGGCGAAGGGCAGCAGCACGATGCCGGCCACCATCAGCAGTACGGCGGGCAGGCCGAACAGCTCGCTCAGCGGGTTGGCGGCCAGCGCCAGCAGCAGGCCGGTGGCGCCGCCGGCGAGGGCGTCGAGTTGCAGGGAACGGCGGAGCAGCGGGGACGGTTGCAGCAGAGTCATGGCGAATCCTCCTGAACGAAGCGCCGCCGGTCCGCGGCGCCTGGCCGAAGAATCCGCCGCAACGGGCACAGCGTCGATTACCTGCCAGGTAATGGCCGGGCCCCGGACGGAGGTCTATCGTTCGTTCCCATGGACAGCCAAACCCTCCCCGTCGGCGCCCTGCTGCGCCAGTGGCGCCAGCGCCGCCGCCTCAGCCAGCTCGACCTGGCCTGCGACGCGGACATCTCCACGCGCCACCTGAGCTTCGTCGAGACCGGCCGCGCCCTGCCCAGCCGCGAGATGCTCCTGCACCTGGCCGAACAGCTGGACATCCCGCTGCGCGAGCGCAACCGCCTGCTCGGCGCCGCCGGCTACGCGCCTGTGTATTCCGAGCGGGCGCTGGACGACCCGGCGCTGACCGTGGCGCGGCAGGCCATCGACCAGTTGCTCAAGGCCCACGAACCGAACCCGGCGATGGTGGTGGACCGCCACTGGAACCTGCTGGCCTCCAACCACGCGGTGAGCGTCTTCCTCATCGGCGTGGCCCCCGAGCTGCTCGCCGCGCCCTGCAACGTGCTGCGCATGAGCCTGCACCCGCGCGGCCTGGCGCCGAACATTCTCAACCTGGGGCCATGGAAGGCGCACGTGATGGCGCGCCTGCAGCGGGACATCGACGCCAGCGGCGACCCGCAGTTGCAGGCCCTGCGCGACGAACTGGCGCTCTACCCGGCGCCGCCCCACGAAGAGCAGGCCAGCGGCGACATGGTGCTGATACCGGTGCAACTGAACACCGAGCTGGGCGTGCTCAGCCTGATCGGCACCATCACGGTGTTCGGCACGCCGGTGGACGTGACGCTCTCGGAACTGGCGCTGGAAACCTTCTTCCCCGCCGATGCGCGCAGCGCGGAAATCCTGCGCCGGCTCACCGGCGCGGGCTAGGGGAGATCAGGCAGCCGCCTTGCGCTCGCGGATGCAGGTCGGCCCGGCGCGCTCTTCCACGGCATGGCGCACCTCGTCGCGCAGGCCGAGCAGGAAGGCCGCCTCGGCGGCGACGAACAGCGGGCCGACCACCAGCCCCACCAGGTCGTCGACGAAGGCCGGCTTGCGCCCCTCGTACCAGTGGCCGACGAACTGGATGACCCAGCCCACTACGAACAGGCCGATGCCCCAGGCCAGCCAGTTGGCGGTGGAACCCGCGGCGAGCACCGCGCCGGCCCACAACGACAGCGCCAGGAGCACGCCCATGAGCACGCCGAAGCGCAGGTCCAGACGCAGGTAGAACGCCAGCGCGGCCAGCGCCAGCAGGGTCGCCGGGGCCAGCAGCAGGCCGCCGGCCTCAAGACCCGGGCGCGACAGCAGCACGGCGATGGACAGGACGATCATCGGGATGCCGATGAAGTGGCTGAGGATGTTGCGCCGGTCGCGGTGGTAGGCCGCGTACTGCGCCAGGTGGTCGACGAGTGTTTTCATTGTTCTGTCGTTCTCGGGCAAGGTGCTGGCATCATGGCCGGGACTGCCGTACCACTCTGTCAACTAGCCGACAAAGCCCATGCCCGACACCGCCGACAGCCTGCAACGCATCGCCTCCGGCCGCTGGTTCCAGCACCTGCCCGCCGAACTGCGCGAAGCCCTCGGCCAGGCCGCCATCGTCCGCCGCCTGCCCGCCGGGCAGCGCCTGTTCGCCCGCGGCGACGCCCCCTGCGGGCTGTATTGCGTGGTCGAAGGCAGGATGCGCGTCGGCGCGGTGGGCGCCAGCGGCAAGGAGGCGCTGCTGGCCCTGGTGGAGGCGCCCAACTGGTTCGGCGAGATCTGCCTGTTCGACGGCCAGCCGCGCACCCACGACGCCTACGCCGAAGGCCCCACCACCCTGCTGCAGGTGCCGCTGCCGGCGCTGCATGCGCTGCTCGCCGAAAAGCCGCAGTACTGGCGCGACTTCGCCCTGCTGATGAGCCACAAGCTGCGCCTGGCCTTCACCGTGCTGGAGGAACAGGCCCTGCTGCCGGCCGCCCAGCGCCTGGCGCGGCGCCTGCTGATGCTGGCCGCCAGCTACGGCGAGGCGCAGGCCAGCCAGCGCGAGCTGCACCTGCCCCAAGAACAGCTGGCGGCCATGCTCGGGCTGTCGCGGCAGACCACCAACCACCTGCTCAAGGAGCTGGAAGCCCGCGGCGTGCTGCGCCTGAGCTATGCCGGCATCGAGATCCTCGACGCCCACGGCCTGCGTCTGGCCGCGGGCGAGGAAGCATGATGGCGTCGGCGAATCACTCTTTCGATCGGTTGCAACGGCCGGCGCAGGCGCTAGCCTTTGCTGGCCCGGAGCATCGGGCGGGGCGCCAGGGGGAGCGCGCCCCGGTACGGTGACCCCTCGCAGGTAACCGGCCGGCCAGGCAAGGCCGGCGCCGTTCGCGAAACCACCCACGCCCGCCAAGGCGTGGCCAGGCGGCCAACAAGAACAACAGGGAAACTCCCGCCATGAACCGCAAATACCTCCTGCAGTACCTGTTCGTCTGTATTCTCACCCTCCTCGCCCTGCCCGCCCGGGCCAACCTGCCCAGCGACGAGCAACAGCTGCAGGCCATGCAGGTCGACGCCTGCCGGGCCCTGGGCAGCCTGATGCTGTTGCGCGGCGAAGGCTTCCAGGAGAACCACGCCAACCAGCTGAAGGCCGACCTGGCCGCCCTGGACGCGGCGGTGAAAAGCTACGCCAAGGCCGACGAAGGCCTGCGCAAGGCCCACCAGGCGCTGCTCGCGCAGATCCAGGCCGGCACCACCTACGGCCCCAAGGAGGAGGACCTGCCCTGGACCTACCTGCCGGACCTGAGCCGCGCCCTGCGCGACTTCCTCGGCCAGGTCGAGCGCTTCGTGCCGCCGTCCGCGGCCGACGAGCTGCCGCTGTGGCAGGTGCCGGTGCGCATCGAATACCTTTCCGTGCAGTACCTGGCGCGTTCCTACCTGGGCGTGCTGGAGATCGCCCGCGAGGCGCCGCAGAGCTACCTCGGCCAGGACGAGAAGACGCTGCTGCCGCTGATCAGCCGCAGCCTCTCGCGCCTGCCGCCGGGCGCGGCGAGCGGCAAGCTGCAGATGCGCTGGAACTACCTGGAAACCGCCCTGGGCGACATGAACAGCAAGAGCAACGCCCTGGTCAGCGCCTCCGGCCGGCCCTGGGCGCCGATCATCGTCGAACGCCACGCCCGCGAGCTGGCCGGCCAGCTCATGCAGCTCAGCCAGGCGCAGTGAGGCGGGCCCGGCGGCCCTTCAGGCCGCCGGTGCGCTCTCGCTGGCCTCGACCTGGCGCGGCAGCGGCGGCGTGGCATGCGGGCGCGCCAGCTCGTCGCGGTCCAGCTGGTCCGCCCGCCCCACCAGCAGCGGGTCGGGGGCGTGGGCGATGGCCAGGTCCTTGCCGGGGTAGTCCAGCGTGTGCAGGAAGTGGCGCAGGCAGTTCAGCCGCGCGCGCTTCTTGTCGTCGGACTTGACCACCACCCAGGGCGCGTCGGCGGTGTCGGTGTGGAAGAACATCGCCTCCTTGGCCTGGGTGTAGTCGTCCCAGCGGTCCAGCGACTGGATGTCGATGGGCGACAGCTTCCAGTGCTTGAGCGGGTCGTCGCGGCGCGACACGAAGCGCCGCAGCTGCTCCTCGCGGCTGACCGAGAACCAGTACTTGAACAGCTGGATGCCGTTGCGCACCAGCATGCGCTCCAGTTCCGGGGTCTGCTGCATGAACTCCAGGTACTGGCGCGGCGTGCAGAAGCCCATCACCCGTTCGACGCCGGCGCGGTTGTACCAGGAGCGGTCGAAGAAGACCATTTCGCCCGCGGTGGGCAGGTGCTGGACGTAGCGCTGGAAGTACCACTGGCCGCTTTCCGCGTCGCTGGGCTTTTCCAGGGCGACCACCCGCGCGCCACGCGGGTTCAGGTGCTCCATGAAGCGCTTGATGGTGCCGCCCTTGCCGGCGGCGTCGCGGCCCTCGAAGAGCACCACGATGCGCTGCCCGGTCTCCTTCACCCAGCTCTGCACCTTCAGCAGCTCCACCTGCAGCTGCGCCTTGAGCGCCTCGTATTCCTTGCGCTGCAGGCGTTTGCGGTAGGGGTAGGACGAAGGCAGGCCGGCGGAGCCGGAATCCTCGTTGCTGCCGCGCGGCGCCATGGCCACGGTCAGGGCGACCGGGCCGTGGCTCTGGGCACGGATTTCCTCGCCGCCGCGGGTCGGCGTCGGGGCCTCCAGGGCAGCGAGGACGGGCGGGTTCTTGGCATCGGGCTGCGGCATGGTCTCCTCCTGTGAGACATGGGGGCTCGGGCGAGCGATTCCCCCACTCTGCTAGCCGCCGGGTGCGGCGATCTTGATCGATATCAAGGCCGCACGCCCCGGCGGCGCTACAGCCAGCCGCGGAACTTGAACCAGAGGTAGGGGATGATCGCCGAGACCACCATGGCCACCAGCGCCAGCGGGTAGCCGCTGGCCCAGGCCAGCTCCGGCATGTGCTGGAAGTTCATGCCGTACACGGTGCCCACCAGGGTCGGCGGCAGGAACAGCACGGCGGCGATGGAGAACACCTTGATGATGCTGTTCTGCTCGATGTTGATCAGGCCCAGGGTGGCGTCGAGCAGGAAGGTGATCTCCGCGGACATCTTCGACTGGTACTCGCCCAGCGAACGCACGTCGCGCTCCACCGACTTCATGCCCAGGCGCGCTTCCTCGCTGATCCAGGCGTTGCCGTTGCCGCTCTGGCGGAAATAGGCCAGCGGCCGGCTGACGCTGAGCAGGCTCTCGTTGAGCTTGGACAGCAGCGAGTTGGTGCGCCCCAGCTGCTTGACGATCTGCTGCAGGTCGGTCTTGGGCACGCGGGAACGGGGCAGCTCGCCGTGGTCGGTGAAGATGTCCCGCGACAGCGTGTCCAACTGGCCCTGCACCGACTCCAGCACGTCGGCGATGCGGTCCACCACCGCGTCCATCAGGTTGACGAACAGCAGGTCGCTGGCGCCCTTGCAGCCGCTGCGCTGCACCCGCGTCTCGAAGGTGCGGAACGACAGCACGTCGGCGTAGCGCACCGTCACCAGCCACTGCGGGGTGAGCACGCAGGTGACCTCGGCGGTGTTCGGCCGGTGCTCGCGGATGCCGCTGACCACCGAGGTGGTCATGTACAGCGCGCCCTTGCTCTCGTAGAAGCGCGAGGAATCCTCGATCTCGGCCATTTCCTCGCGGGTCGGCACGTCCACTTCGATGAAGGACTCCAGCAGGCGCTCCTCCTCTTCCGTGGGGTGCAGCAGGTCGATCCACAGCGTGCCCGCCGGCATGGCCGCGCCGACTTCGCCGGTGTGGCGCTGCAAGCGGTCGCCGTCGAGGGTGTAATAGGTGATCATGTCGCATCCGCGTCCTTCTGCGGCCATCCAGGTCTGCGCAGGTTGGACAACTTCCCCCGGCTGCACAAGCCCGCACGGAGCCACCCGGCATGAGCGACATCGACGACGGCGAAGAATCCTTCGCGGCAGAAACCCTGATCCAGGCCATCGAGAACCAGATCGAAAGCGGCGAGCCGGCGGCGGCCCGTGCGGTGCTCAACAAGCTGACCCTGGTCGGCTACGAGCGCGAGGAAGCCCTGGAAATGATGGCCATGGTGCTGGCCCACGAGATCCAGGCGATGCTCGCCGAGGACCGCGCCTTCGATGGCGCCTGGTACGAGCAGGCCCTGCGCGATCTGCCGCAGCTGCCCGGCGAGGAATGAGCTTGCCGAGCGCGGGGTGGCTGTGGCTAAACTGGGGCCACATCGCCACCGAGGAGTCGCCATGGCCTTCACCCAAGAGCTGGTAGCGGAACTGGAATTGCTTGCCCTGTTCGATCTCGAGAACACCCAGGCAGGCCTGAAGATCCACCATGACGCGGCCCCGACGGCCGTCGCAGCGGCCGGGCGGTTGCACGCCAAGGGCCTGATCGACCAGCCCGACGGCGGCTACCTGACCAGCCTGGGGCTGGACGCCGCCGAACACGCCCAGGTGCTGCTGAACATCCTCAAGCCCTGAACCCCGCGGCCGCCATCCATCGGCGGCCCGCCCCATTTCCTTAAGGACAGCCCCGCCGCGGTCGATATACAGTGCAGTCCATGCGGTAATGGCACTCAGCCATAACCGCCCGATAGCTGACCGCGGCAGGCCATGACCTTCACCCACGAGATTCGTCCGGACATCGACGACGGCATCGACCGCAAGGTCCTGGCGCGCCTGCGCAAGCGCTTCCTGGCGATCAACCAGGGGCGCCTGGAGCGCGCCACGGCCGCGCTGTCGAGCCGCCAGCAACTGGTGCTGCGCCTGCTGCCGCTGCTGCTGGACGTCAACCACCCGCTGCTGCCCGGCTACGTCTCCGGCGCCACCCCGGCGGGGCTGTGCGGCTTCGTCCCCGACGACGAGCTGCTGGCCGAAGCCCAGCGCCTGACCCGCTCGTTCAGCTACAAGCCGCGCCGCGGCGAGGCCGACCTGCCGATCCACGGGCTGTTCCTG
Source organism: Pseudomonas sp. AAC (assembly GCF_000725445.1). Taxonomy (NCBI): domain Bacteria; kingdom Pseudomonadati; phylum Pseudomonadota; class Gammaproteobacteria; order Pseudomonadales; family Pseudomonadaceae; genus Pseudomonas; species Pseudomonas sp. AAC. The sequence continues at coordinate 106,080 of NZ_KL647095.1, read as the reverse complement.
ATGGGCAGCCTGGGCACGGTGGCCCAGGAGGAGCGGAGCGACCTCGACCTGTGGGTCTGCCACGCCCCGGGGCTCGCGCCCGGCGCGGTGGCCGAGCTGCAGCGCAAGTGCGAGCTGCTGGAGCGCTGGGCCGCGGGCCAGGGCGCCGAGGTGCACTGCTTCCTCATCGACCCGCGCGGCTTCGTCAGCGGCGCGCGCAACGCCCGGCTGACCTCCGACGACTGCGGCACCAGCCAGCACTACCTGCTGCTCGACGAGTTCTACCGCACCGCCATCTGGCTCGGCGGGCGCACGCCGCTGTGGTGGCTGGTGCCGGAATACGAGGAAGGGCGCTATCGCGACTACGTCGAGCAACTGCTGAGCAAGCGCTTCATCCGCCACGAGGAAGTCCTCGACCTCGGCCACCTGGCGCACATCCCGCCCGGCGAGTTCGTCGGCTCGGGCATGTGGCAGTTGTTCAAGGGCATCACCTCGCCCTACAAGGCGGTGCTCAAGCTGCTGCTCAGCGAGGTCTACGCCAGCGAGCACCCGCAGGTCGCCTGCCTGGCCCTGCGCTTCAAGGCCGAGGTCTACGCCGGGCGCCTGGAACTGGACGAGCTGGACCCGTACATCCTGCTTTACCGGCGCCTGGAGGAATACCTGATCGCGCGCGGCGAGCAGGAGCGCCTGGAGCTGGTGCGCCGCTGCCTGTACCTGAAGGTCGGCAAGAAGCTCAGCCGCCGCCCGCAGCAGGGCCGCAAGAGCTGGCAACGCCTGCTGATGGAGCGCCTGACCGCGGCCTGGGGCTGGGACGGGCGCGTGCTCGGCCTGCTCGACGCGCGCAGCCAGTGGAAGGTGCGCCAGGTCACCCTGGAGCGCCGCGCCCTGGTCAACGAACTGACCTACAGCTACCGCTTCCTCTCGCGCTTCGCCCGCCAGCAGCAGGCCGCCAGCGACATCGACCCGCGCGACCTGGGCGTGCTCGGCCGGCGCCTGTACGCCGCCTTCGAACGCAAGGCCGGCAAGGTCGAGCACATCAACCCGGGCATCGCCCCGGACCTGGGCGAAGACCTCCTCACCCTCGCCCGCCTGCCCGCCGGCAACGCCGCCGAGGGCGGTTCCTGGGCGCTGTTCCCGGGCAACCTGACCGGCGCCGAGCTGGCCGACTACGCGCCGCTCAAGCGCGCCCGCGAGCTGATCGAGCTGCTGGCCTGGAGCCACCGCAACGGCGTGATCGATGGCGGCACCCGCCTGTCGCTGCAGCCCTGCGACAGCGACCTGAGCGAACACGAGCTGGGCAACCTGCTGCTCGGCCTGCAGCAAGCCATGCCCATGCCCCTGGAAGAAGTGGCCGAAAGCGCCCTGCTGCGCCCCAGCGCCCCGGCCAGCGTGCTGATCCTGGTGAACGTCGGCCTCGACCCGCTGCGCCAGCACAGCCAGGCCAACCTGCACATGACCAGCGGGCGCACCGACTCGCTGGGCTACTCCGGCATGCGCGACAACCTGGTGCTGAGCCTCGACCAGGTCACCCTGAACAGCTGGAACGAACTGCTGGTCAGCCGCTACGCCGGCCCCGGCGCGCTGCTCGACTGCCTGCGCGACTATCTCAACGCCCTGCCCGCCGACGCCGCGCCGCCGCGCCTGCTGGTGCGCTGCTTCTGCCGCAACCGCGCGGCGGCCATTGCCCAGCGCGTCGAGGAACTGTTCCAGGACGCCTACGCCCAGCTGGCCAGCGGCAACGGCGGGCGCTACCTGCTGCAGATCCGCCAGCAGTACCACCTGCTGCGCCTGCAGCCGGGCCAGGTCAGCCACCAGAGCCTGGCCGACCTGCCGGCCCTGCTCGAACACCTGGGCGAACGCCAGGGCGCCTACAGCCCGCTGCACCTGGACCGCCACGCCCTGGAAGGCGAGGACCTGGCGCTGCTGCTGCCGCTCGGCCGCCCCGGCTGCCTGCAGGTGTTCTACCGCCTGGACGAAGGCCAGGCCACGCTCTACCTGCTGGACGAACGCAACTCCCTGTGGCACGGCCGCCAGGCCTGCGACGACGAGCAGACGCTGCTGGTGCCGCTGCAGCGCTTCCTCCAGGCCATGCTCTACCGGCGCAGCGCGCAGCTGCCGCTGGGCGAGGCGCAGCCGGTGCAGGAAATCATTTATTACGAATTGCTACCGGCCGGCCGCGGACGGGCTCGCCGGGTGGAACGCCGCCAGGCGCCGCCCAGCGCACAGGAGCGGCCCTACTACAACGTCCAGGCGATCGTCGAGCCGGGGGCGGGGCAGCGTTCGCGCATCACCCTGTACTGCAACCACCGCGAGTTTTCCGAACTGGAGTACGGCGCCGGGCTGTTCCAGGCCGTGGCCCGGCACATCCTCGCCCAGCGCCGCGGGCAGGAGCGCTACCCCTGCTACATCACCGACCTGGACCTGTCGGCGGTGGCCGCCGAGTCGGCGCTGCAGAGCATCCATTACCTGCGCTACAAGCAGCGCCTGGAAAGCGCGCTGAACCAGGCCCTGGCCGAGGCCTAAGGCCCGGCCCGGGCGGTGCGCAGCAGATCGTGACGGACGCTCAGCGGTTGTAGTCGCCGGCGGCCTCTGGTTGATAGGTGATGTCCAGCAGGCTCAGCTTGAGGGTCTTGCCGCCCGGGGCCGGCCAGTCGATGCTCTGGCCGACGGTCAGGCCCAGCAGCGCGGTGCCCACCGGCGCGAGGATGGACACCTTGCCTTCGCCGCCGGCGTCCTCCGGGTAGACCAGGGTCAGCAGGTACTCCTTGCCGCTGCTTTCCTCGCGGCAGCGCACGGTGGAGTTCATGGTCACCACGCCCGGCGGCACCTCGTCGTGGCCGACCACGTTGGCGCGGGACAGCTCGGCTTCCAGCGCTTCGGCGGCGGGGCCGTACTCTTCCAGGCTGTCGAGCAGGCGCTCCAGACGTTGCAGGTCGAGACGGGTAACGGTGATGGACGGTGCGGTGGTCATGATGGCCGGCAGACTCCTTGGCAGTGGATCGAAAAAAGAAAAACCCCGCCCAAGGCGGGGTTTTCAGCGGACACTAACACAGTACCGCGAATAAGCAAGACCACCCGGTCAGGGGCCCGGCCACAGCGGTTTGCGGCGTGCCAGGGCGGCCTCGACTATCTGCCGCCGGCGCATGCCGTCGGCCTCGTTCCATTCGAGAATCTCCGCCAGGCTGCGCCCGCAGCCCAGGCAGACGTCGCCCTCGTCCAGGCAGCAGCGCCGGCAGCAGGGCGAGGGGATCGGCGCCTCAGAGGCCGGGGAACTCGACATCCGCGCCCGCCTGCTCCAGGGCCGCCCGGTTGAGCAGCGCGCCCAGCGGCTCGCGGGTGCTGTCGCTCAGCCACAGGCTGCCGGACTCGTCGTAGTCGAAGTGGAAACCGCCGGAGCGCGCCGCCACCCACAACTGGCGCAGCGCCGGCTGGCGGCTGAGGATCAGTTGGCTGCCGTTCTCGAAGCGCACGGTCAGCACGCCGCCGGAATTCTCCAGGTCCACGTCCAGGTCACTGTCATCGAAGGCGTCTTCCACCGTGGCCTGCACCTCGTCGACGAGGTCGTGGAAACGGGCTTCGCTCATGCTGCTCATGCATTGTCCTCAGGAATCTGCCAAAGGCTGCAGTGTACGCCGGTATTGCCCGAGACTCTGCCCCGTCCAGCGGCGGAAGGCCCGCGCCAGCGAGCCGGTCTCGCTGAAGCCGACCAGGCTGGCGACGTCGGCCAGCTCCAGCGCCGGGTCGCGCAGGTGGTGCAGCACCAGTTGCTGGCGCGTCTCGTCCACCAGGCGGCTGAACGACAGGCCGCTGTCGCGCAGGCGGCGCTGCAGGGTGCGCGGGCTCAGGGCCAGCTCGCGGGCCAGGGCCTCCAGGTCCACGGCCTGCTCCGGCAGGCGCTCGGCCAGGCACTGGCGTGCCCGTTCGAGCACGCCCTCGCCGCGGCGGATGCTCTCCAGCAGGCGCCCGGCGTAGGCGTCGAGGGTGCGCTGGATCTGGCTGTCGGCCTGGCCCAGGGGCAGCGCCAGCAGGCGCCGGGGGAAGACCAGGGCGTTGTCCGCCTGGCCGAACAGCACCGGGCAGCGGAAGATGCGCCGGTGCTCGGTGGTATCGGCCGGCGCCGGGTGGCGGAAGCGCACTTCCACCGGCGCCTGTTCCAAACCGCTGATCCAGTGGCCGAAGCGTAGCCAGCAGGCCAGGGTCTCTTCCGCCAGTTGGCGCTGCTGGCGTGGCAGCAAAGGCTCCCAGCTATGCCGCACCAGCGGCTCGTGGCCGGCGCGCGGCGGCTCGTCGGCCAGCTCGACGCGGCCCAGGCTGCCCACCAGCTCGGCGTAGCGCGCCTGGCGGTGCAGGGCGTCGCCGAGGGTCGCGCAGCTCATCAGCAGGTAGCCGAGCACGCCGAAGTGGCCGGGGCGCACGGCCTCGCCCAGGTGCAGGCCGAGGTCGGCGTCGCCGCTCAGCGCCAGGCCCAGCTCCAGCAGATCGACATAGACGCTGGCGGCGATGCGCGCCTCGCGCTGGTCGAGGATCGACGGCTCGAGCTGGACGCCGGCCAGCAGCCGTTGCGGCGCGACGCCGCGACGCTCGAGGTGGTCCACCAGGCCCTGCACGTAGGAGATGGAAATGGAACCGGCGAGTGGGACGGGGGCTTGCATGGATCCTCCGTTTTTTCTGTCAGATCCTAGGGGCTGGCGGGGGCTGATCGCAAACCGCGTTGCTGCGAGCGGCCCCCGCCAGCCCCTTTGGAAGCCCCGCCGGGCGGGAGTCCGCTTGCATAGGCAAGGCGCCGGGGGGCCGGTATACTCCGGTCCAATTACGCTTTGATCACAAGGATTCCGCCATGAAGCGACTGCTTCTTCCCTTCGTCGCGCTCGCCGTGCTCAGCGCCGCGCTCGCCGGCTGCGGCCAGAAAGGCCCGCTGTACCTGCCGGACGACCAGCAAGCCCAAAGCAAGCACAGCAAGGACCGCTACGGTCTGTAAGGGAGCAGCACATGGAGGCATTCAACGTCCGTGACGGGCAACTGTTCGCGGAAGGCGTGGCGTTGTCGGCGCTGGCCGAGCGCTTCGGCACGCCCACCTACGTCTACTCGCGCGCTCACATCGAGCAGCAGTTCCGTTCCTACACCGACGCCCTGCAGGGCCTGCCGCACCTGGTCTGCTTCGCGGTCAAGGCCAACTCCAACCTGGCCGTGCTGAATGTCCTGGCGCGCCTGGGCTCGGGCTTCGACATCGTCTCGCGCGGCGAGCTGGAACGCGTGCTGGCCGCCGGCGGCGACCCGGCCAAGGTGGTGTTCTCCGGCGTCGGCAAGAGCCGCGACGACATGCGCCGCGCCCTGCAAGTGGGCGTGCACTGCTTCAACGTCGAATCCGCCGTGGAGCTGGAACGCCTGCAGGAAGTGGCCGCGGAACTGGGCGTGAAGGCGCCGGTGTCGCTGCGGGTGAACCCGGACGTGGACGCCCAGACCCACCCCTACATCTCCACCGGGCTGAAAGAGAACAAGTTCGGCATCGACATCGACGAGGCCGAGGCCATCTACGCCCGCGCCGCCGAGCTGCCGAACCTGGAAGTGAAAGGCGTGGACTGCCACATCGGCTCGCAGCTGACCCAGCTGGAGCCCTTCCTCGACGCCCTCGACCGCCTGCTGGCGCTGGTCGATCGCCTGGCCGCGCGCGGCATCCTGATCCGCCACCTGGACCTGGGCGGCGGCCTCGGCGTGCGCTACCGCGACGAAACCCCGCCGCCGGCCAGCGACTACATCCGCGCCATCCGCGAGCGCCTGGGCAGCCGCCAGCTGACCCTGGTGTTCGAGCCGGGCCGCTACATCGTGGCCAACGCCGGCCTGCTGCTGACCCGCGTGGAGTACCTCAAGCACACCGCGCACAAGGACTTCGCCATCATCGACGCGGCGATGAACGACCTGATCCGCCCGGCGCTGTACCAGGCCTGGATGGAGGTCACCCCGGTCGTCGCGCGCGCGGGCCAGAAACGTACCTACGACCTGGTCGGCCCCATCTGCGAGACCGGCGACTTCCTCGCCAAGGGCCGCGAGCTGGCCCTGGAAGAAGGCGACCTGCTGGCGATCCGCTCGGCCGGCGCCTATGGTTTCGTCATGAGTTCCAACTACAACACCCGCGGCCGCGCCGCCGAGGTGCTGGTGGATGGCGAGCGGGCCTTCGAGGTGCGCCGCCGCGAGACCGTCCAGGAGCTTTACGCCGGCGAAAGCCTGCTGCCGGAGTGAGGCCGAAACCATGCTACTGCGCTTCACCAAGATGCACGGGCTGGGCAATGACTTCATGGTCCTCGACCTGGTCAGCCAGCACGCCCACGTGCTGCCCCGCCACGTCAAGAGCTGGGGCGACCGCAACACCGGCGTCGGCTTCGACCAGCTGCTGATCGTCGAGCCGCCGGGCAGCCCCGAGGTCGACTTCCGCTACCGCATCTTCAACGCCGACGGCAGCGAAGTGGAACAGTGCGGCAACGGCGCGCGCTGCTTCGCCCGCTTCGTGCTGGACAAGCGCCTGACCATGAAGAAGACCATCCGCGTCGAGACCAAGGGCGGCATCATCGAGCTCAGCGTCGCCAACGACGGCCAGGTCACCGTGGACATGGGCGCGCCGCGCCTGGCGCCGGAACAGGTGCCCTTCGTCGCCGACTCCGAAGCCACCAGCTACGCCGTGGAAGTCGACGGGCAGAGCGTCGAACTCGCCGCCGTCTCCATGGGCAACCCCCATGGCGTGTTGCGGGTGGACGACGTCGACAGCGCCCCGGTGCGCACCCTCGGCCCGAAACTGGAAGTGCACCCGCGCTTCCCGGCCAAGGCCAACATCGGCTTCCTCCAGGTGCTCGACGCCAACCATGCGCGCCTGCGCGTGTGGGAGCGCGGCGTCGGCGAGACCCTGGCCTGCGGCACCGGCGCCTGCGCCGCCGCGGTGGCCGGCATCCGCCAGGGCTGGCTGCGCTCGCCGGTGCAGATCGACCTGCCGGGCGGCCGCCTGAACATCGAGTGGGCAGGCCCCGGCCAGCCGGTTATGATGACCGGGCCCGCCGTGCGGGTGTACGAAGGCCAGGTCCGCCTGTAACCCGAGACGCCAAGCCGAGACGCCCATGACCGAGAACAGCCCGGAACACCGCCCGCCGCTGGATGCCGAACAGGTCGCCGAGTACCTGCGCGAGCATCCCGAATTCTTCGTCGAGCACGACGAGCTGATCCCGGAGATGCGCATCCCCCACGAGAGCGGCAACGCCGTCTCGCTGGTGGAACGCCAGGTGCGCCTGCTGCGCGAGCGCAACATCGAGATGCGCCACCGCCTGGCGCAGCTGATGGACGTGGCCCGCGACAACGACCGGCTGTTCGACAAGACCCGCCGCCTGGTGCTCGACCTGCTCGACGCCACCAGCCTGGAGGACGTGGTCAGCACCGTGGAAGACAGCCTGCGCCACGAGTTCCAGGTGCCCTACGTCAGCCTGATCCTGTTCAGCGACAACAACCTGCCGGTGGGCCGCTCGGTGAGCAGCGCCGAGGCGCACCAGGCCATCGGCGGGCTGCTTTCCGGCGGCAAGACCGTGTGCGGCGTGCTGCGCCCCCATGAGCTGGCCTTCCTGTTCGGCGAAACCGAACGCGACGGCGTCGGCTCGGCGGCAGTGGTCTCGCTGACCTTCCAGGGCCTGCACGGCGTGCTCGCCATCGGCAGCCCGGACCCGCAGCACTACAAGAGCTCCCTCGGCACCCTGTTCCTCGGCTACGTGGCCGAGGTCCTGGCCCGCGTCCTGCCGCGCTTCTCCACGCCGCTGCGGTCGGTACGCTAGCCAGGCAGCGGCAAGCCTCGAGTTTCAAGCCGCAAGCAAGGCAACGCGGTGGAAGCCGGGCTTTTCACTTGGAGCTTGAAGCTTGAAGCTTGTAGCCGACCTCGATGCCTTCCTCGAACACCTGCGCAGCGAGCGCCAGGTGTCCGCGCATACCCTCGCCGGCTACCGGCGCGACCTGCTCAAGGTCGTTGCGCTGTGCGAGAAGAACGGCATCGCCGACTGGGCCGACCTGCAGGTGCGCGAGCTGCGCGCGCAGGTCGCCCGCCTGCACGCCCAGGGCCTGGCCAGCCGCAGCCTGGCGCGGCTGCTCTCGGCGGTGCGCGGGCTCTACCAGTACCTGATCCGCGAGGGCCGCTGCCGGCACAACCCCGCCGACGGCCTGGCCGCGCCCAAGGCCGCGCGCAAGCTGCCGCGCACCCTCGACGCCGACCGCGCCGGGCAACTGCTCGACGGCGCCCTGGAGGACGACTTCATCGCCCGCCGCGACCAGGCCATGCTGGAGCTGTTCTATTCCTCCGGCCTGCGCCTGTCCGAGCTGGTCGGCCTGGACCTCGACGGCCTGGACCTGTCCGCCGGCCTGGTGCGGGTGCTCGGCAAGGGCAACAAGGTCCGCGAACTGCCGGTGGGGCGCGCCGCGCGCAAGGCCATCGAGGACTGGCTGCCGCTGCGCGAGATGGTCCGCCCGGCCGACCGCGCGCTGTTCGTCGGCCACAGCGGCAAGCGCCTGACGCCGCGCGCCGTGCAGCTGCGGGTGCGTCAGGCCGGCGTGCGCGAACTCGGCCAGCACCTGCACCCGCACATGCTGCGGCATTCCTTCGCCAGCCATATCCTGGAATCCTCCCAGGACCTGCGCGCGGTGCAGGAACTGCTCGGCCACGCCGACATCGCCACCACGCAGATCTACACCCACCTGGACTTCCAGCACCTGGCCAAGGTCTACGACAACGCCCACCCGCGGGCCAGGCGCGTCAAACGCGATACCGATACAGGAGCCGAGGAATGAACATCCGGCTGGTCACCTTCGACCTCGACGACACCCTCTGGGACGTCGCCCCGGTGATGAACAGCGCCGAGGCCACCCTGCGCGAATGGCTGGCGGCGAACGCCGCGCAACTGGGCCCGGTGCCCATCGAGCACCTGTGGGCGATCCGCGCGCGGCTGATGCAGCAGGACCCAATGCTCAGACACCGCCTGAGCGAGCTGCGCCGGCGCATCCTCCTGCACGCCCTGCTCGACGCCGGTTATCCACAGGCGGAAGCGGCGGACCTGGCCGAAGCCGGCTTCCAGGTCTTCCTGCATGCGCGCCATCAGGTCAGCCTGTTCCCCGAGGTGCACCCGACCCTGGAGGCCCTGGCCAACCGCTTCATCCTCGGCGTGCTCACCAATGGCAACGCCGACGTGCGCCGCCTGGGGCTGGCCGACTACTTCCAGTTCGCCCTGTGCGCCGAGGAGCTGGGCATCGGCAAGCCCGACCCGAAGCCCTTCCAGGAAGCGCTCAAGCGCGCCGGCGTTGAGCCGCAGCAGGCGGTGCACATCGGCGACCACCCCAGCGACGACATAGCCGGCGCCCGCCGCGCCGGCCTGCAGGCCATCTGGTTCAACCCGGCGCGCAAGGCCTGGGAGGGCGAGGAAGCGCCCAGCGCGATCATCCACAGCCTCGCGGAACTGCCCGGGGTGCTGGCGCGGCTGTAATCGAAACGCTCCTCGAGGGAGCGCCGATGGTTCATCGTAGGGCGCGCTCCTACAGGGGAGCGGCGCGGCTGGGGCAGCGTAGCGGATCTCATCCGCGATCCGCGCCGATACCTCCGGCTATCGCGGACAAGGTCCGCTCCTACGCCCTCCGGCAAACACAAGACCCGTAGGATGGCGTTGAGCGAAGCGATACCCATCACCCCGACCGCATGGGTTTCGCAAGGCTCAACCCATCCTACGAAGAGCACTGCGCCCACGGGCCACCACAAAGAAAAAGCCCGCCGCTCCCCTTCCGGGGAGGGCGGGCCTTTTCACGACGTCGCCCTTAGATGGGGCGGCTGCCGTATTTGCTGTCCGGCTTCTTCGGCGGATCGGCGACCACGTTGGGCTCGATCTCCTGGACCTTGCCGCCACGGGAGAGGAACTCTTCCATGGCCCTGGCCAGGGCGTCGCGCTCCTTCTGCTTGGCCTCCACCGAGGGCAGTTCCTCTTCCTCTACGGCTGCCTTGGCTTTCTTGCCGCCACCAGAGGAAGCCGGGGCCTCGTCGGCTTCGCCATCGGCGTCGCCATCGTCAGCCGCGGCCAGCTCTTCGCCGTCGTCCTCGTCGGCACCTTCCAGCTCGTCTTGTTCAAGTTCTTCGTCGCTCATCGCTCAACCTCGTGGTGCTGCAAAGCAGGTTAGTTATAGCCCAGCCGCGCGCTTTGACGAACGCTGCCGGAAAAAATTCACAGAGCCTCGCCCTGCAGAGTCGCCAGCACCTTGCGCGGCCCGCCGTGATCGCGGTGTTCGCCCAGGTAGATGCCCTGCCAGGTGCCCAGCGCCAGGCGCCCGGCACTGACCGGCAGGGTCAGCTGGCAGCCCAGCAGGCTGGCCTTGAAGTGCGCGGGCAAGTCGTCCGGCCCTTCGTAATCGTGCTCGTAGCCACCCTCGTCCTGCGGCACCAGGCGATTGAAGAATCGCTCGAAGTCCCGCCGTACCGAGGGGTCGGCATTCTCGTTCAGCGTCAGCGACGCCGAGGTGTGCTGCAACAGCAGGTGCAGCAGGCCGACCCGGCAGCGCGCCAGGTCCGGCAATGCCGCCAGCACCTCGTCGGTGACCAGGTGGAAACCGCGCGACCGCGGGCGCAGGGTGATCAGGGTCTGCTGCCACATGGCGAGGCCTCCGATTGGCTACCGATGCGGGCGCATTCTAGCGAAGCGCAGAAAAAAACAAAGGGCGCCCGTAGGCGCCCTTCGTCGAACTCGCGCGAACCTTACAGGTTGTAGCCGCGCTCGTTGTGCAGGGCCAGGTCCAGGCCCACGGTTTCTTCTTCTTCGGTGACGCGCAGGCCGATGACCAGATCCAGCACCTTGAGGATCACGAAGCTGACGATCCCGGTGTAGACGATGGTGAAGGCCACGCCCTTGAACTGGATGAACAGCTGGGCGCCGATATCGGTGACGGTGCCGAAGCCACCCAGGGCCGGCGCTGCGAACACGCCGGTCAGCAGGGCGCCGACGATGCCGCCGACGGCATGCACGCCGAAGGCGTCCAGGGAGTCGTCGTAGCCGATGGCGCGCTTGAGGGTGGTGGCGGCGAAGAAGCAGATCACGCCGGCGGCCAGGCCGAGGATGATGGCGCCCATCGGGCCGCAGGTGCCGGCGGCCGGGGTGACGGCCACGAGGCCGGCGACCACGCCCGAAGCGATGCCCAGGGCGCTCGGCTTGCCGTGGGTGATCCACTCGGCGAACATCCAGCCCAGGGCGGCGGCGGCGGTGGCGATCTGGGTCACCAGCATGGCCATGCCGGCGGTGCCGTTGGCGGCGGCGGCGGAACCGGCGTTAAAGCCGAACCAGCCGATCCACAGCAGGGCCGCGCCGACCAGGGTGTAGCCCAGGTTGTGCGGGGCCATGGCGGCGGTCGGGTAGCCCTTGCGCTTGCCCATCACCAGGCAGGCCACCAGGCCGGCCACACCGGCGTTGATGTGCACCACGGTGCCGCCGGCGAAGTCCAGCACGCCCCAGTCCCACAGCAGGCCGCCGTCGCCGCTCCAGACCATGTGCGCGATGGGGGCGTAGACCAGGGTGAACCACAGGCCGGTGAAGATCAGCAGCGCGGAGAACTTCATGCGCTCGGCGAAGGCGCCGACGATCAGCGCCGGGGTGATGATCGCGAAGGTCATCTGGAACATCACGAAGACGCTTTCCGGGAACAGCGCCGCGGCGGAGGTCAGGCCGGTGCTGGTCAGGCCGCTGAGGAAGGCCTTGTCGAAGCCGCCGACGAAGGAGGCGAAGTTGATCACGCCCTTCTCCATGCCGACGGTGTCGAAGGCCAGGCTGTAGCCGTAGACGACCCACAGGATGCTGATCAGCGCGGTGATGGCGAAGCACTGCATCATGATCGACAGGACGTTCTTGGCACGCACCATGCCGCCGTAGAACAGGGCCAGGCCGGGGATGGTCATCATCAGCACCAGGGCGCTGGAAATCAGCATCCAGGCGGTGTCGCCACTGTTCAGGACCGGGGCCGCCGCTTCGTCCGCCATGGCCAGGCCAGGCATTGCGAGGGACAAAAGGGCTCCTAGCCCTGCGAACTTGCGCAGAGTCATTGTTGTTTCTCCTGGGGCGGTGGGGTTCGGTTGGCTTAGATGGCGTCGGTACCGGTCTCGCCGGTACGGATGCGGATCGCCTGTTCCAGATTCACGACGAAAATCTTGCCGTCGCCGATCTTGCCGGTGTTGGCGGCCTTGGTGATGGCTTCGATGACGCGGTCCAGCTGGTCGTCGGCGATGGCCACGTCGATCTTCACCTTGGGCAGGAAGTCGACGACGTACTCCGCACCACGGTACAGCTCGGTGTGCCCCTTCTGCCGGCCGAAGCCCTTGACTTCGGTCACAGTGATGCCCTGCACGCCGATCTCGGACAGCGACTCGCGCACGTCGTCGAGCTTGAACGGCTTGATGATGGCTGTGACTAGCTTCATGAAACTCTCTCCCGTGTTTTGGTGGACTCGCCCCAGGAAAACGAACCCGGGGACAAGTCTAAGCGCAGTGTCTGGCTTTGTAACGCGCCGGCCGCCCTACCTCAGCACTCCGACTCCTCCAGCCGCTTCCCGCGAAGCGCTCGTCAGCTCCGCCAGCCGCACCGGACCTGCATCGGTGCACGCTATGCCAGCCCCAAAGCAGGAAGCTTGCCAGCTCGGCGAAAAGCCCGGCGATTCAGCCGCTTAGCGAAAAACACCGGGCGCCGGGCGATGGCCGGGTGCCATGTCGCGCACCAGAAGCGGGCAGTCCTGCCGCCATGCCTGCGCAAAAATTGTGCAGCGCCCTGCTTTTTCCGGCCAACGCGGGGGCCGACCAGGGTCATCCGGGCGGCGCCATAGGGAAGAGGCTCGACCAGCACTGGACCAGGGCCATCTATCCGAAGGGATTTTCCGAAAGCCTGAAGGCAAGTTCCTCAGTATCCGAGCGGGCGTCGCCGCAGGAGTCGAAAGACCTATCTTTCGCCGATTTGCGGAAAACCAGCGATGAGCCTTCTTCCCAGCCGCCGCGCCTGGCCCGGCCAGGCGACCCCCACGCCCGCCAACCACTTCAGGCAGGACATCAACGGCCTGCGCGCCCTGGCGGTGGTCGCGGTCATCCTCTATCACTTCGACGTCGGCGGACTGGCCGGCGGATTCGCCGGCGTGGACGTGTTCTTCGTGCTCTCCGGCTACCTCATGGCGGGAATCATCGGCACCGGCCTGCAGCGTGGCGACTTCTCCATCCTGGCGTTCTACTGGGCCCGGGCCAGGCGTATCCTTCCGGCGTTGCTGGTGGTCTGCGCGGTCGTGCTGGCCATCGGCTGGCTGCTGCTGGCGCCGAACGACTACAAGACCCTCGGCCGGCACGCCCGACAGTCCCTGGCCTTCCTGTCCAATCACCTGTATCTGAAGGAAGCCGGCTACTTCGACAGCGCCAGCCAGGCGAAATGGCTGCTGCACACCTGGTCGCTGTCCGTCGAATGGCAGTTCTACCTGGCGTTGCCACTCATCCTCGCCCTCGCCTGGAAGCTGTTGCCCCGGCGCGGCACGCTCGTGGGCGTGCACCTGGCGCTGTTCTCCTGCTCGCTGGCGCTGTGCATCGCGCTGACCGCCAGCCATCCGCAAAAGGCTTTCTACCTCCTGCCCGCCCGCGCCTGGGAAATGCTCCTGGGCGGGTTGTGCTTCCTGCTCTGCTCGAACCTCGGGCTTCCGGCGACGGCGCGGCGCCTGCTGGAAGCCGGCGGCCTGGCGCTGATAGGCGCGTCGGTGTTCCTGCTCGACGAATCCGCCGCCTGGCCCGGCGCACTGGCGCTGCTGCCGACCCTGGGAACCGCCATGGTGCTGGCGGCCCGGCGGGAAACCTCGCCGTGGTGCACCCATGGCGCCGTCCAGTGGCTGGGCACGCGCTCCTACTCCCTGTACCTGTGGCACTGGCCGCTGGTGGCCTGGCTGTTCCATGCCGGCCACCGGCAAGCGCCCCTGTGGATCGCCGCAGCCCTGTTGCTGACGCTGATACTGGGCGAGCTTTCCTACCGACTGGTGGAACAGCCGACGCGGCGCCGGCTGGGCACGGGCAGGCGGGCGTTCGCCGTGGCCGGACTGGCCGGCCTGATGATCCTCGCCGGCTACCTGGCGCAGGTGGTGGTCAGGGCGAAAGGCTTTCCGCAACGGATGCCCGCGGACATCCTGGCGATGCGCGAACAGGCCCTGCAGGGCACGCCGCGCAACGAGGAGTGCCTGAGCAAGGGCGCGGGCTGCGTGTATGGTGGGCCGGACATCCAGGCCATGCTCATCGGCGACAGCCATGCCGCCTCCGTGGTCACCGCCGCGCAACTCGCGCTGCCCGACGCCGGCCAGGGCATCTACCTGCGGGCCGCGCCAGCCTGCCTGCCGGTTCCCGGGCTGCACATCCGCGAACACCCGCGCGACAACCCGGAGGACACCTGCAACCGCCTGCGCCGGCAGTTGCCGGCCGAACTCGGCGACGCGCCCGGCCGGGTGCCGCTGATCATCGTCACCCGCACTTCCGTCTACCCGCTGGGCTACAACGGCATCGACCAGAACCGCAAGAACCGGCCGCAGGCCTACATCAGCTCGCCCGTGGACGAGCCCAGCAGCGAATGGCTCGAGGCGTTCGCCCGGCTCTACATCGACCACGCCTGCGCCCTGGCGCGGCAGCGCCCGGTCTACCTGGTGCGGCCGATACCGGAAATGCGCGTCGACGTACCGGATGTGATGAGCCGGAAGATGCTCCAGGGGAAGGCGCCGCAAGTCACCCTCAGCCGGGCCGACTACGAGGCGCGCAACGGCTTCGTCTGGAGCGTGCAGGACCGCGCCCGGGAAGCCTGCGGCGTGCAAATTCTCGATCCGCTTCCCTACCTGTGCGACGAAGGGCAATGCTACGGCGGCCGGGAAGGGCAGGCCTACTACGCCGACGACAACCACCTGAACGCGGCGGGCAGCCGGCTCCTGGCGCCCATGTTCGCCGAGGTCTTCGCGGACCTGTCCACGGCCCAGGCCGATCCCCCGCGCTAGCGCGGGGCACTCGCGGCGGCTGCCCGGTCCGCGCCAGCAGCACCGGGCAGCGTGATAGACTCCCCACCCAGTCCCAACCGGAAACCCTCGCCATGCTGCCGCCCAAAGCCTTCCTCGACGCCCTCGGCCAACAGGCCAGCCGCCTCTTCGGCGGTGAATCGCCGCTGCCCCGCGCCGAGCTGGAGGCGCAGTTCAAGGTCCTGCTGCAGAGCGCCTTCGGCAAGCTCGACCTGGTCAGCCGCGACGAGTTCGACAGCCAGATGGTGGTGCTCGCCCGTACCCGCGCCCGCCTGGAGGCGCTGGAGGCCAAGGTCGCCGAACTGGAAGCCAGGCTCACGCCGCCCGCCGGGACCGAATAAGCCGCAGGGGTTGGGAAAGGAGAAAGCGATTCCTCTCCCGCCTTTTTCCCGTTCGTGTTCACCAACCCGGGCCAACAAGAAACTTCCCACAGGACATCGGCAGCATTACAGCGGCCTCCAGCATGGTCCCGGCTTCCCTGACCTCCTAGACTGGCGGTTTGTGAGGGAAGAGGCTGCCCCATCCATGTCCCTGGCCATCGTCCACAGCCGCGCCCAGGTCGGCGTCGAGGCTCCCGGCGTCACCGTCGAGGCGCACCTGGCTAACGGCCTGCCGTCGCTGACCCTGGTCGGCCTGCCGGAAACCGCGGTCAAGGAAAGCAAGGACCGCGTGCGCAGCGCCATCCTCAATTCCGGCTTCGAATTCCCCGCCCGACGCATCACCCTCAACCTCGCCCCGGCCGACCTGCCCAAGGACGGCGGACGCTTCGACCTGGCCATCGCCTTGGGCCTGCTCGCCGCCAACGGCCAGTTGGCCGGCGCCAGCCTGGACGGCCTCGAATGCCTCGGTGAACTGGCCCTGTCCGGCGCCCTGCGCCCGGTGCAGGGCGTGCTACCGGCCGCCCTGGCGGCACGCGCCGCCGGCCGCGCCCTGGTGGTGCCGAAGGAGAATGCCGAGGAAGCAAGCCTGGCCAGCGGCCTGACCGTCTACGCCGTCGGCCACCTGCTGGAACTGGCCGCGCACCTGACCGGCCAGACGCCCCTGGCGCCCTACCAGGCCCGCGGCCTGCTGCGGGAAACCCCGCCCTACCCCGACCTCGCCGAGGTCCAGGGCCAGGCCGCGGCCAAGCGCGCCCTGCTGGTGGCCGCGGCCGGGTCGCACAACCTGCTGCTGAGCGGTCCGCCGGGCACCGGCAAGACGCTGCTGGCCAGCCGCCTGCCGGGGCTGCTGCCGCCGCTGAGCGAAGACGAGGCGCTGCAGGTGGCGGCCATCCACTCCGTGTCCGGGCGCGGGCCGCTGACGCACTGGCCGCAGCGCCCGTTCCGCCAGCCGCACCACAGCGCCTCGGCTGCCGCGCTGGTGGGCGGCGGCAGCCGGCCGCAACCCGGGGAGATCACCCTGGCCCACGAAGGCGTGCTGTTCCTCGACGAGCTGCCGGAGTTCGATCGCAAGGTCCTGGAAGTGCTTCGCGAGCCCCTGGAAGGGGGAGAAATCGTGATCGCCCGGGCCAACGGCCGGGTGCGCTTCCCGGCGCGCTTCCAACTGGTGGCGGCGATGAACCCCTGCCCCTGCGGCTACCTGGGCGACCCCAGCGGCCGCTGCCGTTGCACCCCGGAGCAGATCCAGCGCTACCGCGCCAAGCTCTCCGGCCCGCTGCTGGACCGCATCGACCTGCACCTGACCGTTGGCCGCGAGACCACGCGCCTCGTCCCTCAGAGTGGCAGCCTGGGCAGCGCCGAGGTCGCCGCGCAGGTGGCCAGCGCCCGCGAGCGGCAACTGGCGCGGCAGGGTTGCGCGAACGCCGTTCTCGACCTCAAGTCGATGCACCAAAACTGCGCACTGGACGATCAGGACCAGGCCTGGCTGGAAACCGCCGGCGAGCGCCTGGACCTGTCCCTGCGCGCCCTGCACCGCATCCTCAAGGTCGCCCGCACCCTGGCCGACCTGGAAGGCGCCGAACGCATCGCCCGCTCGCACCTGGCCGAGGCCCTGCAATACCGCGCCGGTCACTGAGCCTCAGCAGCGCCAGAACGGCCGCAGCGCCTCGATGCGCGCCTGCTCGCGGGAAATGCCGATGTCACGCAGCTGCTCGTCGCCGAGCTCCAATAGTTGCCTGCGCGTGCGCACCCGCCGCCAGAACTGGCGCCAGCGGCTTTCCGCCGGGCCGCGCGGAGCCAGGCTGCCGTCGTCGATGCCGAGCAGTTCGCGCTGATACAAGGTCAAGCGCACGTCTGTCATGCCGTTCATGTCGTCACTCCTCCTCCGAGCCTGTGGATAGAGTGACGAAAGGACAGACTGCATTACAGATTCAAAGAAATGGAATTTTTTCCATACAGACAGCGGAAAAAACCAACTGAATGGCGTACTTTTGCCCGATCTGTACTGGTCTTTGCCGCCACGATGCGGCACGGGGCATCTGTCATGAAACGCTACGCACAACTGGCCGCCACCCTCGGCGAGCGCATCGAGCAGGGGCTGTACCGCCCCGGCGACCGCCTGCCCTCGGTGCGCTCACTGAGCGAGGAGCACGGCGTCAGCATCAGCACCGTGCAGCAGGCCTACCGGGTGCTGGAGGATGCCGGGCTGGTCGAGCCGAGGCCCAAGTCCGGCTTCTTCGTCCCCGAACGGCGCCCGCAGCCGGCCATGCCGGCGATGACCCGGCCGGCGCAACGGCCGGTGGACGTATCGCAGTGGGACCAGGTGCTGGAGCAGGTGCGCCACGCCCCCGGCGGCGACTTCGTCCAGCTCGGCCGCGGCACCCCGGACATCGCCAGTCCCTCGCTCAAGCCGCTGCAGCGCGCCATGGCCAACGCCGCGCGGCGCACCGACCTGCAGGCCCTGGGCTACGAAGGCCTGCAGGGCTCGCTGGCGCTGCGCGAACAGATTTCCCGGCTGATGCTGGACTCCGGCTGCCAGGTGCCGCCCAGCGAAACGATCATCACCACCGGCTGCCAGGAGGCCCTGGCCATCACCCTGCGCGCCATCTGCCAGCCGGGCGACATCGTCGCCATCGATTCGCCGAGCTTCCATGGCGCCATGCAGACGCTCAAGGCCCAAGGCCTGAAGGCCCTGGAAATCCCCACCGACCCGACCAACGGGGTGAGCCTGGAGGCCCTGGAACTGGCCATGGAGCAATGGCCGGTGAAGCTGATCCTGCTCACCCCCAACTGCAACAACCCGCTGGGCTACATCATGCCCGACGCGCGCAAGCGCGCCCTGCTCAGCCTGGCCCAGCGCTACGACGTGCCCATCCTGGAAGACGACGTCTACGGCGAGCTGGCCTATGCCTACCCACGGCCGCGCAGCATCAAGTCCTTCGACAGCGACGACCGCGTACTGCTGGCCAGCTCCTTCTCCAAGACCGTAGCGCCGGGCCTGCGCACCGGCTGGGTGGTGCCGGGGCGCTACCTGGACCGCATCCTCCACCTCAAGTACATCGCCAGCGGCACCTGCGCGCCGCAGCCGCAGATGGCCCTGGCCGAATTCGTCGGCGGCGGCCACTACGAACCGCACATCCGCCGCATGCGCGCCCAGTACCAGCGCCACCGCGACCTGATGACCGACTGGATCGCCCGCTACTTCCCCGAAGGCACCCGCGCCACCCGGCCGCAGGGCGGCTTCATGCTCTGGGTGGAGCTGCACCCGCAGTTCGACAGCGTGCGGCTGAACCGCGAACTGCAGGCCGAGCGCGTGCAGGTGGCGGCCGGCAGCATCTTCTCGGCCGCCGGCAAGTACCGCAATTGCCTGCGCATGAACTACTCCAACCGCGACCTGCCACGTATCGAAGAAGCCGTGCGCAAGGTCGGCGCCTGCGCCACACGGCTGGTGGAGGAACTGCACGCCGAGGCCGGGGAGGATGTCGTCCTGGCGTGAAGGGGCATAGCGCCTGGGCGACGGTGTTGGGGAGGCACGGTCGTAGGAGTGGCTGTCTTGCCGGCTGCACCAAGGTGCGTCTCAACGGATGGATTGAGCCTGCGAAACCCATGCTGCCGCGGTGATGGGTATCGCTTCGCTCAACACCATCCTACGGGGTGGTTTGCCGGCGGGGGTAGCGGGCCCTGCCCGCGATTCGCGCGCAGGGCGCGCTCCTACAGGGAAATACCGTGCCGGGCGACAAGGCACAATCGAAACATTTATCCACAGCACTGCTCCCGCCCACCGGCACGGGGCTGCGATACTCGCGGCCTGCCTTCCGGAGACCGTCATGACCAGCCTGATCCTCGGCCCGCTCGCCATTCCCATGCCCCAGGCCCTGCTCTACCTGGGCTTCCTCGCCGCGCTGCTGGGCGGCTGGCTGGCCGGACGCAGGCGCGGCAGCAACCCCGAGGGCGCGCTGTTCGCCATGCTCCTGGCCGGCCTGCTGGTGGCGCGCCTGGCCTTCGTCGCGCGCTACGCCGGGCAATACGCAGCGGCCCCCTGGAGCATGCTGGACATCCGCGACGGCGGTTTCCTCGCCTGGCCAGGCGCCCTCGCCGCGGCCCTGCTCGGCGCCTGGCTGGCCTGGCGCCGCAACAGCCTGCGCCGGCCGCTGGCCATCGCCCTGGCGGCTGGTATCTGCGTCTGGGGTGGCGGCAAGGCGGTGGTCTCCGCCCTGGACCGCGGCCAGCAACTGCCGGCCCTGGCGCTAAGCGACCTGCAGGGCCGCCCGGTGAGCCTCGGCCAACTGGACGGCCGCCCGCTGGTGGTCAACCTCTGGGCCACCTGGTGCCCGCCCTGCCGCCGCGAGATGCCGGTGCTGGAAGCCGCCCAGCAGGCGCGCCCGGACGTGCGCTTCGTACTGGTCAACCAGGGCGAACCGGCCGAAGCCATCGCCAGCTTCCTCGCCAGCCAGAACCTGAAGCCCAGGGAAGTCCTGCTCGACCTCGGCAACCAGCTCGGCCAGGCCACCGGCGCCTACGGCATGCCGACCACCTTCTTCTACGCCGCCGACGGCCGCCTGCGCCACAGCCACATGGGCGAGCTGTCCGCCGCCAGCCTGGAGCACGGCCTGCACCAGTTGGCCGAGCCCCGGCGCTGAGCCGGGGCCGGCCGAGCCCGCGCTACTGGATCTGCTCCGGCGTCACTATCACCCAGTTCTTGTCCGCGGTGACCGGCTGCCCCAGCTTGGCTTGGGCCTCGGCGTTCTTTTTGATCATGCCGTCGAGCTGGTCCATGTACTTGGCCTTGCGGTTTATCCACAGGTGGACGCCGTTCTCGGCGGTGCCGTTGAACAGCATGTAGCCGTCGCTGCTGGGGGTGTCGCCGCCGACCAGGATGGGCCGCTTCCACTGGTCGATGTAGGTGAGGATGGCGGCCTGCTTGCCGGCCATCCAGGTCGCCGGGGTCCACAGATAGGGGGTGATCTCCAGGTCCATATTGGCCTTGGGATCGTATTTGCCCTCGCCGATCTGCTTGCGCGCGGTGGTCAGCGCGCCGGTCTTGCGGTCCTTGAGCAGGGTGGTGACGCCGATGACGTTCTGCGGCTTCACGTTGTAGCCGTACTTCGGATCGCTGGCGACCATGCGCACCAGTTCCTCGTGGGCGGCGGTCATCACGTAGACCTCGATGCCGTTCTCCATCAGCTTGTTGTACAGCTCCTGCTGGCCGGTGAAGACCTTCGGCGGGTTGATCTCGATGGTCTTGACCGCGTCACCCTCGTAGTAGGTGCTGGGGATCGGCTTGCCATAGGCCATCAGCTCGTCGACGTAGCCCTTGAGTTCCTTGAGGGTGAATCCGGAGAACACCTGGGCGACCCAGGGGTAGCAGACCAGGTCGTCGACCTCGCAGAGGCGGTAGTAGTAGCTGTTCAGGCTTTCCTTGCGGCCGCCCACGTCCTTGAAGGGGATCAGCTTCAGCGAAGGGTCCAGCTTCTCGCGGGTCAGCACGCCTTTCATTTCCAGGAAGGGCAGCAGCGACTCTTCCAGGTCGTAGCGGTAGCTGGTGTTGTCCATGTCGAAGACGGCGAAGGCGCCCTTGTTGGCGTTGGCCGCGATCAGGGCGTCCAGCTGCTTGGCGGCCGGTTCCGGCCAGTGCTTGAGTTCGGTGGCGGCGAAGACGCTGCTGGCCAGGCCGCCGAGCAGCAGCGCGGCGAGCAGGGTGCGCATGGGTTTCATCTGGTTTCCCCCGAGGTGATCTTGTGGGTGGAAGGACCCGGCGCGGGCCGCTCCCTGGACTAGTCCAGCATTCACCCTAGCAAAGCCGTGTTGCAGTCCTGCGATGAACGCGACCTCGGGCGTTGCCTGCGCGCCAGGACTTGGCCAGGAGCGACAGGGCATGCCTGGAAGCGGCGGGCAGCGCAGGGGGCGCCGCCCGCCGCCGGCTCAGAGAATCTCCTCGGGCGTGACCACCAGCCAGTTCTTGTCGGCGCGCACCGGCTGCCCCAGCTTGGCCTGGGCCTCGGCGTTCTTCTTGATCATGCCTTCGAGCTGGTCCATGTACTTGGCCTTGCGGTTCACCCACAGGCGCATGCCGTCGTCCGCCGTGCTGTGGAACAGCATGTGGCCGTCATTGCTGGGCGAGTCGCCGCCGACCAGGATGGGCTTCTTCCACGGGTCGATGTAGGTCTGGATGGCCGCCGTCTTGCCGGCCATCCAGGTGCCCGGGGTCCACAGGTAGGGGGTGAATTCGAGGTCCAGGTTGGCCTCGGGATCGTACTTGCCTTCGCTGATCTGCCGGCGCGCGGTGGTCACTGCGCCGGTCTTGCGGTCCTTGAGCAGGGTGCTGACGCCGATGACGTTCTCCGGCTTGACGTTGTAGCCGTACTTCGGGTCGCTGGCGACCATGCGCACCAGTTCCTCGTGGGAGGCGGTGAGGATGTACACCTCGATGCCGTTCTCCATCATCCGCTTGAACAGTTCCTGCTGGCCGGTGAACAGCTGCGGCGGCTGCACCTCGACGGTGCGCAGGGTGTCGCCGTCGTAGTAGTCGCTCTTGACCGGCTTGCCGCTCGCCATCATGGCGTCGAGGTGGCCCTTGAGTTCGCGCAGGGTCAGGCCGGAAAGCGCCTGTGCGGCCCAGGGGTAGCAGACGCGGTGGTCGAATTCGCAGAGCCGCGTGTAGTAGCTGTTGAGGCTCTCCTTCTTGCCCTTGAGGTCCTTGAAGGGGATCAGCTTCAGCGAAGGGTCGAGCTTGTCGCGGGTCAGCACGCCCTTGTTCTCCAGGTACGGCAGCAACGCCTCGGCGACGTCGTAGCGGTAGCTGGTGTTGTCCATGTCGAAGACGGCGTAGGCGCCCTTGTTGGCGTTGGCCGCGATCAGCGCGTCGAGCTGCTTCGCCGCGGACTCCGGCCAGTGCTTGAGCTCGGTGGCGGCCACGGCGTCGTTGGCCAGGCCGCCGAGCAGCAGGATGCCGAACAGTAGTCCATAGGTTTTCATCGAATGTTCCCCCCGGTTGCGAATGGCGGGGAAGGCGCGGCGACACGGGCTTTGGCCCATCGTTGATGGCCGGGCGTTTCCCCTCCGCCACGACCGTAGCAAGGGGGCAAAGGGCCAGACAGACGGTCGGGCGTCGCATGCGCGCTCCAGTCGCAGGGGCCGCGGAAACGCCCTACAACCTACTCCAGAATTTCAACCTGCGGCAGTCGCATTGCGCTGACTTCGGCCAGAAGAAAATCCCTCAGACGACGCAGGCGCTCCTGCTGCCGCCGCGCCTTGGGCCAGACCAGGTAGTAGCTCTCGCCGCTGGCCACCGCACAGGGCCAGGGCAGGGCCAGGCGGCCGGCGGCGGCGTCCTCGGCGACCATCACCAGGTCGCCGATGGACAGGCCGTAGCCGCGGGTGGCCGCGACTATGCCCAGCTCCAGGGTGTCGAACACCTGGCCGCCCTTGAGCGACACCTGCTCCTCCAGGCCCACGCGCTGCAGCCAGCGGCGCCAGTCGCGGCGGTCCGGCGTGGGGTGCAGCAGCTCCGCGGCGGCCAGCCGCTCGACGTCCCAGGGGCCATCGTCGAGCAATTGCGGGGCGCCGACCGGGATCAGCCACTCGGGGAACAGCAGGCAGCTCTCCCATTCCGCCGGGAAGCGCCCGGCGCCGAGCAGCACCGCGCAGTCGAAGGGCTCGCGGGCGAAGTCCACCTCGTCGACGTCCATCCAGGCGCTGGTCAGCTGCACCTCGATATCGCTGTTGGCCATGCGGAAGATGCTCAGGCGCGGCAGCAGCCAGCGCATGGTCAGGGTCGAGGGCGCCTTCAGGCGCAGCACGTCCTCGTCGCTGTGCAGGCTTGCGCAGGCGCGCTCCAGGGCGTCGAAGCCATCGCGCAAGCCCGGCAACAGCAGGCGCGCCGGCTCGGTCAGGCGCAGCTGGCGGCCCTGGCGCTGGAACAACTGGCAGTCGAAGTGCTCCTCCAGGGTGCGCACGTGGCGGCTCACCGCGCTCTGGGTGATGGCCAGTTCCTCGGCGGCGCGGGTGAAGGAGGCGTGCCGGGCGGCCGCCTCGAAGGCGCGCAGGGCATAGAGCGGGGGCAGGCGACGGGGCATGGCGGGCCTTCAGGCATGAGTCTGACTCATGCATTGCATCGCTTTTTTCCTTTTGTGGGAAGGCCGGGCGGCCCACCAGAATGGGCGAATCGATGAACCCGGGAGACGCCAGGCGCCGCCCAAACCAGACTCATGCCATGCCCACCCCCTACCGCACCGAACTGCAGGCCATCCTGCGCCTGGCCGGGCCGCTGATCGCCGCCCAACTGGCCTATGTCGCCATGGTCTTCACCGACACCCTGATGATGGGCAAGCTCGGCCCCGACGCCCTGGCCGCCGGGGGCCTGGGCGCCTCCACCTACGCCTTCGTCTCCACCGTGTGCAGCGGCGTGGTGGCGGCCACCGGCAACCTGGTGGCGATCCGCCATGGCGCGCGCGACCGCGCCGGCACAGCCGCCGTCACCCAGGCGGGGCTGTGGGTCGGCCTGGGCCTGGCGCTGCTCGCCGGCGCCCTGCTGTGGAACCTGGAGCCACTGCTGCTGATCCTCGGCCAGGCGCCGGCGACGGTGCACGGCACCATGAGTTTTCTGCACAGCATTCTCTTCGCCCTGCCCGGCTACCTGGCCTTCATGGTGCTGCGCGGTTTCACCAGCGCCATCGAGCGCCCCGGCCCGGTGATGGCCATCAGCGCGCTCGGCGCGCTGGCCAACCTGGGCCTGAACTATGCCTTCCTCGACGGCTGGTTCGGCCTGCCGCGCCTGGGCCTGGCCGGCATCGGCCTGGTCACCGCCATCGTCATGAACCTGCTGCCGCTGATCCTCGCGCTGTACCTGCGCTGGCACCCGGCCTACGCCGGCTACCCACTGCTGCGCGGCCTGGGCCGGCCACAGCGCCGGGAGATCGCCGAGACGCTGCGCCTGGGCCTGCCGATCGGCGGCACCTACGCGGTGGAGTCGGGCATGTTCGCCGTGGCCACCCTGTGCATGGGCGCCATCGGCACCACGGCGCTGGCCGCGCACCAGATCGCCATCCAGTCGGTGTACCTGGCCTTCATGGTGCCGGTGGGGATTTCCTACGCGGTGACCTTCCGCATCGGCCAGCACTACGGCGCCGGCCGCTTGCACGAGGCGCGCCGCGCCGGGCGGGTGGGCATCGGCTTCGGCGCGCTGTGCATGTTCGCCTTCGCCCTGCTGTTCTGGCTGGCGCCGCGCCAGGTCATCGGCCTGTTCCTGGACCTCGAGCAACCGGCCAACCAGGCGGTGGTGCAACTGGCCGTGAGCCTGCTGGCGATCGCCGCCTGGTTCGAGCTGTTCGACGGCCTGCAGAGCATCGCCATGGGCGCCATCCGCGGCCTCAAGGATGCCCGCACCACCTTCCTGGTGGGCCTGGCCGGCTACTGGCTGGCGGGCGTGCCGCTGGCCTGGCTGCTGGCCTTCCCCTTCGGCTGGGGCCCGCACGGTGTCTGGTGGGGGTTGGCGGCGGGGCTGGCGTGCACCGCGCTGGGCCTGTGCCTGGCCTTCGAGGCGCGCACCGCGCGGCTGCTGCAGCCGATGGCGGAACCGGGCTTCAGTTGCCGACCGGGTCCTGCTGCCTGAGCGCGCGTCCGGCGCCGAACACCAGGAAGCGCGCCAGCTCGGGCAACGGCAGCGGGCGGCTGATCCAGTAGCCCTGCACCTGGTCGCAGCCGAACTGGCGCAGCAGCTGGCGCTGGTCGGCGCTTTCCACGCCCTCGGCGACCACCTCCAGGTTGAGGTTGTGCGCCAGGTTGATCATGGCCCGCACCAATTGGCGGTTCTCGGCGCGCTCGGACATGCCGCCGACGAAGCTCTTGTCGATCTTCAGCAGGGTGATCGGCAGGCTGTTGAGGTGGACGAAGGAGGAGAAGCCGGTGCCGAAGTCGTCCAGGGAGAAGCGCACGCCCAGTTGCCCCAGCGTCTGCATGGTCTGCAGGACCTGCTCGCTGCGGCGCATCACGGCGGTTTCGGTGAGTTCGAATTCCAGCCAGCGCGCATCCACACCGCGCTCGGCGATCAGCCGTTGCAGCGTGGGCAGCAGCTGGCTGTCCTGGAACTGGCGGAACGACAGGTTGATGGCCATGTGCAGCGGCGGCAGGCCGCGCCCGAGCAGCCACTGCATGTCGCGCAGGGCGCGGGCGATCACCCAGTAGCCCAGCGGCACGATCAGCCCGCTCTCCTCGGCCAGGGGCACGAAATCCCCCGGGGTGAGCAGCCCGCGGCTGGGGTGGCGCCAGCGCACCAGGGCCTCGAGGCCGACGATGGTGTCGCTCTCCAGGTCCAGGCGCGGCTGGTAGTGCAGTTCCAGTTCGTCGCGGCGCAGGGCCCGGCGCAGTTCGCTTTCCAGTTCGGCCAGGCTGCGCGCGCCTCGGTTGATGCGCTCGTCGAAGAGATGGAAGGTGCAGCCCTGGCGCATCTTGGCCTGCTGCATGGCGATGTGCGCGTGCCACATCAGGGCGTCGGCGCTGTCGCCGGAACGGGCATGGGCCAGGCCCAGGCTGCAGCCCAGCAGCAGGCTCTCGCCTTCCACCCAGTAGGGCTCGCCCAGCACTTCGACGATGCGCTCGGCCAGGCGCTCGGCGCGCCGTGGGTCGCGGCGGGTGTCCAGCAGCAGGGCGAACTCGTCGCTGCCCAGGCGCGCCAGGCGGTCGCCGTGCTCCAGGTGCGAGCGCAGGCGCGCCACCACCTGCAGGATCAGGCGGTCGCCGGCCTGGTGGCCGAGGGCGTCGTTGACGTGGCGGAAGTTGTCCAGGTCGAGGTGGCCGAGGGCCAGGCCGCGGCCCTGGAACTCGTCCAGCTGCGCGGCCAGCAAGGTCTGGAAGCCCTGGCGGTTGGCGATGCCGGTCAGCGGGTCCTGCTCGGCCAGGCGCTGCAAAGTGGCCTCCAGGCCGCTGCGCTCGCGGGCGTAGCGCAGGGAACGGCGCAGCACCTCGCTGCTCAGTTGCGGCGTCAGCCAGTCGGCCACGCCGGCGGGCGTCTGCGCGGGCTCGCGCTCCAGCAGCAGGATGATCGGCAGCCGGCAGTTGTCCCGCGAGGGCAGCTTGCCGGGGGTGGCCAGCACCAGGCCGACCTCGTCCTCGTCGAACAGGCTGCGGGCGGACTCCCAGGAAGGCGCGGTGATCAGCGAATAAGCGTTGCCCAGCGCGGCGAGATGCTCGCGCAGCAGCTGGGCCCACTGCGGCGTTTCAGCCAGCAGGAGCAGGCGCGTGGACTCGACCGACGCAGCCAAGCGACCCCCATGAAAAGAAAAGGAATGCCCCGGGCGCCATCCCATGCCCCGGCCATCCGGATTGGCGTTCCAGCGCCCGGACGATGCCGTCTGTCGGCGCAGAACCAAGAAACTCTTCAGAGTTTTCTTCAACTAATGCAGCCACAAGCCTAATACAAGTATGAATTTATCCAAAACGGCGAAGCGCGACGGCGTCACAGATCGCCGTTTTTCCGCAGCCCCGGGCGGGGCTGGTAGAATGGCCGCCCGCTTCGCCATCGATACCCTTCCCGAACCATGTCCCGACTCAACCCCCGGCAGCAAGAGGCCGTGAACTACGTCGGCGGCCCCCTGCTGGTGCTGGCCGGCGCCGGCTCCGGCAAGACCAGCGTGATCACCCGCAAGATCGCCTACCTGGTCCAGCAGTGCGGCATCCGCGCCCAGTACATCGTCGCCGTCACCTTCACCAACAAGGCCGCGCGCGAGATGAAGGAACGCGTCAGCACCCTGCTGCGCCCCGGCGAAGGCAAGGGCCTGACCGTCTCCACCTTCCACAACCTGGGCCTGAACATCATCCGCAAGGAATACGCCGCCCTGGGCTACAAGCCCGGCTTCTCGATCTTCGACGAGAGCGACGTGAAGGCACTGATGACGGACATCATGCAGAAGGAGTATTCCGGCGACGACGGCCTGGACGAGATCAAGAACCTGATCGGCGGCTGGAAGAACGACCTGGTCCTGCCCGAGGAGGCCCTGGCCAAGGCGCGCAACCCCAAGGAACAGACCGCCGCGATGGTCTACCTGCACTACCAGCGCACCCTGCGCGCGTACAACGCGGTGGATTTCGACGACCTGATCCTGCAGCCGGTGAAGCTGTTCCAGGACAACCCGGACATCCTCGAGAAGTGGCGCAACCGCGTGCGCTACATGCTGGTGGACGAGTACCAGGACACCAACGCCAGCCAGTACCTGCTGGTGAAGCTGCTGGTGCAGCAGCGCGCGCACTTCACCGTGGTCGGCGACGACGACCAGTCGATCTACGCCTGGCGCGGCGCGCGCCCGGAAAACCTGATGCAGCTCAAGGACGACTTCCCCTCGCTGAAGGTGGTGATGCTGGAGCAGAACTACCGCTCCACCAGCCGCATCCTCAAGTGCGCCAACGTGCTCATCGCCAACAACCCCCACGTGTTCGAAAAGCAGCTGTGGAGCGAGATGGGCGAAGGCGACCCGATCCGGGTGATCCGCTGCCGCAACGAGGAGGCCGAGGCCGAGCGGGTGGCCATGGAAATCCTCACCATCCACCTGAAGACCCAGCGGCCCTACAGCGAATTCGCCATCCTCTACCGCGGCAACTACCAGGCCAAGCTGATCGAGCTGAAGCTGCAGCACCACCAGATTCCCTATCGCCTGTCCGGCGGCACCAGCTTCTTCGCCCGCCAGGAAGTGAAGGACCTGATGTCCTACTTCCGCCTGCTGGTGAACCCGGACGACGACAACGCCTTCCTGCGGGTGATCAACGTGCCACGCCGCGAGATCGGCTCGGCGACCCTGGAGAAGCTCGGCAACTACGCCACCGAGCGCGGCTGCTCGATGTTCGCCGCCAGCGGCGAGCTGGGCCTGGCCGAGCACCTGGACGCACGCTTCGTCGAGCGCCTGCAGCGCTTCAAGCGCTTCATCGACAAGGTCCGCGAGCAGTGCGCGGGCTCAGACCCGATCGGCGCGCTGCGCAGCATGGTGATGGACATCGACTACGAGAACTGGCTGCGGCAGAACGCCTCCAGCGACAAGGTCGCCGACTTCCGCATGGGCAACGTCTGGTTCCTCATTGAGGCGCTGAAGAACACCCTGGAGCGCGACGAGGACGGCGACATGACCATCGAGCAGGCCATCGCCAAGCTGGTGCTGCGCGACATGCTCGAACGCCAGCAGGAGGAAGAGGAAGGCGCCGACGGCGTGCAGATGATGACCCTGCACGCCTCCAAGGGCCTGGAATTCCCCTACGTGTTCATTCTCGGCGTGGAGGAGGAAATCCTCCCCCACCGCTCCAGCATCGAGGCCGACAGCATCGAGGAAGAGCGGCGCCTGGCCTACGTCGGCATCACCCGGGCGAAGAAGAACCTGGCCATGACCTTCGCCGCCAAGCGCAAGCAGTACGGCGAGATCATCGACTGCTCGCCGAGCCGCTTCCTCGACGAGCTGCCGCCGGAAGACCTGGTCTGGGAAGGCCAGGAAGACGCCCCGGTGGAGGTCAAGGCGGCCAAGGGCAACGCGGCCCTGGCGGACATCCGCGCGCTGCTCAAGCGCTGAGCCTGCGCGCCGACGCGCTCTTCGTAGGATGGGTTGAGCTTGCGAAACCCATGCGGTCGTGGCGATGGGTATCGCTTCGCTCAACCTATCCTACGATGCTGGCACGGACGGGAAATGCACCGCCAACCTGTAGGAGCGGGCCCTGCCCGCGATTCGCGCGCAGGGCGCGCTCCTACAATGGAATGCCACGGCGACGGCCAGCGGAAGCTGTCCATCCGATCAGCTTCTTCTTTTGTCGGAAGGTCGCGCAGGCCGGCGCTTACGAGGTAGAATTGCGCGCTTCATCAGCGGCCCCAGCTCCGCCAGGAAGCCCTCAATTGAACACCCTCAAAGACAAAATCCGCAGCGAAGGCGTCGTCCTCTCCGACCAGGTCCTCAAGGTAGACGCCTTCCTCAACCACCAGATCGACCCGCTGCTGATGAAGCAGATCGGCCACGAGTTCGCCGAACGCTTCAAGGGCCAGGGCATCACCAAGATCGTCACCATCGAGGCCTCGGGCATCGCCCCGGCGGTCATGGCCGGCCTGGAGCTGGGCATCCCGGTGATCTTCGCCCGCAAGTTCCAGTCGCTGACGCTGAAGAACGACCTGCTGATCTCCAAGGTGTTCTCCTTCACCAAGCAGACCGAGAGCACCATCGCCATCTCCGCGCGGCACCTGACCGCCGCCGACCACGTGCTGGTGATCGACGACTTCCTCGCCAACGGCCACGCCGCCAAGGCGCTGATCGACCTGATCCAGCAGGCCGGGGCGAGCATCGCCGGCCTGGGCATCGTCATCGAGAAGTCCTTCCAGGACGGCCGCAAGCTGCTGGAAAACGAAGGCTACCGCGTCGAATCCCTGGCCCGGGTGAAGTCCCTGGCCGGCGGCGAGGTCGAGTTCCTCGACTGATCTAGGCTGCGCTGCGAAAAAGGCGGGCGCCTGGCAAGGGTTCCCGCCTTTTTTCGTGCCCTTCGTTCGCGCCTACATAAAGCCGTCCCGGGTGGCGTGCAGGCCGGCCAGGATCAGCCGCTGGTAAAGCTCTTCGCGCAGCCCTTCGGGACGCTCCAGGCCCATGCGTTGCAGGTGCGCCGGGAAGGCCTCCGGTTCCGGCGCGTCCAGGGTGGCCTTGCCCAGTTCGAGGATCTCGCTGAGCCGGAGCTTGCTTTTCAGCCAGGTCAGCGCCCGCAGCAGGTCGCGCTCTTCCGGGGTGAAATCGCAACCCAGCGGGTATTCCGGCAAGGCCTCGCGGTGTTGTGCGCACAGCGTCTGCAAGCGTTCGGGAAGGTTGTCGCGGTGGCGCCGGTCCAGCTCGAAATCCGCCGGCAGCTTGCCCGCCGCCTTGGCCTCGGCGATGAGGCCGTCCTGGAAGCGTGAATCGGCGATGGCCAGCAGCGCTTCGATCACCTCGGCATCGTTCTTCCCGCGCAGGTCGGCGATGCCGTACTCGGTCACCACCATGTCGCGCAGGTGCCGCGGGATGGTGGTGTGGCCATAGCTCCAGACGATGTTCGAGCTGACCTCGCCGCCGCTCTCGCGCCAGCTGCGCAGCAGCAGGATGGAGCGCCCGCCGTGCAGCTCGTGGGCCTGGGCGACGAAGTTGTACTGGCCGCCGACGCCGCTGACCACGCGGCCGTCCTCCAGTTGGTCGGCCACCCCGGCGCCAAGCAGGGTGACGGTGAAGGCGCTATTGATGAAGCGCGCGTCGCGGCGCTGCAGGCGCTTGAGTTCCTCGTCGCGGTAGAGGTTGTTGACGAAGCCGATGCCGGTCATGGCGATGCCGGCCAGGCGCTCGGCCGGCAGTTCGCGCAGGCGCTGGTAGAAGGCCTGCGGGCCGAGGAAGAAGCCAGCGTGCAGCCAGACGCCGTCGGCGTCCGCGCGGTGCTGCTGCGCCTGTGGATAAACCTGCCGCTTGAGCACGCCGGCCTCGGCCAGGTCCAGCAGGCCCGGCACGAACATCTCGCTGCAACCGTAGAGGCCCTGAGTGAAGGCGCCCAAGCCGCCTTCGCGGTCGATCAGCCCGGCATGGCGCTCGGCGATCTCCAGTTCGGCGAGCAGCGCGCGGTATGCGGTGTTGTCACGCTGGCGCAGCAGCAGCGCCGAGGTCACCGCATCGCCCATGGCGCCGATGCCGACCTGCAGGGTGCCGCCGTCGCGCACCAAAGCGCTGGCGTGCAGGCCGATGCAGTGGTCCTGCCAGCCCACCGGCATGTAGGGCATGGAGAACAGCGTGCTGGTGTCCGCCGGCTGTTCCACCAGCAGGTCGAAGATATCTTCGTCGACCTCGGCGTCGCCCGGCATGTACGGCAGGTCGCGGTGCACCACGCCGATGCAGAGGATGCGCTCGCCGGCCGTGCGGCGGCGGCGCAGCATGGGCAGCAGGTCGAGGGTGATGTCCGGGTTGCACGCCAGGCTCAGCCTGCCGGGCCGCGCCGGATCGCGGGCGACCAGCTGGGCCACGGCGTTGATGCCCTTGGCGTCGAGGTCGCGGGCGACGTGGCTGTAGTTGCAGCTGATGTAGTTCTGCTGCGCCGGCGCGCTGTCCAGCAGGCTGCCCGGCTGCAGGTAGAACTCCTCGACGCGCACGTTCGGCGGCAGGCTACCCTGGCGCAGGTCGCGCAGGTAGTCGAGCTCCGGGTAGTCGCCGTACAGGCGTTCGACGAAGGGTTCGAGAAAGCGCCGCTGCAACTCGCTGCCGGCCTGAGGCCGGCCCAGCGACAGCGCCGTGTAGAGCGTCAACTGGCGCGCCGGCTGCTCGCCCAGGCGCCGGTAGAGAAGGTTGACCAGGTGATTGGGCTTGCCCAGGCCCAACGGCAGGCCCAGGCGGATCGGGCCATCGAGTCCGGCCAGCAGGTGGTCGACGGCTTCGTCGAGGGTGCAGTGGTGCGCCAAGGTGCGATCCTCCGTGGTTGCCTGTCCAAGTTTGGACCGGAAACCGGCGGGGAGGCTCCGGCGCCTTTTCATTCAAGTGGCGCGGCGGTTCAGCGGAGGGGGCCGTTCGCGCCACCGGGGCGTCCGGCGTGGCCGGTAAATCCAATCGCGGACAAAGTCCGCTCCGCCCGCGCTTCCTGTAACCGTAGGAGCAACTGCCTGCGTCGAGGTGCTTTTCGTAGGATGGGTTGAGCTTGCGAAACCCATGCGGTTGCGCTGATGGGTATCGCTTCGCTCAACGCCATCCTACGAAAAGCCGTGCTTCCTGGCACCGTAGCGCGCCCTGCCCGCGATTCGCGCGCAGGGCGCGCTCCTACAGGGGAATGGCGTGGGTGGGGTGGCGTAGGAGCGAGCTTGCTCGCGAATGAGCCCCGCAGCGGAGTCTGTTCGCGAGCATGAGGGGGTGGGGATCGACGCGCGGAGCCAAGGCCCCACTCTGCAAGCCAAGCCCCAGCCCCACCCCCTATGAAAAATGCCGTTTCCCCAACCAGAGAAACGGCATTCTTTCTTGAGCGGACAGCATCGGCCCGTAATCGGCTTTTCCTGCCAGCCCGTGGCTCAGAGGCCGGACATGTGCTTGATGGCAGCCTTCAGCTCGTCGTCCGAGCAGTCGGCGCAGGTGCCTTTCGGCGGCATGGCATTGATGCCGGAAATGGCCTTGGCCAGCAGGCCATCGAGGCCGCCCTGCTCTTTGGCGCGCTTGCCCCACTCGCCCTTGTCGCCGACCTTGGGCGCACCCAGCAGGCCGGTGCCGTGGCAGGTGGTGCAGACCTTGCCGACGATCTCTTCGCCCGAACGCGGCGCACCGCCACCTCCGGCGGAAGCGACAGCGCCGACGCCTTCGCACTCCTTGCCCTGGACGCAGACCTTGCCCACCGGTTCCAGGCGCTTGGCGATGTCGTCATTGGTCGTGGCTTGGGCGCCAGCGGCCATCAGGGCCAATACGGCGGCCTGGGCCACCAGGATTTTCTTTATCAGGTTCACCCTTTTACCCTCATCGTGGCTTGTACGCCCGGGCACGGTTTCCATCGCAGTCTAGGTAGCGCGGGCGGCCGCAAGTATAACGGAAGAGCGCGCGTCTGAAACAATTGCAGGGCCCGCGAGGGCCTTGCGTCATACGGTCGCAGGCGGCTCCGCCGCCTCTAAAAATTTGCCGGAGTGGTCGCGCTTATGAGCCTCGCCGGCGCATCGAAGGGGTTGCGGAAGCGATGCGGGCGGGTGCTGTCGAAATAGTAGCTGTCGCCGCTTTCGAGGACGTACACCTCGTCGCCGACGGTCAGCTCCAGGCGGCCTTCGACCAGCACGCCGGTCTCCTCGCCTTCGTGGGAGTACATGTCGTCGCCGGTGTCGGCGCCTGGCGGGTAGGTCTCGTCGAGCAGCGTGATGGCGCGGCTGGGATAGGCCTTGCCGATCAGCTTCATGATGATGTCGCCGTCGCACAGGTCGCTGAGTTCGTCTGCCTTGTAGACCACCTGGGTGTTGCTGTCCTGCTCGATGTCCAGGGAGAAGAACTCCACCAGGGACATGGGGATGCCGCCCAGCACCTTCTTCAGGGAGCTGATCGACGGACTCACGCTGTTCTTCTCGATCATCGAGATGGTGCTGTTGGTGACGCCCGCGCGCTTGGCGAGTTCACGCTGGGACAGCCCTTTGAGTTTACGGATGGCTTGCAGGCGAGCGCCAACGTCCAAGGGTGGGGTCCTCCTTATCTTATTTCTTGTTCTGCCAGGCTCTAACGGGCGGAACCCGCCTGCGCCTTGCGGCGAGCGGGTTCCGAAGTGCCCGTATCATGGCAACACCGTTCAGTATTTACAACAGATCGGCCTCGGATACTGCGCAAACTTTACGCAGTTCGTCGCTCAGTCGCCGCTGTAGACCCGCGGTACGCGCTTGAGGTTGCAGAACAATTGATAGGGGATGCTGCCGCACAGGCTGGCGAGCTGGCTGGCCGGGACGTTCGGCCCCCACAGCTCGACGCGGCTGCCCAGGCCGGCGCCGGGCAGGTCGGTGAGGTCGACGGTGAGCATGTCCATGGACACCCGGCCGATGATGCGGCTGGCCTGGCCGTCGATGAACACCGGAGTGCCGTCCGGCGCATGGCGCGGGTAGCCATCGGCGTAACCCATGGCGACCACGCCGACGCGCACCGGGCGCTCGGCGACGTAGCGCGCGCCGTAGCCCACCGGCTCCCCGGCCGGCAGTTCGCGCACGCCGATGATCTTCGACTCCAGGGTCATCACCGGGCGCAGCTGGTCGGCCAGCGGCTGGGCCTGTTCGAAGGGGGTGGCGCCGTAGAGCATGATGCCCGGGCGCACCCAGTCGCTGGGCACGCTCGGCCAGCCGAGGATGCCGGGGGAGTTGCGCAGGCTGACCTCGTAGGGCTGGCCCAGGCCGGCGCGCACGGCCTCGAAGGCGGCGACCTGCTCTTCGGTGCGTGCGCAGTCCAGCTCGTCGGCGCGGGCGAAGTGGCTCATCAGCACCACCTTGGCCACGTGCGGCAGGGCCTGCAGGCGCGCCAGGGCGGCGGCGTAGTCCTGCGGGAAGAAGCCGACGCGGTGCATGCCCGAGTCCATCTTCAGCCACAGCGTCAGCGGCTTGGCCAGGCGGGCGCGCTCGATGGCCTCCAGTTGCCAGGCCGAGTGCACCACGCACCAGAAGTCATGGCGCTCGATCAGCTCCAGTTCGCTGGCCTCGAAGAAGCCCTCCAGCAGCAGGATGGGCGCGCGGATGCCGGCTTCGCGCAGCTCCAGGGCCTCTTCGATGCAGGCCACGGCGAAGCCGTCGGCTTCCGCCTCCAGGGCCTTGGCGCAGCGCACCGCGCCGTGGCCGTAGGCATCGGCCTTGACCACCGCCAGCGCACGCGCGCCGCTGACTTCGCGGGCCAGGCGGTAGTTGTGGCGCAGGGCCTGGAGGTCGATCAGGGCACGGGCTGGACGCATGGCGGGAACTCTCTGTTATTCGGGTACGGCACAGCCGCGGGCGAACCCGCACCGACGAAGGCCGTGAAGCAAAAAAAGGCCTGGCAATCCGACCAGGCCCCACGCAAAGGGTTTACGGCAGGGCCGCGACCACCGACATCTCCACCAGGATCTCCGGCTCGCAGAGCCTGGCCTCCACGGTGGCCCGGGCCGGGGCGGTGCCTTGCGGCAGCCACTGGTCCCAGACGGCGTTCATGCCGGCGAAGTGCGCGTCGATGTCCTTCAGGTAGATGGTCACCGAGAGGATGCGCGTCTTGTCGGTGCCGGCCTCTTCGAGCAGGCGCTCGATGCTGGCCAGGACTTCGCGGGTCTGCTGCTCGACGCCGGCGGCCATGTCGTCGCCCACCTGGCCCGCCAGGTAGACGGTGCCGTTGTGGACGACGATCTGGCTCATGCGGCCATTAGTGTGCAGGCGCTGGATGGCCATTCTGAGCCTCCGAGGCGTTGCTGTAGCGGGAAATGTCCAGGCCGTCGGTGCTGATCTGCGGGCGCTTCTTCGCCATCAGGTCGGCCAGGTAGCGGCCCGAGCCGCAAGCCATGGTCCAGCCCAGGGTGCCGTGGCCGGTGTTCAGGTACAGGTTGCGGTATCGGGTGCCGCCGACGATCGGGGTGCCGTCCGGGGTGGCCGGGCGCAGGCCGGTCCAGAAGGTCGCCTGGCTGACGTCGCCGCCCTCGGGGTAGAGGTCGGTGGTGATCATTTCCAGGGTCTCGCGGCGGCGCGGGTTCAGCGACAGGTCGAAACCGGCGATCTCGGCCATGCCGCCGACGCGGATGCGCTGGTCGAAGCGGGTGATGGCGACCTTGTAGGTCTCGTCGAGGATGGTCGAGGTCGGCGCCATGTCCGGGTTGGTGATCGGCACGGTCAGCGAGTAGCCCTTGAGCGGGTAGACCGGGGCGTTGATGCCCAGCG
The DNA here is from genome assembly GCF_000725445.1 of Pseudomonas sp. AAC. NCBI lineage: Bacteria > Pseudomonadati > Pseudomonadota > Gammaproteobacteria > Pseudomonadales > Pseudomonadaceae > Pseudomonas > Pseudomonas sp. AAC. The sequence continues at coordinate 70,332 of NZ_KL647095.1, read as the reverse complement.
GCTTGAGCATCTGCGGCGAGTAGCTGCCCAGGGCCAGCACGTAGTGGTCGGCGGTGACCAGTTGACCATCGATCCACACGCCGTTGATGCGGTCGCCGGCGAAGTCCAGGCGCTGGATGTTCTGGTTGAAGCGGAACTCCACGCCCAGGCCCTGGGCCAGTTCGGCCAGCTTGGTGGTGAACATCTGGCAGTCGCCGGTCTGGTCGTTGGGCAGGCGCAGGGCGCCGACCAGCTTGTCGGCCACCTTGGCCAGGGCCGGCTCGACGCGGGCGATGCCGGCGCGGTCGAGGACTTCATAGGGCACGCCGGAGCTTTCCAGCACGGCGATGTCCTTGGCGGCGGAGTCGAGCTGGGCCTGGGTGCGGAACAGCTGGGTGGTGCCCAGGGTGCGGCCTTCGTAGGCGATGCCGGTTTCGGCGCGCAGTTCGTCGAGGCAGTCGCGGCTGTACTCGGACAGGCGCACCATGCGCTCCTTGTTCACCGCGTAGCTGGCGGCGTTGCAGTTGCGCAGCATCTGCCACATCCAGGCGTACTGGCTGGGGTCGCCGGTGAGCTTGATGGCCAGCGGCGCGTGCTTCTCCAGCAGCCACTTCATGGCCTTCAGCGGGATGCCCGGGGCGGCCCAGGGCGAGGCGTAGCCGGGGGAAACCTGGCCGGCGTTGGCGAAGCTGGTTTCCAGGGCCGGGCCGGGCTGGCGGTCGACCACCACCACTTCGAAGCCGGAACGGGCCAGATAGTAAGCACTGGCGGTGCCGATCACACCGCTGCCGAGAACCAGAACGCGCATCGCTGCCTCCCACGTCGCGTGGGGCACGCGACGTTTCTTATTTTGAACGTCAGTTGCGCGCAGTATAGGAATTCGACCGCAGAAATAATCACTATTTAACAAGCGGTAATTGAAGGAAATTCTTGGTGAAAACGCCTTTCACGGAGGCGCATCCACCAGACAACCAGCAAAAACACCTGAAAAATCCATAGCCATACAAGTATGTCGGATCGCGGTTTTCAGCAACTAATTCGGCGCGCTTCGGCGAACGCGGGATTTACTCCCGCCAGGGCCGGGGCCGGCAGGAATAAGCGCTGCCGCGACGGCGGGTCGCAGGCGCCGCCCGACAGGCGGCGGCGCCAGGGAAATCCCCTTACTTGCGTACCCACTTGCCATTGAGCTGGATGTATTGCCCGGACGGGGTGCGGTCCATGGCCTTCTTGCCGGCCAGGGCTTCCACGTCGCCGAGCTTGGCGCCGCTCTGGCCGGCCACCTTCTGGTACTCGGCGCGGCGCGCGGCGTTGATCTGGGCGGCGATGTCCGCCGCCTGGCCGCTGTTGCTGACCACCCCGAGGTAGCCGTCGGGCTGCTCGCCGACCAGGCCCTGGGCCTTGGCCCCGCCCAGGGCCGACATGGCCTGCTCCAGGCTCATGGCCAGGGCCGGCAGGCTGACGCAAAGGGCCAGCAGGGCGACGCCGAGTTTGCTGCGCAGTGTCATCTAGAAGCTCCTCAGAACAGACCGCTGTTCTCGTTGATGATGCCATCCAGGGCCTTGTCGACCTTGATGTAGATCTCGTGCTCGATCTTCACGTTGAGGTTGATGTTGATCGGCTCCTTGGGCGCCGCCAGCTGTACCGTCGGCGTACAGCCCTGGCTGAGCCCGAGCAGGGTCAGGACGGCGATGAGTGCGCATGGGCGCATGCGGTGTTCTCCTTGCGATCAGGGCGCGGCAGGTGGCTGGTTGCGCAGGCGTTCCTGCACGCGCTTGCGGATGGTGTCGCTGACCCGGTCGCTCAGCTGCAGGCTGGTCAGCAGGTCCGGGATGTTCTCCTCCAGGTTGACGTTGAGGTTCACCGGCCGCCCCTGCTCCAGCGCCGGGTTGCGGCCGCTGATGGCCAGGGCCAGGAGCAGGCGGCCGCCCTCAGCATAATCCACGCGGCTGGCTAGGCGCTCGTAGCGGAAGTCGTCGAGCATGGTCGCCACCAGTTGCATGGCCGGGTTGCTCTGGCCGAGGGCGCGGATCTTCTCCGAGCGGAACTGCAGGGTGCCCGGCTGCCGCGCGGCGACCTGGCCGCCCTGGATGCGCAGCCCGCCCGGGCCGAGCAGCAGCGGCAGCTCACCGTCGAGAATGCCGTTGCCGGCCAGGCCCTCGGCGGGATAGGCCTTGAGGATTTCCTCCAGCAGCACGCCTTGCAGATGCAGGCTCTGCGCGGGGTTTTCGCGGGCCAGTTGCAGCGTGCCGGCGTCCAGCCAGGCGCGGCCGCCGAACAGCTTCAGCTCGGCCTGGCGCCAGTCCAGGCGGCCGGCCAGCGGCTGGCCCAGGCTGGCGCTGTAGCCGCCCTGGAACTGCAGGGGCCCGAGCAGCACGCCGGGATTGAGCTGCTCCACGCGCAGGCCGGGCAACTGCAGCGTCAGTTGCGAGCCGCGCAGTTGCAGCTTCGCCTCGCCGTCCAGGCCGTGGATCTCGCTGCGGTCGTAGACGCCTTCCAGGCCCCGGCCGTTCAGCGTCAGGTCCAGCAGCTGGGCGCCCTGCCCCGGCGGCAGGCGCCACTGCGCGCGGGCCTGCAGGCGGCCGTTGTTCAGGCTGAGCAGCGCCGGCCAGTCGGCCAGGCTGGCCGCCAGCGGGTTGCCGCTGCGCAGGAAGAATTCCGGCAACTGCGCCGTCAGTTCCAGGCTGCCGTCGGCCTGGTGGCGCAACTCGACGTCGGCGGCCAGGCCGCCGCTGTTCTGCAGCCGGCCCTTGAGCTGCTGCTGCGCCAGGCCGGCGCCGAGCTGGCCCCGGTAGCTCCAGGCGAGCGGCTTGAGGTGCGCCTGGCGCAGCTCGCAAACCGACAGTTGCACGGCGCCGTCGAAGCCCAGGCTGAAGGGCTGGCCGGCGGCGTAGCCCAGCGCCAGGCTGGCCTTGTCCGCCGTCGCGCCGAGCTTGGCGGCCTTCAGCCCCTGGGGCCCGGTCAGGCTGCCCAGGCTCAGCTTGGCGCCCTTGCCCAGGCGCAGGCTGGCCGAGGCCTGGCCAATCTCGCCGTCCAGCGGCAGGTCGAGCGCCGCCTTGCCCAGGCGCAGGCCGGGCAGTTGCAGGTCCGGCACCTGGGCCTGCAAGCGGGCCTGGCTCAGGGCCAGCGACAAGGCTTCACCCTCCACCAGCGCCAGCACGCCTTGCAGGCGCAGGTCGCTGGCGCCCTTGCCGCGCAGGTCCAGGCGTACCGCGCCGGGGGCGCTGTCGTCGGGTTGCAGGCCCAGGCGCAGGTTGGCCGGGCGCAGGCCCACCGGTAGCGCCTGCAGCCAGTCGCCGTAGAGGTCGGCCAGGTAGAGGTCGCCGTCCAGCACCCGCGGCCGCCACTGCCCCGGCGCGGTCGCGGCCGCCTGCAGTTGCAGGTCGCCCTGCAAGGTGCCCAGGCCCGGCAGCGGCCAGGGCTGCGGCAGTTGCATGGCCAGTTCCAGTTCGCCCAGGCTGTCGCGCAGTGCGGGCCAGTCCGGCCAGGGGCCGTCGCCGCCCAGGGTGCTGTCCCAGCTCAGGCGCAGGCGTCCGGCCTCGGGTAGGGAGACCGGCAGGGTAGGTGTCGGCAACCAGGGCGCCAGCCAGGCGCGCACGGCGTCCAGTGGCGGTACGCCGGGGCTGGCCAGGCTGCCGCGCCAGTGGCGCTCGGCTGGCGCCCAGCTGGCGTCGAGGTCGGCCAGGCGTTCGCCATCCAGATCGACCTTCAGCTCCAGCCGCCAGGCGTCCTGTTCCGGGCGCAGGGTGCCGTCGAGGGCCAGGCGCTGAGCGCCCTGCTGCAGTTCGGCGGCCAGGGACGCGGCATTGCCGGGCAACTGCTGCCAGTGCAGGCTGCCGACCAGGGTGCAGCGCTGCTGTCCGGCGCAAGGCAGTTCGAACTCGGCGTGCTGCAGGACGGCCCGCTGCGGCAGCAGGCCGAGCCACAGGCCCACCTGGTCGGGCGTCGGCCATTCCCCCGCCTCTTCCGTGGTCGCGGCGGCGGGCCAGGAACCCACGCGCAAGCGCTGTAGCTCCAGGCCACCCAGGCGCCAGCGCCCGTCGATACGCCGCGGCCAGCCCAGGCGCAGCTGATCGGCCTGGATTTCCAGGTGCGAAGCGGACTTTTCCCGCGTTACGGCCAGCCGTTGCAGTGTCAGACCGTCCAATGAAATGCCCGGCCCCTGCCAGTCCAGGCCGGCGATGCCCTGCTCCGCGAGCAGCCGCTGCCAGGCCTGCCCCGCCCAGAGGGCGAACAGCGCGATGAGCAGCGCCAGCAACAGCAGGATTCGGGTACGGGTCGAGCGCATGCCAGGCTCCGGCGGCGAAGTGGAAGGCCCGCGCATCCGGCGCGGACCTGGGAACAGGCTGGCGGCGTGCCCGCAGAAGATCAAGGGGCAGTGATATCCACTGGCTTAACGTCTATATTTGGCGACAATCACCAACCATAAGCACCGCCCCCGAGCAGCCTCCATGAGAACCCAGCACCAAAGCCGCCGCGAACTGGACAAGATCGACCGCAACATCCTGCGCATCCTCCAGGAAGAAGGGCGCATTTCCTTCACCGAGCTGGGCGAGCGCGTCGGCCTCTCCACCACCCCCTGCACCGAGCGGGTGCGACGCCTGGAGCGCGAAGGCATCATCATGGGCTACAACGCCCGGCTGAACCCGCAGTACCTCAAGGCCAGCCTGCTGGTGTTCGTCGAGATCAGCCTGGACTACAAGTCCGGCGACACCTTCGAGGACTTCCGCCGCGCCGTGCTCAAGCTGCCCCACGTGCTGGAATGCCACCTGGTGTCCGGCCACTTCGACTACCTGGTGAAGGCGCGCATCTCGGAGATGGCCTCCTACCGCAAGCTGCTCGGCGACATCCTGCTGAAGCTGCCCCACGTGCGCGAGTCGAAGAGCTACATCGTGATGGAAGAGGTCAAGGAGAGCCTGACCCTGCCGATTCCCGACTGATCGCAACAGCTTGTCGAGTTTTTACGGCTTCCCCCCTTGGCGTGGCGGGAAGCCGGCGTTTATCCTGCGTAAAATTTTAACAACACAATAATCAGGATATCGCACATGAACGCCCGCGTTCGCCTCCCGGTGCACACCGACCAGCACGCCCCTTCCTACTACGCCGCGACCCTCAACCGTCGCATCCAGTGCCCTCCCCTGGCCGGCGAGGAAGTGGCCGACGTGTGCATCATCGGCGGCGGCTTCTCCGGGCTGAACACCGCTATCGAGCTGGCCGAGCGCGGCTTCTCGGTGGTCCTGCTGGAGGCCCGCAAGATCGGCTGGGGCGCCAGCGGGCGCAACGGCGGCCAACTGATCCGCGGCGTCGGCCATGGCGTCGAGCAGTTCGAGCCGGTGATCGGCAAGGACGGCGTGCGCCAGCTCAAGCTGATGGGCCTTGAGGCCGTGCAGATCGTGCGCCAGCGCGTGGAGAAGTACGGCATCGACTGCGACCTGACCTGGGGCTACTGCGACCTGGCCAACAAGGCCTCGGACGTCGAGGGCTTCCGCGAGGACTACGAGGAGCTCAAGAGCCTGGGCTACACCCACGAGCTGCGCCTGGTCCCGCAGGAGGAAATGCGCAGCATCGTCGGCGCCGACTGCTACGTCGGCGGCATGGTGGACATGGGCTCGGGCCACCTGCACCCGCTCAACCTGGCCCTGGGCGAGGCGGCCGCCGCGCAGTCCCTGGGCGTGCGCCTGTTCGAGGATTCGCAGGTCACCCACATCGACTACAGCGCCGAAGTGCGGGTACGCACCGCCAAGGGCAGCGTGCGCGCCAAGACCCTGGTGGTCGGCTGCAACGCCTACCAGAACGGCCTGAACCACTACCTCGACGGCAAGGTGCTGCCGGCCGGCAGCTACGTCATCGCCACCGAGCCGCTGCCGGCGGACCTCGCCCACGAGCTGCTGCCGCAGAACATGGCGGTGTGCGACCAGCGCGTGGCCCTGGACTACTACCGCCTCTCCGCCGACAACCGCCTGCTGTTCGGCGGCGCCTGCCACTACTCCGGGCGCGACCCGGCGGACATCGCCGCCTACATGCGGCCGAAGATGCTCAAGGTGTTCCCGCACCTGGCCGACGTGCGCATCGACTACCAGTGGGGCGGCATGATCGGCATCGGCGCCAACCGCCTGCCGCAGATCGGCCGCCTGCCCGGCCAGCCCAACGTGTACTTCGCCCAGGCCTACTCCGGCCACGGGGTGAACGCCACCCACCTGGCCGGCAAGCTGCTCGCCGAGGCCATCGCCGGGCAGCAGGGCAGCGGTTTCGAGCTGTTCGCCAAGGTCCCGCACATCACCTTCCCCGGCGGCAAGCTGCTGCGCTCGCCGCTGCTGGCGCTGGGCATGGCCTGGTATCGCTTCAAGGAGGCGCTGAGCGGCTAGAATCTCCGCAGTCCCGCCAACCGGGGCGGCCTGGAGACTCCCGCTTGCTACAACGCTTCCTGTTGCTGGCGCTGCTGCTGCTCGGCGGCTGCGCCAGCGTTCCCCTGCCCACGCCCTCGCACGCCCTGTCGCCGGGCGGCACGGCCCTCGGCGACGCCGTGCAACAACGCGCGGCGGCGCACCCCGGCGCCTCCGGCTTCCGCCTGCTGGCCTCCAGCAGCGACGCCTTCCTCGCCCGCGCCGAGCTGATCCGCGCCGCCCAGCGCAGCCTGGACATCCAGTACTACATCGTCCACGACGGCCTCACCACCCGCGCGCTTATCCACGAGCTGCTCAAGGCCGCCGACCGCGGCGTGCGCGTGCGCGTGCTGATCGACGACACCAGCAGCGACGGATGGGATTACGAGATCGGCGTGCTGGCCGCCCACCCGAACATCCAGGTGCGCCTGTTCAACCCGCTGCACCTGGGCCGCAGCACCGGCATCACGCGCAATCTCGGGCGCCTGTTCAACCTCGCCGAGCAGCACCGGCGCATGCACAACAAGCTGTGGCTGACCGACAACAGCGTGGCCATCGTCGGCGGGCGCAACCTGGGCGACGAGTACTTCGGCGCCAAGGCGGAAATGAACTTCAGCGACCTCGACCTGCTCGGCGTCGGCCCGGTGGCCAAGGAGCTGGGACAGAGCTTCGACCAGTACTGGAACAGCGCCATCAGCCGCCCCATCGAGGACTATCTGTGGGGCAAGCCCGAGCGCGCCGACCTCGAACGCGCCCGGCGCGGCCTGGACAGCTACCTGGAAAAGAGCCGGGTGCGCCACTCCGCCTACCTGCAGCGCCTGCACCTGCGCGGCGCCTCGTCGAACCTGGACAGCTGGCTCGACGGCCTGGTCTGGGCCCCGGGCCGCGCCATCTGGGACGACCCGCTGAAGGTCCTGGATCGCGGCCAGAGCCGCCCGCAGCAACAGCTGAGCACCCAGCTCGAACCGCTGTTCCGCCAGGTGTCGAAGGAGCTGATCCTGGTCTCGGCCTACTTCGTGCCCACCGACAGCGGCGTCACCTACCTCACCGGCCGCGCCGACGACGGCGTCAGCGTGCGCCTGCTGACCAACTCCCTGGAAGCCACCGACGTGCCCGCCGTGCACGCCGGCTACGCGCCCTACCGCATGGCCCTGCTGGAGCACGGCGTGCAGCTCCACGAATTGCGCGCCCAGCCGGACCAGCGCCTGGCCGGCGCGCCCTGGACGGTGCGCGGCTCCAGCAGCGCCAGCCTGCACAGCAAGGCGATCGTCTTCGACCGGCGCCAGGTGTTCATCGGCTCCTTCAACTTCGACCCGCGCTCGATCATCTGGAACACCGAGGTCGGCATCATCGTCGACAGCCCGGAACTGGCGGAGCAGACGCGCAAGCTGGCGCTGGCCGGGATGTCGCCCAGCGTCAGCTACCAGGTGCGCATCGACCGCAGCGGCAGCCGCCCGCGGCTGACCTGGGTCGACGAGCGCGACGGCCATCCGCACGTGCTGCACCACGAGCCGGGCAGCCTGTGGCGCCGCTTCAACGCCTGGATCGCCGGCGCCATCGGGCTGGAGAGAATGTTATAGGCGTTATCCGCGATCACCGTGCGTGGGCTCGGCCCATCGCGGACGGAGTCCCGCTACGTGGCAGGAGTCGCCCCGTAGGATGGCGTTGAGCGCAGCGATACCCATCACCGCGGCCGCATGGGTATCGCAAGTTCAACCCATCCTACGAAGAGCAGCGGGCCTCAGCGCCCGCTCGCTTCCGGCAGCTCATCGCCCTGCAGCTCCGCCGGCGGCAGGCCCTTGCGCCACACCAGCACGACGAAACCGAAGGCGCCCAGGGCCATCATCAGCGGCAGCGCATGGCCGCTCACCCACTGGCTGACCGCGCCGGTGGTCAGCGGTCCGATCAGGCAGCCGATGCCCCACAGCTGGGCGATGTGCGCGTTGGCGCGGACCAGCGCGTCGTCGCGGTAGCGCTCGCCGATGAGGATCAGCGACAGGGTGAACAGCCCGCCGGCGCTCGCGCCGAACAGCACCAGCACCGGCCAGATCCCCGGCCCGTGCAGCAGCAGCGGGATGCCCAGGCTGCTCAGCAGCAGGACGATGCCGCAGCCCTTGAACAGCGTCTGCCGCGACACCCGGTCGGCCAGCCAGCCGATGGGCAGCTGCAGCAGCGCGTCGCCCACCACCACCACCGTGACCATGGTCAGCGCCACCGCCTGGGTGAAGCCCTGGCGCACGCCGTAGACCGGCAGCAGGGTGAGGATCATCGCCTCGAAACCGGCGAACAGCACCACTGCCCAGGCGATGGCCGGCAGCTTGGCGCAGAAGGCGAACAGGCCGCGCCCCGAGGCGCTGTGCGGGTCCACCCTGGGCGCGCCGCCGCGACCGACGAGCAGCAGCGAGCCGCACACCAGCAGGCCGACGCCCAGCCAGAAGCCGCGGTCGTCGGCGGTGCCGATGAAGGTCAGCAGCACCGGGCCGGACAGTTGGCTCAGCGCATAGCCGGTGCCGTACAGGGCCACCAGGCGGCCGCGCCATTTCTCCACGGCCAGCTGGTTGATCCAGCTCTCGCCGAGGATGAACACCACGGTCAGTTGCACGCCGATCAGCAGGCGCAGCACCAGCCACACCGGGTAGTTCTGCAGCAGCGCCAGCAGGCCGACGGAAAAGGCCCCGCTGAGCAGGCACCAGCGCATCAGCCGCGGCGTGCCCAGGCGGGCGGCCAGGCGCCCGGAGATGAGCGCGCCGAGCAGCACGCCGGCAGCCGGCGTGGCGGCCATCACGCCGATGGCGAAGCTGCCGTAGCCCCAACTTTCCAGGCGCAAGGACACCAGGGGCATGGTCAGGCCGAGGGCCAGGCCGATGCTGATGACCGACAGGCAGACAGCGAAATAGGCACCCCAACGCATTGTCGTTCTCCCGTTCCATCCGGAGCGCACTCCGGGCCAGATGCCGAGCCCGGCGCGCAATGCAAAGCGGCCGGGCTCCCCAAGGGAAACCCGGCCGCGGGTATGGCTCTTTGTCAGAGCCGGCCCCGGCGAGGGGGCCGACCTTGCAAGCCTTTTGACTCTGGACTTCGCCACGGAGGGCGCGAGCTAGAGCCAGGCAAGGCGTGATCGGATTCGGACGCGCAGTTTACGCCAGTAAATGAGCAGGCCGAATCCGATCACAACGCAGCATGGCCGACGCGCAGCCCCTCCGAACGTTATTACAGCTTGATCCAGGTAGCCTTCAGCTCGGTGTACTTGTCGAAGGCGTGCAGCGACTTGTCGCGGCCGTTGCCCGACTGCTTGAAGCCACCGAAGGGCGCGGTCATGTCGCCGCCGTCGTACTGGTTGATCCACACGCTGCCGGCGCGCAGGGCCCTGCCGATCAGGTGGGCCTTGGACAGGTTGCTGGTCCAGACCGCGGCGGCCAGGCCGTACGGGGTGTCGTTGGCGATGCGCACGGCTTCCTCGGCGTCCTCGAACTCGATCACCGACAGCACCGGCCCGAAGATTTCCTCGCGGGCGATGCGCATGGCGTTGGTCACGCCGTCGAAGATGGTCGGCTCGACGTAGGTGCCACCGGTCTCTTCCAGGGTGCGCTTGCCGCCAGCCACCAGCTTGGCGCCGTCGTCGTGGCCGGCCTGGATGTAGCTCAGCACGTTGTTCATCTGGGTGGTGTCGACCAGCGCGCCGACGTTGGTTTCCGGGTCCAGCGGGTTGCCCGGCTTCCAGGCCTTCAGCGCTTCGACCACCAGCGGCAGGAACTCGGCCTTGATGGATTTCTCCACCAGCAGGCGGGAACCGGCGGTGCACACTTCGCCCTGGTTGAAGGCGATGGCGCTGGCGGCGGATTCGGCGGCGGCCTTCAGGTCAGGCGCGTCGGCGAAGACGATGTTCGGGCTCTTGCCGCCGGCTTCCAGCCATACGCGCTTCATGTTCGACTCGCCGGCGTAGACCATCAGCTGCTTGGCGATCTTGGTCGAACCGGTGAACACCAGGGTGTCGACGTCCATGTGCAGGGCCAGGGCCTTGCCCACGGTGTGGCCGAAGCCCGGCAGGATGTTCAGCACGCCTTTCGGGATGCCGGCCTCGACGGCCAGCTGGGCGACGCGAATGGCGGTCAGCGGCGACTTCTCGGACGGCTTGAGGATCACCGAGTTGCCGGTGGCCAGGGCCGGGCCGAGCTTCCAGCAGGACATCAGCAGGGGGAAGTTCCACGGCACGATGGCGGCGACCACGCCCACGGCTTCGCGGGTGACCAGGCCCAACTGATCATGCGGGGTGGCGGCGACTTCGTCGTAGACCTTGTCGATGGCTTCGGCATTCCAGCGGATGCTGTTGGCGGCGCTGGCGACGTCGATGTTCAGCGCGTCGCTGATCGGCTTGCCCATGTCCAGGGTTTCCAGCAGGGCCAGTTCTTCGGCGTGCTGCATCATCAGCTCGGCGAAGCGGATCATGACCTTCTTGCGCTTGGCCGGCGCCTGGCGCGACCACACGCCGGACTCGAAGGCGACACGGGCAACCTGCACGGCGCGCTCGGCGTCGGCGACGTCGCAGCTGGCGACCTTGGCCAGGAAGCGGCCATCCACCGGGCTGATGCAGTCGAAGGTGGCGCCGTCGGCGGCATCGACGTACTGGCCGTCGACGAAGGCGCGGCCTTCGATCTTCAGGTTCTGGGCGCGAGCTTCCCAGTCGGCGCGAGTGAGGGTACTCATGACAACTTGTCCTCTTATTGAATTACTTATCGAAGTCCCGGCGCCCCGGGGATGGGCGCGCTGTCAGAAATTCTGCAAGGCGGCGCGAGGGCCACGCTGTCCGCCACCCTAAACCGGGATGGGCGAATTTTCAATATTTTTGACACTTTGGCGCCAAAACGCCTTGTCACGTTCGTTTTATTAAACATAGACTCGATCGATTCCGCCTCCGTCCGGGCCCGCCCGCAGTGGCGGAGCACTCGTACAACCCACAATAAAACGAGAGTCAGCATGAACATCGAGCAGATCGTCGACTTCGCCCAGGCCGGCACCGCCGCCGAGCACTACCGCCCGGCGCCGGAGAAGGTCCTCAAGGGCGATCCCGAGCAAAGCGTGCGCAACCACTACGCCAGCCCCTGCGGCCAGTTCAACGTCGGCATCTGGGAAGGCGCGGTCGGCCACTGGACCATCAACTACACCGAGCACGAATACTGCGAGATCCTCCAGGGCGTGTCGGTGATCCGCGATGCCGACGGCGGCGCCAAGACCGTGCGCACCGGCGATCGCTTCGTCATCCCGGCCGGCTTCAAGGGCACCTGGGAGGTGCTGGAGCCTTGCCGCAAGGTCTATGTGATCTTCGAACAGAAGGCTTGATAGCTGTTTGACGAAAAAACGCCGCTTTCTCCAAAGCGGCGTTTTTGTTTTGTTGGGGGCTGCCCTGTCATTGCAGGGCGGATAACGCCAATGGCGTTGCACGGGCGTAGGAGCAACTGTCTGCGCCGACGCGTTTTTCGTAGGATGGGTTGAGCTTGCGAAACCCATGCGGTTGCGCTGATGGGTATCGCTCCGCTCAACGCCATCCTACGAAAAGCCACGCTCGCTCATGCGCTAGGAGCGGGCTTCGTCCGCGATGGGATTCGCCGGTGGCACGAACGGCCCCACCAGCCCCGCCGCGCAGGCATGAAAAAACCCGCCAATTGGCGGGTTTCTTCGCAAGGGCCGGGATCAATTACTTGATCTTGGCTTCCTTGTAGATCACGTGCTTGCGAACGACCGGATCGAACTTCTTGATCTCGATCTTCTCAGGCTTGGTGCGCTTGTTCTTGTCGGTGGTGTAGAAGTGGCCGGTACCGGCGCTGGACACCAGACGGATCAGTTCACGCATGATTGCAGCTCCTTAGAATTTTTCGCCGCGGGCGCGCAGGTCGTTCAGGACGGCCTCGATGCCACGCTTGTCGATGATACGCATGCCCTTGGCGGAAACGCGCAGGCGTACGAAGCGCTTCTCGGACTCAACCCAGAAACGGTGGTGCTGCAGGTTCGGCAGGAAACGGCGGCGGGTTTTGTTGTGTGCGTGGGAAATGTTGTTCCCGGTAACCGGACCCTTACCGGTCACTTGGCAAACTCTCGACATGGCTCAGCCCTCTATAAACCACATGCCAAACCCGGCATGGGTTGGCTGCTTGAACTCGTTGATACTTGGTTTCCACCCGGGTCTTACCTGCCCGACCGCCACTCGATTCCGAGTCGACGGGGCAGGGCCCCAGAAAAGAGCGCAGCTTTATATCAGAAAGCCGCCTAGTGCCGCAAGGGAACAAGCAGCTTATCCACATGCCGGCGCAGCGGGGCCGCGGCCCGGCGCCCTTGCCGTTCGTCGACTTTCACCGTTGTCGCCCGCCGCGGCTTGGTCTAGGGTAGCCGGTTCAAGGCCGACAACGGCCTTGCATGACTGCGCCCAGCCCACGGGACGGGCATTTTCCCACCATTTCCGGAGTCCGTCATGCGTCTGCTTCCACTCGCCCTGCTGCTCGCCCCCGCCCTGGCCGGCGCCAGCACCCTCAGTGTCTGCACCGAGGCCAGCCCCGACGGCTTCGACGTCGTGCAGTTCAATGCCCTGACCACCACCAACGCCTCGGCCGACGTGCTGATGAACCGCCTGGTGGAGTTCGATGCGGCGCAGGGCAAGGTGGTGCCGAGCCTGGCCGAGAGCTGGACGGTCTCCGCCGACGGCCTGACCTACGACTTCAAGCTGCGCAGCGGAGTGAAGTTCCACCACACCGACTACTTCAGCCCCAGCCGCGAGCTGGGCGCCGACGACGTGCTGTTCAGCTTCCGGCGCATGCTCGACCCCGCCACCCCCTGGCACAAGGTGGCGCAGAGCGGCTTCCCCCACGCCCAGTCGCTGCAGCTGCCGGCCCTGATAAAAGCCGTGGAGAAGGTCGACGAGCACCAGGTGCGCTTCACCCTGAGCCACCCCGACGCCACCTTCCTGCCCATGCTCAGCATGGGCTTCGCCTCCATCTATTCCGCCGAGTACGCCGACCAGCTGATGAAGGCCGGCACCCCGGAGAAGCTCAACGCCCAGCCCATCGGCAGCGGTCCCTTCGTCTTCAAGCGCTTCCAGAAGGACGCGCAGATCCGCTACACCGCCAACCCGGACTACTTCGCCGGCAAGCCGGCGGTGGACAACCTGCTGTTCGCCATCACCCCAGACGCCAACGTGCGCCTGCAGCGCCTCAAGCGCGGCGAATGCCAGATCGCCCTGTCGCCCAAGCCGCTGGACGTCGAGGCCGCGGCCAGGGACCCGGCCCTGCGCATCGAGCAGACGCCGGCGTTCATGACCGCCTTCGTCGCCCTGAACAGCCAGCACCCGCCGCTGGACAAGCCCGAGGTGCGCCAGGCGATCAACCTCGCCTTCGACCGCCAGACCTACCTGAAGTCGGTGTTCGAGGGCAGCGCCACTGCCGCCGAGGGCGTCTACCCGCCGAACACCTGGAGCTATGCCAAGGACATCCCCGGCTACCCCCACGACCCGGCCCAGGCCAAGGCGCTGCTGGAAAAGGCCGGCCTGAAGGACGGCTTCAAGACCACCATCTGGACGCGCCCCAGCGGCAGCCTGCTCAACCCCAACCCGAGCCTGGGCGCGCAGCTGCTGCAGGCCGACCTGGCCAAGGTCGGCATCCAGGCCGGGATCCGCGTGATCGAGTGGGGCGAGCTGATCCGCCGCGCCAAGGCCGGCGAGCACGACCTGCTGTTCATGGGCTGGGCCGGCGACAACGGCGACCCGGACAACTTCCTTACCCCGCAGTTTTCCTGCGCCAGCGTGAAGTCCGGGCTGAACTTCGCGCGCTTCTGCGACCCGAAGCTGGACGGCCTGATCAGCCAGGGCAAGGCGCTGAGCGAGCAGGACAAGCGCAGCGCGCTCTACCACGACGCCCAGCAGCTGATCCACGACCAGGCCCTGTGGCTGCCGCTGGCGCACCCCACGGCCTCGGTGCTGCTGCGCAAGGAGGTCAAGGGCTACGCCGTGAACCCGTTCGGCCGCCAGGATTTCTCCAAGGTCAGCCTCTGAGGCGCCGTTCAACGTGGGGCCGGCGCGATACCGGCCCCACGGCGAGCCTCACACCCAGCCCATCTCCGCCATCGACAGCGGCTCGCCGTCGCCGACGATGAAGTGGTCGAGCACGCGCACGTCCACCAACGCCAGGGCGTCCTTCAGGCGCTGCGTCAGCCTGCGGTCGGCCTGGCTCGGCTCGGTGATGCCCGAGGGATGGTTGTGACTGAGGATCAGCGCCGCGGCGTTGTGCGCCAGGGCGCGCTTGACCACCTGGCGCGGGTAGACGCTGGCGCTGTCGATGGAGCCGTGGAACAGCACCTCGAAGGCCAGGACGCGGTGGCGGCCGTCGAGGAACAGGCAGGCGAACACCTCGTGGGCCTCGTGGCGCAGCCGCGCCTTGAGGAAGTCGCGCACCGCCTGCGGGCTCTCCAGGGCGGAATCGCGGCGCAGCTGCTCGGCCAGGTGGCGGCGGGCCATCTCCAGCACCGCCTGCAGCTGGGCGTACTTGGCGCGGCCCAGGCCCAGGTGGCTGCTGAAGCTGGCCTGGTCCGCCTCCAGCAGCGCGCGCAGGCTGCCGAACTCGTGGAGCAGGCGCCGCGCCAGCTCCACCGCGCTGCAGCCGACCACGCCGGTGCGCAGGAAGATGGCCAGCAGCTCGGCGTCGCTGAGGCTCGCCGCGCCGCGTTCGAGGAGTTTTTCCCGCGGGCGTTCTGCCGCGGGCCAGTGACGAATGCTCATGCAACCTCCCTGTCGAGCCGCCCGCTGTGCCGGGGCGGGCGCTGTGCTATCTTAGCCCGTCCCTTTCGCGCGACCGGAGGCCTGGGGAGGCGTCTCCGGCCCTGACGCGCGTCATCCAATTCCGAAGATAAGGCGGGCCTATGCAGCGGCTCTATCGAAAACGCATCGTCCTCGG
This sequence comes from Pseudomonas sp. AAC, assembly GCF_000725445.1. Taxonomy (NCBI): domain Bacteria; kingdom Pseudomonadati; phylum Pseudomonadota; class Gammaproteobacteria; order Pseudomonadales; family Pseudomonadaceae; genus Pseudomonas; species Pseudomonas sp. AAC. The sequence goes on along the minus strand of NZ_KL647095.1, from coordinate 55,040 downwards.
CGTGGGCGGCGGTATTGCGGCCTACAAGAGCGCCGAACTGGTCCGCCGCCTGCGCGACCAGGGCGCGGAAGTCCGCGTGGTGATGACCCAGGGCGGCCGTGAGTTCATCACCCCGCTGACGCTCCAGGCGCTGTCCGGCCACCCGGTGCACCTGGACCTGCTCGACCCCGCCGCCGAAGCGGCCATGGGCCACATCGAGCTGGCCCGCTGGGCCGACCTGGTGCTGATCGCCCCGGCCACCGCCGACGTCATGGCGCGCCTGGCCCAGGGCGTGGCCAACGACCTGCTGACCACCCTGGTGCTGGCCACCGATGCCCAGGTCGCCCTGGCCCCGGCGATGAACCAGGCCATGTGGCGCGACCCGGCCACCCAGGCCAACGCCGAACTGCTGCGTGGCCGCGGCCTGCACTTCTTCGGCCCGGCCGCCGGCAGCCAGGCCTGCGGCGACGTCGGCCCCGGGCGCATGCTCGAGGCCGAGGAGCTGGCCCAGCGCGCCGCCGACTGCTTCCAGTTCCTCTCGCTGACCGGCCAGCACGTGCTGATCACCGCCGGCCCGACCCAGGAAAACATCGACCCGGTGCGCTACATCACCAACCACAGCTCCGGGAAGATGGGCTTCGCCCTGGCCGAGGCCGCCGCCGAAGCCGGCGCGCGGGTGACCCTGGTGACCGGCCCGGTGCACCTGCCGACGCCCGACCGGGTGAGCCGCGTCGACGTGGTCAGCGCCCGCGACATGCTCGCCGCCTGCGAAGCGGCGATGCCGGCCGACCTGCTGATCGCCGCCGCCGCGGTGGCCGACTACCGCCCCGAGCTGGTCGCCACGCAGAAACTGAAGAAGGACCCGACCACGGGCGACGGCCTGCTGCTGCAGCTGGTGCGCAACCCGGATATCCTCGCCACCCTCGCCCAGCGCGCCGACCGGCCGTTCAGCGTGGGCTTCGCCGCGGAGACCGAGAACCTGCTGGAGTACGCCTCGCGCAAGCTCAAGGACAAGAACCTCGACCTGATCGTGGCCAACGACGTGGCCAACCCCTCGATCGGTTTCAACAGCGAAGAGAACGCGATCACCGTGATCGACCGCGAATTGCACGAAACTGCCTTCGCCCAGACCAGCAAGGGCAAGATCGCCCGCCAGCTGATCGCCTTCATCGCCGACCGCCTGAAACGACACTGAGAACCCGATGCATTCCCTGCAAGCCAAGATCCTCGACCCGCGCCTGGGCGCCGAATTCCCCCTGCCGCAGTACGCCACCCCCGGTTCCGCCGGCCTGGACCTGCGCGCCATGCTCAAGCAGGACACCGTCCTCGAACCCGGCCAGACGCTGCTGATCCCCACCGGCCTGTCCATCTACATCGCCGACCCGGGCCTGGCCGCGCTGGTGCTGCCGCGCTCCGGCCTTGGCCACAAGCACGGCGTGGTACTGGGCAACCTGGTCGGGCTGATCGACTCGGACTACCAGGGCGAGCTGATGGTCTCCTGCTGGAACCGCGGCAACACCCCCTTCACCATCGCCATCGGCGAGCGCATCGCCCAGCTGGTGCTGGTGCCGGTGGTGCAGGCGCATTTCGAGCTGGTCGACAGCTTCGACGAAAGCCAGCGTGGCGCCGGCGGTTTCGGGCACTCGGGCAGCCACTGACACAATCCTCCAGGACGATTCGCCGAGGAGATGTTGCATGAAACTTTTCCAACGCAGTGCCAAGGGAACGGCCGACCTGCCGGAAGTCGCCCCGCCGCCGAAGGCTTCGGCAGGCCCGGCGGCCCGGCCGGAACTCAAGTCGCTGCTGCCGGCCCTGGGCGTGGCGACCCTCGGCGTGGCCGCCGCCGGCGCCCTGCTGTGGCTGACGCTGTTCGGCAGCGCCGAGCAGATGCACCGCCAGCAGTTGGCCAGCGCCTGGGGCGAAAGCCAGTCCGGTGTCCTGCGCCAGGCCCTGCTCCAGCTCGCCGCCGATACCCGTAGCGCCGCCGCCAACCCCGCGCTGCTGCCGGCGCTGGCCGATGCCAACAGCGCCCGCTCCCTGGAGGCCACCCTCGCCCACTGGCGCCAGGACGGCCTGGTGGACGTCCATCTCAACGCCAGCGGCCAGGCCAGCCAGGACAACCAGCGCCCCGGCCCGCTGAACTACGCCGCCCTGGACATGCTGCGCCGCGCCGAGAGCGGGCAGAACGTCGCCCCCGAGGCCTACCGCGTCGGCCAGCGCTGGCTGCTCTACAGCGCCACCGCGCTGCGCGGCCCGGACAACGCCATCCAGGGCAGCCTGATGCTGGTCTTCGACCTGCAGCGCCTGCTCAAGGCCCTGCCGGACATGCCCGCCGACACCGGCCAGCTGCAGCTGGCCCAGCAGTTCGGCAGCTCGCCGGCGCAGGTCCTGCTGCAACGCGGCGAGGCCGGCAACGCCGCGCCGCTGAACCTGGCCAGCGGCAACCCGAACTGGAAACTCAGCTTCACCCCCGGCCCGGCCCTGACCGCCGCGCTGTATCCGCCGGCGCTGTTGGGCTGCGCCGCACTGCTGGCGCTGGCCGGCGCGCTGCTCGGCGTGTACCTCGCGCAGAGCGCCCTGCAACGGCGCCTGCGCCAGGACGCCCAGGCCATCGGTCAGTACTTGCAGGAACTCGGTGGCCAGCGCACTGCCAAAGCACCTGAAGTCGGCCTCGCCGCACTGCAACCGCTGGCCCAGGCGCTGGCGCGGCAGCCCAGGCGAAAGGCCGAGCCCCCGGCCCCCGCCAGCCCCGCACCGGCCCCCGAGCCCCGCCCGGTGGCGGCGAAGATCGACAAGCCGGCCAGCGCCGAGACGCAGCTGGTCGACCCACTGTTCCAGAACACCGACATTCTGGACATCGACATTCTTGATGAAGACCAGGACCTCCTGGGATTGGAGCAAACCCCCGCCATGAGCACGCCCAAAGCCCCGCAACTGCCCGCCAGCATCTTCCGCGCCTACGATATCCGCGGCGTGGTCGGCGACACCCTGACCGCCGAGACCGCCTACTGGGTGGGCCGCGCCATCGGTTCCGAGAGCCTGGCCCGCGGCGAGCCCTGCGTCAGCGTCGGCCGCGACGGCCGCCTGTCGGGCCCGGAGCTGGTCCAGCAACTGATCCAGGGCCTGCTCGACTGCGGCTGCCAGGTCACCGACATCGGCATGGTGCCGACCCCGGTGCTGTACTACGCGGCCAACGTCCTGGAAGGCAAGTCGGGCGTGATGCTCACCGGCAGCCACAACCCGCCGGACTACAACGGCTTCAAGATCGTCGTCGCCGGCGAGACCCTGGCCAACGAGCAGATTCAGGCCCTGCGCGAGCGCATCGAGAACAACGACCTCGCCAGCGGCGTGGGCAAGGTGCAGCAGGTGGACATCCTGCCGCGCTACTTCCAGCAGATCCGCGACGACATCGCCCTGGCCAAGCCGCTGAAAGTGGTGGTGGACTGCGGCAACGGCGTCGCCGGGGTGATCGCCCCGCAGCTGATCGAGGCCCTGGGCTGCACCGTCATCCCGCTGTACTGCGATGTCGACGGCACCTTCCCCAACCACCACCCGGACCCGGGCAAGCCGGAGAACCTCGAAGACCTGATCGCCAAGGTCAGGGAAACCGGCGCCGACCTCGGCCTGGCCTTCGACGGCGACGGCGACCGCGTGGGCGTGGTGACCAACGAAGGCACCATCATCTACCCCGACCGCCTGCTGATGCTGTTCGCCAAGGACGTGGTCTCGCGCAACCCGGGCGCCGACATCATCTTCGACGTCAAGTGCACCCGCCGCCTGATCTCCCTCATCAGCGGCTACGGCGGCCGCCCGGTGATGTGGAAGACCGGCCACTCGTTGATCAAGAAGAAGATGAAGGAGACCGGCGCGCTGCTGGCCGGCGAGATGAGCGGCCACATCTTCTTCAAGGAGCGCTGGTACGGCTTCGACGACGGCATCTACAGCGCCGCCCGCCTGCTGGAGATCATCAGCCTCGACAAACGCGACAGCGAGCATGTGTTCTCGGCCTTCCCGCTGGACGTCTCAACACCGGAAATCAACATCACCGTCACCGACGAGAGCAAGTTCGCCCTGATCGAAGCGCTGCAGCGCGACGGCCAGTGGGGCGAGGCCAACCTCACCACCCTCGACGGCGTGCGTGTCGATTATCCCAAGGGCTGGGGCCTGGTACGCGCCTCCAACACCACGCCGGTGCTGGTGCTGCGCTTCGAGGCGGATTCCGAAGCCGAACTGGAACGCATCAAGGACGTGTTCCGCAACCAGCTCAAGGCGGTCGACCCCGCCCTGACCATCCCCTTCTGACCTGACCATGCCGGAGCCCAGCACCATGTCCCAGAGCCGCGATGACGCAGCCCAGGTAGCCCGCGTCCTTGCCGAAGCGCTTCCCTACATCCGCCGTTTCGTCGGCAAGACGCTGGTCATCAAGTACGGCGGCAACGCCATGGAGACCGACGAGCTGAAGAACAGCTTCGCCCGCGACGTGGTGCTGATGAAGGCGGTCGGCATCAACCCGGTGGTGGTGCACGGCGGCGGCCCGCAGATCGGCGACCTGCTCAACCGCCTGTCCATCGAGAGCCACTTCATCGACGGCATGCGCGTCACCGACGCGCAGACCATGGACGTGGTGGAGATGGTCCTCGGCGGCCAGGTGAACAAGGACATCGTCAACCTGATCAACCGCCACGGCGGCAGCGCCATCGGCCTGACCGGCAAGGACGCCGAGCTGATCCGCGCGAAGAAGCTCACCGTCACCCGCCAGACGCCGGAGATGACCAAGCCGGAAATCATCGACATCGGCCACGTCGGCGAGGTCACCGGGGTCAACACCGACCTGCTGAACATGCTGGTCAGGGGCGACTTCATCCCGGTGATCGCGCCCATCGGCGTGGGCGCCAACGGCGAGTCGTACAACATCAACGCCGACCTGGTCGCCGGCAAGGTGGCCGAGGCGCTGAAGGCCGAGAAGCTGATGCTGCTGACCAACATCGCCGGCCTGATGGACAAGCAGGGCCAGGTGCTCACCGGCCTGACCACCGAGCAGGTGGACAGCCTGATCGCCGACGGCACCATCTACGGCGGCATGCTGCCGAAGATCCGCTGCGCCCTGGAAGCGGTGCAGGGCGGCGTGACCAGCGCGCACATCATCGATGGCCGCGTGCCCAACGCCGTGCTGCTGGAAATCTTCACCGACAGCGGCGTCGGCACCCTGATCAGCAACCGCAAGCCGCGCCACTGAGCACTACCCGCCACGGCGCCCGCCGTGGCGGTTCCCCTCTGCCTCCCGGAGGCCGCAATGCCTTCAGCCTTTCCCGAACGCCACGAGTTCCGCTTCTTCCACGGCCTGCGCGTGCGCTGGTCGGAGGTCGACCCGCAGGGCATCGTCTTCAACGGCAACTACCTGACCTACGCGGACGTCGCCACCACCGAGTACTACCGCAACCTGGAGATCCGCTACCCGGCCGACCTGCTGCGCGGCGGCGGCGACTTGTTCGCGGTGAAGAGCAGCCTGGAGTACTTCGCTCCGGCGCGCTACGACGACTGGCTGGACATGGGCGTGCGCGTCGCGCGCCTGGGGCGCAGCAGCCTGACCTTCCAGGTGGCGATCTGGTGCGAGGAGCAACCGCTGACCCTCGGCGAGCTGATCTACGCCTACGCCAACGACCAGCGGCAGAGCCAGCCCCTGCCGGGCTGGCTGCGCGAGCGCATCGCGAAATTCGAGCACCTGCCCGTCGACTGACGGACTAGCGGGAGGCGCCGAGCAATTGCGCGAGGCGCGCGCGGTCCGCCTCGAAGGCGGCCTTGGCCTGGGCGCGCAGCTGCTGGTAGTGGGCGATGTCGCGCAGCAGGCGCTGCTCCTCGTCCTTCAGGTTGGCCAACTGCTCGACCAGTTGCTGCGGCACCTGGCGCCCGGCGCGCTCGGCGTCGGCGGCCTGGGCCTGCAGGTTGCCCTGCTGCGTCTTCAGCGACTGCAGGTTGCCCCGCGCCACGCTGCTCAGGCCATCCAGCTCGGACAGCTTGCGCTCGCGGGCGCGGTCGACGTCCTCGACGCTGGTATACAGGCGCAGCAGCTGGGCATCGGAACTGGCCTGGGCGGCAGCGGCCTTGCGCTGCTGGATTTCCTCCGCGGTCGGCGCCGGCGGCACCACGCGGATCACCCGCCCCTGCTCGTTGAGCACCTCGTAGCCCTTGCCGATGTACTGCGACGGTACGCCCAGGCGATCGATGACGGTCACACCCTTGTCGTTGACGTAGCGGTACATCTCGACGGCGCCGCCAGACGAGGGTTTGCCGGCGGAATTCGCCGCCAGCGCCGGCCCGGCCAGTCCGAAGGCCAGCAACCCCATCAATGCACCACGGCGTAAAGCACCCTGCTTGGCCATGCCGGACACCCTGTTCTGGTTAGATTCCGTACTGCGCGCGATAGGCCTCGACCGCCGGCAGGTGACGCTTGAGCTCGGCGTCGCCGGCCAGGTATTCGAGGACCTGCTCCAGGGACACGATGCTGACCACCGGCATGCCGAAGTCGCGCTCCACTTCCTGGATCGCCGACAGCTCGCCGCGGCCTCGCTCCTGGCGGTTCAGCGCGATCAACGTGCCGGCGGCCCTGGCGCCCTGGGCCTCGATGATCTGCATGACCTCGCGGATCGCGGTGCCGGCGGTGATCACGTCGTCGACGATCAGCACCCGGCCGGCCAGCGGCGCGCCCACCAGGGTGCCGCCTTCGCCGTGATCCTTGGCTTCCTTGCGGTTGAAGCACCAGGGCAGGTCGCGCCCGTGCTGCTCGGCCAGCGCCACCGCTGTAGCGGCCGCCAGCGGGATTCCTTTATAGGCCGGGCCGAACAGGACATCGAAATCGATGCCGCTGTCGACGACCGCGGCGGCGTAGAAGCGCCCCAGCTTGGCCAACGCCAGGCCACTGTTGAATAGGCCGGCATTGAAGAAATAAGGGCTGGTGCGCCCGGACTTGAGGGTGAATTCGCCGAAGCGCAGTACGCCGCGCTCGATGGCGAAACGGATGAAATCGCGTTGATATGCCTGCATGGGAATAGAACCGGCCGGTATGAATTTAGCTAAACCGTTTGAGCTCGGGTATCATACACACACGTGATTTTGGGGGCCATTTATGCGGATCATCAGTGTGAACGTGAATGGTATTCAGGCTGCAGCCGAGCGGGGATTGCTCAGCTGGTTGCAAGCCCAGAATGCCGACGTGATCTGCTTGCAGGATACCCGCGCCTCCGCTTTCGATCTGGACGACCCGTCCTACCAGCTGGACGGCTACTTCCTGTACGCCTGCGACGCCGAAGTGCCCAGCCAGGGTGGCGTCGCAATCTATAGTCGTCTGCAACCCAAGGCCGTCATAAGCGGGCTGGGTTTCGAGATGGCCGATCGTTACGGGCGCTACCTGCAAGCCGATTTCGATAAGGTGAGTATTGCCAGCATTCTTCTGCCGAGCGGGCAGGAGGGTGACGAGAACCTGAACCAGAAGTTCAAGTTCATGGAAGACTTCGCCGCCTACCTGAACAAGCAGCGCCGCAAGCGCCGCGAGTACATCTATTGTGGGTCGCTGTACCTGGCCCACAACAAGCTGGACGTGAAGAACTGGCGCGAATGCCAGCAGATGCCCGGCTTCCTCGCGCCCGAGCGCGGCTGGATGGACGAGGTGTTCGGCAACATGGGCTACGTCGATGCCCTGCGCGAGGTCAACCGCGAAGGCGACCAGTACAGCTGGTGGCCGGACAGCGAGCAGGCCGAGATGCTGAACCTGGGCTGGCGCTTCGACTACCAGATCCTCACCCCGGGTCTGCGCCGCTTCGTGCGCAGCGCCAAGCTGCCGCGGCAGCCGCGCTTCTCGCGCCACGCGCCGCTGATCATCGACTACGACTGGACGCTCAGTATTTGAGAGCTGGAAGCTAGAAGCCTGAAGCTGGAAGCAAAAGCCGCCACGCTTCCAGCTTCTAGCAGCTACTTCAACGGCCGCCAGGTGAACGGATAGCGGTAGTCGCGGCCCTCGTTGGCCTTGACCCCGGCGATCACGGTCAGCACCAGGGCGCCGGCGCAGACCAGCGCCAGCAGCAGGAAGCCGATCACCAGCAGGCAGAGGAAGAAGCTGACCAGCATCGCCAGGCTGACGGTGATCTGGAAGTTCAGCGCTTCCTTGCCCTGGCTGTCGACGAAGGGATCGGACTCGCGCTTGATCTGCCAGACGATCAGCGGCCCCAGCAGATTGCCGAAGGGAAAGACCAGCCCGAGGAAGGCGGAGAAGTGGCAGAACATCGCCCACTGCCGGGCTTCCTGGCTCGGTCGCGCTTGCAGTTCGTCGTTCATCCCCGCCCCTCCCGCGTCAGTCGGCCAGCGCGGCGCGCTGCAGTTCGAAGATTTCCTGCATGCCCTGCTGCGCCAGTTCCAGCATGGCGTTCAGCTCGGCCGGCTTGAACGGCTCGCCTTCGGCAGTGCCCTGCACCTCGATGAAGCCGCCGGCGTCGGTCATCACCACGTTCAGGTCGGTCTCGGCGGCGGAATCCTCCAGGTAGTCCAGGTCGAGCACCGGCACGCCCTGGTAGATGCCCACGGAGACCGCGGCGACCATCTGCTTGAGCGGGTTGCCCTTGAGCGCGCCGCGCTTCTTCAGCACCGCCAGGGCGTCGATCAGCGCCACGGTGGCGCCGGTGATGGACGCGGTGCGGGTGCCGCCGTCTGCCTGGATCACGTCGCAGTCGATGTACAGGGTGTTCTCGCCCAGTTTGGTCAGGTCCAGCGCGGCGCGCAGCGAACGGCCGATCAGGCGCTGGATCTCCAGGGTGCGGCCGCCCTGCTTGCCGCGGCTGGCCTCGCGGGCATTCCGCTCGCCGGTGGAGCGCGGCAGCATGCCGTACTCGGCGGTCAGCCAGCCCTGCCCCTGGCCCTTGAGGAAGCGCGGCACGCCGCTCTCGGCGCTCACAGTGCAGATCACCTTGGTGTCGCCGAACTCCACCAGAACCGAACCCTCGGCATGCTTGGTGTAGTGGCGGGTGATGCGGATCGGGCGCAACTGGTCGGCGGCGCGGCCACTGGGACGGTTCATCGAGACTTCCTATGCGAGATTGAATCGGATACTGGCCGCCATTATAGAGGCCCCGGCAGCCAGGCAACCACCGCCGGCGTGCGGCGGCCGGCCCCGCTGGGGTACAATTGCCGGTTCACGATGACATTTCATCGCTTTCAGCCGAATCACAGCGAGGTAGCCCCATGGTTCACAGCATGACCGCCTTCGCCCGCGTCGAACGGGCCGGGACCAATGGGACCCTGAGCTGGGAACTGCGCTCGGTGAACCACCGCTACCTGGAACCGAACCTGCGCCTGCCGGAAACCTTCCGCGACCTCGAAGGGCCGGTGCGCGAGGCGCTGCGCCAGGGCCTGTCGCGCGGCAAGGTGGAATGCACCCTGCGCTTCAACGAGGACACCGCCGGCAAGCCGCTGCAGGTCGACCGCGAGCGCGCCGCGCAACTGGTGGCCGCCGCCGAGGGCGTGGCCGCGCTGATCAGGCAGCCGGCGCCGATCGATCCGCTGGCCGTGCTGGCCTGGCCGGGCGTGCTGGTGGGCGACGCCGCCGACCCGCAGGCGCTCAACGCCGAGGCCATGACCGCCTTCAACCAGGCGCTGGACGAGCTCAAGGCCGGCCGCGCCCGCGAAGGCGCGGAGCTGGCGCGGATCATCGACGAGCGCCTGGGCGCCATGCAGGAAGAAGTGGCCAACCTGCGCGAGCTGGTGCCGCAGATGCTCGGCAACCAGCGGCAGAAGATCCTCGACCGCTTCGCCGAACTGAAGCTGGAAGCCGACCCGCAGCGCCTGGAGCAGGAAATGGTCCTGCTGGCGCAGAAGAGCGACGTCGCCGAGGAACTCGACCGCCTGAGCACCCACGTCGCCGAGGTGCGGCGCGTGCTCAAGGCCGGTGGCGCCGCCGGCCGCCGCCTGGATTTCCTCATGCAGGAACTCAACCGCGAGGCCAACACCCTCGGCTCCAAGGCCTTCGACCCGCGCTCGACCCAGGCCGCGGTGAACCTCAAGGTGCTCATCGAACAGATGCGCGAGCAGGTCCAGAATATCGAGTGAGCCGCGCGCTCGCTTTCCACCCATAGCCCCAGGATTCAGTCATGTCCGGCACCCTCTACATCGTTTCCGCGCCTTCCGGCGCCGGCAAGACCAGCCTGGTGAAGTCGCTGCTCGAGGCGATGCCCAGCGTGCGCGTCTCGGTCTCCCACACCACCCGCGGCATGCGCCCGGGCGAGGTGGACGGGGTGAACTACCACTTCGTCGGCCGCGACACCTTCACCGCCATGCTCGAACGCGACGAATTCCTCGAGCACGCCGAAGTCTTCGGCAACCTCTACGGCACCTCGCAGCGCTGGGTGGAAAAGACCCTCGCCGAAGGCCTCGACCTGATCCTCGAGATCGACTGGCAGGGCGCCCAGCAGGTGCGCCGGCTGATGCCCCACGCACAGTCGATCTTCATCCTGCCGCCGAGCCAGCACGCCCTGCGCCAGCGCCTGACCAACCGCGGCCAGGACAGCGACGAGGTGATCGAGCGGCGCATGCGCGAGGCGGTCAACGAAATGAGTCACTACGTCGAATACGATCACCTGGTGATCAACGACGATTTCGCCCATGCTCTGGAAGACCTCAAGTCGATCTTCCGTGCCCGCCAGCTGCGCCAGGACGCCCAGCAGAAGCGCCACGAGCGGTTGCTCGAGGAGCTGTTGCAGCCGTCGGCATAACAAACGGCCCTTCCATAAAGATTGGCGATTTTTTAGACTATTCAGTCCGCCCGGAAACCCGGGCTCCATTTTCCGCAACGAGGAACACCATGGCCCGCGTCACCGTCGAAGACTGCCTGGACAACGTCGATAACCGTTTCGAGCTGGTCATGCTCGCCACCAAGCGCGCGCGCCAGCTGGCCACCGGCGGCAAGGAGCCGAAGGTAGCCTGGGAAAACGACAAGCCCACCGTGGTCGCCCTGCGCGAGATCGCTTCCGGCCTGGTCGATGCTGAAGTCGTTCAGCAGGAGGACGTGGTTGAAGAAGAACCGCTGTTCGCCGCCTTCGAAGACGAGGCCAACAACGAGGCCCTGTAATTCGATGACCGGCCGACGACCACAGGCGCCGTCCACTCGACAGGGGGTGATGCCTTGCCGAGCATAGACGCCTTCGCCGACCGGCTCTCGAGCTATCTCGGTCCGGACCAGGTCAACCTGGTCCGCCGTGCCTACTACTACGCCGAGCAGGCCCACGACGGGCAGCGCCGCCGCAGCGGCGAGGCCTACGTCACCCATCCGCTCGCCGTCGCCAACATCCTCGCCGACATGCACATGGACCATCAGAGCCTGATGGCGGCCATGCTGCACGACGTGATCGAGGACACCGGCATCGCCAAGGAAGCGCTCACCGCGCAGTTCGGCGAAACCGTCTCGGAACTGGTGGACGGGGTCAGCAAGCTGACCCAGATGAACTTCGAGTCCAAGGCCGAGGCCCAGGCCGAGAACTTCCAGAAGATGGCCATGGCCATGGCCCGCGACATCCGCGTGATCCTGGTCAAGCTGGCCGACCGCCTGCACAACATGCGCACCCTGGAAGTGCTGTCCGGCGAGAAGCGCCGGCGCATCGCCAAGGAAACCCTGGAAATCTACGCACCCATCGCCAACCGCCTGGGCATGCACAGCATGCGCGTGGAATTCGAGGACCTGGGCTTCAAGGCCATGCACCCGATGCGCTCCGAGCGCATCCGCCAGGCGGTGAAGAAGGCCCGCGGCAACCGCCGCGAGATCGTCGGCAAGATCCAGGAATCGCTGGTCAACTGCCTGGCCCGCGAGGGCATGGAAGGCCAGGTGCTGGGCCGCGAGAAGCACCTGTTCAGCATCTACAAGAAGATGCGCGGCAAGCGCAAGGCGTTCAACGAGATCATGGACGTCTACGCCTTCCGCATCATCGTCGACAAGGTCGACACCTGCTACCGCGTGCTCGGCGCCGTGCACAACCTGTACAAGCCGTTCCCCGGCCGCTTCAAGGACTACATCGCGATTCCCAAGGCCAACGGCTACCAGTCGCTGCACACCACCCTGTTCGGCATGCACGGCGTGCCCATCGAGATCCAGATCCGCACCCGCGAGATGGAAGAGATGGCCAACCACGGCATCGCCGCGCACTGGCTGTACAAGTCCAACGAGGACGAGGTGCAGAAAGGCACCCACGCCCGCGCCCGCCAATGGGTCAAGGGCATCCTCGAACTGCAGCAGCGCGCCGGCAACTCGCTGGAATTCATCGAGAACGTGAAGATCGACCTGTTCCCGGACGAGGTCTACATCTTCACGCCCAAGGGCCGCATCATGGAGCTGCCCAAGGGCTCCACGGCGGTGGACTTCGCCTACGCGGTGCACACCGACGTGGGCAACAGTTGCATCGCCTGCCGCATCAACCGCCGCCTGGCGCCGCTGTCCGAACCGCTGCAGAGCGGCCAGACGGTGGAAATCGTCACCGCGCCGGGCACCCGGCCGAACCCGGCCTGGCTCAACTTCGTGGTCACCGGCAAGGCGCGCACGCACATCCGCCACGCCCTCAAGCAGCAGCGCCGCTCCGAGTCCATCAGCCTCGGCGAGCGCCTGCTGAACAAGACCCTCGCCGGCTTCGACAGCCACCTGGAGAAAATCCCCGCCGAACGCATACAGGGCGTGCTCAACGAGTACCGCATGGAAGTCTTCGAGGACCTGCTCGAGGAAATCGGCCTGGGCAACCGCATGGCCTACGTGGTCGCCCGCCGCCTGCTCTCCAGCGAAGGCGACGCCGCCGCCACCAACGCCGAGGGGCCGCTGGCGATCCGCGGCACCGAGGGCCTGGTGCTGAGCTACGCCAAGTGCTGCACGCCGATCCCCGGCGACCCCATCGTCGGCCACCTGTCGGCCGGCAAGGGCATGGTGGTGCACCTGGAAAGCTGCAGGAACATCAGCGAAATCCGCAACAACCCGGAAAAATGCATCCAGCTCAGCTGGGCCAAGGATGTCACCGGCGAGTTCAACGTCGAGCTGCGCGTCGAGCTGGAACACCAGCGCGGCCTGATCGCCCTGCTGGCGACCAGCGTCAACGCCGCCGACGGCAACATCGAGAAGATCAGCATGGACGAGCGCGACGGTCGCGTCAGCGTGGTCCAATTGGTGGTCAGCGTGCACGACCGCGTGCACCTGGCCCGCGTCATCAAGAAGCTGCGCGCGCTCAAGGGGGTGGTCCGGATCACCCGCGTGCGCAGCTGATCCCACCCCTCGCAAGGAGTCGACATGACCAAGACCGTTATCCACACCGACAAGGCCCCCGCGGCCATCGGCACCTACTCCCAGGCGATCAAGGCCGGCAACACCGTCTACGTCTCCGGGCAGATCCCGCTGAACCCGCAGACCATGGAGCTGGTCGAGGGCTTCGAGGAGCAAGTCGTCCAGGTGTTCGAGAACCTCAAGGCGGTGATCGAGGCTTCCGGCGGCTACCTGCACGACGTGGCCAAGCTGAACATCTTCCTCACCGATCTGTCGCACTTCGCCAAGGTCAACGAGATCATGGGCCGCTACTTCACCCAGCCCTACCCGGCGCGCGCCGCCATCGGCGTGGCCGCCCTGCCCAAGGGCGCCCAGGTCGAGATGGACGCCATCGTCGTCCTGGAGTAAGCCTCCACTCCCGAACGGGGCCCTCGCGGCCCCGTTCGTTTTTCCCCGTTCGTCCGCAAGGAGCACCCGCATGCGTCGCGCCCTCGTCCTGAGCGCCCTGCTTGGCCTGCTGACCGGCTGCGCCGGCACCCCCGATCCGTCCGGCACCTGGATCAACCAGGCCGCCATCGACGCCGCCAGCAAGAGCGGCAAGCTGCGCGAGGCGCTGCTGGCCTACGGGCCCAACCTGGAATGGCGGCTCGACACCAAGAGCCAGCAAGCCACCTTCAGCAACGGCTTCGAACAGGGCGAAGGCCAGCTGAGCCAGGACCCGGCGGACAAGAAGCACTGGCAGGTGGCCTTCTACGGCAGCAAGCAGGAAGAGCTGGCGGTGGACGGCAAGCAACTGGTGCAGGTGGGCAGCGAGAACTGGCCGGAACAGCGCTTCGCCCGTCCCGAACAGCAGGGCCCGGCACCCATCGGCGCCAGCTTCCAGCGCGCCCTGTACGGCAGCTTCCTCAAGGGCACCTGGGTGATCCAGGAAGGCCCGGGCCAGGGCAGCAAGGTGACCTTCCAGGCCGACGGCCGCGTGGAGGGCATGCCCAGCGCCGACCGCTACGCCCTGTGCCTGGCCGGCGACTGCGCGGCCATGAGCGGCGACAGCGACAGCATCTGGCTGCAACAGGGCCGCCAGGGTCGCGAATACCTGTTCCAGCGCGAGGACGACAAGCTGGAACTCTTCGAAGCGGTGAACCGCGCCCAGGCCGACGAAATGCCCGAATACGCCCCGGGCAAGCGCGTCTGGCTGCTGGAACGCGACTGAGCCGCCGGCGCCGCCCCGCGCGGCGCCTTCAGCGCACGCCCAGCCAGAGCAACCAGCCGCCCAGCGCCAGCAGCAGGGCGCCGCAGGTACGATCCAGCGCGCGCACCCGGCGTTGTAGCCAGCCGCGCCAGCGCCGCCGATTGAGCAGGCGCACCAGGGCCAGGTCCCAGAACAGCACCACCGCGCCCATCCACAGCACGCAGGCGCCCAGCGCCCAGCCCGGCAGGTGGAAGGGCCCCAGCACGCCGAACAGCCCGGTGTAGAAGATCGGCAGCTTGGGGTTCAGGCTGCTGGCCAGGAAGCCTTCGCGCAGGCCGTGGAAGAAACCTCCCGCACGCTGCCCGGCGCTTTCCCCGGGAATCTCCAGTTCGCGCCGCGCCAGCACGGCCTGGGCGCCCAGCCAGACGAAGTAGGCCCCGCCCAGCAGCTGCACCACCCGCAGGCCGTGGTTCGCCAGGTCGGGCAGTTGGCCGAGGACCAGCAGCACCAGCCCCATGCTCGCCAGGTTGGCCAGGGCGATGCCGCTGGCGCAGCCGTCGGCATGGCGGCGACCGCGCAGCAAGGCGGCGCGGATCAGCAGGAAGAAGTCCGGCCCCGGCGACAGCAGGGCGGCGAAATGGGTGCTGGCGACCAGCGCGAAAGCGGCGAACATGGCGTTCTCCCGGAAGTGGCGGGAGGCCAGTCTGGCCAGACGGCGCGGCGGCGGTCTTGTAGGAAACTCAGGTGCGCGTGGCGCTGCGGAAACGCCCCGGGGTCACGCCGGTGAAGCGGCGGAAGGTGCCGGAGAAATGCGCCTGGTCGCAGAAGCCCAGCTCCAACGCCGCCTCGATGGGCGTGGCGCCCTCCACCAGCAGGCGTTTGGCCTCGCGCACCCGGCGCTGCAGCAGGTAGGTGTGCGGCGGCACGCCGTAGGCGCGGCGGAAGCTCTCGATCAGGTGACGCGGGTGGCGCTGCACCAGGGCGGCCAGTTGCTCCAGGCTCACCGCCTCGCGGTAATGGCTTTCCAGGTAGTCGCGCAGCCGCGCGGTGACGCCGCCGTCGCGGCTCGCCGAAGCCGCCGGGCGCATGCCGCCGTGGCGCACGAAGACCAGCTCCAGCAGCGCCAGCAGCTCGCTTTCCAGGCCCAACGCGTCGTTGCGCTCGAATTCGCCGGCCACCCGCGCCAGGGCTTGCGCGACCAAGCCATCGTCGCCCGGGTTCAATTCCTGGAAGCCGCGCGGCAACTGCTTGCGGCCCAGCAGCGGTAGCAAACGCGATTCCTCGATGTAGAGCATGCGGTAGACCAGCCGCTCGCTCTCGGCGTTGCCGGTGTGCGGCTCCTCCGGATTCATCAGCGACAAGGTGCCGGCCGGCAGCACGTGGCGCGCGCCCCGGCACTGGTAGCCGCCGGCGCCGTGGAGGATGGCGCCGATGGCGAAGGCGTCGTGGCTATGGCGGCCGAACGGCTGGCCGGAGAAGTCCGCATGGAACAGCTCCACCCCGGGCAGCCAGGGGCGCGCCAGCAGCCGGTTGGCGTCCACTTCAGTCCTCGCGCCCGGCGAGGATGGCGGCGTAGCCCTCGCGGTAGCTGGGGTAGCGCGGCACCCAGCCCAGCGCCCTGGCGCGGGCATTGCTGCAGCGCTTGCTGCCGGTGCGGCGCACGCTCTGCTCGTCCGCCCAGTGGCTGACGCCCATGAGCTCGCGCAGGTAGCCCACCACCTCGGCCAGCGGCGCCGGCGCGTCGTCCACGCCGATATAGCAGTCTTCCAGCGGCTTGCCCTCGGCATCGGCACGCAGCAGGCAGGCCAGCAACCCGGCGGCGTCCTCGGCGTGGATGCGGTTGGCGTACAGCGGCGGCTCGACGGCCACCCGGTAGCCTTCGCGCACCTGCTTGAGCAGCCACTCGCGGCCGGGGCCGTAGATGCCGGTCAAGCGCACCACGGTAGCGGGGATGCCACTGTCCAGCGCCACGCGCTCGGCGTCGAGCATGATCCGTCCGGAATACTGCCGGGCCTCGGCGGGCGAGGTCTCGTCGATCCACTCGCCGTCCGCCTGGGCGTAGACGCCACTGCTGGAGACGAACAGCACACGCTTGGGCCGCTGCCCGCGCTGCTGCAGCCAGCCCAGGCAGTGGCGCAGGCCCTCGACGTAGGCGGCGCGGTAGCCGGCCTCGTCGTGCTGGGTCGCGGCGGCGGCGTACACCAGGTAGTCCAGTTCACCCTCGGGCCAGGCCGGCGGGCACTCGGCGCTGCCCAGGTCGCCGGCCACCGGCAGGATGCCCGCGGGCAGCGCGGCGGTATCACGGCGCAGCCCATACACGCGCCAACCTTCAGCGGCCAACTGGCGGCCGAGACGGCTGCCGACGTCGCCGCAACCGGCGATCAGAACATTCGCAGGCATCTTCGCCTCCTAAAGACAGGGCCCCGGAGTTTAGCGCGGTTGGTTCGCAACCGCGCAGCCGCTATGCTTGGCCCAACTCAACGGATTAGTCGCCATGACCCTCACCGAACTGCGCTACATCGTCACGCTCGCCCAGGAGCAGCATTTCGGCCGCGCCGCCGAGCGCTGCCACGTCAGCCAGCCGACCCTGTCGGTCGGCGTGAAGAAGCTGGAGGACGAGCTCGGCGTGCTGATCTTCGAGCGCAGCAAGAGCGCGGTGCGCCTGACCCCGGTGGGCGAAGGCATCGTGGCCCAGGCGCAGAAGGTGCTGGAGCAGGCCCAGGGCATCCGCGAGCTGGCCCAGGCCGGCAAGAACCAGTTGACCTCGCCGCTGAAGGTCGGCGCCATCTACACCATCGGCCCCTACCTGTTCCCGCACCTGATCCCGCAGCTGCACCGGGTGGCGCCGCAGATGCCGCTGTACATCGAAGAGAACTTCACCCACATCCTGCGCGACAAGCTGCGCACCGGCGAGCTGGACGCGATCATCATCGCCCTGCCGTTCCAGGAGGCCGACGTCCTCACCCTGCCGCTGTTCGACGAGCCCTTCTACGTGCTGATGCCGGCCGACCACCCCTGGACCGCCCGGCAGACCATCGACGCCGAGATGCTCAACGACAAGAGCCTGCTGCTGCTCGGCGAGGGCCACTGCTTCCGCGACCAGGTGCTGGAAGCCTGCCCGACCACCCGCAGGGGCGAGGAAAACCGCCACACCACCGTGGAATCCAGTTCGCTGGAGACCATCCGCCACATGGTCGCCTCCGGCCTGGGCGTATCGGTGCTGCCGTTCTCGGCGGTGGACAGCCACCACTACGCCCCCGGGGTGATCGAGATCCGCCCGTTCACCCCGCCGGCGCCGCTGCGCACCGTGGCCATCGCCTGGCGCGCCAGCTTCCCGCGGCCGCGCGCCATCGAGGTGCTGGCCGATTCCATCCGCCTGTGCTCGGTGGCCCGGCCGACCGCCAAGGGCGACGCCCAACCGGCATGACCGAGCTGGCCAACGTCCCGGTCACGACGCTCAAGGGCGTCGGCGCCGCGCTGGAGGAAAAGCTGGCGCGGGTGGGCCTGGAGAACCTCCAGGACATCCTCTTCCACCTGCCGCTGCGCTACCAGGACCGCACCCGCGTCACCCCCATAGGCGCGCTGCGCCCGGGCCAGGACGCGGTGGTCGAGGGCGTGGTGTCCGGCGCCGACGTGGTCATGGGCAAGCGCCGCAGCCTGCTGGTGCGCCTGCAGGACGGCAGCGGCACCCTGAGCCTGCGCTTCTACCACTTCAGCCAGGCGCAGAAGGAAGGCCTCAAGCGCGGCACCCACCTGCGCTGCTACGGCGAGGCCCGCCCCGGCGCCTCGGGCCTGGAGATCTACCACCCCGAGTACCGCGCGCTGAACGACGCCGCGCCGGCCCCGGTGGAGCAGACCCTCACGCCCATCTACCCGACCACCGAAGGCCTCACCCAGCAGCGCCTGCGCACCCTCAGCCAGCAGGCCCTGGCGCGCCTGGGGCCGAACAGCCTGCCCGACTGGCTGCCCGAGGAGCTGGCCCGCGACTACCGCCTGGCGCCGCTCGACGAAGCCATCCGCTACCTGCACCGGCCACCGCCGGACGCCAACCTCGAAGAGCTCGCCGAGGGCCGCCACTGGGCCCAGCACCGCCTGGCCTTCGAGGAACTGCTGACGCACCAGCTGTCGCTGCAGCGCCTGCGCGAGAGCCTGCGCGCCCAGCACGCGCCCGAATTGCCGCCGGCGAAGAAACTGCCGCAGCGCTTCCTGAAGAACCTCGGCTTCGCTCCTACCGGCGCGCAGCAGCGCGTGGGCGCGGAGATCGCCTACGACCTGGCGCAGCCCGAACCCATGCTGCGCCTGGTGCAGGGCGACGTCGGCGCCGGCAAGACGGTGGTCGCTGCCCTGGCCGCGTTGCAGGCCCTGGAGGCCGGCTACCAGGTGGCGCTGATGGCGCCCACGGAAATCCTCGCCGAACAGCACTACCTCAACTTCAGCAAGTGGATGCAGCCGCTGGGCATCGAGGTCGCCTGGCTGGCCGGCAAGCTCAAGGGCAAGGCGCGCGCCGCCGCACTGGAGCAGATCGCCGCCGGCGTGCCCATGGTGGTCGGCACCCACGCGCTGTTCCAGGACGAGGTGAAGTTCAAGCGCCTGGCCCTGGTGATCATCGACGAGCAGCACCGCTTCGGCGTGCAGCAGCGCCTGGCCCTGCGCCAGAAGGGCGTCGACGGCCGGCTCTGCCCGCACCAACTGATCATGACCGCCACGCCCATCCCGCGGACCCTGGCGATGAGCGCCTACGCCGACCTGGACACCTCGATCCTCGACGAGCTGCCGCCCGGGCGCACCCCGGTGAACACCGTGCTGGTCGCCGACAGCCGCCGCATCGAGGTGATCGAGCGCGTCCGCGCCGCCTGCCGCGAAGGCCGCCAGGCCTACTGGGTGTGCACGCTGATCGAAGAATCCGAAGAACTCACCTGCCAGGCCGCCGAGACCACCTACGAGGAACTCGCCGCGGCCCTGGGCGAATTGCGCGTGGGCCTGATCCACGGGCGGATGAAGCCGGCGGAGAAGGCCACGGTGATGGAGGCCTTCAAGGAAGGCCTGCTGCAACTGCTGGTGGCGACCACGGTGATCGAGGTCGGCGTGGACGTGCCCAACGCCAGCCTGATGATCATCGAGAACCCCGAGCGCCTCGGCCTGGCCCAGCTGCACCAGCTGCGCGGGCGCGTCGGCCGCGGCAGCGCGGCGAGCCACTGCGTGCTGCTCTACCACCCGCCGCTGTCGCAGATCGGCCGCGAGCGCCTGGCGATCATGCGCGAGACCTGCGACGGCTTCGTCATCGCCGAGCGCGACCTGGAACTGCGCGGCCCCGGCGAGATGCTCGGGACGCGGCAGACCGGTCTGCTACAGTTCAAGGTCGCGGACCTGATGCGCGACGCCGACCTGCTGCCGGCGGTGCGCGACGCCGCCCAGGCCCTGCTGGCGCGCTGGCCGCAGCACGTCGGCCCGCTGCTGGAGCGTTGGCTCCGACATGGCCAGCAATACGGTCAAGTGTGACCTGCTTCAATTTCACCGGTCGGATGACTGGCCAGTCACGAATAGCCGCTGGGTATACTCCCGGCTGCAGTTGCTAACCGGATCACAAAGCCCATGAGCGAAGCCGCACTCGCCGAAGCCCTCCCCGCCCCATCGGTCATCCTCCAGCTGCTCGGCCGCCTCGGCGTGCCCTGCCGCGAGCTGCCCGACGACGACCAGCTGCCCAGCGCCCGCCGCGTGCAGGCGAGCCTGCTGGAAGACTCGGTGGGCACCCTGCTGGTGCTCTTCCCGCAGAACCAGCTGCTGGACCTCAACCGCCTGACCGAGCTGACCGGGCGCAAGCTGCTGGCGATCAAGCCGGAGCGCCTGGAGCGCATGCTCGGCAAGCACCAGCTCAGCCGCCTGCCGGCGCTGCCGCCGCTGACCAGCTCGCCCTGCCTGTACGACGAGCGCCTGCTGCAGGAGCCGCAGCTGCTGATCGAATCCGGCAACCCCGGCACCCTGCTGGAGATCGCCACCGGCGACTTCCGCCAGGTGCTGGAGAAGGCCAGCGCGGCGCGCTTCGGCGTGCCCCTGGAGCAGATCCGGCCGAACCTCGACCGCCCCAACGACGATCGCGCCGAGATCACCCAGGCGGTGCAGGCCTTCACCGCGCGGCGCATCCAGCAGCGCCTGGAAGAGACCATCGAGATCCCGCCGCTGCCCAAGACCGCGCAGAAGATCATCAAGCTGCGGGTGGACCCCAACGCCACCGTGGACGACATCACCGGCGTGGTCGAGACCGACCCGGCACTGGCCGCCCAGGTGGTCAGCTGGGCCGCCTCGCCCTACTACGCCGCGCCCGGCAAGATCCGCTCGGTGGAAGACGCCATCGTCCGCGTGCTGGGCTTCGACCTGGTGATCAACCTGGCCCTCGGCCTGGCCCTGGGCAAGACCCTGAGCCTGCCCAAGGACCAGCCGCAGCACGCCACGCCCTACTGGCAGCAGGCGATCTACACCGCCGCGGTGATCGAGGGCCTGACCCGCGCCGTGCCCCGCGCCGAGCGCCCGGAAGCCGGCCTGACCTACCTCGGCGGGCTGCTGCACAGCATCGGCTACCTGGTCCTGGCGCACATCTTCCCGCCGCACTTCTCGCTGATCTGCCGCCACCTGGAGGTCAACCCGCACGTGCCGCACAACCTCGTCGAGCAGCACCTGCTGGGCATCACCCGCGAGCAGATCGGCGCCTGGCTGATGCGCGCATGGGACATGCCCGAGGAGATCTACACCGCGCTGCGCTTCCAGCACGACCCGGACTACGCCGGCCCCAACGCCGCCTACGCCAACCTGGTGTGCCTGGCCACCCGCCTGCTGCGCCAGAACGGCATCGGCAGCGGCCCGCAGCAGGGCGTGCCGCAAGCCCTGCTCGACCGCCTGGACATCCCCCGGGAAAGGGCCGAGGACGCGGTGCGCAAGGTACTGGACGCCGAAGCCGTGCTGCGCGAGCTGGCTTCGCAGATGAACAGCCCGCACTGATCTGGCTGCGGACAGACCTGTAGGAGCGGGCCCTGCGTGCGAAATCGCGGGCAGGGCCTGCTACGCCCTCCGGCAAACACAAGACCCGTAGGATGGCGTTGAGCGAAGCGATACCCATCGCCACGACCGCATGGGTTTCGCCAAAGCTCAACCCATCCTACGAAAAGCGCCTTGGCGCAGCCGGCAAGACAGGGAATGCCGCGGGTGGCGCAGCGTAGGAGCGGATCTCATCCGCGAATCGCGCCGATATGTCCGGCTATCGCGGACAAGGTCCGCTCCTACAGGGGGAATGCCGTGCATCCCAGCGAACTGTAGGAGCGGGCCCTGCCCGCGATTTCGCGCGCAGGGCGCGCTCCTACATGGGGAATGCCGCGCCTCGCGGTGAACGGAGGAGCGGACAAGGGCAGCCTCAGGCCGCTTCCTTCTCCACCGCCTTGGCCGCGGCCTTCTTCTTCGGCTTGAGGTACTTCACCAGGCCCTGGAACCAGATCACCAGCGCCGGGTTGCCCTGGATCTGGATGTCCTTGTTCTGGATGCCCTGCATGAAGGCCAGTTGCGGGTTCTTCGAGGTCAGGGTGGCGAAGCCGTAGGCGCTGTCGCGGAAGCCGATGGCGAAGGCCGGCTGCGGGTGCACGCCGCGGCGGGCGCTGACGCGTTGGTCACGGACGATGTAGTGGCGGGCGACCTTGCCGTCCAGGCTGTGCAGCTGGAACACCAGGTCCTTGCCTTCGAGCTGCTGGCGGAAGGCCGGGTTGTCGCGCGAGGACTTGGCCATCATACGGCCGAGGAACCACAACAGAAGACGGAATTTCATGCACAGACCTCGGCGTTCGAGACAAATGACTGCGCATTGTAGCGATTAGCCGAAAGGACTACATCCGTACTTTCGAAGGGAAATGTAACGGCGGGAGTAGCCCGGAGCCGCTCTGGCTCCGGGGCTGGGAACAGCCTTAGTTGACGGCGTCCTTCAGGGCCTTGCCCGGCTTGAAGGCAACGGTGTTGCTGGCCTTGATCTTCACCGGCTGGCCGGTCTGCGGGTTCTTGCCGGTGCGGGCGCCGCGGTGGCGCTGGATGAAGGTGCCGAAACCAACGAGGGTGACGCTGTCTTTGCGGTTCAGCGCGCCGGTGATCTCATCCAGCAGCGCGTTCAGCACCTTGTTGGCTTGTTCTTTGGTGAGGTCGGCCTTCTCGGCGATCGCGGCGGCGAGTTCTGGTTTACGCATAGATGCCTCTTTGACGGTTTGTTGTTTTTGTGTCCGTGCTGTCTTCCCAACAGCGCCTAAGGCACCGCGGCCCAGGCCCTACAGGCTCTAGGCTGCGGCAGACGGGGGGAGGATGGCACGCCGCAGGCTGGTACGCCAGTATCGTCTGACAATTTGCGGATACATTCCCACGACAGAAGCGCCATAACCAAGGACTTTCAAGCCATAAGTGCCGGCAACTCCTTGTTCAGCGAGAGTTTTTCGCTGACCGCCGCGCCGGTCAGGGCGTAGCCGAGCAAGCGACCGGCGGTATCCCGGCACAGCACCTTGAGGTCCGCGCCAGAGCCTTCCACGAGCCATTGGCCATCGCTGCCGCGGGGCGGCGGCGAGACCACCAGCGGGCACACCGGGGTCTTCACGGTGACCGGCATGGGGCCGTAGGACACCGCTGTCGGCTTGCCCGCCAGGGTCTGGGCCAGGGCGCGGGCGCAGCTCATCAGCGGCATCACGTACAGCAGGTTGAGACCGTCGACCTCGGCGCAGTCGCCCAGGGCGTAGATGTTGGCGTGGGAGGTGCGCAGCTCGCGGTTCACCACCACGCCGCGGTTGACCTCCAGGCCCGACTCGGCGGCCAGGTCGATGCGCGGGCGCAGGCCGACGGCCGAGACCACCAGGTCGCAGGGGATCACCTGGCCATCCGACAGGTGCGCCTCCAGGCTCTCGCCGGCGCGCTCCAGGCGGTTGAGCACCGGGCCCAGGTGGAAGCGCACGCCCAGGCCTTCCAGGCCGGCCTGCACGGCCGCCGCGGCGGCGGGGTGCAGCAGGCCGGGCATGACCTGCTCGCAGGGAGCGACCACGTCGATCCGGTAGCCGCCGGCGGACAGGTCGTTGGCGAACTCGCAACCGATCAGGCCGGCGCCCAGCAGCAGCACGCGGCGCTTGCCGGCAGCCGCGGCGCGGAAGCGCGCGTAGTCCTCCAGGTCGTTGATCGGGAAGATGGCGTCCAGGGCGTCGCCCTGCACCGGCACGCGGATCGTCTCGGCGCCCCAGGCCAGCACCAGGTCGCGGTACTCGACCTGCTCCTCGCCGATCCAGATGCGCTTGTGCCCCGGGTCGATGCCGGTGACGCGGGTGTGGGTGAGGATGCGCGCCTTCAGTTGCTCGGCCATGGCGCCGGGCTCGGCCATGGCCAGGCCGTCGGCGTCCTTGTCCTTGGAGAAGCCGGTGGAGAGCATCGGCTTGGAATAGGAGCGGCCGTCGTCGGCGGTGATCAGCAGCAGCGGGCTTTGCGCGTCCAGCTTGCGCCATTCGCGCGCCAGGTTGTAGCCGGCCAGGCCGGTGCCGATGATCACCAGCGGTGCGTTCTCGCTCATTGGATTCTCCACATCGAACGGGACCGAGCGGCTTGGCCGGCTCGGTGGAATTCAGGGTTTCGCGGGGCCTGTCAGGCGATTTCGATCATTTCGAAGTCGATCTTGCCCACGCCGCAGTCGGGGCAGACCCAGTCGGCGGGAATGTCTTCCCAGCGGGTGCCGGGGGCGATGCCCTCCTCGGGCAGGCCGAGGGCCTCGTCGTAGATGAAGCCACAGACCACGCATTGCCATTTGCGCATCGTCGAACCTCCTGCGGGTTGCCAGGGCAACCTAGCGCACTTTTCCGCCCCCCGCCAAGGGCAGGGTTGCCGGCGCCCGGCGGCAGCCCGGCCAAGCGCGCGAAGCGCTCAAGCACGGGGCCGGACACGAAAACGGCGGCCACTGGCCGCCGCTCGCAGGGATGCCGGGACGGCTCAGCCGATTTCGATCATCTCGAAGTCCAGCTTGCCGACGCCGCAGTCCGGGCACAGCCAGTCCTCGGGCACGTCTTCCCAGCGGGTGCCCGCTGCGATGCCCTCTTCCGGCCAGCCTTGGGATTCGTCATAGATGAGTCCGCAGACTACGCATTGCCACTTTTTCATTGTCTACCCCTCGGGCGGGTTACCACGGTTGCGGCCGCACGCTAACGCAATTCCCGGCGTGCGCCAAGACGCCATCGGGCGGTTGGGCGGGCGTTGGGGGCCAACCAAAGATGGGTGGTGCGGGGGTGGGGGTTGGCTTTTCGTAGGAGCGGGCTTGCTCGCGAACGACGCTCATCTGAAATGTCGGTGTTTTGGTGTGGCACCGCACCCTCTCCCTAACCCTCTCCCTGAAGGGAGAGGGGACCGTTCGGCGTGCTCGGATATTTCAGAGTCAGCCGGCAGCTCTGCAGTTTCCGGCTGAAACCATTCCTTCTCTCGGCACGGGCTAGCCCCCTCTCCCTTCAGGGAGAGGGCTGGGGAGAGGGGCTCTTCAGGACGCGCACCGACCCCAGCCGGCAAAACTCCGTTCGCGAGCAAGCTCGCTCCTACACCCAGGGGCGAACTCAGTGCTGCGCCTTGTACCGCAAGCGCCAGGCATGCAGCAGCGGCTCGGTATAGCCGCTGGGCTGCTCGCGGCCCTTGAAGACCAGGTCGCTGGCCGCCTGGAACGCCGCCGAACCCTGGTAGTCCGTGGCCATCGGGCGGTAAGCCGGATCCCCCGCGTTCTGCTGGTCGACCACCTTGGCCATGCGCTCCAGGGTCTCGCGCACCTGGGCCTCGCCGACCACGCCGTGGTGCAGCCAGTTGGCGATGTGCTGGCTGGAGATGCGCAGCGTTGCGCGGTCTTCCATCAGGCCGACGTCATGGATGTCCGGCACCTTGGAGCAGCCCACACCCTGTTCGACCCAGCGCACCACGTAGCCGAGGATGCCCTGGCAGTTGTTGTCCAGCTCTTCCTGGCGCGCCTCGGCGCTCCAGTCGGCGGACGCGGCCACTGGAATCGTCAGCAAGTCGTCGAGCAGTTCGTCGCGCACGCTGGCCAGGTCGACCTTCTGCAGCTCGCCCTGTACCGCCTGCACGTCCACCTGGTGGTAGTGCAGGGCGTGCAGGGTGGCGGCGGTGGGCGACGGCACCCAGGCGGTGGTGGCGCCGGATTTCGGGTGGCCGATCTTCTGTTCCAGCATGGCCGCCATCAGGTCCGGCATGGCCCACATGCCCTTGCCGATCTGCGCCCGGCCGCGCAGGCCGCAGGCCAGGCCGACCAGCACGTTGTTGCGCTCGTAGGCGGCGATCCACTTCGTGCCCTTCATGTCGCCCTTGCGCAGCATCGGGCCGGCTTCCATGGCGCTGTGCATCTCGTCGCCGGTGCGGTCGAGGAAGCCGGTGTTGATGAACACCACCCGCGCCGCGGCGGCGCCGATGCAGGCCTGGAGGTTGACGCTGGTGCGCCGCTCCTCGTCCATGATGCCCATCTTCAGGGTGTGGCGCGGCAGGCCGAGGACGTCCTCGACGCGGCCGAACAGCTCGTCGGCGAAGGCCACTTCGGCCGGGCCGTGCATCTTCGGCTTGACGATATAGACGCTGCCGGTGCGCGAGTTGCCCTTGCGCTGCAGGTCGTGGATGGCGACCAGGCCGGTGAGCACCGCGTCCATGATGCCCTCGGGGATTTCCGCGCCGCTCTCGTCGAGGATCGCCGGAGTGGTCATCAGGTGGCCGACGTTGCGGATGAACAGCAGCGAGCGGCCGTGCAGGGTCAGGCTGGAGCCGTCGGCGGCGGTGTACTGGCGGTCCGCGCTCATGCGCCGGACGAAGCTCTGGCCGCCCTTCTCCACCGCTTCGCTGAGGTCGCCCTTCATCAGGCCCAGCAGGTTGCGGTAGACCAGGGTCTTGTCCTCGGCATCCACCGCGGCCACCGAGTCCTCGCAGTCGAGGATGGTGCTCAGCGCGGCCTCGACCAGCACGTCCTTCACCCCGGCGGCGTCGGTCTGGCCGATGGGGCTGGTGGGGTCGATCTGGATCTCGAAGTGCAGGCCGTTGTTCTTCAGCAGCACGGCCTTGGGCGACAGCGGCTCGCCCTGGTAGCCGGCGAATTTCGCCGGCTCGGCCAGGCCGCTGACGCTGCCGTCCTCCAGGGTCACGCGCAGCTGGCCCTGCTCGATACGGTAGGCGCTGGCGTCGGCGTGGCTGCCCTGGGCCAGCGGCGCGGCCTGGTCGAGGAAGGCGCGGGCGAAGGCGATGACCTTCTCGCCGCGGCGCGGGTTGTAGCCCTTGCCCTTCTCGGCGCCGTCGTCCTCGCTGATGGCGTCGGTGCCGTAGAGCGCGTCGTACAGCGAGCCCCAGCGGGCGTTGGCGGCGTTCAGCGCGTAGCGGGCGTTCATCACCGGCACCACCAGCTGCGGGCCGGCCTGCTGGGTGATCTCGCTGTCGACGTTGGCGGTCGTGGCCTGTACCGAGGCGGGCGCCGGCAGCAGGTAGCCGATGGATTCGAGGAAGGCGCGGTAGGCCGGCATGTCCTGGATCGGGCCCGGGTGGGCGCGGTGCCAGTTGTCCAGCTCGGTCTGCAGGCGGTCGCGCTCGGCGAGCAGTGCGCGGTTCTTCGGCGCCAGCTCGTGGACCAGGGCGTCGAAGCCCTTCCAGAAGGCCTCGGCCTGCACGCCGGTGCCCGGCAGGGCTTCTTCCTCGATGAAGCGTTGCAGCACGTCGGCGACCTGTAGGCGCTGGCGGGTGATTCGTTGGGTCATCGCAAGGTTCTCCTGTGTTTCGTCGAGTGCTTAGAGCGCGGCCACGCCGGCCTTGGCCACCTGGGCATCCTGCGCGGCCTGCACGCCGGAGACACCCACCGCGCCGACCACCTGGCCGTCATGGATGACCGGCACGCCGCCTTCCAGGGTGCCCTGCAGCACGGGGGCGGAGAGGAAGGCGGTGCGGCCGTTGTTGATCATTTCTTCGTACAGGCGCGTTTCGCGGCGACCCAGGGCGGCGCTGCGGGCCTTCTCGGTGGCGATGTAGGCGCCGACCGGCGCACAGCCATCCAGGCGCTCCAGGGCCAGCGGGTGGCCGCCGTCGTCCACCACCACTATGGCCACTGCCCATTGGTTGGCCTGGGCCTCGGCGCGGGCGGCGGCGAGGATGCGGGTGACTTCCTGCTGGGTGAGTACGGCTTTGCTTTGCATGGCGTCAGTTTCCGGTGCTGAGGGCGTGGTCGACCAGTTCGATCCAGTGCCGGACGGGGGTGCGTCCGGCACCGTCGAGGTGGGTCTGGCAGCCGATGTTGGCGGTAGCGATCAGGTCGGGCCGACCGCTTTCCAGGGCGTCCAGCTTGTTGTCGCGCAGCTTGTGCGAGAGTTCCGGCTGGGTCAGTGAATAGGTACCGGCCGAGCCGCAGCAGAGGTGGCTGTCCGGCACCGCGGTGAGGTTGAAGCCCAGGCGCTTGAGCACCGCCTCGACGGCGCCGCCGAGCTTCTGCGCGTGCTGCAGGGTGCAGGGGCAGTGGAAGGCGAGGGTCTGGTCGCAGTTCAGGCCGAGGCTTTCCAGCGGTTCGGCGCGGATCACTTCCACCAGGTCCTTGGCCAGCTCGCTGACGCGCCTGGCCTTGGCCGCGTACTGCGGGTCGTCGCGCAGCAGGTAGCCGTATTCCTTGACGAAGGCGCCGCAGCCGCTGGCCGTCTGCACGATGGCCTCGGCGCCGTTCTCGATGGCCGGCCACCAGGCGTCGATGTTGCGCCGGGCGCGGTCGAGGCCGGTGTCCTGGGCGTTGAGGTGGTAGTCCACGGCGCCGCAGCAGCCAGCCTGGGCCGCCGCGGTGATGCTGATGCCGAGGCGGTCCAGCACCCGCGCGGTGGCCGAGTTGGTGTTGGGCGACAGCGCCGGCTGCACGCAGCCTTCGAGCATCAGCACGCGGCGCTGGTGGCGCTGGGCCGGGCGCACGCCGGCCGGGGCGATGGCCCGCGGCAAGTGGCTGCGCAGGGCCACGGGAAGGATCGGCCGCAACGCCTCGCCGGTGTTCACCAGCGCCTTGAACAGCGCCGGGCGCGGCACTATGGCGCGCAGGCCGCCACGCAGCAGGCGCTCGCCCAGCGGGCGCGGCACGCGGACTTCGATGGCGGCGCGGCCGATGTCCAGCAGCTTGTGGTACTCCACGCCGGAGGGGCAGGTGGTTTCGCAGTTGCGGCAGGTCAGGCAGCGATCCAGGTGTTCCTGGGTCTTCTCGCTGACCTGGTCCTGTTCGAGGAACTGCTTGATCAGGTAGATGCGCCCGCGCGGGCCGTCCAGTTCGTCGCCCAGCTCCTGGTAGGTCGGGCAGGTGGCGTTGCAGAAGCCGCAGTGCACGCAACTGCGCAGGATGCGTTCGGCTTCCTCGGCGTGGGCCAGGCGTTTGGCCGCTTCGCTCAGGTTGGTCTGCATAGGTCTATCCGCGTCAGAAGTCGGCGTACATGCGCCCGGGGTTGAAGATGCCCTGCGGGTCGAGCTGGCGCTTCAGCGAGCGGTGCAGCTTGAGCAGGGGCGCCGGCAGCGGGTGCAGCGGCTCGTCGACGTGGCCCGGGGTGAAGCAGCTGGCGTGGCCGCCGACGGCGCTCACGGCCTGGCGGATTTCCGTGGCGCTGGCCTCGGACTTCAGCCAGCGCTGCGCGCCGCCCCAGTCCAGCAGCTGCTCGCCGGGCAGCGCCAGCGGCGCGCTGAGCGCCGGCAGCGACAGGCGCCAGAGCGGCCGCGGGTCGCGGAAGAAGTCCAGACGCTGTTCGCGCAGGTCGTCCCACCAGGCGTCGTCCAGGGCGTCGCCGCCGATGCGGTCGCAGGCGGCGCGCACCGAACCTTCGTTGCCTTCGAAGCGCAGGTACAGGTGCTCGCCGTCGTGGGCGGCGGCGCTCAGCGGCAGCGGCTGCTGGCCCCATTCGCCGAGGCGCAGCAGGGCGCGCTCCAGCGGGATGGCCTGGCGCAGGCTGATGCGGCAGCGTGGCTTGGGCAGGACCTTGAACGAGGCCTCGGTGATCACGCCCAGGCAACCGAAGCTGCCGGCCAGCAGGCGCGACAGGTCGTAGCCGGCGACGTTCTTCATCACCTCGCCGCCGAAGCGCAGGTGGGTGCCCAGGCCACTGATCAGCCGGGTGCCGAGGACGAAGTCGCGCACCGCGCCAGCCCAGGGCCGGCGCGGGCCGGACAGCCCGGCGGCGAGCATGCCGCCGACCGTGGCGTTTTCGCCGAAGCAGGGCGCCTCGCAGGCGAGCATCTGCCCGGCGCTATCCAGCGCGGCGTTCAGCTCGCGCAGCGGGGTACCGGCGCGGGCGGTGATCACCAGTTCGGTGGGGTCGTAGGAGACGATGCCGGTGTGCCCGGCCACGTCCAGCGGGCGGGCTTCCACCCAGCGGCCGAGGAAGGCCTTGCTGGAGCCGCCGCGGATGGCCAGGGCGGTCTTTTCCGCCAGGGCCTGGCGCACCTGTTCGAGCAGCTCGGCGCTGCGGTCGTGGCCGGCCCGGGGGTCGAAGTGCTGTTTGTCCATCAGAAGCGCTCCAGTTCCGGGAACGGCAGCTGGCCGTGGTGGATGTGCATGGCGCCGAACTCGGCGCAGCGGTGCAGGGTCGGGATGTTCTTGCCCGGGTTGAGCAGGCCCTGCGGGTCGAAGGCGGCCTTCACCGCGTGGAACAGGGTCAGCTCGTCGCTGTTGAACTGGGCGCACATCTGGTTGATCTTCTCGCGGCCCACGCCGTGCTCGCCGGTGATGCTGCCGCCCACCGCCACGCAGAGTTCGAGGATCTTCCCGCCCAGGGCTTCGGCGCGCTCCAGCTCGCCGGGGACGTTGGCATCGAAGAGGATCAGCGGGTGCATGTTGCCGTCGCCGGCGTGGAACACGTTGGCCACCCGCAGGCCGTATTCGTCGGACAGCTCGGCGATGCCGTTGAGCACCCGCGGCAGCTCGCGGCGCGGGATGGTGCCGTCCATGCAGTAGTAGTCCGGCGAGATGCGCCCCACCGCCGGGAAGGCGTTCTTGCGCCCGGCCCAGAACTTGGCGCGTTCTTCCTCGTCGCGGGCCAGGCGCACGTCGGTGGCGCCGGCCTTGCGCAGCACGGCGTCGACGCGCTCGCAGTCCTCGTGCACGTCGGACTCCACGCCGTCCAGCTCGCACAGCAGGATGGCCGCGGCGTCCACCGGGTAGCCGGCGTGGATGAAGTCCTCGGCGGCGCGGATCGACAGGTTGTCCATCATCTCCAGGCCACCGGGGATGATGCCCTCGGCGATGATGTCGCCCACCGCGCGGCCGGCCTTCTCGACGTCGTCGAAGCTGGCCATCAGCACCTTGGCCACCTGCGGCTTGGGCAGCAGCTTGACGGTCACCTCGACCACCACGCCGAGCATGCCCTCGGAGCCGGTGAACAGCGCCAGCAGGTCGAAGCCGGGGCTGTCGAGGGCGTCGGAGCCGAGGGTCAGGCGCTCGCCTTCGACGGTGAGGATTTCCACCTTGAGCAGGTTGTGCACGGTCAGCCCGTACTTCAGGCAGTGCACGCCGCCGGCGTTCTCGGCGACGTTGCCGCCGATGGAACAGGCGATCTGCGACGACGGGTCCGGCGCGTAGTACAGGCCGTGGGGCGCGGCGGCCAGGGAGATGGCCAGGTTGCGCACGCCGGGCTGCACCCGGGCGTAGCGGCCTTCGGGGTTCACTTCGAGGATGCGCTTGAAGCGCGCCATCACCAGCAGCACGCCTTGCTCCAGCGGCAGCGCGCCGCCGGACAGCCCGGTGCCGGCGCCGCGGGCGACCACCGGCACCTGCATGCGGTGGCACAGGCGCAGCAGGGCCTGCACCTGCTCGACGTGTTCGGGCAGCACCACCAGCATCGGCGTGCTGCGGTAGGCGGAGAGGCCGTCGCACTCGTAGGGGCGCAGGTCCTCGGCCTCGTGGAGGATCTCCAGGTCCGGCAGCGCGGCGCGCAGTTCGGCGAGCAGCGCGGCCTTGTCCACCTTCGGCAGTGCGCCGTCGAGGCGCTCATCGTAGAGGATGTTCATCGGGTCTCACACGGTGGTTTTTCTTATGGGTGGCGCCGCCCGGCGGGCCGGACGGCTGCTGGACTGACGGGTCTCAGGTCGGCGCAGACTGGACCGCCGGGCGGCCCTGCGTCCAGTTGCCGCAGCACTGGTCCTACCAGTTTAGTCCCTGGGCTTTTGGCCAAGATGCCGTTCAGCGGCCTTATCAAAGCGCTCCTGGTGGTCTACAGTGG
Source organism: Pseudomonas sp. AAC (assembly GCF_000725445.1). Lineage (NCBI taxonomy): Bacteria > Pseudomonadati > Pseudomonadota > Gammaproteobacteria > Pseudomonadales > Pseudomonadaceae > Pseudomonas > Pseudomonas sp. AAC. Next base: position 23,362 of record NZ_KL647095.1, on the reverse strand, counting down.
CGCCAGACATTCGAACTGGTAGGACCAGTTGGAGGACGAATGGAAGGCGAAAGCACGGCCACCCGCGCCCGGGTGGCCGACCAGGTGGCCGAGCGCATCGAGCGGCTGATCGTCGACGGCGTGCTCAAGGTCGGCCAGGCGCTGCCCTCGGAGCGGCGCCTGGTGGACAAGCTCGGCTGCTCGCGTTCGGCGCTGCGCGAGGGCCTGCGCATCCTCCGCGGGCGCGGCATCATCGACACCGAGCAGGGCCGCGGCTCCTTCGTCGCCGACCTCAGCCGGGCCAACGACGCCACGCCGCTGATGCACCTGTTCGCCTCGCAGCCACGCACCCTCTACGACCTGCTGGAGGTGCGCGCCCTGCTGGAGGGCGAATCCGCGCGCCTGGCCGCGCTGCGCGCCACTGACGCCGACCTGATCCTGCTCAAGCGCCGCTACGAGGAAATGCTCCTGGCGCAGAGCGAGACGCCGCCGCCGGACCCGCGCGAACACGCCCGCCGCGACCACGCCTTCCACCGCGCCATCAGCGAGGCCTCGCACAACCCGGTGCTGGTGCACACCCTGCAGTCGCTCAGCGAACTGATGCTCAGCACCGTGTTCGCCTCGGTGAACAACCTCTACCACCGGCCGGTGCAGAAGCGGCAGATCGACCGCCAGCACACGCGCCTGTACAACGCCATCGTCGAACGCCTGCCGGACCAGGCCCAGCGCGCCGCCCGCGAACATATCCACAGCATCCGCGACAACCTGCGCGAGATCGAGCAGGAGGAGCAGCGCCTGGTCCGCGCCACCATGCGCCTGCAGGGCTGGGAATGAGCCGCGGGCGGCGCTCGGGGCGATAGGTCGCAGGCTAACGATCGGCGTTCCGTGGTACCCTGCGGCGGTCCTACGTCAGCGTTGAATTCCCGTGTCCGACCTTTCCGTACCTCTGCCGAACTGGCTCAACGAAGACCAGTTGCCGGCCAACGTCGAGCCCGCCGTGCACGACTGGCTGTTCGACCAGGGCTCCCTGACCCGCCGCCTCACCGCCCTCGCCGAAGGCGCCTTCAGCGTCGAACCGCTGGCCGAGGGCTGGCAGGTGCTGCGCGACGACGAATGCAAGGCGCTGGGCGTGCCCAGCCACAGCCAGGGCTGGGTGCGCGAGGTCTACCTGCGCGGCCACGGCCAGCCGTGGGTCTTCGCCCGCAGCGTGGCGCCGCGCTCGGCCCTGGAGGCCTCGGGCTTCGACCTGGCGCAGCTCGGCAGCCGCTCCCTGGGCGAGCTGCTGTTCAGCGACAGCGCCTTCCGCCGCGACGTCATCGAGGTGTGCCTGTACCCCGCGCCCTTCCTGCCGCTGGAGGTGCGCCGCGCGCTGCTCTGGGGCCGCCGCTCGTGCTTCCGCCGCGAGCGCCTGGGCGTGCTGGTGGCCGAGGTGTTCCTGCCGCGCCTGTGGCGCGCAGCCGGAATCGAGGCCGTATAATCCCTCCGGTCGACCGCCGGAGCCCGCCATGTTCGCCGCCCTGATCAAACCCCTCGCCCGCCTGCACCCCCGCGCCTGGGACTTCATCCTGCTGACGCGCATGGACAAGCCCATCGGCATCTACCTGCTGCTGTGGCCGACGCTGTGGGCGCTGTGGATGGCCAGCGGCGGCCTGCCCAGCCTGAAGAACCTGGTGATCTTCGTCCTCGGCACCGTGCTGATGCGCGCCGCCGGCTGCGTGATCAACGACTTCGCCGACCGCGACTTCGACGGCCACGTGGCGCGCACCAAGGCGCGGCCCCTGGCCACCGGCAAGATCAGCGTGAGCGAGGCCTGGATCGCCTTCTTCGCCCTGCTGGCCAGCAGCTTCGTGCTGGTGCTGTGCACCAACGAGCAGACCATCTGGCTGTCCTTCGGCGGCGCCGCCATCGCCGCGCTCTATCCCTTCATGAAGCGCTACACCTACTACCCGCAGGTGGTGCTGGGCGCGGCCTTCTCCTGGGGCATCCCCATGGCCTTCACCGCCGCCAGCGGCACGCTGCCGGCCGCGGCCTGGCTGCTGTTCTTCGCCAACGTGCTATGGACGGTGGCCTACGACACCTACTACGCCATGACCGACCGCGAGGACGACCTGAAGATCGGGGTGAAGTCCACCGCCATCCTCTTCGGCGACGCCGACCGGGTGATCAACCTGACGCTGCAGGGCCTGATGCTCCTGCTGCTGGTGCTGGCCGCCGGCAAGCTGCACATGGGCCTGTGGTTCTACGCCGGCCTGGCGGTGGCCGCCGGCTGCTTCGCCTGGGAATTCCACTCCACCCGCGACCGCGACCCGCAGGCCTGCTTCAAGGCCTTCCTGCACAACCACTGGGCGGGCCTGGCGATCTTCGTCGGCACCGTGGTGGATTACGCGCTGCGCTGATCCGGGCGCCTACCCTACGGGCAAGAAACGGCTCCCTGCAGGAGCGCGCCCTGCGCGCGAATCGCGGGCAGGGCCCGCTCCTACACGGATCCCTTCCGTATCACGGCTTGGCGATGTGCCAGGCGTTCATCTTGCCGTCGCCCTTCGCTTCGCCCGCGGCCTTGTCCTGGACGAAGGTGTACAGCGGCTTGCCCTTGTAGGCCCACTGCTGGGTGCCGTCGTCGCGGGTGATCACGCTCCAGTCGCCGCTGGCCATGGCGCCGGTCTCGGCGGCCAGGGGCGGCCAGTTCTGCGCGCACTTGTCGTTGCACACCGACTTGCCGCCGCTGTCCTTGTCGAAGGTGTACAGCGTCATGCCCTTGGCATCGACCAGCATGCCGTTCTTGGTCATCGCCGGTTCCGCCGCCTGCGCCGCCAGGGCCGGCAGCGCCAGGCCCAGGGCCAGCGCCAGGTGTTTGCAGTTCATCGTGAATCTCCTCTTCTGAGGTAGGACTCGCAAGGAAGGCGCGGCGGGAACGGCGGCAGGTCGGGCAGGCCGTCACAACGGCCCCGGTGGCGCGCATGGGGCCGCCCGGAACAGGGCGGTCACGACAGCATAGTAGAGCGCCCCGTTCCCCGCCGGGCGCCTGCCTCGGCTAACATGCCCGCGTCACATCGCTGTAATAATTCCGTTATCTAATGCGGCGCAGTACAGAATTCCCGAGGCAAGACCATGGTTGGCAAGACAATCCTCATCGTTGACGACGAAGCGCCGATCCGCGAGATGATCGCCGTGGCCCTGGAGATGGCCGGCTACGAATGCCTGGAGGCGGAAAACGCCCAGCAGGCCCACGCCACCATCGTCGACCGCAAGCCGGACCTGATCCTGCTCGACTGGATGCTGCCGGGCACCTCCGGCATCGAGCTGGCGCGGCGCCTGAAGCGCGACGAGATGACCCAGGGCATCCCGATCATCATGCTCACCGCCAAGGGCGAGGAGGACAACAAGATCCAGGGTCTTGAGGTCGGCGCCGACGACTACATCACCAAGCCCTTCTCGCCGCGCGAGCTGGTGGCCCGGCTGAAGGCCGTGCTGCGCCGCACCGGCGCCGGCGACAGCGAGACGCCGATCGAGGTCGGCGGCCTGCTGCTCGACCCCATCAGCCACCGCGTCACCATCGACGGCAAGCCGGCCGAGATGGGCCCCACCGAGTACCGCCTGCTGCAGTTCTTCATGACCCACCAGGAACGCGCCTACACCCGCGGCCAGTTGCTGGACCAGGTGTGGGGCGGCAACGTCTACGTGGAGGAACGCACCGTCGACGTGCATATCCGCCGCCTGCGCAAGGCCCTGGGCGAGGTCTACGAGAACCTGGTGCAGACGGTCCGCGGAACCGGCTATCGTTTCTCCACCAAGAGCTGACCGCGCCCCCGCGCCTGATATTCACAAGGAAAGGACCTGGTGAACCAAGACTGGCGTGGCGCCCTGATCCGCCATCTGCTGTTGTTGATAGTCGCCGCCGCGCTGATCGGCGCGGTGAGCGGGCAATACGGTTGGGCCCTGGCAGGCTGCCTGGGCGTCTACCTCGGCTGGACCCTCTGGCAGGTGCTGCGCCTGCACAAATGGCTGAAGAACCACCGCGAGGACGAACCGCCGCCGGACGGCTACGGCCTGTGGGGCGAGGTGTTCGACAGCATCTACCACCTGCAGCGGCGCAACCAGCGCGCCCGCGGGCGCCTGCAGGCGGTGATCGACCGCATGCAGGAATCCACCGCGGCGCTGCGCGATGCGGTGGTCATGCTCGACGCCGACGGCAACCTGGAGTGGTGGAACCTCGCCGCCGAACGCCTGCTCGGCCTGAAGAGCCCGCAGGACGGCGGCCAGGCGGTGACCAACCTGATCCGCAACCCGCGCTTCAAGGAATACTTCGCCCGCGGCGACTACCAGGAGCCGCTGGACATGCCCTCGCCGGTGGACGACAAGCTGCTGCTGCAGTTCCAGATCACCCTCTACGGCAACGGCGAGCACCTGATGCTGGTCCGCGACGTGACCCGCGTGCAGCGTCTGGAACAGATGCGCAAGGACTTCGTCGCCAACGTCTCCCACGAGCTGCGCACGCCGCTGACGGTGATCGCCGGCTACCTGGAGACCTTCCTCGACAACGCCGAGAACATCAACCCGCGCTGGGCCCGCGCCCTGCAGCAGATGCAGCAGCAGGCCGCGCGCATGCAGGGCCTGCTCAACGACCTGCTGCTGCTGGCCAAGCTGGAAGCCACCGACTACCCGGCGGACAACAAGCCGGTGGCGGTGGACCTGATGCTGCTGGCCATCCGCAACGACGCCCAGGCGCTGTCCGGCGCCCGCGAGCACCGCATCAGCCTGGAGGCCGACCCCAGGGTGAAACTCAAGGGCAGCGAGGCCGAGCTGCGCAGCGCCTTCTCCAACCTGGTGTTCAACGCGGTCAAGTACACCCCCGAGGGCGGCGAGATCCGCATCCGCTGGTGGGGCGACGAGCAGGGCGCGCACCTGTCGGTGCAGGACAGCGGCATCGGCATCGACCCCAAGCACCTGCCGCGCCTGACCGAGCGCTTCTACCGCGTGGACTCCAGCCGCAACGCCAGCACCGGCGGCACCGGCCTGGGCCTGGCCATCGTCAAGCACGTGCTGATCCGCCACCGCGCCACCCTGGACATCAGCAGCGTGCCGGGCAAGGGCAGCAGCTTCGTCTGCCACTTCCCGCGGCAGCAGGTCGCCTGAACCAAGGTCATCTTGCCAGCGCCGCACGCTGCCGCCATGCTTACCCGCTCATTCATCAGCCAACAGAACCATGGACCCTTCCCCCAGTAGCGAATTGCTGACCTATTTCGCCGATTTCGGCCTCGTACTCTTCGCCCTTCTCCTCGTCCTGCTCAACGGCTTCTTCGTCGCCGCCGAGTTCGCCATGGTCAAGCTGCGCGCCACCCGCGTGGAGACCATCGCCAAGCAGCACGGCTGGCGCGGCAGCATCCTGCGCAAGGTGCACAACCAGCTCGACGCCTACCTCTCCGCCTGCCAGCTGGGCATCACCCTGGCCTCCCTGGGCCTGGGCTGGGTCGGCGAGCCGGCCTTCGCCGAGCTGCTGGAGCCGCTGCTGGCCGCGGTGGGCGTGCACTCCGAGGAAATCATCCGCGGCGTATCCTTCTTCAGCGCCTTCTTCATCATCTCCTACCTGCACATCGTGGTCGGCGAGCTGGCGCCCAAGAGCTGGGCGATCCGCAAGCCGGAGCTGCTGTCGCTGTGGACCGCGGTGCCGCTGTACCTGTTCTACTGGGCGATGTACCCGGCCATCTGGCTGCTCAACGCCAGCGCCAACACCATCCTCAAGATCGCCGGCCAGGGCGAGCCGGGGCCGCACCACGAGCACCACTACAGCCGCGAGGAGCTCAAGCTGATCCTGCACTCCAGCCGCGGCCAGGACCCCAGCGACCAGGGCATGCGCGTGCTGGCCTCGGCGGTGGAACTGGGCGAGCTGGAAGTGGTGGACTGGGCCAACTCCCGCGAAGACCTGGTCTACCTGGAGCGCCACGCGCCGCTGGCCGACGTGCTGGCGACCATCCGCCGGCACAAGTACAGCCGCTACCCGGTGTTCGACGCCGAGAAGGGCGAGTTCACCGGCCTGCTGCACATCAAGGACCTGCTGCTGGAGCTGGCGACCACCGACAGCCAGCCGGAAACCATCGACCTGGACGAACTGGCCCACCCGCTGGAACTGGTGACCAAGCACATGCCGCTGTCGCGCCTGCTGGAGCAGTTCCGCCAGGGCGGCGCGCACTTCGCCCTGGTGGAGGAAGCCGACCACAAGGTGATCGGCTACCTGACCATGGAAGACGTGCTGGAAGTGCTGGTCGGCGACATCCAGGACGAGCACCGCAAGACCGAGCGCGGCATCCTCGCCTACCAGCCGGGCAAGCTGCTGGTGCGCGGCGACACCCCGCTGTTCAAGCTGGAGCGCCTGCTGGGCATCGACCTCGACCACATCGAGGCGGACACCCTCGCCGGCCTGGTCTACGAGACCCTGAAGCGCGTGCCGGAAGAGGAAGAAGTGCTGGAAGCCGAAGGCCTGCGCATCATCGTGAAGAAGATGAAGGGTCCGAAGATCGTATTGGCCAAGGTGGTCAAGCTGGACTGACGCGGCTGCCAGCTGCGCCGAGGCGCCTTTCGTAGGAGCGACCGTCTTGTCCACTGCACCGGGGCGCTTTTCGTAGGATGGGTTGAGCTTGCGAAACCCATGCTGTTGCGGTGATGGGTATCGCTTCGCTCAACCCATCCTACGGGTGTTGGGTTTGTCGGAAGGTGTAGGAGCGGACTCCGTCCGCGATCGGGATGGCCTACACACCGGCCTGACCAGTTGCGTTCCACCCACATGCCCTCTCCCATCGCCCGCTAAAAAATCCCCACCCCCAGCAGCCCGTTGGAAGCTCCGTCCTAGAGCTTCCACGCCCTACTCAAAAGCCACTCCCCAAAACCACTCGTCGCCCCATCGCCGCATTCGCTCTTGCCAGCGGCGCCACATGGGCATAAGTTGCACTGGTCTGACCGGTAATACCAGAACAATAACTGCGCGCCTCAGCCCTCCCCCGTGGATGCGGACGGGCGCAGACAACGGAGACCTTCAATGCTCATCCACCGCTGTTCCCGCTCGATCTTCCTGCAAGTGGTGCTCGGCCTGGCCCTCGGCGTGCTGTTCGGTGTCGGCCTGCCGGAGCTTTCGTCCCAGCTCAAGCCCCTGGGCGACGGCTTCATCAAGCTGATCAAGATGCTCATCGCGCTCATCGTGTTCTGCGTGGTGGTCAACGGCATCTCCGGCGCCGGCGACCTGAAGAAGGTCGGGCGCATCGGCCTGAAGTCGGTGGTCTACTTCGAGATCCTCACCACCATCGCCCTGCTCCTCGGCCTGCTGGTGGCCTACGGCAGCGGCCTGGGCAACGGCGCCAACATCGACCTGAACGGCCTCTCCGCCGGCGATGCCGCGACCTACGCCGCGCACACCAAGGACATTCACGGGCCGGTGGACTTCATCATGGGGCTGATTCCCACTTCGGTGTTCAGTGCCTTCGCCAACAACGACATCCTCCAGGTGCTGGTGTTCGCCGTGCTGTTCGGCAGCGCCCTGAACCTGGTGGGCGAGCAGGCCAGCGGCGTGGCGCGGCTGGTCAACGAGTTCAGCCACGTGGTCTTCCGCATCATGGGCATGATCGTGCGCCTGGCGCCGCTGGGCGTGTTCGGCGCCGTGGCCTTCACCACCAGCCGCTACGGCCTGGAGTCGCTGAGCCACCTGGGCGCGCTGGTGCTGGTGTTCTACCTCACCTGCATCCTCTTCGTATGCCTGGTGCTGGGCACCGTGCTGCGCCTGAGCGGCGTGCGTCTGCGGCCGTTCCTGCGCTACTTCCGCGAGGAACTGCTGATCGTCCTCGGCACCGCCTCTTCCGACGCCGTGCTGCCGCAGGTGATGCGCAAGCTGGAGAACATGGGCATCCGCGGCTCCACCGTGGGCCTGGTGATTCCCACCGGCTACTCCTTCAACCTCGACGGCTTCTCCATCTACCTGACCCTGGCGGTGGTGTTCATCGCCCATGCCACCGGCACGCCGCTGGCCATCAGCGACCTGCTGACCATCCTGCTGGTGTCGCTGGTGACCTCCAAGGGCGCCCACGGCATCCCCGGCTCGGCCCTGGTGATCCTCGCCGCCACCCTCGCCGCGGTGCCGGCGATTCCCGCCGCGGGCCTGGTGCTGGTGCTCTCGGTGGACTGGTTCATGGGCATCGGCCGGGCGCTGACCAACCTGATCGGCAACTGCGTCGCCACCGTGGTCATCGCCCGCTGGGAAAACGACATCGACCTGCAACGCACACGTTCGGTACTCAACGGCGAACCCGGGGCGAACAAGACCCTGGTCGCCACGCCCGGCAAGGGCGAACTGCGCGGCTGACGACAGCCGCCGCGCGCGCCGCTCCAACAGGCGCGGCGCGCGCCTTAACTGCCTCAGGAGCAACCATGTTTTCCTCATCCAAACTGGTCAATTCAGTGGTTCAGAAACTGCTCGAGACCATAGAGCAAGGGCGCTGGGCGGCCGGCCAGATGCTGCCGGGCCAGCGCGAACTGGCCGAGCAGCTGGAAATCAGCCGGCCCAGCCTGCGCGAAGCCATCACCGTGCTGGAGACCCTCGGCGTGGTGCGCTCGCTGCCCGGCAAGGGCGTGATGGTGCTGCAGCGTGACGAAAACGCCCTGCGCGAGATCCGCGCCCCGGCCACGGCCACCCTGGAAGACGTGCTGCAACTGCGCTACGCCCTGGAACCCTTCATCGCCGGGCTGGTGGCGCAGAGCATCGACGGCGACTCCCTCGGCCGCCTGCGCCTGCTGCTGCTGGACATGCGCGAAGCGGTGGAGGACGGCCGCGCCGCCGCCGTGGTCGAGGCCTACAACAGCTTCCACCGCAAGCTGGTGGCGCTGACCTCCAACCCGATCTTCCTCAGCGTCTCGCAACAGATCGCCGGCGCCCTGGAGCAAAGCGACCACCTCATCCAGCGCAACGCCGCCCACGCCGAGGAACTGCTGGCCGAGCACGAGGCCATCGTCCGCGCCATCCGCCAGCATGACAGCGACGGCGCCAGCCAGGCCATGCGCCAGCACATCCTCAACGAAGGCCTGCGCCTGAACCTGGCGCTGCGCGTGCCGGAAGCGGGGACCGGGCGATGAACGGCGAAACCGGCCCGCGCCGCCGCGGCCAGGCCCAGCGGATCTACGAGGACCTGCACGCCGCCATCCTCGCGCGGCGCCTGCGGCCGGCCGCGCCGCTCAGCCAGGAAACCCTCGGGCGGATCTTCCACGCCGGCCCCAGCAGCGTGCGTCGCGCCCTGCAGCGCCTGGCCCGGGAAGGCGCGGTAGAACTGGCGCCACGGCGCATCGCCAGCGTCGCCCGCGCCGATCCGCAGCGCCTGCGCCAACTGCTGGAAACCCGCCTGCTGCTGGAAAGCGACATGCTCCGGCGCCTGGCCGGAAGGCTGGACGGGCAAAACCTGGCGGAACTGCGGGAAATGCTCGCCACCCAGCGCCGCTGCCTGGCAGCGGACGACGCGCTGGGCGCCCAGGAATGGGCCCGGAACCTGCACCTGCGCCTGGCCCAGCTGTCGGCCAATCCCCTGTTGCCCGACCTGCTGGGCCCGCTGCTGGAGCGCCTGGCCGTGAGCATTGCCCTGGGCCGCGGCCAGGCCCATACCGCGGACAGCTGCCGGCAACAGGCCGAGATGCTCGAAGCCCTGGCTGAAGGCGACGCGGAGCGCGCCTGCGCCTGCCTGGAAAGCTACCTGCGCGGCGTGGGCGAGCGCCTGCGCTTCGCCCCGCCGCCGACCACCGACCTGCGCGCGGCCTTCGCCGGGAAGCTGGCTATTCCTTGACCACCGCGAAGTTCGGCAGGGTACCCACCGGCTGGGCGAAGTCGTAGGGGATGGATTCCAGCGCCAGGCCGACGTTGCGCTGCACCACGAAGTGCAGGTGCGGGCCGCTGCTGTTGCCGGTGTTGCCCGAGCGCGCCAGGGGCGTGCCGACGCCGACGCGCTGGCCCTCGCTGACCAGCACCGAGCCGCGCATCAGGTGCAGGTAGACGCCCATGGTGCCGTCGTCGTGGAGGATGCGCACGAAGTTGCCGGAGGGGTTGTTGCCGCGCCCGCTCTGGGCGTTCTCCACCTTCACCACGGTGCCGCCGCGGGCGGCCACGATGGGCGTGCCCTCGGGCATGGCGATGTCCAGCGCGTAGCGGCTCTTGGGGGTGAAGTGGCTGTACTTGCCGTTGGCGCCCTGGCTCAGGCGGAAGGGCCCGCCGCGCCAGGGCAGCGGATAGTCGTAGGGCACCGGTTGCAGGCGCGGGTCGCCCAGGGCGTAGCGCAGCTTGGGCTTGTACTGCATCGGCCGCGACGCGTCGCGCGGGCTCAGCGTGGCCAGGCGGATGGCGCTGCGCGGCGCCAGCACCCAGCGGATCGGCTTCTCCGGCACGCCCACGGCGTTCTGCGCGGCGTTCACGCTCAGCTCCACTTCCACCGGGGCGTAGAGGTCGTTGCGCACCTGCAGGGTTTCGAAGCCGTCGTGCCTGAGCGTCTGCAGCTTCACCTGCTGCTCCAGGTGCTCGACCATGCGGTCGCGGAAGACGAACACCTGCGCACCCGCCACGGCCTTGTCCGTGTAGGTGACCACGCCATTGGCGTCGACGTACTTGTAGATGGTCACGGCCGCAGCCGGCCCCGCAGCCATCCATAGACTGCAGAGGAAGAAAAAGCGCCCTAGCATGTCGACTCTGGTTATAGGTATTCGACGCCAGCAAGACTAGCAGCCGAGACCGGCAGCGGCGAGCCGCCGGCCGTCGGGCTGTGAAGCAGGCCTCAGGCGCCGGGGACGTAGTGCTTCTGGGTGCTGCCGCGGGCGATCAGGCGCGACAGGTAGTCGAGCTTCTGCGGGTCGCGGTCGACGAAGCGCAGCAACAGCAGCAGCCACTCGCTGTCGGGCTTGGGCTCCAGCGCCGCCACCGAGTGCAGGTAGCCGTTCAGGCGCGCCACCTCGTTGTCTTCCTCCAGGTCGAGCACCGCGGTTTCCAGCACCTGCGGCAACACCTGGCCGCGCTTCACCACCAGCTGCGCCTCCTTCAGGCTGAGCCCGCGGATCACGCAGGGCAGGCTGGCATTGGGCAGGCGCAACTGCCCCTGGCCCTTGCCCTGGGCGCCACTGCGCGCAGGCGCGGGGGCCGGCGCGGCAGCAGGAGCCGGACGGGCGGGCGCCGGGGCCGCGGCTGGAGCAGCCGGGGTACGCACCACCTCGGCCTTGCCGCCGGTGAGGGCGGCGAGAGAGTCGTTCGGCGGGCCGCTGGCCAGGCTGCGCTGCGGCGCCGAGGCCAGCAGCGCATCGAGCTTGCCGGCGCGGCTCAGGGCCTTGCGCACCTTGCTCACCAACTGGTCGTTGGAGAAGGGCTTGCCGATGTAGTCCGACACCCCGGCCTGGATGGCCTGGACCACGTTCTCCTTGTCGCCGCGGCTGGTCACCATGATGAAGGGCACGTCCTTCAGCGGCGCCTGGGCGCGGCACCAGCCGAGCAGTTCGATGCCGGACATCTCCGGCATCTCCCAGTCGCAGAGGATCAGGTCGACCGCGTGGCGGGCGAGGTGCTGCTGGGCCTTGCGGCCGTTCACCGCCTCCTCGATGCGCAACCCCGGAAAATGGTCGCGCAATCCCTTCTTCACCAGGTCGCGGATGAAAGGTGCATCATCCACCACCAGAACACTGACCTTGCTCATCGTCGACTCCCTGGAACGCCAAGGCGAAGGATAGCCTCGGGCACTGGCAGGATGCCATGCCGACGTGACCGGTCGGACACATCCGTCAATCAATCCAGCGTTCGCCCTACGGTTTCCGGAGCCATCCGCAACCCGGCCAGGCATAGCAGGATGGCGCCCACCAGGTACCAGGCCGGCGCGTTCGGGCTGCCGGTGAGGTCGATCAGCCCGGCGGCGAAGAACTGCGCGAAGCCGCCGAACAGCGCGACGCCGACGCAGTAGGTGACCGACAGGCCGGTGGCGCGGATCGCCGCCGGGAACAGCTCCGGCAGGATCGCCAGGGACGCCACCATGCCGTATGTCAGCGGGATGTTGAGCAGCCCCACGATCAGCAGCAGCAGGCCGATGCTGGGCCATTGGTTGAGCAGCAGGAACGCCGGGTAGGTCGCCAGCAACAGGATCGGCAGCGGCCAGAAGATCGAGCGGCGCCGGCCGATGCGGTCGCTCAGGCGCCCGGCGTGGGGCGCCAGCAGCAGCGACGGCAGGCTGCTCACCACCGCGGCCCAGGTGGCGACGCCCAGCGGCATGCCCAGCACGCTGATGGCGTGGTTGGCCAGGTAGAACTGGGTGATGTAGACCGGCACCGAGACGCCGATCACCAGCAGCACGCCGGTGAGCAGCTGCCGCGGGTGCCGGCACAGCAGCGCCAGGCCGCCTTCCCGCGCCTGCCGGCTGTCGCCCTGGGCGGCGGCCGGCAGGGTTTCCTCCAGGCGGTGGCGGATGTATTCGCTGACCGGGATGGCCAGGATGCCCACCGCGAAGACCGCCCGCCAGCCCCAGCTGTCCATGGCCTCGGGGCTCAGCAGGTTGCTCAGCGTCAGCACCACCAGCGCGCCCATGATGGTGCCCAGGCTCTGGCTGAACACCTGCCAGCTGCAGTAGTAGGCCCGCGAGCCCGAGCCGGCGTATTCCATCAGAATGGTGGTGGCGGTGCCCACCTGCCCGCCGACGGCGAAGCCCTGCAGCAGGCGCGCGACTATGATCACCAGCGGCCCGACCAGCCCGGCCTGGGCATAGGTCGGCGCCACGGTGAACAGCAGCGCGCCCAGGGCCATCAGCCACAGCGTCAGGCGCATGGCCGCCTTGCGCCCGGCGCGGTCGGCGTACAGGCCGATCAGCAGGCCGCCGAGCGGGCGCATGACGAAGCCGGTGCCGAACACCGCGAAGGACAGCATCAGCGAAGTCAGCGGGTTTTCCCCGAAGGGGAAGAACAGCCGCGCCATCAGCGTGGCGAGCAGGCTGTAGACGAGGAAGTCGTAGAACTCCAGGGCGTTGCCCAGGCACACCGCGGCGATGGCGCGGGTGCGCCCGGCACGGGAAGGTTCGGCGCTCGCAGCGAAGGATGTCGTTCTTGTTGTCATGCTGGGATTCCCCGCGGGAAGGATTCAGGCCAGGAAGCGCTGCGTCAGGCGGACCCAGAAGGTCGCGCCCAGCGGCAGGATGCGGTCGTTGAAGTCGTACCCGGGGTTGTGCACCGCGCAGCCGCCCTCGCCGTCGCCATTGCCGATCATCAGGTAGCAGCCGGGCGCCTGCTCCAGCCAGAAGGCGAAGTCCTCGCTGGCATGGATGGGCCGCGGCTCGGGCTCCAGGCCCTCGTCGCCGAGCCAGTCGAGCACCAGCTCGCGGACCAGCCCCGCGCAGCCGGGGTCGTTGACCAGCACCGGGTAGCCATCCGCCGCCACCAGGACTTCGGCGCGAGCGCCAAAACTGGCGGCCAGCTGCTGCGCCAGTTCATGGATGCGCCGCAGCAGCAGCTCGCGCACCTGCGGGCTCAGCGCGCGCACGCTCAGGCGCAGTTCGGCGCTGTCGGGGATGACGTTGCTGGCGTCGCCGGCGAGGAAGGCGCCCACGGTCAGCACCGCCGCCTCGGACGGCGGCACGTTGCGCGACACCAGGCTCTGCAGGGCGCCGACCAGCGCCGCGCCGGCGAGGATCGGGTCCACTGTCTGCTCGGGCATGGCGCCGTGGCCGCCGCGGCCGTGGATGAGGATGGTCACGTCGTCGGCCGAGGCCATGCACGGCCCCGGCATGACCATGAAGCGCCCCTCGGCCAGGCCGGGCAGGTTGTGCATGGCGAACAGGGCGTCGCAGGGGAAACGCTGCAGCAGGCCCTCGTCGAGCATGCGCTTGGCCCCGGAGCCGCCATGGCCTTCCTCGGCGGGCTGGAAGAACAGGTGCAGGGTGCCGCGCCAGCTGCGCTCGCGGGCCAGCTCGCAGGCCGCGGCCAGGAGCATGGCGGTGTGCCCGTCGTGGCCGCAGGCGTGCATCTTGCCGGGCACCCGGCTGCTCCAGGGCAGCCCGCTCTGCTCGTGGATCGGCAGCGCATCCAGCTCGGCGCGCAGGCCCAGCACCGGGCCGGGGCCATTGCGCAGGGTGGCGATCACCCCGGTGCCGGCCATCTCGGCGATCTCGTAGCCCCAGGCGCGCAGCCGTTCGATGACCCGCTCGCGGGTGGAGTACTCTTCGAAGCCCAGCTCGGGTTCGGCGTGGATGGCCCGGCGCAGTTCGACCATTTCCGGGACGATGGCGGCTATGCCCGGCGCTATGCAGGCTCTGTTCATCGGCTCGCTCCTGTTTTTCTTGTGGGATTGGACTGGATCGATGCCCGTGACCGGCCGGTATGCTGGGCGTGGATTACCCTAGCGTCGGCGCCGCATGCGCATAAGCCAAAAAAATGTTGTCGTGACGACCTCCGGTGTTCGGAGGGGAGGCGAGCGTTGAAACTGCATCAGTTGCAGGCTTTGATAGCCGTGGCCGACGGCGGCGGCATCCGTGCCGCGGCCCGTGGCCTGGGCCTCAGCCAGGCCGCGGTGACCCGTGCCCTGCGCGAGCTGGAGGAGGAACAGGGGCTGCCGCTGCTGATGCGTCACGCCGGCGGCGCCCGGCTGACCACCGCCGGGCAGGTGCTGCTGCCCCGCGCCCGGCAGATCGCCACCCAGCTCGACAGCGCCCGCCAGGAACTGGCCGCCCTGCGCGGCGAAGGCGCGGCGACGCTGTGCGTCGGCGTCACCCCCTGGTTCGGCCAGACCTTGCTGGGCAACGCCCTGCAGGCCTTCCGCAGGGACATGCCGCAGGTCCACCTGGAGCTGTACGAGGGGCTGCAGGCGGTGATCCTGCCGCTGCTGCGCACGGGCCGCATGCAGTTCGCCCTGGGCCCGGCGGGCATCCTCCAGGGCGCGGACTTCGTGCACCAGCCGCTGGCGCACTACCGCATGCAGGTGGTAGCCCGCAACGGCCACCCGCTGGCCTCGGCGCGCTCGCTGAGGCAGTTGCTGGAGCACGACTGGACGATGAACTTCACCGCCGACCGCTACGCCGAGACCACCCATGAACTGTTCGGCCAGCATGGCCTGCAGATCGCCCGCGAACGCATCGTCTGCGCCCATTCCGCGGGCATGCTCAGCAGCCTGATCGTCGACGCCGGCCTGCTCGGCTACGCGCCGCAGCCGATGATGCTCTGCGAACCGCTGCGCAGCGGCGCACGGGCCCTGGCGCTGGAGGAACCATTGCCGGACGGGGACATCAGCATCATCCGCCTGCGTGACCAGGGGCTGGACGCGACCTCCCGGCACTTCATCCACTGCCTGCAGCAGGCGCTGAAGGACAACAGCCGAGCCCGCGATCCCGCGGGCCGGCAGTTGGCGGAGATGGTGAGGTTGAGTTTCTGAGGGAGGGGCCAAGACCGATTTCGTAGCGGGCCCTGCCCGCGAATCGCGCGCAGGGCGCGCTCCTACATGGGAATGGCGCGGGTGGGGCAGCGTAGCGGGCCCTGCCCGCGATTTCGCGCGCAGGGCGCGCTCCTACAGGGGAATGGCGCGGGTGGGGCAGCGTAGGCGGATCTCATCCGCGAATCGCGCCGGGACGCCCGGCTATCGCGGACAAGGTCCGCTCCTACCCCCTACGGACGGGCACGGCCCCTCGTAGGATGGTGTTGAGCGAAGCGATACCCATCGCCACCACCGCATCATGGGTTTCGCAGGCTCAACCCATCCTACGAAAAGCGGCTCGGCGCAGCAGGGTTGGCGTTTCGGCGAGCACTGCCATGAGCCCAGGTGCGGCTCAGCTATCGGACTTGCCCTGCACTTCTTCCTTCATGCGCGTCAGGCCGATGTGGCGGACGTCGGTGCCACGCACCAGGTAGATCACCAGTTCGGCGATGTTGCGCGCGTGGTCGCCGATGCGTTCCAGCGAGCGCAGGGCCCAGATGACGTTGAGCACCCGGGAGATGGCCCGCGGGTCTTCCATCATGTAGGTCACCAGTTCGCGCAGGGCGGTCTTGTACTCGCGGTCGACGGTCTTGTCGTACTGCGCCACCGACAGCGCCAGGTCGGCGTCGAAACGGGCGAAGGCGTCCAGCGCCTCCTGCACCATCTTGCGCACCTGGCCGCCGATGTGGCGCACCTCGACGTAGCCGCGCGGCGACTCGCCTTCTTCGCACAGCTGGATGGCGCGGCGGGCGATCTTCGAGGCTTCGTCGCCGATGCGCTCGAGGTCGATCACCGACTTGGAGATGCTGATGATCAGGCGCAGGTCGGAGGCCGCCGGCTGGCGACGGGCGAGGATGCGCAGGCATTCCTCGTCGATGTTGCGCTCCATCTGGTTGATCTGGTCGTCGATCTCGCGCACCTGCTGGGCCAGGCCCGAGTCGGCGTCGATCAGCGCGGTGACCGCGTCGTTGACCTGTTTCTCCACCAGCCCGCCCATGGCCAGGAGGTGGCTGCGCACGTCTTCCAGCTCGGCGTTGAACTGCTGGGAGATGTGATGGCTGAGACTTTCTTTGTTGATCATGTGGTTTCGCTCCGCGAAAGCTGCAGGCTACGCTCCGAAGGTTGCAGATTTATGATGCGACCGCCGCCCGACCCTTAGCCGTAGCGCCCGGTGATGTAGTCCTCGGTCTGCTTCTTCGCCGGGTTGGTGAAGAGCGTGTCGGTGTCGCCGAACTCGATCAGCTTGCCCATGTACATGAACGCCGTGTAGTCGGAGACCCGCGCGGCCTGCTGCATGTTGTGGGTGACTATCACGATGGTGAACTTGGATTTCAGTTCGTAGATCAGTTCCTCGATCTTCAGCGTGGAGATCGGGTCCAGCGCCGAGCAGGGCTCGTCGAGCAGCAGCACTTCCGGCTCCACCGCGATGGTCCGGGCGATCACCAGGCGCTGCTGCTGGCCGCCAGACAGGCCCAGGGCCGACTCGTGCAGGCGGTCCTTCACTTCGTCCCACAATGCCGCGCCCTTGAGCGCCCATTCCACGGCCTCGTCGAGGGTGCGCTTCTTGTTCACACCCTGGATACGCAAGCCGTAGACCACGTTCTCGTAGATGGTCTTGGGGAAGGGGTTGGGCTTCTGGAACACCATGCCGACGCGGCGGCGCAGCTCGGCCACGTCCACGCCGCGGGCGAAGATGTCGTGGCCGTCGAGACGGATCTCGCCTTCCACGCGGCAGTCGTCGACCAGGTCGTTCATGCGGTTGAAGCAGCGCAGCAGGGTCGACTTGCCGCAGCCGGACGGGCCGATGAAGGCGGTCACGCGCTGTTTGGGAATCTGCATGGCGACGTCGAACAGCGCCTGCTTCTGGCCGTAGAACAGGTTCAGGCCGGGCACTTCCAGGGCCACGGTCTCCTTGTCCAGGCGCATGCCCTCGCGGATCGGCCGGCCGAGGGCGGCGAGGTCGATGCCATGGCGATGGGGTTCTTGTTGCATCTCGTCTCTCCCGTTGGAGGCTCGGGCCGCCGCCTGCGCGGGCGGCGGCCGCGGATCAGTTTTCCAGCGCCTTGTACTTCTCGCGCAGGCGGTTGCGGATGGCGATGGCGGAGAAGTTCAGCAGGGCGATCACCAGCACCAGCAGCAGCGCGGTGGCGTACACCAGCGGCCGCGCGGCCTCGACGTTGGGGCTCTGGAAGCCGACGTCGTAGATGTGGAAGCCCAGGTGCATGATCTTCTGGTCCAGGTGCACGTAGGGGTAGTTGCCGTCCACCGGCAGCGACGGCGCCAGTTTCACCACGCCCACCAGCATCAGCGGCGCCACTTCGCCGGCGGCGCGGGCCACGGCGAGGATCAGGCCGGTCATCATGGCCGGGCTGGCCATGGGCAGGACGATCTTCCACAGCGTCTCGGCCTTGGTCGCGCCCAGGGCCAGGGAGCCCTCGCGGATCGCCCGCGGGATGCGCGACAGGCCTTCCTCGGTGGCCACGATCACCACCGGCACGGCGAGGATCGCCAGGGTCAGCGAGGCCCAGAACAGCCCCGGGGTGCCGAAGGTCGGCGCCGGCAGCGCCTCGGGGAAGAACAGCCGGTCGATCGAGCCGCCCAGCACGTAGACGAAGAAGCCCAGGCCGAACACGCCGTAGACGATGGCCGGGACCCCGGCGAGGTTGTTCACGGCGATGCGGATCACCCGCGTCAGCAGGCCCTGGCGCGCGTACTCGCGCAGGTAGACCGCGGCGATGACGCCGAACGGGGTGACGATCACCGCCATCACCAGGGTCATCATCACGGTGCCGAAGATCGCCGGGAAGATGCCGCCCTCGGTATTGGCCTCGCGCGGGTCCTCGCTGAGGAACTCCCAGAGCTTCTTGAAGTAGAACGACAGCTTGGCGCCGAAGCCCATGGCGTTGGGCTGGTAGGCATGGACCAGCTTGCCGAGGCTGATCTCGGTCTCGCGGCCGCCGGCCTCGCGCATCACCACGCTGTCGCGGTTGAACTGCTGGCGCAGCTCGCCCAGCCGGTCTTCGTACTCGCGGTAGCGCCCCTGCAGCTCGGCGCGGGCGGCGGCGAGGTCGGCCTGGGCGGTGGCATCCAGCTCGCCGTGCAGTTGCAGGCGGCGCTCCTTCAGGCGCAGGCGCTCCAGCTCGTGGTTGATGCTGCCGATGTCCTTCTTCTCCAGCTGGTAGAGCTGGTCGTACAACCCTTCCACCCGCCGCAGGCGCTGCTGCAGTTCAGGCATGGCGCCGGCGCCCTGGGCCACCACCTGGCCGTCCTGTTTCACGCTGACCAGGTAGCCGTAGTAGTTGCCCCACTCGCGGCGCTCCAGGGTCACCAGCTCCTGCGGCCAGCGCCGCTCGGCGAGCCAGTCGCCGATCACCCAGGAGAAGTCGCTGCCGTAGAGGTCGCGGTTGCCCAGCTTGAGCAGCTCGCGGGTCATGAATTCGGGGCCTTCGGCCGGTACCGGCAGGCCGGCGCCGCGCAGGCGTTCGCGCGGCACTTCCTCGACCTGCACTTCTTCGCCGATCAGCACCTTCGCTTCCTGCCCGGGCACGCTGTAGCGCGCCTCCAGCACGTCGGCCGGCCAGAAGTGGCCGAGGCCGCGCACGGCGATGACGGCCAGCAGGCCGAGGGTCATGATCACCGCGATGGAAACCGCGCCGGCGTTCATCCACACCCAGGGAGAACCGCTGGCGAACCAGGCTTTCAGCGTTTCCTGCTTCTGTTTCACTTGGAAAGTGCCTCTTCAGACGCCGCTCAGAGCGACGCGTATTTCTTCCGCAGCCGCTGACGGATCAGCTCGGCCAGGGTGTTCATCACGAAGGTGAAGGTCAGCAGCACCAGCGCCGAAAGGAACAGCACGCGGTAGTGGGTGCCGCCCACCTCCGACTCGGGCATTTCCACCGCCACGTTCGCCGCCAGGGTGCGCATGCCCTGGAAGATGTTCATGTCCATCACCGGGGTGTTGCCGGTGGCCATCAGCACGATCATGGTCTCGCCCACGGCGCGGCCCATGCCGATCATCAGCGCCGAGAAGATGCCCGGGCTGGCAGTGAGGATCACCACGCGGGTCAGCGTCTGCCAGGGCGTGGCGCCCAGGGCCAGGGAGCCGTAGGTGAGGCTGCGGGGCACGCTGAAGATGGCGTCCTCGGCGATGGAGAAGATGTTCGGGATCACCGCGAAGCCCATGGCCAGGCCGACGATCAGGGCGTTGCGCTGGTCGTAGGTGATGCCCAGGTCGTGGCTTATCCACAGGCGCATGTCGCCGCCGAAGAAGGCGGTTTCCAGGTGCGGGCTGAGCCACAGGGCGAAGGCGCCGACGCCGAGCACCACGGGAATCAGGATCGCCGCTTCCCAGCCGCCCGGCAGCGCCAGGCGGATGCGCTCGGGCAGGCGGCTCCAGAGCAGGCCGGCGAGCAGAATGCCCAGCGGGGTGAGCAGCAGCAGGCTGAAGATGCCCGGCAGGTGGCCTTCGACGTAGGGCGCGAGGAACAGGCCGGCGAAGAAGCCGAGGATCACCGTCGGCAACGCCTCCATCAGCTCGATCACCGGCTTGACCTTGCGGCGCATCGCCGGGGCCATGAAGTAGGCGGTGTAGACGGCCGCGGCGATGGCCAGCGGGGCGGCCAGGATCATTGCGTAGAAGGCCGCCTTGAGGGTGCCGAAGGTCAGCGGCGCCAGGCTCAGCTTGGGCTCGAAGTCGGTGGTGGCGGCGGTGGACTGCCAGACGTACTGCGGCTTGTCGTAGCTTTCGTACCAGACCTTGCCCCAGAGCGCGCTCCAGGAAACCTCCGGGTGCGGGTTGCTCAGGTCGAAGCCGCGCAGTTGGCCACCCTGCTCCAGCAACAGGCGGTTGGCCCGCGGCGACAGGGCCAGCACACCGCTGCCCGGCGCCACTTGCTGCTCCAGCAAAGTGCGGTGCGCGGTGCTGTGGAACACGCCGAGTTCGCCGGCGCTGTCCAGGGCGACGAAGCCCTTGCGACGCTGCTCGGGAACGATGGCGGTGATCGGCTTGCTGCCCAGCTGGAAGTCGCGCACGTGCGCCAGGCGCGGTTCGCCGTCGGTGTCGCGGGCCATGAACCACTGGCTGATGCCGCCGTCGGAGTTGCCGATCATCAACGAAATGCCGCCCAGCAACTGGGCGCTGGCGGTGACCTCGCGGTTGGCATGGTCGAGCAGCTTGTAGCGGCCGTTGAGTTGGCGGGTGCGCAGGTCGAAGACGTCGGCCTGGGCGCGGCCGTTGATGACGTACAGCCACTGCTTGCGCGGGTCGATGTAGATCGCCTTCACCGGGTCGGCGATCTGCGGCAGGTTCACGGCCTCCTGCTCCAGGGTGGTCTCGCCGGTGAGCATGTTTTCCTGGCTGGTCAGGCTCAGCAGCAGCATCTGGCTGCCGCTGGAGCCGGCCAGCAGCAGGCCGTCGTCGTCCGAGGCCAGGGCCACGTGTTCCAGCGCGCGGCCCTGCGGGTCGAGGCTGATGGGCGCCTCGCCGTAGGGGTAGTCGATCTGCGGGGTGATGGTCTTGCGGTTGTCCGGGTAGGTGACCTGGTAGGCGTGGCGGAACACCAGCGCCTGGCCGTTGGACAGGCCCAGCGCCACCATCGGGTGCCCCGGCTGGTCCTCGGCGATGGACACCACCTGGCTGCCGGCCGGCAGCTTGAGCGCCTGGCGGCTGAGTTCGGCGCCGCTGTCCAGGTCGAAGAACAGCACCTGGCCGTCGGCGGCCACGCGCATGGCCACCTGGTTCTGCTCCTCGATGCTCAGCAGCAGGGGCGCCTGTACTTCCTTCAGCCAGGCCGGGGCCAGGGGCGCGCGGGCGTCCAGCTCGGCGCCGCGGAACAGCGGCAGCACCACATAGGCCAGGTAGAAGAAGATGAGGGTGATGGCCACCAGCACGGACAGGCCGCCGACCAGCACGTACCAGCGCGTCAGGCGGTCCTTGAGGGCGCGCATGCGACGTTTGCGACGCAGGGTCGGGGTATTGAAATCGATCCGCTCGGGGGTGGAATTACTCATCGACGAAGTGGCCAGGTCATTCATGGGGGCGACACGCTTGCGGCAGTCTATGACAGAAACATGACACAGAGATGACGAGACGAAGCCCGTCGGCAGTTGCCTGCCAACGGGCCGGGTCACCTACCGCTCAGCCCATGGGGCCGGCGGGGGCGCTACCTAGAGTCCCAGTTCCTTGACCGCCTTCGCCGCGACCTTGGCCGGCAGCGGGATGTAGCCGTCCTTGACCACGACTTCCTGGCCGGTCTTGGACAGCACCATCTTCAGGAACTGGGCTTCCAACGGGTCCAGCGGCTTGTTCGGCGCCTTGTTCACGTAGACGTAGAGGAAGCGCGCCAGCGGGTAGGTGCCGTTCAGGGCGTTCTGCTCGTTGTCCTCGACGTAGGGGTCGCCCTGCTTCTTGGCCAGGGCCACGGTCCTCACGCTGGCGGTCTTGTAGCCGATGCCGGAGTAGCCGATGCCATTGAGCGACTGGCTGATGGACTGCACCACCGAAGCGGAACCCGGCTGCTCGTTGACGTTGGGCTTGAAGTCGCCCTTGCACAGGGCCTCTTCCTTGAAATAGCCGTAGGTACCGGACACCGAGTTGCGGCCGAACAGCTGCACCGGCTTGTTGGCCCAGTCGCCGCCCAGGCCCAGGTCGCTCCAGGTCTTCACGTCCTGCTTGGCGCCGCACAGGCGGGTGGCGGAGAAGATGGCGTCGACCTGCTGCATGGTCAGGCCCTTGATGGGGTTGTCCTTGTGCACGAAGACGGCCAGGGCGTCGACCGCGACGGGCACGGCGGTGGGCTTGTAGCCGTACTTCTGCTCGAAGGCCTGCAGCTCGACGTCCTTCATCTTGCGGCTCATCGGGCCGAGGTTGGCGGTGCCCTCGGTGAGCGCCGGCGGCGCGGTGGAGGAGCCCGCGGCCTGGATCTGCACGTTCACGCTCGGGTACAGGCGCTTGTACTCCTCGGCCCACAGCGTCATGAGGTTGGCCAGGGTATCGGAGCCCACGCTGGAGAGGTTGCCAGAGACGCCGCTGGTCTTCTGGTAGTCCGGCAGCGCCGGGTCGATCGCGGCGAAAGCGCTGGCAGCGCCCACGCCGGCGGCGGCGAAGGTCAGCGCCGCCATCAAACGCTTGAGTTTCATGCCTTGCTCCTTGGGGAAAGGCCGACTGGCTGGAATTCGGCGCCGCTCTCATGGGGCGCGAGCAGACTCTATGAAAGCAATGTGACAGCCAGATGAAAACCGACAGGCTCGGAGAAGAAATGTGACGGTATTTATTACGGAATATTTCAATCGCAACGAGCGCCGAAGAAACGCCCCGTAGGATGGGTTTCGAGGCCTGAACCCACCTGTAGGAGCGGGCCCTGCCCGCGATTTCGCGCGCAGGGCGCGCTCCTACAGGGGAATGGCGCAGGTGGGGCGGCGTAGGAGCGGATCTCATCCGCGAATCGCGCCGGGACCGCCGGCTATCGCGGACAAGGTCCGCTCCTACGGGTGCAGGACGTACCCTCGTAGGATGGCGTTGAGCGAAGCGATACCCATCGCCATGGCCATGCCTCACGTGTAGGAGCGGGCCCTGCCCGCGATTCGCGCGCAGGGCGCGCTCCTACAAGGGGAATGCAATGGCGTGGATGGGATCACCCCGGCTTTCCGCGCCCCAAAGCAAAACCCCCGACCAGCCAGGCTGATCGGGGGTTTTGGGATAGGTGCTTGACGATGACCTACTCTCACATGGGGAAACCCCACACTACCATCGGCGATGCGTCGTTTCACTGCTGAGTTCGGGATGGGATCAGGTGGTTCCAACGCTCTATGGTCGTCAAGCAATTCTTTCGGATGCTCGTGGCTTGCGCTCACGTTCACCCTGATTCGGGTATGTGACAGGTATTCTTTGCGGTTCACACGAACTTTCGGTTCGTCGACTTCACCGTCTAACACACAAATTGTTTG
>NZ_KL647094.1:1189946-1323121 GCF_000725445.1 Pseudomonas sp. AAC | reverse complement strand
GGTTGAGCGAAGCGATACCCATCGCCACGACCGCATGGGTTTCGCAAGCTCAACCCATCCTACTAAAAGCATCTCGGCGCAGTCGGCTACGACCGTGCGTCCCTGAAGAGTAGGGCGCATAACCGTTCGCGGTTATCCGCCGATACGCCGGGGCCACAGTCGATGCCAAGGTTGGCCCCGAAGGTGCCGGGGACCAGGGCCAGGCGGCGGATAACGCCGTAGGCGTTATGCGCCCTACGGTTGGCCAATGAAAAACGCCGCTTTCCCCGGGGGAAAGCGGCGTTTTTTTGTGGGCGCGGATCAGCCGATGGTGATTGGCGGCAGCGCCGGCAGTTCGATGTCCAGCTTCTGCTTCGGCGCCAGCACTTCGGCTTCGCCTTCCACCACCGCCTCGCCGTTCTGGTTGAGCACGCGGGTGCCGATGCGCACGCGGTTCTTCGGCAGTTTTTCCAGCACTTCCAGCTCCACGTCGAGCACGTCGCCGATCTTCACCGGGCGGGTGAAGCGCAGGCTCTGGCCCAGGTAGATGGTGCCCGGGCCGGGCAGGGTGGTGGCGATCGCCGCGCTGATCAGCGCGCCGCTGAGCATGCCGTGGGCGATGCGCTCCTTGAACAGGGTGGTGGCGGCGTAGTCGGCGTCCAGGTGGACCGGGTTGCGGTCGCCGGAGACTTCGGCGAAGAGCTGGATGTCGCGCTCGCCGACCGGGCGCTGGAAGCTGGCCTTCTGCCCGACTTCGAGCTCGGCGTAGGGAACGTTCTGCACCTGGGTCATGGCTTTTCCTCGTGGTTCGCGCCTTGGCCTGCGGAAAGGACTCCGTCCAGCCAGGCGATCAGGTTGCGGGTGACCTCGTCGCGATTGGTCTCGTTGAACAACTCGTGGCGGGCCTCGGGGTAGATCTGCGTCTGCACGTCGCGCAGCCCGGCGCGGCCCAGCGCCCCGGCCAGGTCGCGCAGGCGCCTGCCCTGGCTGACCGGGTCGCGTTCGCCGCCGATGATCAGCAGCGGCAGGGCCTTGTCGATGCGCGCCAGGTGCTGCACCGGGGTGATGTCCTCCAGGCCGCCGAGCAGGTCCAGCCACAGCTGGTTGCTGCAGCGGAAGCCGCACAGCGGGTCGCTGATGTACTTGTCCACCTCGCGGGTGTCGCGGCTGAGCCAGTCGAACTCGGTGCGGTTGGGCTTGAAGGCCTTGTTGAACGAGCCGAAGGAGAGGAACTCGATCAGCGCGCTGCGCCCCAGCGGGCCCTGGCGCCAGCGCTCGAAGCGGGCCACCAGGCGCGCGGCGCGGTACAGCGCTATCGGCTGGTAGTTGGAGCCGGAGAGCACCGCGCCTTGCAGCGTGGCGCTGTGCTGCAGCAGGTAGGCGGTGGCGATGTAGCTGCCCATGCTGTGGCCGAGCAGGACCACCGGCAGGCCGGGGTGCTGTTCGCGCGCGTGGCGGTTGAGGCTGAGCAGGTCGCCCACCACCTTGCCCCAGCCGCCCTGGTCGGCGTAGTGGCCCAGGTCGCCGTGCTCGGCGGTGCGGCCGTGGCCGCGCTGGTCGATGGCCAGCAGCGACCAGCCGGCGGCGTTCAGCGCCTCGCCCAGGCGAGCGTAGCGCCCGGCGTGCTCGGCCATGCCATGGGAGAGCATCACCACGCCCTTGGCTGCGTCTGCGGTCCAATGGTGGGTGTACAGCGGGGTCTGGTCGCTGGCGGTCAGCCAGTAGGCGGCGTACGGCATGGGCAATCCTTGTGCCGGCTCGGGGTGGCGGCATTCTAGCAGCGCCTGGCGCCGCGCAGCATCCCGCCGGCGGTGGCGCAAGATTCACGAAGTAAATGGGAACGGCCGAAGTATTTGCGCTGCACCGGGCAGCTGCTACTTTGCGACGGATGCCCCTGCGCCGGATGCCCGAGGGAGCCGGCCGGGAACAGCCTTGCAGGTAATAAAGAGGACAACAGCCAATGCAAGCGGAATTCTGGAACGACAAACGTCCCGCCGGCGTGCCCAGCCAGCTCGACCTGGGCGCCTACAAATCGGTGGTGGAAGTGTTCGAGCGCTCCTGCAAGCGCTTCGCCGACCGCCCGGTGTTCAGCAACATGGGCGTGACCCTCACCTACGCCGAGCTGGACCGCCTGTCCGCCGCCTTCGCCGCCTACCTGCAGCGCAACACCGACCTCAAGCCCGGCGAGCGCATCGCCGTGCAGATGCCCAACATCCTGCAATACCCCATCGCCGTGTTCGGCGCCCTGCGCGCCGGCCTGGTGGTGGTCAACACTAACCCGCTGTACACCGCCCGCGAGATGCGCCACCAGTTCAAGGACTCGGGCGCGCGGGCGCTGGTCTACGTCAACCTGTTCGGCAAGCTGGTGCAGGAAGTGCTGCCGGACACCGGCATCGAATACCTGATCGAGGCGCAGATGGGTGACCTGCAGCCGGCACTCAAGGGCCTGCTGGTCAACGCCGCGGTCAAGTACGTGAAGAAGATGGTCCCGGACTACCGGCTGCCCCAGGCGGTGCCCTTCAAGGAGGTGCTGCGCCAGGGCCGCGGCCATGCGCTGCAGCCGGTCAAGGTCGGCCTGGAGGACCTCGCCGTGCTGCAGTACACCGGCGGCACCACCGGCGTGGCCAAGGGCGCCATGCTCACCCACGGCAACCTGGTGGCGAACATGCTGCAGGTGGACGCCTGCCTGTCGCAGCACGGCCCCGACGGCCGCCCGCTGATGAACGAGGGCGGCGAGGTGATGATCGCGCCGCTGCCGCTGTACCACATCTATGCCTTCACCGCGAATTGCATGTGCATGATGCACAACGGCAACCACAACGTGCTGATCAGCAACCCGCGGGACATCCCCGGCTTCATCAAGGAGCTGAAGAAGTGGCGCTTCTCCTCGCTGCTGGGGCTGAACACCCTGTTCGTGGCGCTGATGGAGCACCCGGAGTTCAAGGACCTGGACTTCTCCAACCTCAAGGTCACCAACTCCGGCGGCACCGCGCTGGTCTCGGCCACCGCCGAGCGCTGGAAGGCCGCCACCGGCTGCACCGTGGTCGAGGGCTACGGCCTCACCGAGACCTCGCCGGTGGTCAGCACCAACCCCTACGGCGAGCTGGCGCGCCTGGGCACCGTGGGCATCCCGGTGCCGGGCACCGCGCTGAAGGTGATCGACGACGAGGGCAACGAGCAGCCCCTGGGCGAACGCGGCGAGCTGTGCGTGAAGGGCCCGCAGGTGATGAAGGGCTACTGGCAGCGCCCGGAGGCCACCGAGGAGGTGCTGGACGCCGAGGGCTGGCTGCGCACCGGCGACATCGCGGTGATCGACGAGGACGGTTTCGTGCGCATCGTCGACCGCAAGAAGGACCTGATCATCGTCTCCGGCTTCAACGTCTACCCCAACGAGATCGAGGACGTGGTCATGGCCCACCCGAAGGTGGCCAACTGCGCCGCGGTCGGGGTGCCGGACGAACGTTCCGGCGAGGCCGTCAAACTCTTCGTCGTGGCCCGTGAGCCGGGTCTGACGGTGGAGGAGCTGAAGGCCTACTGCAAGGAGAACTTCACCGGCTACAAGGTGCCCAAGCAGATCGTCCTCAAGGAGGCCCTGCCGATGACCCCGGTGGGCAAGATCCTGCGCCGCGAGCTGCGCGAAAGCGCCTGACCGCATCAGCCCTCGCAACCCTCCGAACGGAGGCTGGTCCGCCGACCCGCCTCCGTTTTTTTCGTCTCGCTTTCCCCGGCAGTGTCTTTGTCAGACAATCCAACAAGGCCGCAGCCCTTCTGGCACGGGCTTTTCCGACCGATGGGCGGGTTGTGACCGATTTACCTGCTCTTGGTCATTTTTATGACTGGGTAGGCTGTGTTTGGTGCTGGTCGGGTTTTGGCAAAGCTGTTAATCTCGGCCCGCTTTTCGCTCCCCGACCCGGGGAAAGCGGCACAAACACAACAAAGAACCGCATACGCGGTAAAGATAAGCTGTTGCTTAGGAGTGGGCTTCCATGATCGACAATTTCTGGAAGGACAAATACCCAGCAGGTATCGCTGCCGAGATCAATGCCGACCAGTACCCGAACATCCTCGCGGTGCTCAAGGAGTCCTGCCAACGCTTTGCCAACAAGCCTGCCTTCAGCAACCTTGGCAAGACCCTGACCTACGGCGAGCTGTACCGCCTCTCCGGTGATTTCGCCGCCTACCTGCAGAACGACACCGACCTGCAGCCGGGCGACCGCATCGCGGTGCAGCTGCCCAACGTCCTGCAATACCCCATCGTAGTGTTCGGCGCCATGCGCGCCGGCCTCATCGTGGTCAACACCAACCCGCTGTACACCGCGCGGGAGATGGAACACCAGTTCAACGACTCCGGCGCCAAGGCGCTGGTGTGCCTGGCCAACATGGCCCACCTGGCCGAGGAAGTGCTGCCGCGCACCGGCATCCGCCACGTGCTCATCACCGAGGTCGCCGACCTGCTGCCGCCGCTCAAGCGCCTGCTGGTCAACGCGGTGGTCAAGTACGTCAAGAAGATGGTCCCGGCCTACCACATCGGCAACGCCGTCAAGCTCAACGACGCCCTGGCCAAGGGGCGCGGCAAGAGCGTGCGCGAGTCCTCGCCGAAGAGCGACGACGTCGCCGTGCTGCAGTACACCGGCGGCACCACCGGGGTGGCCAAGGGCGCCATGCTGACGCACCGCAACCTGGTGGCCAACATGCTGCAGTGCAAGGCACTGATGGGCGCCAACCTCAACGAAGGCTGCGAGATCCTCATCGCGCCGCTGCCGCTGTACCACATCTACGCCTTCACCTTCCATTGCATGGCGATGATGCTCACCGGCAACCACAACATCCTGGTGACCAACCCGCGCGACCTGAACGCCTTCTCCAAGGAACTGGCGCAGTGGAAGTTCACCGGCTTCGTCGGCCTGAACACCCTGTTCGTCGGCCTGTGCAACAACGAGGCGTTCCGCAAGCTGGACTTCTCCAGCCTGAAGCTGACGCTCTCCGGCGGCATGGCCCTGCAACAGGCCGCGGCCGAGCGCTGGAAGGAAGTCACCGGCTGCTCCATCTGCGAAGGCTACGGCATGACCGAGACCAGCCCGGTGGTGTCGGTGAACCCGTTCCAGAACATCCAGATCGGCACCATCGGCATTCCGGTCCCGTCGACCCTGTGCAAGGTCGTCGACGACGCCGGCAACGAGCTGCCCCTGGGCGAGCGCGGCGAGCTGTGCGTCAAGGGCCCGCAGGTGATGAAGGGCTACTGGCAGCGCCAGGAGGCCACCGACGAGATCCTCGACAAGGACGGCTGGCTGCGCACCGGCGACGTGGCGATCATCCAGGAAGACGGCTACATGCGCATCGTCGACCGCAAGAAGGACATGATCCTGGTCAGCGGCTTCAACGTGTACCCCAACGAGCTGGAAGACGTCCTCGCCACCCTGCCGGGCGTGCTGCAGTGCGCCGCCATCGGCGTGCCGGACGAGCGCTCCGGCGAGGTGATCAAGGTGTTCGTGGTGCCGCGCCCGGGCGTGACCCTGACCAAGGAGCAGGTGGTCAAGCACATGCACGACAACCTGACCGGCTACAAGCGTCCGAAGTACGTGGAGTTCCGCGAGAGCCTGCCGACCACCAACGTCGGCAAGATCCTCCGTCGCGAATTGCGCGACCAGGAGCTAAAGAAGGCCCAGGCCTGAGCCGATAACAAGAAACCCGCCCCACGGCGGGTTTTTTGATGCCGTCGCCCCTGCCTCTGGAGGCTGCCACCGTGATTCCCTCCCTGCGCCTGCGCGCCAAGGTCCTGAGCCTGGCGCTGATTCCCATCCTGCTCCTTACCCTGGTGCTCTGCGCCGTGACCCTGGTGGCGCTGCAGCGGCTGTCCGGCCAGCAGGAAGAACAGATCCGCCAGAGCCTGATCGAAGACCGCCAGGTCCAGCTCAAGCAGTTCGTCGACGTCGCCCTGGCGGCGGTCGGCCCGCAGTACCAGGCCGCGGCCGAAGGCGATGCGGCGGCGCGCGAGGCCGGGGTGGCGCTGCTCAAGCGCCTGGCCTACGGCAACGGCGGCTACTTCTGGGGCTACGACACCCGCTCGGTGCGCGTCTTCCAGGGCACCAGCGAAGAGCGCATCGGCGAAGACTTCAGCAGCTTCCGCGACCCCAACGGCGTCTACGCCATCCGCGAGCTGGTGCGCGCCGGCCAGGACGACAGCCACTACGTGCACTACAGCTTCACCCGCCCGGGCAACAGCGCCGTCGTGCCGAAGATCGGCTACGCGCAGTACCTGCCGAAGTGGAACCTGGTGTTCGGCACCTCGCTGAACCTAGACGACATCGAGGAAGACGTGGCCAAGGCCCGCGAACAGCTGCACGGGCAGATCAACAGCCTGCTGACGCTGATGATCGGCTCGGCCCTGGCGCTGCTGGTGATCATCGCCCTGGTGGCGGTGCCTACCGGCAACGCCATCGTCCGCCCGCTGCTGCGGATCAAGGCCAACCTCGACGACATGGCCGCCGGCGACGGCAACCTGACCCACCGCCTGCCGGTGGAAAGCCGCGACGAACTGGGCGAGCTGGCGCAGTCGTTCAACCGCTTCGTCGAGAAGATCCACACCCTGGTGCAGCAGGTGGCCGGCACCACCGGGCAACTGTCCGGGCTGGTCGGCAACGTCGCCCAGCAGGCGCAGCGCTCGGAGCAGGCGATGGCCGGCCAGCGCAGCGAGACCGACCAGGTGGCCACGGCGATCAACGAGATGACCGCCGCTGCCCAGGAAGTGGCGCGCAGCGCCCAGCGCGCCGCCGATGCCGCCCGCGACACCGACCGCGAGGGCCAGGCGGCCAAGCGCGAGGTGGACCTGTGCGTGGCGCAGATCAACGACCTGGCCGGCGAGGTGAGCAGCAGCAGCGAGGCCCTGGACACCCTCAGCCAGGACGTGCGCGGCATCGTCGGCGTGCTGGAGGTGATCCGCTCCATCGCCGAGCAGACCAACCTGCTGGCGCTCAATGCCGCCATCGAGGCGGCGCGGGCCGGCGAGGCCGGGCGCGGCTTCGCGGTGGTCGCCGACGAAGTGCGCGCGCTGGCCAGCCGCACCCAGCAGAGCACCGGCGAGATCCAGCAGATGATCGACCGCCTGCAGGCCACCACCGCCGGTTCCGTGCAGGCCATGCAGCGCGCCAGCGAGATGGCCGGGCGCACCCGCAGCCAGGCCGACCAGGCCGGGCAGTCGCTGGACGCCATGGCCAACCTGATCGGCACCATCAACTCGATGAACGCGCAGATCGCCAGCGCTGCCGAGGAACAGACCGCGGTGGCCGAGGAGATCAACCGCAGCGTGCACCAGATCGCCGACGGCGTGGACCGGGTGGCCGAGGACGCCGTGCAGGGCGCGCGCACCGCCAGCGAGCTGAGCGGCCTGGGCGAGCGCCTGCGCCAGCTGGTCGGCCAGTTCCGCATCTGATTCGCGCCTGAAACCCCGCCGCCACGCACTGGGCGTGGCGACGCGGGGCGTTACTCTGCGACAATCCCGTCTTTGCCCCTTTCCGGAAGCGGCCGCCGCCAGGCGCGCGGCCGCCTTTCGCACAGACGCCAGCGCAGCCGATGACCGACGTAACGCCCAGCCCCGAACAGCTCCTGCAACGCCTCGACCACGCGTTGATCCGCGACCGCCACCGCCTGCGCCGGCAGTTCCACGAACTACGCAAGCACCCCGACGACGGCAAGCTGGCGCAGTGGGTCGAGCGCTTCCAGGCCTCCTGCGCCAAGGTCGAGGCGCGCCGCGCCAGCGTCCCGGCGATCCGCTACGACGACAGCCTGCCGATCGCCGCCAAGCGCGACGAGATCAAGGCCGCGCTGCTGAAGAGCCAGGTGGTGGTGATCGCCGGCGAGACCGGCTCGGGCAAGACCACCCAGCTGCCGAAGATCTGCCTGGAACTGGGTCGCGGCAGCCACGGCCTGATCGGCCACACCCAGCCGCGCCGCCTGGCCGCGCGCAGCGTCGCCACGCGGGTGGCCGAGGAGATCGGCACGCCGCTGGGCTCGCTGGTGGGCTACCAGGTGCGCTTCGAAGACCAGAGCGACGACAGCACCCTGGTCAAGCTGATGACCGACGGCATCCTGCTGGCCGAGACCCAGCACGACCGCTACCTGGAGCGCTACGACACCATCATCGTCGACGAGGCACACGAGCGCAGCCTGAACATCGACTTCCTGCTCGGCTTCCTCAAGACCCTGCTGCCGCGCCGGCCGGACCTGAAGCTGATCATCACCTCGGCGACCATCGACCTGGAGCGTTTCTCCAAGCACTTCGGTGACGCGCCTATCGTCGAAGTCTCCGGGCGCACCTACCCGGTGGAAACCTGGTACCGCCCGCTGGCCGCCGAAGTGGACGAGGACGGCGAGGCGCTGTTCGACGACCTTTCGGTGGACGAAGGTATCCTCCGCGCCCTGGACGAAATCGCCGCCCACGAGCGCGAAGTCGGCAAGCGCCCCGGCGACGTGCTGGTGTTCCTCCCCGGCGAGCGGGAAATCCGCGATGCAGCGGACATGCTGCGCAAGGCCAACCTGCGCCACACCGAAGTGCTGCCGCTGTACGCGCGGCTGACCCCGGCGGAGCAGCAGAAAATCTTCGCGCCCATGCCGGGGCGCAAGATAGTGCTGGCCACCAACGTCGCCGAGACCTCGCTGACGGTGCCGGGCATCCGCTACGTGATCGACAGCGGCACCGCGCGCATCAGCCGCTACAGCTACCGCGCCAAGGTCCAGCGGCTGCCCATCGAGGCCATCTCCCAGGCCAGCGCCAACCAGCGCAAGGGCCGCTGCGGGCGGGTCGAGCCGGGCATCTGCGTGCGCCTGTACAGCGAGGAGGACTTCAACGCGCGGCCGGCCTTCACCGACCCGGAAATCCTGCGTACCAACCTGGCGGCGGTGATCCTGCAGATGCTCCACCTGCGCCTGGGCGACATCGAGGCCTTCCCCTTCATCGAGCCGCCGGACGGCAAGGCGATCAAGGACGGCTTCACCCTGCTGCAGGAACTCTCGGCGGTGAACCGCGAGGGCCAACTGACCCCGCTGGGCCGCCAGCTGGCGCGCCTGCCGGTGGACCCGCGGCTGGGCCGCATGCTGCTGGAAGCGGCCCACCAGGGCAGCCTGAACGAAGTGCTGACGGTGGCCAGCGCGCTCTCCGTGCAGGACCCGCGCGAACGCCCGATCGAACGCCAGCAGGCCGCCGACCAGGCCCATGCGCAGTGGAAGGACCCGGATTCGGACTTCGCCGCGCTGATCAACCTCTGGCGCGGCTTCGAGGAACAGCGCCAGGCCCTGGGCTCCAACGCCCTGCGCGCCTGGTGCCGGAAGAACTTCCTGAATTACCTGCGCCTGCGCGAATGGCGCGATGCGCACCGCCAGCTCACCCTGATCTGCCGCGAACTCAAACTCCCCTTCGGCAAGCCGGAAGGCTCTCGTAGGAGCGAGGGGGGCGCCTCAGCCATTGCTCGCGAACAACCCAACGCTGAGAAGTCCCAAGCCGACAAAGGTGCAAAGAGCGTTCGCGAGCAAGCTCGCTCCTACAAGGAAGGTGAGCCGCCCAAGCGCGACATCGACTACGCCGCCGTGCACAAGGCCATCCTCTCCGGCCTGCTCAGCCAGATCGGCCAGAAGTCCGAGGACGGCGACTACCTGGGCGCGCGTCAGCGGCGTTTCTGGGTCCACCCCTCCAGCGTGATCGGGCGCAAGAAGCCGCAGTGGATCATGGCCGCCGAGCTGGTGGAGACCACCAAGCTGTTTGCGCGCATGGTGGCGAAGATCGAGCCGGACTGGCTGGAGCCCCTGGCCGGCCACCTGGTGAAGAAGAACCACCTGGAACCGCACTGGGAGAAGAAGCGCGGCCAGGTAGTGGCCTACGAGCAGGTGACCCTCTACGGGCTGATCGTCGTCGGCCGCCGCGCCGTGCACTACGGCCCCATCGACCCGCCGGTGGCTCGCGAGCTGTTCATCCGCGAGGCCCTGGTGCGCGGCGAGATCAACAGCCGCGCCAGATGCCTTGCCGCCAACCGCCAGTTGCTGGAGAAGCTCGACGAACTGGAGGCCAAGGCGCGCCGCCGCGACATCCTCGCCGACGAGGAAACCCTGTTCGCCTACTACGACGCGCGCCTGCCGGCGGACATCTACCAGACCGCCAGCTTCGAGAAGTGGTACGAGCGCGAGCACAAGCAGCAGCCCGACCTGCTGATCATGCGCGAGGAAGACGTGCTGGCCCGCGATGCCAGCGAAGTCACCGCCGGCCTCTATCCGGACCGCCTGCGCCTGGGCGAGCTGCAACTGCCGCTGAGCTACCACTTCGAACCGGGCCATCCGCGCGACGGCGTGACCCTGCGCGTGCCGGCGCCACTGCTGCCGCAACTGCCGGCCGAGCGCCTGGAATGGCTGGTGCCGGGCCTGCTGGAAGCCAAGTGCGTGGCCCTGGTGCGCAACCTGCCCAAGGCCATCCGCAAGAACTTCGTGCCGGTGCCGGACTTCGTCCGTGCCGCGCTGGGCAAGATGACCTTTGCCGAAGGCGCGCTGCCCGAGGCCCTGGGCCGCGAGCTGCAACGCATGACCGGCAGCCGCGTGGCCGAGGAAGCCTGGGCCGAGGCCGAAACCCAGGTGGAAAGCCACCTGCGCATGAACATCGAGGTGGTGGACGCCCGCGGCAAGTTCCTCGGCGAAGGCCGCGACCTTGCCGAACTCACCGCGCGCTTCGCCGAAGCCAGCCAGGCCGCCCTGGCCATTCCCCAGGCCGACAAGCCGCAGAAGCCGGTGGAAGCCAAGGGCTTCGCCGAAGTGGCGGAAAAGGCCCAGCAGAAGATCGCCGGGCTGTCGATGACGGTCTACCCGGCGCTGGTGGAAGAGGGCGGGGTGGTGAAGGAAAACCGCTTCCCCACCCAGGCCGAGGCCGAGTACCAGCACCGCCGCGCCCTGCAGCGCCTGCTGCTGCAGCAACTGGCCGAGCCGGCGAAGTTCCTCCGTGGCAAGCTGCCGGGGCAGACCGAGATGGGCCTGCTGTACCGCGAACTGGGCCGCGTCGAGGCGCTGGTGGAAGACATCCTCCTGGCCAGCCTGGACGCCTGCATCCTCGAAGGCGAGACCAGCCTGCCCCGCGATGGCGCGGCCCTGGCTTCGCTGGCGGAGAAAAAACGCGGCGCCTGGACCGAACACGCCGAACGCATCGCCCGCCTGGTGCTGGACATCCTCAAGCTCTGGCATGGCCTGCAGAAGCGCTTCAAGGGCAAGGTCGACCTGGCCATGACGGTGCCGCTCAACGACGTGAAGGGGCAGTTGGCCAACCTGGTCTACCCCGGCTTCGTCCGCGACACGCCGCTGGAATGGCTGAAGGAATACCCGCGCTACCTCAAGGCCGTGGAACAGCGCCTGGACAAGGTCGCCGGCCAGGTCCAGCGCGACCGCGTGTGGAGCGGCGAGATGGCCGGCTACTGGGACCAGTACAAGGCCCGCCAGGCCAAGCACGCCCAGGAAGGCAAGCGCGATCCGGAACTGCTGCTGTACCGCTGGATGCTGGAGGAATACCGCGTATCGCTGTTCGCCCAGCAACTGGGGACCAAGGTGCCGGTGTCGGACAAGCGGCTGAGCAAGCAGTGGAGCCAGGTGGAGGCCTGACGCCGGGCTGATCGTTTGGTAGGAGCGGACTCCGTCCGCGATGGGCCGAGCCTGCGCACAGAACATCGCGGATAAGCGAGCATGGCTTTTCGTAGGATGGTGTTGAGCGAAGCGATACCCATCACCGCCACCGCATGGGTTTCGCAAGCTCAACCCATCCTACGAAAAGCGCCTCGGCGCGGCCGGCAAGACAGTCGCCCCTGCAGGCGTACCGCTCAACCCCGCTCCGGAATCCCCAACCCCCGCTGCACCGCCGGCCGCGCCAGGAACGCCTCCAGCACCCGCTTCACATTGCCGAAGCGCTCGAACTGCACCAGATCACCCGCCTCGTAGAAACCCACCAGGTTGCGCACCCAGGGGAAGATGGCGATGTCGGCAATGCCGTACTCCTGCCCCATCACCCAGTCGCGGCCTTCCAGGCGCTGGTCGAGCACGCCGAGCAACCGCCGGGACTCCTCCACGTAGCGATTCAGCGGCCGCTTGTCCTCGATCTCGCGGCCGGCGAACTTATTGAAGAAGCCCAACTGGCCGAACATCGGGCCGATGCCGCCCATCTGGAACATCAACCACTGGATCGCCTCGTAGCGTCGCGCCGGGTCCTTGGGCAGCAGTTGGCCGGTCTTGTCGGCCAGATAGATGAGGATGGCGCCGGACTCGAACAGCGCCAGCGGCTGGCCGCCGGGGCCGTTGGGGTCGAGGATGGCGGGAATCTTGTTGTTCGGGTTCAGCGAGAGGAATTCCGGGCTGAACTGGTCGTTGCGCTCGAAACTGACCAGGTGCGGCTCGTAGGCCAGGCCGGTTTCCTCCAGCATGATCGAGACCTTCACCCCGTTGGGAGTGGGCAGCGAGTACAGCTGCAGGACGTCGGGACGGGTGGCGGGCCATTTGCGGGTGATCGGGAAGTCGGCGAGCGAAGGCATGGGAACTCCGGTCTGAAAGTCGAACGCCCAGCATACGCCGCCGATCGCGCAGGGGGGAGGTGTCAGCGGCGCCGCGAGCCGGTATGGTGCCGTCTCCGATCCACCGCTCAAGGACAGCGCCATGAGCCTGCAAGGCACCTATGACCCGCAGAACATCTTCGCCCAGATCATTCGCGGCGACGCCCCCTGCTACAAGCTGTACGAGGACGACGACGTGCTCGCCTTCCTCGACCTCTTCCCGCAGTCCCACGGCCATGCGCTGGTGGTGCCCAAGCGCAGCGCCGCGCGCAACATCCTCGAAGTCGACGCCGATGCGCTGTGCAAGGTGATGGGGGTGGTGCAGCGCCTGACCCGCGCGATAGTCGAGGAACTCAACCCCGACGGCGTGCAGGTGGCCCAGTTCAACGGTGCGCCCGCCGGGCAGACGGTGTTCCATATCCACGTGCACATAGTGCCGCGCTACGCCGGCCAGGGCCTGGGCATCCACGCCGCGCAGAAGGCCGACCCGGCCGAGCTGGAACAGCTGCAGGCGCGCCTGGTGCGACGCATCAACGGGTAAGCCGGGGAAGGGCGGGGCCGCGGCCCCGCCCGGGCGTCAACGCTGGGCCGGGAGGATGTCGAAGCCTTTGTTGGCGTCGCTGAGGATGCGGAACTGCGCGGTCTCGCCGGCGGCGAGGTCCACCAGCAGTTCGCGGCGCAGCAGGCCCTTGCTGCACAGGCCCTCGCCCTGTTCGTCGGCGCCGATGCCGACGATGTGCTGGCCGGGCGGCAGCTGGAAGCTGGCGGTCTCGCCCACGGCGATGCGCGCGGCCAACTGGCGGTCGATCTTGAAGGCGACCATGCAGCCGCCGCCGAGGAAGCCCAGGTCGCGCTCGACCTCGACCTTGGCGCCGCCCTGGGCTTCCTGCTGGAAGCCCAGCAAACGGTCGGCGGGCACCGGGCCGGTTTCCCTGGCCTGATAGGACGAGCAGCCGGCCAGGGCCAGCAGGGACAGCGAAGCGATCAATGCGCGCATGGGCGCCCTCCGTGGTTGGGGTTCCTCGAAGGCTAGCGCAGCATCGCCGAGGCTGCCGTGAATTCGCCGTGGCGGCGTTGGTCGCCCTGCTTGCACCGTCCGGCGGGCGACGACCGGCTGTGCTGCCGGGCGGGCGGACTGGCTAGACTCCATCCACGCGGATGGGCGGTCGTTTCGTCCAGCGCTCCGCCATGCCTGGCGGGGCCAGGGAAGGGTAGCCATGCACGACAAGGCCAAAGCCAATGCGCCGGGGGAGCCGGCAGCCAGCACCAGCGGACTGGACCTGGCCGACCAGCGCCTGCTGATGCGCCTGATCTTCTTCTGCACCGGACTGACCCTGGGGATCTTCTCGGTGCTCCAGTGCCTCAACGGCAACTACCTGCTGGCGGGCCTGGAGGCGCTGGTCTGCGCGCTGCTGCTGTGGGCCACCTCGCGCCTGGCGCGGGTGCGCGACCTGACGCCGTGGATCTACGCCTACCTGCTGCCCACCTTCTGCTTCCTGGTCTACATCATCATCATGCCGCAGGCCTCGGCCACGGCCTTCGTCTGGCTCTACCTGATGCCGGTGATGGCCTACCTGCTGCTGGGCGCCTGGCGCGGCTTCCTGCTCTCGGTGCCCTTCGTCGGCGTGGCCGCGCTGCTCTATCTGCGCCAGCACCCGCTGCGTCTGGACGCCCCGGGGATGATCGACCTGGGCAACGCCATCCTCTGCGGCCTGCTGATCATGGCCTTCGTGCACATCTACGAAACCCGCCGTGCCCAGGCCCAGCAGTTGCTGCGGCGCCTGGCGCTGAGCGACGCGCTGACCGGCGTGGCCAGCCGCGAGGCGTTCCAGCGCGCGGTGCTGCGTTGCCTGGAGGATTCCCACGGCAACGGCCAGCGCTGGGTGCTGGTGCTGCTGGACGTGGACCACTTCAAGGACGTCAACGACCGCTGGGGCCACGATGCCGGCGACAAGGCCCTGCAGTACCTCTGCGCCCGGCTGCGCCTGCACCTGCGTGCCGGCGACATGATCGGCCGCCTGGGCGGCGAGGAATTCGCCCTGCTGCTGCGCAACACCGTCCGCTTCGACGCCGCGCCGCTGGTGGAGCGCCTGCGCGCGGACCTGGCGGCCAACCCGCTGCTGTACCGCGGCCATGTCATCCCGCTGTCGGCCACCTTCGGCCTGGCCGAGTGGCCGGTGGACGGCGACGACGCCGAGGCCCTGTACCGTTGCTGCGACCACCGCCTGTACCGCGGCAAGGCCCAGGGGCGCAACCGCCTGGTCTGCAGCGACGGCTAGGCCGGCACCGGGCGCGGCGCCCAGGCCCGCTTCAGGCGCCGGCCCAGGCGCAGTTCCACCCATTCGTAGCTCAGCCAGGACAGCAGCAGGATAGCCGGCAGGCACAGCGCCAGCGTCTGGTACGGACCGAGGCCCAGGCGCTGGTGCAGCCAGTAGCTGGCCAGCCACAGCACGATCACGTGGACCAGGTACACCGAATAGCTCCAGTCGCCCAGCGCCTTGAGCGGGCGGCAGCCGGCGAACCATGGCTCCAGCGCCACGCAGGCGGCCACCAGCGCCGCGCTGGGCAGGCCCCAGGTCAGCGGGCGCCAGGGATGGTCGGCGGGGAAGTGCAGCAGCACCAGCAGCGCGCCCAGCGCCAGGGGCAGCGCCAGCGAGGCACGCAGGCGCAGCAGGCCGCGGCGGTACAGCTCGGCCAGCAGCAGGCCGAAGAGGAACTCGCAGACGATGGGGTTGCGGTAGAAATTGCTCAGCCACGGCGCCTTCGCCAGCACGCCGCTGACCAGCGCCAGCAGCGCGCCCACCAGCCAAGGGCGCCAGCGTTCGCCCACGGCGAAGGAGAGGGCGAACAGCAGGTAGAAGAGCATCTCGAAGTTCAGCGTCCAGCCCACCGGCAGTATCGGGTAGAAGCCGAAGCCGCCGGGGTTCTGGCTGGGCAGGAAGAGCAGCGACAGCAGCAGCTGCGGCAGGGCCACGCCGTAGACCGGCATCAGGTTGCCGAAGGCGTAGAGGATCAGCGCGGTGATGGCGGTGTACAGCCAGTAGGCCGGGGCGATGCGCGCCAGCCGCTGGGCCAGGAAGGTCAGGCCGGGCACCTGGCGCCCGGCGCAGGACAGCTGGATGACGAAACCGCTGAGGACGAAGAAGATGTCCACCCCGACCTGGCCGCGGGTGGACAGCAGGCGCCCGCCGAGGCTGTCGGCGCGAAAATCGAAGAACACCTGCATGAAGTGATGGAACACCACCAGCCAGGCGGCCAGGGCCCGCAGCGCCTGAAGGGAAACCAGCATCGCTACCTCTGTGCTTGCCAATGAAAAGGGGCGCCGGCGGGCGCCCCTTTCCTCGACAGCGGTTTTCCCGCCGGGGTTCAGCGCAGCTGCCCGGTGGCATGCGGGTATTCGCCCCAAGGGCATTTGCGCAAGAGCGCAGGGCGCTTCCGCCAACTCGCCCGGATGGCCTGGCTATCGAGGCTTTCGGGAATTTCAATCACCGGCCGGTACAAGGTCTGTATGCTGGAAAACTGCGCCGCGGTAGCGGCATTTGCCGACGATTTGCCGCATAATCGGCGGTTATTCGAGCGCCGCGCAGCGCCGTCGCCGTTGGGCGGTGGAAGATGCCGGCGCGCCACCTTCGATGGCACACTGCCTGGTCATCAGGCCGTGCCCTCAGGCCCATGCGGGCCGAACCCCTTTTGCAGTGCCGGCCCGCGGGCGGGCACATCGATGCCTAACCATGCTGCCGGGGCCGGCAGCCAGATTGAGAAGAGGATTGACCGTGCATAAAGTCGTGATCAGCGGAACCGGTCTCTATACCCCGCCGTTCAGCATCTCCAACGATGAACTGGTGGAGTCCTTCAATGCCTACGTCCGCCAGTACAACGACCAGCACGCCGAAGCCATCGCCAGGGGCGAACTGGAAGCGCTGAGCGAATCCAGCTCGGCGTTCATCGAGAAGGCCTCCGGCATCAAGAGCCGCTTCGTGGTCGATAAGCAAGGCATCCTCGACCCGCAGCGCATGGTCCCGCGCATCCCCGAGCGCAGCAACGACGACTGGGGCATCCTCTGCGAGATGGCCGTGCACGCCGCCAAGGAGGCGTTGCACCGGGCCGGCCGCAGCGCGGCGGACATCGACGGCGTCATCGTCGCCTGCTCCAACCTGCAGCGCGCCTACCCGGCGGTGGCCATCGAGGTCCAGGCCGCCCTCGGCATCCAGGGCTTCGGCTTCGACATGAACGTCGCCTGCTCCTCGGCCACCTTCGGCCTGCAGGCCGCGGCCAACGCCGTGCAGCTGGGCCAGGCCCGCGCCATCCTGATGGTCAACCCGGAAATCTGCACCGGCCACCTGAACTTCCGCGACCGCGACAGCCACTTCATCTTCGGCGACGCGGCCACCGCGGTGATCGTCGAGCGCGCCGACCAGGCCATCGGCAAGCAGCAGTTCGACATCGTCAGCACCAAGCTGCTGACGCAGTTCTCCAACAACATCCGCAACAACTTCGGCTTCCTCAACCGCGCCGCGGAAGAGGGCATCGGCCAGCGCGACAAGCTGTTCGTCCAGGAAGGCCGCAAGGTGTTCAAGGACGTCTGCCCGATGGTCGCCGAGCTGATCGGCGAGCACCTGGCGCAGAACGACATCCCGGTCGGCGACGTCAAGCGCTTCTGGCTGCACCAGGCCAACCTCAACATGAACCTGCTGATCACCCGCAAGCTGCTCGGCCGCGACGCCGAGGCCCACGAGGCGCCGGTGATCCTCGACACCTATGCCAACACCAGCTCGGCCGGCTCGGTGATCGCCCTGCACAAGTACCACGAGGACCTGCCCGCCGGTTCCATCGGCGTGCTCAGCTCCTTCGGCGCCGGCTACTCCATCGGCAGCGTGATCCTGCGCAAGCGCTGACCGGGTGGGCGAAGCCGACGGCGAACTGCTGGCGCGCCTGCGCGCCGGCGAGGACGCGGCCTTCCGCGAGATGGTCGCGGCCTACCAGGGCGCCATGCGCGCCGT
The DNA here is from genome assembly GCF_000725445.1 of Pseudomonas sp. AAC. Lineage (NCBI taxonomy): Bacteria > Pseudomonadati > Pseudomonadota > Gammaproteobacteria > Pseudomonadales > Pseudomonadaceae > Pseudomonas > Pseudomonas sp. AAC. The sequence goes on along the minus strand of NZ_KL647094.1, from coordinate 1,305,582 downwards.
GGCCCTGGCCATCGTCGGCAGCCCCCACGCCGACGAGGTGGTGCAGGACGCCTGGCTCGCCGTGGTGCGCCACCTGGACGGCTTCCAGGGGCGCTCCAGCCTCAAGACCTGGCTGCTGACCGTTACCGCCAACACCGCCAAGAGCAAGCTGCGCCAGGTGCGCCGGGAAGTCTCCCTGGACGACCTGCCGGCGCCCCACGGCAGCATCGACGACAGCCGCTTCGCCGCCGACGGCCACTGGAGCGCCGCGCCCCTGGCCTGGCATTCGGACTCGCCCGAGGCCCTGCTGGCCGAGGACGAACTGCGCGAATGCCTGGAAAAGACCCTGCTGAGCCTGTCGGACCTGCAGCGCAGCGTGGTCCTGCTGCGCGAGCGCCAGGGCCTGGAATTGCAGGAGATCTGTAATCTTCTGTCGCTTTCCCTCTCCAATGTCCGGGTGCTGCTGCACCGCGGGCGGCTGAAGCTGTTCGCCACCCTGGAGCATTTCGAGGAGACCGGCCAATGCTGACCTGCAAGGAACTGGTGGCCCTCTCCAGCGACCTGCTGGACAGCCAGCTCGGCCTGCGCGAGAAACTCGCGGTGCGCCGCCACCTGCTGCTGTGCCGCCACTGCCGGCGCTTCATCCGCCAGATGCGCCTGACCCAGGCCAGCGTGCGCCGCCTGCCGGAAGACCGCGCCACCGGCCTGGACCTGCTGGCCGCCCGCCTGGCCGAACTGCGCCGGGACCACTCGCGGCGCTGAGCGCAATTGCGGATGAGATTCGTGCCTCCCTGTAAGCGGGCCCTGCCCGCGAAATCGCGCGCAGGGCGCGCTCCTACAGGGGAATGGCGTGGGTGGGGCAGCGCGGATCTCATCCGCGAACCGCGCCGGATCGTCCGGCTATCGCGGACAAGGTCCGCTCCTACGGGGGGAATACCGTGCTTCCCGGTAACCTGTAGGCGGGCCCTGCCCGCGATTCGCGCGCAGGGCGCGCTCCTACAATGGGAATGGCGCGGGCGGGGCAGCGTAGGAGCGGATCTCATCCGCGATCCGCGCCGAAACCTCCGGCTATCGCGGACAAGGTCCGCTCCTACGGGGGAGAAATACCGTGCCTCCAGGCGCGGGCAGGGGGAATGGCGCAGGTAGCACACCGTAGGATGGGTTGAGCGAAGCGATACCCATCACCGTGACCGCATGGGTATCGCAAGCTCAACCCATCCTACGCAAAGCGCCTCGGCGTTCAGGCCCATTCTCGAGCGGCCTCGTAGAGCCGGGCTGCATCGCGCAGCAACAGTTCGAGGCTGCCCAGGGCGCCGGCGAGGGTGCCCTCGTCCGGGCAGCCCAGGTCCGGCGCGCCGGCCAGCAGGCGCAGGGCGTCGCAGGCGGCGGAGTGACGGGCCTGGGCGGCGTCGAAGAGGTCGAGGGAAGTCGCTTCTTTGGAAATATGTAATGGATGCATGGTTGTGTCCTGACGAAAAGTACCTAGAACTGCCCGTCTGACGCCAATCAGGGAGGGCAGACCGTACAGGTTGGCGTACCGGTCAGAACATCCGGCGCATCCGAAGATGCCCTGCACGGCCTGCCCATGACACAGGTACGACCATGCCGACGCTCGCCCTGAGGCTCGCGTCTGTTCTGATACCGGGACGCCAATCCCGCACCGCTCGGTTGAGCGGCTGGGCAACGGTAAGGGCTGGTCGGCGCAACGTCAATCGATGGACGCCGCGCTTTTTGTAGGAACCATGTCTGCCCGTGATAGCTGTGGTGATGGGTATTGCTGCGCTCACCCCATCCTACGAAAGCCCATCGGCCCGGGCCTGGCTCGCCTGCCATGCCTCCAGCCCACCGGACAGCGCCCAGGCGCGCGGGTAGCCGTGCTTGCGCAGGCGCTCGGCGAGCATGGCCGCGGAGAGTTCGTTGGGGCAGGCGCAATAGATGACCACGTCGGCCTGGCCGAGGCTGTCGGCCAGGCCATCCAGCGGGGTGTCCAGGGTCATCGGGATGGCGCCGGGGATGCCGTCCTCGCCGGCCTCGGCGCGCACGTCGAGGATCAGCGGGGTGTCGCCCTGGTCCAGGCGTTCGCGCAGTTCCTCGACGCTGATCCTGGGAATCCGCGCGGTGCGTCGCAGCAGGCTGTAGCGCTGCCACAGGCGCCAGGCGATGAACAGCGCGAAGGCCGCCAACAACAACAGCAGGCCGCGGGTGGCGTAGTCGTGCAGCCAGCCCAGCAGGCTGTCGACGGTGTCGCTGAAGACGGCGCCCAGCAGCAGCGCCGAGCCCACCCACAGCGCCGAGCCGGCGAAGTCGTAGCCGAGGAAGCGGCGCAGCGGCGTGCCGGTCATGCCGGCCAGGCTGGTGGACAGTGCGCCGGCGCCGGGCAGGAACTTGCTGATCAGCAGCGCGCGCGGGCCGATGCGCAGGTACAGGCTCTGGCTCTGGCGGATGCAGCTGTCGCGCGACAGCGACACCCTGCAGATGCTGCGCAGCAGGAAGCCGCCGTAGCGGCGGCCAGCGAAGTACCAGGCGGTGTCGGCGATCAGGCAGGCCAGGGTGGCCACCGCCAGCGCCTCGCCCAGGGACACCCCGTGCCCCTGCAGCGCCAGGGCGCCGGCGACGATCAGCGCCGGGTAGGCCGGAATCGGCAGGCCCAGCTGCTCCAGCAGCACATTGAGGAAGAGCAGGGCGGGGCCGTAGCGTTCGATCAGCGGTTGCAGTTCTTGCATGGAATGGGCGCGGCGGAGGAGGGGGAGGCGACAGCATACTGCCGCTCGTCCGGTGCGTCAGTCCCCGCTGACAGCCGCTGCTGTCAGCCCATGACCGCGTAGTCGAATTTTTCGGAAAAGTTCAGCTGTAACAAAAAGTTTATATCTATGCAGCCGATCTGAAATAACCCCCCGCCAAGATTCCCCGCAACACAGAAGAGCCGCCAAACGGCTGCGCGAGACCATGGGGGCCGCGCCCTGCATGCCAGGCGCTCAGCGTGTTCAACGCTTAAAACACCATAAGGGGAATCCTGATGATCCGTAAGAACTACGCCGGTTTTGCCATGGGCGGCCTGGCGCAGGCCGTGCTCGGCGCCAGCATTGTCGTACCCGCAGTCGCTCACGCCGACTTCATTTCGGACAGCAAGGCCAACGTTGAACTGCGCAACTTCTACTTCAACCGCGATTTCCGCAGCTCCACCCAGGCGCAGCAGAGCAAGCAGGAAGAGTGGGGCCAGGGCTTCATCCTGAAATTCGAGTCGGGCTACACCGACGGCACCATCGGCGTGGGCGTCGACGGCATCGCCGCGCTGGGCCTGAAGCTGGACTCCAGCGCCGACCGCACCGGCACCGGCCTGCTGCCGAAGACCGCCGACGGCGACGCGCCGGACGACTTCAGCAAGGGCGGCGCCACCCTCAAGCTGCGCTACGAGAAAAACACCCTGAAGATGGGCACCCTGACGCCCAAGCTGCCGGTCGTGGTGACCAACGACAGCCGCCTGCTGCCGCAGCTCTTCGTGGGTAGCGCGGTCAACTCCACCCAGCTCGACGGCCTGAACTTCGACGCCGGCCGCCTGAACCAGACCAACCGCCGTGACTCCTCCAACTACGAGGAAATGACCGTCACCACCGGCGGCAAGAAGAACATCACCGTGCGCAGCGGCAACACCACCAACGAGTTCGACTACGCCGGCGCCACCTACAACTGGACCAAGAACTTCAGCACCGGCTACCACTACGGCCAGTTGGACGACTTCTACAAGCAGCACTACCTGACCCTCGGCTGGACCCTGCCGATCGCCGAAGGCCAGTCGCTGAAGTCCGACGTCCGCTGGGCCAAGTCCACCGACGATGGCGGCAGCAACGTCGACAACAAGGCGTTCAACGCCATGGTCACCTACAACCTGGGTTACCACGCCTTCGGCGTCGGCTACCAGAAGATGAGCGGCGACACCGGCTTTGCCTACATCAACGGTACCGACCCCTACCTGGTGAACTACATCCAGATCCTGGACTTCGCCAACAAGGACGAGAAATCCTGGCAGGCCCGCTACGACTACAACTTCGCCGGCCTCGGCATCCCCGGCCTGACTTTCATGACCCGCTACGTGAAGGGCGACAACGTCGACCTGCTGAACGCCAGCGGCGACGACGGCAAGGAATGGGAACGCGACACCGACATCGCCTACGTCGTCCAGGAAGGCGCGCTCAAGGGCTTCGGCATCAAGTGGCGCAACGCGACCACCCGCAGCGACTTCGCCCGCAACAGCGCCTCTTCCAACAAGGCCGACGAGAACCGCCTGATCCTCAGCTACACCATGCCGCTGTGGTAATGGCGGGCTGAAGCAAGACGTCACTCCTATGGTTTGAGCCCCGCCGCCTGGCGGGGCTTTTTTTCGTCTGCGACAAGTGGTAGCGCCGTCGTAGGATGGGTTGAGCGAAGCGATACCCATCACCATGGCCCGATGGGTTTCGCAAGCTCAACCCATCCTACGAAAAGCACCTCGACGCAGTCGGCTGCGGAAACATCCGCGTGGTTTCCTCCATGGAAGAAAGCGTCAATCCAGGCTGAGCGCTGCCGTCATTGAGGCGTGGCGGGGCTGGCACCTAACCTGCCGGCACTTCCACCGACCAGGATTCGCCAGCATGCAGCGCATACACTTCGAGACCGAGCACAACCTGTTCCGCGACGCCTTCGCCGCCTTCCTCGCCAAGGAAGTGGTGCCGCACCAGGAGGCCTGGGAAGAGGCCGGGGTGGTCGACCGCAGCGTCTGGCTGAAGGCCGGCGAGCTGGGCTTCCTGCTGCCCTGGGCCGACGAGGAATACGGCGGCGCCGGGCTGAAGGACTTCCGCTACGAGCAGATCATGTGCGAGGAGCTGGCGCGCATCAACGAGCCGGGCTTCATGATCCCGCTGCACTCGGCGCTGTGCGGGCCCTACATCGCCGAATACGGCAACGCCGAGCAGAAGGCGCGCTTCCTGCCCGGGATCATCCGCGGCGAGACCATCCTCGCCGTGGCCATGACCGAGCCTTCGGCCGGCTCCGACCTGGCCGGCATGCGCACCACCGCCGTGGACAAGGGCGACCACTACGTCCTCAACGGCTCCAAGGTGTTCATCTCCAACGGCCTGCTGGCCGACCTGGTGATAGTCGCGGCCAAGACCGACCCGAACAACAAGCACGCCATGGGCCTGTTCCTGGTCGAGCGCGGCATGCCCGGCTTCGAGCGCGGGCGCAACCTGAAGAAGCTGGGCATGAAGAGCCAGGACACCGCCGAACTGTTCTTCAACGACGTGAAGGTGCCCAAGGAGAACCTGCTGGGCGACGCCAAGGGCGGCTTCTACTACCTGATGAACATGCTCGCCCAGGAACGCCTGACCAACGCCTGCGGCGCGGTGGCCGGGGCCGAGGCGGCGCTGCAGGCCACCCTCGACTACGTGAAGGAGCGCAAGGCCTTCGACCGGCCCATCGCGCACTTCCAGAACACCCGCTTCAAGCTCGCCGAGATGCGCACCCAGGTGGACGTGGCCCAGGTGTTCACCGACCGTTGCGTGATGGACCACAACCAGAAGAAGCTCAGCCCCGAGGTGGCCGCCGAGGCCAAGCTGTTCACCACCGAACTGCTCGGCAAGGTGGTCGACGAGGGTGTGCAACTGCACGGCGGCTGGGGTTACATGTGGGAATACCCGATCTGCCGGATGTACGCCAACGCGCGCATCCAGCGCATCTTCGCCGGCACCTCGGAGATCATGAAGGAGATCATCAGCCGCGGCATGAAGCTCTGAGGCGCGGCTGCTTCACTGGGCCCCCGCGAACGCGGGGGCGCGGAAAACCAGACCCAGGAGTTCCCATGAAAGGCCCGCTCGCCTCGCTGAAAGTCCTCGACTTCTCCACCCTGCTGCCGGGGCCCTTCGCCTCGCTGTTGCTGGCCGACATGGGCGCCCAGGTGCTGCGGGTGGAATCGCCCACGCGCATGGACCTGGTGCGCGTGCTGCCGCCCCACGACGACGGCGTCTCGGCCAGCCACGCCTACCTCAACCGCAACAAGCGCAGCATCGCCCTGGACCTGAAGCGGCCCGAGGCGGTAGAGGTGGTGAAGCAACTGGTGCGCGAGTACGACATCGTCCTGGAGCAGTTCCGCCCCGGCGTCATGGACAAGCTGGGCGTCGGCTACGAGGCGCTCAAGGCGATCAACCCGAGGCTGATCTACGTCTCCATCACCGGCTACGGCCAGACCGGGCCCTACCGCGACCGCGCCGGGCACGACATCAACTACCTGGCCCTGGCCGGCGTGGCCAGCTACACCGGACGCAAGGACACTGGCCCGCTGCCCCTGGGCGTGCAACTGGCGGATATCGCCGGCGGCTCGCTGCACGGGGTGATGGGCCTGCTCGCTGCAGTCATTCATCGGCAGCAGACCGGCGAAGGCCAGCAGGTGGACATCAGCATGACCGACTGCGCCTTCAGCCTGAACGGCATGGCTGGCGCCGGCTACCTGGCCTGCGGCGTGGAGCCGGGCATGGAGGCCCAGGCGCTGAATGGCGGCAGTTTCTACGACTACTACCGCACCCGTGATGGCCGCTGGTTCTCGGTCGGCAGCCTGGAGCCGCAGTTCATGCAGCAGTTCTGCGCCGCCATCGGCCGCCCCGAGCTGGCCGCGCGTGGCCTGTCGCCCAAGGCCGAGGACCAGCGACTGCTCAAGCGCGAGATCGCCATCGAGTTCGAGAAGCGCGATTTCGCCGACTGGTGCGAACGCTTCGCCGCCGTGGACGCCTGCGTGGAGCCCATGCTGCCGTTGTCCGAGGCGGTGGAGCACCCGCAGATCCAGGCTCGCGGCCTGGTCACCGAGGTGCCCCGCGGCGATGGCCGCAGCCAGCGGCAGATGGCCTGTCCGATCCGCTTCTCCGCCGGCCTGCCGGCACCGAAACACATAGGCGTGGCGGCGGGCGCGCACAGCGCCGAGGTCCTGGCCGAACTGGGCTACAGCGACGAGCAGGTGGCGGCGCTTAAGGCCGCGGGCGCGGTGGGCTGAGGCTACTCGCGGACCACTTCCCCGGTGAACACCAGGGTGGTGCGGCAGCGCCGGCAGTAGTAGCGGCGGCCCTGGGCCACCAGGTTGTGGCGCTGGGCGGAGAAGGGGAAGTCGGGGTTCTCCTCGCAGCGGCAGCGGTAGATGTAGCGCGTGGCGCGGCGCCGCTTGATCTCGTAGGTGTGGCAGCGGTCCGGCGGCAGGCCGTAGACGCCGCGCATGATCAGTTGCCACTCCTCGCCATGGGGGCGGATGCGCGGGCCGAACATCTGGTGCGCGATCAGGTGCGCGACCTCGTGGGCCACGGTCTGCTTGAGGAAGTGCTCGCGGTTCTCGCGGTAGAGCTGGGGGTTGAAGCGCAGCAGGTTCTCGTCCAGGTGCGCCACCCCGGCCTTCTGCCCGCGCAGGCGGAAGCTCACTTCCGGGCGCGGGAAGCGGCGCTGGAAGAAGCTTTCCGCCAACTGGTAGCAGGCTTCGACACGGGCGTTGAGCTGTTCGGGCATACAGTGTTTTCTCCGACGGCTGCCGATTATGCCGCAGGCGCCGGCGTTGTGCAGGCCGCTCGTCTGCCGTGCAGGTTCGGGCAAGCGGCGGGGAGTTTCAGGCAAGGAAGAGCAGGTGTTGTAGGAGCGAGCTTGCTCGCGAACGGAGTTTCCCTGTTATTCCTGTTTGGCTTGGCACACCGCTCCCTCTCCCTAACCCTCTCCCTGAAGGGAGAGGGGACCGTTCGGTGAGGTTGGGTGTTTCGGCGTCAGTTGGAGGCGAAGGTTCAGCTTGAAACCATGCCCATCAGCCGGTACGGACAAGCTCCCTCTCCCTTCAGGGAGAGGGCTGGGGAGAGGGTTGCGGACTTCGACAACGCTCTGTGGCCAAGCCAGAAACCAAACCCCAAAAAACGAAAACCGGGCCCCCAGGGCCCGGTCTGCATTCGCTAGTCAAGCCTCAGGTATATTCCGGCCCCACCCCGCTCCCCCAGAGGATCACCGACAGCGCGATCATCGCCACCAGCACCACCAGGCCCACCGCCAGCACCGAGCTGGAGAACAGGAAGCCTTCGTCCTTGGGAATGTTCATGAAGGTCGGGATGCCGACGTACAGCAGGTAGACCGTGTAGCAGATCGCCGCGGTGCCTATGACCATGCCCAGCCACAGGTGCGGGTAGAGCGCGGCCACGCCGCCGATGAACAGCGGGGTTGCCGTATAGGCGGCGAACACGATGCATTGGGTCATGCTCGGAGTGGCGTCGTAGGTGCGCGCCATCCAGTGGATGAAGGCGCCCATGACGGCGACGCCGGCGAGCATCGCCACGTAGGTGAGCACGGTGAGCTGGATCGCGCTCGCCGGTGTCAACTTGACCGGCCCTGCGCTGCCCAGCACCCAACCCACCTGGGTGGTGCCAATGTAGGCGCAGATGACCGGGATGGCAGCCAATATCAGCACATGGGTCAGGTACATGTGGCTGATGCTTTCTTCTTCGCCGCGGATTTCCTGCCATTCCTGATCGGGATGGGTGAAGAGCCCCCACACATGATGGATCATCTCGGCAACCTCCTCGTTATTATGCAGGCCGCCTCCCAGCGCCGCGCCGGGGACGCATGGCCAGCGCCTTCCGGTGCCCGTCAGACTCGTGCGACCTTGTGTCGCAGTATAGGAAAGCCCCGAAGGCCGCGTCCTGCCTGGGGTTAGAGCAAATCGGAGCTTCATGGTCGGCTGTAATAGCGCTCGAGAATTTCCATCGCCTTGTTTATCGACTGCAGGCGCGTGGTACTGCCGCCGCGGTCCGGGTGGTGCTGGCTGACCAGTTGGCGGTAGCGCAGCTTGATCAGCGCGTAGTCCACCGGGCCGTCTTCCAGCTCGAACAGGGCCAGCGCGGCGGCCTTCTCGCCGTCGCCCTGCATGCGCGTCCAGAAGCTTTCCAGCAGCTTTTCCACGTCGCGTTCGGTGGTGTCGCGCAGGTTGCTTTCGTCCAGGTAGTAGTCGCGCAGCGGGTCGCTCTCCACCAGGCCCGGCGCGCCGGGTTGCCAGGGCAGCAGGCGGATCTGCAGCGGGCCGATCTGCAGGAAGCCGGCCTCTTCGGCGCAAAGCTCATCGCGCAGGCGGTAGAGGGCGTTGAACACCAGGAAGTGGGTGCGGAACAGCACCAGCTTGTCCAGCAGCGGCAGGTGCGGGACATGGGTGGAATGCCGCGCCTTCAGCTGCTGGATCAACTGATATTCGGAAAGGCCTTCAGGGGCCTCGCGCAGCAGTTCGAGCAACTGCCCGGCGAGGTCGAGGCGGGCGTCGAGGTCGGGAGTCATGGGCATGAGCCTAGCATCAGGCTACCGATGAAGGCGGGGTGCGCGTAAAATAACCAGCTTTTCGTCTTCCCCCCGGATTCCACAGCACCATGGCCAGCACCCTTTCGGTCAACCAGAACAAACTGCAGAAACGCCTGCGCCGCCAGGTTGGCGAGGCCATCGCCGACTTCAACATGATCGAGGACGGCGACAAGGTCATGGTCTGCCTGTCCGGCGGCAAGTTATAGCCAAAAAAATATTTGTAAAGCCTTTAAACCTGTAGACACTGCCTGTAAGTCCCGCCTTCCGCCGCTCTTCCTTCTCTCTCGTTTGACAGAACTCATTTGTAGGCTAGTTTGTAACTAAACCAGTTATTGGACTAGATTTTTTGTCAGCCATGAGAGTCAAACGATACCAATTCAATTCGTTGCCCTTCGTGTCGATAGTGGACGAAGCGGATTGCCCTATTGATCCGTATGTTTCCTGCTACCTCAATGGTGCTTTGTCTGCTAAATCGGCCAATACGAGATTTAGGTACGCAAATGAACTGCTGTTCGTGCTGCAGTACTTTTCGGAAAAAAATATTGACCTACCCGCACGAGTTGCATCGGGAATTTTTATATCCCAGATGGAGTACATGCAGTTCTATGACAGATGCTGCTTAAGTAAGGGTTCTGGTGATGAAGGTATAAATATAAGGTTTCTAGATATAAATGATAAACACCTAAGGAACATCATTGTTGCCAATCAGAAAGGGATGACAAAGGTCGCTAGCGAAACCTTGCAAGGTCGCATCAGACGACTTCGACAATTTCTTTTGTGGCTGTTCGATGAGTTTCACGAAGTGCAAGATGCTGACGAAAAAACAAAAAATAAATTTAATAGGCTTATTTCAAAAATTAGGTTAGATGAAGATGCCCTTGGCAAGAATGGAGGGCAACATGTCGGCGATCCTGAGGACTCGGTGATCCCGGATGAAGTTTTCGTAAGATTTTTAGAGATGGTGATGCCATCATCTCCTAATAATCCCTTTAAAGCATCCAGGGTTAGGAATTACTTGATCGTCAATTTGCTAGTCCAAAGCGGCATCAGAAGAGGTGCGCTGGCAAAATTGAAGATTTCAGACTGTCTATTCCATGGCACTAACGATCAGCTAGCTATTTATCGATCTGCAAATGATCCAACAGATCCGCGCTCTGAAAAACCCAATCAAAAGACAAAAGCACACTTCGCCTCGGTTGATCCAGGTTTTTTGGAGAAGGTTAAGTTCTATGTTGACAACGTTCGTATTGTCTTTCCTCGTGCGCAATTCCATGACTTCGTGTTTGTCAGCGAAAATGACTCGAAAGGCACTGCGGGTCAGCCTCTTTCTTTAAAGGCAATAAATGCAATATTTCAAAAGCTCTCTAGATCGCTGGGCTTTCATGTCCATCCTCATATGTTGCGCCACAAATGGAATGAAATTTTTGATAAGAAAGGGGAGTCGCTTGGGGTCAATCCGGCTTTGCTTGAGGATGCTAGAAAATATGCCATGGGCTGGTCGCAAAATACGACTCAGAACAGGCGATATAATGAAAAGCGAATTGCGCTGAAGACGAGAGAGATATCAATGGCGCATCAAAAAAGAGTGGATCAGCAAAAATGACTCGCGAGAAGAGGCGGGAAGTTTTTAAGTCTCTGACTAATGAAGGCTCATGGATTACGGCCAAATCTGGCCTGATGGTAAATACCTCGGACGATGTATGGATATTACTGCCGAATAATGGAAAAGGAAAACGGTTGTGCGTTGACTGGGTTCATTCGTCTAACATGCCAGATGATGATAAAAAATTAATTCTGAGTGTATTTGTGGACTACGTGCGAACCAAGGCTGCGAGTACGGCGTCAGGTATCGTTTGCAATGTAAAGCCATTTATGTTGAATGGCATTCCCTCGTTAGCCAGAGTTAAATCTATATGGAGTGGGCTGCAGACAAACAATAAGAAGGGGCTCAATCAGTTCTTTGGAGCGCTCTCTAGGCAAGGTGATACGCGGTATGAAGAATATCACAAGTATACACGGGCGCATTTGGATAAGGGTAAAGACAATACCCTTGATCCTTCCATTGGGGCATTAAGTGATATTGAGTTTGATTCGTTAGCCAGGCAGATCAATAAAAATATACAAGAGTTCGATTGGGACGCCCCTCGTGATCATTTGTTTTTCCAATCGCCGAGGCTATATGCGCGGCTGAGAAGGTTAGTCACTAACAAGCTGTTGCTCTCCATTGTGAGGCGACCAATTCAAATCGCGCTATTGAAATGGTCTGATCTGATCCCTGCAGGTGCAAGTTTTCGAGACGCAGGAATTCTTCCTGTGGACGAAATCGGCACGTTAGGGGGGCAAACATTGCAGCTTCGAGTGTTCATCGCTAAGTCTAAGGGGGCACAATTCTCAAGGGAGCGTCCCGAGCGCTATCCAATCCATCTTTCCGAATATATCTCAAAGATTCTCATAGACTATAAGCGAGTTGTCTTGGAAGGGCTCGTACTGTTGATGGACTCGGCGGAGATTCAAGTGGATCAATCTGAGCTCTTGAGTCTCATGAATGATATGCCCATGTTTCCAGAAATTAGCTTTTTTGAAGTGCGATTTGACTCTTTGGATTTTTTCAAAAGTATGTTTACGCCTAAGTCTACTGCCTACCACATATCGGAGAGTGCAGTTGCACAGGCCATGAGATGGGTTCCGGTTACCTCTGATCGAACTCTCGAGTGTATGGCTACTTCCAACAGAATTCGTCACACCGTATTAACTCGCGGCGCTCAAAATGGTTTGCCCGCCGTTCAATTGGCCAAGATAACAGGTGTCACCGTGCCGGCTGCAAGGCATTACATAGATTTGGATTATGTATCTAGGAGAGAGATTGACTCAAAGTTTATCGGAAATGAGTTTCTAAAGAAGGCTTTTAGCCATACCTTAACTGTCGTTCCGGAAGGCGATGAGGTCATTGTCGACAATAAGTTCAACCCTGTTGGTGGGGCACTCAACAAGCATTCCTGCGCGACCTGTTCAACTATTTTAGGGAGACCATTGGGGTGTTATGGGTGCCCAAACTTTCGTCCGATACTAGAAGCTGATCACAGGTCGGTATTGGCTGATGCAGAGGGCAAGCTTGCTGCAAATCGCAACTCCTTAGTCAATCCTCTTTACGCTCGCAGTATTGAAAAATTGGAGAGACAGATTGTTTGGGTGAGGCAAACAATAATGGTTTGCGATGAAGAACTCGCAAGGCGGCGCACAATCGATGCTTAACAAATACCTTGGCCGATTGGAACGGCTCATCAGCGAATATCGCGAAGCCAAGCTAGCGCAATTTGAAGGGCATGGCGGCAAGAAAGCGGAGTTTGATGATTTGGTCTGGTATCATATTGATCCCAATACTGGCCGCCGAACCCGATTCTTGTGCGGTGTACATGGCCGCAAGGGCAAAGGAAACGCCGGCAACTACCCCATAGACGCCCTTCCTTACCCCTATGACCACCTGATAAAAATATGGATCATAGAAACAACTAATACACCACTTTCCGCCAAAGAAAAACAAGCTCGGACGTCGGTAGCTAGGAAGATGTTGTCACTCATAGATGGTGATCTCTATGAGCAATCAGAGTCCACAGTCACCAGCCTTAATTTGGGGGCGCGTTCAGCTGACCGCTTGCGGCCGTTTCTCGCGTTCTGCGCTGAAAAGGGGGTAATGCGAAAGGTCAACCTGAAGGGCAGCGACAACAGAGACAGGACGGGACATGCCGCGTTTGACAATACGCTGGAGAAACTTCCAGATACCCAAACAGTACTTGCGCTAGCCGACATCTTCTCTAGTGTGTTTGAGTATGTGGATGAACATGGCTCGCTGAGCCCTGGTAAAGAGATAAAAATCCATGATGCCTTAGTGGTGACTTCTGCACTACTGTCGCTGGCATCGCCCAATCGAATTTCTGCGGAAATACCAGTTCTGCCTAAACAAAAACTGCATTGTTACTCTGAAAGTAATGGAGAGCCAGTTTATTATCTCGACTGGATTGGAAGTAAAGGCTACGGGAACCACAAAAATCACGTACTTGCGGTGCTCGCTGAGCCGATAAAGAAAGCCCTAAACTTCTTCTACAAGGCATGCGAGCCGGCAAGAATTCTCTGTCGATTCTACGAGAATCCGGGCAAAAGCTTGAAAGCGTTGCTCAGTGGGTTCGAAATGGAACCAGAGCTAGAGAGAAATTTAAATTTAACCAAACGGCCTAATCTTTTCACATTGGGCTATGCTTTAGGGTTTTATGGGGTTAATGATTGCGTTCCGGTCCTTAAGGAAGGAGCTGATCTGACTTCCATCCATCAAAGTCAAAGAGGTCGTTTTTTCGAAAAAAAACCGATTTACTCGTTGCGGTCTCAAGATCAGTTGTCCGTGTCGCAAACGAGAAGTGCAGCTTTAGCAGGATTACCCCACTTGTTCGGGTACGCCAATATGCCAAAAGTTTTTTCCGATAAGTCTGTCGTTTCGGTTGAAGAAGTGCAGGAGTGGTGGATTGCTTTCTATAGGACATCAATTTTGCCGGAATTCCCACTCTCATTTTCAACCGGAGAATCAAGTATCAAACTTAAGGATGCCATGTTCTGCTTCTTGGGGAGTTGGCTTTATGGTGCGCCCGAGAGTGTCGGAAGTGGTGGGAAAGTTTTTCAAAAGACAAACTATGCGGTGGTGCCATTAGCGTCGCTAGGCGCCTCGGTTCTTACTCGACTGGTCGGCCAGGGGCGCTACACGACATCGATTTTTCAGGATTACGGATTTTCGTCAGAGTTAATTCTTCGACCGCATAGTCTGCGGCACTTATCTAACACCCTTGCTGATTTAAGTAGCATTCCAGTTGAAATTATCACTGCTTGGTCTGGCAGAAAGAATCCCGAGCAAACCCTTACTTATATTCATACGACTCACGACGAGAAAGCCAGTCGTGTGAGTGCGATATTGAATCCGCCAGATATCGACAGGCGGGATATTCGAGTCGTTTCGCAAGATCAACTTACACAAACCACCAACCTGCCGGCATCTGTCACCTCCACCGGTCTTTGTACTCAAAATCTTAATGTAACGCCTTGCAATTATTTGAACGATTTCGTCTCGCAGTGCTTCATGTGTCCGGAGACTTGTCACATAGCAGGCGATGTGAAGACAATCGAGTTTTTTGAGAAGGATTTATCGTTTCAAACTTTGAGATTAGAATCGGTAGCGTGTGATCCACGCTTACCAAACTCCCAGGCAATGAGGCAGTGGTATCTAATTCACTCGCGAAATACCCATATTCTATCCATGCTGAATGATTTGATGAAAAGTAAGCCTGTCGGAACGATGATTCGTTACTCAGATAAAAATTCTGAGTTCAGTTTGACCGATCTAAATACCAAGATCATTACAAAGGTCGCGTGTGCCCTACCGGATTTTGAGGCTCGCCTGAAGGGTATTATTGAAGATAAGACTGCCAGAACAGCATCTGATGCTAATCCCGAGTTGCGCTCTCTTTTATCCTCTTTCGGTCTGTCTGAAGGCGAGGTGTGATGTGGTAGTCCCAAAAATATCAGCTCAGCAGCAGCGTAAGATAGAGATAATGTTGGCTAAATGGGTAGGTAAGCTGACGTGGGATGCTCTGGTGACTAAGGTTGAACTTGAGCTTGGCATAAAAACAACTAGGCAAACCCTCTGCACTTATGTGGGTATCAACACGTCTTATAAGAACAAAAAAGCTCAACTTCGTGGCGCAACGCCTTCCCTTGTCACAAAGATAACTGCTTCTGAAATAAAGCTTGTAGAGCAAATAGAGAACTTGAAGGCTGAGGTTGCGGTACTCAGAAAGAATAATGCAGAGCAACTCCGTATGATTGAGAGGATGCTTTTGAACGCCAATGCCATTCCCAACCTGGATCTCTATGCCTTGGTTAAGAAAAGGCCGGAAGAGATACACAATAGCTAAAATTTCGCATACCGCCTCGACTATGACGTGTTGGGCACACGCGTGGTTTGCTATCCGAGGGGGGTATCCGGGAGAGAAGTCCTGCTTTCGCCCGGATATGATCATCACGCTTTAATTGCGCCTTCGCTGACCAGGCGAGCCGTTTGTGGGTCATACGCTACACCGGTAATCGATCCATCCCGAATACGCTCAACTGCTTCATCAATCACATGCAGTGGTACTAGGAACCATTCCCTCGGCTTGACCGGATTGCCGAAGCGGTCTTCGATGGTCAAGTCCAACTGCGCTGCGCCGAACAGGCGGTGGAAGATGTTCTCCAGCCTGGTGCGATTCAGGTTGTGCAGCTTGTAAGTAGCGACCACTTCCACATCTGCCAGTAGGTAGGTGGCATCTTTGTTCGCCCCAGCGATGCGGGTTTCCACCTTGCCGCCGGTCACTCCGATCTTGTGGATCAGCTCGCGGTGCTCGGCTACGAATGGGTGGCTGGACTGGCTGCGCAGCACATAGATAGTGCCAGTCTCGATGTCGTCCGGCTCGGTTATGTCGCTGAACAGCGGGCCGGAATCTACCTTGATAAGCCGAGATCCGGCACGCCCGTCACTGTCTTTGTAGAGCGCCCGCTGCAAGGATCGTAATAGCAGATCGCTTTCCGTCTCATTTGAGTAGATTACGCGCAAGCGCCCATTCATCTCCGCATTCGGCGTCTTGTAGGTATCGCCCACCTCGGCGACATAGGCAATGAGTCCGCTCAAAATGAAGAAGTCCCCGGCCTCGATGCTCGCGTTCTTGCCAAAGGGCTTGGTTACCCACAATTTCTTCTTGAGGCCCGATTCCACCTCATCAAACAGTGGCTTGAACTTCTCGAAGTCTTTACATGGGTTTCGAGCGGCAATTTCTTCTGCCGCCTTGATTGCCGCGCTGGAACGCACATGTCGCAGCACTGTGATATCGTCCTGGTCGACGGACTCACTGCCTATGCCCAGCTCGGCGAGCAAGGCGTCCTCATCCAGGTCATCCACATTTACAGCGGCGACCGCACTGCCTGACAGTAGGCCTTGACTATCCAGGCCGGCCAGTAGGGTTTGTGCCTCCGGCAGCTTGCGCAGCTGATCCAGGCGTACGGCATACAAGCGCTCGAAGATGTCGCGGTCTTCGCCATGCAGTGGGGCGCGGCGGTGGGTCTGGTAGAAGCGCTGAATGTCCTCGAAGCCAGCGATGATGCGTTCTTCGCGAGGGGTTCGAGTGGTTGTCGTGAGCGTGGGGACTTCTACCCCCAACGCATCCAGCAGGTCGTCATCGTTCATATCAGCCATTGGCGGATTCCCCCTGTGCCGCTTTGGCCTGGGCGCGGTAGCGTGCCAACGCAGCTACACCTTCGGCCATGCGCTTTTCCCAGGCATCAGCAGAGTTTATGTCGGGCAGGCGGCCACGCTCGTTCTTGAACTGCAGAGCACGTTTTGCCAGTTCTCGTGCTTCGTCTTCGGGAATGCTCACCTTCTTGGCAGCAATGCTTGCCTGCACCTGGCGAAGGGATTTTTCATCCATCGCCTTCCCCAGTACCGCATAGGCGGCATCGAAGGGGTTGATGCGGTCGATCAGATCAATGTCCAGCTCGCGCACGTTAACGAACTTGCGCACGCCATCCAGCAGTGCGGTACTGCCTTGCACGTTATCGCTACCGTTTGCATCTGCCTGCGCCAAAGCCAGTTTGGCCTGTTGGGTAATGTTCATGGCCGCGATGGCGTGTTGGCGGATGGCTTCCTGGTCGACGTCGCTCAAGTCGGGATAACGCTCGCGCACGATCTTGCCCATGCGCAGCTGGGTCAGCTCCT
Organism: Pseudomonas sp. AAC; assembly: GCF_000725445.1. NCBI lineage: Bacteria > Pseudomonadati > Pseudomonadota > Gammaproteobacteria > Pseudomonadales > Pseudomonadaceae > Pseudomonas > Pseudomonas sp. AAC. The sequence goes on along the minus strand of NZ_KL647094.1, from coordinate 1,288,487 downwards.
CAGGCAAGGTATTTTCCTTATCGAATAGACCGCGCTCCAGCACGGTTTTGTCCTGCAGGAAGCTGGTTACAACTTCGTTCAAATCTTCCTTGCAGATGCGCGTGGCTTCTGTACTTTGCGGTGTGGTCAGGCCATTGATCTCGACATGGAACTGGCCCGTGGTCTCATTCACACCCAGATTGGTGCCACCCGTTTGATACCCCTCCGGCCCATAATTGAAGCCTTCTTTCGGCCCGGTATCTTTCGGGGTGAACTCATAACGTGGGGCCAGCACCTGCTCCATCAGCAGGCTGGCGGAAATGGCCTTGAGCATATCGTTCACCGCTTCGGCTACAGCAGCTTGATCAGCTGGCCCAGTCTGGGTTTTCATTCAGCAGCTCGACGTACAGCTTGTTCAAACGGCTCGTGGCGCGCACGTCGATGGGGTTGTCCTTGATCTCCTTGATGGTGGAGATGCCGGCCAGCGGCAGCAGGAAACCGAAATGGTTGGGAAGGTCTGGATAGTCGCAGGTGATGGTTTCACCCGTGATCAGCTCTTCGGCCTCCAGCGTTTGCCCGTCGGTGACGAGGATGAACTTGGCTTTGGCTTTTGTGGTGGCCGAGCTGGTGCGCAGCGCCTTGAGCGTTTCGCCCACGGTGCCGGGCTCGCAGGCGGCGATATGAATGTTATTGCGCAATAGTACGCCGCCGGGTATGTCCGAGGCGTTGTTGTTGCCAGCGCGCAGACGTTTGATTTCCGCGTCCTTTCTGCCAAATGCAGCTAGGAAGGTGAACGGAAACTCCGCTGCATCAAAGGGCTCAAGAGCCAGGTCCGAAATGGCGGACTCAATTTCTACTGCATTCATGGTTTACCACTATCCAGATCGCGAATGCGCGACAGCGGCGATATTAGCCGCTAAATTTTTGGTGATGGCTACATCCCGGCGGGTACCTGCCGTTCTGTCAGTTGGCCGCCTGCATCGGCAACTCAGCACTGCTCAGCAGCATTGACGTATGCCTAATACTATCGGCAGCGGCAGCCGAGCGCTCTGAGCCAGTGACCGGGGAAATCAACCACTACACGATGCCGGGGATGATAAAGGAAGGCGCTTCTGTAATGCGAAAAAGCCGCAGACCTCCAAGTATTGTCTGCAGTAGCAGGGGGGCATCCGAGAGCGAAATTAGGCTCGGATCTGGTCAGGCCTTCTTGGACACCGCTCTCGATCAGATGCAGAGCTACAGCTCTGACAACTGAGGCATAAGGCAGGATGGATCGCAGGCAAGCTCGCTTGCGATCCGATACAGCTTCTCGACGGTGATGTTTACTTCACCACGCTCGATACGCCCCATATAGCTACGGTCGATACTGCAGGCCAGCGCTAACGCATCCTGAGAAATCCCACAGGCCTTTCTCTGCGTCCGGATGCGTTCCCCTAACGCTTTCGCCAACTTCTCCATGACCGTCTCAATTCCACTTGAGGCGGCACTATCGTGTGTTTGCGGATGCAGGGGCCACGGATTATAATCCGCATTTCTGCTGCGTTAACTCTTCTGGTGCCTCAATGAAATCGGCCTCGTTTATCTTCGACAGGCGTCTGTATGAGCTGCTTCAGGAGGAAGGGCGTGCAAGGTTCACGACGCGTGAATTGCGTGACGCCTATGCTGCTCGCCTGAAGGGCACACAGTTCCGTATCGCCGATGTGCGCCACTACGTGTATGAACAGATCCGCAGAATGCTGCGCATGGGCTGGGTTGTGCTCGATGAAGAGCGCCGTTCGCGGGGACAGGTCTACCACCTGCTGCCGATTCCGGCACATCTGCAACTGGAGCTGATCGACAACGGGTTCGAGAACAGCCTTAAGACCGCTTGTGAGTCAGAGCAGGAGCCGTCAGCGTTCGATAATGCGGCGGCACCGCAACCATCAGCCGATGTGGATCAGCACCTCGAGGCGCTCCTCAAGGAAATCAGGCTGGACTTCCTCGCATCGATGGGCGAGGCGGAGCGATACAAGCTGCTCCTCGATGATATGCCGCATCTCCGGGATAAGGTCGAAGGCGAGTACCTGGAAGCTAGAGACCGAAGCTCGCGCCTGCTGGGCCATCTTCGCGCCATCGAGAAGACACTCAAGACGCTTGCCTCCGCACGATGACCACACTGCTTCGAGACTGGCAACGCCGCTGCCTCGACACGGCACTAGAGCACTTCACTACCACGCCGCACTTCTTCTGCCAGGCAACGCCGGGCGCCGGCAAGACGCGCATGGCGGCAGAGCTGGCCAACAGACTGCTTGAGCAGGACAGAATCGATCTGGTGCTCTGCTTCGCTCCGTCCTGTCAGGTTGTCGAGGGCTTTCGCTCGTCCTTTGCTGCGGTGCTCGGCAGACGCTTGGATGGTCAACTCGGCGCAGTTGGGGCAGCGTTCACCTATCAAGCCATGGAATACCGAGATGAGGCGTTCTGGCGACTCCTCGATGACTACCGTGTATTCGCGGTTTTTGACGAGATCCACCACTGCGCCGGCCACGATGTACTCCTGAGCAACGCCTGGGGCCAACAGATTCTTCAGCGGATACAGGACAGGGCCACCTTCACCCTGGCCCTCTCCGGCACCCCATGGCGTTCGGACGACCGGGCCATTGCCCTGGCCCGCTACTCGACGCCCGAGGGGTACCTGATCTGCGACTACCGCTACGGATTGAAAGAGGCCATTGCTGATGGTGTGTGCCGCTCCCCTCGCATTGTCCTGCTCGACAACCAGAAGGTGAAACTTACCGAGGAGCTGGACACTGAGAGCACTGTCAGGATGTTTCCCAGCATTGCCAAACTATTGGGGGAGTCCCCTGTCACCTACGAAGAGCTGTTGCGTCATGACGAGGTGATTGATCAGTTACTCGGTCTCGGGTGCAGCAAGCTGGATGAGCTTCGCCTGATCAAGCCTGATGCGGCAGGCTTGGTGGTTGCCACCGACATCGAGCACGCCCAGCAAATTGCCTTGGCCCTGGAAACCCTGGGTGAAGGTTGCCGCATCGTGACCAACAAAACCCCGGCTGCGCAGCAGGTTATCAATGCGTTCAGACACAGCGCCTGCCGTTGGATTATCGCAGTTGGAATGATCAGCGAAGGCACGGACATTCCTCGACTCCAGGTGTGCTGCTATCTCAGTCGCATCCGCACTGAGCTGCATTATCGACAAGTGCTTGGGCGAGTGCTTCGGCGCACAGGCGAGCTCGATAATCAGGCGTGGCTATTCATGTTAGCGGAGCCGACACTGCAGTGCTTGGCAGAGAGAATTGCAGATGATCTACCGGATGACCTGGCAGTGCTGAACGAGGTAGAGATGCCAGCCTCCACTTCAGGTTCAATATCTGGCTGGATTGGGGCTGCTGGCAATATCGATGTCCTGGATGACAGTAATGGAAGTGGCATTGCGCAGGTAATTGGGGCAGGTGCTACATGCGCCTTATCCCTGGGGGGCTCTGCCGCTGAGCCAAACCATCTGGTCAGCTTTTCCAAGCACTACCGGCAACAGTTGCTGGCTTGCTTTTGATGCTTGTATGGAGGACTGAATTCAAGCGTCGGCAGACGTGGTTGACTGAATCAGGAGATAGCCGCATTGACCCTTCCTCACGAAAGAACCCGCAGCGTCATCAAGACCGAAGCGTTCCTGCGAGAGCTCTCTCGCGACTCTGAACTGCCCCAGGATATCCGCAGCTATGCGAAAAGCCTGCTTAGGCACTATCCGTCGGCCGACCAGATCCTCTCGTTGGGGCGCCTTGAAGAGTGCCTGGTGAGCGATGCACCAGATGATGAATATCGACGGCGGGTGATCGCTTTCCATCAGCCGCTGTTCAGCTCGTCATTGGACTTCACGCGATAGAAATGAGAGCTGCAATGTCCAGCACTTATTTTGCTCTGTCGGTATCCACCCGCATTGCGCAACGGGTCAAGCGCTTACCCAAAGGGCAACCCTTCTGCATCAGCCGCTTTGCGGAGCTTGGAGCGCGTGGCGCCATATCCAAGGCAGTAGCTCGGCTGGTCAGCCAAGGTGAACTTGAACGGGTGCATCGAGGAATTTACATGCGCCCGAAATCCAGTCGATACGTTGCACGGGTTCGCCCAAATGTATGGGAAGTAGTGAGCTTGATCGCTAGGCAGAACCGCCATGTTCTACAGATTCATGGCGCTCATGCGGTCAGGTTGTTTGGACTGAGCACCCAGATGCCGCTCATTCCGATCTATTACACCAGCGGACCCAGCCGATCATTTTTTATAGGGAAGGGTGAGGTCCGGCTGGTACATGCGGCACCAATGGTCATGCAGCGTGCCGGGACCGAGGTAGGGACGGCTATCAGCGCACTATTTTATCTCGGTAAAGACGGCTCGACCCCGGAATGCATTGCCGCGATCAAGAAGGTGCTCAGGCCTGAAGACCTAACCACATTAATGGCCTGCAAAATGCCGAAATGGATGCGCATGGCGTTGGAGCAGTCAGCGCGCATACACACCGTCAACACGCTTGCTCCTTAACGCTCTGTCAGGCAGGTTTCCGTTGCTGGCCGAGTCCGACCAAGCGACATCGACGGCATCCCTTCACCCCTTGACCAAACGAAGATGGGCACCTGATTTCCCGCCAGAATCGGATGGGGTAGCGCTCTGCCCCTTCAACACGTTCAACATCAATCCGAACGTCAATTCATTGATCTCCTCAGGACTGATTGCCAGTTCTCCCGCGACGCCAGCTTTCCCAACCCCATCTGCACGTAGCGCGGCGAAAATCTTCTCCAAGATCACTGACCGCTCATGAGCAATAGATTCCGGCTCTTCGGTGCGATAGCCCTCTTGAGCAATCTGAATACACAGCGTGCGGTAAGTCCACTCCGTGGAAAGCCCCAGGCTATGAAGCCGGTAATTTAAGGCTGCCACAGAAACGGACCAGAGCTTCTTGTATTTGATGAGGCTTTTGATAGTGATCGAACGTGGAGCCATTGCTAGAACGCTTGCACGTGGCATTAGAAAAGCCGACGCAAAGGCATTCGCCTCACGCTCTAAATCAGGTCCTTGTGGGTGGGCATGCTGGTGCATAACCAAATGTCCTAATTCATGAGCTGCGTCAAAGCGGCAACGCTCGGCCGACTTGAAGGTATTCAAGAACATAAAGGGACGGCCGCCACTCCACATCGAGAACGCGTCGACCTCCTTTGCATCAATTGCAAGTGAGTAGACACGAACGCCTTTCGACTCAAGAAGCGCAATCATGTTCTTAACCGGCTGCTCACCTAAACCCCAGTGTGCCCTCAGCATCTCCGCAGCGGCCTCTGGCGCTTGGGCACTGCTTGATAGTTCCAGCTTATCGAGCGCCTCAAAATTCGTCAGTGCAGCGCGTTCGGACCCCAGGTCCGGAAGATCCGGCTCTGGCAAATCGAAACGTTGCTCGATCCAGTCATTCAGCAGGAGCGCAATCGCGCCTGCACCGAGAGCTGAATCCCTAAGGCCAGCAGTCATCTTTGAGAGCGACCGGAAACTGGCAACATCCGGCGTTGGCACCTCAGGATCATCACCAAAGAAAAACGCTTCGGGGAACCGAAGCGTTTTAGCGATTTTTGCCAGGGTCCCAGGCTCAGGCTCCTGCGTGCCACTCTCGTAGCCGGAGACCGATCGCTCCGTTACTCCTATATGAGTGGCAAGCTCACGCTTTTTCATACCTCGCCGGCGACGGGCGAGCGCAAATCGTTGTGGATTAAACATGATCTATCACGAGCTTTTACGGCGAATTTCGATGTCGATATCCGGACCGCCTGGGGGGGTAACCTCAAAGAAATCATCATCAAGAGCAAGGGTGCCAAGCATGATGCGTTCAGACCAGAAATTGATCTTGCCGCCTTTACCCATTCCAGATGGACGTGAGAGCTCGATGCGGATTTCCTTCTTCACCTTGTCGGTGTGGTGGAGCAGGATCCAGGTCTCATGAGGGCCTGATTCAGGCAGCTCCTCCGGATCGGGCAGCAAGTCAGCAAACATGTCGAACTGGCAATTCCGCTCAACAGCATCAACTGTATTTTTACCCTTCCTGGATCGGCTGCTCGGCATCCCCAGCAGATTTCCAACATAGCTATCCCCCGATGCGACCGCAATCGCGAGATTGAGCGCCGAGTGAACGGTAAGCGGGTAGTTCGACTGTTCATGCGCGACCCACCCTAGTGGGCGCAGCTGATCACGCACCGCTCCTACCAACCAGCCCCACATTTCAAGGCCGGGAAAAATGCTGGGATGGTTAGGAGTCAGGCGAACCCGCTGTAGGTGAGCTTGATTGATAGCCTCACGCAGTGGCTCGCGCTCCAGACTCAACTGTTCAAGACGGGCGGCGATTTCATCCTGATCACTGAATACCTGGCAAGCCTGCATCTGAGGACTCCTAACACAACGGTGACTTCCGGTTATTCTTCCTCAAATGAGGTTGAAAAACAAGAAGCACACGTCGCGGAGGGAGACCGAGAGGAAGTTGCAGCATGCGTGTTGCCGCCTGTGCATTTTCCACCCACATGCCGGAATTTCATTGACCCAGTTTCGAGCACCAAGCGAGTTGTAGAATTTTGCTTTCAGACTGCTGGGTTAGGGCAGAATAGCGTCGGCACCTGGGTTAAAAATGCACTGGCGATAACATTTGATGTTTGCGGCAGTACCGCCTCCCGTTCCGGATTGGCACAGTAATAGACTTGATTCAAATTCGGAGGAAGCATGGGTATTTCGTATTACCTCGCATGTTTGGAGACCCGGCAATATGTCTGGGTTGGCAGGCTTGACCCACAGGGGGAGGTGCCGGCGGTGGACGTCGAAGGCTCCATCGCCATGTTCGCGCTGGAGAATCGGAACAAACCGTTGATCGTCGTTAGTGAAAGCCATCCGATCCTCGAAGAGGGAATGGAGTGGTCGCCGCCGGCAACGCAAGAAACGTGCAGCGGACAACCATGATCAACCAACGCCAACCGCATCTGTCGAAGACCTGCCATATCCACCGCCGGCATGGCACACCAGACCATGCTTGAGCTAACGCAGCGGGGCTGGAAAACTGGCAAAAGGCGCTCCGTTGCGCAGTGCCCTCGGTTACTCTTTTTAATACGAAGATGAGGTCTGCCCGGTGACAGAGAGCCATAAAGACACCATTTGCGATGTATGCGCTACCAGTACGAGGGTGCCGGGGTACGGCGAGCAGTTCGGGACGCTTCAGGCGCTCTGGGGCTATGGCGCTGGGCATGATGGCGAACGCTATCGAGTCAATCTATGCGAAAGCTGCTTTTTCGCGGCACTAGCGTTTTTGAAGCAGGAGCGCCGCACGCAGAATCTGTTCAGCGATGAGCAGCCCTGCGAGGAGCGCCCATTCGGACTAGTCGCCCGCGATGACTACTTTGGTGATTCGTAGCCATATCGCAGAGATGAGGTTATTGGCTCGCCAGCATCGAACTCTGACCATATCAGCACGACTTCTCGGTACAATGGCGTCACCCGCAATCGCTCTAGGGATCTCGCTTGACTGACGCAAAACTCACTGAAGTCGAGATGCGGCGCGCGCTTGGCCTAGACCTCGCGCCTTCGAAATCGAAGCAGCCCATACCCAAACAGCACTCTACCGTCACACTCGTTGAATTGAGCGTGCGTAAGAACGGTGGTTCGCCATTCCGCTTCGAGCACCGCTCCCGTTCCATCAGTACTCTCGCTGCCCAACTAGAGGCCGAGAAAGCAGCACGGGAGAAAGGGTATGAGGTCTGGGTCGTGTTGGATATCAGGCAGGTTTCATCATAGAGCCGCAACAGCCGTCAGTCAGTCCACGCCTCGCTGGTTGCTCTGGGGCAATGAACGCTTGAGTCAACTAGATCGAGTCAGTTCGCACTCGGGCAGCTCTTGGCCGGCACCTGTCTCTTCCAGGATAAGCCGCCTCAAGCCCTTACGTTACCGTCCATAACTGATCAATCCGCGTCGTATAGCTCGGGCTCATCATCTCCCGCCGCATGCCCCAGTCCGGTTTCGCCGGCACCCCTGCAGGTCGCATCGTTCCACGCCCCCATCGTGCATTGATCGCATCCATCACCCCCATCACCCGCTCGGCAGCCATCGGCGGTGTCGCGACGAACAGGTCATCGGTGAACTCGCCACGCTGGCGCAGATCGAGCAACAGGATCTCCGCCTTACTGAATGCAAAACCGGCCCGGAAGATCAGTTCCAGCCCCGCGGAGGCGGCCTTGGTTATCAGTCGGGTATCGTCGGTCGGATAGGGCAACTCACAGATAATGCCCTTGGTGAACTTCGGCTCGTCCGGGTTGAACATGCCAGTGCGAATGCTGATCCGTACCTTCTTGCACAGGGAGCGCTGCGCGCGCAGCTTTTCACAAGCCCGAGCGGTGTAGGAGGCCACCGCTTCGCGGATCGGTGGCAGTTCATGCAAACGCTTGCCGAACATCCGGCTGCAGCAGATCTCTTGCTTCGGCGGTACTTGCTCCTCGAGCGCCAGGCAGGATGTGCCGCGCAGTTCACGGGCCGTCTTCTCCACCAGCACTGAGAACTTGCTGCGCAGTGTCCAGGCGTCGGCCTGGGCAAGATCCCAGGCAGTACGAATGTTCATGTCGGCCAGGTGGGCGGTCATCTGCCGGCCGATGCCCCAGACCTCGCTGACATCCATCACCTGCAGGAGCCTGTTGCGCTTTTCGGGCTTTCGGATGTCCACGACCCCACCGGTCTGCCGTTGCCATAGCTTCGCCGCACGATTGGCCAGCTTGGCCAAGGTCTTGGTCTGGGCAATGCCCACCCCCACCGGGATGCCAGTGCAGCGCAGCACCCGTGCACGCATCTCCCGCCCCAACCTCTCCAAACTGCCAGGCATATCGGTCAGGTCGGCGAACGCTTCATCAATGCTGTACACCTCAAGCACCGGAGCCATCCCCTCGAGGATGGTCATCACCCGCTGACTCATGTCGCCATAAAGCGCGTAGTTGCTGGAGAACGCCAAAATGCCGTGCTGCCGAAGCTTTTGCCTGATCTGAAAATACGGCTCACCCATCTTGATGCCCAGCGCCTTGGCCTCGGCCGAGCGGGCAATCACGCAGCCGTCGTTGTATCTGAATGACTCTAACAGTTAGTAGATTGTAACATACTGTTTTATAAGCATTTTACCAGACTAACAATTTTTCAATTTTTCGAGGCCTCTTGAAACCCTTCACGACCACTGTTCGAACGCCAACGTAACCATCGTCATCCCAGCAGGTCATGCGTACAGTCGCCCGCAAGCTGGCAAGGCCGATCTGATTGAGGTGGCAGAAAAGAGCGTTTGCTCACGGTAAGTGGGCACCCTCGTGCCGACGTGCAGAAATCAGCCGGACGCATACATCTAGCTAGGCGAACGGGGCATCACGCCTTGCCGGGGAGCCCAGCTGTGCAGCAACAGCTGGCTTTCCGGGTTGGCAAGCGCGTGAGCACGTCCTTTAGGTAGATCGAAAAAAGAAAGATTAATTTCCTCCCGGTTAAACCTCCACGTTGCTTAATGGGCGGAGGTTTGAGCATGATCATCAAGCCTTCATGGCAAGAATTCGCCGACCACCGTTGAGGACAAGCAGCCCGACAGCAAAACCAATGGCAAGGTCGGGATAAGGCGAACCCGTAAGCATCACCAGTAAGCCAGCAACAATAACCCCTAGGTTGGCCAATACATCGTTTGCTGAGAATATCCAGCTTGCTCGCATGTGAGCGCCACCATTCCGGTGTTTTGATATCAAGAGCAAACAGCCAACATTGGCCACAAGGGCGACCAGGCCAACCCCCATCATCAGCAATGACTCGGGTTCGCTGCCGAAAATAAATCTGCGCACAACTTCCAGTAAAACGCCTAACGCGAGCGCTATTTGTAGAAAGCCCGACAGATGTGCGGCCTTAAGCTGTAGACCCTTGCTCCGTCCAGCGGCATAGAAGGCAAGGCCATAAACAGCGGCATCGGCGAACATATCCAGCGAATCCGCAATCAACCCTGTGGACTCAGCAATAACCCCAAGAACCAGCTCGGCTACAAACATAAGAGCGTTGATACCCAGCAAGGCTTTAAGCACTCTGGACTCGTCTAGAGCCTCCTGGGCGTCAGCCTGCCCTCTCTCCGCGACCTCGCTTGGTGCGCAAGCCCGCGTACCTATCAGGGTCGAGCCAAGGCCCAAGGAATCGAGCTTGTTAGCGTGCAGATCTATCGCCCCCGAGTGATAGACGTGAACGCGCCGTTGACTGAGATCGAAGGATAACGACTCGATACCTTCCAGCCCCTCCAAAGCCAAGCGAATCATGCGCTCTTCAGAGGGACAGTCCATCTTGGGTACAGAAAACTCACTGACCCACGCAGCCCCATTGCTTGGGGTGGACACCTCATTCGACGGCGCAACGCTATTCGCACAACCACAAGCTTTGTCACCACTCATCCCGTTCACCTCCTAACAAGTAGGCAGCCTGAATACACCCTGTAGCAGGTACAGGGTCAACCATTGATCCCAGTCAGGCTATGCCCAAAATTGAGGTCTATATTGGAAAGTAGTGATTCACCCTCGATCAATCACCAGCTACAAGGAGCAGAAGATGAAAGCATCCCAACTCGCCGCCGTCGCTTTGGCGGCAGCGCTTTTCCCCGCATTAGCCTCCGCGCAGCAGGACTCAACCGCTGCTAAATCGGCCCAACAGCAACCGATAAGCGTTGAGCAATTCGACCAAGAGATGGCAAAGGCACAAGAAAATCTCAAAAAAATGCAGGAGCAAATGAGCCAAATTCAGAAGTCCACCGACCCCGCTCAGCGCCAGAAGCTGATGCAAGAGCACCAAGCCATGATGCAACAAGGCATGCAGATGATGAATGGGATGCAGGGTAACGGGATGATGGGGTGTTGCGGGGGCGGCATGATGGGCGGCCATATGATGGGCTGGGGCCAAATGGGCAGTCACTACTCCCAGATGACGCCTGAGCAGATGAAGCAGCATCAATACATGATGGATAGGTACATGGGCATGCAGCAGATGATGATGGATCAGATGATGCAGCATCAGCAACACATGGGCATACCGCCTCGCTAAGCCCTCACGTCCACTCCACGGGGGAGCATCCTATTCCGCACTGTTAAGCGTCTGCCCAACTCACCTAGCATGGGTTAGGCAGGCCCCACCGATGCGGCAGCAGCTGCTCGATCTCACTCGCCCGCTGCGTCGGCAACCGCGTGCGCACATCTTTCAAGTAGGCATACGGTTCATGCCCATTCATCCGCACCGACTGGATCAAGCTCATGATTGCCGCCGCCCGCTTACGGTCATGCAGGTGATGGATCAAGTCAACTCGAAATGGGGCCGTGGAACCCTGCGGCCAGGCCGTTGCCTGTTACCCCGAAGTGGAACATGAAGCGAGCCCCAGCTATACAACCCGGATCGATCAGCTATGGATGGTGAAATAAGCCCCTGGGGCTACTTAGCCCCAGGCTTCGGTGCAAGCGTAACTACCTTACCTTGGGCAACGCCATCCAACTGGGCCAGCTCAATCATGAGGCGCTGGTTCACCGACGCGAGCCTGGCTAGCTCCTCAAGAAGCAGGCTGTTCTCCCCCCGGAGCGCCTTGTTCAGTTCTTTCTCCTTCATCAGTGCTTGATGCTTGGAGTCACGCTGGGCGCGCACCGACTTGCCCATAAGGTTGCGAATACGTTCCGCCACCGCAGGGTAGGTATTATGGATAAGACCCGGCGTGACTCCTGCGGCCCTGGCAACTGAGGAGATGCTGAGCTTTTGGTTGCCCTCGACCATGCCATCGATGACCTTGTCGAGTGCATCGGCTGTCTTTGGCCGAGATCGCCCAGTGGAGCGAGGCTCCGTCGCTTGCTTAGCCATTCACAGCCCCTTCTTGCTCGTCGCCATCAGGGGATAGGCCTAGGCTGTTGATAACATCGAGCGCGACCTTCAAATCACGCTCGGCGCGCTGTCTTACTGCTGGGCCTGCATCCTCAATTTTCATCAACTCCCGCTGTTGCGAGTAGATAGCATGCCAAGTGCCGGCGAATGTCTCATCAATCACCGAATGCTTGCACCCAGGGCACCGTGTCGCCTCGTATAAGCCCGCACCTCCGCATCCGCGCTCTGTGGCAATGCACCAGCCATGGCCAGTCGCCCGAATATTCGCATGAGGCGCAGTTTGGGCCAGTAGAGCGGCCCTGTTCTTGACCGGAATAGCCCGCAACTCAACGATCCTCTCTCCTGCGCCTCCGGCCAATGGCTGATCGTCGAGCCAAGATTCAATCAGGTCGATTTTGAATTCGGTCATTTGCTGGAGGATCTCATCGAACAACGTGAGATCCTGAAGGGGGTTGGAGGCATAGAGCTGAGTCATGCTCATACTGCTGTGTTTGAACTGCCACTTGAGGAATACAAGCGAAGCACGCCCCATACGAGACTCTACAAAGCACCGGGCATAGGTGCGACGGCACTGGTGAGTCCGCAATGGCCAATCACTTCCAGCGGCTTTTGCGAGTCGCTTGAAGGCCTCATTGGAACCTGCGGCGCTGAGCACTTCGATGTGTCCAACGCGCTCGGTTTTGTTGCCGCTTCCATTCAAGCAGAGGAACAGTCTCTTCGAGTCTTTTCTGGCCTTCTCCAATCGAAGCAAAAGATCAGCGGAGTCAGTTAAATTGGGCGACAGTTCAAGGTCGCTCAACTCCGCCTCAAGCTCTCTTCTCATTGGGGTTGAGCACACGGCAAAGAGATTTAACGCATCCAGCGTAAGCTCAGGGACAAGATATTCGACTCGCCCCTTTCCTGTTTTATGCTCGGTCGTGATTACCCAGCAGTAAGTAACACCATCCACCACCTCTTTTCGCCATGCGCCGACTTCAATTCCGATGACTTCTTCGTTACGCATGCCGCTGGTAATTGACGCGATGTACAAGACAGCATCACGACAATTAATCATTTTGGGGCTGCGGCGAGTAAAAGTGTCAATGCCGGTGACCATCAAATCTTCTTTCGCCTCATGGACGACCTGCTCGCAGTAATTAAATATCTTCGCCTGATCGTCTGGCGGAATTATATCCGTCCTACCGGTGTTCTTATTAGCAGCTGAACTTCCCCTTGTTTCTCCAATTCCGCTAACTCGCCACAGGGACGACTCTCCCCATGGAAAATACTGAAGAGGGGAAATGGTTTCGACAGAGAATATCCATAAAAAATCAATTATCCGCAGTCTGGAATAAAGAGGCATCGGCCTCAATGATTCTGACTTGCAATGATGTATGTAGTTGCTGATATGTATAGGCCGAACATCGGAAAACCGTTCAATTCCCAAGCCACTAAGCCAACGAATGAACGGAATTACGCTGGCGCTGACGAGAGTTGTGATCCCCCTGGCGACAGGTGGCTTTGACCCTGGGAGCCCTCTCTTGAACCATGCATACGCGACTGCCTTGCAGTCATCAATCATCTCAGGTGGGAGATTAAAGTCCCAACTGACATACTTGTGCCCCTCACTTACGTTAGATTGATCAAAGAATGGCCGAAGATCCCACCGAGCATCACCAAATCTGCTTAATACAAAAGTTTCGCCATGATCATTAACAATCGCACTAACAACTATCGCATCTCGCTCAGCCTTGCTGAGGCCCGAGGCTGTTACAGGTTGCGCGAACAGTACATCATAGGCCTTGAGAGCTGCCTTGGAGTTCCTATTAGCCGACAAGATCGCCCCCTCGAATTTTCCGCATAAACTCAATCTTGCATCCCCAGAACGGATGAGGGGACATTTTCGCTTTGGCTTTAGCCGCCTCGATCAGTTCAATATTAAATTTTCTCGACGTAAACTCGTCAATGAGCCTGATGAAATCGCCTTGGCGTTTACGCCATCCCGCCCACTCATCCGTTAAAAAATACTCCATCTCCGCGCGCAGAAACTGCTGATAGCTGAACAGTCGATACAAGTCATCAAGAGTACCGACAATTGCGTAACTAGGACATGTCAAGCAATGAATGAACTCGGAACAATGGGTGACACCATCTTTGGGCGCCAGGCTTCCATAGAGGCTATCTTTACAGCCTCCTGGGGGTGTCGGTGTGACATTGATGCCACGCAGCTGATCGGTGAAAGCCGATCCGACGAAGATCGCCCCCTCAACCCTGATCTCGTCATTTATCTTCAAATAATGGTTATCAGCGACGCTAGGGGACTGGCCCATCACGGCGGACACTTCCAGTAGGTCGCCGCCGCTGAGCTTCCAAAGCCTACTTTCCATAGTCTTTCGAAGACGACTGAGATTAACGATCAGCGGCTTGCCCTGATCATCCTTCAAAGAGTGCCTCGCACAAATACTCTTCGTTGATTGAAATAACGTGCTGGAAGCAAGCGCGACTATCTTATGACCATGCCCATTCTGTCCGGATCTATATAGCCAAACATGCGACTTAATATTCTCAGGTGCAAACTCAACCAGTGGTTCAGAAATTGACAAAGCCTTATTTACAACAGCAACCCCATCTAAAGGAATTGAGTTGTATTCGTCATGCAGTCCCGTCTGTCGAATGGTTTTGCTCTGAGCACCCTTTCCGCGTCTTTTTACGGTGTTCAAAAGTCGAAGATTAGGGATGAATGGGTGTGACTGGAGCGCATCTCTAGACATTTCCAAGAGCGGCGTAGTGTTAATGCCAGATCTGGCGGCTGTAATCAGTAACAAGACCGTCATTGCTTCAGCGTCATTCCCAGGGAATAACCCCTTATGAATAGCTATTAAGTCTGATTTTAGTGCAGTTATAAGACTCTGCATTTCCGAGAGGCTGAGCGGCTTCGCGTCATTGGTGGATTTCGCGTTATTCGGGAAAGGAACAACTGGAAGAAAATTATCTTTGTCTGCCTCAATGAATCCGTATTCAATTAGACTGATGATCAATGACCTCAGTGAAGTGTAATAGTTCTTTGCAGTTGACCCGTTTGGATATTTTAGCTTCAACCAAGAAACATATCGATCAAGATGCCGTCTAGTTAGGCTGTTGGGGGATGACGGTGGTGAATCAATCGCTCCGCTTTTCAAGAAGGCCATGAAATATCGAAGGCCATAGCTAGAGTACCCTACAAGAGTAGCCAGAGAGAAGTTCCCTCCATTGACCAGCGCCCTGATTACATGAGTGCTCTGAATGGCCCATGCGTCAAAGCCAAGCCCAATGTACTGAGTGTGATCAATCTTAGTTACATTCCGAGGATTTTTCGGGAGATCGATTACAAGCTCATTCTCTACGGTCTCGAATCCTTTAGTGACCGAATGCATCTCGGCCTTATAGTTTTTCTTTCGAGCCAACAGTAGTACCTCAGGCGCTTGGAGTAGAGCCGGCCATAAACATCATGTCTATCTCATCCTCATGGGCAAGAACAGACTGAGCCTCTAGCTGATTAATTAGATGCAGATACACCATTGTTGTTTGAATGTCGGAGTGCC
Organism: Pseudomonas sp. AAC; assembly: GCF_000725445.1. NCBI lineage: Bacteria > Pseudomonadati > Pseudomonadota > Gammaproteobacteria > Pseudomonadales > Pseudomonadaceae > Pseudomonas > Pseudomonas sp. AAC. The sequence goes on along the minus strand of NZ_KL647094.1, from coordinate 1,273,041 downwards.
CCATTCTGTCTCGGACATAGAGTAACGGCTCGCCTTTAAAATCTCGGCTTTTTCGCAATGCAAGAAGGGTATAAGTTCCATAGGTATGGCGAAGCATATGGGCCCTAACATAAAAGCCGCACTTGCGCTCATACGCTTTCATCACGTCGACGATAGAGTCTTTCGCGTATTGCCGCCCCTCCTTGGTCAGCACCAAGGCCGTGGTGCGTCCGTTGCCGGTCGCTTTCCGTACTTCGCGCTTATGAAGCGTGTACGACCACATTTCCTCCATCAGCGACCAAGGCACGTCGATTGTCCTCGGACGGTTGTACTTGAGATGCATGTCCGATGGTTCAAGAGCCACGCTGATCATTTGCCCAAGACGTAGGCCCTTCTTCAGCCGAGGATTAAAGATGTACTTGAGAGGGAAAGTGCGAGCCTCGCAGGAGCGAAGGCCAGTACGAACCATTAGATGGAACAAGATCCGGTGACTCGGATCTGCATCAAGGGCGAGGCAAACCTTTGCCTGATCTTTGGTCAGGAATTTGGTCAATCGCTTACGCTCTCGCACCATCACTGAGGGTTTGGTACTCGCGGCGTTAGGACGCGCTACGTGACTGAGAAAGCCAGAGTGCGGAGTCGCTCTGACCCTTCGCTCGCCAAAGGGTAGAACTGCGATCAGATCACGCTGCTTGGCCCATTGGTAGAACCTCACAATTAGGTTCAGTCGCTTATTCAGTGTGCTGGGATCTAGCTCCAGCTCACCGCTCGACCAGTCTCTATATCGCGACAGGACGCTCAGGCCATCTGCCTGACTCTCCTCATTCCAGGCCAGGCCATTAGCCTCCAGGAAGGCGAAGTAGTCGAACAGACGACGACCATAGGCCTCCCACGTCAGAACACTGAGTGCCTCACCTGACTCGACTAGAATGTGCCATAGGAATGATTGAGCCGGTTCCACAGGCCAGCCATCTGAACCAACCAAGAGCGGGAAACCTTCGAAGGATCGACCGGCTACCGTCAGGTCTTTTGTCGCGAGCACTAACCTCATTCCACAGCCTTCAAGCCTCTATTAGTGATCTCCCATCAAGAGCCGGGACAAACCTCGATCAGGGGGGGCGGACTGTAATGGATTAGCTAACAGTTGGCACCCTTCAGATCGTTGTTCGACAGCACGACGATAGGCGTACGCAGCAGGTCTGGGCGAAACACCCGCTCGCAACTGGCGTAGAACGAGTTGCAGTCGATCAGGGCAATTGCCGACTCAGCCTGGGGCATGGCAGCGCACGCTGTGGGTGACCACGCCCCAGATCAATAGCTCATCTCCCTCGAGTACGTAGCGCGGCGCGTAGGCCTTCAATCTCTGCCAACTTGGCCACAAGCGGCGCGCGTTCCTCCTCCGATTGTGCCTTTTCCAAGCGAGCCTGTAGTCTGAGGCGCCCGCTGCGTCGGCAACCGTGTCAGCACATCCTTGAGATAGGCATACGGATCGTGCCCATTATTACGGGCCGACTGGATCAAACTCATGATCGCAGCAGCGCACTTGAGCATGCGATCCCGCGCCGAGCATTTGAGAAGGCAACGGGATGAACGCTGGCTGGATAGCCGTGGTTTTCTGGGTATGCAGCCGAATCCATTTGTGGACGAGGTTGGCATTGAGGCTGTAGCCCAAGGCGATATTTGCGATGGAGGCACCGGGTTCAGAACACTCGTGAATGACCTGGGCCTTGAAAGATTTGCTGTAGGTACGGCGCTGAGGGGGCATGGAAAATCCGCTTGATGGGCCATGGCCTTCGGCGGCGGTGTCGGGAAGGTGTGTTGGCCGGACGGATACTGTTGAACTACGTTGTCTGGGGCAACGGAAGTGTTTCGGCCCGACTCTGGAACGCGATCCGCAGCGACGACTGGGCAATTCCGCACATTGGCCTGAGCAGCCTCGGGGAAATCGTCGGCTGGGCGCGCCCAGACGAGTTTCCGCCAAGGAACATGCAGACGAGCAAGGGGCTGCGGGCACTCGGCTATAACGTGAGGATCGGTGTTTGATCGAGGCGCCTGTGGCACACGCAGGCTAGCCAAGCTAGGCTCTGTCCATGGCCGGATCGGGCCGCCCCGCTGCGCCTTGCCTGAGCATTTGACCTGCATCAATGGGGCGGCAGAACGCTGTGCATTGACCCTTGAGTTTTTCCTGAAAGGCGCAATGTCTTGCAAGAATTTCCTTGGCCGGAACCGCAAAGCGGCGCGGTTGGAGAGGGTGAAATGAAAGCGCACCTGCAGGTGATTTTCACGCTCGATGAATTGGCAGCGTACTTGAAAGTCGGCAAGCGGACGCTTTATCGGCTCGCGCGCACGGGGAAATTCCGGCTTTCAAGGCGGGCGCGACGTGGCGGTTTCGTCAAAGCGAAATCGATCAGTGGATCAATGATCAGACCCAAGCCGGGGAAAAGAAGGAGGTGGTGCGCAGAGATGAGCAGCAGTCATCGGAACATCCCGTATCGCCTGGGCGCGCTGTCCGTCGCAGCAGGCGAAAGGATTGAGTGATTCTTCATTTTTCTTTTTTCTGGAGGTGTGACATGGATATTGATTTCAAGAAGTTGGCTCCCTGGAACTGGTTCAAAAAAGAGCAGGAGGAGCAGCAAACCGTCTCTTCACTGCCAGTGCAACGCAATGACCTACCGGCGGCGAGCGGGCCAGTCAGCCCGATCCTGCAACTGCATCGCGAGATCGACCGGCTGTTCGATGATGCGTTCCGGGGCTTCGGCTTTCCGGCGCTGGCCATGCCGCGGCTGCCATCCGATTGGTCGGGCATGCTGAAGCCGGCCCTGGACATCCAGGAAACCGACAAGCAGTACAAGATTGCCCTGGAAGTGCCCGGTGTCGAGGAGAAGGACATCCAGATCACCCTCGACAACGACGTGCTGATGGTGCGTGGCGAGAAGCGCCAGGAACAGGAGAAGAAGGAAGGTGGCTTCCACCGTGTGGAGCGCTCCTACGGCAGCTTTCAGCGTGCCTTGAACCTGCCTGACGACGCCAACCAGGATTCGATCAAGGCATCGTTCAAGAACGGGGTGCTCACGGTCACGATCGACAAGCGCGAGGTCAGCGCGCCGAAGCAGGGACGCTCGATCCCGATCAACGGCTGACGTCGCCGGCTCGTTCGTCACAAGAAAAACCCGGCACGAGACGAGGTGTCGCGGCTCGCGATGCCTCGTGCCTCAACCTTCTCAGGAGCATCAGCATGGCCAGAAAACAATGCCAGGTCTGCGGCCAACCCGCCACCGTGCGGGTGGAAGCCAATCTCAACGGTCGTCACAGCACCATGCTGTTGTGCGACGACCATTACCGCCAACTGGTGCGCCAGCAAAAGCGCACCGTCTCGCCGCTGGAAGCCTTGTTCGGCTCGCGCAGCGGCCTGTTCGAGGACTTCCTCGGCAGTGACTTCTTCCGCATCGGCGATGACGCGACGCCCTTTGCCGCCGATACCGATGACGTGGTCGATTCCGTGTTTGGCGAACCCGCCGCCGCAGGTTCGGGTGCACCGCGCCGGCGCGGCAGTGGGCTGGCCAGCCGCATCAGCGAACAGTCGGAAGCCCTGCTGCAAGAGGCCGCCAAACACGCTGCCGAATTTGGCCGCTCCGAGGTGGATACCGAACATCTGCTGCTGGCGCTGGCCGACAGCGACGTGGTCAAGACCATCCTGGGTCAGTTCAAAATCAAGGTCGATGACCTCAAGCGGCAGATCGAGTCCGAGGCCAAGCGCGGGGACAAGCCGTTCGAGGGCGAGATCGGCGTGTCGCCGCGCGTGAAGGATGCGCTCAGCCGCGCCTTCGTGGCCTCCAATGAACTCGGCCATTCCTATGTCGGTCCGGAGCATTTCCTGATCGGTCTGACCGAGGAAGGCGAAGGGCTGGCCGCCAACCTGCTACGCCGCTACGGCCTGACGCCGCAGGCGCTGCGCCAGCAGGTAAGCAAGGTGGTCGGCAAAGGGGCCGAGGATGGCCGCGCCGAGACGCCGACCAACACGCCCGAGCTGGATAAATACTCGCGCGACCTCACCAAGATGGCGCGCGACGGCAAGCTCGACCCGGTGATCGGCCGCGCGCAGGAGATCGAGACCACCATCGAGGTGCTGGCCCGGCGCAAGAAGAACAACCCGGTGCTGATCGGCGAGCCGGGCGTGGGCAAGACCGCCATCGTCGAGGGGCTGGCGCAGCGCATGGTGGCGGGCGAAGTGCCCGAGACGTTGCGCGACAAGCGCCTGGTGGAACTCAACATCAACGCCATGGTGGCTGGCGCCAAGTACCGCGGCGAGTTCGAGGAGCGCGTGCAGAAGGTGCTCAAGGAAGTGACCGAGCACCAGGGCGAGATGATTCTCTTCATCGATGAGGTGCATACCATCGTCGGTGCCGGCCAGGGTGGCGGCGAAGGCGGGCTGGACGTGGCCAACGTGTTCAAGCCGATGATGGCGCGCGGCGAACTGAACCTGATCGGCGCCACCACGCTTAACGAGTATCAGAAGTACATCGAGAAGGACGCCGCGCTGGAGCGTCGCTTCCAGCCGGTGATGGTGCCCGAGCCGACGGTAGCGCAGACCATGATGATCCTGCGCGGCCTGCGCGACACCTTCGAGGCGCACCACAAGGTCAGCATCACCGAGGATGCGATCATCGCCGCCGCCGAGTTGTCGGACCGCTACATCACCGCGCGCTTTTTGCCTGACAAGGCCATCGACTTGCTCGACCAGGCGGCCGCACGCGTGAAACTGTCGGCCACAGCCCGCCCGGTGGCGGTGCAAGAGCTGGAGTCCGAACTGCACCAACTGCGGCGTGAGCAGGACTATATGGCCTCGCGCAAGCAGTACGACAAGGCCGCAGAGCTCGGCAAGCGCATCGAAGCCAAGGAGGCCGAGCTCAAGAAGCTGATCGAGGACTGGGAGCGGGAGCGGGCCTCCGGCAGTGCCGAAGTCAAGGCCGAGCACGTGGCCCAGATCGTTTCGCGCCTGACCGGTATCCCGGTCAACGAGTTGACGGTGGAAGAGCGCGAAAAGCTGCTGCACTTGGAGCAACGGCTGCACGAGCGCCTGGTGGGACAAGACGAGGCGGTACGCGCGGTGGCGGATGCGGTGCGGCTGTCGCGCGCGGGGCTGCGCGAAGGCAGCAAGCCCGTGGCCACGTTCCTGTTCCTGGGCCCCACCGGCGTCGGCAAGACCGAGCTCGCCAAGGCGCTGGCCGAATCGGTCTACGGCGACGAGGGCGCCCTGTTGCGCATCGACATGTCGGAGTACGGCGAGCGCCATACCGTGGCACGGCTGGTGGGCGCTCCCCCGGGCTACGTCGGCTATGACGAAGGCGGCCAGCTCACGGAGAAGGTCCGTCGCAAGCCCTACAGCGTGCTGCTGCTCGACGAGATCGAGAAGGCACACCCCGACGTCTACAACATCCTGCTGCAGGTGTTCGATGATGGCCGCCTCACCGACGGCAAGGGCCGGGTGGTGGATTTCACCAACACCATCATCATCGCCACGTCCAACCTGGGTTCGGACATCATCCAGCGACGGCTGAAGGTGCGCGGGGCGGCCGGCGAGGAGTACGAAAAGACCAAGGCCGAGGTGATGGACGTGCTGCGCGGCCACTTCCGTCCCGAGTTCATCAACCGCATCGACGAGATCATCGTCTTCCATGCGCTGGGCAAGGAGGAGATTCGCCACATCGTCGGCCTGCAGCTTGATCGCGTGGCACGCAGCGCCGCCAGCCAGGGCGTGACGCTCAGATTCGATCAGACCCTGATCGATCATTTCGCGGAAGAAGGCTACAAGCCGGAGTTCGGTGCGCGTGAACTCAAGCGCCTGATCCGCAGCGAGCTGGAAACCGCGCTGGCACGCGAGATGCTCGGCGGCGGAATCGGCAAGGGCGATCACGCCAGCGCACGCTGGGACGACAAGGCCGAACGCGTGGTGTTCGAACGCCATGAGTCACCGCAGACTCCGGCCGAGCCAGAGCAGCCGGATGCCGCGAAGGCGGCCGAGGCGCCGCCGAGCGACGCGAGCAAGCCTGCGCGCAAGAAGAAGTCAGCGGGCGGCGAATCTTGAGCGATGGGGGCTGCCGTGTCCGATCCCATCGGCCTGGCATGGGCAGCCTCCCTGGCCTCGATCGCGGTGGCGGTCGTGGCCGCGGGTCACGCGGTCGTCTACAAGCGTGATCCGCGGTCGGCCACGCCGTGGGGGCTGCTCATCAGCGGCGGCACTGCCCTCCCGCTCGCTGGCCATCCGTTTGCGTGACGGCGCGGCCCGTCTGTTCACCTGATCCTCTGGCGACTCGACTTTCGAGGAACACGGCCCATGGAAAAAAAGAATCAATGGAATACCGGCTACTGGATCGTTGCCCTCCTGCTGTTGTTGAGTTTGCAGAGCTACTGGCAGACGGCGAAAACCGTCGAGCCGGTGCCCTACAGCGAGTTCGAGAAGGCGCTGGCCGAGGGTCGCGTGGCCGAAGTGCTGGTGTCGGATCGTACGGTGACCGGGCGCCTGAAGTCGCCGGACAGCCGGGGCAAGACGACGATCGTGGCAACGAGGGTCGAACCCGATCTTGCCGATCGCCTGTCGAAGTACGACGTGCCCTATGCCCGCGTGTTGGAGAGCACCTGGCTGCGCGATGTGCTGTCGTGGATCCTGCCAGCGGTAGCCTTCTTTGGCGTCTGGTTCTTCCTGTTCCGCCGCTTCGCCGAGAAGCAGGGCATGGGCGGGTTTCTCAACATCGGTAAGAGCCGCGCCAAGGTGTTCGTGGAAAAGAACACCGGTGTGACGTTCGCCGATGTCGCGGGGGTGGATGAGGCCAAGGCGGAGCTGGTCGAGATCGTCGATTTCCTGAAGAATCCGCAGGACTATGGCCGTCTCGGGGCGCGCATCCCCAAGGGTGTGCTGCTGGTGGGGCCGCCCGGCACCGGCAAGACCTTGCTGGCCAAGGCGGTCGCCGGTGAAGCGGGCGTACCGTTTTTCTCCATCTCGGGTTCGGAATTCGTCGAGATGTTCGTCGGCGTGGGCGCGGCGCGGGTGCGCGACCTTTTCGAGCAGGCCCGCGGCCAGGCGCCGGCCATCATCTTCATCGACGAGCTCGACGCGCTGGGCCGTGCGCGCGGCGTCGGCGGCCCGATCGGCGGTCATGACGAACGCGAGCAGACGCTCAACCAGTTGCTGACCGAGTTGGACGGTTTCGATGCCTCCGTGGGGCTCATCATTCTGGCCGCGACCAACCGGCCCGAAATCCTCGATCAGGCGCTCTTGCGCGCCGGCCGCTTCGACCGCCAGGTGCTGGTGGACCGCCCCGACAAGAAGGGCCGGCTCGACATCCTGAAGGTGCATGTCAAGAAAGTCACGCTGGCACCCGAGGTCGACCTCGAGCAGGTGGCCGCGCTGACCACCGGCTTCTCGGGGGCGGATCTGGCCAATCTGGTCAACGAGGCGGCGCTGGCCGCGACGCGCCGCCGCTCGCAGGCCGTGGAGCTGCAGGACTTCACCGCCGCCATCGAGCGCATCGTGGCGGGGCTGGAAAAGAAAAACCGCGTGCTCAACCCCAAGGAGCGCGAGACCGTGGCCTATCACGAGATGGGCCATGCGCTGGTGGCGCTGGCGCTGCCGGGCACTGACCCGGTGCACAAGATTTCCATCATCCCGCGTGGCATCGGCGCCTTGGGCTACACCCTGCAGCGCCCGACCGAAGACCGTTTCCTGATGACGCGCAGCGATCTGGAACACAAGATCGCCGTGCTCCTGGGCGGACGCGCGGCCGAGAAGCTGGTGTTTGGCGAACTCTCCACGGGGGCGGCCGACGACCTGGCGCGGGCCACCGACATCGCCCGCGACATGATCACCCGCTTCGGTATGGACGAAGGCTTGGGCTACATCGCCTTCGAGGCGCAGCGGCCGCGCTTCCTCGACACGCCCGAGTTGGCCAGCGGCGGCTGCCGGGTGGCGGAATCGACCCAGGCGCGCATCGATCAGGCCATCCGCGACATCGTGATGGGCGTGTTCGAGCGCGCCTACGGGATTCTCGACGCCAACCGCGCGGTGCTGGAGCGCTGTGCCCGCGAGCTCCTGGCGCGGGAAACCCTGGATGAAGCCGATATCCGCCGCCTGACCGAGGGGCTCCAGCGCGCCACCCCGGCCACGGCGGCCGAGGCGGCGCTCCCCTCATCCTCAACACCTTCAGGAGCCTCGACATGAGCGACAGCCTGCACATCGTTTGCCCGCATTGCCAATCCGTCAACCGCGTACCGGCGGGCAAACTCGCCGACCAGCCTAACTGCGGCCGTTGCCAGCAGCCGTTGTTCACGGGCGCGCCCATCGAGCTGACCACGGCGACATTCACGCGCCACGTGGAGCGCAGCGACATTCCTCTGCTGGTCGATTTCTGGGCCCCCTGGTGCGGCCCCTGCAAGATGATGGCGCCGCAGTTCCAGCAGGCCGCGCGCCTGCTGGAACCCAAGGTACGGCTGGCCAAGGTCGACACCGAGGCAGAGCCTCAATTGGCCACCCGCTTCGGCATCCGCAGCATTCCGACCCTGGCGCTGTTCCGGGGCGGGCGGGAGATCGCGCGTCAGGCCGGCGCCATGGGGGCACAGGACATCGTGCGCTGGGCATCCTCGGCTGTGGTGAGTTGAGGGCCGATGCAGGACTTGCTCGGTACGACGCTGATTCTGCTGGTCGCCTGCAGTCTGGCGGCTGCGTTGACGGCCAGGCTGAATATCCCGACCTTGCTGGGTTATCTGCTGGTCGGTGTCTTGCTGGGCCCTCCGGCCACGGCCTGGATCATGCCGGGACCGGCGCTGAATTTCCTGTCCGAGCTGGGGGTGGCGCTGCTGCTGTTCATGGTCGGGCTGGAGTTCTCGCTCGGTCATTTCTGGCTCACCCGCAAGACCGTGCTGGTGGCCGGGACACTGCAGCTGGCGATGGTCGCCGCACCGGTGGCGTTGGCTTTGCTGTGGCTGGGGCTGCCGCTCGACAGCGCCGCACTGCTGGGCGCGGCGGCGGCCATGTCGTCGACAGCGCTGGTCAGCCGGCAGCTGGCCGATCAGGGCGAGTTGACCACACGCCACGGCCGCGGCGCCATTGCCGTGCTGGTGTTCCAGGATCTGGCCAGTGTGCCCTTGCTGGCGCTGCTGGCGATCTGGGCGCGCGGCGATGCTCCCGGGCTTGGCCGTGTGCTTGGGGAGGTGGCGGGCGTGCTGTTGCTGTTTGCCGTCTCGGCGGTTGCGTCGCGCCGCCTGTTGCATGGCTTGCTGGGCTGGGTGGCGCGGCAGGGGCACGAAGAGTCCTTCGTGCTGGTCTCGCTGAGTCTGGTGGTGGCGGCTGCGGCAGCGGCCCATGCACTGGGTGTGTCGGCTGCGCTCGGTGCCTTTCTTGCCGGCATGGTGCTGGGGGAGAGCGATTTCCGGCACCACATGGAAAACCACCTCAAGCCCTTTCGTGATGTGCTGTCGGGCTTGTTCTTCGTGACCATTGGCCTGCAGCTGGACACCGCGCAGATCGTGGCCGCACCGCTGGCGGTACTGGGTTGGCTGTTGGCCTTGGTGCCTCTCAAGATGGGGCTGAACTTTCTGGCGCTGCGCGCAACCCGCCTGTCGGCGCTCGACGCCTGGCGCGCAGGCATCGTGCTGGGTCATGGCGGCGAGTTTGCGCTGCTGCTCCTGGGCATGGTCATGCAGCAGCACCTGATCGCCGCCACCATGGTGCAACCGATGCTGGTGGCGCTGGTGTTGAGCATGGGGTTGGCACCGCTCCTGATCCGACACCATGACCGATGGGCGCGGGCTTTCAGCCGCTCGGGCGCACTCGGTCAGCCACCGCAGGCCGAAGAAGGCGAAGTCGCCGAGCGGGCGCGGTCGTTGCGCGACCATGTGATCATCTGTGGGGCGGATGACGTCGGGCTGCTGCTGAGCCGAACGCTGCGCCTGGCAGGCATACCGCATTTGCTGCTGGAATCGGACCGCCAACGGGTCGAAGCGGGGCGTGCGATGGGGGTGCCGGTGTCGTATGGCGATGCCAGTCGGCTCGACACCCTGGCCGCCGCCGGATTGGCCCATGCCCGCCTGGTGGTGCTGACGTTTGCCCGTCCGCAGACGGCCCTGCGTATCGCTCAGGCGGTTCTCGACCGCCGCCTGAGCTTGTCCGTGGTGGTGGCCACTGAGCGCGTAACGGATGCCCAGCTTTTGCGTAATCTGCCCAATGTCAGACTGTACCCGTTGTACCTGGCTGCGGGACTGGGACTGGCCGAGCAGGTACTGTTGATGTTGGGCATCAACGCCGACCAAGTCGACCACCGGATCGAGGAATTACGGCAGACACTCAGTGAGTCAGGTGGGGATAGACCATGAACGGGCCGACCATTTGGCTGATGGTGTCGCTACTTGCCAATATTGGCATGGCGGTTGCGCTATGGCGTTTTGTTCGTACCAATCGCCAGAGGCGTGACGAGCTGAAGCATCGCAAATCGATGACAAGGAACGGATCGCCATCGCCCTGGAGGGCGCAGGGCTGGGATTCTGGGAGTGGGATATCGCTACCGACAGCTTCAGGCTTTCTGCCCGCAGTCTGGCGATGTTCGGCTTGACCTCCGACGAGGAGGTTGGCGCCACCCATGCCGCATGGCAAGCGCGTATTCACCCGGAGGATTTGCCGGTCGTTCTGGCAAAGGTGCGCGCTTACCAAGAAAACCCGTCGGAGCGATTGGAGTGCGAGTACCGCGTTCGTCATCGATCTGGCGTTTGGATTTGGGTGCTGGATCGCGGCCGTTGGCTGGGTGACGCGGGCAGGCAACTGATAGTCGGCACTCTGCTCGACATCTCTTCTCGCAAGGAAATGGAGCAGCAGTTGCTGCGTATGGCGATCACCGACCCCTTGACCGGCTTGTCGAACCGGCGGGCTTTTAACGAACGATTACAGCTGGAATGGGAGCGCCTCAAACGCAGCCCCGAGATACAAGCAGCACTTGTGCTCTGCGACATCGATCACTTCAAGCGCATCAATGACACCTATGGACACGGATGCAGCGATGAGGTGCTCAAGCACTTTGCTTCACGGTTGAGGGAACATGTTCGCGCAACCGACATGGCTGCCCGGATTGGGGGGAGGAATTCGCTGTGTTGTTGGAAGCGGCATCGATAGAAGACGCCCAAGTATGGGCGGAGCGATTTCGTCAGGACACTGCGGCGACAGCGGTGGTGTGTGGAGAGGTGTCGATCAGCTATAGCGCCAGCATGGGGGTGGCTCTTCTTGACCCCCGTTTGCACTCTGTCGAGCAGGTGATGCAGCAGGCGGACAGCGCGCTCTACCAGGCAAAAAGACAAGGGCGCAACCAAGTTGTGGGTGCACAAGTATTTCAGAATTGAGAGGAGTGGCGATGAAGGAAAAGCAAGCAGACCCGATCAAAACATTTCGCGCCCAATGGGCAGTGATGACGTTCTACGAGCGCTTCGAACAGGTGATCGCGCTCGCGCTGTCCGCAATCATTGCCGTGATCATCGTGGTCTCGCTGCTGCAGCTGATCTCGATCGTCTTCAGCCTGCTGATCATTGATGCGTTCAATCCGCTCGATCACAAGGTCTTCCAGACCGTGTTCGGCATGATCATGACGCTGCTCATCGCCATGGAGTTCAAGCATTCCATCGTGCGGGTGGCCTTGCGGCGCGACAGCATCATCCAGGTCAAGACGGTGATCCTGATCGGGCTGATCGCCCTGGCGCGTAAATTCGTGATCCTCGACCCGGAGACCGGCCCCGCCAAGGTCGCGGCGCTCGCAGGCGCGACACTGGCCCTCGGGGCGACTTACTGGCTGCTGCGCGAGCGCGATGACCGGACAGCCGGGGAAAGCTCAGATGATCAGTCGTGATCTGCGCCACGCGCAGAATGTCGGCGCGCGGCATCGCTGGCTCAATCGCCTGCAAACCGCGCTGTTGGTGCTGACCCTGCTCGGGATTGCCGCCGTCGCTGGCAGCCTGCTGTTGGGTGACGGCGGGCTTTGGCTGGCGCTTGCGGCCGCGGGGTTCACCCTGCTGCTCGAACCGGCGGCCGCCTCCGGGCTGACCTTGCGGCTGTATGGCGCACGCCCCCTGCACCCGGATGAAGCGCCCGATCTTTGGGCTGTGTTGCGCGAACTGGCGGCGCGGGCCGGGCTGCCTGCCGTGCCGGTACCGCACTACGTGCCCAGCGGGGTCGTCAACGCCTTCGCCACCGGTTCGAAGCATCACGCGGCCATCGCGCTGACCGACGGCCTACTGCGTAGCCTCACGCCCCGCGAGTTGACCGGCGTGCTCGGCCACGAAATCGCGCATATTGCGAACGAGGATTTGCGTGTCATGGGCTTGGCCGATTCGATCAGCCGGCTCACCCATCTTCTGGCCTTGTTGGGGCAGCTTGCGATCGTGCTCAGCTTGCCAGCGTTATTGCTTGGAGTCACGGAAGTCAATTGGCCCGCGTTGCTTCTACTGGCGGTCGCGCCACAGCTGGCCTTGCTGGCTCAGTTGGGCTTGTCCAGGGTGCGCGAATTCGACGCCGACCGGCTCGCTGCCGAATTGACCGGCGACCCGCACGGGCTGGCCTCGGCGCTCGCCAAGATCGAGCGGGTGAGCCGCTCCTGGCGCGTCTGGCTGCTGCCCGGATGGGGCAATCCGGAACCCTCCTGGTTGCGCACGCATCCGGCGACGGCTGAACGCATTGAGCGCTTGCTGGAACTTGCTCCGCCGCCCGCGATGCCGCCGTTTCCATCGGCCCGTTTCGTCCCCGAGGTGACCGTATCACCACGTCCGCCACGCTGGCGCACCGGCGGCCTTTGGCGCTGATTTCAACATGGAGAATGACGTGACCTACCCCGACCCCTACAGCCGCCCGGCGCCGGATCGATTCATCCGGCGCTGGCTCGTCATCACTGGCTGCATCGCCGCACTCATGCTGCTGTGGCAGTTCCTGCCCGCCATCGAAGCCTGGTTCAGTCCCCACGAAACGCAGGAGCGCACGGTGACGCCGCGCGGCGACCTGGCCGCCGACGAAAAAACCACCATCGAGCTGTTCGAGAAATCGCGCGGGTCGGTGGTTTACATCACCACGGCGCAACTAGTGCGTGACGTCTGGTCGCGCAATGTCTTTTCCGTGCCGCGCGGCACCGGCTCCGGCTTCATCTGGGACGATGCCGGCCACGTGGTGACCAACTTCCACGTGATCCAGGGGGCATCGTCTGCCGCGGTCAAACTCGCCGACGGTCGCGATTATCAGGCTGCGCTCGTTGGCGCCAGTCCTGCGCACGACATCGCGGTACTCAAGATTGGCGTCGGCTTCAAGCGCCCGCCGGCGGTGCCGGTGGGCACCAGTACCGATCTCAAGGTGGGGCAAAAGGTCTTTGCCATTGGCAATCCCTTCGGGCTCGACTGGACGCTCACCACCGGCATCGTCTCGGCGCTTGACCGCACCCTTTCCGGCGACGCCAGTGGCCCGGCCATTGACCACCTGATCCAGACCGACGCCGCTATCAACCCCGGCAATTCCGGTGGCCCGCTGCTCGATTCGGCTGGGCGGCTGATCGGCATCAATACCGCCATCTACAGTCCGTCTGGCGCCTCGGCCGGCATCGGCTTTGCGGTGCCGGTCGATACCGTCATGCGCGTGGTGCCGCAACTCATAAAGACCGGCAAGTACATCCGTCCGGCGCTGGGCATCGAGGTGGATGAGCAGCTCAACGCGCGTCTGCAGGCGCTGACCGGCAGTAAGGGCGTATTCGTATTGCGCGTGACGCCGGGCTCGGCGGCGCACAGGGCCGGGCTCGTCGGCGTCGAGGTCACCGCAGGCGGCATCGTGCCCGGCGATCGCGTTATCAGCATCGACGGTATCGCCGTCGACGACGTCACCACATTACAGGCCCGGCTAGACGACAAGAACGTTGGAGATGTTGTGGTCTTGTTAGTGGAGCGGGCCGGCAAGACTCGCGAGATGCTTGTGGAACTACAACCGGGAGTTTGATGGAAAGTGGGTCATGGATCTGCACAGCGAAGCAGCCAAGCGACTTCAGCCTTGCGCCGAACTACGAGCCCTAGCTAGTGCAGTGGGGGGAAGGCTGTTTAGGTTAAATGGATATAAGGGAGTCATTTTTGATTGTGTTTTTAAAAGAAGGTGTTGATTTTTTTGGGTAAGCATTTAGGGCGTCCAAGGGTTGGAGCAGTTGGCACGGATGAGAGAGCTCAATGCTCGCTAGGGATTGGATCTATGTGTTTTTTCTGACTGACTGCTTACGTGTTGGAACGGGCAACATCGGAAAAGGATGAATCTTTATTTTCACCATTTACCGTATTTTTCGAGCCTGGGCGAAAATTAGGATGATACTTTAGCGCCCTTAATCATTCTCCCATGAAAGGCAAAACGATCCAGTCTCGGGTGTAAGTGCTCACAACATACTGATATAAAATGGATTTTTTATGAATAGGAGAGCGCGCGACGTTTCTCTCTGTTTTTAGGGTTAGGATGAAACTTTGAATCGCCCCAGGTTTTCTAGACACTCTCCAAGCTCTGGAAATAGCGCTTCTCAAACTCCACTGGCGATAGCTGCATAGCGCTGCTGTGCCGGCGCTTGGGGTTATAGAACATCTCGATGTAATCGAACACATCACTGCGGGCTTCTTCGCGGGTGCCGTAGGTTTTCCGTCGGATGCGTTCCCGCTTCAGCAACTGGAAAAAGCTTTCCGCGACCGCGTTGTCGTGGCAGTTGCCGCGTCGACTCATGCTGCTGATCAGGTTGTTGGCCTTGAGGAAACTCTGCCAGTCCGAGCTGCTGAACTGGCTGCCCTGGTCGGAGTGGATCATCACTTCCTGCTTGGGCTTTCGCCGCCACACCGCCATCAACAGGGCATCAATGGCCAGGTCGCTGCACATCCGTGGCTTCATCGACCAGCCAATCACTTGGCGCGAAAACAGATCCAGTACCACCGCCAAGTACAACCAACCCTCATAGGTGCGGATGTAAGTGATGTCGGTGACCCAGACCTTGTTCGGTTCACTGACGTTGAACTTCCGCTCCAGACGGTTGGGCGAGGCCACAGTCGGCTTGCCACCATAGTACCCGGGGCGCCGACGATAACCGGTCTGCGAGCGCAGTCCCTCTCCCCGCATCAGGCGAGCCACGCGGTGCCGGCCACAAGACTCGCCCAGCTCACGCAGGTCGTCGTGGATCTTGCGGTAGCCGTAGACCCCGCCGCTTTCCAACCAGGCATGCTTGATCAATCCGAGCAGACGCTGATCCTCCTTGGCGCGTGCAGATTTCGGCTCGGCCAGCCAGGCGTAGTAACCGCTGGGATGTACCTGGAGGGTCTGGCAGAGGCGCCGCACCAGGTACTCCACCGACAGCTTGCTGATAACGGCGTACTTCAGCCGGACTCCTTGGCAAAGTACGCGGCGGCCTTTTTTAGGATGTCTCGCTCTTCGGTCACTCGCTTGAGTTCAACGCGCAAACGACGCAGTTCGGCTTGCTGATCATCTACCTGCTGCCGCTGTACTTGGGGCTTGCTGTAGCGCTTTACCCAGGCGTACAGGCTATGCGCGGACACACCTAGACGCTCTGCCACATCGGCAACACGCAAGCCGCGCTCAGTGATGTGCTTGACCGCTTCGATCTTGAATTCTTCGGGGTAACGCTGGTTGCTCATGGCACCTCCTGATGGGCCTCATTATGAGGCTTGGAGGTGTCTACGAAACTAGGGGCGATTCAGACCACTTGTGGAGCGCGATCATCGACAATGGGGGCAGGTGAGCGCGTATGGCTGATGCAGGGGCGAGTGGGGCGTTTCGTGGTAGATCACCCCGCATATCCTGACGGCTGCCATACCCAGCCCTGATCGAGCGGCAGCAGTGCGTGCGTTCGTGGTCATGATGGCATGACGAAGATCGACATTGCCGCGATCGAGGCTTCGCTGAAGGCTTGATCTCCACCGCCTGAATACTGATGCCTGCCTGTAGCCATATGCGTTTCTGGGGCTGCTGCGGTCTCTCCGCGTGACTTGCAGAGCTCCGTGCCGTCATCCTCCTCTGTTGCGACTCGGTCAAGCTGAATGGATCGTTGGTCAGGAGCTTCTATAAAACGCAGGCATAATCTTGTTATGATATAGCTGGGATCAAACTCGGCAGATGAAACTGCCGTATAGATTTACTTAAGAGTTTGTGTTGTATATTAAAAGCGTAGCCTCAATGCAGTGTCTTGCCACGGATTTTTTCTGCGCCCGATTTTGGTAGTGTCTAGCTATCTCAATCCTTCGCAAGTAGTGAGGGATGTTGCATGGTGGCCATGCTTATATGGCAATTTGATTTTGTAAATATTTTAATTGGAAACTAGTGTTTATGATGATGGGCGAACAAGCGTCTCGGATTAATAGTGCTGCGGAGCATCGTCGCAAAAAGCTGCGCGGCAATGTGGGCAAGGCTGTTGTAGATTACGCAATGATCGAAGATGGCGACAAAGTTATGGCCTGCGTAAGTGGTGGCAAAGATTCATTCGTAATGCTTGACGCTTTGCTGCACTTGCAAAGAGTTGCGAAAATAAAATTCAGTGTTGTGGCGGTGAATCTTGATCAGAAGCAACCTGGCTTTCCAGAGCATATATTGCCAGAGTTTTTTGAGGCTAAAGGTATTGATTATTACATAATTGACAAGGATACTTATTCCGTTGTCAAGAGTAAGATTCCAGAAGGTAAAACTACTTGTTCTCTTTGCTCTAGGCTCAGAAGAGGCACGCTTTATAGTTTTGCCGAGGAAATTGGGGCTACTAAATTGGCACTCGGTCATCATATGGATGACATGGTTGAAACTTTGTTTCTGAACATGTTCTTCCAGGCGCAAATGAAAGGGATGCCTCCTAAGCTTCTTAGCGATGACAAGAGAAATATAGTTATCCGGCCGCTCGCCTACTGTCGTGAGAAAGATATAGCAAAGGTCGCTGCCGATAGCGCATATCCAATCATTCCGTGCAATCTCTGCGGCTCGCAAGAGAATTTGCAGAGGAAAAAAATCAAGTCGATGATTGCGGAGTGGGATTCGGTAAATCCTGGCTGCGTAGAAAACATCTTTCACAGCTTACAAAACGTAAGTCCATCCCAGTTAGCTGATCGTAGTCTCTTCAATTTTATAGATCTATCCATTGATAGGTCGGATGCCCGACCGCCCTACGAATTCGAAGCAGCCGAGGTTTCATCATCCAGCGTTGAAGGCCGGATTGATGTCGTTCGGATTTTGTAAAGGTTCAAGGTGATTTTTCGGGGGGGGAAGAGGGTGTTTAGAGGTCAGGAGGACGCAAAATTTACTTTTTCGCATTTTCCTGTAAAGCCAGCTTTCTATTTAATTCATTTAAAATCAAAAGGTTGCGATTATTTTGATGCTGTCCAGTTATGTTTTCTTAAGCTATAAGGGAAGGATAGCTACACCCTGCTCGACATCC
Source organism: Pseudomonas sp. AAC (assembly GCF_000725445.1). Lineage (NCBI taxonomy): Bacteria > Pseudomonadati > Pseudomonadota > Gammaproteobacteria > Pseudomonadales > Pseudomonadaceae > Pseudomonas > Pseudomonas sp. AAC. Next base: position 1,255,606 of record NZ_KL647094.1, on the reverse strand, counting down.
TGCTGTACCTGCAGAAGGTCGCGCCGATCAAGTTCGAGATCGTCGCGGTGAACATGGACCAGAAGCAGCCCGGCTTCCCCGAGCACGTCTTGCCGGCCTACCTGGAATCCATCGGCGTGCAGTACCACATCATCGAGAAGGACACCTACTCGGTGGTGAAGGAGAAGATCCCCGAGGGCAAGACCACCTGCTCGCTGTGCTCGCGCCTGCGCCGCGGCACCCTCTACACCTACGCCGACGAAATCGGCGCGACCAAGATGGCGCTGGGGCACCACCGCGACGACATCCTCGAGACCTTCTTCCTCAACATGTTCTACGGCGGCACCCTCAAGGCCATGCCGCCCAAGCTGCTGTCCGACGACGGCCGCAACGTGGTGATCCGCCCGCTGGCCTACTGCAACGAGAAGGACATCGAGGCCTACTCGGTGCTCAAGGAATTCCCGATCATCCCCTGCAACCTCTGCGGTTCGCAGGAGAACCTGCAGCGCCAGGTGGTCAAGGAAATGCTGCTGGAATGGGAGCGCAAGACCCCCGGCCGCACCGAGATCATGTTCCGCGCCCTGCAGAACGTGGTGCCCTCGCAACTGGCCGACCGCAACCTGTTCGACTTCGCCAGCCTGCGTATCGACGACAACGCCGCGCCGCGCTTCGTCGACGTGATGAACCTGTAATAAAGGAAGGGCGATGCGCGACTACCAATGGCTGCACGAATACTGCCTGAACCGCTTCGGCTCGGCGGCGGCGCTGGAGGCGCGCCTGCCGCAGCCCAAGAGCCCGGCCGAACTGGCCGCGGTGAGCGATGACCGCTACCTGTCGCTGATCAGCCTGCGCATCTTCCGCGCCGGCCTCAAGCACAGCCTGGTGGACGCCAAGTGGTCGGCCTTCGAGGAAGTATTCTTCGGCTTCGACCCGCAGAAGGTGGTGCTCATGGGCGGCGAGCGCCTGGAGAACCTGATGCAGGACACCCGCCTGATCCGCCACCTGGGCAAGCTCAAGAGCGTGCCGCGCAACGCCCAGATGATCCTCGACATCGCCCATGAGCACGGCAGCTTCGGCAAGCTGCTGGCGGACTGGCCGGTGACCGATATCGTCGGCCTGTGGAAGCTGCTGGCCAAGCGCGGCAACCAGCTCGGCGGGCTGTCGGCGCCGCGCTTCCTGCGCATGGCCGGCAAGGACACCTTCATCCCCAGCGACGACGTGGTCGCCGCGCTCAAGGCCCAGGAAATCGTCGACAAGGCGCCGACCAGCCAGAAGGACCTCGCCGCCGTGCAGGCCGCCTTCAACAGCTGGCACGAGCAGAGCGGCCGGCCGCTGTGCCAGCTCTCGATGATGCTGTCGTACACCGTCAACCACTAGAGCCCCAGGCGGCCGCTGCCGACCATCCACAGCGCGGTCAGCGCCAGGGCCAGCACCAGCGCGCCCAGCGCCCGCTCCCCGGCGTTGCCGAAGGCTGCCAGGCCGCGCTGGCGCCGGGCGTGGACGAAGAAGCCCAGCCCCGGGGCGTAGAGAATCATCGACAGCAGCAGGTACTTCAGGCCGGCGGCGTACAGCAGCCAGACGCCGTAGAGCGTGCCCAGCGTCGCCATCGCCAGCAGCGCCGGGCTCGGCTGCCGCAGCACGCGCTTGAGGCAGAAGCCGGCGCACAACAGGTAGGGGATCAGCGCCATCGAGGTGGCCAGCTGGATCAGCGCGTTGTAGCCGGAGGCGTTGAGGAAGGCGACCAGCAGCAGCGCCGAGATCAGCGCGTTGGTCAGCCACAGCGCCGGGGCTGGCGTATCCACGTCGTTGGTCCTGCCGAACAGCGCCGGCGCGGTGTGCCCTTCGCCGCGGCTGGCCAGGTAGAGCATCTCCACCGCCAGCATGGTCCAGGCCAGCAGCGCGCCGCCCACCGAAACGATCAGGCCGGCGTTGATCAGCGTGGCGCCCCAGGGGCCCACGGCCGCGGCCATCACCTGGGCCATCGACGGGTTCTTCATCTGCGCCAGCTCGTGCTGCGGCACCACCCCCAGCGACAGCACCGAGACGCAGACCAGCAACAGCAGGGTGATGACGAAACCGAGCAGGGTGGCCCGGCTGACGTCGGCCGCGCGCCGCGCGTGGCTGGCATAGACGGTGGCGCTTTCGATGCCGAGGAAGACCCACACGGTGTACAGCATGGTGGTTTCCACCTGGCGGGTGACGCTGCCCAGCGCCGGGCTGCCCCAGAAGTCCAGACGGAACACCTCGACGCGGAAGGCCAGGGCGACGCAGAGGATGAACAGGGCGATGGGCACCACCTTGGCCAGGGTGACGATGGCGTTGGTGATGGCCGCGTTGTGCACCCCGTGCAGGACGAAGGCGTGCATCAGCCAGAGCACCGCCAGCTCGCCGAGCAGCGCCGGCCAGGTGGTGCCGTCGCCGAAGAAGGCCAGCGCGCCGAACGAACCCAGGGCGCTGAACAGCACGACGAGGTAGCCGGCGTTGCCGACCCAGGCGGAAATCCAGTAGCCCCAGGCGGCATTGAAGCCCAGGTACTCGCCGAAGCCCTCGCGGGCGTAGCCGTAGACGCCGTCGTCCAGTTCCGGGCAGGTGGTCGACAGCCACTGGAAGACCCGCGTCAGCGTCAGCATGCCGACGAAGGTGATGCCCCAGGCGATGAGAATGGCCCCGGCGCCGGCGCCTTCGGCCATGTTCTGCGGCAGGCTGAAGATACCGCTGCCGATGATGCCGCCCACCACCAGGGCGGTCAGCGCCGGCAGGCCGAGTTTTCCTTTATCCGAAATCGACATCTTGCGCCTCCGAGACGGCAACCGGTGGCGTGGCGGCACTTGCCGCCACGCATGACGCCGGCGCAGGGGAGGGGGCCCGCGCCGGCGCGACGGGCCGGCAGGCCCGCCGCTGGAGCGGCCGTTCAGAAGCGCAGGGACATGCAGCTGACGCCGCCGTCGATCTTGCGGTACTCGGAGGTGTCGACCTCGATCACCCGGTAGCCGAGGTCGGCGATCTTCTGCCGCGTGCGCGGGTAGCCGGCGGGCATGATCACCCGTTCGTTGACCCAGATGCAGTTGGCCGCGTAGGCCTCCTCCTCGGGGATCTCGACGATGTTCAGGTGCTGGAACTCCGGCTTGTCGATGAACTCGCCGGCAGCCAGCAGGTTGCCGTGTTCCAGGTAGGCCAGCCCGGTCTTCAGGTGCAGTACCTTCTCCAGGCGCACCACCGAGCCGGTGAAGCCGTGCCTGGCGAGGAGGGCGATCATCTGCCGGGCGCCCTCGGCGTTGGTCCGCGCCGATTCGCCGATATAGAAGTGCTCGCCGACCATCATGATGTCGCCGGCTTCCACCGTGCCGGGCGCCTCGATGCGCTCGACCTTGCCCGGATAGAAGCGCTGGATGGTCTGCTCGATGATCGCGGTCTCGCCGCGCCGCGATTCGGCGCCGGGGCGGGTGATGATGGCGCAGCGCGAGGTGCAGAGCACCGGGTCCTCGACGAACACCGAGTCGGGGAAGCGCTCGTCCGGCGGCAGCAGGGTGATGTCCAGGTCGCAGGTCTGCAGCGCGCGGATGTAGGCGTTGTGCTGCTCCAGGGCCCTGGCGAAGTCCGGTTTGCCCAGGTGGCTGGAGGTCAGGCCGTCGACCAGGCTGCTGGCCGGGGTGCGGGCGATGATGTGCTTGAACATGGCGTTTCCTCTTGCAGGTGGATGCTTGCCGTGTTGCAAGGCGTGCGCCAGGCGGGCCGGCGCGCCGCGGACGATTTTCCTGGCCTGGCGTTGACCCGCAGCGGGGCGGGCTCGCGCACTTTCGTCGAAACTGGGACAGTTGTCGAAAACCGGACGGATATAAAAGGCTGGGCTGCCATGGTTGTTGTCGAGAATGCGACGGTTCCTACGGAAAAGGACGAATTGCGCTGGCTGGTGGACAGCCTGGCGCCGATCTTCGATGGGCTGCGGCAACCGGTCACGGTGGTCGATACCCGGGGGCGCTTCGTCTACTACAACCAGGCCAGCGGCCTGCTCGACGGCCTCGATCCGCGGCAGGCGCTGGGCATGCACGTGCTGCAGAGCGCGCCTTGGCTGGAGGCGGAGCAGAGCACCTTGCTGCGTTGCCTGGCCCAGGAGCGGCCATCCATCGATACGCTGCAGGCCTATGTCGGCGCCGGCGGCGAGCTGTTGCAGTACCGGCACCGTGCGATCCCGCTGCACGGCCGCGGCGGCCAGTTGCTCGGGGCGATGGAGGTGGGCGAGGTGGTGGCGGAATGCGCTGCAACGGACGACGAACCGGACTGCCCGCCGATCCTCAGCGTCACCCCCGGCCTGCAGCGGCAGTTGCAGCGCCTGGACATCTTCGCCGCGACCGACCTGCCGCTGCTGATCCATGGCGAGACCGGCACCGGCAAGGAACTCTTCGCCCGCCGCGCCCACGCCCTCAGCCCGCGGCGCAGCGGCCCGATGATCAGCCTGAACTGCGCGGCCATCCCCGAGACGCTGCTGGAGAGCACCCTGTTCGGCACCACCCGCGGCGCCTTCACCGGCGCCGAGAACCGCAAGGGCATGTTCGCCCTGGCCGAAGGCGGCACGCTGTTCCTCGACGAGATCAACTCCATGCCCATGGCCCTGCAGAGCAAGCTGCTGCGCGTACTGCAGGACGGCAGTTATCTGCCGCTGGGCGGCCTGCGGCCGTTGCGCGCGGACGTGCGCCTGGTCGCCGCGAGCAACCAGGCGCCGCGCCAGGCGATCGCCGAGGGGCGCCTGCGCGAGGATCTCTACTACCGGCTGGAGGTCGGTTGCCTGAGCATTCCGCCGTTGCGCGAGCGCCCCGCTGACGTCGAACTGCTGGCCCGGGCCTTCGTGCGCCGCGACGCGCGCAGCCTGAACCCGCGGGTGACGGCCCTGGGGCCGCGGGCCCTGGCGCGCCTGCAGGCCTGCGCCTGGCCGGGCAACGTGCGCCAGCTGGAAAACGTGATCCGCCGCAGCCTGCTGCTGCATGGCCAGGGCGGACCGGTGCTCGACGAGGTGGTCTTCGCCGACGAGGAGCCACGGGACATGGCGGTGGCCGGAGACGGGCCGCCAGCGCTGGGCCTGCGCGAGAGGCTGGCGGAACAGGAGCGCAAGCTGATAGAAGAGGCCTTGCGCCGGGCGCGGGGCAACCTCTCGCAGGCCGCCGCCAGCCTGCGCATCCCACGGACGACGCTGCTGGGGCGCCTGCAGCGCCTCGCCGTACAGCACCCACCCGCCGGCGACACGCCGGCCTGACAGGAACCCGCCCATGGACTCATCAATGGCCGCGCTCGTCCAAGCCGTGCAGGCCGCCGAACGCATCCTGGTGATTACCGGCGCCGGCCTCTCGGCGGATTCCGGCATGCCCACCTACCGTGGCCTGGGCGGCCTGTACAACGGCGTGACGGAGGAGGGCATCGCCATCGAGCAGGCCATCTCCGGGCCCATGCTGCGGCGTGACCCGGCGCTGTGCTGGAAGTACCTGGCGCAACTCGGCCGGGCCTGCCTCGCGGCAGCGCCCAACGCCGGCCACGAGGCCATCGCCGAACTGCAGCGGCGCAAGCCGGAGTGCTGGGTGCTGACGCAGAACATCGACGGCTTCCACCGCCAGGTGGGCTCGCCGCTGGAGCGGCTGATCGAGATCCACGGCGAATTGCGGCCGCTGTACTGCCAGTCGTGCGGGGCCGAGAGCGATGAGCTGGAGGAACACCTGCAGCGTCCGCTGCCACCGCAATGCGCGGTCTGTGGCGGTGTACTGAGGCCGCCGGTGGTGCTGTTCGAGGAGATGTTGCCGGAGGCGGCGATCGACAGTCTCTACGGCGAATTGCGCAAAGGCTTCGAAGTCGTGCTGCTGGTGGGGACCACGGCGAGCTTCCCCTACATCGTCGAGCCGGTGCTGCGCACACGGGCCGCCGGCGGCTTCGTCGCCGAGGTGAATCCGGCGCCGACCGACCTCAGTTCGAGGGTCGATGTAAAAATTGTAGGACGAGCCTTAGACATTCTGCCGCAACTGATAGGTCACATTTCACGATAAAAAACTTGCATCGGCTCGATCGAGCGGGCAAATTAGCGCGCTAATGGAACTAATGAGACACGGTCGTGCCCATGCTTAGACGCTTCGCACCCCTCGTGCCCATGAGTTTCGTCTTGCTGCTGGCCGCTTGCGCCAGCCATTCGCCAGAGTCCCAGCCGGGTCAACAGCAGGTCGCCGTAGAGCAGGCCACCCGCAGCTGGGCTCAGATTGACCACCATCAGGCAACGCTGGCGGATGTAGAAGACGAGGGGGCAGGAAATGATAACGGGAACCCGTCAGGGCGGGTTTCCAGCATTCTGGATCGCGCATTCGAACTGATCGGCACGCCGTATCGCTTCGGGGGCCGTTCGGAAAAAACCGGTTTCGATTGCAGCGGCTTCGTCGGCTATCTGTTCCGCGAAGAGGCTGGGATCAAGCTGCCGCGTTCCACGCGCGAGATGATCACCATGGATGTCCCGCTGGTCTCCAAGGAAGACCTGCAACCGGGCGACCTGATCTTCTTCAACAACCGTGGTCGCGGACGTGTGAGCCACGCCGGCATCTACATCGGCGATGGCCAGTTCATCCACTCCGCCAGCCGCCGTGGCGGTGGTGTACGGGTGGACAACCTGGACGACAGCTACTGGCGCCTGAGCTACATGGAAGCCAAGCGCGTCCTGGAGCCGGGTTACCAGGCGCAACAGACGGTAACGCGCTAATCTTAAAGTTTTACTTTAAGTATTGCGCTTAAGCGTTTGACGGTGCAAAGTGATGGCATTCCTGAACAGGGGATGCCATCACATGCATATCTCCCTCCGCATCATCACCCTCGCACTCGTTTCCCTGCTGGCCGCCTGCGCCAGCCATACGCCGCCCGCGCCGCCGCCGGTGGTCTACGCGCCCTCGAACAACTTCAGCGATTCCCAGGCTGCGGACGACGTGCTGATCCGTGCCATCGGCCTGGTGGGTACGCCCTATCGCTGGGGCGGCAATACCCCGGATGGCGGGTTCGACTGCAGCGGCCTGATCGGCTACGTCTACCGCGACGCCACCGGCCTGCAACTGCCGCGCTCCACCCGCGAGATGATCGGCATGCGCGCCCCCGTGGTCGGCCGCGAAGGCCTGCAGAGCGGCGACCTGGTGTTCTTCGCCACCAACGGTGGACGCAACGTCAGCCATGCGGGTATCTATGTCGGCGAGGGGCGCTTCGTGCATGCGCCCAGAACGGGCGGGACCGTACGCCTGGACAGCCTCGACAGCCCTTACTGGCAGCGGGCCTTCCTGGAAGCCAAGCGCGTCCTTGCGGTACAGAGCCTCGCCCTCCACCCCTGATCTCCAGGAGGGCCACATGACCACCCGTACGCTCAACCTCGACGACGCGCTCTACCGATACCTGCTCGATACCTCCCTGCGCGACACCCCGCTGAAGGCGCGCCTGCGCGAGGAAACCGCCGCGCTGCCCACGGCGCGCTGGCAGATCGCCCCCGAGCAGGGCCAGTTCCTCGCCCTGCTGGTGAAGCTGACCGGCGCCCGGAGCATCCTCGAAGTGGGCACCTTCACCGGCTACAGCGCCCTGTGCATGGCCGAGGCGCTGCCCGAAGACGGCCATATCCTCTGCTGCGACCTGCCCGGCGACTACAACGCCACGGCTCAGACCTACTGGCGCGACGCCGGCGTCGAAAGCCGCATCGAACTACGCCTGGGCCCCGCGCTGGACACCCTGGCCGGCCTGGAAAGGGAAGGGCAGGCGGGCAGCTTCGACATCGCCTTCATCGACGCCGACAAGGCCAACTACCCACGTTACCTGGAACACGCCCTGACCCTGCTGCGCCAGGGCGGCCTGGCAATTTTCGACAACGTGCTGTGGAGCGGCCGGGTACTCGAAGCCAACCCGCAAAGCGCCGACACCCGCGCCATCCAGCAACTGAACCTGGCACTGAAAAGCGACGCGCGGGTGGACTATTCGCTGCTGCCGCTGGGCGATGGCATGGGGCTGTGCCGCAAGCGCTGAGCACCCGCGCAAGGGGCATTGCCTGGCGTCGCCGGCTGGGCTAGATTCTGCCTACCTCGGGCCGATAGCTCAGCTGGGAGAGCGCCGCGTTCGCAATGCGGAGGTCGGGAGTTCGATCCTCCTTCGGTCCACCAGGCGAATGAAAAAGGGCACGCAAACGCGTGCCCTTTTTCGTTTCGCCGCGGCCCTCAGGCAACATCCACCAGAATCACCTCGCTGTCCTCCAGCGCCGTCACCTTCACCACCGCTTCCTCGGCGATGGCCGCGCCGTCGCGGGCTTCCAGGAGCACGCCGTTGACTTCCACCTTGCCAGCCGCCGGCACCAGGTAGGCGCGGCGTTCGCTGCCCAGGGTGTATTCGGCGCTCTGGCCGGCCTTCAGGGTGGCGGCGGCCAGGCGGCCGTCGGCGCGGATGCGCAGGGTGTCTTCGTCGTTTTCGTCGCCGCTGGCGAGGATCACGAAGCGGCCGGCGCGGTCGCCTTTGGGGAACGGCTTGGCGCCCCAGGACGGCGTGCCGCCGCGTTGCGTCGGCAGGATCCAGATCTGGAAGATCCTGGTCACGTCCTGCTCCAGGTTGTACTCGGAGTGGACGATGCCGCTGCCGGCGCTCATCACCTGCACGTCGCCCGCCTCTGTGCGGCCCTTGTTGCCCAGGCTGTCCTGGTGGGTGATCGCACCCTGGCGCACGTAGGTGATGATTTCCATCTCGCGGTGCGGGTGCGGCGGGAAGCCGGTGCCCGGGTCGATCTCGTCGTCGTTCCAGACGCGCAGGTTGCCCCAGCTCATGCGCTCGGGGTCGTAGTACTCGGCGAAGGAGAAGTGGTGCTTGGCGTTGAGCCAGCCGTGGTGGGCGCCGCCGAGCTGGGCGAAGGGTCTGCGTTCGATCATGGGATCAGTCCTCTTGGGGCGCCGGGCCGGCGAGTTGGCCGGCCTGCGCGGTTCATGGAGGCTATGTTGATCCCACTTTAGTCGATATAAAAGCGCAAATATCCGAGCTGATTTATCGAATTTACAGATTTATTCAGGTCGCCCCTGGTCGGGGTTGAGGAACTTGCTGAGGAACTGCCGGGTGCGTTCCTCGCGGGGCTGGGCGAACAGCGTCTTAGCGTCGCCCTGTTCGACGATCACGCCCTTGTCGATGAAGATCGCCCGGTTGGCGACGTCGCGGGCGAAGCTCATCTCGTGGGTGACGATGACCATGGTGCGCTTTTCCTGGGCCAGGCCGCGGATGGTCGCCAGCACTTCGCCGACCAGCTCCGGGTCGAGGGCCGAGGTGGGTTCGTCGAAGAGGATCACGTCCGGCTGCATGGCCAGGGCCCGGGCGATGGCCACGCGCTGCTGCTGGCCGCCGGAGAGGCGCTTGGGATAGGCGTCTTCCTTGCCGGCCAGGCCGACCTTCGCCAGCAATTGGCGGGCGCGTTGCACGGCGCTGTCGCGGGGCTCCTTCTTGACGATCACCGGGCCTTCGATGACGTTTTCCAGCGCGGTGCGGTGGGGGAACAGGTTGAAGTTCTGGAACACGAAGCCGACGTGCTGGCGCAGCTTGCGGATCAGCCCCTGCTGCGGCTTGAGCGGGCGCGAGGCGTCGATCTCGATGTCGCCGACGCGGATGGTCCCGCCGTTGGGGATTTCCAGCAGGTTCAGGCAGCGCAGCAGGGTGGTCTTGCCCGAGCCGCTGGGGCCGATGATCGCCACCACCTCGCCGGCCGCGACCGACAGGTCGATGCCCTTGAGCACCTCCTGGCCGCGGAACTGCTTGGTGAGCTTGCGTACCTCGATCATGCCTCGTGCTCCTGGTCATGGCGGTTGACCCGCTCTTCCAGGCGGTTCTGCAGGTGCGCCAGGACGCTGGCGAGCACCCAGTAGATGAGCGCGGCGGTGAGGTACATGGTGAACACCTCGAAGGTCCGCGCGGTGATCAGCTGCGCCTGGCGGAACAGTTCCGGCACCTGGATGGTGGCGGCCAGGGCGGTGTCCTTGACCAGCGAGATGAAGCTGTTGCCCAGCGGCGGCAGGGCGGTGCGCGCGGCCTGCGGCAGCACTACCCGGCGCAGCGTCTGGGCGCGCGTCATGCCGATGCTGGAGGCCGCCTCCCACTGGCCGCGATCGATGGAGCCGATGGCGGCGCGGAGGATTTCGCAAACGTAGGCGGCCATGTTCAGCGAGAAGCCGATCAGCGCCGCCGGCAGCGGGTCCAGCTCCAGGCCCAGCTGCGGCAGGCCGTAGTAGATCATGAACAGCTGCACCAGCAGCGGCGTGCCGCGGAAGAAGGACACGTAGATGCGCGCCAGCCAGCTGAACAGCGCATGGCCATACAGCCGCGCCAGGGCGAGGATGAACCCCAGCAGCAGGCCGAAGAACATCCCGCCGATGCTGAGGACTACGGTAAAGACCGCGCCCTTGAGCAGGAAGGGCGCGGAATCCAGAGCGAGCTGCAGGCTTTCGTCGATCATTGGGTGACGTCAGCCTGGAACCACTTCTCCGAGAGCTTTTTCAGCGAGCCATCGGCCTTGAACTTCTCGATGGCCTTGTTCAGCGCGCCGAGCAGCTCGGGGTTGCCCTTGCGCAGGGCGATGCCGGCTTCCTGGCGGGCGAAGGGCGCGCCGGTCAGGGCCATGGCGCCCTTGGTCTTGTTGACCATGTCGAAGGCGGCCAGGCGGTCCACCAGGATCACGTCGATGCGCCCGCTGCGCAGGTCCTGGAACTTGGTCGGGTCGTCCTCGTAGGTGCGCACGTCGGCCTGCGGCACGTTCTGCTTCAGCCACTGCTCGTAGTTGGTGCCCAGGCCCACGCCGACCTTCACCCCGGCGAGCTTCTCGGGCGTGTCGTACTTGCTTTCGTCGCCCTTGCGCACCAGGGCCTGGATGCCGGAGACGGTGTAGGGCTCGGAGAAGTCGTACTTCTTCTTGCGCTCCTCGGAGATGGTCACCTGGTTGATCACCACGTCCAGGCGCTTGGACTCCAGGGCGGCGAGGATGCCATCCCACTTGGTCGGCTGGAGCTTGGCCTTCACCCCCAGTTCCTTGGCCAGCAGCTCGGCGAAGTCCACTTCGAAGCCGGACAGCTTGCCGTTCTCGTCGACGAAGCTGAAGGGCGGGTAGGTGCCTTCCAGGCCGACCTTGATCGCGCCGTTGCCCTGGATCTGTTTGAGCAGGTCCTCGTCGGCCGAGGCCTGCTGGCCGAGGAAGCTGGCGCCGAGGGCCAGGGTCAGGCCGGCGAAGATGAAACCGCGTCGCAGGATGGAGAAGTTCATGGTTGCCCTCGTTCTTGGTGTTTCAAGCAGGTTAGTAGGCTGCGCGACTATAGGGGGTCAATGGTTATGCAATAAAATAATGAAATATCCTGTTCATATAACTTGAATGAATTCACAGCCGCGACGGGTAGGCGAACAGCGCCGGGGCGCCGCCGGTGTGCAGGAACAGCAGCGGGCCTTCGGCGAAGCGGCCGTGGGCCACGCCATCGAGCAGGCCGGCCATGGCCTTGCCGGTGTAGACGGGGTCCAGCAGCAGGCCTTCGGTCGCGGCGAGCAGGTGCACCGCGTCGAGGGTGCCGGCGTTGGGCTCGCCATAGCGCGGGCCGAAGTAGGCGTCCCACAGGTGCACGGCGAAGTGCGCCGCCAGCGGCCGGCCGAGCAGGTCCGCGGTGCGTTGCGCCAGGCCTTCCACCTTGGGCCGCTGGGTGGCGTCGGGACGCGAGACGGTGACGCCGATCACCGGGGTTTCCGGCAGCGCTTCGGCCAGCGCCAGGGCCAGCCCGGCGTGGGTGCCGGCGCTGCCGGAAGCGAGCACCACGGCGGCGAAGTGCCGGCCGCCGGCGCGCACCTGCTCGGCCAGTTCCAGGCCGGCGCGCACGTAGCCCAGGGCGCCGAGGGCGTTGGAGCCGCCGATGGGCACCAGGTAGGGCTTGCGCCCCTGGGCGCGCAGGCGCTCGCAGGCGTCCTGCAGCAGGGCGTCTGCGTCGTCGAGGTTGGCGACCGCTTCCACCTGGGTGCCGAACAGGTCCAGCAGCAGGCGGTTGCCGTTGCCCAGGTAGTTGGCGTCGTCCGTGCCGATGGGGTTTTCCAGCAGGGCCAGGCAACCCAGGCCCAGGCGTGCGGCCAGCGCCGCGGTCTGGCGCACGTGGTTGGACTGGATGGCGCCGGCGGTCACCAGCACGTCGGCGCCGGCGGCGAGGGCATCGGCGGCGAGGTACTCCAGCTTGCGCACCTTGTTACCGCCCATGGCCAGCGGGGTGAGGTCGTCGCGCTTGACGAAGAGCTCCCGGCCCAGCTGCGCCGACAGGCGCTCCAGCTTGTCCAGCGGGGTAGGGGCGCCGATCAGGTCGAGACGGGGGAAGCGGGCGAGGGCGTCGCGCAGGGAGCTCATCGGGAGGGGACCTCGGCGGTACTTGAACGATCCGCCAAGATAGAACGGGGCAGGGGCGCGCGGCAATTCGCCGGCGGGGCTTTTCTTTGCGCCGCGTCTCGACGAGAATTTCACGCCGGTTGTTATAAGGTTACATTTTGTTTCCCTGCGCGCCGATGTACCGGCTGGCCCCCTGGCCGCCTCTGGAGTTGTGATGCGAGTCGACCTGGACACCGCGGGCGAGGACCTGCAGGCGCTGCCGCGCTTCCAGCAGGCCGCGGTGCATGCCCGGCGCCTGTTCGCCCTGGCCCTGGGCAGCGGCTTGCTGGCCGCGCTGTTGTTCCTCCTGGCGATCCTCATCGGCCTGTTCGCCGCCCGTTCGCCCTGGCTGCCGCTGCTGTGCAACAACGCCGCGGCCTTGCTGCTGCTGGCCGCGGCGGCGCAGTCGGCCTGGCGCGTCGACGCCTGGCGGGCGCGCGCCCTGGGACAGGAGCCTTCGCTGCGCTGGTTCGGCGGGCGTGAGACGGCGGACGAACCGCTAGCCCCCGAGGCGCTGAGCGCCTATGACCGCTTCCTCGACAGCATCGGCCGTGGCATCCGTTCGCTGCTGCGGCGCATCGGCCCGGGCTCGCTCTGGCTGGCGGGGCTCTGCGTCGCCGCGCTGCTGGTGATCCGCGCCGGCTGGAGCCTGGCGCTGCCGGGCGCCGACCTTGGCCAGGCGGCTTATGTCGGCGCCGGGCTGTTGTTGCTGGGCGCCTTCGGCCTGCTGGTGCTGGAGCGTCACTTCGCCGCCAGCGGCGAGGCCCAGTGGCCGGAAGCCGCCGCCCTGGCGCCGCTGCTGCGGCTGGTCATCGCCGTGCAGCTGCTGTCGCTGCCCGGCCTGCTGTTCGCCAGCGCCGACAACCTCTGGCCGGTGCGCCTGCTAGTATTGCTCGGCTTGCTGCCCGCCGCGGTGGCCGTGGAGCTGCTGGCGCGCGCGGTGTTTTCCGCCTTCCTGCCGCAACGCGAGCGCGAGGAGCCGCGCCTGGTCGCCCGCAGCCTGGTGGCCGGGCAACTGCGCTGGCCGCCGCGGCCGCTGCAGTTCCTGCAGGACGAGCTGCAGCAGCTCTTCGGCATCGACCTGCGCCAGGTCTGGGCCTTCGCCTTCATGCGCCGCGCCTTTCTGCCGGTGGCCGCGCTGGTGGCGCTGGTCGGCTGGCTGCTCAGCGGCATACACGAGGTGTCCCTGGACGGCCGCGGTGTCTACGAGCGCTTCGGCAAGCCCGAGGCGGTGCTGCAGCCGGGCCTGCATGTTGGCCTGCCCTGGCCGTTCGGGCGGGTGATCGCGGTGGAGAATGGCGTGATCCACGAACTGGCCACCTCCGGCGATTCCGCCGTCGCCGACCCGCCGGGCCCGGCCGATGGCCCCGCGCCGGACAGCGCCAACCGCCTGTGGGACGCCTCCCACCGCAGCGAGAAATCCCAGGTGATCGCCAGCGCCGCGGAGGGCAAGCAGAGCTTCCAGGTGGTCAACATGGACGTGCGCTTCGTCTACCGCATCGGCCTGGACGATGCCGCGGCCCTGGCGGCGACCTACAACAGCGCCGACGTGCCGGCGCTGATCCGCAGCACCGCCAGCCGTGTGCTGGTCCATGACTTCGCTTCGCGCACCCTGGACGGCGTCCTCGGCGGCGAGCGCGAGGCCCTGGCGCAGGACATCGGCAAGGCCGTGCAGGCCGACCTCGATGACTTGCACAGCGGTGTGGAAATCCTCGCCACCGTGGTCGAGGCCATTCACCCGCCGGCCGGCGCGGCGAACGCCTACCATGGCGTGCAGGCGGCGCAGATCACCGCCCAGGCCCTGATCGCCCGCGAGCGCGGCAAGGCCGCCGAGCAGGGCAACGAGGCCCGCCTGGCCGCCAGCCAGGCGGTGGACAAGGCCAATGCCGACGCCCGCGAGACGCTGGCCGCGGCGCGGGCCGCCGACCTGCGCTTCGGCGCCGAGCGCAAGGCCTGGCAGGACGCCGGCCAGTCGTTCCTGCTGGAACAGTATTTCGCCCGCCTGGGCCAGGGCCTGGGCAATGCCAACGCCCTGGTCATCGACCATCGACTGGGCGCCGACGATGCGCCGACCCTCGACCTGCGCGGCTATTTCACCGCGCCCTTCGACCCGGCGCGCAAGCCGGCCAAACAGGAGCTCGCCCCTTGAGTTCGTCGCACAGCCACGACCACGCGCACCACGACCACGACCATGAGCACGGCCACCACCCTCACGAGCATGAGCACGGCGGCGCCGGGCCCTTGCCCTGGCGGCGCATCGGCCTGGCCGCGCTGCTGGTGCTGTTCGCCGCCGCCACCGCCTGCCTGGTGCAGGTGCGCTCCGGCGAGGCGACCGTGGTCACCCGTTTCGGCAACCCGGTGCGAGTGCTGCTGCAGCCGGGGCTGGCCTGGCGCCTGCCGGTGCCGTTCGAGGCGGCCATCCCGGTGGACCTGCGCCTGCGCACCACCTCCAGCGGCCTGCAGGACGTCGGCACCCGCGACGGCCTGCGCATCATCGTCCAGGCCTACGTGGCCTGGCAGGTGCAGCCCGACGGGGACGACGTGCAGCGCTTCATGCGCGCGGTGCAGAACCAGCCCGACGAGGCGGCGCGGCAGATCCGCACCTTCGTCGGCTCGGCCCTGGAAACCACCGCCAGCGGCTTCGACCTGGCCGACCTGGTGAACACCGACGGCAGCAAGGTGCGCATCGCCGACTTCGAGCAGCGCCTGCGCGGGCAGATCGACAAGACCCTGCGCGACACCTACGGCGTGCGTGTGCTGCAGGTGGGCATCGAACGCCTGACGCTGCCCTCGGTGACCCTCGGCGCTACCGTCGACCGCATGCGCGCCGAGCGCGAGACCATCGCCACCGAGCGCACCGCCGAGGGCAAGCGCAAGGCCGCCGAGATCCGCTCCGCCGCCGAGCGCGACGCGCGCATCCTGCAGGCCGACGCCACGGTCAAGGCCGCCGACATCGAGGCGCAGTCCCGCGTCGAGGCTGCGGACATCTACGCCAAGGCCTACGCCGGCTCGCCCGAGCTGTACAACCTGCTGCGCTCGCTGGATACCTTGGGCACCATCGTCAACTCCGGCACCCGCCTGGTCCTGCGCACCGACGCCGCGCCCTTCCGCGTGCTGGTGGACGGCCCGCCGCAACTGCCGGCGCCCAAGCCGGGTGCGCAGCATGAGTGAGCGCGGCGAGGGCGGCAGCCCCTGGCTGCAGGCCGGGCGCCTGGCGTTCGTCGCGCTCTATGGTGTGACGCTGCTGGCGGCGCTCGGCTGGGCGTTGTCCAACGTCCGCGAGATCGGCCCGGACAGCCGCGCCGTGGTGCTGCGCATGGGCGCCCTGCAGCGCATCGCCAACCCCGGCCTGCTGCTGGCCTGGCCGCGGCCCTTCGAGCAGGTGGTGCTGCTGCCGGCGGCCGAGCGCGTCATCGAGCGCCGGGTGGAAACCCTGCTGCGCTCGGCCCAGGCGCAGAAGGCCGACCTCGACGTCAGCCTGGTCAACGACGCCACGGCCGGCTCCGGCTACCTGCTGACCGGCGATGCCGGCGTCGTGCAACTGGACGTGCGGGTGTTCTACAAGGTGGTCGACCCCTACGCCTACGTGCTCCAGGGCGAGCACGTGCTGCCGGCGCTCGACCGCCTGGTGGCGCGCAACGCCGTGAGCGTGTGCGCGGCCCGCGACCTGGACACCATCCTGGTCGCCCGCCCCGAACTGGTCGGCAGCGACAGCGCCGTGGCCGAGCGCCGCGAGCGCCTGCGCGGCGACCTGCAGCAGGGCATCAACCAGAGCCTGGCGGCACTGGCCGCCGCCGGCAGCGGGCTGGGCATCGAGATCGAGCGGGTGGACGTGCAGTCCTCGCTGCCGCGCGAGGCGGTGAGCGCCTTCAACGCCGTGCTCACCGCCAGCCAGTTGGCCGAGCAGAACGTCGCCAGCGCGCAGAACGACGCCGCGCGGCAGACCCAGGCGGCCACCCAGGCCGCCGACCGCACCTTGCAGGTGGCCCGCGCCCAGGCCGGCGAGCGCCTGGCCAAGGCCCATGCCGACACCGCGACCATCGCCAGCCTGGCCGCCAGCCAGGACCCCGGCCTGCTGCTGCGCCTGTACCGCGAGCGGGTGCCGGGCATCCTCGGCAAGGCCGGCGCGGTCACCACCGTCGACCCCCGCGACGCCGGCCGCCTGATCCTCCAGGGGCCGCAGCCGTGAAGCAATGGGCGGACAGATGTCACACGGACGCGCTAGGCTCGCCGAGGGCCGCGGGCCCGACACCCACATTCCGAGAAAACACCTAGGGCGGGACACTCCATGAACGCTGTCGCTTACCGGCACTCTTCCACTTCGTCGCGGGGCAACCGCTGGCGCCCCCTGGGCGCGCTGCTGCTGGCCCTGGGCCTGCTGCTCGGCGCCGGCGCCGCCGAGGCTGGCCGCGAACTGCCCTCGGGCATGCTGGTGGGCGTGGTGGACAGCGCCAGCTTCCCGGTCATCACCCTCAAGCGGCCCAAGCCCAACCTGCTCAAGCAGGTGGTCAGCCTGGGCCTGTACCAGAAGACCGTGAGCTACCCGGTGGCGGTCTCGGTGCGCATCCGCAACGAGAACAACCTGTTCATCGTCAACGGCCTGATGCCGCAGCTGAAGGACAAGTTCGTCGCCCTGAAGAGCGGCCTCAGCGGCCAGGTCAACCAGATCTGGGTGCTGACCGAGGCCGAGGCCGAGGAATACGTACAGCGCCCGGACACCCGCTTCCCGCCCCGGGCCACCCTCCTCAAGGACGACGAGACCGCGTCGAGCCAATGACCTGAGCGATAGATGAGCGCACACCACCACCACGGCCATCACCATGGCCACAGCCACGGCCATCTCACCGGAGCGATGCTCAGCCGCGACGAGCAGCGCGCCGCCGCCCGCCAATTGAGCCTGGCCATGCTCGCCCTCGGCCTGTTGCTGCTCGGCCTGCTCTGGCGCTGGCTGGCGCCGCAGCAGGAAGGCGTGGCGCAGATGCTGCTGGGCGTCGCCTCGCTGCTGGTGGCGGTGCCGGTGCTGCGCTCGGCCGCCGCCAGCCTGCGCCACCCCAGCCTGCACGGCATCACCGACCAACTGATCGCCCTGGCGATGCTCGGCGCCTGGGCCACCGGCGACCTGCTGACCGCGGCGCTGCTGCCGATCATCATGATCTTCGGCCACGTGCTGGAGGAGCGCAGCGTGATCGGTTCCCAGGAAGCCATCGAGGCCCTCGGCCGCCTGACCCGCAGCCAGGCCCGGCGCATCCGCGCCGACGGCGCCGTGGAGGAAGTGGACAACGCCCAACTGCGCGCCGGCGACCAGGTGGAAGTGCGCGCCGGCGACCGCGTGCCGGCCGACGGCCGGGTGCTGGACGGCCAGGCCAGCCTGGACACCGCGCCCATCACCGGCGAGTCGGTGCCGCTGGAGGCGCAGGCCGGGATGGAAGTCTACGGCGGCGCCATCAACCTCGACGGCCTGCTGCGCATCGAGGTGACGCGCACCGGCGAGGAATCCACCCTGGGCAAGGTGATCGCCCTGATGCAGCGCGCCGAGCGCGCCAAGCCGCCGATCACCCGCCTGCTGGAGCGCTACGCCGGGCGCTACATGGTGCTGGTGCTGCTGATCGCCGCGGTCACCTGGTTCGTCACCAACGACCCCCAGGCCATGCTCGCCGTGCTGGTCGCCGCCTGCCCCTGCGCCCTGGTGCTCTCGGCGCCGGCCACGGCCATCGCCGGCATCGCCGTGGCAGCACGCCACGGCATCCTGATCCGCAGCTCGGCCTTCCTCGAGGAACTGGCCGACCTGACCTCGCTGGTGGTCGACAAGACCGGCACCCTGACCCACGGCAGCCTGCGCCTGCAGGCCCTGCGCGGCGAGCCCGGGGAAGACCCGGCGGCGCTGCGCCAACTGGCCGCCAGCCTGGGCGCGGCCAGCAGCCACCCGGTCAGCCGCGCCCTGGCCGCGCTGGTGCCCCACGATGCCTACCACCCGCTGGAGGACATCCGCGAACGCCAGGGCCTGGGCGTCATCGCCCACACCCCGCAGGGCGAGGCGGCCCTGGGCCGGCCCGAGCTGTTCGCCCAACTGGGCATCGCCACCGCGCCGGTGCCCGAGCACGACGGCCCCATCGCCGGCCTGGCCCTGGGCGGGCGCTTCCGCGCCTGGCTGCTGCTGGCCGACAGCCTGCGCCCGGAAGCGCCCCAGGCCATGGCCGAGCTGCGCGAACTGGGCCTGGGCCGCCAACTGCTGCTCACCGGCGACCGCCAGAGCGTCGCCGAAGGCGTGGCGCGCGAGGTGGGCATCGCCGAAGTCAGCGCCCAGGCGCTGCCCGAAGACAAGCTGCACCGCGTCGGCGAGGAAATCGACAAGGGCTTCCGCCCGCTGGTGGTGGGCGACGGCATCAACGACTCGCTGGCGCTCAAGGCCGGCGTGGTGGGCGTGGCCATGGGCGCCGGCGGCGCCGACATCGCCCTGGCCTCGGCCGACGTGGTGCTGATCGGCAGCGACCTGCGCCGCCTGGGCACCTGCGTGCGGCTGAGCCGCCAGTGCCGGCGCACCCTGCAGGTGAATGTGGCGATCGGCCTGGGCTGGACCCTGGCCATAGTCGCGGCGGCTGCCTTCGGCCTGCTCGGCGCCGCCGGGGCGATGATCGCCGCCGTGCTGCACAACCTCAGCACCCTGCTGGTGCTGGGCAACGCCGGGCGCCTGCTGCGCTTCGACGAAAGCCTCGGCCAGGCGCGCCCGGCGGGGCCCACCGGGGAGCCGGTCGGCGCCTGAGGAGCAGCGGGCACGGTGCCTATCGGGTATGATGGGCGCCGTTTCCGCATCTTTCACCCGGTCTCTATCATGACTTCCTCGCAACAGCCGCCGCGCGACGACAGCGCGGACACCCCGGCCCAGGCCCCGCTGTCCCTGGCCGAACTGACCCGCGCCGCCCTCGCCGCGCAGAAGGACGCCGCCGCCGGCTACCAGCCGCGCAAGGCCCACGACAAGGATGTACGCCGCCCGCCGGCGCCCCGCGGTTCGCGCCGCTCCATGGGCAAGCGCTGAGCGCCCCGGCGGGGAGCAAATGGCCGCCGGGCTTGTCGAAACAGGCCCGACATCCTCAGAATGACCGGCTCGCACCTTTGCCGGTCGCAGACAAGGAGAGGCAATGAAAGCGATTCCCCTGTTGCTCGGCGCCAGCCTGCTGGTGCTGGGCGGCTGCAAGACCTTCGGCGGCCACTACGAGATAGACGCCGTCGACGCCAACGGGCAGAAGCTCAACAAGAAGTCCTTCCTGGCCCAGGGCAGCGGCATCTACACGGTGCGCAACGCGCTCTGCTCCAGCTATCCCAAGGCCACGGTGATCATCCGTGATATCGACGCCGACCAGGAACTGGAAGGCGAAAGCCCCTACCATTGCAAATGACCATGAAACGACTGCTGCTGATCGGCGTGGGCGCCGGCGACCCCGAGCAACTGACCCTCCAGGCGGTCAAGGCATTGAACCGCGCCGACGTGTTCTTCCTGCTCGACAAGGGCGCCAGCAAGACCAAGCTGCTCGACCTGCGCCGCGACATCTGCGAGCGCTACGTCGAGCGCGGCGATTACCGCGTGGTGGAAGCCGAACTGCCGGAGCGCGAGCGCGGCGTGGCCGACTACGCCGGCAGCGTGGTGGACCTCAACGCGGCCAAGCAGGCGCTGTTCGAGCGGCTGATCGACGAGCACGTGGCCGAAGACGAATGCGGCGCCTTCCTGGTCTGGGGCGACCCGGCGCTGTACGACAGCAGCATCCGCATCCTCGACGCCATCCTCGCCAGCGGCCGGCTGCGCTTCGACTACGAAGTCATCCCCGGCATCACCAGCGTGCAGGCCCTGGCCGCGCGCCACCGCATCCCGCTCAACCACATAGGCGGCGCGGTGCAGATCACCACCGGCCGCCGCCTGGCCCGCGAAGGCCTGCCCGCCGGCGTGCAGGACGTGGTGGTGATGCTCGACGCCCAGGACAGCTACACCGGCCTGCGCGGCCAGGACCTGGAAATCTTCTGGGGCGCCTACGTCGGCACCCCGGACGAACTGCTGATCGCCGGCCGCCTGGACGAAGTCGCCGAACACATCCGCGACACGCGCCTGAAGGCCCGCGAGGCCAATGGCTGGATCATGGATACCTATCTGTTGCGGCGGGTGGAGAATCAATAATGTGCGCTCGGTGTTTGCCACGGGTGGCAGTGCCGTCAATGTACGCACTATCGCTTCGGATGCCTGCGCAGACTCGGACCCGATATCGCCATGAAGGCCTATGAACCACCGCTTGCCCTTTCCGCTTCACTGCTGCGATTGGTCGGTGAAATCTGCGAGCGGGTCGGTCGGCTTTCGGTGGGTGGCGACTCGGCATTGACGCCTCAACTACGGCGCGGCAACCGTATCCGTACCATCCAGGCCTCTCTGGCCATCGAAAACAACACCCTCAGCGTCGAGCAGGTCACTGCCGTGCTGGAGGGGAAGCGGGTGCTGGGATTGCCCCGTGAAATCCAGGAAGTGCGCAATGCCTTTCGCGCCTATGAATACCTGCCTTCCTGGCACCCGACCTCTCAACCCGATCTATTGGCAGCCCACGCCAGCCTGATGGAAGGGCTCATCGACGACGCGGGGCATTTTCGACAGGGTGGTGTCGGCATCTACCGGGGTGACCAACTGCTACACATGGCGCCGCCGGCCAACCGTGTCCCGACGCTGGTGGGGCAGTTGCTGGAGTGGCTGGGCCATACGGACTGGCACCCGCTACTGGCGAGTTGTGTTTTTCATTACGAGTTCGAATTCATTCACCCGTTCGCCGATGGCAACGGGCGCATGGGACGACTCTGGCAGACCTTGATACTCAGTCGCTGGAATCCGCTGTTGGCTTACTTGCCGGTGGAGACGGTCATCCATGCTCAGCAGGAGGCCTACTACGCGGCCTTGGCCGAGGCAGATCATGTTGCACAGGCGACGCCCTTCGTTGACTACATGTTGCGGGCATTACTGGCAGCCATGGACGAAGTCGCGCAGACCGAACAAGTAAGCGATCAAGTTACCGATCAAGTAAACGAGAGCGTGCAACAGCTGTTGCAGGCTTTCAACAAGGGAGAAGCCCTCAAGTCCTCGGAAATCATGCGCAGGTTGGGGTTGTCGCACCGGCCAACCTTCCGGAAGAACTACCTGGGGCCGGCGATGGCGTCCGGATTGCTGGAAATGACCCAACCAGATTCTCCGCGCAGTCCCCTGCAGTGTTATCGCTTGACCGATCCGGGTCGGCGCAGGCGGGTTTCCGACTAGCCGTGGCGATGGGTATCGCTTCGCTCAACCCATCCTACGAAAGGCGCTCCGTAGGGCGTATAACCGTTCGCGGTTATACGCCGATACGCCGGGGCCACAGCCAACGCCACGGTTGGCCTTGGCGCCGCCGGGGGCCGAGGCCAAACGGCGGATAACGCCGCGGGCGTTATGCGCCCTACGTGCCATGGGGGGCGGTTTTTCACCGCTCGAACTTCTGCGCCTGCCCCTGCTGCAACGTCCAGCCCACCACCTCTGCCGCCAGGCGGTCGGTGGCCTGGCCGAAGGCGCTGACCACTTCCGGCACCTTTTCCCCGGCGGCCGGCTGGCGGACCTCGAAGCGTCGTGTCGCGACGATGCGCTGGGTGGCGCTGCGCACCAGGCGGGCTTCGAGGATGACCACCGCTTCCACGCCCTTGTCGCGGTATTCGGCCTGGAAGGCGCGCAGGTCGCCGCCCAGTTCCAGGTCGGCCTGCAGGCTGACTTCGTCGCTGCTCAGGGCCTGGATGCGGCCGTCGGCGCGGAAGGCGTCGAGCAGGCGGTCGCGCAGCAGCGGCGGGGCGCCGTCGGCCCAGCGCGCGCCCTTGTAGACGCTGAGCAGGTCGCCCCTGGGCTGCACGGCGATGCGGTTGCTGTCCAGCACCTGGCTGGTCCTGGGCGCCAGCACCCGCAGCGACCAGTCCACCGCCGGGGTGGCGCGCGGCGGTTGCTGCTGCGCCGGCAGCAGGTAGATGTCCGGGGTCTCCGCCTTGGGCAGGATCGAGCAGGCCCCGAGCAGGGCGGCGAGGGCGCTGTAGCCGAGCAGGCGCAGGGGGGCCTTCATGGTTGGAACTCCTTGGTGCGGTTGCCGCCGAACAGGTAGTTGGTCGGGTTCTCTTCCAGGCGCCGGGTGACCCGCTGCAGGTTCTCCAGGGTGGCGCGCAGTTCGCGCACCGCCGGGCCTATCTCGCCCAGGCCGTTCAGCCCGCCGTTGACCGAGTCGTAGTTGCTGTCGAGCAGGCGCTCGACCTTCTCGCTGCTGCGTTGCAGCGCGGCGAGGGTCTGCTGGGCGCTGACCAGCGAATCCTTGCCCTGGCTGCCGAGCAACTGGTTGGCGTTGCCCAGCAGCTGGCTGGCGTTGGCCAGGGTCAGCTTGGCCTGTTCGCTGGCCGCGGCCAGTTCCTGCACGGTGCGGCGGATGTCGCCGCGTTGCTCGGCGATCACCGCGGTGGCCTGGTCGATGTGGTCGAGGGTGCGGCTGATGCGGTCGACGTTCTCCTGGGAGAACATGCGGTTGACGTTGTTGATCAGGTTGCTGACGTTGGTGGCGATGTCCTCGCCGTTGGCCAGCAGCTTGCTCAGCGGCGAGGGGATGGTCTTGATCACCGGCACCTGGCCGTCCTTGCCCACCAGCGGCGGGCTTTCCGGCGAGCCGTTGCTGAGCTGGATGATGGCGGTGCCGGTGACCCCGGTGATGGCCAGCTTGGCGCGGGTGTCCTGGCGGATCGGCGTCTGGTCGAACACGCGGATGCGCGCCAGCACCTTGCGCGGGTCGCGCGGATCGAGCCGCAGGCTGACCACGTCGCCGACCTTGATCCCGCTGTACTGCACGGTGCCGCCCTGGGACAGGCCGGTCACCGCCTCGGTGAAGATCACGTCGTAGTAGTTGTACTGCTGGTCGCTGCTGTTCTTGGCCAGCCACAGGCCGAAGAGCAGGCCGCCGGCCGCCACCAGCACGGTGAACAGGCCGATGACCACGTGGTGGGCGCGGGTTTCCATTCAGTTCTCCTCCCGCAGGCGGTCCGCCGCCTGCTGCGCGGCACGGCCGCGCGGGCCGTGGAAATAGTCCTGGACCCAGGCGTCGGGGTTGGCCGCCACCTCGTCGAGGCTGCCGACCACCAGCACGCGCTTCTGCGACAGCACGGCGACGCGGTCGCAGATGGTGTAGAGGGTGTCCAGGTCGTGGGTGACCAGGAACACGGTGAGGCCGAAGGCCTCGCGCAGGGTCAGGATCAACTGGTCGAAGGCCGCCGCGCCGATCGGGTCGAGGCCGGCGGTGGGCTCGTCGAGGAACAGGATGTCCGGGTCCAGGGCCAGGGCGCGGGCCAGGGCTGCGCGCTTGACCATGCCGCCGGACAGCTCCGCGGGATACTTGTCGCCGGCTTCCGGCGGCAGCCCGGCCAGGGAGATCTTCACCTTGGCCAGGTACTCGGCGTCGTCGCGGGTGAGCCCGGCGTGCTCGATCAGCGGCAGGCAGACGTTCTCGCTGACGGTCAGCGAGGAGAACAGCGCGCCGTTCTGGAACAGCACGCCGAAGCGCCGTTCGATCTTCGAGCGCTGCTCCGGCGGCAGTTCCAGCAGGTTCTGCCCGAACACGTGGATCTGCCCCTCCTGGGGCCGGCGCAGGCCGATGATGGCGCGCAGCAGCACCGACTTGCCGGTGCCGGAGCCGCCGACCACGCCGAGGATTTCGCCGCGGCGCACGTCCAGGTCCAGGTGCTCGTGCACCGCGTGGTCGCCGAAGCGGTTGCACAGGTCGCGGACCTGGATGATGGCTTCTTCGCTCACCAGCCCATCTCCATGAAGAACAGCGCGGCGATGGCGTCGATGAGGATCACCGCGAAGATCGACTGGACCACCGCCGAGGTGGTGTGCTCGCCCACCGACTGCGCGCTGCCGCTGACGCGGAAGCCTTCCAGGCAGCCGATCACGGCGATCACGAAGGCGAACACCGGCGCCTTCACCAGGCCCACCAGGAAGTGCTGCACGGCGATGTCGTTCTGCAGCATGACCATGAACATGCGCGGCGAGATGTCCAGCGACAGCGCGCAGACCACGCCGCCGCCGACGATGCCCGAGAGCATCGCCAGGAAGGTCAGCAGCGGCAGCACCAGCAGCAACGCCAGCACCCGCGGCAGCACCAGCAGTTCCATCGGGTCCAGGCCCAGGGCGCGGATGGCGTCGATCTCCTGGTTCGACTTCATCGAGCCGATCTGCGCGGTGAAGGCGCTGGCGGTGCGCCCGGCGAGGAGGATGGCGGTGAGCAGCACGCCGAACTCGCGCAGGAACGAGAAGCCCACCAGGTCGACGGTGTAGATGGCCGCGCCGAACTTGTTCAGCACGGTGGCGCCGAGGAAGGCCACCACGGCGCCGACCATGAAGGTCAGCAGGGCCACGATGGGCACGGCGTCCAGGCCGGTCTGCTCCATGTGCGCGGCCAGCGAGGTGGGCCGCCAGCGCCGTGGGTTCAGGGCGCAGCGCGCCAGGCTTTCGAGGGTCAGGCCGATGAAGCCGAGCACGCCCACCAGGTCCTTCCAGAAGACCTCCATGGCGCGGCCGATGCGTTCCAGCAGGTCGACCAGGGCGTTGCCTGGCGGCGGCTTCTTCTCGTGCAGGCGGCACTGGGTGATGGAGCTGCCCACCGCGCGCAGCAGGTCGCGGCGCTCCCTGGGCACCTCGGCGGCGATCTCGTCCAGGCGCTGCAGGCCGCTGGCGCCGATCAGGTCGGCGAGCAGGCTGGCGCCGGCGGTGTCGAGGGCGCCGAGCCGGCTGAAGTCGAAGCCCCCGGCGTGGGTCCGCTGGCCGTCGAGGGCACCGACCTGGCGCTGCAGGTCGGCGAAATGGGCGAGCGTCCAGTCGCCGCTGACTTGCAGCAGTGGCGGGGAGGCGGAGGTGTCCAGGCGCAGCTGGCCGGCTTGAGCGGTTTCGGTCATCCCACGGAGTCTAGCGGAGTTGTGTGACGAGACCATCCGTCGCCTTCCACTCAGGGCGGTTACAGGATGTTTCTTGACATTGTTAGCAAGCTATTTAATAGTTCGGTCAACGATTTTGCCGGTATGTCTGCATGCCTGCTTTCCTCTCGCTGTTCACCGAGTTCTTTCGCGCCGTGCTGCGCCCGCGTCGCACGGACCTGCAGTTCGCCAGCAAGTCGCTGCTGGCCGGCATTCTCGCGCTCTACCTGGCGTTCCGCTTTGAGTTGCAGCAACCGCAATGGGCGCTGGTCACGGTATTCGTGGTCAGCCAGCCGCTGAGCGGCATGGTGGTGGCCAAGAGCGTGTTCCGCCTGCTCGGCACCTGCATCGGGGCCGTGGTCTCGGTGGCGCTGATCGCCCAGTTCGGCCAGGCGCCGCTGCCATTCCTGCTGGCCATGGCCGCCTGGCTGGCGTTCTGCACCGCCGGCGCCTCGCTGCTGCAGAACTTCTCTTCCTACGGTTTCGTGCTCGCCGGCTATACCACGGCGATCATCGCGCTGCCTTCCAGCGCCGCGCCCATGACGGTGTTCGACCAGGCCGTGGCGCGCTGCTCGGAGATCGGCCTGGGCATCCTCTGCGCATCGCTGGTGAGCATCGTGCTCTGGCCGCGGCGCGTGCAGCAGCAACTGGCGGAGCAGGGCAAGGGCGCCTGGGAAACCGGCCTGCAGGCGGCCGCTGCCGAACTGACCGGCGCCGACGAGCGCGGCCCGCTGATCCGCGCCATGGGCCGCATCGTGGCGGTGGACGCGCAGCGCGAACACGCCTGGTTCGAGGGCGAGAGCGGCCGGCGCCGGGCCCAGGCGCTGCGGGTGCTGAACGCCGACCTGCTGGGCCTGCTGCGCGCGGCGCGCAAGGTGGCGCGGGAGTGGCGGCTGCTGGACCAGGCCGCGGCGGCCGCGCTGGAGCCCTGGCGGCGCGAGGTCATGGAACTGCTGGAGAAGGCCGGGTACCGCGCCTTCGAGGACTGCCGCGAACGCCTCGGCGCCGCCGCGCGGGAACGCGACAACGCCCAGCAACGCCTGTGCCTGGAATGCCTGGCGCGCACCCTGGAGATGGCCGGCGAGGCCCAGCGCAGCATGCAGGCGCTGGTCTACGGCGAGGCGCCGCGCAACGCGCCGGGGGTGATCGTCTGGCACCGCGACATCGAGCGTGGCCTGCTCTACGGTCTGCGCAGCGCCCTGGCGTTCCTCTGCGTGTCGGCCTTCTGGCTGGCCACGGCCTGGCCCAGCGGCCTGGGCGCGGTGTCCATCACCGGCGTGGTGCTGAGCCTGTTCGCCAGCCGCGACAACCCGGCCGGCGCCGGGCTGAACTTCCTGCGCGGCATCGTCCTGTCGGTACCTTTTGCCGGCGTCGCAGGCCTGGTGATACTGCCGTTGTGCGATGGCTTCCCGGCGTTGGCGCTGGTGCTGGGCGTGCCGCTGTTCATCGCCGCGCTGTGCATGACGCGGCCGCCGATCGCCGCCATCGCCTCGTCCTTCTGCATCTTCTATGTGAAGAACATCGGGCCGAGCAACGAGATGAGCTACGACCTCGGCCACTTCCTCAATTCGGCGCTGGCCACCGTGATCGGCGTGGCCTTCGCCGTGCTGGTGTTCAACCTGGTGCGCCTGGCGCCCGGGCAGCGCCATTACCGCCGCGTGCTGGCGGCCATCCTCGCCGACCTCGCGCGGCTCACCCGCGGTCCGTTGCCGCCGCTGGAGGTCTGGTTCGACGGCCGCAGCGCCGACCGCCTGCTGCGCCTGGCGCAGTTCTACAAGAACCTGCCGGCCGAGCGCCGCGCGCGCTGGCGCGGCGGCCTGCTGGCGCTGGACCTGGGCGACGAGCTGCTGTTCCTGCGCGCGCGCCTGGCCGCTGCCCGCGGCCCCGTGCGCCGGGCCCGCGACGCCTACCTGCTGTGTTTGCACGACCTGTTGCTCGCCGGCGGCCCGCGCGCCGGCCGCGAGCAGGCCCTGGAGGCGGCCAGCGTGGCGCTGTTCAAGGCCCTGGAAAACGACCACCGGCTGCCCGCCGAGGACCGCGAACTGGCTCGCGCCACCCTGGTCCAGCTGCAGTTCATCTGGCTGCGCTGGTGCCGCCAGGACCCGGCCGCCGCGCCCGCGCAGCAGGCGCGACCCATCGCCGCCTCCGATTGACCGGCCACCCCGCCTGCCTCTAAGCTGCGCGCCTGCTACAGGTGCCCTCGGCCATGGCCGAAGGTGAAACAGGGAAGCCGGTGCAACCGAGTCAATTCGGTCATTCCGGCGCTGCCCCCGCAACGGTAGGCGAGTCACGCGGACGCAACAGCCACTGTGCCAACGGCATGGGAAGGCGCAGCCGCAGAGGTCCGGTGACCTTCACTCGCGAGCCCGGAGACCGGCCCGTAGCGACGACGACGCGCAGGAAGCCGTCGGGCGCTGCCCAGGCCGCGCTCCGATCGCCCCGCGTCATCCCGGTTTACTAGCCGCGCGGGTGAGAGCGGTGGAGCGATCAGGCAGATGAGCATTCTCCTTCCAGCCACGGCCCCGCGCCGCGCGGCTGCTTTCCGTCGTCCCTCCCGCACGCCCCTTCAGCCCCGGTGCCTTGGCATCGCGAGCACGGCCGCCTTCGGCCAGGAGACCCAACGATGAGCGAATCCCCGGAAAAGGACGAGCGCCACCGCGCGCGCATGCAGCGCAAGAAGGACGTGATCGACGAGAAGATCGCCCAGGCCCGGGACGAGCGCGGCGTGCTGCTGGTGCTCACCGGCAACGGCAAGGGCAAGAGCAGCTCGGCCTTCGGCATGCTCGCCCGCGCCCTCGGCCACGGCATGCAGGCCGGCGTGGTGCAGTTCATCAAGGGCGCCGCGAGCACCGGCGAGGAAGCCTTCTTCCGCCGCTTCCCCGAGCAGGTGCGCTACCACGTGATGGGCGAGGGCTTCACCTGGGAGACCCAGGACCGCCAGCGCGACATCGAGAAAGCCCGGCAGGCCTGGGACGTGGCCCGCGAGCTGCTGGCCGACCCGGCCGTCGGCCTGGTGCTGCTGGACGAGCTGAACATCGCCCTCAAGCACGGCTACCTGGAACTGGACGCCGTGCTTGCCGACATCGCCGCGCGCCCGGCGCACCAGCACGTGGTGGTCACCGGCCGCGCCGCCCAGCAGGGCATGATCGACGCCGCCGACACCGTCACCGAGATGGGCCTGGTCAAGCACGCCTTCAAGGCCGGCATCAAGGCGCAGAAAGGGGTGGAGTTCTGATGACCCGGGCGCGCCAGTGCCCGGCGCTGCTGATCGCCGCTCCCGCCTCGGGGCAGGGCAAGACTACCGTCACCGCCGCCCTGGCCCGCCTGCACGCGCGCCAGGGGCGCCGGGTGCGGGTGTTCAAGGTCGGCCCGGACTTCCTCGACCCGATGATCCTCGCCCGCGCCAGCGGCGCGCCCGTGCACCAGCTCGACCTGTGGATGGTCGGCGAGGCGCAGAGCCGCCGGCTGCTCTGGGAAGCGGCGGGGGAGGCCGAGCTGATTCTCATCGAAGGGGTGATGGGCCTGTTCGACGGCACGCCCTCGGCGGCCGACCTGGCGCGCACCTTCAATGTGCCGGTGCTCGGCGTGATCAACGGCCAGGCCATGGCGCAGACCTTCGGCGCCCTGGCCGTGGGCCTGGCCACCTATCAGCCGGGCCTGCCGTTCTCCGGCGTGCTCGGCAACCGCGTCGGCAGCCAGCGCCACAGCGACCTGCTGCGCGACAGCCTGCCGGAGTGGATCCGCTGGTACGGCGCGTTGCCGCGCAGCGCCGACCTGGAACTGCCCAGCCGCCACCTGGGCCTGGTGCAGGCCGAGGAACTGGCCGACCTGGACGCGCGCCTGGACGCCGCCGCCGACGCCCTGGCCGCCAGCAGCGCGGTGGACCTGCCGCCGCCGGTGACTTTCGCTGCGCCCACCGAGCGCGAACTGCAAGCGTCCCTGGCCGGTGTGCGCATCGGCGTGGCGCGGGATGCCGCCTTCGCCTTCCTCTACCAGGCCAACCTCGACCTGCTGCGCGAGCTGGGCGCCGAGCTGAAGTTCTTCTCGCCGCTCACCGACGAACGCCTGCCGGAGGTGAACAGCCTCTACCTGCCCGGTGGCTATCCGGAACTGCACCTGGCGCAGCTGGAGAACAACCGCGCCATGGCCGAGGCCATCCGCGCCCACCACGCCGCCGGCAAGCCGCTGCTGGCCGAGTGCGGCGGCATGCTCTACCTGCTCGATGGCCTGACCGACGCCGAGGGCCGCAGCGGTCGACTGCTCGGCCTGCTGCCCGGCCGCGCCACCCTGCAGAAGCGCCTGGCCGCCCTGGCCCTGCAGGAAGTGGAACTGCCGGAAGGCCCGCTGCGCGGCCACACCTTCCACCATTCGCTGCTGGACAGCCAACTGGAGCCGGCCCTGCGCGGCACCTGCCCGAACGCCAAGCCGGTGGCCGAGGCGGTGTTCCGCCTGGGTCGCCTGACCGCGTCCTATATCCACTTCTACCTGCCGTCGAACCCGGCGGCCGCCGCCGCGATCTTCCGCCCATGAACGAGCACGCCTACAGCCCCGAGGAACGCGCGGCCATCTACCGCGCCATCGCCGAGCGCCGCGACATGCGCCACTTCAGCGGCGGCGAGGTGGCCCCGGCGCTGCTGGCGCGGCTGCTGGAGGCGGCGCACCAGGCCCCCAGCGTCGGCCTGATGCAGCCCTGGCGCTTCATCCGCATCACCCGCCCGGCACTGCGCGAGGCCATCCACGGCCTGGTGGAGGCGGAGCGGGTGAAGACCGCCGAGGCCCTGGGCGAGCGCTCCGAGGAATTCATGCGGCTGAAGGTCGAGGGCATCCGCGACTGCGCCGAGCTGCTGGTGGCGGCCCTGGCGGACGGCCGCGAGGCCCACGTCTTCGGCCGCCGCACCCTGCCGCAGATGGACCTGGCCTCGCTGGCCTGCGCCATCCAGAACCTCTGGCTGGCGGCCCGCGCCGAAGGCCTGGGGTTGGGCTGGGTGTCGCTGTTCGATCCCGCCGCCCTGGGCGAACTGCTCGGCCTGCCGGCGGGCAGCGAGGCGGTGGCGGTGCTCTGCCTGGGCCCGGTGGCGGAGTTCTACCCGGCGCCCATGCTGGCCCTGGAAGGCTGGCGCCAGCCGCGCCCGCTGAACGAACTGCTTTATGAAAATCACTGGGGAGAACGCCCATGAGCCTGGCCCTGCTGAGCGTTGCCGGCGTGGCCCTGGACGGCCTGCTGGGCGAGCCGAAGCGCTGGCACCCGCTGGTGGCCTTCGGCCGCCTGGCCGATCGCCTGGAGCGCCGCTTCAATCGTTCGCGTACTCCGGACCTGCCGGTTGGCAGCGTCGACTCCCTCGCCCTTCAGGGGGGGCCGCCTTCCGGAGAGGGCCGGGGAGAGGGCGCTCTTCTTCCAACTTCCCCAACCTCCGATAACCACACCCCCGGCCTCGGCTGGCGCAGCCACGGCGTCACCGCCTGGGCCCTGGCCGTGTTGCCGCTGACCTTCATCACCTGGCTGTTGACCCTGGTCCCGCACCTTGGCTGGCTGGTCTCCGCCATCGCCCTCTACGCCGCCATCGGCCTGCGCAGCCTGGGCGAGCACGCCGAGCCCGTGGCCCTGGCCCTGCGCGACGGCGACCTGCCCGAGGCGCGCAAGCGCGTGGGCTATATGGTCAGCCGCGAGACCGCCGGACTGGACGACAGCGCCGTAGCCAAGGCCGCCACCGAATCGGTGCTGGAGAACGGCAGCGACGCGGTGTTCGCCGCGCTCTTCTGGTTCGCCGTGGCCGGCGCGCCGGGCGTGGTGCTGTACCGCCTGAGCAACACCCTGGACGCCATGTGGGGCTACCGCAACCCGCGCTTCGAACGCTTCGGCTGGGCCGCGGCGAAGATCGACGACGCCCTCAACTACATCCCCGCGCGCCTGGTCGCGCTGACCTACGCGCTGCTCGGCAACACCCGCCTGGCCCTGCGCAGCTGGCGCCGCCAGGCGCCGCAATGGGACAGCCCCAACGCCGGCCCGGTGATGGCCGCCGGCGCCGGTGCGCTCGGCGTGGCCCTGGGCGGCAATGCCGTCTACCACGGCGAACTGCATGAACGCCCGCAACTGGGCGAAGGCCCGGCGCCAGGCGCCCGCGACATCTGGCGGGCCCTGGCCCTGGTGCGCCAGGGCGTGCTGCTGTGGCTGCTGGCGATCCTCGGCCTGGGGGCGCTGCTGCATGCTTGAGCACGGCGGAAAGCTGCGCGCGGCCGCGCAGCGCTACGGCATCGCGCTGGAGGACTGGCTCGACCTGTCCACCGGCATCGCGCCCTGGCCCTGGCCGTTGGCGGACATCCCCGCCAGCGCCTGGCAGCGCCTGCCGGAAGAGGATGACGGCCTGGAGCAGGCCGCGCGCGACTACTACGGCTGTGACTCATTGCTGCCGCTGCCCGGCAGCCAGGCGGCGATCCAGGCCTTGCCGCGCCTGCGCGCACCGGGCCGGGTCGGCGTGCTCGCGCCTTGCTACGCCGAACATGCGGCGGCCTGGAAACAGCATGGCCATGAACTGCTGGAACTGGCCGACGATGAGGTGGACGGCCTGGTCGACCAGCTCGACGTGCTGCTGCTGGTCAACCCCAACAACCCCACCGGCCGACGCTTCGACAGCCAATGCTTGCTGGCCTGGCACGAGCGCCTGCGCGCCCGCGGCGGCTGGCTGGTGGTGGACGAGGCCTTCATGGACTGCACCCCCGGGTAC
Source organism: Pseudomonas sp. AAC (assembly GCF_000725445.1). Lineage (NCBI taxonomy): Bacteria > Pseudomonadati > Pseudomonadota > Gammaproteobacteria > Pseudomonadales > Pseudomonadaceae > Pseudomonas > Pseudomonas sp. AAC. Next base: position 1,223,521 of record NZ_KL647094.1, on the reverse strand, counting down.
AGCCTGCTGCCCCTGGCCGGCGGCCTGCCGGGCCTGGTGGTGCTGCGTTCGCTGGGCAAGTTCTTCGGCCTGGCCGGTGCGCGCCTGGGCTTCGCCTTCGCCGAGCCATCGCTGCTGCGGGGCCTGGCCGAGCTGCTCGGGCCCTGGGCGGTGAGCGGGCCGACGCGCTGGGTGGCCCGGCACGCGCTGGCCGACCATGCGCGGCAAGGTGAACGCCGCGCAGCGCTGGAGCAGGCCGGCGCACGCCTGGCCGCGCTTCTGAAAACGCACCGGTTGCTGACCCAGGGCACCGCGCTGTTCCAGTGGCTTGCCTACCCTCGGGCCGGCGAACTGCACGAGCACCTGGCCCGCCGCGGCATCCTCGTGCGCCTCTTCGACAGCCCGCCGAGCCTGCGCTTCGGCCTGCCCGCCGACGAAGCCGGCTGGCAACGCCTGGACCAGGCCCTCGGCGAATGGAGCCCGACATGACCACCCCGATGGTGCAAGGCACTACTTTAATGGTGCAGGGCACCACCTCCGACGCCGGCAAGAGCACCCTGGTGACCGCACTGTGCCGCTGGCTGCGCCGCCAGGGCGTGGCGGTGGCGCCGTTCAAGCCGCAGAACATGGCGCTGAACAGCGCGGTGACGGCCGACGGCGGCGAAATCGGCCGCGCCCAGGCGGTGCAGGCCCAGGCCTGTCACCTGGCGCCGCACACCGACATGAACCCGGTGCTGCTCAAGCCCAACAGCGACGTGGGCGCCCAGGTCATCATCCATGGCCGCGCGGTGACCAGCATGAACGCCGTCGCCTATCACGACTACAAGAGGGTCGCGAAGCAGGCAGTGCTGGAGTCCCACGAGCGCCTGCTCGACGCCTACCAGGTGGTGATGGTGGAAGGCGCCGGCTCCCCGGCGGAAATCAACCTGCGTGCCAACGACATCGCCAACATGGGCTTCGCCGAGGCGGTGGATTGCCCGGTGATCCTCATCGCCGACATCGACCGCGGCGGCGTCTTCGCCCATCTGGTAGGCACCCTGGAACTGCTTTCCGAGAGCGAGCGGGCGCGGGTGAAGGGCTTCGTCATCAACCGCTTCCGCGGCGACATCGCCCTGCTGCAGCCGGGCCTGGACTGGCTGGAGGAGCGCACCGGCATCCCGGTGCTGGGCGTGCTGCCCTACCTGATGGACTTCCACCTGGAAGCCGAGGACGCCATCGACACCCGCCAGGCCGCCAAGGCCGGGGAAAGCCTGAAGGTGGCGGTGCCGGTGCTGCCGCGCATCAGCAACCACACCGACTTCGACCCGCTGCGCCTGCACCCGCAGGTGCAACTGATTTTCGTCGGCCCCGGCCAGCCGCTGCCGGCGGCGGACCTGGTCATCCTGCCCGGCTCCAAGAGCGTGCGCGCCGACCTGGCCTTCCTCCGCGCCCAGGGCTGGGACGCCGCCATCGAGCGCCACCTGCGCTATGGCGGCAAGCTGCTGGGTATCTGCGGCGGCTTGCAGATGCTCGGCCGCACGCTGTCCGACCCCCACGGCCTGGAAGGCGCCGCCGGCGGCAGCGCCGGCCTCGGCTGGCTGGAGCTGGACACGGTGCTGGAACCGGAGAAGCAACTGCGCAACGTCCGTGGCCGACTGGCCCTGGAAGACGCCGAGGTCGGCGGCTACGAAATCCACGCCGGCGTCACCAGCGGGCCGGCATTGGAGAGCCCTGCGGTGCGCCTGGACGATGGCCGCTGCGACGGTGCGCTCAGCGCCGACGGCCAGGTCATGGGCACCTACCTGCACGGCCTGTTCGAATCCCCCGCCGCCTGCGCCGCGCTGCTGCGCTGGGCCGGCCTGGGCGAAGTGCAACAGCTGGACTACCACGCCCTGCGCGAGCGCGACATCGAGCGCCTGGCGGACCAGGTGGAGGCGTATCTGGACACGCAGAAGCTGAAATCCCTATGTAGCCTTTGAGCCGGGGGCAATCGATGGGTATCGCTTCGCTCCACCCATCCTACGAAAAGCGTTCCGTGCGGAGAAAACCCATGCTTGAACTCATCCTCGGCGGCGCCCGCTCCGGCAAGAGCCGCCTGGCCGAGCGCCTGGCCCGGGACAGCGGCCTGCCGGTCACCTATTTCGCCACCGCGCAGGCCGGCGACGGCGAGATGGGCGAGCGCATCCGCCAGCACCGCGACCGCCGTCCCGCCGAATGGGGCCTGGTGGAGGAGCCGCTGCATCTGGCGCGGGCCCTCGCCGAGCACGCCGCGCCGGACCGCTGCCTGCTGGTGGACTGCCTGACGCTCTGGCTGACCAACCTGCTGCTCGCCGACGACGGCGCGCACCTGCAACACGAAGTGAACGAACTGCTGGCCACGCTGCCGGCCCTGCCGGGCCGCATCCTCCTGGTCAGCAACGAAACCGGGCTGGGCGTGGTGCCCCTGGGCGAGCTGACGCGGCGCTACGTCGACGAGGCCGGCTGGCTGCACCAGGCCCTGGCCGAGGCCAGCGAGCGGGTGGTGTTCACCGTCGCCGGCCTGCCCATGACCCTCAAGGGAGACCCCGTATGAGCCTGCAATGGTGGCGCGAAGCCTGCCAACCCACGGACCGCGTGGCGCGCGACAAGGCCGCCGCGCGCCAGGACCAGTTGACCAAGCCGCGCGGCGCCCTGGGCCGCCTGGAAGAGGTGGCCGTGCACCTGGCCAGCCTGCAGGGCCGCGAGCGGCCGAGCCTGGAGCACCTGTGGATCGCCCTGTTCGCCGGCGACCACGGCGTGGTGGAGGAGGGCGTCTCGGCCTACCCGCAGGCGGTGACCGGCGAGATGCTACGCAACTTCGTGCGCGGCGGCGCGGCCATCAGCGTGCTGGCCCGCGACCTGGGCGCGCGCCTGGAAGTGATCGACCTGGGCACCGCCGTGCCCCTGGAACCGCTGCCCGGCGTGCTGCACCTGATGGTCGGCGCCGGCACCCTGAACTTCGCCCGCGAGCCGGCGATGACCGCCGCGCAGTGCCTGATCGCCCTGGAAGCCGGGCGCGAATCCGTGCGCCGCGCGCAGCAGGCCGGCAGCGAGCTGTTCATCGGCGGCGAGATGGGCATCGGCAACACCACCTGCGCCGCGGCCCTGGCCTGCGGCCTGCTGGGCGAGCGCGCGGCTGCCCTGGTCGGCCCCGGCACCGGGCTGGATGCGCAAGGCGTGGCGCACAAGGCCGAGGTCATCGAGCGCGCCCTGGCCCTGCATGGCGGGCACTGCGCCGAGCCCTTCGAGGCCCTGTGCCGCCTCGGCGGCTTCGAGGTGGCGGCCCTGGCCGGCGCCTACCTGGCCTGCGCGCAGAAGGGCATCGTCGCCCTGGTGGACGGCTTCATCTGCAGCGTCGCGGCGCTCTGCGCGGTGCGCTTCAACCCGCAGTGCCGCGACTGGCTGCTGTTCGCCCACAGCGGCGCCGAGCCCGGCCACCAGCGCGTGCTCCAGGCCCTGGAGGCGCAGCCGCTGCTGGACCTGGGCCTGCGCCTGGGCGAGGGCAGCGGCGCCGCCCTGGCTGTGCCGCTGCTGCGCCAGGCCTGCCGGCTGCACGCCGGGATGGCCACCTTCGCCGAGGCGGCGGTGTCGGACCGCCCGGCATGAGCCTGCGCCTGGACTTGCTGCGCCACGGCGAAACCGAACTGGGCGGCGGCTTCCGCGGCCGCCTGGACGACGCCCTGACCGCCGCCGGCTGGGCGCAGATGCAGGCCGGCCTGGGCCTGGAGCAGCCCTGGGAGGCCCTGGTCAGCTCGCCGCTGCGCCGTTGCGCCGCCTTCGCCGAGCGCCTGTCGGCCGCAAGCGGCCTGCCATTGCACCTGGAACCGGACCTGCGCGAGATGGATTTCGGCGAGTGGGAAGGGCTTTCCGCAGCTAAGCTGATGGAGACTGATAGCGATGCGCTAGCCCGCTTCTGGAACGACCCCTACGCCTTCACCCCGCCGGGCGGCGAACCGCTCGCGGCCTTCGAGGCGCGGGTGTTCGCCGCTCTGCAGCGGCTGTACGCGACGCATGCCGGAAAGCACCTGCTGCTGGTGACCCATGGCGGCGTGATGCGCCTGCTCGGCGCGCGCGCCCAGGGCCTGCCGCGCGAGCAGTTGCTGCAGGTGAGCGTCGCCCACGGCGAACGGCTGGCGCTGCGCATCGAGCCGCAGGCCGGCGGCTGGAGCATCCAACCGGTCGAGTCCGCCGTGAGCGCGCCCCGATGAGCAACCTGTTCCTGCCGTTGATCGCCCTGCAGTTCCTCAGCCGCATCCCGATCCGCCTGGGCGAGGTGCCCACGCCCGAGCAGTTCGGCCGCGCCACCTTGTTCTACCCGCTGGTAGGCGCGCTGATGGGCGGCGGGCTCTACGCCCTGGGCTACTTCTTCGGCGAGACCTACCTGCTGCTGCACGCCGCGCTGCTGCTGGCCGTGTGGGTGGCTTTCAGCGGCGCCCTGCACCTGGACGGCCTGGCCGACACCGCCGACGCCTGGGTGGGAGGGCTGGGCGACCGCGAGCGCACCCTGGCGATCATGAAGGACCCGCGCAGCGGCCCGGTGGCGGTGGTGGTGCTGGTAGTGCTGTTGCTGGTGAAGTTCTGCGCCATCGCGGCGCTGCTCGACGCCCACCACTTCTGGGCCCTGCTGCTGGCGCCTTGGCTGGCGCGGGTGGCCCTGCCGCTGCTGTTCCTCACCACCCCCTACGCCCGCCCCGGCGGCCTCGGCCAGGCCCTGGCCGACCACCTGCCGCGCCGCGCGCTGCCCTGGATGCTGGCGCTCAACGCCGCGCTGATGCCGCTCACCGGCCTGAGCGGCCTGGTGGCGCTGGTGGTGGCGCTGGCGGTGTTCCTCTGGTGGCGCAACCGGCTGATGGCGCGGCTGGATGGCACCACCGGGGATACGGCGGGGGCTTTGGTGGAGTTGGTGGAGTGTGCGGTGTTGGTGGCTCTGGCGATTTAGCCAGGCATGCCATCGCCCTGCCCACACAGTTCCATGTAGGAGCGCGCCCTGCGCGCGAATCGCGGGCAGGGCCCGCTCCTACAGGTTGACGCCGAATTTCCAGTCCATACCGAACGGTCCCCTCTCCCTTCAGGGAGAGGGCTGGGGAGAGGGAGCGGACTTCCCGCCGGGCACCTCACCCCCAGGCGAACACCCTCACCCCAAGGTCTCCGGCGGCGCCTCGTAGCTCCCCGACTCATAGCTCACTCCATGCCGCATCCTCGGCGGCGCATCCCCCGCATGCAGGCTGGTGACCGTGTCGATGATGGTCTTGTCCTCCAGCGTCATGCGGTCGAGCATCCTCAGGTGGGCGATCCAGTTGTCCACCAGGAACACCTCCTGCCAGGCCTCCTTGTCGCTGATGTCGCGGTACAGCGCCCAGCGTTCGGCGCCGTTGCGCAGGCGCAGGCGGCGCAGCGCCTTGGCCGCGCGGACGAAGTCGCGGGTGCGCTCGGCCGGGATGCGGTATTCGATGGTCACCAGCACCGAGCCGCGCTGGGTGTCGAAGACGAAGGTCGGCTCCCCCGGCAGGGTGCTGGGCGCGCGGGCGATGCTGCCGGGGTTGAGTTCCGGCAGGCGCGAGTTGTACAGCAGCGCCACCGACACCAGCAGCAGGCAGCCGGCGGCCAGCAGCGCACCCTGCACGCCCAGGGTGCCGGCGAAGTGGCCCCAGAGGAACGAGCCCAGCGCCAGGCCGCCGTAGATGGCGGTCTGGTACAGCGCCAGGGCGCGCGCCTTGACCCAGTCCGGCACCAGTATCTGCACCGCCGAGTTATAGCTGGCCACCGCGGCTATCCAGCAGCTGCCGCCAAGGATGAGAGCGGGGAACAGCACCCAGAGGCTGTCCACCGTGCCGAGGATGAGCAGCACCAGGCCGAGGGTGCCGCCGCCCAGGCTGATCAGCCGGCTGGTGCCGATCACCTTGCGCAGGCGGCCGACCAGGGTGCTGCCGAGGATGGCGCCCAGGCCCAGGGCGCCGAGCATGTAGCCGTACACCGAGGCGTTGCCGTCGGGGTTGCGGTGCGCCAGCAGCGGCAGCAGCGCCCAGACCGCGCTGGCCGACAGGCCGAATACCGCCGAGCGCAGCATCACCAGGCGGGTGACGCTGGAGTACTGGGTGAAGCGCAGCGCCGCCACCACCCCTTCGACGATGTGCTCCGGCGGCAGGGTGCGCTTGGGCACCTCGCGGCGCCATTGCCAGATGGCCCAGATCAGCGAGGCGTAGCACAGGCAGTTGAACAGGAACACCCAGGGCGCGCCGGTGGCCGACAGCAGCAGGCCGCCGATGGCCGGGCCGACCGCGCGGGCGACGTTGTAGTTGACGCTGTTGAGCAGCACCGCGTCGCCCACCAGGCGCGCCGGCACCTGCTCGTTCACCGCCGCCTGCCAGGCCGGGATGGTGATGGAGCTGCCCAGGGACAGCCAGAGGATGGACGCGATCAGCAGCAGCGGGTCGAGGTAGCCGAGGAACGCCAGCAGCGTCACCAGGGCGGCGCCGGACAGTTCGATGGTGAGGCCGACGAGCATGATCTTGCGCCTGTCGTGGTTGTCCGCCAGCACCCCGGAGAGGATCGACAGCAGCACCAGCGGCAGCGCCGAGGCGACCTGGATCATCGCCACCATCAGCGGGCTGGCGTGGGCCTCGGTGACCACCCAGGCGGCGGCCACCGACTGCGCCCAGGTGCCCAGGTTGGCGAACAGGTTGCAGATCCAGATGATGCGGAAGGCCGCGATGCCGAACGGGGCGAGCACACCGCTGCGCTGGGGATCGGCCTCGTTCTTCAGCGGCAGGTCGTTCTTCGGTGAAACGGATTGCAGCATGGGGGAAATGCCTTCTTGCGATGGCCGGCGACGACGGCGCCCTGCCGGCAGGTCATGCCCGGCAAGTGTAGTGGCTGGGCCCGCACTCGCCATTGATGATGGTCAGCCTGGCCTTATCGGTGAATCGCCCTGGCCCTCTGCGACAGTGCCCCGCGGCGCCGGGGTTGCTAGGCTGCGGGGCATCGTTCGAGAAGAGTGGAGGCCCCATGAGCCACCGGTTGCGCATTTGCCTGCTGCTGTCCCTGCTGATCCTGCCGCGTTGCCTCTGGGCCTGGTCCAACCATGCCCTGGGCAGCTACCTGGCCCTGGCGCAATTGCCTGCCGTGGCCACTGCGCCGGCGGTGCCCATGGAGTCGCTGGAGGCCTTCCTCGCCGCCGAACGCGAGGGCCTGGTGCCATTGCTCGACGAGCAGGAGCGCTTCGCCCGCGAGCACTTCCGCAAGTACCCGGCGCGGCCCGACGCGCTGCGCTTCACCGGCACGGAGCAGGACCTGCGCCTGGCCTTCCTCGCGGCCCTGCGGCTGAACCCGGAGATCAAGCTGGCCAACGCCATCCAGCCCGAGCCGGGGCACGACCAGCCCGCGCGGCCGCACCTGAAGGCGTCCGACGTGCTGGTGTTCCGCGACCTCGCCGGCTGGGCGCGCTGGCGCTTCATCGCCCTGCAGCCGGGCGAGCCGGTGCCGGCCCTGGCGGTGCTGGCCAGCGCTAGCGACGAGCCGGACTTCGGCCATGACATCCACCTGTTCAGCGACAACCCTGGAACGGCTGGCCAGCGCTATGGCTTCGGCCCGCAGCCGTTCGGCGACCCGGGCTACGAGTTCAGCTCCCAGGCGCCGTTCCACATGGGCTTCTACCACGAGTCGCCGATCATCTTCGCCGGCGCGCCCTACCTGCAGCGCAGCTGGCCGGAATGGCGCGCCTACCAGTTCCACGGCCTGGCGCGTTATGCCTTCGAACATGGCCATCCATACTGGGGCTACCGTTTCCTCGGCTGGTCGATGCATTACATCCAGGACCTGACGCAGCCCTACCACAGCACGCCATTACCCGGCGAAACCACCGCCAGCATGCTGTGGACCGCGCTCAAGGCCATGGCCGGTTTCGACGCCGACAAGAAGGCCGCCATCAGCCGCGTGGCCAGCCGCCACCTGGGCGTGGAGCGCTACCAGCTGGACTGGCTGCTGGAATCGCTGCGCAAGCCGCAGGGTTCGGCGTTGCTCGCCGCCTATGCCGATGCTTCCGGCGACGGGGGCTATCCGGCGTATTCGGCCGATTATCCGCGGGAGGTGGTGGCGGTCGAATCCCATGCCCATGCGGTGGCCTTCGATGCGGCGATCGGTCATTGGCTGGCGACGGTCCCGGCGGATGCCGGCGTCGGTTTCAGCGCCGGCAACGAACTGGCGCCGCTGCAGCACGATGCGCAGCTGGACGAACAGCTATTGGCGTTGATCCGGGCGTTCGGGGCGCACAGCCGCAACCTGGCGAGGTCGGTGCTGCAGCGTTAGGGAAGGGGGAGGGGAGAGAACCTGCAACGCGCCGCGAAGGGGGCGTGGACCCTTCGCGGTTGCGTTCCGGATGGGCCTAGCCGCCAGTGCAGCCGTTGCCCCAGACCTGGTACTCGATGGTGTGACGCTCGCCCTTCGAGTCTTCGTAGGTCATCTGCGCGGGCACGACCCCGCACTGGTTGGAGACGTCGGTGGTGGAAACCACGTGGGCGACGTCCAGGTTCATTCCGTAGGTGTATTGCTCCACTGCCGGACTCTGAGGTTGGGCAGCCTCGTCCGCTTGCGCAGCGAGGGCGAGCGAGGAGAAGCCGGCCAGGGCCAGAACGACTAGGGCTTTCATGAATTTTCCTGCCTTTTTCCCGAGCGGGAGCCGCATCCGGGCGCACGCGGCCAGGACGAAGTTCATCGGCTTCATCGGGAAGATGTCTTTAGGGATGTTGCAATCGGGTTCTTGGGTGTTGCGGCGCGCTTCAACAGCAAGCAAATGGTAGGTCCGCGGCGGGCATATTCATATGCCTGGAAGCCAGAAATACCTCGTACTAATAGGCAACAATCCAGCAACGGCGCGGGTTTTCGGGGAGCGCGCGGGCATAATGACGCTGCGCGGTCGTGTCGCAGCCGTTGTGCGATAGGGGCTGGTGTAGCGGGCCCTGCCCGCGATTTCGCGCGCAGGGCGCGCTCCTACATGGAATGGCGCCGGTGGGTCCGGCTATCGCGGACAAGGTCCGCTCCTACGACCGTGCTTCCTGGAACCGTAGGAGCAACTGTCTTGCGGGCCGCACCGAGACGCTCTTCGTAGGATGGGTTGAGCTTGCGAAACCCATGCGGTTGCGCTGATGGGTATCGCTTCGCTCAACACCATCCTACGAAAAGCCATGCTCGCTCATGCGGTAGGAGACTCTGTCCGCGATTCGCGCGCAGGGCGGGCTCCTACAGGTGGGGCACGGCGCGCGGCTTTCTCAACCCCGCGAGCTCTCCCGCAGCGGCGAGCTGGGGTCGAGCAGCGAGGTGCGGATGAAGTGCAGGTAGCTGCACATGCGCCGCAGCGGCGAGGTGTCGAAGTGCGGCGGGCGCGGTTCCTGGGTGCTGCGGGTGCTGTGGATGGCGTGCTCCACCGCCGCCAGGGCGCGCAGGCGGTTGTGCTCGCCGGGCTGGATGAACAGGCGGATCAGCGCCCGGCCCATGGCGCGGATGGCGCGGCGCCAGGGCATGTGCTCGGCGTACCAGGGCTCGTCGGGCAGCACCGCCTGTTCGCGGCGCAGCTCGATGATCGCCAGGCCCACTTCCTGCACCTGGAACATCCAGCGCAGCAGCCGGCGTTGCACGTCGGGGCGGCCGCTGGCCAGGCCGTAGGCCTGGTTGAGCAGGTCGCGGGTGCCGCTTTCGAAACCGGCCGACAGGCCCTTCAGCGGGTCGCTGATGGTGTGCACCACGCGCATGCGCAGCTCGGCCTCCAGGCGCTCCCACAGCCAGGGGCGGTTGGGCGGCAGTATCACCATCGCCGCCACCACAGCCATGCCCATGGACAGCAGCATGGCCAGATATTCGTTGATGAAGGTGTAGGCGTCGTAGCGCGCCAGGTTGGCCGGCAGCGAGGCGATGCAGAACCACACCAGCAGGCCCACGCCGTAGCCGCTCCATTGCGGGCGGGTGATGAGGAAGGCGCCGAGGGCGAACACCGGCGCCAGCGCCATGCACAGCAGCGGGAAGCCATCCAGGTGCGGCAGCACGCGGAAGGTGAGGATGAAGCCCAGCGTGGCGCCCAGCAGGGTGCCGAGGGTCAGCTGCAGCGACAGGCGTTTGGGATTGGGCGAGGCCGAGGACAGCGCGGCGATCAGCACCGAGGTGAGGGTGAAGGTGGCGCCGCTGAGCCACGAGGTCTCGATCCAGAACACCCCGCCGACCAGCACCAGCAGCGCGCAGCGCAGCCCGGCGACGGCCGCGGCCACAGCGTTGGCCTTGGGCGTGAAGCGTTCCTTCCACTGCTCGCGGGCGTGCCGGTGGGCGGCCAGGGAGGCGTGGGTCTGGGCGTAGTCGTGGAGGTCGCCGGCGAAGCGGAACAGCAGCTCGGCGGCGGTCTCGAAGTCCAACTGGTCGGCTTCCCGCGGGCAGGCGTGGGCGAGCCTGGCGCGGGCCTCGCGGATCTGCGGCATCAGCTGCTGGCGGCAGTGCTCCAGCTGGGCGGCGAGGAAGGCCGCGTCGGCGTCGCGCAGCGGCCGGCCATGCCAGCCGGCGAGCAGCCCGCCGACCTCCACCAGGCACGGCATCAGCACTTCCAGCACGGCGCCGGCCTGGCGTTCGCGCAGGCGGTCGAGCAGGCGCTGCAGGGCGTGGAAGCGCGTGGTCAGTTGCATGAACTCGCTGTTCAGGCGCGCCAGGCGGCCGCTGCGCAGGCGCATGTGCGGGTCTTCGAAGGCGGTGACGTTGCGCAGGTTCTCCAGTCCCACGGCCTCGGCGGCGATGCGCGCGGCGGCTTGCTCGAAGCGGGCGTGGTCGAGGGTGCCTTCCAGGCCGGAGGCGGCCAGCCCGGCGAAGTCGCCGAAGCGGCTGTCCAGGGCGTTGCGCAGCGCGGCGCTGCTGGTCTGCGGCAGCACCAGGGCGCTGACCAGGCCGGTGCAGAATATGCCCAGGGTGATCTCCAGCACCCGCCACAGCGCCGCCATGAAGGCGCCCTCCGGGTGCAGGGTGGCGGGGATGCCGATCATCACCGCGGTGTAGCCGGCCAGCAGGCAGGCGTAGGCGCGGAAGTCGCGGTAGCGCGCGGCGCCGGCGGTGCACAGGCCGACCCAGATCGACACGCAGAGCAGGAACAGCACGCGCTCCTGGGCGAACAGGGCGATGAAGCTGACCATCACCGTGAGCCCGGCCAGGGTGCCGAGAATGCGGTAGAAGCTCTTGGCCAGGACCTGCCCGCTCTGCGGCTGCAGCACGATGAAGGCGCTGACCAGCACGGTGTTCGGCTGCGGCAGCTCCAGGCGGTAGGCCAGCCACAGGGCGAGGAAGGCGGTGAGCAGGGTCTTGCCGATGAACACCCAGGTCACCCCGTCGCTATGGGCCCAGGCGGACGCCGCCTGGCGCAGCGCGTCGGCGCCGGGCAGGCGCGCGCTGATGCGGGTGAGGCTGTTCATCGGGGCAGCGGCGAGTCGGGAGCTGTGCAGCCGCAGGGCTGCGGGAAGGGCGACGGAGCAGGGGCGAAACGAGCCTGGCGCGTATGGCGGAACACAGCTGTGAATCCTGGGAACTGCGGAGGGGCCGCGGTGGGGAGGCGATTCTAGAAAACCGCCGGAGGCAGGATAAGCTGACAGTTGGGCGAATTATTGTTGCCTGAAAAACAACAATTCGCCGTGGGCAGTTATGCGACAATTCGCCGCCTGTCGCGAATCTGTAACAAGACTTTGCTGTAGCCGGCATCGCCCGGCACGGCGCGCGGACAGGCTCTCAGGAGAAATGATGGACCTGCTGCACAACATGCGTGCCTTCGTCTGTGTCGCCGAGACCGGCAGCTTCACCGCCGCCGCCCAGCGCATGGACCTCACCACGGCCTACGTCTCGCGTACCGTGGCCAAGCTCGAAGCCCACCTGCGTACCCGCCTGCTGCACCGCACCACCCGCCGCATCGCCCTCACCGAGGCCGGCCAGCGCTACCTGCTGCGCTGCCAGCAGATCCTCGGCTACATCGAGGAAGCCGAGGCCGAGGCCAGCGACGCCCATTCGCGCCCGGCCGGCAAGCTCAAGGTGCATGCCATGACCGGCATCGGCCAGCACTACCTGATCAAGGCGATCTCCCAGTACTGCGAGATGTACTCGGAAGTCAGCTTCGACCTGACCCTGGCCAACCGCACCACCGACATCCTCGACGAGGGCTACGACATCTCGGTGGTGATCGCCCCCGAGCTGCCCGACTCCGGCTTCGTCTCCAAGCGCCTGGGGCAGACCCACAGCGTGCTCTGCGCGGCGCCCGCCTACGTGACGCGACATGGCTCGCCCAAGGTGCCGGCGGAACTGGCCGCGCACCGCTGCCTGCGCCTGGTGAACAGCGTGATGTCGCTGGACAAGTGGCTGTTCCACGGCCCGGACGGCGAGGAGCTGGCGCACATCGACCATACCCACTTCCAGGTCAACACCGCCGACGCCCTGACCGAGGCGGTGGTGGCCGGCATGGGCATAGGCGCGCTGCCGGTGTACTCGGCGGTGGAGGGCCTGCGCAACGGCAGCCTGGTGCGAGTGATGCCCGGCTACAGCCTGTTCCACCTGAACATCTACGCGCTCTACCCGTCGCGGCAGTTCCTCGATGCGAAGATCCGCACCTGGGTCGAATTCCTCCGCGACTGCATCCCCGGCATGCTCGCCGAGGACGAGCAGCTGATGCTCGAGCACAGCGCGCGCCTGCCCAACTGAGGCGCCAGACCGCCTGAATCGCGCCGCCCGCCCGGGCGGCGTGCTTTTTCACAAATGCCTCACCACGGCCGGTTGTGGGACTTTTCGTAGCCGCATTCCGATCTGCCGAACGCTGCCTTGGGAAAAGGTGAATTCACCGAACGCTGCCGCTGCGTCAGTCTGGGTTGCCCAGGCCGCCCGGCGGCCGGTCTCACCGATACAAGAACAAACCGAGGGTGAAGCAATGTTTGGTTCGAAGCTGCGGGCGCTGCTGGGCGCCCTGATGGTGCTTGGCGCCGCTATGGCGCACGCTGCCGATGCCCCTGTGGTCATCAAGTTCGCCCATGTGGTCGCGGACAACACGCCCAAGGGCCAGGGCGCGCTGCTGTTCAAGAAGCTGGTCGAGGAGCGCCTGCCCGGCAAGGTGCGGGTGGAGGTGTACCCGAACTCCTCGCTGTTCGGCGACGGCAAGGAGATGGAGGCGCTGCTGCTGGGCGACGTGCAGATGCTGGCGCCGTCGCTGGCCAAGTTCGAGCAGTACGCCAAGCCGTTGCAGATCTTCGACCTGCCGTTCCTGTTCGATGACATGGCCGCCGTCGACCGCTTTCAGGCCGGCCCGGCCGGGCGCAAGCTGCTGACCTCGATGGAGGACAAGGGCATCACCGGCCTGGCCTACTGGCACAACGGCCTGAAGGTCATGTCGGCCAACAAGCCGCTGCGCGAGCCCCGCGATGCCCGCGGCCTGAAGTTCCGCGTGCAGGCCTCCGCGGTGCTGGAGGAGCAGTTCAAGGCGGTGCGCGCCAATCCGCGCAAGATGTCCTTCGCCGAGGTCTACCAGGGCCTGCAGACCGGCGTGGTCAACGGCACCGAGAACACCTGGTCGAACTACGAGAGCCAGAAGGTCAACGAGGTGCAGAAATACATGACCGAGTCCGATCACGGCCTGATCGACTACATGGTCATCACCAACACCAGGTTCTGGAACGGCTTGCCGGCGGACATCCGCACCCAGTTGCAGGCGATCCTCGACGAGGTCACGGTGTCGGTGAACCAGCACGCCGCGAAGCTCAACCAGGACGCCAAGCAGGCGATCGCCGCCTCCGGCACCTCCGAGATCATCGAACTGACCCCGCAGCAGCGCGCCGACTGGCGCGAGGCGATGCAGCCGGTGTGGAAGAAGTTCGAGGGCGACATCGGCGCCGACCTGATCAAGGCCGCCCAGGACGCCAACCAGGGTTGAGCCACGCGCGGGCCGGGCAGCGTTCGCCGCCCGCGCCCGCAGCACCCGCACGAGCCCACTACCACAGCCTACGGAGACTTCCATGACGGCCCTTCGGCGCGCCTGGGATCACTTCGAGGAGGGCTTCATCGCCTTCCTGCTGGCGGCCATGACCCTGGTCACCTTCGTCTACGTGATCCTCAACAACCTCTACACCCCGTTCTACAGCCTGGCCGACCGCTGGGAGGCCGGCAGCGAGGCGCTGTTCGCCATCGGCGACTTCATCATCGGCCTGGCCCAGTCCATGACCTGGAGCGTCGCCCTGACCAAGGCGCTGTTCGCCTGGCTGATCTTCTTCGGCCTGGCCTATGGTGTGCGCACCGCCGGCCACATCGGTGTCGACGCCCTGGTCCGGCTCGCGCCGCGCCCGCTGCAACGCCTCATCGGCCTGGTCGCCTGCCTGTGCTGCCTGGGGTATGCCGGGCTGATCGCCGTCGGCAGCTTCGACTGGGTGCGCACCCTGTTCATCGCCGGCATCGGCGCCGAGGACCTGGGCCACTATGGCATCCGCCAATGGCACATCGCGTTGATCGTGCCGCTGGGCTACGCCCTGGTGTTCATCCGCTTCCTCGAGATCCTCGTGCGCATCCTGCGCGGCCAGCAGACCGGCCTGGGACTCGCCGACGAGGCCGCCGACGCACTGAAGGTCAAGGAAGACGAGGGCCGCAGCCAATGACCGTTCTGTTCCTGTTCCTCCTGCTCTTCGTACTGATGTTCATCGGCGTGCCGATCGCCGCTTCGCTCGGCCTGGCCGGCTCGATCACCATCATGCTGTTCAGCCCCGACTCGGTGCGTTCGCTGGCGATCAAGCTGTTCGAGACCAGTGAGCACTACACGCTGCTGGCGATCCCGTTCTTCCTGCTGTCCGGCGCCTTCATGACCACCGGTGGCGTGGCCCGCCGGCTGATCGACTTCGCCAATGCCTGCGTCGGCCACATCCGCGGCGGGCTGGCCATCGGCGCAGTGCTGGCGTGCATGCTGTTCGCCGCCTTGTCCGGCTCGAGCCCCGCCACCGTGGCCGCGGTCGGTTCCATCGCCATCGCCGGCATGGTCCGTTCCGGCTACCCGCAGGCGTTCGGCGCCGGCATCATCTGCAACGCCGGCACCCTGGGCATCCTCATCCCGCCGTCGATCGTCATGGTGGTGTACGCCGCCGCCACGGAGCAGTCGGTGGGCAAACTGTTCATGGCCGGCGTGATCCCCGGGATACTGCTGGGCGTGGTGCTGATGGTGGCGATCTACCTGGTGGCGCGCTACCGCAAGCTGCCGGCGCTGCCGCGGGCCAGCCTGGGCGAATGGCTGCGCTCGGCCCGCGAGGCGCTCTGGGGCCTGCTGCTGATCGTGATCATCCTCGGCGGCATCTACACCGGGATGTTCACCCCGACCGAGGCGGCCGCGGTGGCGGCGGTCTATGCCGGCCTGGTGGCGATCTTCGTGTACCGGGACCTGCGCATCCGCGAAGTGCCGCGGGTGCTGCTGGAGTCGGGCAAGCTGTCGATCATGCTGATGTTCATCATCGCCAACGCCATGCTCTTCGCCCACGTGCTGACCACCGAGCAGATTCCCCAGCAGATCACCGCCTGGGTCCTGGACCAGGGCTTCAGGCCCTGGCAGTTCCTGCTGGTGGTGAACCTGGTGCTGCTGGTGGCCGGGGCCTTCATGGAACCCTCGGCGATCATCCTGATCCTGGCGCCGATCCTGTTCCCGATCGCCATGCAGCTGGGCATCGACCCGATCCACCTGGGCATCATCATGGTGGTGAACATGGAGATCGGCCTGATCACGCCGCCGGTCGGCCTCAACCTGTTCGTCACCTCGGCGGTGACCGGCATGCCGCTGACCGGGGTGGTCCGCGCGGCGACGCCCTGGCTGATGATCCTGCTGCTGTTCCTGATCCTGGTCACCTACGTGCCCTTCATCTCCCTCGCGCTGCCGCAGGCGCTGGGCATGTGACGCATTGCCGCAGGCCCCGTCGGCCGGGCTGATGGGGCCTATCACTACGACTAAGGATTGGTAAGACCATGGTCGTATGGCCGCTGCGCACCCCGGCCGTTACAACTTGGTCCCAACAAGAACAACACTCCGAACCGAGGTAATGCGTCATGAGTGCGGCATCCGTGTATCCCGTGCGTCCCGAAGTGGCCGCCAATACCCTGACCGACGAAGCCAGCTACAAGAAGCTGTACCAGCAGTCGGTGGTCAACCCCGACGGCTTCTGGCGCGAGCAGGCCCAGCGGGTGGA
Organism: Pseudomonas sp. AAC; assembly: GCF_000725445.1. Taxonomy (NCBI): domain Bacteria; kingdom Pseudomonadati; phylum Pseudomonadota; class Gammaproteobacteria; order Pseudomonadales; family Pseudomonadaceae; genus Pseudomonas; species Pseudomonas sp. AAC. The sequence goes on along the minus strand of NZ_KL647094.1, from coordinate 1,207,343 downwards.
GTGGATCAAGCCCTTCACCAAGGTCAAGCAGACCTCCTTCGACGACCACCACGTCGACATCAAGTGGTTCGCCGACGGCACGCTCAACGTTTCCTACAACTGCCTGGACCGTCACCTCGCCGAGCGCGGCGACCAGTTGGCGATCATCTGGGAAGGCGACGACCCGTCCGAGCACCAGGAAATCACCTACCGCCAACTGCACGAGCAGGTCTGCAAGTTCGCCAACGCCCTGCGCGGCCAGGACGTGCACCGCGGCGACGTGGTGACCATCTACATGCCGATGATCCCGGAAGCCGTGGTGGCCATGCTCGCCTGCACCCGCATCGGCGCCATCCACTCCGTGGTGTTCGGCGGCTTCTCCCCCGAAGCCCTGGCCGGGCGCATCATCGACTGCCGCTCGAAGATCGTGATCACCGCCGACGAAGGCGTGCGCGGCGGCAAGAAGACCCCGCTCAAGGCCAACGTCGACGACGCCCTGACCAACCCGGAAACCAACAGCGTGCAGAAGATCATCGTCTGCAAGCGCACCGGTTCGGACATCAAGTGGAACGCGCACCGCGACGTCTGGTACGAAGACCTGATGAAGGTCGCCGGCACCACCTGCGCGCCGAAGGAAATGGGCGCCGAGGACCCGCTGTTCATCCTCTACACCTCCGGCTCCACCGGCAAGCCCAAGGGCGTGCTGCACACCACCGGCGGCTACCTGGTGTACGCCTCGCTGACCCATGAGCGGGTGTTCGACTACCGCCCCGGCGAGGTCTTCTGGTGCACCGCCGACATCGGCTGGGTCACCGGCCACAGCTACGTGGTCTACGGCCCGCTGGCCAATGGCGCCACCACCGTGCTGTTCGAAGGCGTGCCGAACTACCCGGACATCACCCGCGTCGCCAAAATCGTCGACAAGCACAAGGTCAACATCCTCTACACCGCGCCCACCGCCATCCGCGCCATGATGGCCGAGGGCAAGGCCGCGGTCGAAGGCGCCGACGGTTCCAGCCTGCGCCTGCTGGGCTCGGTGGGCGAACCGATCAACCCGGAAGCCTGGCAGTGGTACTACGAGACCGTCGGCCAGTCGCGCTGCCCGATCGTCGATACCTGGTGGCAGACCGAGACCGGCGCCTGCCTGATGACCCCGCTGCCGGGCGCCCACGCGCTGAAGCCGGGCTCCGCCGCCAAGCCGTTCTTCGGCGTGGTGCCGGCGCTGGTGGACAACCTGGGCAACATCATCGAGGGCGCGGCCGAGGGCAACCTGGTGATCCTCGACTCCTGGCCGGGCCAGGCGCGCACCCTGTTCGGCGACCACGACCGCTTCGTCGACACCTACTTCAAGACCTTCAAGGGCATGTACTTCACCGGTGACGGCGCCCGCCGCGACGAGGACGGCTACTACTGGATCACCGGCCGCGTCGACGACGTGCTCAACGTCTCCGGCCACCGCATGGGCACCGCCGAGATCGAGAGCGCCATGGTCGCCCACCCGAAAGTGGCCGAGGCCGCGGTGGTCGGCGTGCCGCACGACATCAAGGGGCAGGGCATCTACGTCTACGTCACCCTGAACGCCGGCGAGGAAGCCAACGAGCAGCTGCGCCAGGAACTCAAGGCCTGGGTGCGCAAGGAGATCGGCCCGATCGCCACCCCGGACGTCATCCAGTGGGCCCCGGGCCTGCCGAAGACCCGCTCGGGCAAGATCATGCGCCGCATCCTGCGCAAGATCGCCACCGCCGAGTACGACGCCCTGGGCGACATCTCCACCCTGGCCGACCCGGGCGTGGTGCAGCACCTGGTGGACACCCACCGGGCGATGAAAGCCGCCTGATCCGCCTCCGCAACGAAAAACGCCCCGGCTTGCCGGGGCGTTTTTCTTTCTTCCACTGTAGGACAGACCGAGCCAGAATGCTCTTCGTAGGAGCCATGCTCGCCTGTAACGTAGGAGCAACTGTCTTGCCGGCTGCGCCGAGGTGCTCTTCGTAGGATGGGTTGAGCTTGCGAAACCCATGCGGTGGCGGTGATGGGTATCGCTTCGCTCAACCCATCCTACGGGGCTTCCCTGGAACTGTAAGCGGACCTTGTCCGCGATAGCCGACCGTCCCGGCGCGATTCGCGGATGAGATCCTACAGGTTGATTGCCAAGGCGGTTTCCTGAGGGCTGATAGACCACTCCTACCGCCGTTTCGTCCGTTTTCGATCGTTCACCATGACGCATGCCATGCAGGATTCATGATTCTGGATGGGAGATCAGCATGACGAGAAAGCGCGATATTTTTGCCGAGCTACTGGAAGGGTTTGAAGAGCTGGCGACGATGCGTCCTGGCAATGGCGAACCACTCTCCGAGAAGAAGTCCGCCAGGTCAGATTCAGAACGACAGGGTAGGGACCGGCCTTTGCACAAGCGGTAACACCTCCCGCCACGCTGCGACAAAATGAGGCGCCTGGAAACATTTCGCACGCTTTCTATGCGCCTTTTCTGAACTCCAGAAAACTACCCCCGGGCTGGAGGCCGCGTATTCATTGAGGTGTCCATTAATTGGCTCGATACCTGCAATGAAAATTAGTTTTACTCTTCCCGCCTTGATCACCTAAAATCCGCCCCGTCAAGATGTCGGAGCCCGCTCTCCGGTGCTTCTATAATTAGTTGTCGCATTGAAGAAATAACCGCCCAGGGGCTGTCGCTAGAATGCCGCTCACCCTGGATGGCGTGGTTTTCCACGAGAAACCCGCCACGGCAATGCGCGCAGACGACAATAACCTTCACTTCTGCACGGGCAGCCTGGGCCAACCCCTTTCTCCTGCCAATCGAAGTCCTACCCTCGAAGGAGTTACTGATGAAGAAGTTCGCACTTCTCGGCGCGCTGGCGCTCTCCGCTATCACCGCTATGGCCCACGCCGACGACAAGCCCGTGCGTATCGGCATCGAAGCGGCCTACCCGCCGTTCTCCTTCAAGACCCCCGATGGCCAACTGGCCGGCTTCGACGTCGACATCGGCAACGCCCTGTGCGAAGAGATGAAGGTCAAGTGCACCTGGGTCGAGCAGGAGTTCGACGGCCTGATCCCGGCGCTGAAAGTGCGCAAGATCGACGCCATCCTCTCGTCGATGACCATCACCGACGAGCGCAAGAAGTCCGTGGACTTCACCAACAAGTACTACAACACCCCGGCCCGCTACGTGATGAAGGAAGGCTCGGCGCTGAACGACCCGCTGACCGACCTCAAGGGCAAGAAGGTCGGCGTGCTGCGCGGCAGCACCGCGGACCGCTACGCTTCCGGCGAGCTGACCCCGGCCGGCGTGGAAGTGGTGCGCTACAACTCCCAGCAGGAAGCCAACATGGACCTGGTGGCCGGCCGCGTGAACGCCGTGGTCGCCGACTCGGTCAACCTCGACGACGGCTTCCTCAAGACCGACGCCGGCAAGGGCTTCTCCTTCGTCGGCCCGCAACTGACCGACGAGAAGTACTTCGGCGAAGGCGTGGGCATCGCCGTGCGCAAGGGCGATAGCGCCCTGGCCGGCAAGTTCAACGCGGCCATCGCCGCGCTGCGTGCCAACGGCAAGTACAAGCAGGTCCAGGACAAGTACTTCAAGTTCGACGTCTACGGCTCGAACTGATCCCTGACCGGAAAGTGGCGCAAACCCGGGCCGAGGCCCGGGGACCGTTGCCGTTTCGGCGCGAGTCGCGTTGCTGTGACAAATGACGCCAGGCTAGGCGCGGGATGCAGGCAATGGTGTTCCCTTGCCAAATCCCGCAACGACGCATGGTGTCATTTGCCGCGCAACCCGAAGGGACGGGCTATTTTTTGTGCGGGGGCCTCGCTCGCTGTTCATCTGGGATGACCGAGCCGTGACGCGTGCACCTTGCCCCGCGCAAAAAATTGTTCCGTCGCGGCCGTGACGAAACGGTAACGGTCCCTGCTGTTTGTGCCACTTTTTTATTGGGCGCGCCGCGCTTGCTGCGCGACGTCTGACGATCTGCATTCGCCGTGGCGGCGAACGGTTGCAATGAGGTACTGAGCATGTTCAACGGTTACGCGGCCACCATCGTCGATGGTGCCTGGCTGACCCTCCAGCTCGCCCTGTTGTCGATGGCCCTGGCGGCGGTGCTCGGCCTGGTCGGCGCGGCCTTCCGCCTGTCGCCGGTCAGGTGGCTGGCCTGGTGCGGCGACGCCTACTCCACGGTGATCCGCGGCGTACCCGACCTGGTGCTGATCCTGCTGATCTTCTACGGCGGCCAGGACCTGGTGAACCGCGTCGCGCCGCTGCTGGGCCACGACGACTACATCGACCTCAACCCCTTCGTCGTCGGCGTCGGCACCCTCGGCTTCATCTTCGGCGCCTACCTCTCGGAAACCTTCCGCGGCGCCTTCATGGCCATCCCCAAGGGCCAGGCCGAGGCCGGCTTCGCCTACGGCATGAGCCACCTGCAGGTGTTCTTCCGCGTGCAGGTGCCGCAGATGATCCGCCTGGCCATCCCCGGCTTCACCAACAACTGGCTGGTGCTGGTCAAGGCCACCGCGCTGATCTCGGTGGTCAGCCTGCAGGACATGATGTTCAAGGCCAAGCAGGCCGCGGACGCCACCCGCGAGCCGTTCACCTGGTACCTGTTCGTCGCCGCCCTCTACCTGGTGGTGACCAGCGTCTCGCTGCTGTTGCTGCGCCTGCTCGAGCGCCGCTACTCGGTGGGCGTCAAGGTCGCGGATTTGTAAGGGGAGCCACGCGATGATCTTCGACTACACCGTCATCTGGGAAAACCTGCCGCTGTACTTCGGCGGCCTGCTGGTGACCCTCAAGCTGCTGCTGATCTCCCTGGCCGTGGGCCTGCTGCTGGCCGTGCCGCTGGCGCTGATGCGGGTGTCCAAGCGCCCGGCGGTGAACCTGCCGGCCTGGCTGTACACCTACGTGATCCGCGGCACGCCCATGCTGGTGCAGCTGTTCCTGATCTACTACGGCCTGGCCCAGTTCGAGGCGGTGCGCAACAGCGTGTTCTGGCCCTGGCTGTCCAACGCCAGCTTCTGCGCCTGCCTGGCCTTCGCCATCAATACCAGCGCCTATACCGCGGAAATCCTCGCCGGCAGCCTCAAGGCCACGCCCCATGGCGAGATCGAGGCGGCCAAGGCCATGGGCATGTCGCGCCTGAAGATGTACCGCCGCATCCTCCTGCCCTCGGCGCTGCGCCGCGCGCTGCCGCAGTACAGCAACGAGGTGATCATGATGCTGCAGACCACCAGCCTGGCCTCCATCGTCACCCTGGTGGACATCACCGGCGCCGCGCGCACCGTCAACTCGCAGTACTACCTGCCGTTCGAGGCCTTCATCACCGCCGGGGTCTTCTACCTGATCCTGACGCTGATCCTGGTGCGCCTGTTCAAGGCCGCCGAACGCCGCTGGCTGGCCTACCTGGCGCCGCGCAAGCACTGAGGCGGAGGAGGGGAACATGCAACGCATCGATCACCTGTTGCCCTGTGCCAGCCTTGGCAGCGAACGCCGCCTGAGCGTGTTCCGCTATGGCGCCGGCCCGCGCAAGGCCTACATCCAGGCCAGCCTGCACGCCGACGAGCTGCCGGGCATGCGCACCGCCTGGGAACTGAAGCTGCGCCTGGCCGCACTGGAGGCCGAAGGCCGCCTGCTGGGCACGGTGGAACTGGTGCCGGTGGCCAACCCCATCGGCCTCGGCCAGTGGCTGCAGGCCAGCCACCTCGGGCGTTTCGAGGCGAACAGCGGGCAGAACTTCAACCGCGGCTTCGTCGACCTGGCATCCCAGGTCGAGCCGCGCATCGCCGGCCGGCTGGGCACCGATGCCGAGGCCAACGTGCAACTGATCCGCCAGCAGATGCGCGAAGTCCTCGACGCGCTGGCGCCGGCCACCTCCGAGCTGCAAGCCATGCAGCGCCTGCTGCTGCGCCACGCCTGCGACGCCGACGTGGTGCTCGACCTGCACTGCGACTTCGAGGCCTGCATCCACCTTTACGCCATTCCCCAGCACTGGCCGCAATGGCGTTCCCTGGCCGCACGGCTGAAGGCGGGCGTGGCGCTGCTGGCCGAGGATTCCGGCGGCAACTCCTTCGACGAGTCCTGCTCGCTGCCCTGGCTGCGCCTGGCCCGTGCTTATCCACAGGCCGCCGTGCCGGCGGCATGCATGGCCACCACGGTCGAGCTGGGCAGCATGGGCGACACCCGCGTCGAGCAGGCGCGCGCCAACGCCGAAGCGATCCTGGCCTTCCTCGCCGAACAGGGGCTGATCGCCGGCGAATGGCCGCAAGCGCCGGCCGAATGCTGCGAAGGCATGCCCTTCGAGGGCACCGAATACCTCGCCGCGCCCCATGCCGGGGTGGTCAGCTTCCTGCGCCGCGCCGGCGACTGGGTGGAGAAGGGCGAGGCGCTGTTCGAGGTGGTGGACCCGCTGAACGACAAGATCAGCACCGTTCACGCCGGGACCGCCGGCGTGCTCTTCGCCCTGGAGCGGGGGCGCTATGCGCTGGCGGGACACTGGATGGCCAAGGTGGCCGGGCGCGAGCCGTTCCGTACGGGCCGGCTGATCAACGACTGAATTCGAGTAACCGACATGTACAAACTGGAAATCCAAGACCTGCACAAGCGCTACGGCACCCACGAAGTGCTCAAGGGCGTTTCCCTGGCGGCGAAAGCGGGCGACGTGATCAGCATCATCGGCTCCTCCGGCTCGGGCAAGAGCACCTTCCTGCGCTGCATCAACCTGCTGGAGCAGCCCCACGCCGGCAAGATCCTGCTCAACGGCGAGGAACTGAAGCTGCTGCCGAGCAAGGACGGCGCGCTCAAGGCCGCCGACACCCGCCAGCTGCAGCGCATGCGCTCGCGGCTGTCGATGGTGTTCCAGCACTTCAACCTGTGGTCGCACATGAGCGCCCTGGACAACGTCATCGAGGCGCCCGTGCACGTGCTCGGCGTGCCGAAGAAGGAAGCCCTGGAGAAGGCCGAGCACTACCTGGCCAAGGTCGGCGTGGCGCACCGCAAGGACGCCTACCCGGCGCACATGAGCGGCGGCGAGCAGCAGCGCGTGGCCATCGCCCGCGCCCTGGCCATGGAGCCGGAGGTGATGCTGTTCGACGAGCCGACCTCGGCGCTGGACCCGGAGCTGGTCGGCGAGGTGCTCAAGGTCATGCAGGACCTGGCCCAGGAAGGCCGCACCATGGTGGTGGTGACCCACGAGATGGGTTTCGCCCGCGAGGTCTCCAACCAGCTGGTGTTCCTGCACAAGGGCCTGGTGGAAGAGCGCGGGTGCCCGAAGGAAGTCCTGGCAAATCCTCAATCGGACCGCCTCAAGCAGTTCCTTTCCGGCAGCTTGAAGTAAGCTGTCCCCCGACGAAGTCGACAGAAGCCTCCGCATGACTGCCCAACGCATCGGTTTCCTGCTCTGGCCCCAGACCCGCGCGCTGACCCTGGCGCTCGCCGAGGAGGCCCTGCGGGTCGCCCGGCGCCTGCACCCCGAAGCGCTCTACGACCCGGTGTTCATGAACGCCGAGCAGCCCGCCGAGGGCGACGGCTGGCGCCTGCCGGGGCAGGCCTGGCAGGGCGTGCTGGAGCAGTGCCAGCGCATCTTCCTGGTCGCCGACGAGGCGCCGCAGCAGGTCTCCGCGCCGCTGGCCGCCGCGCTCAAGCAACTGGCCCGCGGCGGCGCCAGCGTCGGTGCGCTGTCCGCCGGCATCTACCCGCTGGCCCAGCTCGGCCTGCTCGACGGCTACCGCGCCGCGGTGCACTGGCGCTGGCACGACGACTTCACCGAGCGCTACCCCAAGGTCATCGCCACCAACCACCTGTTCGAGTGGGACCGCGACCGCCTCAGCGCCTGCGGCGGCATGGCCGTGCTCGACCTGCTGCTGGCGGTGCTGTCCCGCGACCACGGCGCGGAACTGGCCGGCGCGGTGTCCGAGGAACTGGTGGTCGAGCGCATCCGCGAGGGCAGCGAGCGCCAGCGCATCCCGCTGAAGAACCGCCTCGGCTCCAGCCACCCGAAGCTCACCCAGGCGGTGCTGCTGATGGAAGCGAATATCGAAGAGCCGCTGACCACCGACGAGATCGCCCAGCACGTCTGCGTGTCGCGCCGCCAGCTGGAGCGCATCTTCAAGCAATACCTGACCCGCGTGCCCAGCCAGTACTACCTGGAACTGCGCCTGAACCGCGCGCGGCAGATGCTCATGCAGACCAGCAAGTCGATCATCCAGATCGGCCTGTCCTGCGGGTTCTCCAGTGGGCCGCACTTCTCCAGTGCGTACCGCAATTTCTTTGGCGTTACCCCGCGCGAGGACCGGAACCAGCGTCGTGGGCAGGGTGCTGCCGATGGTGCGCCGGTGCCTGGGGAGCGGGGGTGAGCTGAGTGGGGGAGGCTCCCGGTTACGCTGGTGTTGGGCTTGGCCGCGTTCCCTCTCCCTAGCCCTCGGCTGCGCGCCCCGCCCTGAAGGGAGAGGGGACCGTTGGGCAGATGCTGATGTTTCGGCGTTAGCCGGCTAGCACAGAAATTACCGGCTGAAACCATGCCTCCTCTCGGCACGGACAAGCCCCCTCTCCCTTCAGGGAGAGGGTTGGGGAGAGGGGCGGAGCCGAGCCAAGGCACCGTAGCCACCGGGGAACCCCCTTCGCGAGCAAGCTCGCTCCTACAAGAGCAAGCGCGGTGCTGCGTGGGCTTTTCGTAGGAGCGAGCTTGCTCGCGAACAATCGGGATTTCCCGGCAACACCGAACGCCCCGAAGGGGAAGGGCCAGGCGTCCTCTCGCTCCCACGAAAACCCCACCCAACCTTCCCCCGTCCGACCATCGAACAAATTCCCCCGCGCCTTGTACACGCAGGCCCGCCCTGGCTTTACACTGCGCCTTACCGACGCTTTCTGTCGCATTTCCGAAAGCCTCGGAAATCCACGGGTTGGCGCTATAAGAAGTTGTCGCTTGGCGGCAATGCCAACCGGTTTTTCGTCCCTACAATCCTTCCATCGATAGCCGCCTCACCAGGCAGGAGAACACCGATGTCCGCTCCGCTCGCTCAGGTACAACGCTCCGACTTCGACCAGCTGATGGTCCCCAACTACTCCCCGGCCGCTTTCATTCCGGTGCGTGGGCAGGGTTCGCGAGTCTGGGACCAGAGCGGCCGCGAGCTGGTGGACTTCGCCGGCGGCATCGCCGTGAACTCCCTGGGCCACTGCCACCCGGCGCTGGTGGGCGCGCTGGCCGAGCAGGCCAACAGGATCTGGCACGTGTCCAACGTGTTCACCAACGAGCCGGCCCTGCGCCTGGCGCAGAAGCTGATCGACGCCACCTTCGCCGAGCGGGTGTTCTTCGCCAACTCCGGCGCCGAGGCCAACGAGGCCGCGCTCAAGCTGGCGCGCCGCTACGCCCATGACGTCTACGGTCCTGAGAAGTACGAGATCATCTCGATGGTCAACAGCTTCCACGGCCGCACCCTGTTCACCGTCAACGTCGGCGGCCAGGCCAAGTACTCCGACGGCTTCGGGCCGAAGGTCGAAGGCATCACCCATATCCCGTTCAACGACCTGGACGCGCTCAAGGCCACCATCTCGGACAAGACCTGCGCGGTCATCATCGAGCCGGTGCAGGGCGAGAGCGGCGTGCTGCCGGCCGACAAGGCCTACCTGGAAGGCGTGCGCAAGCTGTGCGACGACAACGGCGCGCTGCTGATCTTCGACGAAGTGCAGAGCGGTTTCGGCCGTACCGGCTACCTTTACGCCTACCAGCACTACGGCGTGGTCCCGGACATCCTCTCCAGCGCCAAGAGCCTGGGCGGCGGTTTCCCCATCGGCGCCATGCTGACCACCGCGAAGATCGCCGAACACCTGGTCGTTGGCACCCACGGCACCACCTACGGCGGCAACCCGCTGGCCTGCGCGGTGTCCGGCGCGGCCTTCGATGTGATCAATACGCCTGAAGTGCTCGAAGGCGTGCGCGCCAAGCACGAGCGCTTCAAGGCGCGCCTGGAGAAGCTCGGACAGGAATACGGCATCTTCACCCAGGTCCGCGGCCTCGGCCTGCTGATCGGCGCGGTGCTGGCCGATGCCTGGAAGGGCAAGGCCAAGGACGTGTTCAACGCCGCCGAGAAGGAAGGCTTGATGATCCTCCAGGCCGGCCCGGACGTGGTGCGCTTCGCGCCCAGCCTGGTGATCGACGACGCCGACATCGACGAAGGCCTGGATCGCCTGGAGCGCGCGGTGGCCAAGCTCACCCGCGGCTGATCCGCAGTACGGCGCCGGGCATCCCGCCGGCGCCGGTTCGATGCGGCCGGCTTGCCCGGCCGTTTTTCGCAGGCCCCGAATGCGTTGGCGCAGGCTGTGCCGTGCCCGCGACGCGACGGGGAAGTTCATATGGTTTTGTCTGGTTAGAGGAGTGACGCCATGCTGGTGATGCGCCCCGCCCAAGCGGCCGACCTGCAGCAGGTGCAGCGTCTCGCCGCGGACAGCCCGGTCGGCGTCACGTCGCTGCCGGACGACGCGGAACGGCTGAAGGAAAAGATCCTGGCCTCGGAGGCCTCGTTCGCCGCCGAAGTCAGCTACAACGGCGAGGAAAGCTACTTCTTCGTCCTCGAGGACACGCAGACCGGGCAACTGGTCGGCTGCTCGGCCATAGTCGCCTCGGCCGGCTTCTCCGAGCCCTTCTACAGCTTCCGCAACGAGACCTTCGTGCACGCCTCCCGCGAGCTGAAGATCCACAACAAGATCCACGTCCTCTCGCTGTGCCACGACCTCACCGGCAACAGCCTGCTGACCAGCTTCTACGTGCAGCGCGAGCTGGTGAACACGCCCATCGCCGAGCTCAACTCCCGCGGCCGCCTGCTGTTCATGGCCAGCCACCCGGAGCGCTTCGCCGACGCCGTGGTCACCGAGATCGTCGGCTACAGCGACGAGCAGGGCGAATCGCCGTTCTGGAACGCCGTGGGGCGCAACTTCTTCGACCTCAACTACAGCGAGGCCGAGAAGCTCTCGGGCCTGAAGAGCCGCACCTTCCTCGCCGAGCTGATGCCGCACTACCCGATCTACGTGCCGCTGCTGCCGGACGAGGCCCAGGAAGCCATGGGCCAGGTGCACCCGCGGGCGCAGATCACCTTCGACATCCTGATGCGCGAAGGCTTCGAGACCGATAACTACATCGACATCTTCGATGGCGGCCCGACCCTGCATGCGCGCACCTCGGGCATCCGCTCCATCGCCCAGAGCCGCCTGGTGCCGGTGCGCATCGGCGAGGTGCCCAAGGCCACCCGCAGCTACCTGGTCACCAACGGCCTGCTGCAGGACTACCGCGCCCTGGTCGCCGAGCTGGACTGGGTGCCCGGCAAGCCGGTGACCCTCAGCGCCGAAACCGCCGAGGCCCTGGGCATCGGCGAAGGCGCCAGCGTGCGTCTGGTAGCGGTTTAACGAGTTGGAAGCCAGAAGCCGGAAGCTGGAGGCTCAGCGCTTTCAACTTCCAGCTTCCGGCTTCTGGCTCATAGCTTGAACGGAGTGAATATGATCGTTCGTCCTGTCACCAGCGCCGACCTGCCGGCCCTCATCGAACTGGCGCGCAGCACCGGCACCGGGCTGACCACGCTGCCGGCCAACGAACAGCGCCTGGCGCACCGCGTCGGCTGGGCCGAGAAGGCCTTCCGCGGCGAAGCCGAGCGCGCCGACGCCGACTACCTGTTCGTCCTCGAGGACGATGCCGGTAAGGTCGTCGGCATCTCCGCCGTGGCCGGCGCCGTCGGCCTGCGCGAGCCCTGGTACAACTACCGCGTCGGCCTCACCGTCAGCGCCTCCCAGGAACTGGGCATCCACCGCGAGATCCCCACGCTGTTCCTGGCCAACGACCTCACCGGGCAGTCCGAGCTGTGCTCGTTGTTCCTGCATGCCGACCACCGCACGGGCCTCAACGGCCGCTTGCTGTCCAAGGCGCGCTTCCTGTTCATCGCCGAGTTCCGCGAGCTGTTCGGCGACAAGGTGATCGCCGAGATGCGCGGCATGTCCGACGCCGACGGCCGCTCGCCGTTCTGGGAAAGCCTGGGCCGGCACTTCTTCAAGATGGAATTCAGCCAGGCGGACTACCTGACCGGCGTCGGCAACAAGGCCTTCATCGCCGAACTGATGCCGAAGTTCCCGCTGTACACCTGCTTCCTCTCGGAAGAGGCGCGCAACGTGATCGGCCGCGTGCACCCGGACACCGAGCCGGCGCTGGCCATGCTCAAGGCCGAGGGCTTCAGCTACCAGGGCTACGTCGACATCTTCGACGCAGGCCCCGCCATCGAGGCGCCGACCGAGAAGATCCGCGCCATCGCCGACAGCCAGGCGCTGGTGCTGGCCATCGGCACGCCCGGCGACGACGCCGAGCCCTACCTGATCCACAACCGCAAGCGCGAGGAATGCCGCATCGCCGCGGCCCCGGCGCGGGTCGCCGCCGGCTCCCTGGTGGTCGACGCGCAGACCGCCAAGCGCCTGCGCCTGTCCGCCGGCGCCTCGGTGCGCGCGGTGCCGCTGTCCGCCGGAAAACGCTGATCCCGCGCGGATCGGAGGAGAACAAGAGATGACTACCCACTACATCGCCGGCCAGTGGCAGGCGGGCGAGGGCGCTACCCTGGAATCCCTCGACCCGGTCAGCCAGGCCGTGGTCTGGAGCGGCTGCGCCGCCAGTGCTGCACAGGTCGATGCCGCCGTGGCCGCCGCCCGCGCCGCCTTCCCGGCCTGGGCGCGGCGTCCGCTGGAAGAGCGCATCACCGTGCTGGAAACCTTCGCCGCCACCCTCAAGGCGCGCAGCGACGAGCTGGCCCGGGCGATCGGCGAGGAAACCGGCAAGCCGCTGTGGGAAGCCGGCACCGAAGTCACCAGCATGGTCAACAAGGTGGCCATCTCGGTCCAGGCCTACCGCGAGCGCACCGGCATCAAGAGCGGCCCGCTGGCCGACGCCAGCGCTGTGCTGCGCCACAAGCCGCACGGGGTGGTCGCGGTGTTCGGCCCCTACAACTTCCCCGGCCACCTGCCCAACGGCCACATAGTGCCGGCGCTGCTGGCCGGCAACTGCGTGATCTTCAAGCCCAGCGAGCTGACGCCCAAGGTCGCCGAGCTGACCGTCCGCGCCTGGATCGACGCCGGCCTGCCGGCGGGCGTGCTCAACCTGGTGCAGGGCGCCCGCGACACCGGCGTGGCCCTGGCCGCGCACGCGGACATCGACGGCCTGTTCTTCACCGGCTCCAGCCGCACCGGCAACCTGCTGCACAGCCAGTTCGGCGGCCAGCCGCAGAAGATCCTGGCGCTGGAGATGGGCGGCAACAACCCGCTGATCGTCGATGAAGTGAAGGACGTCGATGCCGCCGTCTACACCATCATCCAGTCCGCCTTCATCTCCGCCGGCCAGCGCTGCACCTGCGCGCGGCGCCTGCTGGTGCCGGCGGGCGAGTGGGGCGACGCCCTGCTGGCGCGCCTGGTGGCGGTGACCGCGAGCATCAAGGTCGGCCGCTTCGACGAGCAGCCGGCGCCCTTCATGGGCTCGGTGATCTCCCTGGCCGCCGCCGAGCACCTGCTCAAGGCCCAGGAGCACCTGCTGGCCAACGGCGCGGTGGCCCTGCTGGCCATGTCCCAGCCGCTGGAAGGCGCGGCCCTGCTGACTCCCGGCATCCTCGACGTGAGCGGCGTGGCGCAGCGCCCGGACGAAGAGTTCTTCGGCCCGTTGCTGCAGGTCATCCGCTACGGCGATTTCGACGAAGCCGTGCGCGAAGCCAACGCCACCCAGTACGGCCTGGCCGCCGGCCTGCTGTCCGATTCCCGCGAGCGCTTCGAGGGCTTCCTGCTCGACAGCCGCGCCGGCATCGTCAACTGGAACAAGCAACTGACCGGCGCCGCCAGCAGCGCGCCCTTCGGCGGTATCGGCGCCTCCGGCAACCACCGCCCGAGCGCTTACTACGCCGCCGACTACTGCGCCTATCCGGTGGCCTCGCTGGAAAGCGAAAGCCTTGCCCTGCCTGCAACCCTGACTCCGGGAGTGAGCCTGTGATGACCGCCCATGAAATGAACTTCGACGGTCTTGTCGGCCCGACGCACAACTATGGTGGCCTGTCCTACGGCAACGTCGCCTCGCAGAGCAACAGCCAGGTGGCGTCCAACCCGAAGGAAGCCGCCAAGCAGGGCCTGGCGAAGATGAAGGCGCTGATGGAGATGGGCTTCAAGCAGGGCGTGCTCGCCCCGCAGGAGCGCCCGGCCGTGGCCTCGCTGCGAGCCCTCGGCTTCAGCGGCAGCGATGCCGAAGTCATTGCCAAGGCGGCCAAGGAAGCCATGCCGCTGCTCGCCGCGGTCAGCTCGGCCTCCTGCATGTGGACGGCCAACGCCGCCACCGTCAGCCCCAGCGCCGACACCGCCGATGGCCGCGTGCACTTCACCGCGGCCAACCTGAACTGCAAGTTCCACCGCTCCATCGAGCATCCGGTCACCAGCCGCATCCTCGGCGCCATGTTCGGCGACGAGAAACACTTCGCCCACCACGCGGCGCTGCCAGCGGTGGCGCAGTTCGGCGACGAGGGCGCGGCCAACCACACGCGCTTCTGCAAGGGCTACGGCGAGGCCGGCGTGGAGTTCTTCGTGTTCGGCCGCAGCGCCTTCGACAGCCGCTTCCCGGCGCCGCAGCGCTACCCGGCGCGGCAGACCCTCGAAGCCTGCCAGGCGGTGGCCCGCCTGCACGGCCTGGGCGAGGAGGGCGTGGTCTACGCCCAGCAGAACCCGGCGGTGATCGACCAGGGCGTGTTCCACAACGACGTGATTTCCGTGGGCAACGGCGAGGTGCTGTTCTACCACCAGGACGCCTTCCTCGACACCGACAAGGTACTGGCCGAGCTGGACGCCAAGCTGGGCCGCCGCGGCGGCCGCTTCCAGCCGGTCTGCGTGCCGGGCGACCAGGTGAGCGTGGAAGACGCGGTCAGGTCCTACCTGTTCAACAGCCAGCTGCTCAGCCGCGCCGACGGCAGCATGCTGCTGATCGTCCCGGAAGAGTGCCGGCAGAACGAGCGCGTGTGGAACTACCTGTCGCGCCTGACCGCCGAGGGCGGGCCGATCCGCGAAGTGAAGGTCTTCGACCTCAAGCAGAGTATGCAGAACGGCGGCGGCCCGGCCTGCCTGCGCCTGCGCGTGGCGCTCAACGAGGCCGAGCTGGCCGCGGTGAACCCGGGCGTGGTCATGACCCCGGCGCTGTATGACACCCTGGTGGCCTGGGTCGACAAGCACTACCGCGACCGCCTGTCCGAAGCCGACCTGGCCGACCCGCAACTGCTGGTTGAGTGCCGGACGGCATTGGATGAACTGAGCCGGATCCTTAAACTGGGCTCCGTCTATCCCTTCCAGATGAGTTGAACATCATGACCACCGAAAGCCTTCCGCTGATCCTCGAAGACGCCACCGGCGCCCGTCGCGAGACCCACAGCGCCCGCCTGGCCATCCGCCTGGAGGGCCGCGACCTGTGGCTGGAGGCCGACGGCAAGGGCGGCCTGCTGATCTACGCCGAGTCCTTCGAGGAGGACACCGAGGTGCCGCTGCTGGTGGTCCGCCCGCAGGCGGTCAACCAGCTCAGCCTGAGCCTGGAGCTGGAGGCCGCCGAAGTCCACGAACATGGTCCAGACTGTGGATGTGACCATCACTGATCGCAGGGGCCGCCGCCCGCAGGTGCCGGCGGCCAACCGGGAGACCCGCGCATGCTAGCACTGGGCAAGCTGCTCGACCTGACCCTCGTCGGTCGCGAGCCGACCGAGAAGATCCAGCTCACCGCCGACGGCACGCGCCTGCACTGGCTGGCCGAAGGCGCCCTCGAGGTGACCCCCGCCAGCGGTCGCGACAACGGCCTGGATCTGCTGCTCTCGGCCGGTATCCACGGCAACGAGACGGCGCCCATCGAACTGCTCGACCGCCTCGTCCAGCGCATCGCCCGCGGCGAGCTGAAGCCGGCGGCGCGCCTGCTGTTCCTGCTCGGCAACCCGGAGGCCATGCGCCGCGGCGAACGCTACCTGGAACAGGACATCAACCGCCTGTTCTGCGGCCGCCACGAGGACGGCAGCGGCAGCGAGGCCCTGCGCGCTGCCGAGCTGGAACGCCTGGCCGCGGCCTTCTTCGCCCGCGACGGCCGCCAGCGCCTGCACTACGACTTGCACACGGCGATCCGCGGCTCGAAGATCGAGCAGTTCGCCCTCTACCCCTGGAGCGAGGGCCGCGAGCATTCCCGCGCGGAGCTGGCGCGCCTGCGCAGCGCCGGGATAGACGCGGTGCTGCTGCAGAACAAGACCGGCATCACCTTCAGCTCCTACACCTACAGCCGCCTGGGCGCCGAGGCCTTCACCCTGGAGCTGGGCAAGGCGCGGCCGTTCGGGCAGAACCAGGTGGTCAACCTGGGCCGCCTGGAGGCGCTGCTGCAGGTGCTGGTCGACGGCACCGAGGCGCCGATGGAGGAGGGCGGGCTGGACGGCCTGCAGCTGTTCGCCGTGTCCCGCGAGGTGATCAAGCACAGCGACCACTTCCGCCTGCACCTGGACGACGCCGTGGACAACTTCACCGAGCTGGACCATGGCTACCTGCTCGCCGAGGACATCGGCGGCACCCGCTGGATCGTCGAAGAGAAAGGCGCGCGCATCATCTTCCCCAACCCGCGGGTGAGGAACGGCCTGCGCGCCGGCATTCTCGTGGTGCCCACCAAGCTCTGAGCGCCCGGCGCTCGGGGGCTCTTCGGCTGCCCCACCCACGTCATTCCCCTGTAGGAGCGCGCCCTGCGCGCGAAATCGCGGGCAGGGCCCGCTCCTACAGGTTGCCGGGAGGCACGGTATTCCTCCCGCCGTAGGAGCGGACCTTGTCCGCGATAGCCGGACGCCCCGGCGCGATTCGCGGATGAGATCCGCTCCTACGCCGCGCCACCCACGTCATCCCCTTGTAGGAGCGCGCCCTGCGCGCGAAATCGCGGGCAGGGCCCGCTCCTATGTATGGACTCACCCCCACCGTCAACCCGCTTTTGAACATGAAAACCCGACTGCATCTATGTATTAGGCCTGTTCGAGGAAGCCACGTCGGGCTTCTGGCCAACATTGGGTAAGCCCGCGGAATGCCGATTACAAAGAGGCCTCGAAGGCCGGTAGGAGCGTAGGCATCGATCCGCGACGGTCTGACCAGGGGTCAATGTTCTTCAGCAAGGGTTGGAGCGACTTGGCGCCCCGTTGGCGGGAACTCGTTGATCAGTGGCTCATTTCCATCTCCCGGCAAGCATTCGGCTTGCGCTGGTAGGTTTGTTCGCTGCACAGCAGCACCCAGGCGATACGCAGGTTGCGGTTGGCCAGTCGTACTGCCGCGCCCTTGCGCCCCAGACGTTGTAGCCAGCGCTGCAGGCGCCGATCGTCCGGGTGTTCGGAATCGGGCCGCAGTTGCTTCAACACCGCATGCGAGCCTA